>NZ_CABVHY010000037.1:0-470 GCF_902497875.1 Pseudomonas fluorescens
GCCGCAGGCTGCGATCTTTTGATCCTGGCGTCCGTCGGGGCAACGCATTGTCCGCCGAAAAGATCGCAGCCTGCGGCAGCCCCTACGCCGACCGCGTTTGCCCGTCGGTTCGCCGATCCCCTGTAGGAGCTGCCGCAGGCTGCGATCTTTTGATCCTGGCGCCCGTCCGGGCAACGCATTGTCCACCGAAAAGATCGCAGCCTGCGGCAGCCCCTACGCCGACCGCGTTTGCCCATCGGTTCGCCGATCCCCTGTAGGAGCTGCCGAAGGCTGCGATCTTTTGATCCTGGCGCCCGTCCGGGCAACGCATTGTCCGCCGAAAAGATCGCAGCCTTCGGCAGCTCCTACGCCGACCGCGTTTGCCCGTCGGTTCGCCGATCCCCTGTAGGAGCTGCCGCAGGCTGCGATCTTTTGACCTTGGCGTCCGTCGGGGCAACGCATTGTCCGCCGAAAAGATCGCAGCCTTCGGC
>NZ_CABVHY010000037.1:490-16542 GCF_902497875.1 Pseudomonas fluorescens
TTGATCGACGACCTTAATCTGCGTCAGCCCGACCAGCTCGGCCTGCTCTAAAATCTTTTCCGGCGTCGCGTCCGCAGTGGGCATGATCAGGCTGTTCTCTGCATCCCCAAAATGCAGCTGTAGCAGGTGCATCGCCGCCTCATGGACGGGCAGCTGAGGCTGCTTGAATTCGAATATGTGTGTGCGGGGCTCGCCGTTGAACAGGTATTCCAGAGTGTAGGTGCGCATGGTGGGATCCTCGTCATGGGAGAAGTTCAGCTGATTATCCCGCTCTTCAGTATGTCCCTTCCCGCACCCACCGTCGGACCTCAGCCTGTATGGCATAAGCCGGCGCCTCCACTGCATTGAAATCTTGTGTATAACGCTGGGCAAATCCTTCTACTCCCCATTCCTGATACTGCTGCACATGCTTTAATTCGTGGGCCCAGAGCGCGATGTTCTGTTCTGCGGTTTGGGCGTCCCGGAAGAGGATGATGTCGATCAGCGTCACGGCACCGACATCGGGGTTTTGCAGCATGGCAGTGGCCGCGCTGAATTGGCCGTTGTCGCTAACTTTGTAGCGCGCGGTATCGAGGACGCCGGGGTCGTACCAGCGCAGCAGTTGCTCCCGGATGTGCGGTGGAATGGGTTGGGTGCCGGCGTTGGCTGCTTCAGCGCGGGCTTGGCTCAGCCACAGCGCCAGGGCAGGTGCTGCGATCTGGTAGATGCCATCAGGCAGGGGGCCGAGCAGCGGTCCCACGTCTGGCAGGCAGATGCAGCCGTCCAGGCACACTTGTTTCTCGCCAGCCGGGCAGGCGTTGGTCTGGGCTGGCACTTCAAGAGTCAGGCAAAGAACCAACAGCGCCACCAGGCGCGTGGGGATGGGCGGCATTGGGCGCTCCAGGGACGGACGCAGCGCGAACAGTGGGTCACAATTGATCGACGACCCGCATAGCTTTAGCGTAGTCCCGAACTATGCGCCCCCAGGATAATCGCAGGAAGCGACAGACCACCTTTCCTGCGAATCTCCCACTTTAGTAGACATGTGTCCGCGGCAGCTATTGGCGGGTAGCAGCTCGGCGATTTTTCGTACAAACCCTGGACCGGGCTCAAGCCAGCAGTGCGGTGATCCAGCGGGCCTGCCGGGCGACGTCCTGAACTTTCTCCTCGGGCACGGCCTGCCGCGCCCGGGCGAAGTCGGTCAGGGTCTGCTGTTTCTGGCTCAGCATCCGCTGCCACTTGACCAGGAACGCCGGGCTGCGTGCCTGCATCTGCAGCGGGCCGAAGTACAGCTCCTCGGCGGTGTACATCACCGGCCCGTCGCGCTCGGCGACGATGATTTCGTAGTCGAAGCGGTTTTCCCGCAGCAATTCCTCGCAGAGGATGCGGTAGTCATTTTCCATCAGCCATTGGCGCAGTGGCTGCTCGCCGCCGTTGGGCTGCAGGATCAGGCGCTCCTGGCCATTCAGGCGCGCCTTGCCGCTGTCGAGGATGTCGCGGATCGTCTCGCCGCCCATGCCGCAGATGCTGATCGCCGTGATCCCGTCTCCCGGCTCGATCGCCGCCAAGCCATTGGCCAGGCGCACGGTGATCCGCTGGTCCAGACCGTTCTCGCGCACGGTGCGTTCGGCCGAGCGGAACGGCGTCAATGCCACCTCGCCGGCCACCGCCGCCGCGATGGCGCCACGGCGCATCAACGCCACCGGCAGGTAGCCGTGATCCGAGCCGATATCGGCAAGGCGCGCATCTGCTGGCACATGCGCCGCCACGCGCTCCAGGCGCATGGACAATGTCTGTTGGTTCAACTGCAGCCCCTTTTCACCACGAACGTCCAGCACCTTTGGCCGGATCGGGACGCGATTCTGTCGAGCAACGCCGTGCATTACAAGTTCCTGCGACCAGGGCCATGGGTCGCCCCGTCCTTGCGCTCGCGTATCGGCCCAAAGCGAACCCTGGTCATGGGCCGCTTTTGGCTGGTCAGTGGCGATGCGATTAGGTGGTCAAGAGGAATGCAATTACGCAAGCCCGCTCCCACATAGAGCCACGGGAGTCCTAGGCGGGCGTGATATACGTGACCATCCACCGCAAAAACGCCTTCACCTTGGGCACTTCCCCCGCATGCTCGGCATGGGCGATGAAGTGTGCGCCCGCGCTGGGCATGGCGTAATCCCAGGGAATTACCAGGCTGCCCCGGGCCAGTTCGTCGCTCACCATGTACCGGGGCACCAGCGCCACGCCGTACCCCGACTGGGCGGCGCGAATGCACATGTAAAACGTGTCGAAACGTGGGCCGTGGTAGCTGTTTTGCGAATGCAGACCCTGTTCCAGAAACCATGCATGCCAGGCCTCAGGGCGGGAGGTGCATTGCAGCAAAGTGTGTTGGGAAGGGGCGATCTCGGTGCTGGCGACGAACCCCGGGGCGCAGACCGGCACCACATCTTCACTGAACAATTCAATGCAGGTCGCCCCCGGCCAGGACCCCTGGCCGTAGAAAAATGCGATATCGGCCTTGGCCTGCAATACGTCGAAAGGCTCCAGATCGGTGCGCACGTCCAGGTGAATGCGCGGGTGCAGCGCTGCGAAGTCCTTGAGCTTGGGCACCAGCCAGCGGTCGCCGAAGGTCGGCTGGGTGGCGATGCGCAGGACTTCGGTTTCGCCGCCGTAACTGAGGATGTAGCGGCTGGAGATGTCCACCTGATTGAGGATTTTGTGCACTTCGGCCAGGTACAAGGCGCCGGCCGGCGACAGGTGCAGGCGTTGGCGCACTCGCTCGAAGAGGTTGTGGCAGAGCATTTCCTCCAACTGCGCCACCTGCTTACTGACGGCGCTTTGGGTCAGGTGCAACTCTTGGGCGGCGCGGGTGAAGCTGAGGTGGCGAGCGGCCGCTTCGAAGCACTGCAGGGAGGTCATCGACGGCGTTAAACGTTTTGAAAACACGAGGCCACCTAAAGGGGAACGGATGCGGCGCCAGGGGCAGTTCATTCCAAACCGGAAGGAGCACTTGCCGAAAGGTCGTTTGTTGGACGGCTAAAAAACCACTAAAACTGACCGGCATCAAGGATTTCATCCACTATCGGGTGCGTGCGGGCGCGCGACATGTGCGTCGAATAACAAGAAACACTAGGGAGTCGTTGGCATGAAGAGCATGAAATCCACCCTGGCCTTGCTGGCCGCCACCGCCCTGTTGGGTGTGACCGCTACCGCTCAAGCGGGGGCGACGCTGGATGCCATTACCAAAAAGGGCTTTATCCAGTGCGGTGTCAGCGATGGTCTGCCGGGGTTCGGCGTGCCGAACGCTCAGGGCAAAATGACCGGGATCGACGTCGATGTTTGCCACGCGGTGGCTGCCGCGCTGTTTGGCGACGCGTCGAAAGTGAAGTTCAGCCAGTTGACCGCCAAAGAGCGCTTCACCGCGTTGCAGTCGGGGGAGATCGACCTTATTTCCCGCAACACCACCTGGACCAGTTCCCGGGACGCCGGCATGGGCCTGGTGTTCACTGGCGTGACCTATTACGACGGGATTGGCTTTTTGGTGAACAACAAACTGGGGGTGAGCAGCGCCAAGGAACTGGGCGGCGCGACCATCTGCATCCAGGCTGGCACCACCACCGAACTCAACGTGTCGGATTACTTTCGCGCCAATAACCTCAAATACACCCCCATCACCTTCGACACCGCCGATGAAAGCGCCAAGGGCCTGGAAGCCGGTCGTTGCGATGTGTTGACCACTGACCAGTCGGGCCTTTACGCCCAACGGATCAAAATGTCCCACCCCGACGAGTTCGTGGTGCTGCCGGAAATCATCTCCAAGGAGCCGCTCGGCCCGCTGGTGCGCAAGGGCGACGAGGAGTGGTTCAGTATCGTCAAGTGGACCCTGTTCGCCATGCTCAACGCCGAAGAAATGGGCATCACCTCGCAGAACGTCGAAGAGCAGGCCAAGAGCACCAAGAACCCGGATGTCGCACGGCTGCTGGGTGCCGATGGTGAATACGGCAAGGACTTGAAGCTGCGCAAGGACTGGGTGGTTCAGATAGTCAAACAGGTCGGCAACTACAGCGAAGTGTTTGAGCGCAACATTGGCCAGGGCAGCGTGCTGAAGATCAAGCGCGGCCTCAACGCCTTGTGGAACAACGGCGGGATTCAGTACGCGCCGCCTGTGCGCTGAAGTGTTGAAATACGATCTGTAAAACCCAAAATGGTTACCCCGTCCCACCCTGTGAACGCCCACTAAGCTTTCACAGGGTACCTACCGCAGACCATAGCCATGAACAAAGTAGGTATTGCCACCTCTGAGAGGGCGAAAACCGTTTCGTGATTTGACTGCCTACCTCGGGAGCCTGGTCGCCGCTTCCAGCCGTTGATGAAAGGCTGCTTCGGGTCCAGGCTGTGTGAAAACGTTTTAGAGCAAGTTTGACAGTCAGAATCGGAACAAAAATCGCGTTCCTATGTACATTTCAGGTCTGCTGACTAAGCAAACGCCGACAGATTTTACCTAGCCACGCAGACTTCAAAACGGCGCATGGGTTTTCACACAGCCTTAAAGTTGCGCGGATCACCGTAGTAGTTACCGAAGGTCTCGCTACCGATGGTGGCGTAGTAGCGCTTGTCGAACAGGTTGTTGTCGTTGAGCGCAACCGACCAGGTGTCATCGGTGCAGGCATCGTGGGCGCGTCTGTGGCGTATCACCTGGCTGGCAAAGGAGCCACCGCCTCTCGAACCATGTCGAAAAAGGTCGTCAGGATACGTCGGGAACTCTGTGCGCGCAGGCAAACCAATGTTTCGGTGAAGCGCTGCTGACAATCGATGATCGGCAATCCGCGAATCCTGGAATCAGAGCCAAGCTCGGCCGCCGAGACAACCCCGACACCCATACCGATTGCGACGGCCTCGCGCGCCGCTTCACGCCCCTCCACCTCAATTGCCTTGCGAATGCGTAAGCCCGCCACTGCCATCTCCTCTTCCAGGGATAGCCGCGTAACCGAGCCCTGCTCGCGCAACACCAGAGGCGTGTTGTCCAGATCGGCGAGGCAAATGGATTTGCGTTGCGCCCAGGGATGGTCATGGGCGACGAAGGCGAGCATTGGGTCACTGCGAAGATGCAGCTTCAGCAGGCGGTCATCTTCGATGTTGCGCCCCAGCAGGGCAATGTCTGCCTGGTGACCGAACAACCGCTGCAATACCTCATCGGTATTTGCCGTTTCAATCTTCACGTCGACACCCGGGTAACGAGCGCAGAAGCGTGCGACATAGGGCAGTACATGCACGGGCGCGTCTACGGCAAGGTTCAGGGTTCCAGTCGACAGGGTGCGGTAATCCATCAGCATATCGTGCGCATCAACACTGATATCAAACAAACGCTGTGTCAGGCCGAACAACTGCTCGCCCACTTCAGTCAGGCGCACCAGGCGTTTGTCACGGTAGAACACCATCACACCGTAGCAATCCTCAAGCTTGCGAACCTGGTCGGACACCGCTGGTTGAGACAGGCAGAGCTGCTCGGCCGCCCGAGTGAAACTGCCATTCATTGCTACGGCGTGGAAAGCCTTGAGTTGAGTATGAGAAATCATCATCGAGTGCCTTTCTATAGTTTCAGCTTATTCATGCATACGATAAATCGATTTTATTTATGAACGATGAACTGCAAGCATGGTTTTCGCAAGTACTTGGGCCGCTGATCGCGACAGTGCCGCCTCTCATATCAATCAGGAATGTCTAATGGAAATTGAACGTTTCGCCACGATAAAACGCCGTTCGGACATGGTCCGATATGACAACCACCTCTACCTCGGTGGCCAAGTTGCCACGGACCTCAGTGGCGGTATCGAGGCACAGACTCACGAAGTACTCGCAAATATCGAGCAGCTTTTGCTCAGTGCCGGCAGCAGCCGCAAGCGGGTGCTTTCGGTGCGCATCCTGCTCGCCCATCGTGAGGACTATGAAGGGCTCAACAAGGTCTGGGATGAGTTTTTCCCCGAAGGCCATGCCCCCACACGCGCTTGTACCCTGGCCAATCTGATCGACCCCGGTTGGCGCGTGGAAATGATCGTGGTCGCCGCGTGCGGCTGATTGCGTCCTGAATCCCCGCCCCGAAACCGATCGAAAGGAGATAACCCATGCGCCCCTACTGGCTCGACCAGGCCCTGAAAAGCCAATCCGACACGCCCTGTCCGCCGCTGCGGCAAGACACCCACGCCGATGTCTGCATCGTAGGCGGTGGTTATACCGGTTTGTGGACCGCCATCATGCTCAAGGAACAGAACCCCGAGCTGGACGTTGTCATCGTCGAAGCCGACATTTGCGGTGCCGGTGCCAGTGGGCGCAACGGCGGCTGTGCATTGTCCTGGTCGGCCAAGTTCTTCACTCTCGAGCGGTTGTTCGGCGTCAAAGAGGCTGTACGCCTGGTCAAGGAATCGGAGCAGAGCATCTACGCCATCGGCACCTTTTGCGAAAAATACGCGGTGGATGCCGATTACCGTCTCGATGGCACGCTCTACACGGCGACTAACCACGCCCAAGTTGGCTCGACTGACGGGGTGATCGCGGCGCTGGAGCGCAATGGCATCAACTCTTTCTCCAAATGCGCGCTACCTGACGTGCAACGAATGGCGGGTTCAACCCGGCACGTTGAAGGCTGGTTCTCGCCTGCGGCGGCCAGTGTGCAACCGGGCAAGCTGGTGCGCGGCCTGCGTCGAGTCGCACTGGAGTTGGGTGTGCGCATCTACGAAGGCTCGCCGATGACCGGTCTGAAAGAGGCGCTGCCAGCCATCGTCAGTACGCCGAACGGGAAAGTAACCTGCAACCGGGTCGTGTTGGCGATGAATGCCTGGATGGCGCGTGCCTTTCCACAGTTCTCGCGCTCGGTGGCCATCGTCTCCAGCGACATGATCATCACCGAGCCTCGACCTGACCTGCTCAAGAAAATCGGCCTGACCAGCGGGGTCACCGTACTCGACTCGCGCATATTCGTGCACTACTACCACAACACCCCGGACGGCCGGATCATGCTCGGTAAAGGAGGCAACACTTTTGCTTATGGCGGCCGTATTCTGCCAGTGTTCGACCAGCCATCGCCCTACGCAGGGCTGTTGCGCAACACTCTGGCGGAGTTCTTTCCAGACTTTGCCGATGTAGACATCGCCGCCACTTGGAATGGCCCGTCCGATCGCTCAGTCACAGGGCTGCCTTTCTTCGGTCGTATGGGCGCAAGCGGCAACATCTTCTATGGCTTCGGCTATTCCGGCAGTGGCGTCGGCCCCTGTCATATGGGTGGGCAGATCCTGTCATCGCTGGTTTTGGGGGTGGACAACCCCTGGACACGCTCGCCGCTGGTTCAAGGTCCGCTCGGCCATTTCCCACCAGAGCCGATCCGCTACCTGGGTTCACTGATGGTGCGCAACGCCATTCGTCGTAAGGAGCATGCCGAGGACCACAACCGATGTCCCCGCCGACTGGATGTGCATCTAGCGAAATTCGCCGCGGCTGCCGGCAAGGCGGACAAGGGATAACGCACCGATAACTCAACCAGACTTTTACGCGCACCAATAGAAAACCCGCCTGGCTATTTGCCAGGCGGGTTTGCGACATTTCTCAATCCGTCCAACTCAACCGCTTGATTCTTGCGCCCAGCAGTTTTTTGGCAGCCCCGGTGCCCACTGCATCATATCCGGCAAAGCGAGCCCCTCTGGTTAAGCTTCGCAATAGAGCTTTGATACTCGACGTTGATGGCTTTGAGCGGCACGCCTGGGCGGCCCATGGCGAGGCATACCCTGATGACACCTGGCCGGCGTTGGCGAAACTGGTTTATGGAATGTGAACCCGCTCATTCGAACGGCAATGCATAGGTCGGAATCGGACTGGTATGCGACGGTGGATAACGATTTCGACTTATAAGCTCAGCTTGTTTTTGACATGTGATAAATCGATTTCAATTATTTCTACGCAAATGTTTTGATCACTCCATGCATCACTCCTCATAAAAACAACATCGCCGGAGAAGATCATGACCAAAGCTGAATTTCCGACCACACAGGCGCTGGCAACTCCTGCCCTGGGTGAACCCTACCTGCTGACCCCAGGCCCATTAACCACTTCCAAAGCCACCAAGGAAGCCATGCTGCGCGACTGGGGTTCATGGGACGTTGCCTTCAATCAAGTCACTGCCGAAGTTCGCCAGAATTTACTCAGCATGGCCGGCGTAGAGGACGACAGCTTCGTCTGCGTGCCATTGCAAGGCAGCGGCAGCTATTCGGTGGAAGCCGCATTAGCCACTGCCATCCCTCGAGATGGCAAAGCACTGGTCCTCATGAACGGCGCCTATGGCCAGCGTGCCACCAAGACACTGGAATACCTCGGTCGTGCATTCATCACCCTCGATAAGGGCGATTACCTGCCGCCGCAGCCCGAGGAAGTGGACGCCTTGCTCAAGGCCAACCCCGATGTTACCAATGTCTTTATCGTTCATTGTGAAACCAGCTCTGGCATCCTAAACCCATTGCGCGAGATCGCCGATGTGGTGAAAGCTCATGGTAAGAGTTTAATCATCGATGCTATGAGCTCCTTCGGTGCCGTGCCGCTCACCGTAAACGAAATTGCTTTTGACGTGGTGGTGTCCTCCGCCAACAAATGCATCGAGGGCATCCCCGGTTTTGGCTTCGTGATCATCCGCCGCTCTATGATAGAAGCCGCTAAAGGCCGCGCCAATTCGTTGAGCCTCGACCTCTATGAACAGTGGGTCTACATGGAGCGCACTGGCCAATGGCGCTTTACCCCACCGACTCACAGTGTGGTGGCCTTTCACAAGGCTTTGGAACAGCACAGTGCCGAAGGCGGCGTGCATGGTCGCCTGGCGCGCTACACCCGCAATCGCGACGTCCTGGTCACAGGCATGCGAGAGTTGGGCTTCAAGACCCTGCTAGAAGACCGTTGGTTGTCGCCGATCATCACCACGTTCTTCAGTCCAGAACATCCGAACTTTGAGTTCAAACGTTTCTACGACGAACTCAAAGCCCGTCAGTTCATCATCTACCCCGGCAAACTGACGGTAGCCGAAAGTTTCCGTATCGGCTGTATCGGCCAGATCGACGAATACATCGTCCATCAGTTGCTGCGCGCCATCGCCGACAGTCTTGTGGCGATGAACGTCGACATGCAACAGCCGGCTGCCTGATCAACCCCTTTAAAGGTCCATGTCGATTCGAGCATAGGTGCAATGGGTAGCACCTTTGGACGGGGATCTTTTTTTAAACCATGGATTCGGTGACTTATCACTCGGCAGCGCCGAGCAGGAGTCAGCGATCGCGTCAATTTAATACTTAAAGCCTGATGCCATCTCACAGCCATCTAATCGATGTCGTGTGCGTGCACAGATTTTCTGTACCGAAAACAAAAACAAAATCAATTACTTTGCGCTGTCTGGCACCACATACGGGATCAGAACACATGAACAAGAACGCAAGTCCTCTCGCAACCGGCTGGAAATCTCTCCAGCGTTGGCGTGTGCAAGTTTTTCTCATCACCTGGGTGGCTTATGCCGCCTTCTACTTCACCCGCAAAGCGTTTTCTGTCGCCAAACTTGGTATTGGCGAAGACCCGAACTTCATACTCGAAAAAGCCATGATGGCCAATCTGGACGCCCTCTATCTAACTGCGTATGCAGTGGGGCAGTTTCTTTGGGGCAACTTCTCTGACCGCTTCGGTCCAAGGGTCGTGGTCCTTAGTGGACTCGTCATCTCGGCGTTAGCCGCGCTGCTTATGGGTACCTACGCCACCTTACCGATTTTCGTCTCCTGCATGCTAATTCAGGGCCTTGCTCAGTCCACCGGTTGGTCTGGTCTATGCAAGAACGTCGGCAGTTTCTTCAGCACTGGCGAACGTGGCCGCGTACTGGGTTACTGGAGCACCTCCTACGCCTTCGGGGGTCTGGTAGCCACACCATTTGCCGGTTGGTGGGCCTACAACGCGTACCACGACTGGCGCATGGCGTTTATCAGCAGCGCTGTCGTGGTGCTGGTGGTAGCAGTGCTGTTCTTTTTCTTGCAACGCAACCGTCCAGAAGACGTCGGCCTGCCTCCCGTCGAGATCGAAATCGAACCCGTCAGCAAGGCCGTGGTGCCACGCGAAAGTATGTGGGCTGGCTTGCGCACGGTGATGAAAAATCGAACCGTACTGGTGCTGGGTCTTGCCTATTTCATGCTCAAGCCAGCGCGGTATGCAATTCTCCTGTGGGGGCCGGTAATGATCTACGAACGGATGCCCGAGATTGGCAAAGTGGCATCCGCCATCGTTCCGACGGCTTTTGAACTAGCAGGTCTGGCAGGTCCGATTCTTATCGGTATCGCATCAGATAAGTACTTCGGCGCTCGTCGTATGCCGGCCTGTGTCCTTAGTCTGGTTGTGCTCACCCTGTGTCTGGGGCTGTTCGTCCCCGCGATGCAGAGCGGTAGTCTTTACATGGTGGTTGGCCTGTTGTTCATGATAGGCCTGACGCTTTACGGGCCGGATTCGATGATGAGCGGCTCGGCTGCCATTGATTTCGGCAGCAAGGATGGAGCGGCCTCCTCCGCAGGCTTCGTCAACGGCTGCGGTTCGATAGGCGCGGTCCTCGGCGGCCTGTTACCAGGATACTTCGACACCACCACCATATTCCTGGTGTTCACCGTCGCGGCGCTGCTGGCCAGCTTGATGTTGATTCCATTTTGGAATAGTCGCCCGAAAACGGTGGAAAGCAAGGAGTTGGCCTCGACTCCGGTGCAACCGGCCATTGTCGGCGCCAATTCCTGAACTCGAACTAATCACTCACCAATCACTGGAGCAATCATCATGCACTACAAACAACCTTCTCAACTGCAAGCCGTGGTTTTGGACTGGGCGGGCACTGTCGTTGATTTCGGTTCTTTCGCACCGACTCAGATTTTCGTCGAAGCCTTTGCCGAGTTCGGCGTCGCGGTCTCCCTGGCAGAAGCTCGCGGGCCGATGGGCATGGGCAAGTGGGATCACATCCGCACGCTGTGCAACGAGCCGCAGATCGCCGAACGCTACCATGCCACCTTCGGCCGGTTGCCAACTGATGATGATGTCACCGCCCTCTACGAGCGTTTCATGCCGCTGCAGATCGAAAAGATCGCCCTGCACTCGGCGCTGATTCCCGGCGCTCTCGATACGATCAATGGCTTACGCGACAAAGGTCTGAAAATCGGTTCTTGCTCAGGCTACCCGGCCGTGGTCATGGAAAAGGTCGTAGAACTGGCGCGCAAGAACGGCTATGTCACCGACCATGTGGTTGCTACCGACGAAGTGCCCAACGGTCGTCCACATCCAGCTCAAGCCTTGGCGAACGTGATTGCATTGGGTATCAGTGATGTGGCTGCCTGCGTCAAGGTCGACGACACCTGGCCGGGCATTCTCGAAGGCCGTAGCGCCGGTATGTGGACGGTTGCATTGACCTGCTCCGGCAACGCACTGGGTCTGTCTTATGAGCAATTCAAGGATTTATCCCTGGAGGAGTTGGCCGAGGAACGCGCACGCATTATCAAGATGTTCGAAGGCTCTCGCCCCCACTACGTGATCGACACCATCGTTGATTTGCCGGCAATCATTGAAGACATCAATGCTCGTCTCGCGCGTGGGGAAACTCCGCAGGGCAGCTAATTAGTCTTCAGCTAAAGCTGGCGGCTAAGAAGCAGCCAGCATCAGCAAGAAGATGCATCAGATTCCAATGCCACCGGTACGGGCTTACGCCTGCTACATCCAATAACTACAAGAGAGTCTCATCATGATCTATGCCCAGCCTGGCACCCCCGGTGCCGTTGTCTCCTTCAAGTCCCGTTACGGCAACTACATCGGTGGCGAGTTCGTCGCGCCAATCAACGGCCAATATTTCACCACTACGTCGCCGGTGAACGGTCAACCGATCGCCGAGTTTCCGCGCTCCAGCGCCGAAGACATAGACAAGGCGCTGGATGCTGCTCATGCGGCGGCTGATGCCTGGGGGAAAACCTCGGTGCAGGACCGGGCCTTGGTTTTGTTGAAGATCGCTGACCGCATCGAACAGAATCTGGAAACGCTCGCGGTCACCGAAAGCTGGGACAACGGCAAAGCCGTACGCGAAACTCTCAACGCCGACATCCCGCTGGCCGCCGATCACTTCCGCTATTACGCCGGTTGCATTCGCGCGCAGGAAGGCAGCTCTGCCGAAATCAACGAACACACCGCCGCCTATCACTTTCATGAACCCCTGGGCGTGGTCGGGCAGATCATCCCGTGGAACTTCCCGATCCTGATGGCTGCCTGGAAACTCGCCCCAGCCCTGGCCGCCGGTAACTGCGTGGTGCTCAAGCCTGCCGAACAAACCCCGCTGGGCATCACCGTGCTGATGGAACTGATCGGTGACCTGCTGCCGCCAGGCGTGCTGAACATCGTGCAAGGTTATGGCAAAGAAGCCGGCGAAGCCTTGGCCACCAGCAAGCGCATCGCCAAAATCGCCTTTACCGGATCGACCCCGGTTGGCTCGCACATCATGAAATGCGCGGCCGAAAACATCATTCCGTCCACCGTGGAGCTGGGTGGTAAATCGCCAAACATCTTCTTCGAAGACATCATGCAAGCCGAACCATCCTTTATCGAGAAAGCCGCCGAAGGTCTGGTGCTGGCGTTCTTCAACCAAGGCGAAGTGTGCACCTGCCCTTCCCGCGCCCTGGTGCAAGAGTCGATCTATGACGACTTCATGAAAGTGGTGATGAAGAAAGTCCTGCAAATCAAACGTGGCGACCCGCTGGACACCGACACCATGGTCGGCGCCCAGGCGTCGGAGCAGCAGTTCGACAAGATCCTGTCGTACCTGGAAATCGCCAAGGGCGAAGGCGCCGAATTGCTGACCGGCGGCAAGGTGGAAAAACTCGAAGGCGACTTGGCGAGCGGGTATTACATCCAGCCGACCCTGCTCAAGGGCACCAACAAGATGCGGGTGTTCCAGGAAGAAATCTTCGGCCCGGTGGTCGGCATTACCACCTTCAAGGACGAAGCCGAAGCCCTCGCCATCGCCAACGACACCGAGTTCGGCCTGGGCGCCGGTCTCTGGACCCGCGACATCAACCGCGCCTACCGCATGGGCCGTGCGATCAAGGCCGGTCGTGTCTGGACCAACTGCTACCACCTGTACCCGGCACACGCCGCGTTCGGTGGTTACAAGAAGTCCGGTGTCGGTCGTGAAACCCACAAAATGATGCTCGATCACTACCAGCAGACCAAAAACCTGTTGGTGAGTTACGACGTCAATCCCCTAGGCTTTTTTTAAGGTTAAGTCACGACTGCGCGCATAGTCGTCCAGGCGACAAGACTCTCAGTAAACAGACCGGGGCAGGCATCTCGACAGCAAATCTTGTTGTCGAGAGCCCTGCACTCAGGCGACAAATTGATTGCTAACGACCCTTCGGAGCCCTCGATGAAAATCCGTTACAAGGTAAGCCTTGTGGCTGCTTGTGTGCTGTTTGTGACAACCAGTCTCCTATCGCTGGTTCAGGTAGGGCAGATACGGACGATTTTGCGTAACCAGGTCGAGGCGAGCATCTCCGAGTCGAGCAATGCCGCGGCACGTCAGATCGAAAACTGGCTTAACGGCAAACTTCGTTTGATGGATTTTGCATCCCAGGTGATCGATAGTCAGTACAGTCCGCAAGTGACCCAAAGAGTCATTGATTCGCCAATTTTGAAAGATGAATTCAAGTTGGTATTCGGCGCCCTTGAGTCCGACGGAAAACCCATCAAGAACACTGCGTCCTGGAATCCAAAACCCGATTATGACGGTCGCACCCGCCCTTGGTATGCAACGGGCAAAGCAGGTAGACAAGCAGTTTTAACCGAACCCTACAAGGACTCCACAACAGGTGAAATTCTTATCTCGGCTGTCGCCCGGATCAACGATGGGGGTCAACCGCTCGGGGTGTTCGGTGGTGACATCCGCCTTACTGCGGTTGCCGATGCCATCAATACGCTGGATTTCGGTGGGGCCGGTTACGCGTTCCTGCTCAGTAAAAGTGGCAACATCATTTCTCACCCGGACGCTGAACTGAACGGCAAGCCCTACAGCCAGCTTTTCGAAGGAAACGTTCTACCCCTCACCCGTCAGCTTCAAGAAGTCAGCAGCAGTGGAAAGTCCCTTCTTGTGTCTTTCATTCCGCTTACTGATCTCAAGGGCATGGATTGGTATATCGGCGTGGTACTTGACCAAGACATCGTCATGTCGGCTGCTCATGTCCTGAGCTGGCGAGCCGTTATCGGCACTGTCCTCGGCGTGTTAATCAGCCTCCTTCTGTTAGGCATGCTGGTGAAACGATTGCTTTGGCCACTCGAACAACTCAAAGAGTCTCTCGCGGATATTAATCGCGGAGACGGTGACTTAACTCGTCAATTGAAAGTGAGCGGCAAAGATGAGATCGCACTGGTTTCTGGCGAATTCAATCGATTCCTGCAAAACCTGAAATCGCTCATCGGCGATGTCAAAAATAGCTCTCAACAGGTCCGCGAGAGCACCAAGGTGACTTCCCAAGAAGCAAATAAAGCAGCTAATCGCGTACATGTTCAATTGCAGGAATTGGATCAACTGGCCACCGCCATGACCGAGATGGCTTCGACGGCAGAAGACGTGGCGCGTAATGCACAAGCGGCGGCCGAAGCCGCGATCGCAGCCAATGACCAAACCGCGGAGGGTGTCAGTCTGGTCTCCAAATCCACAGCAGCAATCAATCGCCTTGCCGATGAGATGGACCACACAGGCCACGCCATCAATGAGTTGTCCACCCTCAGTCAAAGCATTGAATCGATCGTGGCGGTCATTACAAGCATTGCAGACCAGACCAATCTGCTTGCGCTCAACGCGGCCATCGAGGCAGCAAGAGCTGGTGAATCGGGACGCGGTTTTGCTGTGGTGGCTGATGAGGTGCGTTCACTTGCTTCGCGCACTCAACAATCCACTCAGGAAATTCGCCTGATGATTGATCAGTTGCAGACGGGTGTGAAACACGCCCAAGTGCGGATGCAGCAAAGCCGCGACACTGCCAGCAAAACTGCGGGGGATGCCAATGCAGCCAATCACACGCTCGAGCGCATCCGTGACGCGATTTACCGCATCAATGATATGAACCTGCAGATTGCCGCTGCCGCTGAAGAACAGAGCGCGACGACTGACGAAATCAATCGAAACACGACCAATATTCGCGACATTAGCCTTGAAGTTTCGGGCAGTGCTGAATTGCAAGTCCATCAATGCTCAGCGATGGAGAACCATGTCAGCCAGCAAGACACATTGCTCAACCGGTTCAGAATTTGAACGACAAATTAGATGCTCTAGTAGACAGGCCATAGCATCCCGGCGGCCACAACATCCAAATAAATACAATTCAAACTGAAACGATCGTTGTCGAGGAAAGTAAGATGAGTGCGGCTTCTCTGTATCCCGTTCGTCCCGAGGTTGCGGCCAACACGTTGACTGATGAAGCAACCTACAAGGCCATGTACCAGCAGTCGGTGGTCAATCCCGACGGTTTCTGGCGTGAGCAGGCCAAACGCCTCGACTGGATCAAGCCTTTCACCACGGTGAAGCAGACTTCCTTCGATGATCACCATGTCGACATCAAGTGGTTCGCCGACGGCACCCTGAACGTTTCCTACAACTGTCTGGACCGTCACCTCGCCGAGCGCGGCGACCAGATCGCGATTATCTGGGAGGGCGATGACCCTGCCGAGAGCCGCAACATCACCTATCGCGAGCTGCACGAAGAAGTCTGCAAGTTCGCCAACGCCCTGCGGGGCCAGGATGTGCACCGCGGCGACGTGGTGACTATCTATATGCCGATGATTCCCGAAGCCGTGGTCGCCATGCTGGCGTGCACCCGGATCGGCGCGATTCACTCGGTGGTGTTCGGTGGTTTCTCGCCGGAAGCCCTGGCCGGTCGGATCATCGACTGCAAATCCAAAGTGGTGATCACCGCTGACGAAGGCCTGCGTGCCGGGAAAAAAATCCCGCTCAAGTCGAACGTCGATGATGCGCTGACCAACCCGGATACCCACAGCATTCAGAA
>NZ_CABVHY010000037.1:16562-58671 GCF_902497875.1 Pseudomonas fluorescens
TCGCAGCCTTCGGCAGCTCCTACGCCGACCGCGTTTGCCCGTCGGTTCGCCAATCCCCTGTAGGAGCTGCCGCAGGCTGCGATCTTTTGATCCTGGCGTCCGTCGGGGCAACGCATTGTCCGCCGAAAAGATCGCAGCCTGCGGCAGCCCCTACGCCGACCGCGTTTGCCCGTCGGTTCGCCAATCCCCTGTAGGAGCTGCCGCAGGCTGCGATCTTTTGATCCTGGCGTCCGTCGGGGCAACGCATTTGTCCGCCGAAAAGATCGCAGCCTGCGGCACCCTCACTCGAGCATCTTCCCCAACAACCAGCTCCCCGCCGGCCCCGGCGGATGCAGGCGTGACCAGAGGGCATCGACCGCCACCGGTCGCGGCCAGCCGCGCACCTTGAGTTCCTGCAGCGAGCCGGCGCCAAAGCGGCCCACCAGCCAGCGCGGCAAGGGTGCCCAGCCGAACCCGCGCTGGGCCATTTCCAGCAGCATCAGGTAACTCGGCGCCGACCAGACCCGGCCTTGGGCACGGCTTTCGTAAGGGTTGACGATGGTCGCCAGGCGCAACTCGCGGTGCTGTTGCAGGCTGTCCTTGTCGACTTTGTTCAGTGCCGCCAAGGGATGGTCACGAGACACAAACAAGGCAATTTCCGTGCGTTCGTCCACTGTCGAGCTGGCGAGGTCCGCCGGGTAATTCGGTTGCATCTCGGCAAAGGCAATCTGCGCCCGGCCACTCTGAACCAGGGCGATCAGATCGGCGCATTCGGCGATCAGGCATTCGAGTTCGAGGTCTGGGTAACGCTGCTCGAAGGCGCTCAAGCTCGCCTCGAAACGATCGGACTGATAGGTATCGGAAATGGCCACGGTCAGCTTCGGCTCGAAACCTTGAGACAGCTGACTGGCGGCCATTTCCAGGCGACTGGTCGCGTCGAGGATGTCTTCGGCGCGCTGCAGCATGACGTGCCCGGCCGGGGTCAGCGTCGGCTTGCGGCTGCTGCGATCGAACAGCACCACATCCAGGTCGATTTCCAGGCTGGCAACGGCGGCGCTGATGGTCGACTGGCTCCTTCCCAGCTTGCGCGCCGCCGCGGAAAACGAGCCTTGGGTCGCGGCCTGGACAAAGGCCAGTAACACTTCGTGAGAGGCCATAAACTATCGCCTTGATCGATGGTTATTAGTTATGAAGTATCGGTCTGCAAGGTGATGATGGCAACATCTTCACTTAGGGAGCCCAGTCATGAGCACCAATAAATCCATCACTGAACGTATTTTCCAGGCCATCGGTTTCGAGCTGCTCGCGGTCCTGTTGTGTACCCCGCTGCTCGCCTGGCTGATGGACAAGCCGCTGGTCGACATGGGTGTCGCGACCATCGCCATCGGCCTGATTGCCCTGGGTTGGAACGTCCTGTTCAACGGCCTGTTCGACCGCTTGCTCAAGCACCTCGGCATGACTCCAAGCGGCTGGACCCGCGTGCTGCACGCGCTGCTGTTCGAGGGTGGTCTGGTGGCGGTCAGCGTGCCGCTGATCGCCTGGTGGCTGAACATCAGCCTGTTGCAGGCACTGATTCTGGACCTCGGCGTGCTGCTGTTTTTCCTGCCATACACCTACGTCTATCACTGGGCGTATGACGTGCTGCGCGAGCGACTGCTGCTGAGTCGGATGATCTGAGCCAACGCGTTCAGCGCCGCACCGAATGCTGCTGCGGCGCGAGGAACGCATCATGGAAGTAATCACGGAACGCTTGCATCGCCGGAGTGAAGGCGTGTTCGCGGTGCCAGGCCAGGCCGACGCTCATGGGCGTCACCGGGTCGGTCACGGTCAGGGTTTCGATGCGTTTGCCTTCCAGCGACCAGGGGCGATGCACCAGGTCGGAGAGGATCGCTACACCACTGCCATTGGCGACCATGCTGCGCACCGCCTCCACTGAACTGGTGCGCACCCGCACCTTGGGTTGTTGGCCGGCGTGTTCCCAGTAACGCATCGCACTTTGTTCGGCCTCGTCGACCGTCAGCAGGATGTAGGGTTCTTGCGCCACATCGGCGAGGCTGACCGCCGAGCGCTCGCAAAGTGGATGATGGCTGGGCAGCCACAGGCGGCGCTCGGAGTTGAAGAGTATTTCCGAGACGATGTCCGGGTGGGTGAGGTTAGCGGTCAGCACCACCGCCATGTCGAAGCGGCCCTCCAGCAGGCCTTGTTCGATGGCCTGGCGTTCCTGCTCATGGACTTCGATCGACACGTCCGGATGCCAGTGGCTCATGCGCTGAAGGTGATGGGGCAGGAAGTAGCCAATCACCGTGTAGCTGGCGGCGACGCGCAATACACCGCTGGCGCGATAGTCCGGCAACGGGCTGTTCAGCGCATCGTCGACGCTGCGCAATATCACGTAGGCCCGATTGAGAAAATGCCGACCGGCGTCGGTCAGGCTCATGCCCTGGGCCGAGCGTTGAAACAGCAAGGTGCCCAACATGCCCTCCAGTTCCTTGATCGCCGTGGTCACCGCCGACTGAGAAATATTCAGATGGATCGCCGCCTGGGAGATCTGCCCGATCTCGGCGGTGGCGACAAAGTAGCGGACCTGACGCAGGGTAAGGGACATGGAAAGTTCCTGAGGTTTTTATCGACCCTTGTCGCCGCGCAGGCTCTGGTAGCGGCTTCATTGAGGTATCTGTTTTTCAGAAGATACCCTATCTGTTAATAGATCTTCCCAAGGGGTTGGCGGAAATTTAACGTGGACTGCATGAAGTCACAAGAGTCAGGAGCAAACATCATGCAGGCAGTGGATTTCAATTCGGACATGGGCGAAAGCTTCGGCCCGTGGACCATCGGCGATGGCGTCGACACTGAGTTGATGGGCTTTATCAGCTCGGCCAATATCGCCACCGGCTTTCATGCCGGTGACCCCGGCACCATGCGCCGTACCGTCGAGCAGGCCAAGCGCCTGGGCGTGGCCATCGGTGCCCACCCGGGGTTTCGCGACCTGGTGGGGTTCGGTCGTCGACATATCAACGCGCCGGCCCAGGAGTTGGTCGACGACATGCTCTACCAGCTCGGTGCCCTGCGGGAAATCGCCCGCGTCCAGGGCGTGCCGCTGCAACACATCAAACCCCACGGCGCGCTCTACATGCACCTGGCCCGGGACGAGGAGGCCGCCCGGCTGTTTGTCGAAAACCTCAACCGCCTCGATCCTGAATTACTGCTGTATTGCATGCCGAACTCGGTGATCTGGCGCATCGCCAAGGAGCTCGGCCAACCGGTGATTCGCGAGTTCTACGCCGACCGCGATTACGACCTCAGCGGCTCCATCGTCTTCACCCGTAATGTTCGTGCGCTTGATCCGGCAACCGTAGCCGCCAAGGTTCTGCGCGCTTGCCAGCAAGGTCTGGTGCGCACCGTCGAGGGCGAAGACCTGTTTATCGAATTCGATTCCATCTGCCTGCACAGCGACACCCCGGGTGCGCTGGATCTGGTTGAGGCTACACGTACCGCGCTGGATCAGGCCGGGATCGAGGTGCGCGCGCCGCGCTAAGCGTTTAACCCAACACCCCGCGCCCAGACGCGGGGGTTTCAGAGACTGGTTTCACTTTTTGCCTGCCTTTCTACAACTATTCCAAGAGGAACAGACATGGCCGAATACACTGTTATCACCCCGTTGCCGGGAACGTTCTACCGCAAGGCCACGCCCGAGTCGCCGAACTTTGTCGAGGTCGGTGCGCTGGTTGGCGCCGACACCGTGATTGGCCTGATCGAGGTCATGAAGCAGTTTTCCGAACTGACCGCCGGGACGGCCGGTCGTGTGACAGCCTTTATGGTAGAAGACGGCGATCCGGTGGAGCCGGGTCAGATCGTCGCGACGCTCGACGAAGAGTGAGGACGCGATCATGACTCAGCGCATTAGCAAACTGTTGATCGCCAATCGTGGCGAGATCGCGGTGCGGATCATCCGTGCCGCCAAAGAACTGGGGATCCCCACCGTCGCCGCCTGCAGCGAGGCGGATGTCGATTCGCTCGCGGCGCGCATGGCCGATGAAGTGCACATCCTCGGCCCGGCCCGTGCCGATAAAAGTTACCTGAATGTCGAGGCCCTGCTGGGCGCCTTGAAAGCCAGCGGCGCCAACGCGGTACACCCTGGCTATGGCTTCCTGTCGGAGAACGCCGCGTTCGCCGAAGCGGTGCAGGCCGCCGGCGCGATCTTCGTCGGGCCGAGCCCGGAGACGATCCGGCGCATGGGCGACAAGGCCGAAGCACGGCGCACAGCGCAAGCCGCCGGGGTGCCGGTGGTGCCTGGTTCACCCGGTGAACTGTTTGACCTCGAGTCGGCGTTGCGGGCGGCCGAAGCAGTCGGCTTTCCGCTACTGATCAAAGCCTCGGCCGGTGGTGGCGGGCGCGGTATTCGCCTGGCCGAAAGTGCCGCGCAGCTGGCCGAAGAATTCCCCCGTTCGCAACGCGAAGCGCAAGCGGCGTTCGGCAACGGCGCGGTGTATCTGGAACGCTTTATCGGCAAGGCCCGACACATCGAAGTCCAGGTACTGGGCGATGGCAAGCACGCGGTGCATCTGTTCGAGCGCGAGTGCTCGCTGCAACGGCGGCGACAGAAGATCTTCGAAGAAGCGCCGTCGCCGGTGCTGAGTTCGCAGCAACGCGAATCTCTTTGCGCGAGTGCCGTACGCCTGACTGAAGCCCTCGGCTACAAGGGCGCCGGTACCCTGGAATATCTCTACGACGACAGCACCGGCGAGTTCTTCTTTATCGAGATGAACACGCGGATTCAGGTCGAGCATCCGGTCAGCGAACTGATCACCGGCATCGACCTGGTCCAGGCGATGTTGCGCATTGCCGGTGGCGAGCCGTTGGGGTTGCAGCAAAGCGATATCCGGATGAACGGTGCGGCGCTGCAAATGCGCCTGAACGCCGAAGACCCGGCGCGGGATTTCTTTCCAAGCCCGGGGCTGGTCGAACAGTTGGTCTGGCCCGAGGGCGAAGGGGTGCGAGTCGACACCCATCTGTACCAAGGCTATCGTGTGCCGCCGTACTATGACTCGCTGCTGGCCAAGTTGATTGTGCATGGCAGCGATCGCGCCGAAGCCCTGGCCCGTGCCCGTATCGCGCTGCAAAACACCACCCTGACCGGCATGGCCAGCACCTTGTCGCTGCATCGCCAATTGCTCGACCAGCCGTGGCTGCACAGCGCCGACTTCCATACCGGCACCCTGGAAACCTGGCTGGCCGAACGCCCCATGGGAGGTGAGTGATGAGCAGTTCGATTCGCTACAGCTTCGGCGCTGATGAACATTTGTTCGCCGAGGTCAGTGAAAGCATGTCCCTTGAGGCGTTCTTCAAGGGCATGGCGGTGACGCGTGCGGTGGAGCGTCTGGCCCTCGATGGGGTGCTCGATGTATGCCTGGCCAACGCCTCGTTCCAGATCCGTTTCGACCCGGACCGGATTGCTCCGCACACGCTGCTCGATGCGGTCCAGAGTGCGGAAGCGCAGGCCGTGGCCGAGCGCACGTTGCAGACGCGGATCATCGAGATTCCGGTGCTGTACAACGATCCCTGGACCCATGAAACCCTGATGCGTTTTCGCGACCGCCATCAAGACCCGAGCTCCACCGACCTGGAATACGCCGCGCGGATCAATGGCCTGGCCGACGTCGACGCGTTCATCGCCGCGCACAGTGGTGCGCCGTGGTTCGTCTCGATGGTCGGCTTCGTCGCCGGGTTGCCGTTCATGTTCCAGATGGTCGAGCGCGAGCGGCAGTTGCAGGTGCCCAAATACCTGCGGCCGCGTACCGATACCCCCAAGTTGACCCTCGGTCATGGCGGTTGCTTTGGCTGCATCTACTCGGTGCGCGGTGCCGGCGGCTATCAAATGTTCGGCGTCACGCCGGCACCGATCTACGACCCGGAGCAGAAGCTGGCTTATCTGCAAGAGCACATGGTGTTCTTCCGTCCCGGCGATATCGTCCAGTTCAAGCCCATGCAGCGTGAGGAGTACGACCTGGCGGTGGCTGAGGTCGAGGCCGGACGCTTTGATCTGCGCATTCGTCCGGTGGAGTTCTCATTGGACGCCTTTCTCGCCGACCCGGTCGGTTATCCCAAGTCGTTGCAGGAGGTGCTGGCATGATCAAGGTGCTCAAACCCGGCCTCGCCACCTCGGTTCAGGACCTGGGCCGCGAAGGCTACTATCACCTCGGCATTCCACCCTCTGGCGCACTGGATCAATACGCGTTGAGCGCCGCCAACCAATTGGTCGGAAACCCGGCGGGCGCCGCGGCACTGGAGTGCACGCTACTGGGTCCTGAACTGGAGTTTCATCAGGATGCACTGGTGGCGGTCTGCGGCGCCCTCATGACGCCCCGGGTCGACGGCGTGGAAATGCACCACGACACCGCCTTCAGCGTCCGCGCCGGGCAGGTGCTGCGCTTTGACTTTCCCAAGGCCGGTGCTCGCGCCTATCTGGCGGTCGCGGGCGGGATTGATGTGCCGCTGGTGCTGGGCAGTCGTTCGACTTATGCCTTGGGCGCGCTCGGTGGTTTTCAAGGGCGGCGCCTGGCGATTGGCGATGAACTGCCGATCGGCATCGACAGCGGCAAGAGTCGCGCCGGGGCCAGCTTGCCAATGGCCTTGCGCCAGGCCCTGGGCGGTGAGATCACCCTGCGGGTGGTCCCCGGTCTGTATTACCACCGCCTGACCGAGTCCGCCAAGAGCAGCTTCTTCGCCGAACCCTGGACTGTCGGCTCTGAAGCGGACCGCATCGGCTATCGCTTCAAGGGCGGCAGCGCGCTGAGTTTCCAGCCCCGCGAACAGCCGTTCGGTGCCGGCTCCGATCCGTCGAACATCGTCGACAGTTGCTACCCCATCGGTTCGATCCAGGTTCCGGCCGGGCTCGAGCCAATCGTCCTGCATCGCGACGCGGTCTCCGGTGGCGGCTACGCGATGATCGGCACGGTGATCAGTGCCGACCTCGACCTGATCGGGCAGATGCAGCCCAATCAGAAGGCCCGCTTCGTCGCGGTGACCCTCGAAGAGGCGCTGGAGGCTCGGCGCTCCTATAAGAAAAAACTCAGTTGCCTGAGCAAACTGTTCCCTTCCTGATGCTGCCCGCCGTTTAGCGCGGGCAATGCCAAAAGGTACGCCAACGCCGCACTGCGGTGCGGTGGCGGCTGCCCGCGCTTCAACCTTTGACTGGTTTTGGAGTTCACGCAAATGGCTGCTTTATCGCAATCGAGTCAAACCGGGCAGGACCCGGCCAGCGTTCCGGTCCCGGCGGATGCACGCATGGGTCGACTGTCCCTGACCATGGCCTGGTGGGCCGTCTGCAGCGCGATGTTCTACATCGTGGTCGGCGCGTCCCTGGCGTTGTCCTACGGCACGCGCAATGCGCTGATCGGCATGCTGCTGTCGGTGATCAGCTATGGGCTGGTCAACACTGTACTCAGCCGCTTCGCGATTCGCAGCGGCCTGTCGGTGGCGCTGTTTTCCCGGCTGTTGTTTGGCCGCACGGGGGCCTGTCTGGCAACGCTGATCTTCTTCTCCACGGCGATTTATTACGCGGTGTTCGAAGGCTCGGTGATCGCCGTGGCGCTCAACCACCTGTACCCGGAGCTGGTCTATCCGCTCGCCGCGCTGCTGGTGGTGCTGTACAGCGTGCCGCTGATTCTGGGCAGCGTGCAGCACTGGCTGGACAAGCTCAACGGTGTGTTGCTTCCGGTCTATCTGGGCGGCTTGCTGTTCGCCGTTGGTTTGTCCATCAGCCGCTATGGCTATCAGCCGCAGTGGCTGGATTTCGGTCCGGCAACTCCCCGCGCGTTTGGCTGGTGGGATTGTTTTGTGGCCTACATGGGCGTCTGGGTGCTGATGTTGTTCACCTTCGATTACGCGCGTTTTGGCAAGCCCGAGGACGCCACTTACCATGGTCGCTGGAACTTCGGCATGCCGTTCTATGCAGTGACTTTCCTGCTCAATGGCGCAGCCGGGATCTATCTGGTCAGCAGCATTCCCCACGAAGGCACGCTGAATGAAGTCTCGGTGGTGATGGCGATTCTGCAATTGATGGGGTTGTGGGGGCTGCTGTTCGTCTGGGCTACACAGACCCGGATCAACACCGCCAATTACTACCTGGCGACCCTGAACATGCAGGCGTTCTTCGCCCGTTTCGGCCTGCGTGGTTCGTACCTGATGTGGGCGGTAGCGGTGGGGCTGATTGTGTATGGGTTGATGCTCGCGGATGTCTTTTCCTACCTGCTCAAGGCCTTGGCCTATCAGGGCATTTTCGTGGTGGCCTGGGTCGGTGTGGCGCTGGCGCAGATTCTCTATGGCGGGCGCGATGTGAGCGCGATACACAGCGCGCCGGCGTTCAATCCGGTAGGGCTGACGGCCTGGTTTGGTGGCACGGCATTGGGCTTGCTGTTGATGTTCACGGGAGGTGTGCCGGGGAGTTTTTCGGCGCCGTTGACCGGGGTGTTGGCGTTTGGCTTGCAGGTCGGGTTGTCCAGGTGGCCGCTGAAAAGAGCGCAGTCTGTCGGCAGCTCCTACCCATGACGGCGTGACTCCTGGTGGCCTGGTATAGGTGCGTTTTGCTTGCCAGCGAATGGGCTCGAGCGGACGTCAGTAGTCCTGGCGCTTGCGAAACGCCCAACGCCCGGCCAGCACGGTGAAGGTCGCCACCAGCGCCACCAGAATCCAGAAACCTTCCGGGTCGGCCGAGAGTGGAATGCCGCCGACATTCATGCCGAAGAACCCGGCAATGATGTTGATCGGCAGCGCCAACACCGTCACCACGGTCAGGGTGAACAGGGTGCGGTTGCTTTGTTCGTTGAGGTTGGCGGCGATTTCTTCCTGCAGCAGCTTGATGCGCTCGCCCAGGGCGGTGAGGTCGTTGATGATCAGCGCAAACTCCTCGGTGGATTTGCGCAGTTCCTTGACGTCCTCTTTCTGCAGCCAGTGCGGCGGGCGATTGAGCAGTCGCAGCAACGACCCCGGCTCCAGTGCCAGCAAGCGTTGCAGGCGTACCAGCACCCGGCGGTTGGTACCCAGTTCGGCGCGGTTGGTGGACAGGCGCGAGGACAATAACTGGTCCTCGATCTGATCGACGCTGCTGCTGGTCTTGCGCACGATCTGGGTCAGCACCTCACCCTGGTCGCGCAGTAGATGCACCAGCAGCTCCAACGGTGAGCGGAAGCATTCACCGGCCTTGACCGAGGAGCGCAGCTTGTCCACCGAGTGCAAGGGTTGCAGGCGGGCGCTGATGATCAGGCGGCTGCGGGCGCAGACCCACAAAGTCGAAATATCCGAAGAAACCATGTTGCTCAGGTTGAACACCACATCGTTGACCACCGCCAGCAGCGCCGAATCGACGTGTTCGATACGGGTCGAGCGCGAACCTTCGTGCAGCGCTTCGAAGAACTCCTGCGGCAGTTCCAGGTTGGTTTTCATCCAGCGTTCGCAGGCGGCGTGGGCCAGGTTCAGGTGCAGCCAGAGAAATTCCTCGGGATCGCCGGGTTGCCGCAAGCATTGCACGGCGCTCGCCGAATCGATTTCGCGCCCCCGTTCGCCAGGGCGAAAACTGAACCCGTAGAGCAGACCGAACAGATCAGTGTCGCGATGGCTTTGGCTGATGCTGTGGTTCATGGAGTCTCGCTGGCGGGACGCGCCTGTCCCAGGCTTCACAGGTTCGCTTGAACCGCATCATGACAAGGCTGTTTGACGGTTTTGTGACAGCTTGGCGACATCGGCAAGCGCGCCATGACCAGTGGTCGGCGCCATTAAAGAATGCGAGCCCAGTGCCGATCAAGCTCAGGTAGTCTTTCGCGCCTTTGGCCAAAAGGCCTCGTTGTTTCTGACAGGG
This sequence comes from Pseudomonas fluorescens, assembly GCF_902497875.1. Lineage (GTDB taxonomy): Bacteria > Pseudomonadota > Gammaproteobacteria > Pseudomonadales > Pseudomonadaceae > Aquipseudomonas > Aquipseudomonas fluorescens_BR. The sequence continues at coordinate 26,395 of NZ_CABVHY010000037.1, forward strand.
ATGTCTGGACGTCATGCATGCCTCTGGTTGGCCTGCTTTATCCCTGTCATGAGATCCCACTCGATGTTTGTGCACAAATCCCTGAGAGCTCAAATCCTGGCACTGCTGAGCGGCAGTCTGTTTGCAATGCTGCTGATTGCGCTGGCGTGCTTTCATTTTCTTTCCAGCGGTGTTCAGAGCTATCGCAATCTGATCGATGGCCCGCTGCATACTTCGCAACTGATCGATGAAGCCAACCTGCAATTCAAGGTTCAGGTTCAGGAATGGAAAAACGTCTTGCTGCGTGGCAAGCGGCCAGCAGACTTGAACACGTACTGGAAGCAATTCGAAGACCGCCAGCGCGATGTACAAGGCATTCTCGGACAACTGGGCAGCATCCCGGGGATTGATGCGCAACTCAAAAGTCGTATCGAGCGACTGCGTGAAGAGCACCGCGTTTTGGGTACGGCCTATCAGAAGGGCCGGGATGCCTATCTGGCCGCCGGGGCCGACGCTGCTGCTGGCGATGCCGCGGTCAAAGGCGTGGACCGTGCCGTTAGCGAGCAAATGAGTGAACTGGTGAGCGAACTGCGCAAGCAGGGTGCCAGGCAATCAACCCTGATCAGTGCCAATGCTGATCGCACCGTGTTGCTGGGGATCATGGTGATGCTGGCTTCGGGCCTGTTGATCGGCCTGCTCAGCCTGTGGCTGGTCAACCGCAATCTGGTCGAGCCGATCCGCAAACTGATCGAGTACGTCGCTCAACTCAGCCAGGGTCGGTTTGCCGCGCGTGTGGCATGCGATCGTCAGGATGAACTGGGCAAGCTGGCTGTTGCTGCCAATACCTTGCGGGATTTTCTCGCAGAGACCTTCAGCCGCTTACAACGCAGCGCCACCGATCTGGACAGCGCCAGTGGCGAGCTGAATTCGATCGCCAGCCAGATGACTCAGGGCACCAACGAGCAGTTCAACCGCACCGATCAAGTGGCCACGGCGATGAACGAGATGTCCGCCACGGCGCAGGAAGTCGCCCGGCATGCAGCGGATGCGGCACGGGCTGCCGATGATGCCGATCACTCTGCTCAGCAGGGCGAAAAGGTCATGCAGGGGACGATTCACACCATCACCCGGATGCGTGGCGAAATCGCCAATACCGCTACCGTCATCCGTCAGCTGGAGACCGACAGCGGGCGGATCGGCAAGGTGCTGGAAGTGATTCGTGCCATTGCCGAACAGACCAACCTGCTGGCGCTCAATGCCGCCATCGAAGCGGCCCGCGCCGGCGAGGCAGGACGCGGATTTGCCGTGGTCGCCGATGAAGTGCGCAGCCTGGCTCAGCGCACGGCGGCATCGATCATCGAGATCAATCAGATCATTCAAACGGTGCAGAAGGGTGCAGTGGATGCGGCCCAGGCCATCGACAGCGGCCAGTCACGCAGCGAAGAAAGCGTCGAACAAGTGACTCAGGCTGGCGCGATGCTGGAGCGGATCACCGCTTCGGTGGAAGCGATACGCGACATGAACCGGCAAATCGCTACGGCCGCCGAAGAGCAGACTTCGGTGGCTGAAGACATTTCGCGCAACCTCACTGAAATCACCAGCATCGCCAGCACCAACCTGGACAACGTGCAGCGCACTGAAGCGGCGAGCCGGAATTTACACGGGTTGTCGGGGCAGTTGAATGAGGTGACCGCGCGCCTGAGCGCATAAAAAAAGCCGCGCGACCCGAAGGCCGCGCGGCTTTTTGTGATGCCGTTACTTGTCTTGTTTGTTGCTCAGCACCTGACCGGTCTTGGCGTTCAGGTCCACGTCCCACTTGACGCCTTTGGCGTCACGAATTTCCACCTGGTAGACGTAGTCCGCGCCTTTGAGCTCAAGCTCGGTATCGGTGATGCTGGCCGCCGTTGTGCCTGGATGCTGGGTGAGGGCGGTCTGGTTGAGTTTTTCCAGGTCCATGATGGTGCCGGCTTTGAGCAGGCCTGGAATCTGGTCTGGACGAACGTCGGCCTGGGCCAGGCCGGCAGTCAGGGTCAAGGCAGCAGCGGCGAACAGGGCGGTCAACGTCTTCATAAGGTTCTTTCCTTGGAGTGAAACTGTTTAAGTGGCGTTAGAGTAACCCGCTGAACTTAATTCACCCTTAATTTCATTTCGGCTCGGTTAAAAGCCGTTGGCTTCAAGCAACTGCGCGACAGTGGCCGGGGCCGGACGCTTGAAGTACTTGAGCAGCTCGGAGCTGCGGTTGGTGAAGATGCCATCGACGCCGGCATCCATCACTTTCTGGTAATCCACCGGTTCGTCGATGGTGTAGGCATGCACCAACAGGCCTTTGTCGTGAGCGAAACTGTTCATCCACGGCTGCACCAGGTCCGAATAGCTTTGATCGCCACCGGCGGTCAGGGCGGCCGAAGGTCCGGTGCCAATGGCGCCTTGAGCCTTGGCGTAGTCGACCCACTTCTCGAATTCGGCTTTGTCCTTGGGTTCCTGCCTGGCGTAGAAGGCGGCCTTATCCTTTTCCCCGCTGTCGGCGAAAGTGACGTTGGACTTGGGTTCGATACTGCCTTCACCGACCCACAGCAGGAGGATTTTCGGGACCTGCGGCATCTCTTTTTGCAACAGCTCCAGGCTGCTCTTTTCGAAGGTTTGCAGCACGACCTTGCCTTTGCCCTGGCCGACCGCAATTTCGCCTTTCGCCAGTTTCGAGCCGATCGGGCTGAGCCAGCCACGGTCCTGCAATTTATCCTTGAGGTCGCGTTCCAGGCCCGGAAACTGCTTCGGCTCCTTGGTTTCGATATACAGCCCGGGCTTGTGCAGCGGGTTGCCCTGGGCGATATCGATGATTTCGTCGAGGGTCAGAATCTTCAGGCCGACATAGGACGGGCGCGCGCGGTCCGGGTAGGCGTTGTTGAACCAACTGCCGGCATCCAGAGTTTTCAGTTCGGCCAGGGTGAATTGGTTGGCGGGACTGTCCTTGCGCTCGGGGAATTTACTCGCGACATCGGTGGTGCGTTGCAGGTTGTCGTCATGCAGGGCGAACAACACGCCGTCCTTGCTGCGTTGCAAGTCCAGTTCCAGATAGTCGGCACCCAGGTCGCGGGCCAGTTTGTAAGCGGCCGCGGTGGATTCCGGGGCATCGAAGGATGCTCCACGGTGGGCAATGACCGCCGGGCGCGGAATGCCCGTTGCGGTGGCCAGGGCGCTGGGGCTTGGCTGGCTACTGGCCTGTGCCTGGCCCAGACCGAGCATCAGGCTCAGCAGCAGGGCGCTTTTTTGGAAGGTGGCAGGCATAGTCGAGATCCTTTCGTTGTGAGCGATACTATGTTTTAACAACTGAACGCTGTCAGTGCTATCGCCAAACCGACATAAAGCTGCATTCGAAGCATTTTTTTCAGCGCTTTTGTGCGGCTCTTTGCAGTACTCTTTGGCCCAACAGTCTCCCCGTCAGAGGGACACCTGAAAAAAACTGCTTCACTTGCCCAGCGTGCAAACCATCGATCACCTGTCTTTCGGGACCTACCGTGAGGTTTAGCATGCGCATCACTTCCGAGCTTATCTGCCAGGCCGCCGACCAACTCAAAGGTTTCGTCGGTTTCAATCGCAAGACCGGCCGGCATATCGTTCGTTTCAGCGAAGACTCGTTTGGCATGGACGTCGCGGATGACGCGATCATCCCCTGCAGCGAATTCGTCTGGCAGCCGGCGATCCATCAAACCATGACCCTCAAGCGCGAGCTGATTCAACTGCTGCTGGACCAGAATATCGACGACCGCATCAACATCACCGAACCGCTGCGGGTGTACATGCGTCGCGAGGACGTGCCGGAGATTTCGGCGCAGCGCAGTCTGGTGCAGCCGGTGGTGGGGTGATTCGAGGTAGAGGGTGTCTGGTCTGACGTCTTCGCGGGCAAGTCGGATCGCCGCACTGCCGCTCCCTCAGAGTCCGAGTTGATCCGTCTATCCGTGGTGACGAAACGTGTAGGCGAGCTTGCTCTTTTGGGGCGGTCAGAAAAATCCTTCAGAGATAAGGTCGATAGACGATGACCTTTGTAGCCTTCGCTGATTGAAGCGTGCTGGCTCTATCTTTACGTTAAGTTTCCGCCCTTGAGGTGGTTTCATTAACTGATAAGTGGGATGCCACAGATGCACAAAATCACTCGATCAATGTTGGCTGTTTCTTTCTGTGCACTGGCATTACCTGCCGTCGCTCAGCCCTTCATCTGTGGTGGTTATTTCATTGGCAGCGACACGCAGGCGAAGCTGGCTCATACGATTCTCGAGGATGGCGGCAGGGCAGTCGGCATCCAGCAGGTATTCACCCTATGCCAAAAGGGAGTCATCCAGGTGGTCCTGGACGGCAACAATGAGACGTCCACCCCGAGTTACAAAAACCGCTGGCAACAGCGCGCGGTAACGCTGTTCGAGGTCCCGCAGAACAAAGTGGTCGTTCGCTGATTCAAGCCTTGGGCTCATCCTTGCGCACAAAGTGCTGATGCATTTCGGAGGTCAGGCTTTCTATGCGCTCGGTCAGCGACTTGGTCATCTCGGTCAAGCGGGTGTTTTGCTCAAGCAATGCCATTAACTGTGCGGTGTTGTGCGCCGCTTGTTCCTGGCGCTTGGTATTGGCGTTGGCCAGGGATTCCCGGTGGCGGGCATCGGCGTCGGACTTGGCTTTGTCGCGCGCCGCCTGGCGGGTCTGAGCCAGCAGAATCAGTGGTGCGGCGTAGGCCGATTGCAGGCTGAACGCCAGGTTGAGCAGGATGAATGGGTAAAGGTCGAAATGCGTGAGGCCAGACAGATTGAGGCAGACCCAGATCACCACGATCAGGGTTTGTGCGCCAAGAAAGGTCGGCGTGCCGAAAAAGCGCGCAAAGGCTTCGGCTCTCAAGGCAAAACGGTCAGTGCCGAAGGTCGGAGCCAGATGGGCATGGGGGCGGTGAAAACGCAGGGGGTCGACTGATTCCGTAGACGCTACTTCGGGTTTGCTCGAATTCATGGTGCTCTCTGCAATGCCGTGGGACTGGGGCCTACTATAGCCCTCGAGCCCTCTGGACTGAGGTAAACCGCCAGAGTTTGTATCGGCTGATGCTGGAGGAGCCTGCGCGTTGGTTATTCATTACCCAATTTCTTCAGAAACAAATTGTCGTGTTTCAGTGGGCGCGCTCGTTTACCGGAAAATGTCAGCAATAGTGTCATTTATTCCAGACGCACTAGAGCTGCAGAAGCCCTGAAGGAAAGGGTAACGGGTCTGACAGCAGCCTCGGACTACAGCTGATAGCAAGTCAGGAACATGTCCAGGGTCGACTCGACCACGCAGGTCTGCATCTCTGCCGACAACCCCGGCTGGCCCATGGAAATCTGCGGCCAGAAGGCGAAAGCCTTGATCAGCCCTTGCACCTGGTGCGCGGCAAAAATCGGATCGACCGCTTTCAACCGGCCATCTGCCTGGGCTGCACGAATCCACACCGTAAGACCTTCTTCCCGTTCGCCCAGACGCGCGACCATGTCCTGGCCGCGCTCGGGCGAGTGAATAGTGGCGGCGATTGCCACTCGAGCCAGGTCGAGAAAATTATTGTCCGACAGCGTTTGCAGTTTGGCCCGCAGCACCGCTTCGAGTTGCGGGCGTAGCGGCTGGTCATTGTGGTACGGCGTTTCCTGTTCCGTGCAGATGCTGTTCCACAATTTATTCAGGATCTCGGCAAACAGCTCTTCCTTGCTGGGGAAGTGGTTGTACACCGTTCGCTTCGACACCCCGGCCGTTGCAGCAATCTTGTCCATGCTGGTGATGTCGAAACCGTTGGCACGGAATTCGACAATGGCCGCCTGAATGATGGCGTCGCGTTTACGGTCGGTGAGACGCAGTGGAACTGTCATAAATAGGCTTCGGCGGGAATTAGGGAAACTTACACTCTGGAGTTTACTTGCTCTCGGATTTGTTGCAATCTAGAAACTACACCGTGCAGTGTAACTGTTCGGCAAACATAGAGTCTCGGCCCAAGCGTGCATGCATTGGCCATTTATCGTCCAGCAACGGAACGCGGCAACCTCGTCGAATTCCTTGGAGCCACCTCAATCATGGCCACCTCCTCATCCCGCGACGACTGCGCTGTCGGCCTTGAAGCGTCTTTGCAGGATCAAGGTCACTACCGCAACCACGCGCCGGTGCAGCGCGAAGGCTTGCGCAAAACCTTGCGGATATTCTGGAACATGCTGTTCCATAAACCGCGTAATACCCGCCCGGCAGGGGATATCCCGGTTCAAGCCCTGACCCGCGAAGCGCTCTTTGCCGCGCCCAATCACAGCGTGTTCCGTCTCGGCCATTCCACCGTGCTGCTCAAACTGCACGACAAATTCTGGCTGACCGACCCGGTCTTCGCCGAGCGCGCATCGCCGGTGCAATGGGCCGGTCCGCGGCGCTTCCATCAGCCCCCCATCAGCCTCGAGCAACTGCCTCCCATCGAGGCGGTGATCCTGTCCCACGATCACTACGACCATCTCGACCATCAATCCATCCTCAAACTGGCCGACAAAACCCGGTACTTCCTTACGCCGCTGGGCGTGGGCGATACCTTGATCAAGTGGGGTATCGAGCCAGGCAAAGTGCGCCAACTGGATTGGTGGCGGGACACCGAGGTGGACGGCATGCGCTTTATCGCCACGCCTTCGCAACACTTTTCCGGTCGCGGCCTGTTCGATGGCAACCGCACGTTATGGGCATCCTGGGTCATGATCGATGGCGACACGCGAATCTTCTTCAGTGGTGACACCGGCTATTTCGATGGCTTCAAGCGTATTGGCGAACAGTACGGACCCTTTGACCTGACCCTGATGGAAACCGGTGCCTACAATGTCGACTGGCCGCACATCCATATGCAGCCCGAGCAAACCCTCCAGGCGCATATCGACCTCAAGGGCCGCTGGTTGCTACCGATCCACAACGGCACTTTCGACCTGTCGATGCACGCCTGGCACGAACCCTTCGATCGCATCCTGGCCCTGGCCTGGGAGCGCAATGTGTCCATCACCACGCCGCAAATGGGTGAAGCGTTCAACCTGAAACAGCCCCAGCGTGGACAGGCCTGGTGGCTGGAGGTCGAAAGCGGGACGGAGCAAGTCATCGTCAACAACCTGTAAGCAATTACCCAGCCGCCTTTATGCGCCGAAATATTGCCATGACGGCGGCTACGGGTTATGTAAAGACCGTGAATGAGACAGTCAGCAACGGACCCTGCCATGACCTACAGAATTCATCTCTTCGGAGCTTCCGGCTCCGGTACCACCACCCTGGGCCAGGCGTTGGCCGAGCGATTGGCTGTTGCCCACTTCGACTCGGACACCTTCTACTGGCACCCCACCGAGAAGCCCTTCAGCAGCAGGCGCACTCGCGACGAACGCATTCAACTGCTGCAAGAACGTGTCGCCGGCCTGGATAGCTGGGTGCTTTCCGGTTCCCTCTGCGGCTGGGGCGACCCGATAACTTCTGCGTTCACCCACGCCATCTTCGTCCGCCTCGATCCAGAGGTCCGCTTGCAACGCTTGCGCGCCCGGGAATTCCAGCGCTACGGCGAACAGATCTTCGAAGGCGGAGCGCGCTACGGCGAAACCCAAACCTTCCTCGCCTGGGCCGCCGGCTACGACGAGGGCGGCCACGGCACCCGCAGCCTGCGCCGACATGAAACCTGGCTCAAAACCCTGAACTGCCCGGTGATACGCCTGGACTCAACGGATTGTTCGGTTGAGGCGCTGGTGGGGCAGGTGTTGGAGACGATCATTCGATCATCGCGTAATCAGCCCGCCCGACCGGATCCGGCGTTGCCCCTTTGACATTCATCCCTCTGCCCGGCGCAAAGCCCGGGAAAAACACCAGCCCTTCAGCCTCCAGCCGAAACGCCAGGGCCAAACGGGTGACGTCCAGCAAATCCCCACGGGCTTCGAACAACTGGATGGCTTCTACGGAAACCCCCGACTCCCGAGACAGCCGCTTGAGGCTCCAGCCCAGTAAATCCCGGGCTTGCGCACAGTGTTCGGGGGTGAATTGAAACAGGGCGATACGTTCGAGGGTGACTTTCATCGCAAGAGAGGCCATGGTTTTCTCCGGGGCACGAGAGTGGCGATTCAATAAAATACTGTGTTTTTGTACAGTTGTTTTAGGCCCGGATCAAACTCAATTTTTTGATCAATTCTATTTTTATCGCTCGGATAAACCGTTTGGCGCTGGCCCCGTAGCAGCTGCAGCTGCTACACGAGCCGGACGCCGGCTTCGCCAGCGGCTACAGGAACTACCAGTAGACATCAACTCCCCATTGGCCGAGTCTAGGGCTCAGCACCTTTTGTTGGTCCGAGGACGGACAAAGTGAAAATGGTAACGGTGATCGGCCTGGTCACTCTGCTGCTTTGTCAGCCGGGGCGGGCTGAGGCGGGTTCCGTTCCCGGGGATGACAAAGCCTTGTTCATCGCCGATCTCCTGCAGCGCATGACCATTGAAGAAAAGATCGGCCAGCTCAGACTCAACTGCATCGGCCAGCAAATGCCTCAAGAGACATTTCTTGAAGAAGCTACCCAGGGGCAAGTCGGTGGCCTCTTTTATGTGACAGGCCGTTCGGATCTGCGAGCGTTTCAGGACGCCGCCTTGCGCAGCCGACTGAAAATCCCTTTGTTCTTTGCCTACGACGTCATTCACGGTCATCGCACGCTGTTTCCGATCGGCCTCGGTCTGGCTTCCACCTGGGACGTGGACGCTGTCGCCTTGAGCGCACGCATCGCGGCGAAGGAGGCGAGTGCCGATGGCCTGGACATGGTGTTTTCCCCCATGGTCGATATCACCCGAGACCCGCGTTGGGGGCGGATGTCCGAAGGTCTGGGCGAAGATACCTATATGGCCTCGCGTTATGCCCAGGTGATGGTCAACGCGCTGCAAGGGTCGAAACTCGGTGCAGTGGACAGTGTCATGGCCAGCGCCAAGCATTTTGCCTTGTACGGTGCGGCGGAAGGCGGTCGCGACTACAACTCGGTCGATATGAGCCTGCCGAAGATGTATCAGGACTACCTGCCGCCTTATCGTTCCGCGGTAAACGCTGGCGTGGGGGCCATGATGCTGACCTACGTCGCCATCAATGGCACGCCCGCCACCTCCAATACCTGGTTGATCCATGATCTGTTGCGCAAACAGTGGGATTTCAAAGGCCTGACCATCAGCGATTTCGATGCGGTCAACGAATTGGTGACCCATGGCGTGGCGCGCGATGGCCGTGAGGCCGCCCTGCGGGCGATCAAGGCCGGGGTCAACATGAGCATGACCGACACGCTTTATCGCAAGGAACTGCCGGGTCTGTTGCAATCAGGAGAGGTCTCGCAGGAGGAAATCGACGACGCTGTGCGAGCCGTGCTGGGGGCCAAGTACGATCTGGGACTGTTCGCAGATCCCTACCTGCGAATCGGCGCCGCCCCTGAAGATCCGCCAGATAACAACGCCGAGGACCGCCTGCACCGGGCCCAGGCCCGTGAAGTCGCGCGCAAGAGTCTGGTGCTGTTGAAGAACCGGGCCAATGTACTGCCACTCAAGAAGGACAGTGTGGTGGCCGTCGTCGGGGCCCTGGCGAAAAGCCGTCTCGATATCCTCGGGACCTGGAGCTCCATTGGCTCACCGGTGCAGGCGGTATCGGTCTATGACGGTATCGCCAATGCACTGGGCGACCCAAGCCGACTGCTTTACGCCCGGGGCGCCGATATCACTGACGACCAATCGGTCCTCAACTACCTGAACCAGCCTGGCGCCAACCCGTCCGATGTCGAGATCGATCCACGCCCGGCTCAACAAATGATCGAAGAGGCGGTCAAGGTCGCGGAGCAGGCCGAGATCGTCGTCGCGGTGGTCGGAGAGTCTCGCGGCATGTCGTATGAAGGGGCAAGCCGTGCCAGCCTGGGATTGCCCGGCTATCAGTCCGAACTGATCAAAGCGCTAAAGGCCACCGGTAAACCCCTGGTGCTGGTCCTGATGAACGGCCGTCCACTGTCCGTTGGCAAGGAACAGGACGCCGCCGATGCGGTGCTGGAAACCTGGTACAGCGGCACCGAAGGCGGTAATGCGATCGCCGATGTGCTGTTCGGCGACTACAACCCTTCCGGCAAACTGCCGGTTTCATTCCCACGCTCCGTGGGCCAGATTCCGATGTACTACAACCACCTGAACACCAGCCGACCGCACCTGCTGGAGAATCCTCGTGCAGTGACCTCGCGCTATTTCGACGAAGCGTACGGCCCGCTGTACCCCTTTGGTTTCGGTCTGAGCTACACCCAATTCAGTCTGTCCGACGTGACCTTGACCAGTAAACAACTGGAGCGCAGCGATACCCTGGGTGCCAGCGTCGTGGTGAAAAATACCGGGCAGCGGGAGGGCGAGACCGTGGTGCAGCTTTATGTGCGGGACGTGAGCGCCTCCATCAGTCGCCCCATCAAGGAATTGAAGGGTTTTCAAAAGATCATGCTCAAGCCCGGGGAAGAGAAAGTCATCCAATTCACCCTCAACGAAAATGACCTGAAGTTTTACGATGCGCAGTTGAAGCACGCGGCAGAGTCGGGTGAGTTCAGAGTGCTGATCGGGCTGGATTCGCAGAATGTGAAAGAACGGAGTTTTGAGCTGCTGTAAGGCCGAGGCATTGGTTAATGCAATTCAGCTAAGGAATTCCTGGCTGCGCACATTCCTCGTAGAAGCTTAACCCCCCGGCATTAGAGGCATTACCGACCTTTTTTGATAGCGTTCCATCTGAGCCAAGTGTGTACATCACCAAACCACTCACAGCCGCACCTCCGCACTTATGACGTTACGTTTTATGGTCATGTACAATTTGCTGACCGACGCCGAGTTGTCGGTGCTCAGCGAAGGCGCATTGCGCTGCGTGGAGGACGTCGTCAGACGGCCCTACAAGCTGAATTGGGTTGAAGAAGTCGTGCGCCAGAAGTGACAGGAAACGTTCTGAGTACGGACATTTGTCAAAGAGGAAAGTGGATTTGTTGGTCTTCAATTGCACCGAGGCGGCGAGCGGTTTTTTCAGCCGTGTTCACAAGGGTAAAACAATCACGCCCGTCCAACGTCCGCCTTCGACCCCTATCGACGACGATCAGGCGGATGACTCGACGTCAGCGCCTTCGCAATGGCTGGTGCATGCCATTACCGTCCAGCGTAAGCACGTACTGCTGGCGATTCACCTGCAAACGCGCTACTGCATGATCTTCGCCGACATGAAAAAAGCCGATGTAGACGGCTTTGTTCAGGCCTTCGCCCAGCGCTGGATGAATAACATGCTGAATCACGCGCTGCACAGAGGCGTGCTGGAGTGGGTCGAGTACCCCTCCATGCTTGAGCGGTTCACGGAACTCAATCGTGAGTTCAGTTTTTACCGGCGCAGCGACCGAAGTGCTCAGGGGCACCTCAACGAAATAGTCTGGATGTTCAAAGGGGATGTCGCCGATGCGGGGTGTCTGCCACCGGATGAAGCGGCCGCGTCCCGTTACGACACCAGAACCAACCACTGTCTTCGGAGCAGAAGGCTTAAAGACTATTTCTACCCTGACGAGGAAATGCTCATCCACTGGCTACAGAAGTTCTGCGGCGTAAGCGAGGTCAGCGCCCAGGAGGCCGGAGAGCTTAGCAGGCAGTTGAACAGAGAACGTTCTGATCAGGAATGGGCGCCTTCGCAGAGCTGAGGTGCACATCGTAAAGCCCATGCAGAGGATTGGACCTTTGCTGATGGCTTTATCTACTCATACACCGTCACCCGATTGCGCCCGGCGTTCTTCGACGCATACAGCGCGTGGTCGGCCCAGGCGATCAGGTCGGCGTAGTTAGTCGAGGGCTGGCTCAGGTCGGCCACCCCCAGGCTGATGGTGAAACGGATGCTCTGGCCGTTGTGCAGCACTTCCAGCCCTTCGACGGCCTTACGCAGACGCTCGGCGAAAACCCGTGCGCCGGTCTTGTCGGTGTCCGAAAGCACCACGCCGAACTCTTCACCGCCATAACGCCCAGCCACATCGGTTTCGCGCTCATGCTCGCGGATCAGCCTGGCGACTTGCTCGATGACCTTGTCGCCCGCCTGGTGACCATAGGTGTCGTTGACCCGCTTGAAGTGGTCGATATCCAGCATCACCAGGCTGGTGGCATTGCCATAACGCTGGTGCCGAGCATAAGCGACTTTCAGGCTTTCTTCCCAATGACCGCGGTTGTACAGGCCCGTCAGCCGATCGGTGATGGAGAGTTGCTGCAACTGCGCATTGGCGGCCTGGAGCTGATGGCGGTTGGTGGCGACGTCAGTGACGTCATAGATCACCAGGCAAATATGGTTAATTTTGCTATCGGTGGAGCGCAGCGGTAACAGCGTGGTGTTCTGGTACATGAACTCTTCCTGGCCGGTGATCGGCTGGTAGTTCTTGAACCGCACCAGATACGGGCGCTGCTCCCAGACAGTGAACGCCGGCGTGCCCAGGGTAGCGACGCTTTCCACCTTGCGGCTGAACCATTGGCGGTCGATTTCGGGAAACAGACTAAAGAAATCCTGATTGTGGGCGTCCTTGGGCTGCACCCCGGAGCGGTTCTCCATGAAGGTGTTCCAGACCTGCACGCGGTAGTCGCGGTCGAGCACCACCACACCGACGTCAATGCTCTGGACGATCGCCAGCAACCAGTGAAACTCGTTCAAATCGAGAGGACCGTTCATAAGTCAGTTCATCAAGTAGGCGAGTTTGTGGGACAACCGTTCGATGGAGTCTTCCGTGAACAGCAGCAATAGGTCGAAACGAATATCATGCCCTTCCAGGCTGTAACTGATTTCCACCGCCAGGGTCTTTTTCCAGCGCTTGTGGTTGACCCGGATCAGCTCATCGATGGCCGCGTGCTGGCCGAGGATCTGCGGGTGGCCTTGAGAAAACACCACATCGATCTGTTCGGCAATGCTGCACAGGCATGCACCGATCAGCACGCTGGAAAGGTCCAGCAGCATTTCCAGGTCCGAATAATCGGTACTCTGGCGCTGCATCAATTGCGCTATGTCGGCGATTTCCGAGTCGTGAAACATCAGCAGGGCTTCGCCGGCGATGCCACTGCCGATAAAACCCTGGCAGATGGCCGTGAGTTGCTTGCTGCTGCTGGCATCGGTCAGCGCCATGTGCAACTCACCGACTTCGAGGATGTTCACGTTCGGTACCGGCAACTGCACAAAGACTCCCAACACCTGGGCTATCAGGGCGGCCGCCCCGCCCATCGCAACGTTGACCGTTTCGCGGAACGCATCGTGAAAACTGATGACCGTGTTCGCTGCCGGGCGACTCCCCAGCGACGCCTGGCCAAGTTCCGTCAGTAGCCCCAGCCGACTGAGTGTCTGGCGCAGCTCGTGTTCGTCGAAAGGCTTTTTCAGGAACGCCAGCGCGCCTAGCTCACGCACGCGGCGCACCGCTTCTTCCTGAATGTCACCGGAAATCACGATGACTTGCGCCTTCAATCCTTCGGCGCGCAAGGCGCTCAATACCTGATAACCATCCATCTCCGGCATGGTCAGGTCGAGCAGCACCACCTGCCCCAAACCCCGGCGTATGGCCTCCATCGCCTCGCGACCATTACCCGCCTCGGTGACCGAAACCGGCCAGTCCGCCGGCAGTGCCCGTAACACCTGCTTACGGGCCATGTTGGAGTCGTCACAGACCAATAGGGGAATCACTGACACAAGATAAGGCACTCATAGGCGTAGGACATCAGGGAAAGCACTACGGCCCATCATGCCCCATAAGCGTACAAAGACCACCTTATAAACAGGGTTTTATTGAGAACGACGTCCAGCAGGGTGAGCCAATGCCTATTTACTCGCCAACCCTGGCGCCTCACGAATGATGAAATGATCCAGGTTCTCAATATTGGCACTGAACACCCCGAACGTCTGCTCGGGGTCTTTCTTGCTCGGCACCTGCTTCAACTCCGGCGTCACGCCGTAAAAGAAGCAATACAACTGCGCCTCACTGTCGATGGCATGCTTGATCTCCTCCAGAAACGCTTTGCGCTTGCGGTAGGTGTCGATCAGCTTCTTGCTCAGGTAAACGTTGACTGAATAAGGCTTCTTCTTCGTCTCGTCCGGTTGCTTGAACCAGACCTTTTGTTCGAAATCGATGCGAAAGCTCTGGGTGTAATCCTTGATCTCCTTGATCTTGCCCCAGTAAATCAGCCCCTTGTTGTCCTGCAGGTACTCGATCTTCTTGAAGAACGACCCGTAAGGCGCGGTGTGCTCGCCGATCTTCAGTGGCATGCGCTTGAGCAGATCCTTGTCCTCGAAGTTCGACACAAAGCACTCAACCGGATGGGCGAAGACACTGGTTTTGTCCGGCGCCGTTTCACGGGGCACGTGTTCCGTGTCAGTGTTCGCCGATACCGCCTTCAACTCATCCCGCGGCGATCCGCTGTCTACCACCGGGCTGGGCGGCTTTCGCACATAGTGGCGACGAGTCAGCAGCAACTCCGACGGGAAATGCTCCTCCCGATCACTACCACCCTCGGCATCTTCTCCGGCCGCCAAGGCTTTGGAAGTGCCATAAGGGCAGCCTTCAACGTGCCGGGTACTGGGCAGATTCTTGAAATGCGGCGTGCGGATGTAATTGACGTTCTTCGCATTGAACGTACCCAGCACATTTTGCGCATCAAACCCCGCCCGGCAGGCATCGTCAGGGCACAGGAAACTCTCCTTGGCCGAGTCGAACGTCATCGTCTCGTCGAAATTCAAATCCCGCACGTCATAGATCGACAGCTTGTCGTCGAAGCTGAGGCAGTAGGCTTTGTCGAATTTCATGAGCACTCAGGTCCGTGAGAGGGGATGGCCTATTAATAGCGGGCGGAGCGTCGGAGTGCACCAACCTTTTAAACACACCACCAAACCTGTGGGAGCGGGCTTGCTCGCGATGCAGACGGCGCGGTCTATCAGCAAAAATCCGCATCTCTGTGTTGCTTTACCCTCGATGGCAATGTAGTTACCGTTGTAGGAATAATCTTCTGCGGCTGTACGCTTTTTCCATTATCGGGTTCGGCTCGTATAATTTCCTACCGATTATGATTGAGACGCTAACCCGCGATGCCCTTTTTTGCTCACGTAGCCAAGGATAGCAATTCGATGACTTCGCCTGCACTTAACCAAATCTTGTTTGGCCCTCCGGGTACGGGGAAGACGTACGCCACCATTGAGGCTGCGCTGGAGATCCTTGCTCCTGAGTTTCTTCAAGCCAACAAAGATAATCGGGGAGCGTTGAAGAAGCGCTTTGATGAATTAGCTGCAGACGGACATATCGAGTTCGTTACATTTCATCAAAGCTTCAGCTACGAAGACTTCGTCGAAGGCCTGCGCGCGGAAAGCGGAGACGACGGGCAATTGCGCTATGACGTTGTCGATGGCGTGTTCAAAAACTTGTGCACCACTGCAATCGCCAAGGTAACCCAACAAGCACCTGCGCCTATGGACGTAGAACGACGTCGAGTTTGGAAGATGTCGTTGGGCAATATTCATGGCAGCGATTCGTACATTTTTGATGAGTGCAAAGACAATAACTACGCCTTGCTTGGTTACGGTGGATGTATCGATTTTAGTGGATGTAAGAGCAGAGAAGACATAGCCCAACGCTTCGCTGAGGCGGATGAAACTCTACCTCAAAATGCTTATGGAATTACCGCCGTTCACAGTTTTCTGCTGAAAATGAAAATTGGTGATTTGCTGATCGTGACTGAGGGCAATACCAAGTTTCGGGCTGTCGGTGAGGTGACTGGGGAGTACCATTGCCTAAACGGGGAAGATAGAGACTTCGAGTACGGCCAATGCCGCTCAGTAAAATGGCTACGAATTTATGAACCGTCCTTGCCGCATGATCGACTCATGAATGGCAAATTCACCCAGCGTACGCTTTACGAATTGAGTTCTGGATCACTGGACCGCGGCAAGCTGGCTCAGTTACTGGGCGCTGAATCGCAGGCTCTTGAGATAGAAGTTGGCTCGGGAGAGCTTTTTAAACTGGGTGAAAGTTTCGGAACCGGGTACGTCGTGACCCATTCTTCTGCTGACATAGTTGAGTTGAGCAAACCTAAAGGCAACCAGTTGCCTATAGGCATGAGTATTCTCAGTACGCTTGCAGACTATGTGCGAGCAGGCCGCTTATCCGTTGCAGATATTCGCAACCGGCTCGTATTCGACAAAGTACCGGAAACCAAGCTTGATCCATTTCTCGTCAACGGATACCTAAATATTTTGCCCGCTTTGGTTGAGCGCCTACTGGGGGCTTCGACCAACCGAACGTCGGTGAAGCCAAACCCTCAGCCAAATAATGCACGCGTACTAATCATCGACGAAATAAATCGCGGCAATATTTCTCGGATCTTCGGTGAACTGATCACGTTAATCGAGCCATCCAAGCGTGCAGGAGCCGATGAGGCTTTGAAAGTGATGCTGCCGTATTCGAAGGAGCATTTCAGCGTACCGAACAATGTCTATCTCATTGGCACCATGAACACTGCTGACCGTTCATTGGCCGGTCTAGATATCGCATTGCGTCGTCGTTTCACATTTCGCGAAATGCCGCCTAAGCCTGAGCTGCTAAAAGACGTTACCGTGGGCGAACTCAACGTTGGCCAACTACTGGGAGTGATGAATCAGCGAATCGAGATGCTGCTAGATCGAGATCATTGCTTAGGGCACGCGTATTTCATGCCGCTAGTGAGTGATCCTACGCTGGAACGATTGGGACAAATCTTTCGCGAGCAGGTGCTCCCGTTGCTGCAAGAGTATTTTTTCGAAGATTGGCAGCGGATTCAATGGGTGCTCAACGATCATCGCAAGGTTCCTGAAAACTGCTTTATCGAACAGCCGACATTCAACCCTGGGTCGTTGTTTGGCGATCAAGTGGTGCTCAGTAACCAAAATAACCAATGGCTTATCAACGAAGACGCCTTTGCGCGGATTGAGTCTTTTTGGGGTGTCATAGATCACCAAGCAGTGCCTCCAAAGCTGCAGGATGCTATCGAAGCTGAAAAAGGTGACATCCAGGTTCGTCAGCTTGAAAGCGGCTCTATCGAAGTTTTACAGGCGGGGAAGATTGTCCGCCCGTCTAAACCGATTTTGCGAGACCTTGCTGCAGCGCATGGCCTGATAACCCACCATGCAAGTGGTCGTGAGTTTAATACTCGTCATCTCGGTGTGGCAGTTATCAGCGCATTGAACGGTGTGACGGCGTGAAACCCGTCATCACGGTTCGCGAATACGCGAGGCTGACGACGGGCAGCGTCACTGTGCCAACGCTGGACCTTGCTCAAGTATCGGTTTCCGCTTTTGACTGGTTGTGCAAATTAAATGCTTCTTTCAGCAACGCTGGGGCCGCGCTGATTCAGCTCGAAAACCGTTGTTTACTTAAGCTCGACAACTACGTCGGAGTGTTGGAAACACCCTGTGGCACTCGTCTTGAAATTCTCCCCAAACATTTTGAGCGCGAAGACTGCGTCAAGCAGAGCAGAGCTTTGTTGAGACGCATGATCCAAGCGTCTCTAAATTTACCCACCCGTGAAGTCGGTGCGGCGGATGTGCAGAATTTTGATGCGCCGTTGAGCGAATGGGTCATGGGCCGATTCTTGTTGGCGCTGGATCACTTGATCAAACGAGGTCTACGTTTTGACTATCATCGCGTGGAGGAGGAACAGCGTTTCTTGCGTGGTCAGTTGGATGTGGTCAAGCAAATGCGCCAACCCCCTGGGCGCCAGCACCATTTCCAGATTCGACACGATATCTATTTGCCCGACCGGCCAGAAAATCGCTTACTCAAATTCGCGTTAGATCAGGTCTGCAAAACAACAAAAGATGCCGGTAATTGGCGACTGGCTCATGAGTTAAGAAGTGTGTTGTTAGAGGTCACTATAAGCCGCGACGTGCAGCAGGACTTTCAACAATGGAGCAACGAGCGACTGATGGCGCACTACGTGCCGGTGAAGCCATGGTGCGAGCTGATCATCAAGCAACAGATGCCTTTGGCGGTCGCTGGGGATTGGCATGGCATGAGCCTGTTGTTCCCGATGGAAAAGCTATTTGAACGCTATGTAGCCGCGAGCCTAAATAGGGATTTGTCGCACGATGCTCGACTTCTCACTCAAACTCGCAGTGAATATTTGTGTCAGCACAAGGGCGAAAACTTCTTTCAGTTGCGGCCGGATCTTATGATCCACCATCAACAAAAAAGCTGGGTGCTAGATACAAAATGGAAGCGGTTGAGTTCATTCGGGACGGATAAAAGCTACGGATTGAAGCAGTCCGATTTTTATCAGTTGTTCGCTTATGGCCATAAATACCTAGCGGGCGAGGGCGAGTTGGTGCTGATTTATCCAAGGCGAGCTGTATTTGATACCCCATTGCAGGTATTCGAGTTCGCACCGCAACTCAAGCTTTGGGTACTGCCGTTTGATTTGGAGCAAGGCGTATTGTTGGGGACTCCTGAAGGGTTCCCGCTTCACTCTCGGCAACAGAAATCGAGGTCTCAATCGGCTTGATACGCGGTAGGCCAAATCAAGTGGGTGCAGAAGGCTGCACCCATGTGTGACAGCTTTCTAAAATAGAAATAACCGCGAAGCCTTTCGCCACCAAGACGTTTGCTGTTGGGTCAGCAGGATGCAAGGCATATCCCGCAGCCGAATCCACGGTTCATCTCGCCAATGCAACAAACCCAGTTGCATCTGCGGCCACTCCAACACGCTCAAGGTCGGATGCTCCCCTGCTCGTACAAGTCTCGCATCACGCAATGCCGGCACAACCTGATGAGTCAGCCATTCGCGTAGTGATCGGTATTCCGGGCAATAGTGATAAACCAACAATGCATACACCCCCGATTCGGTGAGCATCAGTCGTTCCTCAGCCATTCCGTGGGCGTGTACCAACAATATTCGTCGTTGATCCGCGTCGAGTTTTCGAGACATGCGCTCATCTAAATACTTGCCCATCAATCGCCCCAAATCACGAGCACAAAACCAGACTTGGTTTTCTAAGAGCAGAGCGTGGAGATGAATCTCATGGCGAGTGAATAGGGTAGAGACGAGGGGCTCCGGCGCGCCGTTAGGTAGCGTGGAAAAGGTTTTGAGCGCGAGTTGAGTAGGCATAATCAGTGACCTCTACGTATTGAGTGACAGGGCCAGACCCCAACGTAGAGTGGGCTAAAAAAATCCCAACGAGCGTAGCTTTAACACACTCGAACGACAAACCACCAAGTCGTGGATTGCGTGTTTGTGTGATTGGGCATGCTTCTACGTTGGGTGTTTCTTAGGCACCTGTGATGGAGCTTAGAGGTGCTTTGAATGGGCATCAATGCAGAAGGAGCTGTAAGTGTTGTAGGAGTTTTGGCGGAGAAGCGTAGGGGGAGTAAAAGGTTTTCCTTCCCAATAAAAAGCCCTGAACAAGTCAGGGCTTTTTGTTTTTCCGATGTGCCGGTTCAAGACATGACCGGCAGACCGTGGTCAGCGCAAGGAATTAATCCCAGCTAAGCGCGCCGCCGGTTTGGTATTCAATAACCCGAGTCTCAAAGAAGTTCTTCTCTTTCTTCAAGTCCATGATCTCGCTCATCCATGGGAACGGGTTAGTCGTCCCTGGGTACTCTTCTTTCAAACCGATCTGGCTCAAACGACGGTTGGCGATGAATTTGAGGTAGTCCTCCATCATTGCGGCGTTCATGCCCAGTACGCCGCGCGGCATGGTGTCGCGTGCGTATTCGATTTCCAGCTGAGTGCCCTGCAGGATCATCTGCGAAGCTTCTTCCTTCATTTCAGCATCCCACAAATGTGGGTTTTCGATTTTGATCTGGTTGATCACGTCGATGCCGAAGTTCAGGTGCATGGATTCGTCGCGCAGGATGTACTGGAACTGCTCGGCGACGCCGGTCATTTTGTTGCGGCGGCCCATGGAGAGGATCTGGGTGAAGCCGCAATAGAAGAAGATGCCTTCCAGAACGCAGTAGTAGGCGATCAGGTTGCGCAGCAGTTCTTTGTCGGTGTCGACGGTGCCGGTTTCGAACTTCGGATCGGAGATCGAACGGGTGTATTTCAGGCCCCAGGTGGCTTTTTTCGCGACCGATGGGATCTCGTGGTACATGTTGAAGATTTCGCCTTCATCCATGGCCAGCGATTCGATGCAGTACTGGTAGGCGTGGGTGTGGATCGCCTCTTCGAAGGCCTGGCGCAGGATGTACTGGCGGCATTCCGGGTTGGTGATCAGGCGGTACACGGCCAGGACCAGGTTGTTGGCAACCAGGGAGTCGGCGGTGGAGAAGAAGCCGAGGTTGCGCATGACGATGCGGCGCTCGTCGTCGGTCAGGCCTTCCGGGTCTTTCCAGAGGGCGATGTCGGCGGTCATGTTGACTTCTTGCGGCATCCAGTGGTTTGCGCAGCCGTCGAGGTACTTCTGCCAGGCCCAGTCGTATTTGAACGGGACGAGTTGGTTGAGGTCGGCGCGGCAGTTGATCATGCGCTTTTCGTCGACGGCAACACGGGCGGAGGCACCTTCGAGCTCGGCCAGGCCTTCGGCGATGTCGAGGTCGTCCAGGGCTGCCTTGGCGCGGATGATCGCGGCGGAGTCATTGGCGGTCACGGCGCGGGCTTCGAGCGCGGCGGCACCGCCGGCGCTGTCGAGGCGGTCCATGTTGGCTTCAGAAGCGTGGCCGGCGTTGGCGCCTTTGGCGGCAACTTCGCCGTCCTCTTTGTCGAATTCGTCCCAGCTCAGCATGACGTGTCGTCTCCTGCGTGAGGGCCAGAAGCCCGTGTGATTAACACTTATGGTGGGTTTGTCACACGGCTAGTGGCCGCTTTGGATCTAAAGGATTGTTTGCAGTGGCGGTTAACGCACGCAAAAAACATAAATTTGGTTGGGGTTGACCCCGGAGTCGCTGATGGGAGGCGGGCGCTGGGCCTTTCCCTATGGCCTTTGGAGGCTGAGTCAGCGTGGGTTTATAGCCCGACTTGGGGATATTTCAAGCCCTTTTGACTGCGCCAGTATAAGGGTTTTCATCAGGGTATTTCAGCCAGTTTTTAAGATCCGGTGCGGCGGATTGGCTCAGTGAGGAGGGTGGCCTGGGCTTTGTTGAGGCGGGGCAAGGGTTTGCGGGGGATTGGGGCTGGAGAGAAATTTTTGTCGGCTTGGGTGTTGCGCAAGGGCGGGAAATTTGGGTGGCTTTTAGGGGGACCGCTGCGCGGTCTTCGCGAGCAGGCTCGCTCCCACAGGATGTGCATGGATTGTGGGGTTTTTGTTCCTCCAGAAACAACTAAGCCCGGCCGA
Organism: Pseudomonas fluorescens; assembly: GCF_902497875.1. Classification (GTDB taxonomy): domain Bacteria; phylum Pseudomonadota; class Gammaproteobacteria; order Pseudomonadales; family Pseudomonadaceae; genus Aquipseudomonas; species Aquipseudomonas fluorescens_BR. The sequence goes on from NZ_CABVHY010000037.1 coordinate 47,678, forward strand.
GGCCGGGCTGTGACGTCGCGGTCAGCTATTAGCTGAGGCGGTTGGTGCCGGTGCGGTCGGAGCCATCGGCGGCCAAGGTGGCGGAACCGGTGCGATCGAAACCATCAGCAGCCAGGGTAGCGGAACCGGTGCGGTCGAAGCCATCAGCAGCGAGGGTAGCGGAACCGGTGTGGTCGAAGCCGTCAGCAGCCAGAGTGGCGGAACCGGTGCGGTCGAAGCCATCAGCAGCGAGGGTAGCGGAACCGGTGTGGTCGAAGCCATCAGCAGCCAGGGTAGCGGAACCGGTGCGATCGAAACCATCAGCAGCGACAGTGGCAGAACCGGTGCGGTCGAAGCCATCGGCGGCGATGGTGCGGTCGTAGCCGTCGGCAGCGAAGGTGTTGGCAGCCAGTACGGAGAGGGTCAGGGCGATGATCAGTTTGGTTTTCATGGTGGTGGCTCCGGGTTGTTTGTTTTGTTCAGTGGGTGTGAAGCTCATACTACTCTGACTAATTCGATTAAAAAGCGCATAAATATGCTAAAAACAATCGTATAAATCGATGTATAGTGCCGGGCGTTCTTTGCGCCTGCAGCCAGGAAAGCTGAGCAGCGCGATCAAGCGATCGGTGAAGAATCAGTTGAGTGCGAGTGCCGTGGTCGCACTTCATTAGGCGATGCTGTGCAACAGTCCCGAGGTAGGGGTGCGTCAGGCATCTTTGCCCCAAGAGTGATTTCTTGTGGCCGGCAGTGGTAACGAGTGTCTGGGTCTAATCCGGGCGTTTAGCCGTTAGAGCATCCATTACCCATCAGGCTGTATTGCAGGATATGCCGTTGGCCTTTGGAGTCTTCATATTCCATGCGGGCCGGTACAACTTCGCAGACATTCGGAATTTCGCTCATCGATATAACTTTGGCGACGTCCAGGTGAGTCGAGTAGGTGTACTCCATCACCGGTGTTTGCTGGCTGGCGACGTCTGTCGGTGCCTCTTCAGCCATCGCGGTGGCGCAAAGACTGCTGAGGGCCAGCACTACTAAAGCTTTCATTTCAGTTTTACCTTTCTTGGGTCGTGAGGGGTCACGCAACCTTTTTGGGGTTGCGTGTGGAACTTGAAAAAAGTATCTGGAGTAACCTGCCTTCGTGGGGGCTGTAACTTGGTTAATCACGTTGCCGTTGCTGGCGAGGCTGATTTTAGGCGGCTGAAAGGCATTCATATAGACGTGCTTTTGATAAAGACTATTGACTGATTCTGTAACAATCGCCGGAAAAACCACCTGTAGGAGCTGCCGAAGGCAGCGATCTTTTGATTTTTGGCCTCTTGTGGGCGCCAAAAGATCGCTGCCCGAGGCAGCTCCTACGGGGCTTGCGGGGTAAATAGGACATTTTGTAGGGGCTTGTTACTACCATCGTCGAATGGTTCTATAGGCCCGCCCCGGCTAAAACTGGGGCATACAAAAACAACTATGTCACCGAGGTAAAAAAGATGAGTGCGGCTTCTCTGTATCCCGTTCGTCCCGAGGTTGCGGCCAACACGTTGACTGATGAAGCAACCTATAAGGCCATGTACCAGCAGTCGGTGGTCAATCCCGACGGTTTCTGGCGTGAGCAGGCCAAACGCCTCGACTGGATCAAGCCTTTCACCACGGTGAAGCAGACTTCCTTCGATGATCACCATGTCGACATCAAGTGGTTCGCCGACGGCACCCTGAACGTTTCCTACAACTGTCTGGACCGTCACCTCGCCGAGCGCGGCGACCAGATCGCGATTATCTGGGAGGGCGATGACCCTGCCGAGAGCCGCAACATCACCTACCGCGAGCTGCACGAAGAAGTCTGCAAGTTCGCCAACGCCTTGCGGGGCCAGGATGTGCACCGCGGCGACGTGGTGACTATCTATATGCCGATGATTCCCGAAGCCGTGGTCGCCATGCTGGCGTGCACCCGGATCGGCGCGATTCACTCGGTGGTGTTCGGTGGTTTCTCGCCGGAAGCCCTGGCCGGTCGGATCATCGACTGCAAATCCAAAGTGGTGATCACCGCTGACGAAGGCCTGCGTGCCGGGAAAAAAATCCCGCTCAAGTCGAACGTCGATGATGCGCTGACCAACCCGGATACCCACAGCATTCAGAAAGTCATCGTGTGCAAGCGCACCGGTGGCGACATCAAGTGGAACCAGCATCGCGATATCTGGTACGAAGACTTGATGAAAGTGGCGGGCACTGTCTGCGCGCCGAAAGAAATGGGCGCTGAAGAAGCGCTGTTCATCCTTTATACCTCCGGTTCGACCGGCAAGCCGAAGGGCGTGCAGCACACCACCGGCGGCTATCTGTTGTACGCGGCGATGACCCATGAGCGGGTGTTCGACTACCGTCCAGGCGAAGTCTACTGGTGCACCGCCGATGTCGGCTGGGTCACTGGCCACACTTATATTGTCTATGGCCCGCTGGCCAATGGCGCGACCACCTTGCTGTTCGAAGGCGTGCCGAACTACCCGGATATCACCCGGGTGGCGAAGATCGTCGACAAGCACAAGGTCAATATCCTCTACACCGCGCCGACTGCAATCCGCGCGATGATGGCTTCGGGCAAGGCCGCGGTTGAAGGTGCTGATGGCAGCAGCTTGCGTCTGCTGGGTTCGGTCGGCGAGCCGATCAATCCGCAAGCCTGGGACTGGTACTACAAGAACGTCGGCCAGTCGCGTTGCCCGATCGTCGATACCTGGTGGCAGACCGAGACCGGCGCCACCCTGATGAGCCCGCTGCCGGGTGCTCACGCGCTCAAGCCAGGCTCGGCGGCACGCCCATTCTTCGGCGTAGTGCCGGCGTTGGTGGATAACCTGGGCAACATCATCGAAGGCGTTGCCGAGGGCAACCTGGTGATTCTCGATTCGTGGCCAGGCCAGGCGCGCACTTTGTTTGGCGACCATGACCGGTTCGTCGACACCTACTTCAAGACGTTCCGTGGCATGTACTTCACCGGTGACGGCGCGCGTCGTGACGAGGATGGTTACTACTGGATCACCGGGCGTGTGGATGACGTGTTGAACGTGTCCGGTCACCGCATGGGTACCGCCGAGATCGAAAGCGCGATGGTCGCTCACCCGAAAGTCGCCGAAGCGGCCGTGGTTGGTGTACCGCACGACATCAAGGGGCAGGGCATTTATGTCTACGTCACCCTCAACGGTGGCGAAGAGCCGAGCGAAGCGCTGCGCCTGGAGTTGAAGAACTGGGTGCGCAAAGAGATCGGTCCGATTGCCTCGCCGGATGTCATCCAGTGGGCGCCGGGCCTGCCGAAAACCCGTTCCGGGAAGATCATGCGCCGGATTCTGCGCAAGATTGCCACCGGCGAATATGACGGCCTGGGCGATATCTCCACCCTGGCGGATCCGGGTGTAGTGCAGCATTTGATCGAAACTCACAGGGTAATGAACGTCGCGTAAAGCGAGTTCCGCGTCATCGAGCCCCATCCGGTGTTGAGCCGGGTGGGGCTTTTTTGTGGGTTGGGTTTTTGAATCGGCTGGAGGTTTGGGGTGGCTGGTCTATTGCTATCGTGAGCAAGCTCGCTCCCACATGAGTTCTATGCTGATCGCACCATAGCGGCCTTGCATAGATCCACTGTGGGAGCGAGCTTGCTCGCGATAGAGGTTGCTCAGACAGCGGCGGAGTAGGCCCCGAACCAATAATTATCGGCTTCCCCGGTAGGAACCTTCCTGTTGTTACTCAAGTAACCGAATGTGTAACCGTGCAGCCCGATTCGGGGCAATGCGAAACGCAAAGCCCCATTTCAGGGTCACCTCATCCCTGATGAAAAATAAGATAGAACGCTACACTTGCCGCAATAGAAGGGTTTGCGAATAATAGGCCCGCTATTTGCAATACAGATCGGTTATTCGTCTTTTGCTTCTGCATAAACTTGCAGGGCTGTCAATGAGCTCGCTCGGCTTTTTCAGTGCATCTGTAAATTGTTGTCGCATTGAAGAAATATCGGCTTCGGGCCTGTCGTTAGAATGCCGATCACTTGCTCGTCGTTGCTTGCGTTGAATTCAACTCAAGGTTCCTACGCCGAAGCACCGCTATCAGGTTCCACTCATTCGCATATTGGGCTATCGCTCACTCTGCCGTTTTAGCCCTTTACCGATGGAGTCCCAAGATGAAGAAACTCGTGCTGCTTGGCGCCCTGGCACTGTCCGTGCTGTCCCTGCCGACTTTCGCCGATGAAAAACCTCTGAAAATCGGTATCGAAGCGGCTTACCCTCCGTTCGCATCGAAAGCGCCGGACGGCAACATCGTCGGTTTCGACTACGACATCGGCAATGCCTTGTGCGAAGAGATGAAGGTCAAGTGCGTGTGGGTCGAGCAAGAGTTCGACGGTCTGATCCCGGCACTCAAAGTGCGCAAGATCGACGCGATCCTGTCGTCCATGTCGATCACTGAAGACCGTAAGAAGTCCGTGGACTTCACCAACAAGTACTACAACACCCCGGCTCGTCTGGTGATGAAGTCCGGTACTCAGGTCAGCGACGGCTTGACCGAACTCAAGGGCAAGAACATCGGCGTGCAGCGCGGTTCGATCCACGAGCGTTTCGCTCGCGAAGTCCTGACTCCGCTGGGTGCTGAAATCAAGCCTTACGGTTCGCAGAACGAAATTTACCTGGACGTAGCGGCCGGTCGCCTCGACGGCACCGTGGCAGACGCTACCCTGTTGGATGACGGTTTCCTGAAAACCGATGCCGGCAAAGGTTTCGCTTTCGTTGGCCCGGCCTTCACCGACGTCAAATACTTCGGCGACGGCGTGGGTATCGCGGTACGCAAAGGCGACGCGCTGAAAGACAAGATCAACACCGCGATCACGGCCATTCGTGAAAACGGCAAGTACAAGCAAATCCAGGACAAGTACTTCGCTTTCGACATTTACGGCAAGTAATAGCTCGCAGCGGTAAGTCCGAAATGGCGCAAGCAACAGGATCTCTGAGGTTTGCGCCATTTTTTCATCCCAACTTTCGAGGACCTGAATCATGTTGAAAGGCTACGGGGCTGTCATCCTCGATGGCGCATGGCTGACGCTTCAGCTCGCCTTGTCGTCCATGGCCTTGGCCATTGTTCTGGGTCTGATCGGGGTCGCATTGCGCCTGTCGCCGGTACGCTGGCTGGCCTGGCTGGGCGATCTGTATTCCACGGTGATCCGCGGGATCCCCGATCTGGTGCTGATCCTGCTGATTTTCTACGGTGGTCAGGACCTGCTCAACCGCGTTGCACCGATGCTCGGTTTTGACGATTACATCGACTTGAATCCGTTGGCGGCCGGTATCGGCACCCTGGGTTTCATCTTCGGTGCCTACCTGTCGGAAACCTTCCGTGGGGCCTTCATGGCGATCCCGAAGGGTCAGGCAGAAGCCGGCATGGCTTATGGCATGAGCAGTTTTCAGGTGTTTTTCCGGGTATTGGTGCCACAGATGATTCGCCTGGCGATTCCGGGCTTCACCAATAACTGGCTGGTATTGACCAAGGCCACCGCGCTGATTTCGGTGGTCGGTCTGCAAGACATGATGTTCAAGGCCAAGCAGGCGGCAGATGCCACTCGCGAGCCTTTCACCTTCTTCCTCGCAGTGGCGGCGATGTACCTGGTCATTACCAGTGTCTCGTTGCTGGCATTGCGTCACCTTGAGAAGCGCTACTCGGTAGGCGTAAGGGCGGCTGATCTATGATCTTCGACTACAACGTCATTTGGGAGGCCCTGCCGCTGTACTTCGGCGGCTTGCTGACCACCTTGAAACTGCTCGCGCTGTCGCTGTTTTTCGGCCTGCTGGCGGCCTTGCCGCTGGGGCTGATGCGCGTGTCCAAGCAGCCGATCGTCAACATGAGCGCCTGGCTTTTCACCTACGTGATCCGCGGCACGCCGATGCTGGTGCAGTTGTTTCTGATCTACTACGGTCTGGCGCAATTCGAAGCTGTACGCGAAAGCTTCCTTTGGCCCTGGTTGTCGAGCGCGACGTTCTGCGCTTGCCTGGCGTTTGCCATCAACACCAGTGCCTACACCGCGGAAATCATCGCCGGTAGCCTGCGCGCTACGCCCAATGGCGAGATCGAAGCGGCCAAGGCCATGGGTATGTCGCGCTACAAGCTGTATCGCCGGATCCTGCTGCCGTCGGCCCTGCGCCGGGCGTTGCCGCAGTACAGTAACGAAGTGATCATGATGCTGCAGACCACCAGTCTGGCCTCCATCGTGACCCTGATCGACATCACCGGCGCCGCGCGCACGGTGAACGCGCAGTTCTATTTGCCGTTCGAAGCCTATATCACCGCAGGCGTGTTCTACCTGTGCCTGACGTTCATCCTGGTGCGCCTGTTTAAAATGGCCGAGCACCGCTGGCTGGGCTATATGGCCCCACGCAAGGCCTGACCATGGAACGTATCGATCATCCATTGCCGTGGAACCAGTTGGGCAGCGAGCGCCATGTATCGGTGTTCCGCTTTGGCAGCGGCGAGCGCAAGGCCTATATCCAGGCCAGCCTGCACGCCGACGAACTGCCGGGGATGCGCACGGCCTGGGAGCTGAAAAAGCGCCTGACCGAGCTGGAAGCCCAAGGCGCCTTGAATGGCGTGATCGAGCTGGTGCCGGTGGCCAACCCGATGGGCCTCAGTCAACTGCTGCAGGGCAGCCATCAAGGGCGTTTCGAGTTCGCCAGTGGCAAGAATTTCAACCGCGATTTCGTTGAACTGAGCGAGCCGGTAGCGGCGCAGTTGGCAGGCAGTCTGGGCGATGATCCACACGCCAATATCGAGCTGATCCGCCTGGCCATGAGCGATGCGCTGGCCGCGTTGCCGCCGGCCGAAAGCCAGTTGCAAGGCATGCAGCGAGTGCTGCTGAGCCATGCCTGTACCGCGGATGTGGTGCTCGATCTGCATTGCGACACCGAGGCGGCGCTGCACATGTACGCCTTGCCGCAGCACTGGCCGCAGTGGCGTTCGCTGGCGGCGCATCTGAATGTGCGGGTCGGGCTGCTGGCGGAAGAATCCGGCGGCAGTTCCTTTGACGAGGCCTGCTCGCTGCCGTGGCTGCGATTGTCGCGACTGTTCCCGGACGCGAAAATCCCGTTGGCCTGTCTGGCTACGACCATTGAATTAGGCGGTCAGGCCGATACCGGTCGTCCGCAAGCCGTGGCTCACGCCGAAGGCATTCTGGCGTTCCTCGCCGAGCAGGGTTTGATCAGCGGCGAATGGCCGAAGCCTGCCCAGGACGCTTGCGAAGGCATGCCGTTCGAAGGCACCGAGTTGCTGTTCGCGCCGCACCCGGGCGTGGTGAGCTTTTTGCGTCAGCCCGGTGAGTGGGTTGAAGCCGGCGACGAAATTTTTGAAGTGATCGATCCTTTATCCGATCGGGTCAGCACGGTGTGTGCTGGTACGTCCGGGGTGCTGTTTGCCATTGAACGGCTACGTTATGCCCAACCCGGTTTCTGGCTGGCCAAGGTGGCGGGGCGCGAAGCGCTGCGTCACGGGCGCTTGCTCAACGACTGACTGACTGTTTTTGTGAGAACCGACCGCATGTACAAACTTGAAGTCCAAGACCTGCATAAACGCTATGGCAGTCACGAAGTGCTCAAGGGTGTGTCCCTGAAAGCGGCGGCTGGCGATGTGATCAGCATCATCGGCTCCAGTGGCTCCGGCAAAAGCACCTTCCTGCGTTGCATCAACCTGCTCGAGCAGCCCCACGCAGGCAAGATTCTGCTCAACAACGAAGAGTTGAAGCTGGTGCCGAACAAGGAGGGCGCGCTGAAGGCCGCCGACCCGAAACAGCTGCAACGCATGCGTTCGCGGCTGTCGATGGTGTTCCAGCATTTCAATCTGTGGTCGCACATGACCGCGATGGAAAACATCATGGAAGCGCCGGTGCACGTGCTTGGCATGTCCAAGGCCGAAGCCCGCGAAAAGGCCGAGCTGTACCTGGCCAAGGTTGGTGTGTCCCATCGCAAGGACGCCTATCCGGGCCATATGTCCGGCGGCGAGCAGCAGCGTGTAGCGATTGCCCGGGCGCTGGCGATGGAGCCGGAAGTGATGCTGTTCGACGAACCGACTTCGGCACTCGACCCGGAACTGGTGGGCGATGTGCTCAAGGTCATGCAAGCCCTGGCTCAGGAAGGCCGGACCATGGTCGTGGTCACTCACGAGATGGGCTTCGCCCGTGAAGTGTCAAACCAGCTGGTGTTTCTGCACAAGGGTGTCGTGGAAGAGTGCGGCAACCCGCGTGAGGTGCTGGTCAATCCGCAATCCGAACGTCTGCAACAATTCCTCTCGGGCAGCCTCAAGTAATCGCTCCCGTTACGCACCAAATTAGGTCATGCTGCGCACCGCGCGCCAGATGGTCTAGTTTGGTTGCTGCCGCTTCCGGCTTCTAACACTGTTTTGTTTTCGGATTGCTCGCCATGACTGCCCATCGAATTGGTTTCCTGATTTGGCCCAGCACTAAAGCCTTGACGCTGGCGCTGGCTGAGGAGGCCTTGCGTGTTGCTCAGCGCGTGCATCCGGATGTTGTTTACGAACTCTCGTTTCTGCAGGCCGAACCACCCATCGAAGGCGCCTGGCAATTGCCGGGTGAGCCCTGGGCCGGAAAGCTCGAAGGTTTTCAGAAGCTGTTTCTGCTGGCGGACGAGCCGCCGACAACCCTGGCTCCAGCCTTGAGCAGCGCGCTCAAGCAGCAGGTGCGCGCGGGGTGTGTGATCGGTGGTTTGTCTGCTGGTGTTTATCCTCTGGCGCAACTGGGCCTGCTCGATGGCTACCGCGCCGCGGTGCACTGGCGCTGGCAGGATGATTTCGCCGAGCGCTACCCGAAGGTCATCGCCACCAGTCATCTGTTCGACTGGGACCGTGATCGCCTGACCGCTTGCGGTGGCATGTCGGTGCTGGACCTGCTGCTGGCAGTGTTGGCCCGTGACCACGGCGCCGAGCTGGCGGGCGCGGTGTCCGAAGAATTGGTGGTGGAGCGGATTCGCGAAGGTGGCGAGCGCCAACGCATTCCCTTGCAGAATCGCCTGGGTTCGAGCCATCCGAAGCTCACGCAGGCGGTGTTGCTGATGGAAGCGAACATCGAAGAACCGCTGACCACCGATGAAATTGCCCAGCATGTCTGCGTGTCTCGCCGCCAGCTGGAGCGGATCTTCAAGCAGTACCTCAATCGTGTGCCGAGCCAGTATTACCTGGAACTGCGCCTGAACAAGGCCCGGCAGATGTTGATGCAGACCAGCAAGTCGATCATCCAGATCGGTTTGTCCTGCGGCTTCTCCTCGGGGCCGCACTTCTCCAGCGCCTATCGCAACTTCTTCGGCGCCACCCCGCGTGAAGACCGCAACCAGCGTCGCAACAGCAGCCCGTTCGAATTGTCGTCGGCGCCTTCAGAGCGCGGCTAAGTTTCAAGATTTGTTTTGCCTTTGCTATCGCCATCGTGAGCAAGCTCGCTCCTACATGAGATCTGCGGTGAGCATCAGATTGATGCCCATACGCGATTCAGTGTAGGAGCGAGCTTGCTCGCGATGGCCATCACAGACACCACACCTCTAAACCTGTGCAAATCAAATTCCCCCAACCCAGCCGCAAATCCCCGTCGGCAGTTTAAACTGCGCCTTTGCGACGCTATTTGTCGCATTGCCGTAAACCCCGGTAAAAGCCGGTTTGACGCTATAAGAAGTTGTCGCTTGGCGGCAAGGCCAAGCTGAAAACTGTCCTTACAATCCCCCCATCGCTTGCCAGTTTCAGGCAAGCGTTCCTCTTCAGGAGACTCCGATGTCCGTTGAGCTAGCTCCGGTGCAACGCGCCGATTTCGACCAGGTAATGGTTCCCAACTATGCGCCTGCTGCTTTCATTCCTGTGCGCGGCGCCGGCTCCCGAGTCTGGGATCAGTCGGGTCGTGAGCTGATCGATTTCGGCGGCGGGATCGCAGTTAACGTATTGGGCCATGCGCACCCGGCGCTGGTCGGTGCCTTGACCGAACAAGCGAACAAGCTGTGGCACGTCTCCAACGTATTCACCAATGAGCCGGCCTTGCGCCTGGCCCATAAGCTGATCGACGCCACCTTTGCCGAGCGGGTATTCCTCTGCAACTCCGGCGCTGAAGCCAACGAGGCCGCCTTCAAGCTGGCCCGTCGTGTGGCTCACGATCGTTTCGGTCCTGAAAAGTACGAAATCATCGCCGCGCTGAACAGCTTCCACGGTCGTACGCTGTTTACCGTGAACGTCGGCGGTCAGTCGAAGTACTCCGACGGCTTCGGCCCGAAGATCGTTGGCATCACTCACGTACCGTTCAACGATCTGGCCGCGCTGAAAGCTGCCATCTCCGACAAAACCTGCGCCGTGGTGCTGGAACCGGTCCAGGGCGAGGGCGGGGTGATGCCGGCGGAGCTGGCTTACCTGCAAGGCGCCCGCGAGCTGTGCAATGAGCACAACGCGCTGCTGGTGTTCGATGAAGTACAAACCGGCATGGGCCGCAGTGGCGAGCTGTTTGCCTACATGCATTACGGCGTGACCCCGGACATCCTCACCAGCGCCAAGAGCCTGGGCGGCGGTTTCCCGATCGCGGCGATGCTGACCACTGAAGCGTTGGCCAAGCACCTGGTAGTCGGTACTCACGGCACCACTTACGGCGGCAACCCATTGGCTTGCGCCGTGGCTGGCGCGGTGATGGACGTGGTCAACACTCCAGAAGTGTTGAATGGCGTTAAAGCCAGGCACGACAAGTTCAAGACCCGCCTGGAGCAGATCGGCGCCAAATACGGCCTGTTCACTCAAGTTCGCGGTCTGGGCCTGTTGCTCGGCTGCGTCCTCAGCGATGCCTGGAAAGGCAAGGCCAAAGACATTTTCAACGCCGCTGAAAGCGAAGGCCTGATGATCCTGCAGGCCGGCCCGGACGTGATTCGTTTCGCGCCAAGCCTGGTGGTTGAAGACGCCGATATCGAGCAGGGCCTGGAGCGTTTCGAGCGCGCCGCGGCGAAACTGACTCAAGCCTGATAGTTATTTCGACGCCTGACCTC
>NZ_CABVHY010000037.1:58691-67521 GCF_902497875.1 Pseudomonas fluorescens
ACCATGACCGGTTCGTCGACACCTACTTCAAGACGTTCCGTGGCATGTACTTCACCGGTGACGGCGCGCGTCGTGACGAGGATGGTTACTACTGGATCACCGGGCGTGTGGATGACGTGTTGAACGTGTCCGGTCACCGCATGGGTACCGCCGAGATCGAAAGCGCGATGGTCGCTCACCCGAAAGTCGCCGAAGCGGCCGTGGTTGGTGTACCGCACGACATCAAGGGGCAGGGCATTTATGTCTACATCACCCTCAACGGTGGCGAAGAGCCGAGCGAAGCGCTGCGCCTGGAGTTGAAGAACTGGGTGCGCAAAGAGATCGGTCCGATTGCCTCGCCGGATGTGATCCAGTGGGCGCCGGGCCTGCCGAAAACCCGTTCCGGGAAGATCATGCGCCGTATCTTGCGCAAGATTGCCACCGGCGAATATGACGGCCTGGGCGATATCTCCACCCTGGCGGATCCGGGTGTAGTGCAGCATTTGATTGATACGCACAAGTCAATAAACGCGGCCTAACAGCCATCTAGAGCCCCTGACAGCAGATATTCGTTCATTCCATTGTTAAGGATGAAAGAGGCTCGTTGGGGACTCCATACAAGTGGTTGCCCGATATGAAAGAAAGAATACAGTGCGCTCTATTTCAGGCCGCGAGTGAAGGAAAGAACGTCGTTCAGTTACAGGTAATTTCGCGGGAGGCTATGATGGCGATTACATCAAGTGCTGAGTTTTTCAGGGGACGTTTTCTGGGAGTACCCGTAGTTTTGTTAAACTGCGACGCGTCCTCTTCAGATGAAGATTTTATTTTGATCCATGGGAATTGACTCTTCTTTTCCACGGAGGAATCGCGAAGTTCAACACAAACCTCCTCCTGCACTAGAGGCCGCCATCATGAAACTCACACCCTGGGTCGAGCAGCGTGGATCAGGTGACGTTGCTGAGAACATTCGGGGTGCTCTGGGCCGATTGGTAGCTATCGCAATGAGCGGGTGGGCCCATAGCTCCAGTTAGCACTTGCGCCGTGCTCTGTTCGGGGCCCGGTCGTCGGTGCAGTTGGCGCTGGGGGTCAGCTAATGTCCCCTGCCCCCGAACGCGCCTTTCGTTTATGTGCAGGCTCTACTACGGTAGTTACAAAACCATTTTTCCAACCCAGGGGCGCAGCTCATGTCCAGAACCCTCTTACTAACGTTCGCCGGCCTGATCCTGTGCGCCAGCCAAGCTATGGCAGACTCCCTTAAGATCAGCGTGATCGGCGCCGGTAACGTCGGCGGTACGCTTGGCACTCTATGGGTAAAGGCTGGCCACTCTGTGATGTTTTCGTCGCGCCACCCCGAGGAGCTGGCGGACCTGGTCAAGACTGCCGGCCCAAACGCTCGGGCGGGTTCGGTAAGCGATGCCGCGGCATGGGGCGATGTGATCGTGCTGAGTGTTCCCTACAAGGCAATGCCGGTGCTGTCCGAACAGCTGAAGGGCAAGCTGGACGGCAAGGTGGTGTTCAGCACCAGTAACCCATTCAGCGACCGTGACGCAGACGTCGGGCGCAAGGCGCTGGATCAGGGAGTAGCCTTGGCGGACCAGCAGTACCTGCCCGGTGTGCACCTGGTGCGGGCGTTCAACGCCATAGGCTACGCATCAATGAAAAGCCAGTCCGGCAAAGACAAGGCGATTCCAACCTTCGCCGACGACCCCCAGGCCCGGGACTTGGGCGCCCGGTTGGTGCGCGACGCCGGATTTGTACCGGTACTGCTACCGCTGTCGCGGGCTAATGAAGGTTTGCCGGGCGGCCCGGCCGGCGGCGTTTTGAGTGAGGCCGAACTCAAGCACAGGCTGGGCCTGTAGCCGCGCTCATCACAATCAGGATCAGCTCACGCGAAAGGTCGGACGAGCGTTTAGTCAGCCTCTTCTTTAGCACCCGTCGCAGCCTCGGACCAACCGCCAACGCAAAAGAGCCGTAAACGCCTCAAAGCTCCTTGAACCGGTGCCGGGGAACACCAGGGATCGGCAGTCGGATGCTGTAGATATTCCCGGATGCGGGGAAGTCGGCCTGCTCGGCGGGCGACATACCGAATTGGGCACTGGTGATGAACAATGTGCGCATGTCGGCCCCGCCGAAACAGCAACTGGTGGGACGCGGGACCGGCATCTCAAGCGTCTGGGTCAGCTCACCGTGGCGATCGTACCTGAGCAGGCAGCCGCCATTGAACTGGCACACCCAGATGCCTCCTTCCGTGTCCATTACCAACCCATCCGGGCGGCCGAGGTCTGGCGGTGTATGGGCAAACACCGAGACCTGCGCCAGGTAGTTGCCGGTAGCCGGATAGCGGGCGCGATAAATAGCGCGGGCCACCGAGTCGACAAAAAACAGTTCACTGCCGTCGATTGACCACACCAGGCCGTTGGGCAGGCCGATAGTGTCCAGCACCACCGAGGCGTTCAACCCTGCGTCATATCGATACAGTTTACCGGTGTTTTTGCTGTGGGCTTCGTCCATCAAACCGGTGACGAAGCGCCCCTGAGGGTCGCAAGCGCCGTCATTGAAACGATAGGACGAGGGCGTGATGGCCAGTTTCGAGTTGTTGCTCACCCGAAGGCTGGAGCGATCCAGAATGGCGACGCCGGCATTCTGGGTAAAAATCAGGTTACCGGCGTTGGTCAATGCCAACGCGCCGATCCGGGATGGGGACTGATAAAGCCGCGTAAGGTTGGCCTGTTCGTCCAGGACGTTTATCTGCCCTGCGGAAATGTCCACGAACAAAAGGGAATGACAGGTTTCGTCCCAGACCGGGCTTTCACCCAGATCAGACTGACACGCTGAAAAAAGACGCAGCGCTTCCTGAGCAGGCATATCAACACTCCTTGATGTGGTCCCACAATTGAGCAATCTGCTCGGCGCTGGATGCCTTGACCCGAGCCAGGTCGACGGGATAGTCGACGCCCTTGTTCTCGGCAAACCGCGTAGCGGTGAATTGGCCATTGCTGGCCCGCAGAATGTAGCCGGTGTCCTGACACAGTTCCGAGGCCAGAAAGATCACACCGGGAGCCACCCACTGAGGCTTCAGGTTGTCCGGTTCCCCGGTCACGCCCCACATTCTGGTTTTGGCGACCGGCGATACCGCGTTGACCAGGATGCCATCTGTCGCGCCTTCCATGCTCAGCGCATTCATGATGCCCAGTTGCGCCATCTTGCCTGCCGCATAAGCCACCAGGCCCGACTGAGCATATTGCTGATACATCGCCCGATCCGAAGAGGTCAGTACCACGCGCGCAACAGCAGATTGCCTGAGGTGTTTCCAGGCATGTTTACACAACCAGATGGGCGTATAGACATTGATATCCACCGCGCGCTCAATGAATGACGACTCCGCCTCTTCAATCGATTGATAACCGACCCAACCGGCGTTGTGAATCACGATATCCAGTTGCCCATACGCCTCGATGGCCGTCTCGATCAATTGCCGGCACCCCTGCTCGCTGGCCAGATCGCCGTGATGACCGACGACGCTGTAACCCTCGGACTGAAGCGTTCGTGCGGCATCGAGGGCAATGGATGTATCCTCGCCATCGCCGATGTTGTCCGCCCCGATATCACTGATCACGACATTCGCGCCCAGCCTTGCCAATTCCCGTGCATAGATGAAACCCAAGCCTCGACCAGCGCCCGTTACAATTGCAGTCTTTCCTGTAAAGTTCATTGATTTTTCCTCTTGATTGCCACCTCACCTTAACAATGAATAAACGGGTTGTTTAATACTAATCAGGACCGAAGTTGATACCCTGCTCATATCAACCTATTGCTTAAATCCCTTGACCTGTTTAGGGCGACATTGACCCAGTACAGGCCGCCCCTGCGCGGGCAACACTGATCAGTTCAAATGAAGGAACGGAAGAAATGATCGAAACCCGACTGCTCAGGCAGTTCATCGCAGTGGCTGAAGAACTGCATTTTCACAAAGCCGCGATTCGCCTGCACATGGCCCAGCCACCCCTGAGTCAGGCCATCAACCGCCTGGAGGGTAAATTGGGTTTTAGCCTGTTCACGCGTAACAAACGCGAGGTAAAACTGACGCCCGCAGGCAGTGCCTTTCTGAACGCCGCCTATAGCACACTCAAGGAACTGGAACTGGGGGTGGAACACGCCCGCCAAGTGTCCGAAGGCGTCGCCGGTAAACTCACTGTCACCGCGGTGTCCATCGCTTACTACGAATCGTTGCTCAACGCCTTCAGGCAGTTTCGCGAAACCTTTCCCAAGGTCCAGTTGATCATCAAGGAAATGCCATCCTCGAGCCAGGCCAAGGCGATTTTGTCCGCAGAGGCCGATATCGCCTTCATGCGCAGGCTGCCCATTGCGGCGGAAAACGTCGAGTCGCGCTTGTTGCTCGATGAAGAAATCGTCATGGCGCTGCCCACCCATCATCCAAAAGCGCAGACCGGGCAAATCGACCTGCGGGATTTCGCCGGCGAAGACTTCGTGTTCACACCCCAAGCTTTGGGCCCCGGCTATCACAGCCAGCTCATTGCCTTGTGCGAAGCCGCTGGTTTTTACCCGAAAGTGGTGCAGGAAGCCGCGCAGATCCATACCCTGATCGGCCTGGTGGCCTGCGGTTTCGGCGTGGCCCTGGTGCCCGAATCCATCGCCAACTCGATCATGCGCGACAAGGTTGTGTTTCGCAGAATCTTCCCGGTGACAGAGTCTCCCAACCCAGCCATCGGGCTGTACATGAGCTGGCATACCCACAACGAATCACCGCTGATAGACAGTTTCATTTCCATGCTCGACTTCAGCAGAAAGCCTCAGGTCCAAGGTGCTCCGGCCGAACAGGTTCGCTAGAGCGCAAGGCTGTAGTGCTTCCGCCAAACCCCCAGGGAGACCGCGGCTTCCAGATTCTTGCGCTTGAATTGAGAGTTGAAATAGCGCATCCCGCCGAGCGCGGGGCCGATTTTCGTGCATTTTTTCCGGCGGCCTGCACAGTTGCCTCTCGATGGACTTGTAGCCCTTGACCCAACGCCTTCGGCACGAATCATGCGTAATCCAATAGCAATGAGTCGGTCCTGACTATGCGGATGACACTTTTGAAGTGAGCCGTTTCAGTGGCTGCCCCGATAATCGAACGCTTACTGATGAAATGTCGAGGGTTCAGCATGACAAACGCAGCTCAGGTCAGTCCGAAAACGCTGAAAAAAGTCATTGTCGCTGCCGCCATCGGCAATTTCGTCGAGTGGTTCGACTTCGCCGTCTACGGCTTTCTGGCGACGACCATCGCCCAGCAATTTTTCCCCAGCGGCGATGCTGGCGCCGCGTTGCTGAAAACCTTCGCGGTGTTCGCCGTGGCCTTTGCCTTCCGGCCTCTGGGCGGGATTTTCTTCGGCATGCTCGGTGACAGGATTGGCCGCAAGAGAACCCTGGCGATGACCATCCTGCTGATGGCGGGTGCGACTACCTTGATCGGGTTGTTGCCCGCTTATGCCGCTATCGGGGTCATGGCGCCGATCCTTCTGACCCTGATCCGTTGCGCCCAAGGCTTTTCCGCCGGGGGCGAATACGCAGGTGCGTGTGCCTATCTGATGGAGCATGCCCCCAACGATAAAAGGGCTTGGTATGGCAGCTTCATTCCGGTATCGACCTTTTCCGCCTTCGCCGCGGCAGCCGTGGTGGCCTACGCACTCGAGGCGTCATTATCGCCCGAAGCCATGGGTAGCTGGGGCTGGCGGCTGCCGTTCCTGATTGCCGCGCCGCTGGGCCTGGTGGGTCTTTACTTGCGCTGGAAGCTGGATGAAACCCCGGCGTTCCAGGCAGTGACTCAAGAACATGCGGTTGCACATTCCCCGCTCAAGGAGACCTTACGCAACCATGGCGCAGCTATCTGCTGCCTGGGTGCCTTCGTGTCGCTGACGGCGCTATCGTTCTATATGTTCACCACCTACTTCGCTACCTACCTGCAAGTCGCGGGCGGTCTGAGTCGCGCCACGGCGTTGCTGGTGTCGCTGATTGCATTGATCTTCGCAGCGGCGATCTGCCCCCTGGCCGGGCTGTATTCGGACCGGGTCGGACGTCGGGCTACGGTGATGACAGCTTGCGCGCTGTTGATTGTGGCGGTGTATCCCTCGTTCCTGATGGCCAGTTCCGGCTCATTCGCAGCGTCCATCGTCGGTGTCATGCTCCTGGCGATTGGTGCGGTGTTGTGTGGCGTGGTAACCGCGGCCTTGCTCTCGGAAACCTTCCCCACCCGTACTCGCTATACCGCGTCGGCTATCACCTACAACATGGCCTACACCCTATTCGGTGGCACCGCGCCGCTGGTGGCGACGTGGCTGATCAGCACCACCGGCAGCAACCTGTCGCCAGCGTTCTATCTGATGGCGGTTGCGTTGCTCGCGCTGGCCGGTGGTTTGGCGTTGCCGGAGACTTCAAGGATTTCCCTGCATGATGTTCCGACGAGGGAGAATGGCGTAGGCGTGGACGCTACGGCCTGAGGGTTTCAAAGCGGTTGCACTTGGGAAGGTGATTGAGGAGCCACTGCTCGGGAGTGATTTGCAGGCAATCTCTGGGAGGAAGTTGGGGACAAGCCACGTTTTTTCGTGAAGAAATGGTGGCCTTCTCCCCCTTTCTTCACGGTCGTTTGCTGCCAGTCGTGACAGGCAGGAATCGGCCGATTCTGTTGAAAAAGTCGTCTTCGGTCTTCGGGTCAGAAAAGAACGCGTATGAGATTGAAATCCGCACTACAACGCAGAAGGATCAGGACTCAGATTTTACGTAGCAGCGTACAAAAATGATATTTTCACTGCTCAATGCAGTGACCACTTGGCCGAGTCGACTTTTTCAACAGAATCGGCCAGAAGCAGACACTCGGTCTAGCCTACGAAACCGTTGGCAATTCGAAGTTCAAGATTGTTCTAATCTCTCGCATTGACATATCGATAAATCTCGATATCCTCAGCTTATGGAATTGATCGAAATATTCAAAGCCCTCTCAAACCCTACGCGTCTTGAAATCTTGAAAGGTTTGAAGGACCCCGCAAAGAACTTCCCTGCGCAGGATGAAGGTGACGTTCTCACGGTCGGAGTCTGCGTCAGTAGTATTCAAGAAGGTATCGGACTGTCGCAGTCAACGGTGTCCGGTTATCTTGCCACGTTGCAACGAGTGGGCCTGGTCGAAGTCAGGCGCATCGGTCAGTGGACCTACTACAAACGGAATGAAGCAACCATCAGTGCTCTTGCCGAGATCATTGGAAAAGATCTGTAATTTTTTTATCGCGATGTATCGAGATATCTCGATATTCCTTTTTGTCGATACGAGGATTTACCATGAAAGCGATGATACTTAAATCATTTGGCGATCCTGAATCGTTCGAACTCTGCGACGTGCCCAAGCCCGTGCCGCACACGGGACAGGTCCTGGTCCGGGTACACGCAACCTCCATCAATCCCTTGGATTACCAGGTTCGACGTGGCGATTATCCCGACCTGGTGCAACTGCCGGCCATTACCGGACACGACGTATCTGGCGTTGTCGAAGAAGTTGGGCCAGGTGTGACGACCTTCGTTCCAGGAGACGAAGTCTGGTACACCCCGCAAATATTTGACGGGCCAGGAAGTTATGCCGAGTACCACGTCGCGGCCGAAAGCATTGTCGGGAAGAAGCCTCCCTCGCTGAGCCATCTTGAGGCGGCAAGCCTGACCTTGGTTGGCGGGACGGCGTGGGAAGCACTGGTCGTGCGTGCGGCGCTCAGGGTCGGGGAAAGCATTCTTGTACACGGCGGCGCGGGAGGCGTCGGTCATGTCGCGATCCAGCTGGCGAAAGCTATGGGAGCAAGGGTGTTCACAACCGTGCGCGAAGCAAACGTTGAGTTCGCATGCAGCTTGGGGGCCGATGTGATCATCGACTACGAAAAAGAAGATTATGTTGACGCCGTCATTTGGGGAACGGGTGGCCGCGGCGTTGATGTTGTGTTCGACACCATCGGCGGCAACACATTGTCACGCAGCCCCGACGTGCTCGCACAACTTGGCCGCGTCGTCACGATCGTGGACATTGCACAGCCACAAAACGTCGTTCAGGCCTGGGGCAAGAACGCGAGTTATCACTTCGTTTTCACCAGGCAAAACCGCGGCAAGCTTGATGAGTTGAGCGCATTGATAGCGCGCGGTCAGCTGCGGCCACACGTTGGCGCCGTCTATTCGCTTGCCGACATTCCCCTCGCCCATGCCCGGCTGGAAAGTCTCAACAACGGTATTCAAGGAAAAATCGCAATTGCAGTCGAGCCATCGCTCATCTCGTAAGTGCGTACTTTTAATCGTTCAAGTCAATTTAGAGGAACGCCATGATCTATGAGATCGCTCTGCTCCCCGTTCACAAAGAACGCATTGAAATGTTCCGACGTGCATTTGCCGAGGTCGCTCCTTTGCTCAGCCGCGCGAAAGGTTACGGCGGCCACCTGCTCGCGCAAGGGATCGAAAGCCCCGAGCTGTTCAACCTGATAGTGAGATGGCAATCACTCGAAGATCACACGCCGGGCTTTGAAGCGAGTGAAGACCATCAGCTGTTCATGATGGGCTTAGAGGAATATTTTTCGGAAGAACCGAAGGTCTACCATATTGAGGGGGCAGCTTTTAGGACTGACGAACATGATGATCCAAACAATACCGTTGGCATGGGTGCTGCCAGCGGCTTAAGAGGCTTGTGGCCTTAAAGCAAATAGCTGTTGTCGGAAACAGACGTTCATGACCGGCAATTTTCGGCCAGAAGCAGCCCTTCAAATCTGCCGAGGCGCGCGTTGCAGGTCGCTGCACCTGGCATCAACCAGGTTGATCGACGACCTTAATCTGCGTCAGC
>NZ_CABVHY010000038.1 GCF_902497875.1 Pseudomonas fluorescens
TTGGTCTGTGCAGGATTGACGACGCAGACCCGATAGCCCTTGTTGTACAAGAACTCGGCCAGCGCTTCATGGTAGATGCCGGTGGCCTCCATCACGATCAAGGCTGAAGGCTCGACATGCTTCTGCAGCCAGGCGTGGAACTCCTCGAACCCCTTGATTGCATTGGCCAGCTTGGCTTTGGTTTTATGTTTGCCGTTAGGCAGGTATTTGGCGATGTCAAAGGTGTGTTTAGCGGCGTCGACGCCAACATAATCGGACATGATCGTCTCCAATTGGATCAATTGTGATCATCACTGCACTCTGTCCAACCTTGCGAATGCGGGCTCTCGCCAGAGACGGGCCCAAGATACCGTTCGAACTATACGAGTGAGTGTGGAGGGTTGGAGCACGATCTACGTCGCAGGCTCTAGGCCTAAGGAGCTGCACGGCTTCCAGATCCCTCCCTCGATGATCAGTCGAGAACTATCGCTCCTGGCGGAGCGATAGTCGAGATACAAGGAGCTGCCGATAGGCTGCGATCTTTTGATCTTGGCTGCGCCGAAAAGATCGCAGCCTGCGGCAGCTCCTACGCCAATCCGGTTCCCCCAGAAAACAACGGGGGTACACAAAACCTGTAGGAGCTGCCGATAGGCTGCGATCTTTTGATCTTGACTGCGATCTTTTGATCTGCCGCACGATGCCCGACGCCTGTGGTCGTAGATTGTGTCCGCATCCTTTGCGCATTTCGCGCCTGTGTGCTGCGGGCACTCTCTGGAGCGCCGATGAGTCAGGACGTGCTAGCCACCGAAACCAATCGCCGTCAGTTGCAGCAGATCATCTCCGGGCTGTCGGACGGGGTCATTCTGATCGAAGCGGATCAGACCATTCTCTGGGCCAACGAAGCCGCGCTGACCATGCACGGTGTCAGTCAGGTCAGTGAGCTGGGCGCCAATGCGCGGGAATATGCCGAACGCTTTGCCTTGCGCTACCGCAACAACCACCCGGTGCTTGCAGACAGTTACCCGATCAGCCGCGTCGCCAAAGGCGAGATCTTCAGCGATGTGATGGTCGAAGTCACTGCCAACGCCGATCAGCAACGCACCTGGGTTCATCGCATCCGCAGCATGATTCTCGAGGATCGCAGTGGCGAGCCGGAGTCGTTGGTGCTGATTTTCGCCGATGCCACCGATTGGGCCAGCGCCGAGCAACGCTTCGAAAAGACCTTCAACGCCAACCCTGCGCCGGCGGTGATTTGTCGGCTGAGTGACCTGCGTTACATCAAGGTCAATCAGGGCTTTCTAGAGATGACGGGCTATGCCCGCGACCAGATCATCGGCCGTTCGGTGTATGAGGTGGATGTGCTTGAAGATGCCGATCGCAAGGACCTCGCCATCGAGCGCTTGAACGCGGGCGCGACCATTCCGCAGATGGAGGCCGAGCTGCGCTTGCCTGAGGGCGGCAGCAAGCTGGTGATAGTCGCCGGACAGCCGCTGGACATCAATGATGAAGCCTGCATGTTGTTTTCCTTCATGGACCTGGAGCCGCGGCGCAAGGCCGAGGTCGCGCTGCGTCAGAGTGAAGAGCGCTTTGCCAAATCCTTTCGCCTGACGCCAGTGCCGATTCTTGTGTGCTACGCCGAGAGTCGGCAGGTGGTCGATGTCAATGAAGCCTTCCTGACCACCACCGGTTATACGGCTGAAGAATTGCTCGGCAAGACGGTCGAAGAAATAGCCTTTGTCGAAAGCCCTGAGGCCTGTTCCCGCTTGTTCACAGCGCTGGAGAATTCCGGAAGCCTGGACGGTGTGGATCTGAAGGTGCGCAAGAAAGGCGCCGAACTGATTGACTGCGTGGTCTCGGCGGACACTGTCAGCATTCAGGATTCGCCTTGTTATTTGCTGGTACTGATGAACATCACCGAACGCAAGCGTACCGAGCTGGAGCTGGTGGCGGCTATTGAAGAGGTGATGCAGGACGCCTCCTGGTTCAGCCGGACCTTGATCGAAAAACTCGCCAATGTAAAAAGTGTGAATTCACCGCAACTGCCGAGCGTTTCGTTTGCTGACTTGACGGCCCGCGAGCGGGATGTGCTGAGATTGATCTGTGAGGGGTTGGCGGACAAGGAGATCGCAGCGCGCCTGACGCTGGCGCCCAATACCGTGCGCAATCACGTGGCGACGGTGTATTCCAAACTCGATGTTCACAGCCGCAGTGAAGCGATTGTCTGGGCCCGTGAGCGCGGTCTGTTCGCTGGTGAGCGGCGGGCCAAGGGCAAGCAGTAAGGTGCAAATGCACTAGGCCAACCAGTGCAAATTCAGCTTCTGCCGGCTATTGGCGTTTCTTACTCTTTGAAATAGCGATATCCATCTTTTTGGATGGGTACCGCGATCCCTTCAAAGCAGGCAAAGGAACGTTACATGTACAGCGAACAGATCAATGCTGCGGTCGGTGCAGTCGCCGTTAAAGACCTGGCCACCCTCGGGTGATTTCCCTATCGTTATTGCGCGGTTATCTGCAGCAGGGTTTCCTGCCGCTGGCGTGCGACTGTGGTCTGTGTCCCGGGCCTACATTGACCGTGCGGGTCTATGACCCTGCCAGCGGCCGAGTCGATATGGTGGTCAGCGGCCTGCGTCCGGAAACGCTGAAAACCCTGGAAGATGTCCAGGCCCTGATCGAAGAACTGCGCTACGAATTGCAGAGCAACAACCTCGATCGCTCCGGGACGGGGCATTAAAAAACCGCAAAACGTACGCAAATCTCCTGTAGCCGACCCTATTCACGCCGAAACCTCCGTCCCCGGCTCGGTCAACACCTTCCTGAAGGTTTCCACCAGCGGGCGTAGATTGATCCGGTGCCAGGCCGCCCATAACGGCGTGGTGAAGCAAATCCATGGCACTTCCCGCAACACCACCCCAGGTGGCACGTTGCGGCTCAGGCCTTTCTGGATCATCGCGATGCCCAATCCAGAGGCCACCAGCCCCAGCGCGGTAAAGGGTTCGGTCGCCTCCATGCGGATATCCGGGGTGAAGCCGGCGCGGATGCACGCAGAAACAAAATCATCCCGGCTGGCCGCGTCCTGGCGCGGTTGCACGCCAATCCACTCCTGTTCGGCCAGATCCGCGGGTGTCAATTGCGACTGGTTGGCCAGCGGATGCTGTGCGGGTAGCGCCAACAGCATCGGGTCATCCAGCACCTGAAGGCTCTGCAGATCCGGATCGTCAGTGGCGGGCGGTTCGCTGACCAGGGCGATGTCCAGGCTTCTTTGGCGTAATCCCTCAAGCTGTTCGGTGGAGCTCAGGTTGTACAGCGCGACGTGCACGCTTGGCCGGGATCCGCGCAGGACCCGCAAGGCATTCGGCAGCACCCCGGCGTGCATGGCGTTTTCGATGTAGCCGATGCACAGCCCGCCTTCCTCGCCACGGCCGAGCCGCCGGCCCAGGGATTCCAGGCGGCTGGCATGGGTCAGCAGGGCCCGGGTTTCCGCCAGGAAGGTCTGGCCGTCGCGGGTCAGGCGAATGCGTTGCTGGCTGCGTTCGAACAAGGTCAGGCCCAGGCGTTCTTCCAGCTGAGCGATCTGTCGGCTCAGCGGAGACTGGGAAATGTGCAGCCGTTCGGCGGCGCGACCGACGTGTTCTTCCTCGGCGACGGCAACGAAATAGCGGAGTTGGCGGAAGTCGATCATATTAGACCTGTAGGGACTTAACTACTGCGTATTATGTCTTGGACGGTCCGACCATCGCAATCTAGGATCTGCTCAACGGTCACTCAAGTGGCCATGAACTGATGAGGATTGAGCCATGAGTCTGAAAGACAAACTGCCCGGCGTTCTGGGCTTCGGTACCGCGCTTTTGGGCAACATGTTCCGCGCCATCCCCGAGGAAGAAGCTCTGGCGACGGTCGAAGCGGCCTGGGACGCGGGTGTGCGTTACTTCGATACCGCGCCCTTTTATGGTTCGGGCCTGTCGGAGCTGCGTCTGGGCGCGGCCCTGGCGCGGTACAACCGTGACGATTACGTGCTCAGCAGCAAGGTCGGCCGGGTCATCCTCGATGAAGTCGAGGACGCCGCCAACCGCGATCTGGGCGAGAAGAGCGGGGTGTTCGAACACGGCCGTCCAAACAAGATGCTCAACGATTACAGCGCCGACGCGACCCTGCGCTCCATCGAAGACAGCCTCGAACGCCTGCAGACCGACCGCCTGGATATCGTCTGGATTCACGACATCGCTCAGGACTTTTATGGCGATCAGTGGCTGGAGTACTTCAACCAGGCGCGCACCGGCGCGTTCAAAGTGCTGACCCGCCTGCGCGAAGAGGGCGTGATCAAGGCCTGGGGCCTGGGGGTGAACCGCGTCGAGCCTTGCGAGCTGACCCTTGATCTGACCGAAGCGCAACCGGACGGCTTTCTGCTAGCCGGTCGCTACACTCTGTTAGATCACGATCGTGCCCTGCAACGCTTGATGGATGCGGCGCTGGCGCAGAAGGTCGAGATCGTCGTCGGTGGCCCCTACAGTTCGGGGATTCTGGCCGGTGGCGAGCATTTCGAGTACCAGAAAGCCAGCCCGGTGATCATCAACAAAGTCGAACATATCAAGCGCATCGCCCACGCCCATGGGGTCGATATCAAGGCAGCGGCATTGCAGTTCTCCCTGGCCCACCCGGCGGTTGCCGCGGTCATTCCGGGGTCGAGTCGTCCAGGTCGAATCGCTGAAGACGTTGCCGCTTTATCGGCAACAATCCCGCGCGCGTTCTGGCAGGCGCTGCGCGAGGCTCATTTGATTTCTGCCAGTGCCCCTTTACCCACTGCTTAAGCATCTGGAGCCGAATATGAACATTGATTTGACTGGAAAACTCGCGATTGTCAGCGGCAGCACCGCCGGGATCGGGTTGGGGATCAGCAAGGCGCTGGCCGAGTCCGGGGCTACGGTGGTGGTGATCGGTCGCGAGTGGTACAAGGTCGAGCACGCATTAGAGGATATTCGTCAACGTGTGCCCGAGGCCAAACTACGTGGGCTGGAGGCGGATCTGGGCACCGTTGAAGGCGCCGAACAGCTGTTCGCCAGCGAGCCACGGGCGGACATCCTGGTGAACAATCTGGGAATCTTCAACGACGTCGACTTCTTTGACGCCCACGACAGCGAGTGGGCGCGCTTCTATGAAGTCAACGTGATCTCCGGGGTACGCCTGGCACGCCATTACGTACCCGACATGGTCGGCCAGGGCTGGGGCCGGGTGATTTTCCTGTCCTCCGAATCGGGTATCGCCACGCCCGGAGACATGATCAACTACGGCGTCACCAAAAGTGCCAATCTGGCGGTGTCCCACGGTTTGGCCAAGCGCCTGGCGGGAACCGGGGTCACGGTCAATGCGATCTTGCCAGGGCCGACCTTCACCGATGGCCTTGAGCACATGCTCAAGGGCGCCATCGCGAAATCCGGGCGCAGCGCCCGTGAAGAGGCCGATGAGTTTGTACGCAAGGCGCGGCCAACCTCGATTATCCAGCGAGCCGCTGAGGTCGAGGAGGTCGCAAACCTGGTGGCTTATATCGCTTCGCCGCTGTCTTCTGCGACCACCGGCGCAGCCTTGCGGGTCGACGGTGGTGTCGTTGACAGCATGGCGATCTGAAGCTTTTTTAACATTGATTTTTTGGAGAAACTTGCATGGCTAATGCCTCAGAATTCATCGATGTCCCGGTTTCGGCCGATCAGGTCTGGAAATTGATCGGTGGCTTCAACTCGCTACCCGACTGGTTGCCGTTCATTGTCAAAAGCGAACTCAGCGAAGGCGGCCGGGTGCGCAGCCTGCAAACCGCGGACGGCCTGGTAATCGTCGAGCGCCTCGAGGCGTTCGACAATGCCATGCGTTCCTACAGCTACTCGATCAGCCAGGCACCGTTTCCAGTGACCGATTACCTGGCCACCTTGCGCGTTGAAATGCTCGAAAGCGGGCAAACCTCGCGAGTCACCTGGGCGGGACGATTCACCCCGGTCGGCGTCAGTGAAGAAGAGGCGGTGGAGTTGTTTACCGGCATCTACCGTGGAGGACTGGAAGCGTTGCTGGCCAATTTCCAGGATTGAGGGGGATGCCAAAAGATCGCAGGCTGCGCCGACCGCATTTACCCATCGGTTCGCCAATCACCTGTAGGAGCTGCCGCAGGCTGCGGTCTTTTGATCTTCAGCCCTCCGGCATCAAACTCTGATTGGCGAGATTGACACCTTCTTTCAGAATGCAGCTCCAGGCCACGAGCCTTCGCGGCCATTGTCGACCCTGTCCACGTCCAACCCGTGGCTGTTCAGTTCAGCGACGATTTCCCGGGCCGTGATGGCGTCGTCTTCGATGGTCAAGATGCGGGTCATAGGCGTTACCGCAAAGGAGTTCATGACGCAGGGGCGACATTTTGCCCGCAATGGGCTGCAGGCGTTCTAAAAAACCTTCATGTCGGCTTTGCCGAGTCTTCAGGACGCAATCCAGAGTTGGTGAAAGTTGATATCATAACGCCATAATTTTGCCTGGAGGCTTCAACGTGAACGCCTTGTCTCGTCGTGGCTGGATGCCGATTTATGGGGTTTGCCTGAGTTCGCTGTTGATGCTCGTCACTTCGTCGGTATTGGCAGCGAACCAACCGTGCTCGGGCAAGAAAGGTGGAATCGCCGGCTGTGACGGCGAGGCTTTTCTGTGCAATGACGGTTCTATCAGCGGGTCGAAGAAGAGCTGTTCGGCGATCCACGGGGCAGGAAACCTGAGCTCGCGTGCGCAACCCTTGCTGAAAAACGCTGACGGTTGCCAATGCGGCACAGGCAGCTACTGCACCGGGCCACGCGGCGGGGTGTATTGCCTGACGCCAAGCGGCAGCAAAAGCTATAAGCGTCAATAGCCTTCTTTTCTCAAGCCCGCCCCAGTGCATAAAACCCGCCGATATTGCCCGGCTATTGCAAATTGCATGGTCGAGCGCCAGGAAAAAAAACCAACTCATTGAAATAAAGCGATTTATCAAAAGTTCGCAATTGGCACGCTGACTGCAATTTCTCCCACGAGAGTTGTAACTCCATCTTCATGCCGGGAGCAGAACAACAATGAATAGATCCTCTGATACTTATCTCACTGCGCTGGATGAGTCGAGCAGCCACTCAGCGGTGTCCTGGGCGGCGATATTTGCCGGGGCCGTGGCTGCGGCTGCGTTGTCGCTGGTGCTGGTGGTGCTCGGTTTCGGGCTGGGTTTCTCGGCAGTGTCGCCGTGGGCCAACAGCGGCATCAGCGCCAAGAGTCTGGGCATCTCGACCATTGTCTGGCTGGCCTTCACCCAAATCGTTGCATCCGGCATGGGCGGTTACCTTGCCGGTCGATTGCGGGTGAAGTGGGCGAATATGCACGGCGATGAGGTGTACTTTCGCGATACGGCACATGGCTTTCTGGCCTGGGCGGTCGCGACCCTGGTGACCGCGACCTTGGTGCTCGGCTCGCTGAGCAGTATCGTCAGCGGCGGGGTGCAGGCCGGTGCCAGCATCGCCTCCGGTGCAACCAGCGCGATGACCCAGGCGGCCAGCAATGCCGTAAGTAACAGCCGCGGTGATGATGTTGGCTACTTCGTCGACAGCCTGTTCCGTGACAATCGCCCGGCGGCGGTCAGCGATGATGCGGTGCACGGCACGGTGACGCGAATCTTCGTGCGCAGCCTGAGCAACGACGGCCAGCTCGCGGTCGAGGATCGCAATTATCTGGCGCAACTGGTCGCCCAGCGCACCAACCTCAGCCAGCCCGATGCCGAACGCCGGGTCGACGAGGTGTTCGCCAAGACCCAACAGGCCGTAGCGGACGCCAGACAAGCCGCCGAGACCGCCAGCAAAGCCGCAGCCTGGAGTTCGCTGTGGATGTTTGTCGCATTGCTCTGCGGTGCGTTTTTCGCCAGCCTCGCCGCGACCTTCGGCGGTCGCAGCCGGGATGCCGTGGAGTACCTCGAAACCGAAGAATATGTCCGCACCACTACACTGCCGCCCGTTCGCTAAGCCAGGAGAATGACCATGCGCTCATTACTGCTGTTGTTTCTCGGTGTTCCCATTCCGATCATTATCCTGATCGCGCTGCTCACGTGATCTGACGTGTAGGAGCTGCCGAAGGCTCGGGCAGCTCCTACGCCAATCACGTACGTCTGCAATGTTGCTGGTGTACCGTTGACCATCCTCTTGACCATCCTCTTGACCATCCTCTTGACCATCCGGAATAGGCGTCCATCCGCCAGCTATGCTTGTTGATTCAGGTGTCGGGTGGACGCAGGAGGCCTGCCATGGCCACGGTTAAAACTGCACTGGTGCTGGCCGGTGGTGGCAGTCTCGGCGCGGTTCAGGTCGGCATGTTGCGGGCGCTGCTCGAGGCCGGAGTGGCTTTCGATCTGGTGATCGGTGCTTCGGTCGGGGCGATCAATGGCGCGTATTTCGCGGCCAGGCCGACTGCCGAGGGGGTTGCCGAGCTGGCGGACTTCTGGCGCGGGTTGCGCAAGGCGGATGTGTTTCCGTTTTCGCTGACCGATACCCTGGCCGCGATCCTGCGTCGGCGCGGTTATCTGCTGCAATCTTCGGCACTGAAACAGCTGGTGCGTCGGGCGATGCCGGTGACCTTGATCGAACAGACCGAATTGCCGCTGTACATCGTCACCACCAACCTGCTCACCGGTACCGATGAACTGCTGTCGAGCGGCAGTGTTGAACAAGCCTTGCTCGCCAGCGCGGCCATTCCGCTGGTGTTTCCCACTGTGCGGATCGGCGACAAATGGCTGGTTGATGGCGGTGTGACCAGTAATACGCCGATTGCCAGTGCGGTATTTTTGGGCGCAACCCGTGTCGTGGTGGTGCCGACCGGATTCGGTTGTGCCTGTCCACAGCCGCCGACCGGGCTGGTGGCGCTGGCGTTGCATACGCTGAACCTGATGAGCATGCGCCAACTGGTTCGCGACATAGAGTTGTATTCCCCGCGGGCCGATATTCATGTGGTGGCGCCGCTGTGCCCGCTGGGGATTTCGGTGTTCGACTTCAGCCAGACCGATCTGCTGCTACGACGAGCCTATGAACAGACCCAGGACTGGATCGCGAAGGGCGGGCTGGTGCGCACCGGGGTGCCGGGTTCATTGCAGGCCCACACTCACAGCCCGAAGTAAACCGGCTTGCATCCGGGCCTAGTCCTCAAACCCCACCTGTTCGTGAATCTCGTCGACCTTCAATTCCAGGCGATAGGCCACGGCGATAAATAGCGCCTGGCACAGACACAAGGTGGCACTCAACGAGCGGAAGGCAAACGAGCTGCCCTCATTGACCAGCAGCACGGTATTGGCGCGCTTGGCCAGGGGCGACAGGTTGCTGTCGGTAATGATCAGGGTTTTTGCCTGATGGTGTTGGGCGATCCGCAGGCAATGCTGGGTTTCCTTGCCATAGGGCGTGAAGCTGATGGCGATCACCAGATCGTTGGCGCGCACGCTGCGCATTTGTTCGCGGTAACTGCCGCCCAGGCCCGAGACCAGGTGGATGCGCTTGTTGGTGTGCTGCAGGTTGTAGACCAGGTAATCGGCCACCGCGAAGGAACGGCGCACGCCGACCACGTAGATGTTGTCGGCATTCACCACCAGGTCCACGGCCTTGTCGAAGGCCTGGTCGTCCAGTTCCAGACCCAGACGTTCGATACCCGACAGCGTCGCATTGATGCATTCGCGCGCCAGATCGCCGCCGCTGGCCTTCTGTGATTTGTTGGCGATCATGCTGCGAATGCGCTGCTGGTAGTTCTGCACCGGGGTGGTCTTATGGGTGTAGGCCTCGCGGAACAACGCCTGCATTTCACTGAAGCCGCTGAAACCGAAGCGCTGGGAGAAGCGCACGATGGCCGAGGGGTGCACTTCGCATTCACGAGCGATGGATTGGCTGAACGGACATCAAAGATCGTCTGAACGCAGCCCGAACCTGCGGCAGCTCCTGCCGTGGATCACTTTCCGTCGGTCGCTGTTGGTAAGTCCCGGATCTCCCATTGAAAACCTGACAACCGCGTCGCCGTTTATCTTCTATATAGCGCCGCTCGATTGAATTTCTTGCTATAAACGCACTCCGATGACCGCCTGCAAAGCCTGCCTTAGCGCATTTTCAAGCTTTGTGGGACAAATTCGCTGTCATTTCAGTTGCTGCGCCCTCAAGTCGGCCTTAGACTGCCGCCCCTCGTAAATTGAGTGCCGGGTGGCGCTTGGAATGCATGGCGCCTTTCCGACGATCTGAACCGGTCGGCTGGAACGCTCCCTTATTCGCCTTAATGCACGTATTTTTTATAGAGAAATCAATGACAAAGGAAAAGTTGCTGGCCATGCCGGCGGATGACTACATGAACGCCGAGCAACTGGCTTTCTTCACTGCGCTGCTGCAAGCGATGAAGGTTGAAACCCACGCGCGTATCGAGCAGAGCCGCATTGCCATTGAAAGCCTGGACACTCCTGCCGACCCTGCCGACGCCGCTTCCGTTGAAGAAGAGCGCCACTGGCTGGTCAACGTGATCGATCGTGACCAGCGCATGCTGCCGCAGCTGGAAATGGCCCTGGGCCGTATTGCAGAAGACACCTTCGGCTGGTGCGACGACAGCGGCGAGGCCATCGGCCTGAAACGCCTGCTGATCAGCCCGACCACCAAGTACTGCATCGAAGCTCAAGAACGCCACGAGCAAATCGACAAGCACCAGCGTCAGGCTTGATAGGGCTTTTTGTGGCGAGGGAGCTTACTGTGGATGGGGCTTGTTGTGGCGAGGGGGCTTGCCCCCGCTGGGCCGCGCAGCGGCCCCAAAATCAGCCACCGTGTTCCGTCAGGTAAAACCCGTCTGCCGGTTTTACGACTGCTGCGCAGCCGAGCGGGGGCAAGCCCCCTCGCCACAGGTCCAACGTTCGCCCCCCCTTACACACTTCTATTGATCTGCTGCAACCCCACGACTAAGGGACCATAGATAATGGCCCGGTAGTGGCGTCTAATGCAGACAAAATAAATAGAAGCAGCAGTGGGGTGACCAACATGACGAGCCACGGATCTCTGGCTGGCGCTACGCCGAATTCTGCGGCGTCGCTCAAGACGCCGGCACGCTGGCTGGCCCCCACGATGCAAAGCATTGCCCTGATGCTGGTGCTCGCTGGCATGGCTTTCGGCGGCTGGTCGCTTTACCTGTGCCTGCCGCTGGCGGTATTGACCATTTGGCTGCCTCGCCTGCGTTCGCGACCGGTGATCGATCCGACGGTTGCGGATGCTTCCAGCGCCATCGCCGAGTTGACTCGCGACCTTTCCTATACCACCAGCCATAACGCCTTGTCCGCCGCCGGCGTGGCCTTCTCGGTCAAGCAGTTGGCCGCCAGGGTGCAGTCGCAGCTGGATGCCGCGGCGCGAATCGTCAGCAGCGCCGAAGTGATGATTGGCACCGAGCAAGTGACCTCGCAACTCAGTCGACAAGCCCTGAGCGCGGCCAGCGAGGCCCATCAGAGCAGTATCGAAGGGCGTACGGTGCTCGCCGAGTCGATTACTCGCATGCATCAGCTCAGCCAGCGCGCCAATGACAGTCGTCAGTTGATGGAAGCCCTGAGTCTGCGCAGTGAAGAAATACAGCGGGTGACCCTGGTGATTCAGTCGATCGCCAGCCAGACCAACCTGTTGGCGCTGAACGCAGCGATTGAAGCGGCGCGTGCGGGCGAACACGGACGCGGTTTCGCCGTGGTTGCCGACGAAGTTCGCGGCCTGGCCGGACGCACGGCCACGGCGACCGAGGAAGTCGGGGTGATGGTCGCCGATATCCAGCAGCGCACGGCGCAGGTGGTGGAACAGATTCGCCAGTTGTCCAGTGACCTCAATACCGGGGTCGAGCAGGTGCAGCACACTGGCCAATCGTTGCAGACTATTGCCCGGCTGGCGGCGGGAGTGGAGAGCCAGGTGAGTGACATCGCCAAGGGTGCAGACACCAATCGCGAACAACTCGACAGCCTGTTCCATGCCGTCGAGCAGATGCGCAGCGACCTGGCGGTCAGCGATCAACAGACCCGGAGCCTGGCCGAGGCGGCGGTGCAGATGGAAGGCCAGGCCGAAACCATCAGCGAGCGCCTGGCTGAAGTCGGGCTGGACGACTATCACCAGCGCGTTTATGACCTGGCCCTGGAAGGTGCCAGGCAGATTGCCGCGCAGTTCGAAGCGGATATCGATCAGGGCCGTGTCAGTCTGGAGGACCTGTTCGACCGCAACTATCAGGCGATCCCCAAAACCAGTCCGGCAAAATTCCAGACCCGTTTCGACCGATACACCGATCAGGTGTTGCCGGCGATTCAGGAGCCATTACTGGCGCGTCATGAGGGCCTGGTGTTCGCTATTGCCTGTACCCAGCAGGGTTACGTGCCGACCCACAACACGCTATTCAGCCAGCCACTGACCGGTGACGCGCAAGTCGATACGCTGCATAACCGCACAAAACGAAAGTTTGCCGACCGAACCGGGATCCGCTGTGGCAGCCATCAACAACCGGTGTTGCTGCAGACCTATACCCGCGACACCGGTGAGCTGATGCATGACCTTTCGGTGCCAATCATGCTCAAGGGGCGGCATTGGGGTGGCTTGCGGTTGGGCTACAAGCCTGAGCGCGCGCCACGCCGCTAAGGGATTGTTACGCCTGATGCAAATAACCTATGCAGGGCGATAGCTTTTTCCCTACCGGGTAACTCATTAATATGCCGACATTGTTAGGCAGCTAATGAAATGCTCGGGAAGTGCTCATGCAAAGCAAGGTCGATGTTGCGGTAATGATTGGTAGCGGGGTGCCTTTCGCGCTGCGGGCGCTGGGGCAAAGTGTCTGCTGGGTCGTATTGCTCAATGGCGAGCGACGCGGCACCGCGTTCTGCAGTCGGGATGAAGCCGAGGAGTGCAGGGCTGCCTGGCTGGCTCAACTGAATGTCGAGAAGCCCGACAGCCTGCATTGAGCGCTGCGTTAGTGCCTTTGATGCATGCGCAGGTTCAGGTCGTCGACCACTCGTGCCCAATCGGCATCTTCGCGTAGCTGTTCTTTCAGGAACGCAGCCTGCTGGGGTGACCAGAATTCAGCGTCTATCAGTTTTTTATCGTTGGCCAGCGGCGAGTGGCTGGCTATGAAATCGTCGATAGCTTTCTGATTGGAGTCCAGTCCCAGCTGATCGAACAGGCCTGTCAAATCATGTGTCGGTGAATCCATGGTCGTCTCCTTCCCGATTGGCAACCCAAGGGTTCGAGGGTTGAGGTCTCATTGCCACACTGTACCTGAGGGGAGACTGACGCCAAGAGTTCGATTGGCAGCAGAGCCAGCCTCAGGCTGAAGTATTGATCATGCCGTCAAGGCTAGCTCAGGTCTGGAACAAGGCCATGGTCGCCATGGAATTCGCGCGGGTGACTGCCGTCAGGCAGATGGATCAAGCGTTCAGCGCGCCTTCATCGACAGCAAGTTTCAGCGACTTGGCCGCTTCTCTGGCTGCCGTTTCGGCGACGTCCGAGGTCTTGAACCAGCGATCCTTTTCGACCTGATGGTAGGTCACGGTGGTCAGGGGCGGTTTGGCGCGCATCACGATGACCGCTTGAAACTCGCCTTCTACTTCCCTGGACTCGCCATGGATGAAAAATTCACCTATATCAAATTCCGTCACGTAACGCCTTCCCATGGAGGTTGTTGTACTTTTTGAAGCACAGCCTGGCAGGCTGCTTTTCAATGGTCGGGCCAGTATGGCAGTTGTTGCCTGCCGGTGGCTGAGTAAAGTCATCGGAGTGACGAAACGATTGCATCGGCAACGCCTGGTCGACGGTTCAACTATTGATCTCAAGGGCCCTTGCCAGCGCACAGGCTTCGTTGTGGTTGCGACGGAATCCTCTTACGCGTCCGCTGGAGATTTCCTTAATGTGAAAAAAATTTTTGCCGGCGTTTACAACCCGATAACGCAGCAAAGGCAGGTATTCAGGTGCTGGTTCCTGTGAGTAGAATGGCTTGTCACGCAGAGGTGCCAGGCAGTTTTCGAAAGTGCCCGGGTCCTGGGCGAAGGGTAGAGGTGTGTGCATAGGAAATCCTTTTCTATGGTTTTACCGACGTCTGACCGACGCTATCTGTAGTCTCAATGAGCATGGCTGCTCTAGAATCACCTCTAGCGCTGGAGGTATAGGCCTATCTAAAGCATTTTTTTGCTAGCGATATGTCAGAAAAGTGCTTTTCTAAAAGAGTTTTTTCCCTGAAGTTGATAGTCCAGTATTCTCTGGCCATAAGAAGGGCGATTTCCTTCAAGGTCTGACGATGGCATGGACAGGCAGCGCCAGCGTTGCTCCACTAGTCTTGGCCTGTTGCATGTTGGCGCCGTGTTCAACTCTGTTCAGGGATCTGAGTGTCAGTCATTGGCGTGCGCCTTCGCATGGCGAATGTTGAGCGTGTGCCGACACCGGCGTTTTTTGTGCTGTCTGCGTTTCATGCAGGCAGAATCATTTTTAGATTCGGGGACGTTTCCTTGGCAGTAAGTAATCTCGATATGCATGCTTTGTTCGTGCTCGGTGATTTGCGCGCAAAGCTGGTCAAACAGTTTCAATCACGTTTCGTCTACATCACCGAGCAGACCGCTGAAGGTATCTACATCGCCGAGATCGATACCGAAACAGCAATGGTCGTCGATGATAAGCAGCACCTGGAACTCAAGGTGGGTGACCATTTCCGCGCTGCGGTATTGCCCAGCCGTGAAGGTGGCAAGTTCGAAATCAAGTTTCGCGAGATCAAACTCACGGTTTATGGTCTGGGCGAATATGCGTTTGTCACCACCGCCGAAGGCCATGCCATCCTGTTCAAGGAAGGGCAATCCGTAGTGACGGTGTTCGCCGCCAAAGAACAACTGCAGGGTGGGCTGACCAAGACCTTGAAGGCAGTCACCGCTAAAGCAGCGAAGTGGCGCAAGGGCGAACTTACGTTCAAGGCCAGCGAGTAATGACGCTGACCCGCGCCGATTTCCATGAGCAGAACCTTGAGAGTGCCAGCGCGCTGGCCCTTCGCCTTTTCGCTGAAAAGGCCGTTCTCCAAGGTGCCTGGCTGGGTTGGGTCGCCTCGCAGATCTACAGCTTGCGTCCGGCGGAGTACGCCAGCATGGTTAGAAGGGAACTCAAGCGCTTGCAGGAATCCTGCGAAAAATAGCCGACATGCCTCGAAAGCAGGAACCTCTACTACAGTCAGTTGACTGAACTACCAGAGGTTCGCGGTCTTCTTCTGGAAGATCATCCTGCTATTGCTGTGAAAAGCACGAGGTGCATAAGCATGAAAGGATTTCGAGTGCTGCTGGCCAGCACATTGACCACTCTCTGTTTGTTGACTGCATCCATCCCGGCATCAGCCGCTGCGGCACCGATTCATTTTGCCGACCTCAACTGGGAAAGCGGCAGCCTGATCACCGACATCCTGCGGATCATTGTCGAGAAGGGTTACGGCCTGCCTACCGATACGCTTCCGGGTACCACCATCACCCTGGAAACCGCCTTGGCCAACAATGACATCCAGGTCATCGGCGAAGAGTGGGCAGGGCGCAGCCCGGTGTGGGTCAAGGCCGAGGCCGAGGGCAAGGTGGTGAGCCTGGGCGATACCGTCAAAGGCGCGACCGAAGGGTGGTGGGTGCCTGAATATGTGATCAAGGGCGATCCGGCCAAAGGTATCAAGCCCATGGCGCCGGGCTTGCGCAGCGTGACCGATCTGCCGCGGTACAAGGATGTTTTCAGTGATCCGGAAACGCCCGGCAAGGGCCGGTTTCTCAATAGCCCGATTGGCTGGACCTCGGAAGTGGTCAATGCACAGAAGCTCAAGGCCTACGGCCTGACCGACAGCTATGTGAATTTTCGCAGCGGCTCCGGTGCGGCGCTGGACGCGGAAATCAGCTCGTCGATCCGGCGTGGCAAGCCGGTGCTGTTTTATTACTGGTCGCCCACGCCGTTACTTGGGCGTTTCAAGTTGATCCAGCTGGAGGAACCGCCCTTCGACGCCGAAGCCTGGAAAACCCTGACCGACGCCGATAATCCCAACCCCAAGCCAACGCGCTCGCTGCCGTCGAAACTGTCGATTGGTGTGTCTACACTGTTCCAGAAGCAATACCCGCAGCTGGCGGAGTTCTTCACCAAGGTCGATTTTCCGATCGATCCTTTGAACAAGGCGTTGGCTGACATGAGCGAAAAACACACCGCACCGCGCCAGGCGGCCGAAGCCTTTATGAAGGCCCATCCGGATGTGTGGCGGGCGTGGTTGCCCAAGGATGTGGCGGAGAAGGTTGCTGCGGCGTTGAAATAAATGGATCTGGCTAAAGGTGATGTTGGTTCTTGCGACGCTATCGCGAGCAAGCTCGCTCCCACATTGGATCTGCGTCAAACCCGGCTTATATGATCGGCGCAGATCCTGTGGGAGCGAGCTTGCTCGCGATAGCGGTATCCCTGAAAAAACACCTCAGCCGCGAAGCCTTTCAGTCACTCAAAACCGGCTCTGCACCGCCAGCTCGAACGTCCTTGGCGTCCCCAGGTAGTACGCCGGCGAAACATGGGCGAATTCGGCATAAACCTCGTTGGTGAGGTTGCGCACCCGGCCAGTCACTGTGGTGTGCCGGTCCACCTTGAAGCTGAGAAAGGTCCCGTACAAGGTGTAGGACGGCAAGGTCAGGGTATTGGCGTTGTCGGCATACACTGACGCCACATAACGCGCATCGACGCCGCCTTGCCAGGCCGGGGCAAAATCATAGGTCAGCCACAGATTGCCGACCTGCTTTGGAACGTTGGTCGGGGTATTGCCCTTGCGTGAGACCACCACCCCTGCGGCATTTTTCTCATTGAATTCGTCGTACTCGGCATCGACCCAGGCAAAGTTGCCTTCGGCCAACAGCTTCGGGGTGATCCTGAAGGAGCCTGCAAGCTCGATGCCTTTGGAGGTCTGCTGGCCAACCGGGATGCTTTGAGTCGGGTCCAGCGGATCGGTCACCGCGAAATCCTTGCGCTCGATCGTATAGGCCGCCAGCGTCGCTGAACCGCGACCGTCCAGGTAGTCGAACTTGCTGCCGACTTCCCATTGCTTGCCGGTAGAAATATCGAAATCCTGAGTGCCGCCCGGTTGCTCGGCGGCGGTGCTGTATTGCACATACACATTGGCGCTCGGAATGAACTGGTAGGTCAGGCCCGCCCGGCCGGTCAGCGGCTCCCAGCTGCGATCGAGATGGCGTGGATTGCTTGCGGTCACCGCGCGATGGTTGGTCACCTCAAGATCGATGTCGTCGTAGCGCAGGCCGGTCAGCAGCGACAGCTTGTCGGTGAGCGCCAGGCGGTTCTCGACGAAGAGCGCCTTGGTGGTGACTTCATTGGTTTTGTCACTGACGAAGCCCGATTTTGTTCCGGGGATATCATAGAAATGCCCGGGGTCGTAGTGGTCCGGGTCGACCGCGCTCGGGCCTTTGACGTTCAGCGGCGAGTTGGTGGTGCGGTTGACCTTGTACTCGAAACCGCCGGACCAGGTGGTGTCGAGGCCGAACAGGCGATTGTCGTGACGCAGCTCGAACTGGTTGCCGTTCTGCTCGCCCTGATGGCGCACCTGATAAGCGGTTGAGCGGTTCACCAGACTGTTATCGGCGTTGTACTGGTAGGTTTCCAGGTTGCGGTAATCGCGCTGGCTGTCCAGGTGGTAGAGGGTATTGCGCAGGCTGGTGCTGTCGTTGATGCTGTAGTCGATGATCGAGCGGGCCCAGATCGTCCGTTGTTCATAACGACCGTCCTCGACGTTGTAGTTGTTGAAGCGGTTGTGCCGGTCGATCTTCAACTCGCCGCGCTTGGGATTCAGCACCGGCGTGCCCCAGTAAGGGCTGTCTTCATGTTCGTCCTGATATTCCAGCGCCAGGGTATGGGACAGATCGGGGGTCAGGTCGCTGAGCAAGGAAAATGCGGCGCTCCAGGAGTTGCGCTCCTGGCGGTCGATATAGCCGTTGCTGGCGTTGCGACTGACGTCCAGTCGCGCGTAGTGCTGTACGTCCGAGCCGGCGTCGCTCAGGGCATGATTGAGACCGAAGGCGACCTCGCCGGTGTCATAGGTGCCATAGCTGACCCGGCCTTCAGCCGCTTGCTCCTCGCGGGTTGCAAGTTTGGTGACGTAGTTCAGCGAACCGCCGACGGAACCGGCGCCATTGATCAGCGACGATGGGCCGCCGACCAGTTCCACCCGGTCATAGATCCAGGCATCCACCGGCCGGGCCAGGCCGCCGGAAACATTCACGCCATTGAACATCTGGGTGATCTGGCTGCTGGTAAAGCCGCGATAGGAGACGAAGCCGCCAAACCCCGGCGGTGCGCTGGCATTCACCCCAGGCAGGGTGTTCGCGGCATCCTGGAAATTCTGCGCGCCGTGGCGCTCGATGTCGTTGCGATTGGCCACGGCGATCGAGGCCGGGGTTTCACGAACGCTCAAGCCCAGGCGCGACGCCATGCCGCTGGATTGATCCAGGCTCAGGCCGGGAGTGGACTGCGGGTCAGCGCCGCCAATGGTGGTCGGCGCCAGCTCAATGGAGGTTTGCGCCCAGGTAGTAGCGGACAGGCAGCCGAACAGGCCTGCGAGCAGGGAAAAGGCTTTCATCGATAGATCCTGAAGTCTTGGCGTGGAAAACAGCGCACAGGCCAACGCCACGCGTTAGCGAGCCGGGCTGATCAAGAAAAGGCGAAAGACTTAAACGACAGGAGGGGCGCGAGGGTTGGCCGTCGGCCAGATTGAACGGGTCGGGATATCAGCGTTGGACAGCAGCAACAGTGGCGGGCTGTGTTGCTGCGGCAGGAGCGCCAGGGTCAGGCTGGAATTGAATGCCGGACCCATGCCGCCGGTGGAGCACAGCGGGCAGCCGAAGGCTTTGGTCAGGGTCGGCAGTTTTTCTTCGTTGGGGTTCGATTGGGCCGGCGCCTGGGTGCGCGGGTCGACCGTACAAAACTGGCCGCCGATACCGTTGAGCTGCTGGCCGACCATTTGCCCGTGACCGATACTGCAGGCGAACACATTGAACAGGACGCAGCAGTAAAGCATCCAGGCAATCAGTGAGCGGTCGGTACGAGCGAGTTTCATGGGGCGGCACTTTAACACTGCTGGTGGGGCAGGAATTGACTAAAAGCGTCGAGGGCGTTCATTTACACCACTTTGTGTGGTGCAGGGGTTGAAGTTGCGGATCGTTGCCTGGTTTTGAGTTGCCGCGGGCATTGCCATCGCGAGCAGGCTCGCTCCCACAGGTTCAGCACAAGTCATGTGGGAGCGAGCTTGCTCGCGATGCGGACTGTCTGACGACACACATCCTTCAGACTGCCTCAGCTCCCACCCTCAGACCTCCGACTACTCACCTCCGCCGGCACATCATCCCCCGACATGCGCTTGCGGAACAACGCCGCCCGCGCCAGCAGCAGGGTGACTACCGGCATGGTGATCGACAGCAGAATCGGGATCAGCCAGGCGTGCAGCACCGGACTGGATTTGAGTCCCGAGAAATAGATGATCGAGGCGAGCGCCACGCACCAGGCGCCCAATGTCGAGGCCAGGGCCGGTGGGTGCATGCGCTGGAAGTAGTCCTTCATCCGCACCAGACCGAAAGCGCCAATCAGCGCAAACACGCTGCTGAGCACCAGCAGAATGGCCACCGGGATCTCGATCCACAGCGACAGCTCGCCGAACTCATTCATTCGATCACCTCGCCACGCAGGAGGAATTTCGCCAGGGCAAACGAGCCGACAAACCCCAGCAAGGCGATCAGCAGCGCCGCTTCGAAGTAGGTGTCACTGGCGTAGCGGATACCCAGCACCAGCATCATCAGCATGGCGAGAATGTACAGGTAGTCCAGCGCGAGAACCCGGTCCTGGGCCGACGGGCCTTTGAACAGGCGGACCAGGGTCAGGACCAT
The DNA here is from genome assembly GCF_902497875.1 of Pseudomonas fluorescens. GTDB lineage: Bacteria > Pseudomonadota > Gammaproteobacteria > Pseudomonadales > Pseudomonadaceae > Aquipseudomonas > Aquipseudomonas fluorescens_BR. Next base: position 19,892 of record NZ_CABVHY010000038.1, read on the forward strand.
GGCCACGGAAAAGATGAACAGACTCAGCAGAATCGCATTCGACAGCAAGGCACTCATTCGAAGATCTCCATCAACGGGCGCTCATAAGTCGCCTTGAAGTGCTGGATGAATTGCGCGTCGTCATCCAGATCGAATACATGCAGCAGCAACACGCTGCGGTCCAGCGCCAGCTCCGACCACACCGTGCCGGGAATCACCGTGGTGATCATCGACAACGCGGCCAGGCCGTTGGCATCGCGCAGGTCCAGCGGCACCTTGATGAACCGCGAGCGCGGCGCCCGGCGCCCGGCGTTCAGCACGCCCCAGGCGACCACCAGGTTGGACACCAGCACGTCGCGACCGACCAGCAAAAACAACCGCACAATCGCCCCGGGCCGACGGATGCGGATCGGCAGCGGGCGCAATGGTTTCATCATCAGCGGTGCGACAAACCCGAGCACGGCGCCGAGCAGCAGGTGGCCGGGGCTGACCGACAGGTTAAGCACCAGCCACAACAGCCAGAGCGCCAACGACAACCAAGGGGCAGGGAACAGGCGCTTCATGGTTGCACCTCCAGCAGCGCCGCCCTGGCTTCCGGGCTCGGTACGGCGCGTGTGCCCAGCACCGCCATGACGTATTGTTGCGGGTCATTCAGGGTGTCGGCGGCGGCCTGGGTATAGCGCAGCAACGGTTCGGCCTTGAAGGTCAGCAGAATGCTCAGGCCCAGCAGCGCGAAGATCGGCACACATTCCAGGCGCCGCAGCAACGGCGACGGGCGCTCCTCGGAGGTCCAGAAGCGCTGGATGCCCAGGCGCGAGAAGGCGATCAGCGAAGCCAGCCCGGACAGGATCAGCAACGCCAGCAAGCTCCAGGCGGCATTCGAGATGGGCTGGTCTGCAGCGTTGCCCAGGCCCGCGGGGTTGATCAGCGCGCTGAGCAAACTCAGTTTGCCAATAAACCCCGACAGTGGCGGCATGCCGATGATCAGCAGCGCGCAGGCAATGAAACTCAAGCCGAGAAAGGCCATGGTCCAGGGAATCACCTGGCCGACCACGGTTTTCTGCTCGTCATCCAGGTTGGTGCCTTTGAGTGGCTGCAAGGATTTCGGGGGGCGCGGGAGGATCTCGCCCTCATAGTCCAGCGGCACTTCAATGGCCGTACGCGAACGCTCGATCAGTTCCGCCAGCAGGAACAGCGCGCTCAAGGCCAGGGTCGAGCTGACCAGATAGAACAACGCACCGGCGGTAAGACTCGGCTGGGCGAAGCCGACGGCCGACAGCAGGATGCCCGCCGAGACCAGAATGCTCAGGCTGGCCATGCGCTCCAGCCGTTGCGCGGCGAGAATCGCCAACGCCGCGCAGACGATCGTCGCCATGCCGCCGTAGATCAGCCAGTCGCCGCCAAAGTACGCCGAAGCACCGGCTTGCCCGGAAAACAGCAGGGTCCACAAGCGCAGCAAGGTGTACACGCCGACCTTGGTCATGATCGCGAACATCGCCGCCACGGGCGCGCTGGCCGCGGAGTAGGCCGGCACCAGCCAGAAATTCAGCGGCCACATGCCGGCCTTGGCCAGGAATGCCACGGCGAGGATCGCCGCGCCGGCGTGCAGCAGGCCGCGATCGGCTTCCGGGACCAGCGGGATCTTCAGCGCCAGGTCGGCCATGTTCAGGGTGCCGGTGACTCCATAGATCAGCGCCGCGCCAATCAGGAACAGCGACGAGGCCAGCAGGTTGATCGAAATGTAATGCAGCCCCGACGACACCCGCGCCCGCCCGGAACCGTGGAGGATCAAACCGTAAGAAGCGGCCAGCAGCACTTCAAAGAACACGAACAGATTGAACAGGTCGGCGGTCAGGAAGGCGCCATAGAGGCCCATCAACTGAATCTGGAACAACGCGTGGAAACTCGAGCCGGCACCGTCCCAGCGGGCCATGGCGAATAGCAGGGCGCAGACGCCAATGATTCCGGTCAGCACCAGCATCAAGGCCGACAGGCGATCGACCACCAGCACGATGCCGAACGGCACTTGCCAGTTGCCCGGCAGGTAGACGCCGATCGAGCCGGGCACATCTGTTTGCTGGGTCCACTGCAACAGCAGGATCGAAATCCCCAGGCCGAGCAGGCTCGAGAACAGGTTGATCCGCGCCTTGAGCGGTCGACGTTTTTCCCCGAGCATCATCATCAGGGCCGCCGTCAGCAACGGCAGCAGAATCGGCGCGGCGATCAGATGGGGCATCCAGCTCATTCCTTAGGCTCCCGGCCATCCACATGGTCGGTACCGGTCAGGCCGCGGGATGCCAGCAGCACCACCAGGAACAGGGCGGTCATGGCGAAGCTGATGACAATGGCAGTCAGCACCAGGGCCTGGGGCAGCGGGTCGGTGTAGTGCAGCAGATCCTGGGGTACGCCGTCCTTGATGATCGGCTCCTTGCCGATAAACAGGCTGCCCATGCTGAAAATGAACAGGTTGACCCCGTAGGACAACAGGCACAGCCCCATCACCACCTGGAAGGTCCGTGGCCGTAGTAGCAGCCAGACTCCCGAAGCAGCCAGGACTCCAATGGCAATTGCGATGACTTCTTCCATCAGACGACTGCTCCTTGCTGGACAACGGGTTTGGGCTGGCTGCTCGGTTTATGGCCACGCACCGATTGGTGCGCCAGCGCGGTGAGGATCAGCAGCGTTGAACCCACCACCACGGCGTACACACCGACATCGAAGAACAGTGCACTGGCGATGTGGATGTCACCGATTATCGGCAACTCAAAATGCCAGGTGTGGGTGGTCAGGAACGGATAACCGACGGCCATCGCACCCAGCCCGGTGACGGTGGCGAACAGCAGCCCGGTGCCCATCCAGCGCACTGGGCGCAGGCTCATCTGCGCTTCGACCCATTGGGTACCGGCGACCATGTATTGCAGGATGAACGCCACCGACATCACCAGCCCGGCGACGAAACCGCCGCCCGGCTGGTTGTGTCCGCGCATGAACAGGTAGAACGACACCACCATTGCAATCGGCAGCAACAGTCGCACCAGCACCGCAGGAACCATCATGAAACCCAAGGCGGTGTCGCTGGCCTGGCGCGGGTTGACCAGATCGGTCACCACGTCCGGCGCCAGCAGCCGCTGTTGAGCCGGCAATTGCATGCTTTCCTTGGGTGGGCGGAAGCGTCGCAGCAGGGCGAACACGGTCAGGGCCACGGCCGCCAGCACGGTGATTTCGCCGAGGGTATCGAAGCCACGGAAGTCCACCAGCATCACGTTGACCACGTTGCTGCCACCACCTTCGGGCAGGGCGCGGCTGAGGTAGAACGAGGAGATGTGGTTGGGGGTCTGCCGGGTCAGCATGGCGTAGGAGAGCAATGCCATGCCGCCACCGACCAGGGTCGACAGCAGCAAGTCGCGCAGTCGCCGGATTCGCGCTTTACGCAGGCTGCCGGGCGGTGGCGAGACTTCTTCGATCCGTCGCGGCAACCAGCGCAGCCCCAGCAGGATCAGCACCGTGGTCACCACCTCGACCACCAGTTGGGTCAGGGCCAGGTCCGGCGCCGAGAACCAGACGAAGGTCACGCAGGTCATCAAGCCGCAGACGCTGACCATGGTCAGGGCCGCGAGCCGGTGATACTTGGCTTGCCAGGCGGCACCGAGGGCGCAGGCAATCGCCAGCAGCCAGAGGGTGACAAAGACGATCGAACCGGCAATCTTCGGCCGGTCGCCCCAGCTCAGGCTGCTGTGAAGCATCGGAATCAACCCGGCGAGCACTGCCGCCAGTACCAGCAGGAACAACTGGCTTTGCAGGCGCTTGGTGCTGATTCGCCTTTCGATGCGGCGGGTCAGGCGCATCATCACCACCAGGCTGCGCTCGAACATCCGCTTGCCATTGAAGTGGCCGATGATCGGCGGGTACTTGAACCGTCCGCGCTTGAGCTGCTTGCGCAACAGCAGGTAGAGCACAATGCCGCCGGACATGGCGACCAGGCTCATGATCATCGGCGCGTTCCAGCCGTGCCAGATCGCCAGGCTGTACTCGGGCAGCGTGCCGACCACCGGCAAGGCGGCGGCCGCCAGCAGCGGACCGACCACCTGGGACGGGAAAATTCCCACCACCAGGCAGGTGAACACCAGCAACTCGACTGGCGCGCGCATCCAGCGTGGCGGTTCGTGGGGGGTGTGCGGCAGGTCAGTGGCGGTCGGACCGAAGAACACGTCGACGGTGAAGCGCAGGGAATAGGCGACGCTGAACGTGCCGGCGATGGTCGCGATCACCGGCAGGGTCATTTCGATCCAGGCAGTGGCGGAAATGAACACGGTTTCGGCGAAGAACATCTCTTTCGACAGGAAACCATTGAGCAGCGGTACGCCGGCCATCGAGGCACTGGCAACCATCGCCAGGGTGGCGGTGAAGGGAATCAACCGGATCAAACCGCTGAGTTTGCGGATATCGCGGGTTCCGCTTTCGTGGTCGATGATGCCGGCGGCCATGAACAGCGAGGCCTTGAAGGTGGCGTGGTTGAGGATATGGAACACCGCCGCCACCGCCGCCAGCGGACTGTTCAGCCCCAGCAACAGGGTGATCAGGCCAAGATGGCTGATGGTCGAGTAGGCCAGCAGACCTTTGAGATCGTTCTGGAACATCGCGCAATAGGCACCCAGCAACAGGGTGCAGGCGCCGGCTCCGCCGACGATGTAGAACCATTCTTCGCTGCCGGAGAGTGACGGCCAGAGCCGCGCCAGGAGGAACACCCCGGCCTTGACCATGGTTGCCGAGTGCAGGTAGGCCGAGACCGGAGTCGGTGCGGCCATGGCGTGGGGCAGCCAGAAGTGGAAGGGAAACTGTGCGCTTTTGCTCAAGGCGCCGATCAGGATCAGCGGCAGCAGGACCGGGTACAGGTTATGGGCGCGGATCAGGTCACCGGCGGCCAGCACCTTGTCCAGGTCATAGCTGCCGACGACATGGCCGAGCAGCATGACCCCCGCCAGCAGGCACAAACCGCCCGCGCCGGTCACCATCAGCGCCATGTAGGCACCGCGGCGGGCGTCGGCGCGGTGGTGCCAATAGCCGATCAACAGGAACGAGAACAGACTGGTCAGTTCCCAGAAAAATACGATCTGAATCAGGTTGCCGGAAATCACCAGCCCGAGCATGGCGCCCATGAAGGCCAGGAAAAACGCAAAGAAGCGCGGCACCGGATCTTCCGGCGACATGTAATAACGCGCGTACAGCGACACCAGTGCGCCGATGCCCAGCACCAGCAGCGAGAACAGCCAGGCGAAACCGTCCATGCGCAGGACGAAGTTCAAGCCCAGGCTAGGCAGCCAGAAAAACTCTTCGCGAATCACGCCGCCATCGGCGATCTGCGGGTAGAGCAAGGCGACTTGTATCGTGCCGATCAGTGCAACCAGGCCGGCCAGCAGGGATTCAGTGTTTCGTGCGTTGTGCGGCAGCACAGCCGCCAGACAGCTGCCGATAAAAGGCAAAAGCAGTAGAACTATCAGGGACATAGGCTTCTAATCTGCGAAGTTTGTGATGAATCATACGTGCCGGGCCATGGATCACCAACTGCCAAGCTGTGGCAGGATCCTACAAGGTAGGCGGAAAAAGCCTGGTTTTCATTGTTTTGAAGAGCGATGTGCCGGCATCAGATTTTGGTTGTCCGCGAAAAGATCGCAGCCTGCGGCAGCTCCTACAGGGTGTACACATTCCACCGTAGGAGCTGCCGCAGGCTGCGATCTTTTGATCTTGACTGGTTATCTCTCGCTTCCGCTCTCCAAGACTTCGTCCATCTCAACCACATCCTTGCCCTTGGTCTTCAACTCACTGACGATCACCGCCGCCACGATCAACCCGGCACCGAGCAAGGCAATCGCCGGCAACCGCTCACCGGCAATCCGCCCGACGATCCCGGCCCACACCGGTTCGCCGGCATAGATCAGCGTCGCGCGGGTCGGTGAAACGCTTTTCTGCGCCCAGTTCATCGCCACCTGAATCGCCGCGCTGGCCGCGCCCAGGCCCACGGCGCTGATCAGCAGCAGCCAGGAAAACGGGGGAATGGCTTCCTGGGTTGGCACCACCATCAGCAACGCCAATACCGAGGTAACGGCCAGTTGCACGACCGTGACCCGGCGTACATCAACCTGCCCGGCATAGGTGCTGATCAGGATGATTTCGGCGGCAATTGCGATGGCGCTGATCAGCGTGGCGATTTCCCCCGGGTTGAAATTCAGCGATGCCCCGGCAGGGCCGGAGATCAGCATCAGGCCGGTGAACGCCAGCATGATGCCGATACTCGGCATCAGCCTTGGCCGCCGCCCGAGCACCAGCCATTGCAGCAGCGGTACAAAAGGTACGTAGAGCGCGGTAATGAACGCCGACTGACTGCTGGGAATGGTCTGTAATCCGACAGTCTGCAGACCGTAACCGAGCATGATCGCCACGCCGATGAACGCCCCGGCCTTGAACTCGAAGAGGCTCAGATTGCGCAAATGCCGGGCCGAGAACAGCGCGACCAGAACGGCCGCCGCGGCGAACCGCAGGCCGACGAAAAACATCGGTCCACTGACAGTCATTGCGTGCTGCACCAGCAGAAATGTCCCGCCCCAGATCATGGTAATCAGCACCAGCACGCACTCGGCTTTGCTGAACCGAGAGAACAGGGGAGAGGATGGGGGGGATTTCACCGACGTCATGACCTTGCGCGCTACCTGAGGGCGACGCACAATGCGCCTGAAGTTGGGCAGTATACTGCGCAAATCCGTCAAGTGAGCAATATAGTGCACAAAGATCCTACGCAACGCGCTTCAGTCCTCCAGCACGTCAGCCAGAACGTTCGCCGGCTGCGGCATGCCGCGCAGTTGAGCCAGACCGCCCTGGCGGAAAAATCCGGGGTCAGCCGGCGAATGCTGGTGGCCATCGAAGCCGGCGAGAAGAACGTTAGCCTGACCACCCTGGATCGGGTCGCCGAAGCCCTGGACGTGGCTTTCAGCGACCTGATCCAGGCCCCCGATGCCCGTGACCCGAGTCGCATCAACGAGCTTGCGTGGGCAGGGGTGATCCCCGGCAGCAAAGCGGTGCTGCTGGCCAAGGCGATGGCCAGCCGTGAAGTCGAGTTGTGGGAGTGGCGGCTGGAACCAGGCGAACAGTACTTGTCGGAACCGGATGCCGAGGGCTGGAGCGAGCAGCTTTATGTGTTCGAAGGCTGCCTGACACTGATGCTCGGCGAAGAGGTGCACACGCTTGAAGCCGGGGAGTTCTTCATGTACGCCAGTCACCAACCCCATTCCTACCGCAACGAGGGGTCGGTGGCGGCGCGGTTCGTGCGTAATGTGGTGATTTGATCCGGGAACTGAACAGCAACTGTTCGCGGCCCAACAGCAGATAAGCAAGCAAGCTCGCTCCTACAAGTACGGCGTAGATCGCAGATTTTGTGGCATGCCAGGCTCTCTGTGGGAAGGGCTGGGCGTTGATGACTCGTCCTACTTTGGTACTACGGGACAGGCCGTCCATGGGTTTGGCGCTTATTATCGTCCAGGAGATTTTCGAGGCCGTCGCGCAGCTCGATCGCGACTGGCAGTTGAGCTTTCTGATTGTTGGGCAAAACATTAATGTGGCGTTGAAATACGCCTTCCACACTGACAAGCGAGAACCGCATGAGCGAATCCCCAAACGCACAGGCCACCGACGCCCTCCGCAGCGCGGACATCCTGATTGTCGGCGGTGGCTTGAGTGGCGCACTGCTGGCGGCGCAGCTGTTGCGTCTGCCCGGCAAGCGCCGGCTGCTGGTCATTGAGCCGCGCGCCGAACTGGGGCGCGGTGAGGCCTACAGTGCGGTCGAATTGGGACATACCTTGAACGGCAACGCGGCGCGCATGAGTGTCGACCCGGACAACGCTGATGACCTGACCCAATGGTTGAGCGAGTTCATCGCTGCCGGCGGCTGGCCGGAGTCGGATCAGCAGCATGTGCCCATCAGCGAGTTGTTCCCGCCCCGGGGGATTTTTGGCCTGTATGTACAGCAACGCCTGGCCGAAGCCCAGGCGGGCGGCGCGCAGCAGGGTTCGAGCGTCGAGCACGTTCGTGGCGAAGCGGTCGATCTGCAAATGGACCAGAGCGGGGTGCTGTTGACCCTGGATGACGGCAGACAATTACGCGGGGCCTACGCGGTTCTGGCCACCGGCCTGTTCCCGGCCGCGCGCACGCCGCAAACCGAGTCCAGTGGTTTGAACACGGCCGCGCTGGACCCTTGGGATGTTACGGCCATGGCCCGGCTCGATCCGCAGGCCAGGGTGCTGATCATCGGCTCGGGATTGACCATGGTCGATGCCGTGGTGTCGTTGGAACAGGCCGGGCATCGCGGACCGATCGAGGTGTTTTCCCGGCACGGGCTACTGCCCCATGTTCGACGTCAGCCACCGACCTGGGTGGATTTTCTCGCCGAAGACCCAAGCATCCGCAGCCCCAGACAGTTGATGCGTGAACTGCGTCGCCACTGCCAGGCGGCAATGGCGGCCGGTATCGACTGGCAAGCGCCGCTGGACACCGTGCGCGCGCACATCGGTCGCTTGTGGAGCCAGGCGACTGACATGCAGCGTCGGCAGTTCGTGCGCCACGTACGGCCGTGGTGGGAAAGCCACCATCACCGTTCGCCGCCGTTGAGTGCCGAACTGGTGGAACGTTTGCATAACGAGGGACGTTTGCGAATTCAGGCAGCGTCGTTCAAGGGTCTCGAGCCATCGGCTGACGGCCAGGTGAGCATTCGCCTGCGCCGACGCGGCGAGACGCATACCTGCCTGGTCAGCGGTGCGGCGCTGATCAACTCCAGCGGGATTGAATACGACTGGCGCCGAGTGGCCCGGCCGTTGCCTCAGCAGTTGCTGGCGCGCGGGCTGATTCAGCCAGGGCCGCTGGCCTTGGGAATTGCCACCGATGCTGGCGGCGCCCTGATCAACGCCCGCGGCCAGGTCGCCGAGCGCCTGTTCGCCATGGGCCCGCCGTTGCGGGGGATGTGGTGGGAAAGTACCGCGGTGACCGACGTGGCCAGTCAGGCCAAGGCGCTGGCGCAGCGGTTGGTCTCTCAACAGTAATGTGGGAGCGAGCTTGCTCGCGATGGACTCAAGGGCGGCGCGTTTATTCAGAAAACACGCGTTATCGTTAACGTCCATCGCGAGCAAGCTCGCTCCCACAGGTTTTGTGACAGACCACAGTAGTGTGATCGCCATGAATCCTTGTGGGCGCAGCGGTGCGGCGATCCGACTTGCCCGCGAAGAAGATGGCTCGGGTTCTCCTGCTAGAACCGGGTCGTCTGTTGCAGCATCTGCGCCGCGGCCGAATCCGCCGGGCTGACCATCGCATAGTTGTACCCGGCCCCCGACCAGTACTCGGCCTGCAATTCGCCGTCACTTCGGCTGCCACGGGGCAGCAGTTTGTTTTTCGGTCCTGGTGGGCGGATGTAGAAGCTGACCTTGCGCCCGTCCTGATCCTCATACAACACCATCGCCGCCGGGCCCTGTTCGGTGCTCAACAAGCGGGCGCTGACCGCCTTGAACCCGGCGTTCTGCAAGTCGGGCAGGCGGTTGGCATGGTTGAAGTAACGGTCGAGCCAGGTTTGCATGTCGTTATTGTTCTGCACTTTCAAATCGGCCGGCAGGATGCCTTGCTGAGCAAACATCCGGTGCGCCTGCATGGCATCGGTCATCGGTGGCGGCCCAACAACCATGGTCATTTCGCGTGCCTGCCAGCCGCTCATGCCGCCAACGCCGATGGCGATCAACAGCAGGGCGGCGCTGGCCAGATGGCGTCGGGTCTGACGTTTGAGGCGCTGGCGAATGACCAGCGGATCGTGGTCCGGGTTAGCCGGGTTCTGCAGGGTACCGCTCAGGGCGGCGCGCAATTGTTGGGCATCCTGCTGCCAGGCGCCGATTTGTGCGGCGACCTCGGGTTGAGCGCTCAGGTAGGTTTCGACCAGACGCCGGTCGGCATCGCTGAGTTGATGGTCGACGTAAGCGTGCAGATCGCGTTCGCTGGGTGGCATGCTGATCATTTGAGTATCCGCAGAGAAGGGCTGGTGATCTCGCCGTCGCTGAGCTGGCGCAAGGCCTGGCGGGCGCGGGACAGGCGAGACATCACAGTGCCGGTGGGGACGTCGAGAATCTCGGCGACCTCTTTGTAGCTCAAGCCTTCCACCGAGACCCAGAGCAGCAGGGCGCGCTGCTCGGCGGTCAGCCGGTCGAATGCCTGGAGGGTCGATAACGCGATCACTGTGCGCTCCACCGAGGGCTGTGCATCATCGCGCCCGGTAAAGAACTCCAGCATCCGCGCATAACGTCGCGAGCGCCGATGGGCGTCGAGAAACTGTCGGTAAAGAATCGAGAACAGCCAAGACCGCAAATCGCCTTCGGGGCGTTTGTCACCCCAACCCGACAGCGCCCGCTCCAGGCATGACTGCACCAGATCGTCAGCGCTGCTGGAGTTACGGGTCAAGGATATGGCGAAGCGCCTGAGCCTTGGGATAAGTGGGCGTAACTGTTCGTCGAGATCGTTCATGAAATTCTGGCTAGTCTTGGGACTAGGGAGACGCCCGGTACTAAAGGTTATTCCAGCCTCTGGAAAATAAACACCGGGCGATGGAATAAACCCTGCCGGGCTTCGTCTGATTGATCCTTGTCATTTGCGGCCCACGGCCCTGGAGATTTTCATGGTTGATCGCTCACCACCGCCACCGCCACTGAGTACCGCGAGTCTGACGCTGCGTCTGGCGGGGATTGCCGTGGTGGTCGCGGCGATTGCCGGGGCGTTTGCCTATGTCAACGGCACCCTCGACCCGCAGCGCCTGACGCCCAAGGCACTGGTCGATGTACTGGAGAAAAACAACGGGGCGCATCCGGGGTTTCGCCGCAATCACGCCAAAGGCGTGTGCGTGGCCGGTTATTTCGAGAGCAGTGGTCAGGCCCGTGAGTTTTCCCGCGCCCAGGTATTTGGCGAGGCGCGTACGCCAGTGGTGGGGCGCTTTGCATTGCCCAGCGGTAACCCCTATGCACCGGACAGCAGCGTGCCGATCCGCAGCCTGGCGCTGCGCTTCAAACAGGCCAACGGTCAGCAATGGCGCACCGGGATGAACAGCATGCCTGTGTTCCCGGTGGGTACTCCCGAAGCCTTCTATCAACTGCAACAGGCCAGTTCTCCGGACCCGGCAACCGGCAAGCCGAATCCCGCCAATCCTGCGGCGTTCTTTGCCGCGCACCCGGAAACCGCGCCGTTTCTGCAGTGGGTCAAGACCGCCAAGCCTTCGGCCAGCTACGCCACCGAAACCTATAACGGTATCAATGCCTTTTATCTGGTGAATGCAGCGGGGAAGCGTCAGGCCGTGCGCTGGAGCGTGGCGCCGCTTGCTCAAGATGCGGCAGGAGCCAGTGCGCCTGAAGGCGCCGACTTCCTGGAAAAAGATCTGGTGCAACGACTGGCCGCCGGACCCTTGCGTTGGCAGTTGAACATCACCCTGGCCAACCCCGCCGATCCCACACATGACGCCAGCAAAGCCTGGCCGAACGATAGAAAAGTGTTAAATGCCGGCACCCTGGTGCTTGAAAGCACCCAGGCGCAAACCAACGGCGAATGCCGCGACATCAACTACGATCCGCTGATCCTGCCGAGCGGCATCGAAGGTTCCGACGACCCGCTGCTGGCTGCCCGCTCTGCGGCATACGCCAAGTCTTACCTGCGCCGCACCAGCGAAGTCAGCCAGTTGCCTGCCGCTACCCAGGAGTCGCACCCATGAGCGCCCAACCCAATCATTTCGCGCCCCTGGCGCGGCTGCTGCACTGGCTGATGGCGCTGATGGTCATCGCCATGCTGTTTATCGGTGCGGGCATGGCGGCCTCGGTGTCCGAGCGGCACGAATGGCTGATCCATCTCCACAAACCCCTGGGCGTGGCGATTCTGCTGCTGGTGATCGTGCGCCTGGTCGTGCGCTTCTCGACCCGGCAGCCGCCGTTGCCGGCTGACCTGCCCGGTTGGCAGGTGCTGGCGGCCAAGGCATCCCATCTGTTGCTGTACGCTTTGATGCTGATATTGCCGCTGTTGGGTTGGGCAATGATCTCGGCGGCCGGTGACCCGGTGATGCTCGGCAGTTCGGTGCAACTGCCGTCGATATTACCGGCCAATCCACAGATGTTTGCTTTCCTGCGCAAGGCTCACGGTTACCTCGCGTACCTGCTGTTCCTGACCGTGCTGCTGCACCTGGCGGCGGCGTTGTTCCATGGCTGGGTGCGACGCGACGGGGTACTGCAGAGCATGTTGTTCGGCAAGGATCACGGCTGAAAATCAGGGGGGATACACAACCAGTTAGGACCTGGATGGCCCCAAAAGATCGCAGCCTGCGGCAGCTCCTACAGATTTTGCATACATCAGATAAATCACGGGTGCATGGAGTCGGCGTAGGAGCTGCCGAAGGCTGCGATCTTGGCGATCTCGCGAGTACCGAAAGTTCGGTGGCGGTCGAGTAACCCGGCCCGCATGCCCTGGCGTGGACAAGCGGGCCGTTACCGGCTTAGCGCAACACTTCGACCATGTCCGCCACGGTCGTCAACACATCCTTACCCAGCTGCTTCGAACGCTTGCCTGACCAGCCGGTCAGCGCATTCGGTGCGTCGTTGTTGTCCTTGAACGGCATTTCCAGGGTCAACGATAAACAATCGAATTTCTCACCGACGCTATTACAGGCCAGGGTCATGTTGGCTTTGCCCGGTTTGTCGCGGGTGTAGCCGTGGGTGGTCTGGAAGTCGCGAGTCTGGTGTTTCAGGTGTTTACGGAAATGTTCTTCGAGTTTCTCGATCCGCGGGGTGTAGCCCGGGTTGCCTTCGCAGCCAGCGGTGAAGACATAGGGGATTTCTTCGTCGCCATGGATGTCGAGGAACAGGTCGACGCCGTACTTGTCCATTTGCTGCTGGACGAAGAACACTTCCGGGCTGAGGTCCTGGCTCGCGCTCTGCCAGGCGCGATTGAGGTCCTGGCCCATGGCATTGGTGCGCAGATGGCCATGGAAGGCGCCATCCGGGTTCATGTTGGGCACCAGGTACAGGTCGGCATGCTCCAGCAGCTTTTTCATCACTGGATCGTTGTGCTGTTGCAGACGTTCGATGATGCCTTCCATGAACCATTCGGCCATGTGCTCGCCGGGATGCTGTTGCGCGATGATCCAGACCTTGCGCTGGCCTTCGGCGCCGGTGCCTTTGCGCAGCAACTGAATGTCGCGGCCTTCGACGCTTTTGCCGGTGGCGAGCAGTTCGGTGCCGGCCTTGGTCAGCGCCTGCTCGATCAGCCAGTCGTGACGTCCGCGGCTATAGGGCTCGAAATAGGCGAACCAGGCGTTGGTGGCACTGGCTTCAAGGCTGAACCGCAGGGTATCGCCCTCGAAAATCGTCGGCACCCGAAACCAGTTGACGTGATCGTAGGAGGCCACGGCCTGGTAGCCAGCCCAGGCCTTGTTGTAGGAAGACTTGCTCGCGTTACTCAGGCGGAACCAGTGTTCCTGGCCCACATGCAGACCACTGGCCTTGAAGTGGAACCATTGGAAGTGATTGCTGCGGGTATCGGGTTTGATAGCCAGCAATACCTGCAGCGGATTGCTGGTATCCAGTACCTCGATGTTGCCGCTGTCGAAGTTCGAAGTGATGTCAACGGCGCGCTGAGCCACGGTCATAGTCTGGGTCCCTGAGTATGATTTTTATGGCTGCTACTTTACACGCAAGGAGGGGAAATAAAGGCGGGCAATTCGGCAAAAAGGGGGGCGTCGTCCCTGACGCGCCGGCAGCTTAGGGGGTATGCGATTGATTCTCAAGTGCTATTTTTTGATACTTTGCCCCAGTATCTAAGGCACGCTCTTGCAAACAGATACTCCTTTGCTATCATCGCCGCCATTCAAATAGCAGCACCCAGTCTTCATTAGCCTGAAGCCAAGCCAGAAAAAACTGGCAAAAAAAAAGACCCGGCAAAAAGCCGGGTCAAAAACCGTGATTAGCCTGATGAGGAGATATTCCAGGAGTCCGACCTAAGGTCTCCTGAGCTATCGACTGATCTCGCGACCAGATGCATGCAATAATAATCATTATCATTTGCAAGTCAAATGTTTTCTCCTGCTTTAATGGAATTTTTTTTCCTGCCCTCGGTGATTTCTCTCCAGCTTGACGTCTGCGCCATGCAGCCTTTAAGCCCTTCAAGAGAGGAATCAATCGCCGCGGTTTCCGTCCAGCGCCCGATCGACCAGGGTTTTCGCCATATCGATCATGTGCACCACCGAGAATGCCAGATCACGGTTGGCGCCGAACAGGTTGTCCGCTGATTCATGAGCGGTGGCCGCAGCGCAACGCAACAGGCTGCAGGCGTGGACCATGGCCTCCTCGCTGCTGATACCGGGTCTTACCTCAAAGATTTTTTCCTCGAACGTGGCTTCTGAAACCTCCGGTTTCAAGTAATAGTCCAGTGCACGTTGTGCCGCGGCGTTGCCTTTCAACGAGATAAAGTCGAGCTCTGCTTCCATTTCTAACGAGTCATTGCTGGGTGTGCTCATGATTCCGGGTGCTCTGCTGGTAAGTCGAACAAGTCCATCCAAGACTAGTACATAGTGTATTTGTGACGATAAATTAAATACTACAATATGTGTATTGAGGGTCCGAGTACACAAAGTATTGTTCCGGCCATGGATAAATGGATCGAATTGGTCAAGGCCAAAATGAGTGACCTCAAGGTCACCCAAGAGCAACTCGCAGAACGTCTCGGCATGTCCCAGGGCGGCGTCGGCCATTGGCTGAACAAACGTCGCCAACCGAAGATTGAAGACATGAACCGTGTGCTTCAGGAGCTTGGATTGGGATTTCTCGAGGTGGCACTGGTGATCAGGGAGCCCGAAACTTCGAAGAACGAGGCGGGCGAGGAAAAGGATTACCAAATGTCGCTGGCCGATAAATACAACCCGTATTTCCGCTATCCGGTCAGCGACTGGCAAGACGTGTGCGAAGCGCGCGAGGCTGAGCAACCGGTCTATGCCGGCGAACGCTACGAACTGACCGATTACCATGCACGGGGCGCGGCGTTCTGGCTGGTGGTGGTCGGGGACGCCATGACGGCCCCGAGTGGCCTCAGCATTGCCCAGGACATGCTGATTCTGGTCGACCCGGCGGTTGAGGCAGTGCCGGGCAAACTGGTGATTGCCCAGTGGCCGGGCAACGCCCAGGCCACCTTTCGCAAGTTGATCGAAGAGGGGGGCGAGCGTTACCTGGTGCCACTCAACCCGACCTATCCGAAAACCCTGTACACCGATGAATGCCGGATTATCGGCGTGGTGATGCAGGCCACCGCGAAGTTCTGATGCTGATCGGTCCCTAGGCGCAGGACCGATCATTTCACCGCTCTTACTCCAGTTCTACCAGTGCACTGCCTTCGCTGACCATCTCGCCTTCCAGGCAATACAGCGCCTTGATCACCCCGGCATGGGGGGCGCGAATGCTGTGCTCCATTTTCATTGCTTCCAGCACCACCAACTGCGCACCGGCTTCGACGGTTTGCCCGGCTTCGACCAGCACCCGTACGATGCTGCCATTCATCGGTGCCGTGAGGCCGCCGTGGTGACTGTGGCTGGCTTCTACCGCGGCAATCGGGTCGTAAGGCTTGATGCTGCGCAGTTCGCCTTCCCAGTGCAGATAGAGCGTGTCGCCGCGACGGATCGCCCGATGCTGGCGCCGCAGACCGTGGTGCTCGATCAGCAACTGCTCGGCGCAAAGCTCGGCGGTGCGGGTGTCTGCCGGGTCCAGCGTGAGGGCTTTATCCTGCCCCTCACAACTCAAGTGCAAGGTGGTTTCCTGTGGCAGCCCGGCACGGAAACCGCTGGCCAGCGCCCAGGGTGAACTGCGGTCATCGGCCCGCACGGAGGCCGGCTGGCTTTGCCCGAAGGCTTGCGCCGCGGCTTGCCAGAACTCGTCGCTGAGCTCGTTGGGCGGGGGCAGCAGTTGTTCCTGATAGCGCGGGATAAAGTCGGTATCGAGTTCCGCTGCCGCGAAGGCCGGGTGGCCGACGATACGTCGCAGGAAGCTGATGTTGGTCTTCAGCCCGCCGATGGCGAACTCATCGAGCATGCTCAGCAGGCGCAGGCGCGCCTGTTCACGGTTCTCGCCCCAGGCGATCAGCTTGCCGAGCATCGGGTCGTAGAACGGCGAAATGCTGTCGCCTTCTTCCACGCCGCTGTCGACGCGACGACCCGGGCCTGCTGCCGATTCGCGATACAGGTCAAGACGGCCGGTCGCCGGCAGGAAGTCATTGCTCGGGTCTTCGGCATACAAACGAACTTCGATCGCATGCCCGATCAGCGGGACCTGCTCCTGGGTCATCGGCAGCACTTCGCCCTGGGCGACGCGAATCTGCCAGGCCACCAAGTCGAGGCCAGTGATGGCTTCGGTGACCGGGTGCTCGACCTGCAAGCGGGTGTTCATCTCCATGAAGAAAAATTCGCCGCGCGAATCCAGCAGGAATTCCACGGTGCCGGCGCCGACATAGCCAATCGCCTGGGCGGCACGAACAGCCGCTTCACCCATGGCCCGACGCTGTTCGGCGCTCAACCCTGGAGCCGGTGCTTCCTCGACGACTTTCTGGTGGCGACGCTGGATCGAGCAGTCGCGCTCGTTGAGGTACAGGCAGTTGCCGTGCTGATCGGCGAACACCTGGATTTCCACGTGGCGCGGTTTGAGCAGGTATTTTTCCACCAGCATCTGCGAATTGCCGAACGACGATTGCGCTTCACGCTGAGCCGAGGCCAGGGCTTCGGCCAGCTGGCTGACGTCCTCGACCACTTTCATGCCTTTGCCACCGCCGCCGGCCGTAGCCTTGAGCAGCACCGGATAGCCAATGCGCTCGGCGGCGGCGCGGAAGGTTTCCAGGTCCTGGGCTTCGCCGTGGTACCCCGGCACCAGCGGCACGCCAGCGGTTTCCATCAAGGCTTTGGCCGCGGATTTACTGCCCATGGCATCGATGGCCGAGGCGGGTGGGCCGAGGAAGATCAAGCCGGCGGCTTCGATGGCGCGGGCGAACCCGGCGTTTTCCGAGAGGAAGCCGTAGCCGGGGTGGATCGCCTGGGCGCCGCTGGCTTTGGCTGCGGCGATCAGTTTGTCGATCTGCAGGTAACTGTCAGCGGCTTTGCTGCCGCCCAGGTCGACGCGGATATCCGCTTCGCGACTGTGCCGCGCATCGCGGTCGGTGGCGCTGTGCACGGCCACGGTGGTCAGGCCCAGGGCCTTGGCGGTACGCATCACACGGCAAGCGATTTCGCCGCGGTTGGCCACCAGCAGGGTGGTGAGAAAAGGTGCGCTCATCAACGCGGCTCCTTGGTGGTCGTGTCGGGCTGCCAGTTCGGCGGACGTTTTTGCAGGAAGGCGCGCAGGCCTTCCTGGCCTTCGGGGCTGACGCGGATGCGGGCGATGGCGTTTTCGGTGTAGCGGCGTAGCGCCGGAGTCAGTGCGCCGTTGCCGACTTCGCGCAGCAAGTCCTTGCTGGCGCGCATGGCGGCCGGGCTGTTGAGCAGCAGGTTGTCGATCCACTGTCCGACTTTCTGCTCCAGCTCAGTGGCCGGATAGCTTTCGGACAACAAGCCGATTTCCCGCGCCCGTTGCCCGCCGAATCGCTCGGCGGTCAGGGCATAACGGCGTGTCGCGCGTTCACCGATGGCCTGCACCACGAACGGGCTGATGACCGCTGGCGCCAGGCCAATGCGCACTTCCGACAGGCAGAACTGTGCGTCATCGGCGCCAATCGCCATGTCGCAGCAACTGATCAGGCCCAGCGCGCCGCCAAAGGCCGCGCCTTGCACCACCGCCAACGTCGGGATTTTCAGCTTGGCGAGGTTGTACATCAACTCCGCCAATTCCCGGGCGTCGTCGAGGTTGGTGTGGTAATCGAGTTCGGCCGACTGCTGCATCCAGGCCAGATCGGCGCCGGCACTGAAATGCTTGCCGCGACCGCGTACCAACAGAAACCGCAGGCTCACATCGCTCGAGACCTTGTCCAGGGCGAGGATCAGTTCGCGGATCATTTCGGCGTTGAACGCGTTGTTCTTTTCTTCACGACTGAGCCACAGGGTCGCAAAACCACGCGGGTCGGTCAGCAGTTCGAGGGTGTTGAAGTCGCTCATATTCTTCCGTTCTCCACGGCTCTTGTGGGGGCTGGCTTGCCTGCGAAGCGGACGATGCGGTTCTGTCTGTCTGACCACATCATCGTTCTTCGCGGGCAAGCCCGCGCCCACAAAAAAATCACATCCGGAACACACCGAAGCGGCTCGGTTCGATTGGGGCATTCAACGAGGCTGACAAGGCCAGAGCCAGCACGTCGCGGGTCTGCGCCGGGTCGATGACGCCGTCGTCCCACAACCGTGCGCTGGAGTAGTAGGGGTGACCCTGCTGTTCGTACTGATCGAGGATTGGTTGCTTGATCTCGGCTTCCTGTGCATCGGAGAAGCTGTGACCACTGCGCTCGGCTTGCTCGCGCTTGACTTGCACCAGCACCCCGGCGGCCTGCTCGGCGCCCATCACGCCAATGCGAGCGTTGGGCCACATCCACAAAAAGCGCGGATCGTAGGCGCGGCCACACATGCCGTAGTTGCCCGCACCGAAGCTGCCACCGATGATCACGGTGAACTTCGGCACCTTGGCGCAAGCCACCGCGGTTACCAGTTTCGCACCGTGTTTGGCGATGCCGCCGGCCTCGTATTTCTGGCCGACCATGAAGCCGGTGATGTTCTGCAGGAACAGCAGCGGAATACCGCGCTGGCAGGCCAGTTCGATAAAGTGCGCGCCTTTTTGCGCGGCTTCGGCGAAGAGGATGCCGTTGTTGGCGAGGATAGCGATCGGGTAGCCATGCAGGTGAGCAAAACCGCACACCAGCGTGGTACCGAACAGTGCCTTGAATTCATCGAACACCGAACCGTCCACCAGGCGCGCGATGACTTCACGCACGTCGAACGGTTGCTTGGCGTCGGCCGGAACCACGCCATACAGCTCGTCGGTGGGGAACAGCGGGGCAATCGGCGCGCGTTGTTGCAACTCACCGAGCTTGCGCCAATTGAGGTTGGACACGCTGCGCCGCGCCAGGGCCAGCGCGTGTTCATCGCTGTCGGCGTAATGGTCTGCGACCCCGGAAATCTTGCAGTGCACATCGGCCCCGCCAAGGTCTTCGGCGCTGACCACTTCACCGGTGGCGGCTTTCACCAGCGGTGGGCCGGCGAGGAAGATGGTGGCCTGTTGGCGAACCATGATCGCTTCGTCGGCCATGGCCGGTACGTAGGCGCCGCCGGCAGTGCAGGAACCCATGACCACGGCGATCTGCGGAATGCCCATGGCGCTCATGTTGGCCTGGTTGAAGAAGATCCGCCCGAAGTGCTCGCGGTCCGGGAACACTTCATCCTGACGTGGCAGGTTGGCGCCGCCGGAGTCCACCAGGTAAATGCACGGCAGGCGATTCTGCTGGGCGATGGTCTGGGCGCGCAGGTGCTTTTTCACGGTCAGCGGGTAGTAGGAACCGCCTTTTACCGTGGCGTCGTTGGCGACGATCATGCATTCGACGCCCTCGACCCGGCCAATCCCGGCAATCACGCCGGCAGCCGGAACATCTTCGCCATACACTTCGTAGGCCGCCAGTTGGCTGATTTCCAGAAATGGCGAACCCGGATCGAGCAGGCGATTGATCCGCTCGCGCGGCAGCAGTTTGCCCCGCGAGGTGTGCCGCTCCTGGGCCTTGGCGCCGCCACCTTGCTGGACCTGAGCGAGCAGGGTATGCAGCGCGTCGACCTGGGTGAGCATTGCCGCGCGGTTGGTCGCGAACTCCGCCGAGCGCGGATTGAGTTGAGTATGCAAGATGGTCATGGGGCGCTCGCTCTGTTAGCGGGTTTCGTTGAACAGTTCACGACCGATCAGCATGCGGCGAATCTCGCTGGTGCCGGCGCCGATTTCGTAGAGCTTGGCGTCACGCAGCAAACGACCTGCCGGGAATTCATTGATGTAGCCGTTGCCGCCGAGAATCTGGATCGCGTCGAGGGCCATTCGGGTCGCGCATTCAGCGCTGTAGAGGATCACCCCGGCGGCGTCCTTGCGGGCGGTTTCGCCGCGCTCGCAGGCCTGGGCCACCGCATAGAGATAGGCGCGGCTGGCGTTGAGTTGGGTGTACATGTCGGCGACTTTGCCCTGGATCAGCTGGAACTCGCCGATGCTCTGACCGAACTGTTTGCGGTCATGGATGTAGGGCACCACCAGGTCCATGCAGGCCTGCATGATCCCGGTCGGGCCGCCGGAGAGCACCACGCGCTCGTAATCGAGGCCGCTCATCAACACTTTGACGCCACCGTTGAGGGCGCCCAGCAGGTTTTCTTCCGGCACTTCAACGTCGTCGAAGAACAGCTCGCAAGTGTTTGAGCCGCGCATGCCGAGCTTGTCGAATTTGTTGCTGCGGCTGAAGCCTTTCCAGTCACGCTCGACAATGAAAGCACTGATGCCGTGGGCGCCTTTTTCCAGGTCGGTCTTGGCGTAGATCACATAGGTGCTGGCATCCGGACCGTTGGTGATCCAGGTCTTGCTGCCGTTCAGGACAAAACGGTCGCCACGCTTGTCGGCGCGCAATTTCATCGAGACCACGTCGGAACCGGCATTCGGTTCACTCATGGCCAGAGCACCGACGTGTTCGCCGCTGATCAGTTTTGGCAGGTATTTGGTTTTCTGTTCGTGGTTGCCATTACGGTTGATCTGGTTGACGCAAAGGTTGGAATGCGCGCCGTAGGAGAGGGCAACCGAAGCCGAGCCGCGGCTGATTTCTTCCATGGCCACCACGTGGGCCAGGTAGCCCAGGCCGGCTCCGCCGTATTCTTCCGGCACGGTAACCCCAAGCAATCCCATGTCACCGAACTTGCGCCACAGGTCGGCGGGGAACAGGTTGTCGACATCGATCTGCGCAGCGCGCGGGGCGATCTCCTTGGCCACGAAGGACTGGACCTGATCGCGCAGCATGTCGATGGTTTCGCCCAGGGCGAAGTTCAGGGTTGGGTAGCTCATGGGGTCACCTTTGGGCTTTTTGTTAGAGAGCGGAGAGCGCCTGATCAGCTCTCACCTTTACGTTAACGTAAGCCTGCGCTCGACGACTGTCAATCACCCTTTACGTTAACGTCAACTTGCGCCAGAGTAGAGGCAGATTTTTTGTTCAAACCCACTAATAAACACAATAGGGGTCGTCATGGATCAACCAGGTGCCATTCAGCATAGCTATACCCGTGGCTCGCAGGACAAAGCCCTGCTGGCGCTGACCATCGGTCAGGCGTTCGACAACACCGTTGCGCAGTATCCGGATGGCGAGGCGTTGGTGGTTCGCCATCAGCAACAGCGCTATAGCTGGAAGCAGTTGGCCGAGGCCGTCGACTTGCATGCCAGAGCGCTGCTTGCATTGGGTTTGCAGGCCGGTGATCGCCTTGGCGTCTGGGCGCCGAACTGCGCCCAGTGGTGCATCAGTCAGTTTGCCAGCGCGAAGATCGGGGTGATCCTGGTCAACATCAATCCGGCCTATCGCAGTTCCGAACTGGAATACGTGCTTAAGCAATCCGGTTGCCAATGGCTGGTGTGCGCCGGGTCCTTCAAGACTTCCGATTACCACGCGATGCTGCAAGGCCTGGTGCCGGAACTGGCAGAACAGGCCATCGGCCAGTTGCACAGCGAACGCCTGCCGGACCTGCGCGGCGTCATCAGTCTGGATCTGCAGCCGCCATCGGGTTTCCTGCCTTGGTCGCAGTTGTCCGCGTTGGGTGCCGGGGTAGAGGTTGAGCGCTTGCAGGACCGGCAGAACAGCCTGCATTTCGATCAGGCGGTGAACATCCAGTACACCTCGGGCACCACCGGCTTTCCCAAAGGTGCGACCCTCAGTCACCACAACATTCTGAACAATGGCTACATGGTCGGTGAAAGCCTCGGCCTGACCGCAGCCGATCGGCTGGTAATCCCGGTGCCGCTGTATCACTGCTTCGGCATGGTCATGGGTAACCTCGGTTGCATGACCCATGGCAGCACCATGATTTACCCCAACGATGCCTTCGATCCGTTGCTGACCTTGACCACCGTCGCCGAAGAACAGGCCACGGCGTTGTACGGTGTACCCACCATGTTTATCGCCATGCTCGATCAGCCACGGCGCGCCGAGTTCGACCTGTCGAGCTTGCGCACCGGGATCATGGCCGGGGCAACCTGTCCGATCGAAGTGATGCGTCGGGTGATTAACGAAATGCACATGAGCGAAGTGCAGATCGCCTACGGCATGACCGAAACCAGCCCGGTGTCCTTGCAGACCGGTCCCGCGGACGACCTGGAGGTGCGCGTCACCACGGTCGGTCGAACCCAGCCGCAACTGGAAAGCAAGATCATCGACGGAGTCGGTAACACCGTTCCTCGCGGGCAGATCGGCGAGCTGTGCACCCGTGGTTACAGTGTGATGCTCGGTTACTGGAACAATCCGAAAGGCACCGCCGAGGCCATTGATGAGGCCGGCTGGATGCGCACCGGTGATCTGGCGACCATGAATGAGCAAGGCTACGTGTGCATCGTCGGGCGCAACAAGGACATGATTATTCGCGGCGGCGAAAACGTTTATCCCCGTGAGCTGGAAGAGTTTTTCTTTACCCATCCGGCGGTGGCGGATGTGCAGATTATCGGCATTCCGGACGCCAAGTACGGTGAGGAAATAGTTGCCTGGATCAAGTTCCATCCCGGCCACACGGCCAACGAACTGGAGCTGCAAACCTGGTGCAAGGAACGCATCGCGCACTTCAAGACGCCGCGTTACTTTAAATTCGTCGATGAATTTCCGATGACGGTGACTGGCAAGATCCAGAAATTCAGGATGCGCGAGATCAGCATCGAGGAGCTCAGCGCGACGCGGTAGGAGGGGCCGAGGCTGCGATCTTTTGGGGTGGTGCAACGCCCGAAGATCAAAAGATCGCAGGCTGCGCGAGCTCCTACAGGGGGGGGGCTTTAATTCGCCGGCCATATCGAGTACCAGCTCGGTCGGCGTAGGAGCTGCCGAAGGCTGCGATCTTTTGGCGGTACCGCATAGTTGGGAGGAAAACCCAAACGCCAGAAAGCACAAAGGGGAGCCGAAGCTCCCCTTTAATTTGTTGTTACGTGCTCTTTTTTTATTATTGAGGGGCGGTCTGTTGTTGTTTTTGGCAACCGTGGCCCTTTACCGCTGTTATGTCGATCCCTATCCAGGATCAAGAGCAAACGTATTTTTTTGAGCGCTGATCTACCTTCTCGCCAAGCGATCCAACCAGTTCGGGAGCTACCTGAAGGTAGTTTTATTGTTCTCTGCCCGGTTGCGGGTTGCTTCGAAAAGCACCCTGAAAAGCACACCTTCTCCAAAAAAATCTGTTAGCTGCGTCTCTGCCGTGTTGTTTTTGTTATGTCAGAGTCGTTACGTCTTATTTTTATTGGGTTTGTCGCTTATTTTTATTCTTGTTATACAGAAGAGATAGCAGGAGCCGTGCCAACTTTTAAAAACACTTTAAAATCAATGACTTGATAAATTTGTAAGAAAGGGCAGTCAGACAATTCCCGCCAATCTGTTCCCGTGTTACTCGTTTTCGCTGCGGGATTGAGGGGGCGGTAACACCCCGACACCTCACACTGCGCTGCGAGCCTTGGCCACGCGCGAACCGGTCGGGCGCCCCAGTACCGTGCAGATCTGCTGGCCGGCCTGGATCAGGCGATCCATGTCGATCCCGGTGCTGATCCCCAGGCCATTGAGCAGGTACAGCACGTCTTCGGTGGCGACGTTACCGCTGGCGCCTTTGGCGTAGGGGCAGCCGCCGAGGCCGGCGATGGAACTGTCGAACACCGCGATGCCTTCCAGCAGGCTGGCGTAGATATTGGCCACGGCCTGGCCGTAAGTGTCGTGGAAGTGCCCGGCCAGTTTGTCCCGCGGGACCTGAGCGCCGACCACCTCGAACATCCTTCGGGTAGCGCCGGCGGTACCGGTGCCGATGGTGTCGCCCAGCGAAACTTCGTAGCAGCCCATGGCATACAACTCACGCGCGACAGCGGCGACTTGCTCGGGCGCCACCTCACCTTCATACGGGCAACCCAGCACGCAGGACACATAACCGCGTACGCTGACGCCGTGTTGCCTGGCGGCCTCCATGATTGGCACGAAACGCTCGAGGCTTTCGCTGATCGAGCAATTGATATTGCGTTGGGAAAACGCTTCGGAAGCGGCGGCGAACACCGCGACTTCCTTGACCCCGGCCGCCAGTGCGTCTTCGAAACCGCGCAGGTTTGGTGCCAGCGCACCGTAGGTCACGCCTGCCTTGCGCTGGATCTGGGCGAAGACCTCGGCGGAGCCGGCCATCTGCGGCACCCATTTGGGTGAGACGAAACTGCCGACTTCGATATAGCCCAGACCGGCGGCGGTCAGCGCATCGACCAGTTGCACCTTGTCCGCCACGCTGATGGGTTGGGCTTCGTTCTGCAGACCGTCGCGGGGGCCGACTTCGATCAGGCGTACGTGGGTTGGGAGAGACATAAGGGGTTCACCTGTTTTTATTGATACTGCATTAGCGGTACTACCGCGCACCCGTAGCAGCTGCCGTCAGGCTGCGTTCGGCTGCGCAGCAGTCGTAGAATTCACGAGCGCGTCATTTCAGGGAAAACGTGTCGTTTGGACTGCGACCGCTACGCGCTCGAACGCAGGCTTCGCCAGCTGCTACGCACAACCGCATTCAACCTCGGCCAACGATGTTCCTACTGCACAACCTTCTGATTCTCGATCGTCTCTTCCAGCGCCTGGATACAGCGCTCTTCCGCGGTGTCCAGTTCCAGTTTCATCTGCTCGATATCGAGCATCTGCTGTTCCAGCTGCTCGCGACGCTCGGTGATTTTCGCCAGCATGCTGTGCAGCTGTTTCTGGTTGCCGCTGGTGGGGTCGTAGAGTTCGATCAGCTCGCGGCATTCGGCCAGGGAGAAGCCGATGCGCTTGCCCCGCAGAATCAGCTTCAGGCTGACTTTGTCCCGGGGCGAGTAGATGCGTTCCTGGCCACGCCGCTCGGGAGCAAGCAAGCCTTGCTCCTCATAGAAGCGAATGGCGCGGGTGGTGATATCGAGCTCGCGGGCGAGGTCGGAGATGCTGTAGGTCTGGCTGCTCATGGAAGCGCTCGAGAAAGGTCTTGCTGCTAAGCTAATGGCAGGTTGACGTTTACGTCAAGCAGTGAAGATCTTCGGTGTCATTGCTGGCCTCATCGCGAGCAAGCTCGCTCCCACAGTAGATCGGTGTGGAGCACAGATTCTGTGCACGCCGAAAATCCACTGTGGGAGCGAGCTTGCTCGCGATGAACGATGACGCGGTCTTCAGGCCGACACTTTATCCAGCTTCTTCTCATGGGCAGTCACTTGCTGGCACAACTCGATCATCTGCTCGCGCATCCAGCGGTTGGCCGGGTCCTGGTCGGTGCTTTCGTGCCAGTAGAGGTGGGTCTCGACCGGTGGCACGTCATTGACCGGCAGGTTGAAGGCATGCAGCTCATGCCGACGGGCGAAACGCTCCGGCACGGTCATTACCATGTCGGTCTGCTGCAGCACTTGCGAGGCCATCAGGTAATGCTGCGAGCGCAGGGCGATTTTGCGCTGGATGCCCATCTTGCCCAACGCCAGGTCGACATGCCCCAGGCCACTGCGACGGCTGGAAATATGGATATGGGTCAGGGACAAGTAGTCGTCGAGGGTGAATTTGTCTTTGCCTGCCAATGGATGCCCCTTGCGCATGGCGCAGACATACCGGTCTTCCATCAACTTGACGTGGCGCACTTGCGGATCGGTGTTGAGCGGCGCGTCGACCGCGAAGTCGAGGCGACCGGCCGCCAGTTCCTTGGTGGTTTCCCGGCGTTTGGATAAAAAGCTCTCGATGATCACCGTCGGTGCCAGACGTCGCAGGCGCTGGAACAGCGGCGGCAGGATCACCGCTTCGGTGAGGTCGGTCATGCTGATGCGGTAGGTCTTGGTCGCTTGCAGGGGGTTGAAAATCCGGCTTTCCTGCACCGACACCCGCAGCAGCGATAACGCGTTGCGCACCGGACCGATGATGTTTTGCGCCATAGGCGTAGGCACCATGCCCTGGGCGGTACGCACGAACAACGGGTCGTTGAAGGTCTCGCGCAGGCGGGCCAGAGCGTTCGAAACGGCTGGCTGAGTGATTCCGATGATCTGCCCGGCGCGGGTCAGATTGGCTTCGGTGTAGATCGCGTCGAAGACGATGAAAAGGTTCAGGTCGACCTTGCTCAGATTCATTGCGCTGCACTCTTATTTTTAGGTTTCGATCAACTGATCATATATCGGTGATGAATGTTAATACACGCCGGGAATAGGCTAGGTAAATTTTCGTAGCTGTTCTAGCATCGATTGCATCACCTCATCAATCCCTGGAAGAAGGTAGCTGCTCATGGATTTCGCTTATTCCCCTAAGGTTCAGGAACTGCGTGAGCGCGTGACCGCGTTCATGGACGCTTACGTTTATCCGGCTGAAGCGGTGTTCGAACGCCAGGTCTCGGAGGGCGACCGTTGGCAGCCGACCGCGATCATGGAAGAGCTCAAACTCAAGGCCAAGGCCGAAGGCTTGTGGAACCTGTTCTTGCCCGAGTCCGAGTTGGGCGCAGGCTTGACCAACCTTGAGTACGCACCGCTGGCGGAAATCATGGGCCGCTCCCTGCTCGGGCCGGAGCCGTTCAACTGCTCGGCGCCCGACACCGGCAATATGGAAGTGCTGGTGCGTTATGCCAACGAAGAACAGAAGCAGCGCTGGCTGGAGCCGCTGTTGCGCGGCGAGATCCGTTCGGCCTTTGCCATGACCGAGCCGGATGTGGCTTCTTCCGACGCGACCAACATGGCCGCCCGTGCCGAGCGCGATGGCGACGAGTGGGTGATCAACGGCAAGAAATGGTGGACCTCGGGTGCCTGCGACCCACGCTGCAAGATCCTGATCTTCATGGGCCTGAGCAATCCGGATGCGCCGCGTCATCAACAGCACTCGATGATTCTGGTGCCGGTGGATGCTCCGGGTGTGAAGATCGTCCGCCCGCTACCGGTGTTCGGTTACGACGACGCGCCTCACGGCCATGCGGAAGTGCTGTTCGAAAACGTCCGGGTACCTTACGAGAACGTGCTGCTGGGTGAGGGTCGCGGTTTTGAAATCGCCCAAGGTCGCCTTGGCCCAGGCCGGATTCACCACTGCATGCGCTCGATCGGCATGGCTGAGCGGGCACTGGAACTGATGTGCAAACGCGCAATCAGCCGGACCGCGTTCGGTAAACCCCTGGCACGTCTGGGTGGCAATATCGACAAGATCGCCGACTCGCGGATGGAAATCGACATGGCGCGCCTGCTGACATTGAAGGCGGCGTACATGATGGACACGGCTGGCAACAAGGTGGCGAAAAGCGAAATTGCCCAGATCAAGGTGGTTGCACCGAACGTGGCCTTGAAGGTCATCGACCGGGCGATCCAGATCCATGGCGGTGCCGGGGTTTCCAACGATTTCCCGCTGGCTTACATGTATGCCATGCAGCGCACCCTGCGCCTGGCCGACGGCCCGGACGAAGTGCACCGCGCGGCCATCGGCAAGTTTGAGATCGGCAAGTATGTGCCGAAAGAGATGATGCGTAGCGGGCAGTAACACCGAGTCGACTTCATCGCGAGCAAGCTCGCTCCCACACTTGACCGAGTTCAGCCGCAAAATTGCGGTCAACTCAGATCAAATGTGGGAGCGAGCTTGCTCGCGATAGCATCAGCCCAGTCAATGCAGCACTTTCAGGGCTCAATACACCCAAACCTCCACCCGCCGATTCTTGATCCTCCCTTCATCAGCGCTATTGGCCGCCACCGGCATCTCGGCGCCAAAGCCGCGAATCTCGCGCAACACCACGCCGTTCTTGACCAGTTCCCGTCGTACCGCCATGGCTCGCAGCTTCGACAAGAGGTCTGCCCGCGCCGGGTCGCTCTTGGCATCGCCAAATCCCACCAGCGTCACCTGTTTATCGAGCTTGCCGTGGAGCCTTAAATAGTCGAGCACCCGCGACAGATCCTGACGGGCCTTGTTGTCCAGGCTGGCGCTGCCTTCCTCGAAGCGAAAATTCACCGACAGCCGTTGCGCGTGACGGGTGATGGCCTGATAGCCATCAGGCATCTGCGCGCCCGCCGTTACCGTCATGGCTTGGACGCTCTGGGCAATAAAACCGTTGGCGGCGACGATGGCCTGGCCCTTGCTGCTTTGGGCAAAGACCACCAGCGCCGTGGCCCACGGGTTCTGCCCGGCAGGCGGCAGGTAAAAGAACAAGCGCCGCGACAACGGATAGTCCTCGGTGGCGATCAGGCTATTGAGCGGCAGCATGGGCTGCGAAGCACCGTCGACAATCGCCACGGCCTTGGCCTGGCGTACGTAAGGCAGGCCGATAAAGCCGATGCCCTGCGGGTCCTGGCTGACCGCATCAGACAGCTGTTCGCTGGATTCAAAACGTTTCGCCGCGCTGCCCAGGGTTTTGCCGCGACGGTTGAGCACAAGTTCCTTGAAGGTGTCGTAGGTGCCCGATTGCTCATCCCGGGCATACAACTGGATCATCCCGCCAATGCCACCCAGATCCTCCCAGGTTTTCACCTCGCCGCTGAAAATACGCGCCAGTTGCTCGGTGTTCAGTTGATTCAGCGGGTTCTGCGGATGGAGGATGATCGCCAGACCGTCAATGGCGATAACCTGTTCGGCGCCCGGGTTTTTCAGGTCGCCCACGGCTTCCAGATCGACCAGTTCACTGTCCTTGATCGGCCGCGAGGCGGCTGCGAGGTCAGCGCTTGAGGTTTTCAGGGCGACGAAGCCGGTACTGGAGCCATGGGCCGCGACTTCCACTACCACCTGGCGACCTTCTGTCGTCTGGCCGACGATCCGCTGTTCGTTGGCTTTGCCGGTGATTTCGCTACGTACCTTGAGCAGGCCCTGATCTTCCATCAGCCCTTTGACCAGCGCCGGACCCAGTGCGGCGCCGATGGTGTTGGAACCCTGAATGCGCAGGGCAGGGCCATGCTCCGGGGTCGGTAGCTGATTGGCGAAGACCGGAACAGTCAGGCCGCAAAGCATCATCACAAACAGCGCGCGCAGCATCGGAGCGGCACCTTTTAGGGCAAAGGAAGTGCCGGGAGAATAAGACAGTCAGGTTGCTGAAATATGACAGGCGCCGCAGATCAACTGTGGGAGCAGCCGGTCGACGCTCGATTGCTCGCGATAGCGGACTGTCAGCCAACATCAATGTTGAATGTCAGCCCCAATCGCGAGCAAGCTCGCTCCCACATGAGAGTTGTGTCGGTCTTTGGGGCTCAGCTCAACTCAAGCCAGATCGGCGCATGGTCGGAAGGTTTTTCCATGGCGCGCAGGTCGTAGTCGACGCCTGCAGCCTTGATTCGCGGCAACAGAGCGTGCGAGGCCAGGATCAGGTCGATGCGCAGACCCCGCTTGGGTTCGTCTTCAAAGCCACGGCTGCGGTAGTCGAACCAGCTGAAGCGATCAGCGACGTCCGGGTTCAGGTGCCGGAAGCTGTCCACCAGGCCCCAGTTCTTCAGGCGGGCCATCCACTCGCGTTCTTCCGGAAGGAAGCTGCACTTGCCGGTTTTCAGCCAGCGCTTCATGTTGTCCGGGCCAATGCCGATGTCGCAGTCTTCCGGGGAAATGTTTACATCGCCCATCACCACCAGCGGCTGGTCATTGCGGAACTGGGTTTCGAGCAATTGCTGCAGGTCGTTGTAGAAGCGTTGCTTGGCCGGGAACTTGGTCGGGTGGTCGCGGCTTTCACCTTGTGGGAAATAGCCGTTCATGATGGTCACCGACTCGCCGTTGGCGTCGGCGAAAGTGCCCCAGATAAACCGTCGCTGAGCGTCTTCCTCATCACTGGCAAAGCCTTTGTGCAGGGCGATCGGGGCCTGACGGGAGAGCAGGGCGACGCCGTAATGGCCCTTTTGCCCGTGGTAATACACGTGATAGCCGAGGGCCTGGATGTCGGCGAACGGGAACTGGTCGTCATGGACCTTGGTTTCCTGCAGGCCGATTACATCCGGTTGGTGCTTCTCGATCAGCGCTGCCAGCTGATGCGGCCGGGCGCGCAGGCCGTTGATGTTGAACGAGACGATCTTCATGGTCGGCAGTCCTGGCAAAACTGCGATGCTAGCCGACAAGACCGGCGGCGGCCAGCGTGGCAGTAGGTCAGATGCGCTGCTAAGGTCCTTTGGGCGTAGAGTATGAGCAGTAGTTACGGGGAACTGTGCGCGGGTACACAGGCTCGTAGTAACAAGCGTCTGTAAAAAGAGTGCGGCCACTTTGAGCCGTGCCCTGGGGAGATCGACCGTTATGCCTGAGACCTCAACTGCCATCGCTGACATTCATATGCTCGACAGTGGCTATTCCCGCGAAGCGCGCTCCTTGCTGTATCAGGCCTACCGGCATGAGCCGACGTTCGCCTTTTTGTTCGAGTCCGAGCGGCCTGGTTATGAGCAACGAGTCCGGGCCACGGTGCGCGAACTGGTCAAACAGCACTTTCTCCAGGACTTGCCGGCCATCGGCCTGTTGGTCAATGACCGGCTGATCGGTATCGCCCTGATCGCACCGCCGCAACGTCGTCTGGGTATCACCGAAAGTTGGGCCTGGCGCCTGCGGATGGTGCTCAGCACCGGCTTTCGTTGTACCCGGCGTTATCTGGACTATCACGAGGCGGTGGTGGCCTGCCTGCCCTCCGATGCGGTTCATGTCTTGCCGTTGCTGGGGATTCATCCGCAATTCCAGGGCAAGCACTTCGGCGAGCAATTGCTGCAAGCGGTGCATAATTGGTGCGCAGTAGACGAGCATTCGGAAGGCGTAGTACTCGACACCGGGAACCCTCGTTATCTGGAGTTCTATAAGCGTCAGGGTTACGAGGAAATCGGCGAGGTCGCTGTAGGACCTGTCCGCGAACACGTGTTTTTTCACCCCAACCCGCAGGTGTTACAAACAGCAACTGCTTAATCTGGAAACTTCCGCTCAATCCAGGCCTCTATCACGCTCCCTTGCTCGTGATAGCATCCGCGCCTATGAAGCTTCCAGGAAGAATTGCCAGCGGTTTACTCGTGCTGGTCACCAGCTGTGCGACGCTTGCACAAAGCGAATTGGACGTCCGGATCAAACCGTCCAACGATGAACTGAAGGCCAATATAGAAGGCTATATCGGAGGCCTCGGCGAGCGCGATGAAGAAGCCTTGTTGCGCTTCAGTCGCGGCGCCGAGGAGCAAGCGCGAAAGGCTGCCCAGGCCTTGGGTTACTATCAGCCGCAGATCGACAGCGAAGTCAAAGGCGGCAAGAAGCCTCGGTTGGTGTTGAACATCGACCCCGGCGAGCCCGTGCATTTGCGCAATGTCACGGTGCGCGTCGATGGCCCCGCAGCTTCTCTCAAATCCTTCCGGGTGCCCAAAGGCACTCAGCTGAAATCCGGCGCGGTACTCAATCACGGACACTACGAAGACGCCAAGCGCCTGATCCAGAATCAGGCCTCGCGCTACGGCTATTTCAGCGGACGCTTTACCCATCAGAAACTACTGGTCGACCCCCAGGCCGGCGTCGCCGACATTGAACTGGTCTACGACAGTGGTCCGCGTTATGCCTTGGGCAAGGTCAGCTTTGCCGGCGACACCCCGTTCGATGAAGACCTGCTGCAACGCATGGTGCCGTTCAAGGCCGGTGATCCCTACGACTCCGAACAGATCGCCGAGTTGAACCAGGCGTTGCAGTCGAGCGGTTATTTCGAAGGGGTGCGAGTCGATACCGCGCCCGCCGCCGCGGCCAACAACGTGATTCCGGTGGCCGTGCACCTGGAAACCCGCAAGCCGCGGACCATGGGCCTGGGCCTGGGGTTTTCCACCGACGTCGGGCCGCGCGTCAAGGCCAACTGGACCCGGCATTGGGTCAACCCCCAAGGCCACAGCTATGGCTGGGAGGCCGAGGTGTCCGCGCCACGGCAGAACGTCGGCCTGTGGTACGACGTGCCGCTGGATCCACCGCTGACCGACAAACTGCGCTATGCCGGCGGCTATCAATACGAAGAACTGGCGAGCAACGACAGCCTGAGCAAGCTGCTGACCCTCGGTCCCGAGTGGCACAGCAAGTTGCCCAGCGGCTGGCAGCGCGTGGTTTCGCTGAAATGGCAGCGCGAAGAGTACCGCCTCGGCGATGATTCCGGTCTGAGTACCTTGCTGATGCCCGGCGTCAGTTATTCCTACCTGCGCAGCGACAACCGCATCGATCCGCACAATGGCTATCGTCTGCAATTCGACACCAAGGTGGCCAAGGAAGGGTTGGGCTCGGATAACAATCTGCTCTACGGAACGGCGCTGCTCAAGGGCCTGACCACGGTCTGGGACAAGCACCGGCTCCTCGGTCGCGTGCAGTTCGGCGGCAGCGCCACCAATGGTTACGCGTCGGTCCCACCGTCACTGCGCTTCTTTGCCGGTGGCGATCAAAGCGTGCGCGGTTACGACTACCAGAGCCTGTCGCCGAAAAACTCCAAAGGCGATCGCATCGGTGGCCGCTACATGGTCGCCGGCAGCGCCGAGTATCAATATTCTGTTACTGATAAATGGCGGGTTGCGACCTTCATCGACCAGGGCAACTCGTTCAATACCCTTGAACTGCCAAACCTCAAGACCGGGGTCGGCATCGGTGTGCGCTGGGTTTCGCCGGTCGGGCCGTTGCGGCTGGACGTTGCCCGGGCAATGGACGACGACGGCGGCTTTCGTTTGCACTTTTCCATGGGGCCTGAGCTGTGAATCGTGGTGTGAAAATAGCCCTGCTGGCGATCCTGACGCTGGTGACGATGGTGTTGCTGGCGCTCGCCACGGTGCTGGGGACTCAGGCTGGAAGCCATTGGGCGATGGGGCTGGTACCGGGTTTGACGGTGGAAAATTTCCAGGGTCGCCTGGGCGGTCAATGGAGTGCCGAGCATCTGCTCTGGCAGCAGGACGGCAGCCGGGTCGAGCTGCGCCGACCGGTGTTTGCCTGGTCGCCGCTGTGTCTGACGCGCATGACCCTGTGCATCGAACAACTGAAGGTCGAGCAGGTCAGCCTGCAGTTTCCACCGGGCGGCGATGAAAGCAGCGGCCCCATCAACCTGCCCGAGTTGAAACTGCCACTGGCGATCGAGTTGGGCGAAGTGCGGATCGGCAGCCTGTTGTTCAACGGCAGCGAAGAACTCAAAGGCCTGCAACTGGCGGCGCAGTGGACGGCCAAGGGGCTGCAGATCGACTCGGTGCATCTGCAGCGGGACGAGCTGAGCCTGGACCTGTCCGGCCTGTTGCAACCAAGTGGCGACTGGCCGTTGACGGCTGAAGGTCGATTGACCTTGCCGGCACCGGGCAGCGAACCCTGGGCACTGGCCTTGAAAGTCGACGGCAATCTGTTGAAAACCTTGAACCTCAAGGCCGACAGCAGTGGCTACCTGCAAGGCCAATTGACTGGCGAGCTGCAACCCTTGGTGGATAACCTCCCGGCCCAGGTGCGCATCACCGCGGATGGCTTCAAGGCCAGCGCCGACTTGCCGGACACCTTGCAACTCAATCAGCTTGAGCTCACAGGCAAGGGTGATCTGAAAAACGGTTACCAATTGCTGGGCAATGCCACCTTGCCGGCCGAACAGGGGCCGGTTGGCCTGCTGCTGCAAGGCAAGGTCGACGCCAAGGGCGCGCAAATCGCCGCGCTGGACCTCAGTGCAAGCGCCGAGCAGAGCCTCAAGCTCAGCGGACAACTGGACTGGAGTGAAGGCTTCAGCGCCGAGGCCAGGGTCGACTGGCTGAACTTCCCCTGGCATCGGCTCTATCCGCTAATCGACGAACCTGAAGTGGCGCTGCGGACCTTCAATGGTGAAGTGTTCTATCGCGATGGCAACTATCTGGGCAACTTCAAGGCTGCCCTCGATGGCCCGGCGGGGGCGTTCAGCCTGAGCAGCCCGTTCAGTGGCGACCTGACAAAAATCTTCCTGCCGGAGTTCAAGCTGGCGGCAGGGCAGGGCAAGGCCGAAGGGCATTTGAACCTGCAATTCGCTGACGGCATCGCCTGGGACACGGCGCTGGACCTGTCGGCGATCAACCCGGCGTATTGGCTGGCGGAGCTGCCGGGCACCCTGGCCGGCCCGTTGCGCAGCAAGGGTGAGCTGAAGAATGAACAGCTGAAGTTGAACGCTGACCTGGACCTCAAGGGCAAACTGCGCGGTCAACCCGCGGTGTTCCAGGCCAAGGCCGATGGCGGGGGCGAACAATGGACCCTCAACGCCCTGGATATTCGCCTGGGTGACAACCGCATTCATGGCAGCGGCAGCCTGCAACAGAAACTGGCCGGGCAGATCGACATCAAGATGCCGCGCCTGGGTCAGCTCTGGCCGCAATTGCGCGGCCAGCTCAATGGCCGCGTCGATGTCGCCGGGACACTCAAGGCACCCCAAGGCAAGTTGAGCCTGCAAGGTCTGCAGCTGGCGCTGGAGGATAACCGCCTGCAAAGCCTGAACCTGGACGCCAAGCTGGATAGCGCGCAACGGGCACGCATCAATCTTAAAGCCAGCGGCATCCAGGCCGGTGATACGCAACTGGGCACGCTGACCGCCAGCGGCCAGGGCGATATCAAGCAGCAGAAGCTGGCGCTGGAGTTGCAGGGCCCGCTGCTCAAACTGGCCCTGGGGCTGGACGGCAATCTGGATAAAGGCAACTGGCGCGGACGTCTGGCCAGTGGTGACATACAGGCCGCAGGACAGGACTGGAAGTTGCAGTCCCCGGCGAAGCTCGAGTACCTGGCCGATGGCAAGCTCAACTTTGGTGCCCACTGCTGGGTGTCCGGACAAGCCAGTATGTGCGGTGAAGACCAGCGATTGATGCCCGACCCTATGCTGCGTTACCACCTCAAGCAGTTCCCGATTGAAAGCCTCGCGCAATGGTTGCCGAAGGAATTCGCCTGGAAAGGCCGGCTCAATGCCGACGTGCAACTGGATCTGCCGGCCAGCGGCCCGAAAGGCCAGGTCACGGTCGACGCCAGCGGCGGGACGTTGCGCATCCGCGAGAAAGACCAGTGGCTGGATTTCCCTTACCAGACACTGAAGCTCGACAGCCGCCTGGGTCCGACTCGCATCGATACCCAGCTCAATTTCGTCGGCGGCAAGCTGGGAGAACTGATGCTGCAGGCGCAGATCAATCCGTTAGCCAAGAACATGCCACTCACTGGCTCGTTCCGTCTCAGTGGCCTGGATCTGTCGGTGGCCCGACCCTTCGTGCCAATGGTCGAGAAGCTGTCCGGGCATTTGAACGGCAGCGGCAGTTTGTCCGGAGGGTTGCTGGCGCCCCAGGTCAACGGCAGTTTGGTTCTCAGCGACGGCGAAGTGTCGGGGCCGGAATTGCCCAGTAGTTTCGAGGCCCTGCAGCTTCAGGCACTGATTGCTGGGGAAAGCGTGCAGCTGAACGGCAGTTGGAAAAGCGGCAAGAGCGGGCAGGGCAGCTTGAGCGGGAATATTAACTGGGGCCAGGCACTGGTGGTCGATCTGAGCCTCAAGGGCTCGCAATTGCCAGTCACAGTCGAGCCTTATGCCGTGCTGGAAGTGGCACCGGACCTGCAGATCTCGATGCAGAACGACAAATTGGCGATCACCGGCAAGGTGCTGGTGCCCAAGGGTGATATCACCATCCGCGAGTTACCGCCATCCACCGTCAAAGTCTCGGATGACGCGGTGATCGTTGGCCATCAGACCGAAGAGGGCAAGCCGCCGCTGGCCATGGCCATGGATATCGACGTGATCGTCGGCAAGGAAAAGCTCAGCTTCAGCGGTTTTGGCCTGACCGCCAACCTGCAAGGCCAGGTGCATATCGGCGACAACATGGACACCCGTGGCGAGCTCTGGCTCAATGAAGGGCGATATCGCGCCTATGGCCAGCGCCTGACGGTGCGTCGTGCACGGCTGTTGTTCGCCGGGCCCATCGATCAGCCGTATCTGGACATCGAAGCGATTCGCCAGACTGGCAATGTGATCGCCGGGATCCGCTTGAGCGGCAATGCCGAGCAGCCGACCACGCAGATTTTCTCCGAACCGGCCATGAGCCAGGAGGATGCGCTGTCCTACCTGGTGCTCGGTCATCCGCGGAGCACCACCGGAGAAGACAACAACATGCTGGCCCAGGCGGCGCTGGGTCTGGGGCTGATGGGCAGTTCCAACTTCACCGGCACGCTGGCCAAGGACCTGGGAATTCAGGATTTCCAGCTCAACACCGAGGGCAGCGGCGCCGCCACCAGTGTGGTCGCCAGCGGCAATATCTCCGAGAAGCTCAGTTTGAGGTATGGGGTGGGCGTGTTCGAACCGGCCAATACCATCGCCCTGCGCTACAAACTGAGTAAGCGGGTCTATCTGGAAGCCGCCAGCGGCATCGCCAGTTCGCTGGATATCTTCTACAAGCGGGATTTTTAGGACGCGAAGCTAAAAGATCGCAGCCTGCGGCAGCTCCTACAGATATTGCGTACACCTGTTATTTCAAGGGTGAATCGACTCGGCGTAGGAGCTGCCGCAGGCTGCGATCTTGGCGGCCTTACCTGCGCCTGATGTGTACCTGCTAACACCTCCTTTCTAAAAACTTGCCACTCATAACCTCGGGTTCCTACCCTGCACCACTCATCCCCTAAATACAAAGCTTCCTAACTATTTCGTTGACATTCACTGCCTAGGCAGTAACATCTGGACACACACTCTCTGCCTAGGCAGCTATTTGGTGGCCAGATGAAACACTTCACGCCGGACAACTTTCTAAATTGCCATCTCGGGCTGCTGCTCGGCCGTGCCGCGTTGCTCAAGGACCGGATCATCGACACCCATATGGAACCTCACGGCGTCACCGCCGCGCAGTTCAAGGTGCTGATCATCATGGCCCAGTTTGGCGTCGATACCCCGGCCGAGCTGTGCCGCCATCTGTCCCTCGACAGCGGTTCGATGACGCGGATGCTCGACCGGCTCGAACAGAAAGGCCTGCTGGCGCGCCAACGCAGCGAAGGTGACCGGCGCCAGGTGCAGTTGGTGCTGACGGTCGAAGGACAGCGGCTGGCCGACATGCTTCCGGGAATCGGTGCCAACGCGATGAATCAATTGGCCAGCGCACTCGACCCTGAGGAGCTGCAAACGCTGGAGCGGATCCTGAAGAAAATATTGGTGGCGGCCGGTGACTCGATCACCTTGCTGCGAGTAGGTGATAAATGAGCAGTCAATCCTTGCGTAGCGGGCTGAGCCTGGTGCTATTGGCCCTGAGTCTGGCCGGTTGCGCCAGCTACAGTGGCCTCGACACCGAAGGCGTCAGCCTCGACGCGAACCACCTCAAGGCCGGGCAATCGCTCAGTGGCGTGACCCTGTCATCGGCAGCCTGGCCGAAAAGCGACTGGTGGAAAAGCCTCGGCGATCCGCAACTCGACGGCTTGATCCGCGAAGCCCTGCGAGACAGCCCGGATATGCAGATCGCCAGCGCCCGGGCCCATCAGGCCAGCGCCGCCGCTTATGCCGCCAACGCCGCGCGGATGCCGACCCTCGACGCCAGCGCCAGTGTCAGTCGTTCGCGGCTGGCCCGTGACCAGGACCCGAGCGGGCAGGGCGGCAACTACAGCACTCTGCGCAGTCTCGGCGTGGACTTCAACTACACCTTCGACCTCTGGGGCGGCCAGCGCGCCACCTGGGAAGCCGCGCTCGGCCAGGCCCGCGCCGCCGAGATCGACCGCCAGGCGGCGCAGTTGACCCTGGCCGCCGACGTCGCCCGGGCCTACAGCAATCTGGGCCAGGCGCATATCGTCCATGACCTGGCCAATGAAGATCTCAAGCGCACCCGGCAAATGCTCGACCTGGGCAACCGCCGGTTGAGCTCCGGGATCGACAGCCACTATCAGTACCAGCAAACCGAAAGCCTCGAGGCCAGCTCCCAGGCCGCGTTGATCGACGCCGAGAAAAACCTGCAAAGCGCCCGGATTGCCTTGGCGGTGTTGCTCGGTAAAGGCCCGGATCGCGGCAACGATATTGCTCGTCCGAACGTATTGCAGGCCAGTGCCGTGGCCTTGCCATCGGTGCTCCCGGCCGAGTTGCTCGGTCGTCGTCCGGACCTGATCGCTGCTCGCTGGCGGGTCGAAGCGGCGAGTAAGGATATCGTCGCTGGCAAGACCAACTTCTATCCAAACCTCAACCTGAGCGCGGCTGCCGGGGTTCAATCGCTATTGGGCGATGCGATGTTCGGCTCGGCGAGCCGCTTCTTTAATGTCGCGCCGACCGTATCGCTGCCGATTTTCGATGGTGGTCGCCTGCGTGCCGATCTCGATTCTCGGGACGCCGACTATGACCTCGCCGTGGCGCAGTACAACAAGAGCCTGGTGACCGCCTTGGGGGATGTCAGCGACACCCTCTCGCAACTGCGCGACATCGGCCGGCAGATCAAAGCCCAGCAACACGCCACAGATATTGCCCAGGACTCTTACAACACCGTGGTCCAGCGCTTCGGTTCCGGAATCGGCAACTACCTGGACGTACT
Source organism: Pseudomonas fluorescens (assembly GCF_902497875.1). Taxonomy (GTDB): domain Bacteria; phylum Pseudomonadota; class Gammaproteobacteria; order Pseudomonadales; family Pseudomonadaceae; genus Aquipseudomonas; species Aquipseudomonas fluorescens_BR. The sequence continues at coordinate 58,498 of NZ_CABVHY010000038.1, forward strand.
CAGCATCGAGCAACAACTGCTGCAGACCCAGCGTCAGCTGGCGAACCTGAATGCCGAGCAGATCGACCTTTCGATTCAATTGATGCAGGCACTGGGCGGTGGGTTTCAGGCCGACACGCTGGCCGCGGCCAACCCAACCCCAGCCCCAGCCACGCGGACTGAATAATTCAAGGTACTTGTCATGGCTACTGAAGACACCCTCAACACTGCGCAAAACTCCCCGGATGCAGGCAACCAGGGCAACCCGCGCAAGCGCAAGGTCATGCTGCTGGCGTTGGCCGTCATCGTCGTTCTCGGGGGCTTGAGCGTCTGGGGCTGGCACGAGCTCTATGGACGCTGGAATGAAAGCACCGACGATGCCTACGTAAACGGCAACGTCGTGGAAATCACCCCCTTGGTCACCGGCACCGTGGTAAGCATTGGTGCCGATGACGGCGACCTGGTGCATGAGGGCCAGGTGCTGATCAACTTTGATCCCAATGACGCCGAAGTCGGATTGCAGAGTGCGCAGGCCAATCTGGCCCGTACCGTGCGTCAGGTCCGCGGCCTGTACAGCAACGTCGACGGCATGAAGGCGCAGGTCAACGCGCAGAAAGCCGAAGTGCAAAAAACCCAGGAAAACTTCAATCGACGCAAGAGCCTGGCGGCCGGCGGGGCGATTTCCCAGGAAGAACTGTCCCACGCCAGGGATGACCTGACTTCGGCGCAAAACGCCCTGGCCAATGCCCAACAGCAATTCAATACCAGCAGTGCATTGGTCGACGACACCGTGGTCTCGTCCCATCCGGACGTGCAGGCCGCCGCCGCGCAACTGCGTCAGGCCTACCTGACCAATGCCCGCAGTATCTTGATCGCGCCGGTTACCGGTTATGTCGCCAAACGCACCGTGCAACTCGGTCAGCGGGTTCAGCCAGGTACCGCGCTGATGGCGGTGATCCCGCTGGATGAGCTGTGGATCGATGCCAACTTCAAGGAAACCCAGCTGCGGGACATGCGCATCGGCCAGCCGGTGGACATCGAAGCCGACCTCTACGGCAGTGACGTGAAATACAGCGGCACCATCGACAGCCTCGGTGCCGGCACCGGCAGTGCCTTCGCCTTGCTGCCGGCGCAGAACGCCACCGGCAACTGGATCAAGATCGTTCAGCGGGTGCCGGTGCGGATTCATATCAACGCCGAAGAACTTGCCAAACATCCATTGCGGGTCGGTCTGTCGACTCAGGTTCGGGTCAATCTGCACGACCAGAGCGGGCCGGTGCTGGCGCAACAGCCGCCGCAAAAAGCCTCGTTCAGCACCAGTGTCTATGACCGTCAGTTGGTTGAGGCCGATGCAATGATCACCCGCTTGATCCACGACAACAGCTCTGCGGCGAGCAAAACCGTCCAGCGCTGATTCGCCAATCCCTCGGCTGCGGCCCTGGCGCTCGCAGCCAGCCACGTTTCAAAGGATTCGCGATGAGCAATAACGCCTCCTTCACGCCACCCAGCTTGTTGTTCGCCACCATTGGTTTATCCCTGGCGACCTTCATGCAGGTGCTCGACACCACCATCGCCAACGTGGCCTTGCCGACGATTTCCGGCAACCTGGGGGTGAGTTCGGAGCAGGGCACCTGGGTCATCACCTCGTTTGCCGTGAGCAATGCGATTGCGCTGCCGTTGACCGGCTGGCTCAGCCGGCGCTTCGGTGAGGTGAAGTTGTTTCTCTGGGCGACCATCCTGTTTGTGCTGGCGTCGTTTCTGTGCGGTATCTCCACCTCCATGCCCGAACTGGTCGGTTTTCGGGTGGTGCAGGGCCTGGTGGCGGGGCCGCTGTATCCGATGACCCAGACCCTGCTGATCGCGGTCTATCCGCCCGCCAAACGGGGGATGGCATTGGCATTGCTGGCGATGGTCACGGTGGTTGCACCGATTGCCGGGCCGATACTCGGCGGCTGGATTACCGATAGCTACAGCTGGCCGTGGATATTCTTTATCAACGTGCCCATTGGCGTGTTCGCGGTCATGGTGGTCAAGCAACAACTCAAGGCCCGACCGGTGGTGATCAGTCGCCAGCCGATGGATTATGTGGGCTTGCTGACCTTGATCATTGGCGTCGGTGCACTGCAGGTGATCCTCGACAAGGGCAACGACCTGGACTGGTTCGAGTCGAATTTCATCATTGTCGGCGCGGCCATCTCGGCGATAGCCCTGGCGGTGTTCGTGATCTGGGAAATGACCGACAAGCACCCGGTGGTCAATCTGCGGTTGTTCGCCCATCGCAACTTCCGCATCGGCACCATTGTGCTGGTGTTCGGTTATGCCGGGTTCTTCGGTATTAACCTGATCCTGCCGCAGTGGCTGCAGACACAAATGGGCTACACGGCGACCTGGGCCGGGCTGGCGGTGGCGCCGATCGGGATTCTGCCGGTGCTGATGTCGCCGTTTGTCGGCAAATACGCGCACAAGTTCGATTTGCGGCTGCTGGCCGGGCTGGCATTTCTGGCGATTGGCTTGAGCTGCTTTATGCGCGCCGGGTTCACCAATGAAGTGGACTTCCAGCATATCGCCCTGGTGCAGCTGTTCATGGGCATTGGCGTGGCACTGTTTTTCATGCCGACCTTGAGCATTCTGATGTCAGACCTGCCGCCGCACCAGATCGCCGACGGCGCCGGCCTGGCAACCTTCCTGCGGACCCTGGGCGGCAGTTTCGCGGCGTCCTTGACCACCTGGATCTGGATCCGTCGCGCCGACCAGCATCATGCCTATCTGAGCGAAAGCATCAGCACCTATGAGCCGGCGACACGGGATGCCTTGAACAGTCTGGGCGGGGCGGGCAATCCGGCCTATGCGCAGCTGGATCATGTGTTGACCAGCCAGGCGTACATGCTCTCGACCGTGGATTACTTCACATTGCTGGGGTGGGCTTTCATGGGCTTGATACTGCTGGTGTGGCTGGCCAAACCGCCGTTTGCGGCGAAGGCCGGGCCGGCGACGGCAGGGCATTGATTTAGCGGCGCCGGTGAAAAGATCGCAGCCTGCGGCAGCTCCTACGGGATTTGTGTACACCCGCAATGCCTCGGGTGTATTCGGTCGGCGTAGGAGCTGCCGCAGGCTGCGATCTTTTGATCTTTACGGCGCTATGAAGTCAAACGGCGCCAACGCAAACCCTTGCTCATCCACCTGCAACGCCCAACCCTGACGGTCCCAATCCCCCAGCACAATGCGTCTGGCCGCTTGCTCGCCGATCTGCAGTTTGTGGATGGCCGGGCGGTGGGTGTGGCCGTGGACCAGGGTGCGTACGCCGTATTCCTGCATGATCCGCGGGATTTCCTCGGGGGTCACGTCGACGATGTCGTTGGCTTTCATCCGGGTCTGGGTGCGGCTTTCGCTGCGCAGTTTGCGCGCCAGCTTGTGCCGGGTGCCCAAGGGCAGGTGCCGCAGGATAAACAAGGTGACGGGATTGCGCAGGTAACGGCGCATGCGCATATAGGCTTCGTCGCGGGTGCAGAGGCTGTCGCCGTGCATCAGCAGCACCGGCTCGCCGTTCAATTCAACGACGCTCGGGTCTTTGAGCCGAGTGCACCCGGCGGCCTTGCAGAAGGCCTTGCCGAGCATGAAATCGCGATTGCCATGCATCAGGAACACCTGCGTACCGCTGTCGCTGAGTTCCCGTAGTGCCTGGCAAATGGAAAGCTGGTAGGGGGTCATGGCATCGTCGCCGATCCATGCCTCGAAAAAATCTCCCAATATGTACAACGCTTGCGCCGAGCGGGCACGCCCGCTCAGTAAATCCAGAAACGCCCGGGTAATATCCGGGCGCTCCTCTTCCAGATGCAAATCTGAAATCAGCAATATCACTCAATGATCTCGGCTTTCTCGATGATCACGTCTTCTGCTGGCACGTCTTGATGACCGGACTTCATAGTGGTGGCAACACCTTTGATCTTGTCGACAACGTCGCTGCCTTCGACCACTTTACCGAATACTGCATAACCCCAGCCTTGCGCGGTTTTGGCGCTGTGGTTGAGGAAGCTGTTGTCGGCAACGTTGATGAAGAACTGCGCGGAAGCCGAATGCGGCTCCATGGTGCGGGCCATGGCGACGGTGTACTTGTCGTTGGAAAGACCGTTGTCGGCTTCGTTCTGGATGCTTGGGCGCTTGTCTTTCTTTTCCTTCATGCCAGGCTCGAAACCGCCGCCCTGGACCATGAAGTTACCAATGACACGGTGGAATACGGTGTTTTCGTAGTGACCGGCCTTAACGTATTCGACGAAGTTGGCCACGGTGATCGGGGCTTTTTCGGCGTTCAGTTCCAGGACGATGTCGCCCTTGTTGGTCGTCAGTTTGACTTTAGTCATGATCGTTATCGCTCTTTCAAGGAATTCGTGGGTTTCGGGGCGCTCACGCTGCCTGCGGGCCCGAACCGGTTTGGCAAAAAAAACGCCAGGGTGCGCAGTTTAGCGTGCCGGACGCGAATTTCGAGGCTGTTTTTCAAAACAGGTGCATTAAACGCAGCTGTTTTCGGGCCTCCTCTGTCAGGTGCTTGACAGCATCGGCTATGATAGCGGCTTTGTTTTGTCAGGCCCGTATTTCGGCCGCGCACTTGTATGTCCAAGGATCCTATGAGCAAGCCCACTGTCGACCCTACCTCGAATTCCAAGACCGGACCTGCCGTTCCAGTCAATTTCCTGCGCCCGATCATCCAGGCGGACCTGGACTCGGGTAAGCACACGCAGATCGTCACCCGTTTTCCGCCAGAGCCCAACGGCTACCTGCACATCGGCCATGCCAAGTCGATTTGTGTGAACTTCGGCCTGGCCGAGGAATTCGGTGGCGTCACGCACCTGCGTTTTGACGACACCAACCCGGCCAAGGAAGACCAGGAA
>NZ_CABVHY010000039.1 GCF_902497875.1 Pseudomonas fluorescens
GGGCTTTGCTAATCGGCGAGGGATCAATCACGTTCTCGACGGGGGCGGCGACATCTTGGTGCGAATGAACCTGAGCAGCCTGCCGCTGACGGATGAGCAAGGGTCGCGCTTTGAGCAACTGCCGCAGTTACGCACCTTGCAGGCAGGGCAAACGGGTGAATGGCCAGCGGTGATGCAAGGTTCGAAAGGGGATATTGCGGTACGCGTGTGTGCATACCGCAAGACGGATGAACAAAGGATGGAAAGCGAGCGCAAGTTACAGAGAACTGCACAAAAAAAGCAAAAACAGAAGCAGCTTCAATCACAGACAGTGGAGGCAGCAGGCTACGTTGTGGTGGTCACGACCTTGGACTGCCTGAGTGCGCAAGAGGTCTTGGCCCTTTATCGGCACCGCTGGCAGGTGGAGTTGGCGTTCAAGCGGATGAAGTCATTGCTAGGGTTATCGCGCTTGAGAAAGAAAAACCCGGAAGGCGCGAAAGCCTGGCTGCAAGGGAAATTATTAGTGGCTTGCCTTATTGAGCGGTTGATCGCCACAGGCGAGCATTTTTCCCCTGTCGAGAGCGAGGGGCATTCAAGAAAACGTGGCTCAGAGGCGTTGTCGCTGGCGTGAAATGGCCTTTATCCATTGGTTGCTTTGTAGCGTGATCAGTCCCCGCTTGTCGTTGTTTACGTGTCTTGAGAAATGGGATTACTTCAGTCGTGCACTGCGCGAATCCCCGCGAAAAAAGCGGGGATACCAGCAAGATGAGCTATGGAGCGAGAGATTTGGTTAGCGCCTATGGGGGCAAGCCCCCTCGCCACAAATGTTCGCCGGACTAAAGATTTCCGTTAATTGACTGGCATTGCGCGATACCTCGCCGGCCTGTGAGTCACACGCTTTCTCCGGTGCTATGGTGAGTTTCCCCCCTCACCCGCCACAAGCGACGGAGGCCACATGCTCTACCGGATAGCCGCCGACGGGCTGGTGCTGTTCCATCTGTTGTTCATTGTCTTCGTGCTGGGCGGCGGGCTGCTGGTGCTGAAATGGCACTCGCTGTGCTGGTGGCATCTGCCTGCGGTGGCTTGGGGAGTGGCGGTCGAGGTTTTCCACTTGCCCTGCCCGCTGACCGGATGGGAAAACCAGATGCGCCGGGCTGCCGGCGAGGCCGGTTATGGCAGCAGTTTCATCGAGCATTACCTGTGGCCGCTGATTTATCCGGTCGGGCTGACACCCGACATACAACTATGGCTGGGCGCGCTGGTGCTGCTGATCAATCTGTTGGTCTACCTGGTGTTGCTGAGGCGGTGGAAGCAGGGTTGGAGTCTGTAGACTGAACCTCGGCTTGCGCGGGTCACTCGCTCATGGTGCCGAAAATGGCCGACCCAGGATGCATCCAGGTGCCAAAGTTCGACGCGATGCTGGCCAGCCACAGGCTGCGAAAAATGCCATGGCGCAAAGGACTCCAGGGCGAGCGAGCGGATGTTGCGGCGGCGCTGTCGAGGGGCTTGCTCATGAGCCGGCCCCTGGCTGCAGCTGTTTACTGAACAGCCGGGTCACACGCGGCATGAACACATAGACGAGCAGCAGCACGATGCTCAAGGTGATCAGCACAATGCTCTGCACTCTTTCATACTGCTCATCCTTGCCCTGTTTGACCCGGTGGCGCACCAGCAGCGTGACCACCCCGTCCGAACGCTCGAGATTCATGACGACTCCTCCCAAGGGAGTTGAACAACCACCGGCGACCCGCCAAATCCGCACCCCGGCAGATTCTCCCGGAGCCGTCGATCAACAAGGCAGTAAAGACAATCGGCAGCAACCCGGCAAACTGCCCCTGAATCAAGGCCCGCAGGTCGGCGTCGAGCGCGCCCTTGTGAGTATCGGTCAGACTTTGGGATGCGCCCGGATAAATCAGCGGTTTCGCCTTGCCGATCTGTTGGCTAATGGTGCAAGGGACCCGCCCCGGTCAGCTACTATTGAAAGTGGCTTAATCCATTCACTGGCACTTCAACCGGTGCCGGTGCAAACCCGCAGGCTCCTGATCAGTCCTCTGGGGGCAGCGGGCATTTGAAGGAGGCTCATCATGTGGCTGAACGAACTTGAACAGGATCTGAGGCGCGACCTTCAGGGCGTCGCGTCTGACTTGCGCTGGTCGGCTGTCGAATTGCTGCGTATCGCTGAACTATTGAAAAATGCCGGGAATGACGCCGACGCTCAGGCGATGCGCAGGATGTGTGATCTATTCCAGGACAACGAGAAGCGGCTGAACGCCTACGCCAATGAGGTGAAGGGCCGGCATATCAAACGCACTAAAGCCGATGAACCGCCGCCTGGGGCTGCATGATCTCGCGTAGGGACATTCGCTTGAAGGCGTCCACCAGCGCACGCCCTTCCTCGATCTCGTAAGAAATAGCCAGCCGCACGGTCGCCTCGCCCAGATGCCAGATCAGGAACGCCGATTCGCAAATGCGTTGCGGATCGGCGTGCGGATGCACGCGACGCATCGCCTCGGCGAGCATCGCTCCAGCCACGCGGCTTTCTTCCAGTTCGAGCGCCAGCAGTTGCCTGTCAGCCTGCATGGCGGACCATATGTCGCGCATCGCCGGTGTTGCGAGGACGATCTGGTAGTACTGATCCAGCAGGCTCGAAAAAGCAATCCGCAGGCCATCGAGGTCCTGGACGTCGGTCAGGGCCGCTTCGATGCAGCGCCGACTCTCGGCATTGTAGCGCTCGGCCAGGGTGCGGATAACCGCGCTCTTGTCGGGGAAGTACTGATAGAGCGAACCAATCGAGATTTCCGCCAGCTCGGCGATCTCACTCATCTTCACCTGATCGCTGCCCTTGGCCGCAATCAACTCGGTAGCCACCCTCAAGATCCGCTCCAGCCGTTCCCGGCTGCGCTGTTGCGTTGGCGTACGCCGCGCCGATGCCGGCTCCACCACCGCTGGCACTGCTTGAGCAGGCGCTTTCTTTCGCACTCGCGCGATCCCCGGAATAAAATGTGACGAATACTCACCTTAGCACCGGACGTGTGGGATGACAAAGAGCAGCGGGTTGCGCCTTCCGTCGGTTTCGCCGGCGGGCTTGCTTGACAGTAAAAAGTGAGGGCTTATCATTTTTTATACGTGAGTGTTACTCACATTTAAGCGGAGCCAAACCTGATGAAAACCTCCAACGATTTAATCCTGGTGCTCGGTGCCAACGGTAAAACTGGTCGGCGGGTCGCCGAACGACTGCAAGCCGCCGGGCACCCGGTGCGTCTCGGATCACGCACGGCGAACCCGCCCTTCGACTGGGAAAACCGCTCTACCTGGAGCACCGTGCTTGAAGGGGTTCAGGCCGTCTACATCACCTACCAGCCGGACCTCGCAGTGCCAAACGCTCTCGAGACAGTCCGGGCTTTCATTAACCAGGCGCTCGAAAGCGGTGCTCGCAAGCTGGTGCTGTTGTCGGGACGCGGCGAGGTCGAGGCGACTCAGGCCGAACAGCTGCTGCAAGCATCCGGCGCCGAATGGACAGTGCTGCGCGCGAGCTGGTTCTGCCAGAACTTCAGTGAGGCGCATTTCCTCGAGCCGATACTCGAGGGCGAGCTTGCGTTGCCGGTCGACCCGGTGGCCGAGCCTTTCGTCGACGTCGAGGACATCGCCGAGATAGCCGTCGCGGCACTGACCAGCTCTGCGCATGCCGGTCAACTCTATGAACTGACCGGTCCACGCGCCCTGACCTTCGTCGAGGCGATCGACGAAATCGCCCAAGCCACCGGTCGTGACATCCGCTTTGCCAGCGTGCCAACCCAGGCCTATCGCGAGGCGCTGGAACAGAGCCAGCTGCCCGCAGAGCTGATCGATCTGGTGCTCTACTTGTTCACTACGGTGCTGGACGGCCGCAACACGCCGATAGCCGACGGCGTGCAGCGTGCGCTCGGTCGCCCTCCCCGGGACTTTTCCGATTATGTGCGGCGCACGGCGGCCAGCGGAGTCTGGGGTGGCAGCCATGCTTGAATAACCAGAGGGTCGAACGGATGCCCTCCAGCCAGCACTCTGCGAGAGTGTTGCCTGAAGGGCATCGATTGCGAGGGCCCGAGCTTAAGCCCTTTCAGCCGCCCTGCTTACTGATCGACTCGCCCTCTACGGCCAACACGTTGCAGTGTACGTGCTGCAGAACATGCTCGGTGGTGCTGCCAATCAGCTTACCCAGTCCTTTGTGATGCACATTGCCCATAACGATCACATCGGCCCGGCTATGGGCGACGAAGTTAGCCAGGGCCTTGGTCAGCGGCCCGGCGATGAAATGCCGGCGCTCGACTGGCACGTCGTACTGCTTGGCCAGGACAGCAAAGGTTTTCTCCAGGGAGCGACGCACGTCGGCGCCGAAGCCCGGCATGGTCACGGCCCCCGCACCCGCATCGGCTATCTGAGTGTGGCTCAGATCGTAGGCATGCAGCAGGTGCAGCTCGGCGTCGCATTGCTCGGCCAGGTCCTGCGCAGCCTGAATGATGCTGTCGTTGATCCCGTGGATCTGCCCCGCCGGATGCGCCGGATCAACAGCCGCCACGACCACCCTTGGCAGTGGACAGCGGACCTCGCTGACCAGATGCACCGCACCCGGGCAATGACGCAGCAATTGCCAATCCAGGGGAGTCATGACCGCGCCTTTGAGCGCTGATTCGTGGTGCAGGTCCTTGATCACCATGTCCGGCCGCATCTGAGTCACATGCTCGAGAATTTCCTGCAGAGGATCGCGAGTCACCAGCACTTCGGTGGTCACTTCGAGGCCCTTGTGGCGTAGCACATCCGCTTCATCCATGAGCCACTGTTCGTTCTCTTGCCGACTGGTCTCGCGCTGTTGCTTGCTGTCGCTCATCAACCGCATAAGGTCGAAGTCTTCGATGAACACCGCGATATGCAGCGCTGCATCCGTGGCTTCGGCAATCGCGACCGCCCGCTCCATCGCCGGCGAGTGGCGCATGGTGGGAGCGGCTATCAGAAATAGTCGCAGATACTGGCTCATGTGGCACCTCCAAACGTCCCGGGTTATCCGCTACTGCCTGGTATGACGCTTATTAATATACGCCTGCTACTCCTGCCCCAGCGCATACAGCAAGGAAAGCCCCAACCCCACCATGGCATCGTCGGTATGGTTTGAAGAAGCCCTGAGATTGATCGGCTCTGCGCTGTCATGCCCTGGGTGGGCCACACCTTGCAAGGTGATATGAATGGCCCATACCGACTGCCAGACCGGTTGATCCGCCGGACATTTATTCTGCCTTTCGATGAGATATTTTGCGTACAGGCCGGCTTCATTGGCGAAAATCCGCAGGTGCGCCCTGGCCACCCCAAACACCGATTCGATCCGCCAGGTAGTGTCATCCCCAAGGACCTCGAACTTTACCCCGAGGCGCGCTCTTGAGTGTTCGTCATCGAAATATTCCTTCAACTTCGCGGACAGCCTGACCGCGTATTTTTTCAGTTCCAGCGCCTCTTCCGCGGCGCAACTGACTGTAGCCCACTGCTCTTCGGTTATCGATTGATAGCTCATGGCAACCTCCCGCCCAGCCTGACTACAACCAGGAGCCGAGCGTCACGCTAGCCGATAAATGACCGAGCAGGGGATACGGGCCCGGCCTCCCTGGTCATTGGTTTTTTTGAGCGTTATTAATGTCCTGTAAAGCCTGATTGGTCAGGCTTATGCATTTTTTAGTGTCGCCAGCGGCTTGGGCTTTTTCCGCTTCCATTCGCGTATTCCGAATTTTATCCAGTTGAGGCTGGCCCATCACCGGAGTCGCTTTGAGCTCTCTGATCTTTTGTAGATTGATGGCACACAGGTCGTCCGCAGCAAAGAGCGGTGTTGCGACCAATGCGCCAACCAAAAATAGAATGGATCGTTTCATCGCACTCTCGCTTCTATTTGGTGGCATGGAATATCACTATAGATCGTGGTACGTATTCATGGGTGGATACACCCGACAATCAAGCAATCCATCAAGGACCGCCGATGCCGCCGATCGAACCCCATCACCAGCTGGCTCTGGATAAATTCCTGCTGCAACACCCACAGCTCAAGGAGCAGCTCGATCACCTGAACCCTTTGGCTGCCCAGGCCAGGGGCGAGACGCTGGAACAGTACCGCGAGGAGCGTCTGCATGAAGCGTTCGAAGCAGAAGCCGAGCGCCTGGGTCTGTTTGCCTGGGAGCTGACGCTGCAGCTGACCTGCACATCACCTCAGGATTACCAGGCCCGGAGAATGGAGGTGCACAAGGAGGTGGCGGAAATGGCCGGCATGGACTGGGAGCAATACTGCCAATTGAATGGTCTCGATAAGTGACCAAAGCCCTATAGCGCCTATCGCTTGATAGCGCCTATAAAGGATCTTTGCCGATGACATTTCGCTGATGCTGCCCACCTCACCTAAAAACCATTCCCACCCCGGCCTGCGGCACACCCAAAAATGGCGCGGACGCATCGGTCTGTGCCTGGTGGCGAGCCTCTCGGTATTGGCCGGGATGACCGATGCCATAGGCTTCATGGCCACCGGCGACTTCGTCTCCTTCATGAGCGGCAACACTACGCGTCTGGCGGTAGCGATCAGCGACGGTGACCTGGGATTGACCCTGCGGCTGCTTATCCTGGTCGCCACCTTTATCGCCGGCAACGCCCTGGGCATTGTGGTCAGTCGTATCGGCGGTCGGCGGGCCCTGCCTTTGCTGTTGTGCATCGCCACCCTGCTGTGCGCCGCCGCGACCTGGCCGTTTGAAGCGCAGTTACCAGCCTTGCTGGCGGCGATCATTGCCATGGGCATGCTTAACGCCGCAGTCGAAGAGGTCAATGGCCTGCCCGTCGGCCTGACCTACGTGACCGGCGCCCTTTCGCGTTTTGGCCGTGGCCTGGGACGCTGGATGCTCGGGGAACGGCGCAATGGCTGGCGGGTGCAGTTGATCCCCTGGACCGGGATGTTTGCCGGCGCCGTCCTTGGCGCGCTACTCGAGCATCAACTCGGGATCAAGGCGCTATTTGTCAGCGGCCTGTTTGCCGCGATCCTCGGTGTTGCCTCGCTGAAGATCCCCCATCGCTGGCAACTGGGCTATATGCCGCGTTGATCCTTGGCATCGACCCACATCCCTGGCCATGCCCTTCTATCGGCGTAGCAGCTGGCGAAGCCTGCGTTCGGCTCGGTCCGCGTTCGGGCGAAGCAGTCGTAAATCCTGCTTGCACGGTTTGTCTGGAATACCGCACTGTCTGATTTTACGACTGCTTCGCAGCCGAACGCAGCCTTCGGCAGCTGCTACGGGGGACAGCGCTGAACCTCAAACTCCTGAACTGACCTGTTAGGGCCAGACAAGACCGAAACGGACTTCGCCGACCCGGCGATAAAGCTTTATCATTGCCCCAGGTTTGCTGACAGAGTTCGTCATGAAGTTCGCCATCGCCGTTTTCTCCGCCGCCCATGCGCCCTCCTCGCGCCGCGCCCTGCTGTTTTCCCAGGCAGCGCTGGCCGGTGGGCACCAGATCGTGCGGCTGTTTTTCTATCAGGACGGGGTTTACAACGCTCAAGACACTAGCGTTACCCCGCAGGATGAACTGGACCTGCCCCGGCAATGGCGCGCCTTCGTCACCGAGCATCAACTCGATGGCGTGGTGTGTATTGCTGCCGCCTTGCGCCGTGGCGTGCTGAATGAAGAAGAAGCCGGGCGCTATCAGCGTTCCGCGGTCAATCTGAGCGCGCCCTGGGAGTTGTCCGGACTCGGGCAACTGCATGACGCCGTGCAAGCGGCCGACCGCTTGATTTGTTTCGGAGGGCCATGAAATGCCTGCATCCTTGCTGATTATCAGCCGACAGGCACCCTGGTCCGGCCCCAGCGCTCGTGAAGCGCTGGACATCGTGCTGGCAGGTGGCGCCTTTGATTTGCCGATTGGCCTGTTGTTTCTCGATGACGGGGTCTTCCAGTTGGCGCCGGCACAGAACGCCAAGGCCGTGCAGCAAAAGGACCTCAGCGCCAATCTGCAAGCCCTGTCGCTGTTTGGAGTAGACGATGTGTTTGCCTGTGGCAACAGTGTGACGGAACGTGGTTTAGCACCCTCGGCGCTGAACATGGCCACTGTGCAGTTGCTGGACCCGGAGCAAATCTCCTCGATTATTGATCGTTACGACCAGGTTATTACCCTCTGATGTCGACTTTGCATGTGTTGTCCCATTCGCCGTTTACCGATAACCGGCTGACCAGTTGCCTGCGCCTGCTTGGACCGCAGGATGCCATCCTGCTCTGCGGTGACGCGCTGTATGCCCTGCAACCCGATAGCGCACCGCTCAACGCGCTGCAAGCACGGATCGATACCCTGCGCTTGTTCGCCCTCGAGGAAGACCGACAGGCCCGTGGCCTGGAAGTCCCTGACTGGGTCAAAAGCGTCGACTACCCAGGGTTTGTCGAGTTGTCGATTCACTATGACAAGGTCAACAGCTGGCTATGAGTTCGCTGATCGTAGGTGCACAGCGCATCGACCTCGATAAAGACGGTTATCTGGTCAACCTGAACGATTGGTCCACCGAGGTCGCCAGTGCGCTGGCCGCTGCCGAAGAACTCGAGCTGAGCCCGGAGCACTGGGAAATCCTCGAGTTGCTGCGCAGCTTTTATCAAGAGTTCCAGTTGTCTCCGGCGACCCGCCCGCTGATCAAGTACACCGCACTGAAGCTGGGCCCGGCCAAGGGCAACAGCCTGCACCTGAACCGACTGTTCAAAGGCACTCCCGCCAAACTTGCCGCCAAGCTGGCGGGCCTGCCCAAACCGACTAATTGCTTATGACCGATTTTGCGCCGTTGATCACCGAAACACCCGCCGAGCACCCTTTCGCCCAATTCGTGCGAATCCTTGGTAAAGGCAAGCGCGGTGCCCGCAGCCTGACCCGCGAAGAAGCGCGGGAGGCCATGGGCATGCTGCTCGACGAAAAAGTCGAGGACACCCAGCTTGGAGCCTTCCTGATGCTGTTGCGGCACAAGGAAGAAAGCCCGGAAGAGCTGGCCGGTTTTACCGAAGCACTGCGTGAGCGATTGAAGGCACCGGCCTTGAAGGTCGATCTGGATTGGCCGACCTATGCCGGCAAGAAACGTCATCTGCCGTGGTACTTGCTGGCGGCCAAATGCCTGGCACAGAACGGCGTGCGCATTCTAATGCACGGCGGCGGCGCGCATACCGCCGGCCGCCTGTACAGCGAACAGCTGCTCGAACTATTAAAGATCCCGCTGTGCCGCAATTGGCAGCAGGTCGACAAGGCGCTGGAGCAAGGCAATCTGGCGTTTATCCCGCTCGGCGATTGGGCGCCGCAGATGCAACGGATGATCGACCTGCGCAACACCCTCGGCTTGCGCTCGCCCATCCATTCGCTGGCACGGATTCTCAATCCGTTGGGTGCTCGTTGTGGCCTGCAAAGTATTTTCCATCCCGGTTATCAGGGCGTGCACCGCGATGCCAGTGGCCTGCTGGGCGACAACACCATTGTCATCAAAGGCGATGGCGGCGAGATTGAAATCAACCCGGATACCATCAGTCATTTGTACGGCACCACCGGTGGCGAAAGCTGGGATGAAGAATGGCCGGCGCTGTCAGCTCAACGGCATGTCAAACCCGCGACCCTGGACCCCGAGCAATTGACTGCGTTGTGGCGCGGCGAGGTGCAGGACAGCTACCCACAACTGGCGCTGATCTCGACTATGGCCCTGGCCTTGCGCGGCCTCGGAACGCCGCGGGAGCAGGCGTTCGAACTCGCGCAGCAGTACTGGGATGCGCGGGACAAATCGATTTAACCGATCATTAACGCCCAACCTTTGCGCTTTTTGTTCGAACTCATCGGATTAGACTGGACTCCAACGTACAGTGTCCCGGAGACGGGACACACAGCCGAGGATTTCTTGCGATGGGTTTGCTGATTGAAGGGCGCTGGCAAGACCAGTGGTATGAGAGCGGCAACGACGGCGAGTTCCAGCGCGAACAAGCGCAGCGCCGCAATTGGCTGACCGCCGACGGCAAGCCGGGCCCCACCGGCGAAGGTGGCTTTCCGGCCGAGGCCGGCCGTTATCACCTCTATGTGTCGCTCGCCTGCCCCTGGGCCCACCGCACGCTGATCCTGCGCAAACTCAAAGGCCTTGAAAGCCTGATCGACGTTTCCGTGGTCAGTTGGTTGATGCTGGAAAACGGCTGGACCTTCGATAAAGCCTTCGGCTCCAGCGGCGACCGCCTGGACAATCTGACCTGGCTGCATCAGCGCTACACCGCGGATACCGACGACTACACCGGCCGGGTCACGGTCCCCATGCTTTGGGACAATAAGCACAAACGCATCGTCAACAACGAATCGGCGGAAATCATCCGCATGTTCAACAGTGCCTTCGACGAACTGACCGGCAATCGCCTGGACTTCTACCCGCAACCGCTGCGGGCAGCGATCGATGAACTGAACGAGCGGATCTATCCGGCGGTAAACAACGGCGTCTATCGCGCCGGCTTCGCCACTTCGCAAAAAGCCTATGAAGAGGCTTTCGATGAGCTGTTCAGTGAACTCGACTGGCTGGAGAAACGCTTGGGCGAGCAGCGCTATCTGGCTGGTGAATACCTCACCGAAGCCGATATCCGCCTGTTCACCACGCTGATTCGCTTCGACGCGGTGTATTACAGCCACTTCAAGTGCAACCTGCGGCGGATTGCCGATTACCCGAATCTGTCGAACTGGCTACGGGAACTGTATCAGTGGCCGGGCATTGCCGAGACCGTGGACTTCAACCACATCAAGGGGCATTACTACTCAAGCCATCGAATGATCAATCCCACCGGCATCGTGCCGAAGGGGCCGGCGCAGGATTTCAATGCCGGGCATGATCGGGAGCGGTTGAGCGGGAAAGGGGTTTGGCAGAATAAATGATTGCAGGATGATTTAGGTGTAGCCCGAAAAAGATCGCAGCCTGCGGCAGCTCCTACAGATTTTGTGTACACCCGATAAATCACGGGTGGACAAGGACTTTGTAGGAGCTGCCGCAGGCTGCGATCTTTTAAGGCAGGCGACTAAGGTCAAACCTGCGACTGCGCCCCTTCAAACCACTTCAGCTTCTCACGAAGCTGCACCACTTCCCCGACAATCACCAACGTCGGTGCATGAACTTCATGTTCGGCGACCAGCTGTGGAAGGTTGCCCAAGGTCCCGGTAAAGACCCGCTGGTTCGAGGTAGTACCCTGCTGGATCAATGCCGCGGGCGTATCCGCCGAACGACCGTGTTTGATCAGTTCATTGCAGATGATCGGCAAGCCGATCAAGCCCATGTAGAACACCAGGGTCTGCGCCGGGGCCACCAGGTCGCTCCACGGCAGATCCGAGGTGCCATCCTTCAGGTGCCCGGTGATAAACCGCACCGACTGCGCATAATCACGATGAGTCAGTGGAATCCCGGCATAAGCCGCACAACCGCTGGCCGCGGTGATACCTGGCACCACCTGGAATGGAATGCCTTGGGCCGCCAGTTCTTCGATCTCTTCGCCACCACGGCCGAAAATGAACGGATCGCCGCCTTTCAAGCGCAACACCCGCTTGCCCTGCCTGGCCAGATCCACCAATTGCTGGTTGATCTGCTCCTGAGGCACGGCATGATCAGCCCGACGCTTGCCGACGTAGACCCGGTCGGCATCACGCCGGCACAGCTCAAGAATCGCCGGTGCAACCAGACGGTCGTACAACACCACATCCGCTTGCTGCATCAACCGCAAGGCACGGAACGTCAGCAGGTCCGGATCGCCCGGCCCGGCGCCAACCAGATAGACCTCACCGGCTGCCACAGGCGCAGTGCCATTGATTTTTTCCAGCAGCAGGCGCTCGGCTTCCGCACCCTGCCCGGCCAGTTGGCGATCGGCAATCGGCCCCTGGAAAACATCTTCCCAGAAGGCCCGGCGCTGTTGCACATCAGGGAACAGACCTTTGACCTGGGTGCGAAAACGCGCCGCCAGACCGGCCAATTGGCCATAGGTAGACGGGATCCAGGTTTCCAGTTTGGCCCGGATCAGCCGCGCCAGCACCGGCGCATCGCCGCCGCTGGAAACCGCAATCACCAAGGGCGAGCGGTCGACGATCGCCGGGAAAATCACGCTGCACAATGCTGGAGCATCGACCACGTTGACCGGCACGCAACGCTGCTGCGCATCTCTGGATACCTGCGCATTCAGCAATTGGTCATCGGTGGCGGCAATGATCAGCACGCAGCCCGCAAGATCGGTCTCGGCATAACCGCGCAAGACACACTCACCGCCACTGTTCTGCACCAGTTCGCGCAGTTGGACTTCTATTTCCGGCGCAACCACCCGCAGCAGTGCACCGGCATCCGCCAGCAGGCGGGATTTGCGCAAGGCAATCTCCCCGCCACCGACGACCAGTACACGGCTGCCGCGCAGGTTGTGGAACAGCGGCAGATAGTCCATTTAGCCGATAACCTCAATGTCACCCATGTATGGCTTGAGCACTGCTGGCACACGGATCGAACCGTCGGCCTGCTGATAGTTCTCCAGCACTGCCACCAGGGTACGGCCAACCGCCAGACCGGAACCGTTCAGGGTGTGAACCAGTTCAGGTTTGCCGGTTTCCGGGTTACGGAAGCGCGCCTGCATGCGACGGGCCTGGAAGTCACCGCAGTTGGAGCACGAGGAAATCTCACGGTATTTGTCCTGGCTCGGAATCCACACTTCCAGGTCGTAGGTCTTGACCGCGCTGAAGCCCATGTCGCCGGTGCACAATGCCAGCACGCGATACGGCAGCTCGAGCAATTGCAGAACCTTCTCGGCGTTGCCGGTCAGACCTTCCAGCGCTTCCATCGACGTCGATGGCTCGACGATCTGGACCATCTCGACCTTGTCGAACTGGTGCTGGCGAATCATCCCGCGGGTGTCGCGGCCCGAGGCACCGGCTTCGCTGCGAAAGCACGGCGTGTGGGCGACGAACTTCATCGGCAGCAGCTTGGAGTCGAGAATCTCGCCGGACACGATGTTGGTCAGCGACACTTCAGCGGTCGGGATCAGGTACAGATCGGCCTCGCCTTCGCGGCTGATCTTGAACAGGTCTTCTTCGAACTTCGGCAACTGGCCGGTGCCCTGCAAGGCCGGGGCCTGGACCAGGTACGGGGTGTAAGCCTCTTCGTAGCCGTGTTCGTTGATGTGCAGGTTGATCATGAACTGCGCCAGTGCGCGGTGCAGACGCGCGATCGGCCCGCGCAGCAGGGAAAAACGCGCGCCAGAGAGCTTGGCCGCGGTCTCGAAGTCCAGCCAGCCGAACTTCTCGCCCAAGGCGACGTGATCCTTGACCTCGAAATCGAAGGTGGCCGGAGCGCCCCAGCGACGCACTTCAACGTTGGCTTCTTCATCGGCGCCAATCGGCACGGACTCGTGAGGCAGGTTGGGGATGTTCAGCAGCATCGAGTCCAGCTCGGTCTGAATCGCGTCCAGCTCCACTTTACCGCTATTGAGCTCATTGGCCATGCGCTCGACATCCGCCATCAGCGGCGCAATGTCTTCGCCGCGCTGCTTGGCCTGACCGATGGATTTGGAGCGCGCGTTACGCTCAGCCTGCAGTTGTTCGGTGCGGGTCTGGACGATCTTGCGCTGTTCTTCCAGCGCTTCGATGCGCGCGACATCCAGGGTAAAGCCACGGGATGCCAGGCGGTCCGCTACGTCCTGAAGGTTGCTACGTAACAGTTTGGAATCGAGCATGTCGGTCTCTCGTTTATCAAAGTTTGGTCAAGGACAGGCCAGCCCAGGTCGCGAGCAGCCCGCCGAATACGCTGATTGCCGCATAGCCCAGGGCCAGCGGCGCTTGCCCGGTTTCCAGCAAGCGCAGCGTATCCAGTGAAAAGGATGAAAAAGTCGTCAGGCCACCGAGGAAGCCCACTATCAACCCGGCACGCACCTCAAGCGGCACCTCCGGGCGGAGCAAAAACAGACCGTATAAGATGCCGATCAACAGGCAGCCCACGATATTAACGGTCAGCGTAGCGGTATAGAAGTGCCGCGGCCAATTAGCATTGATCCAGTTACCGGTGGCAAAGCGCAACAAGGTCCCGGCGACTCCCCCCACGGAGACCGCGACAATCAACGCAATCAAGTCTTTCTCCGCTGTCTGGGGCTGAGCCGGTCCAGCGCGGCGAGGTGATTGAGCTTCTCGCCGATCTTCAATTCAAGGCCACGGGGTACCGGCTGGTAGAAATGCTGCGGCTCAAGCTTGTCCGGGAAATAATCTTCACCGGCGGCATAGGCCTCGGGCTCATCGTGGGCATAACGGTATTCGTCGCCATACCCCAGCTGCTTCATCAGCTTGGTCGGCGCATTGCGCAAATGCAGCGGAACTTCCAGCGAACCGTGCTCGGCGGCGCTGCGCATGGCGGCCTTGAAGCCCATGTACACCGCATTGCTTTTCGGCGCGCAGGCCAGATAGGTGATGGCCTGGGCCACCGCCAACTCGCCTTCAGGGCTGCCCAGGCGTTCCTGCACATCCCAGGCGGCGAGACACAGGCTCAACGCCCGCGGATCGGCATTGCCGATGTCTTCACTGGCCATGCGCACCACGCGCCGGGCCAGGTACAGCGGATCGCAGCCGCCGTCGAGCATGCGCGCGAACCAGTACAGCGCGCCGTCCGGGTTGGAGCCACGCACTGACTTGTGCAGCGCCGAGATCTGGTCGTAAAAGGCCTCGCCGCCCTTGTCGAAGCGCCGGCGGGTATCACCCAACAGGCTTTGCAGCAGCTCGATGCCGATTTCAGTGCTGTCTTCGGCCAGGTCGGAGGCGTTCTCCAGCAGGTTGAGCAACCGCCTGCCGTCGCCGTCGGCGGCGGCCAGCAGTATCTTGAAGCCTTCGTCACTGAGAGTCAGCTGGCGCTTGCCCAGGCCGCGTTCCTCAGTGAGTGCACGCTGCACCAGTTTACGCAGCGCCGCTTCGTCGAGGCTTTTGAGCACGTAAACCCGAGCCCGGGACAGCAGTGCGTTGTTCAGTTCGAACGAGGGGTTTTCCGTGGTCGCGCCGATAAAAATCAGCGTGCCGTCTTCGACATAGGGCAGAAAGGCGTCCTGTTGCGACTTGTTGAAGCGATGCACTTCGTCAACGAACAGGATAGTCCGACGGCCGTATTGCCCGGCCTGCTGCTGGGCGATTTCCACCGCCTGGCGAATCTCCTTGACCCCGGCCAATACCGCCGAAACCGTTTCGAAATGCGCATCCGAGACTTCTGCCAGCAGCCGCGCCAGGGTGGTTTTACCCACCCCCGGCGGCCCCCAGAAAATCATCGAGTGCAGGGCACCCTGCTCCAGGGCTTCACGCAGGGGCTTGCCGCGAGCGAGCAGGTGTTCCTGACCGACATACTCATCCAGGTTGGCCGCGCGCAGGCGCGCTGCCAAGGGCTGGGCAATCGGGGCACTTCGAAACAGATCCATGACTACTTATGAAACCTCCACTGGGTCCTGATGCCGATCAATCACTGTGGGAGCGAGCTTGCTCCTACAGGTCCTGCGGTTTATTCCTGGATCACATCGGCACCCTTGGGGATGTCGAACTTGAACCTGGACGCCGGAATCGGTTCGTTGGCCTTCACCCCGGTGAACAGGATATTGGTGCGCTGGCCGACGCTGTCAATCAGTTGCATGTCATTGACCAGACCGTTGCGGAACGACAGACGCAGGCTGTCGAACAGGGTGTCCTTGGTTTTCGGCTTCAAGGTGAAGTCGATCACGCCGCCGGCTTCCTTGGCGCTGATGTCAAAGCTTTCGCTGATTTTCGACACGTCGCCGGACAGCAGCAAGGCCGGGGTCTGGGTCAAGCGCTGATCGAGCTTCTTGATGGTGACCTGCTCCAGGTCCGGATCCCACAGGGAAACCTTCTTGCCATCGGAAACCATCAGCTGCTCTTGCGGTGCGTCGGTGTGCCAGTAGAACAGTCCAGGACGCTGCAGGGACATTTCACCGGCGGTTTCCTGCAACTGAGTACCACCGCCATCGAGGGTCAGCTGCGAGAAACGGGCCGTCAGGGTCTGCGACTTTTCGAGCAGCTGGGTCAAACGCGCCACATCTTTGCTGTCGGCATGGGCCGAAAGAGTGGTTAAAGCCAGTACCGGCAACAACAGCATGCGGATAAGGCGCATGGGAGTCCTCATAAATTTCGTGGGAGAGTGGCGGCGCATCATCGCGCCACCCTTTCAATTCAAATCAGTCGCGCACCGGGCCTGGAGCCAGGACTTCACGCGAACCGTTGGTATTCATGGAAGTCACGACCCCGGCCATTTCCATGGCCTCGATCATGCGCGCGGCGCGGTTGTAGCCGATTTTCAGCTTGCGCTGAACCGCGGAGATGGACGCACGACGGCTTTCCAGAACGAACTGCACCGCTTCGTCGTAGAGTGCATCGGATTCGCTGTCTTCATCGCCGCCGCTGCCACCTTCAAAGCCACTACCGGCCTCTTCGACACCCGCGAGGATCTGGTCGTTGTATTCCGGTGCGCCGCGCAGCTTCCAGGCTTCAACCACCCGGTGCACCTCTTCGTCGGACACGAACGCGCCGTGGACCCGGATCGGCAGGCTGGTGCCCGGCGGCATGTAGAGCATGTCACCGTGGCCGAGCAGTTGTTCGGCGCCGCCCTGATCGATGATGGTCCGCGAATCGATCTTGCTCGATACCTGGAACGCCATACGCGTCGGAATGTTCGCCTTGATCAGACCGGTAATCACATCAACCGACGGACGCTGGGTCGCGAGGATCAAGTGGATACCGGCAGCACGGGCCTTCTGGGCGATACGGGCGATCAGTTCTTCAACCTTTTTGCCGACGATCATCATCATGTCGGCGAATTCGTCCACGACCACGACGATGGTCGGCAGCTTGACCAGCAACGGCGCCTCGTCGTGAATGCTTTCGCGCTTGTACAAAGGATCGGTCAACGGCGTGCCGGCGTCCTGAGCTTCCTTGATCTTGGCATTGAAGCCCGCCAGGTTACGCACGCCCATCTTCGCCATCAGTTTGTAGCGCCGTTCCATCTCGGCGACGCTCCAGCGCAGGGCGTTGGCCGCGTCCTTCATGTCAGTCACGACCGGGCAGAGCAAATGCGGAATGCCTTCGTAGATCGACAGTTCAAGCATTTTCGGGTCGATCATGATCATCTTGGCGTCTTCCGGGCCAGACTTGAACAGGATCGACAGGATCATCGCGTTCACACCCACCGACTTACCGGAACCGGTGGTACCGGCGACGAGCAGGTGAGGCATTTTTGCCAGGTCGGTGATGACCGGTTTACCGCCAATATCGTGGCCCAGGGCCAGGGTGACCGGCGACTTGAAGTTATCGTACTCAGGTGTCGACAGCACTTCGGAGAACCGTACGATCTGCCGGTCTTCGTTGGGAATCTCGATACCCACGGTAGTCTTGCCCGGAATCACTTCCACCACCCGCACGCTGGTCACCGCCAGCGAACGCGCCAGATCCTTGGCCAGGTTGGAAATACGGCTGACCTTGACCCCGGCGGCCGGCTGAATCTCGTAACGGGTAATCACCGGGCCCGGATGAATCGAGTCGACCGAGACTTCGACGCCAAATTCCTTGAGCTTGATTTCCAGCAAGTGGCCAACCGCAGCCAGGGACTCGGGGGAGTAGTTGAGTTGTTTCTTTTCCGCCGGGTCGAGAATCGAAATCGGCGGCAAGGTGCCTTCGACCGCACTGTCGACGAACAGCGGCGCCTGCTTTTCTTTTTCCACGCGTTTGCTGAGCGGCGGCGCTTTAGGCGGCGCTGGTGCAATCACCGGCGGAACCTGTTTCTCGCGCTCGGACATGTGCTTGCTCAAGGCCTGCTCACGTTCGATCAAACGTTCCTTGACCTTGGCCTGTTCACGTTTGTCGGTCACGGTCGGGGCCACCACTTCGTTGACCCGGCTGTCGACTTCACGCAATTGCGCCACCAGTTGCTTGCGCTCGTTGCGCGCCGCCCACCAGCGATTGGCCGCGCCCTGGAACAGTTCGAACAGGTCAAGGGTGATCTTGCCGGTGACGTCCATGACCTTGAACCACGAGAGGTCGGTGAACACCGTCAGGCCGAACAGGAACAGCGCAATGAACATCAGGGTACTGCCCTGGATATTGAGCGCGTTCTTCGCCAGGTCGCCGAGGCTTTCACCCAGCGCGCCACCCGCGCCCGCCGGCAAGCCGGTCGCTGCATGAAAGTGGATATGCGCCAGGGCCGCGCCCGACAGCACCAGAAACACCAGGCCGATCAGGCGCCAGGAGAACAGCCAGCCGCTCCAGTCCCAGGTTTCGTGGCGATGACGGAAAATCTGAAAGGTCTTGATCGCTAACAGCAGCGGAAAGATATAAGCGAAATAACCCAGCACCATGAACAGGATATCGGCGCAGTAGGAGCCCGCGGGCCCGCCGAAGTTCTGCACGTCTTCAATCTTGCTGTTATGACTCCAGCCTGGATCGTCCTTGCCGTATGTCAACAATGCCATCATCAGGAACAGGCATAAGGCTCCGATGGCAATCAGTGCACCTTCCTTCAACCGGTAGTGCAGATGCTGACGCCAGAGCGGTACTACTGTCTTGGGTGTAGCGGTGGATTTCTTCAAAACGCGTCTTTTCCTGCGCCTGTAGCGCGTCCAACTGTTGATTGACCACAAAAAACTGCTCGATCCAAGCAGGTAACAAAGTTAACCAGCGCAACTGGAGCTACTTTAAACACTATGGTCCTGCATTCCAAAACCCCCGTAGGAGCTGCCGCAGGTTCGGGCCGCCGATCTTTTAACGCCAACAATTATCCAACATATGGATACAAACCGGCATTGTACGGGTTTGTCCGTCCGATGCCACGCCAGCGGCTTCGGTGTAGCATAGCCAGCAGCACTTTACGCGCGGTTCAATTTGAGCATGCATTCTCTTTTGTGACAAAGGCTTATGAGGTGTTTTTATGAGCGAAGCGAAGCATTCACGCCTGATTATCCTCGGTTCCGGTCCTGCCGGTTACAGCGCTGCCGTTTATGCCGCCCGCGCCAACCTTAAGCCCACTGTCATTACTGGCTTGCAGGCTGGTGGCCAACTGACCACCACCGTCGAAGTCGACAACTGGCCCGGCGACGTTGAAGGTCTGACCGGCCCGGTGCTGATGGAACGCATGCAGAAACACGCCGAACGCTTTGACACAGAGATTGTTTACGACCACATCCACACCGCCAAGTTGCAACAGCGCCCGTTCGAGCTCACCGGGGATAACGGCACCTACACCTGCGACGCCCTGATTATCGCCACCGGCGCCTCGGCGCAATACCTCGGGCTGCCATCGGAAGAGTCATTTGCCGGCAGAGGGGTTTCCGCCTGCGCTACTTGCGACGGCTTCTTCTACCGCAATCAGGTGGTCGCGGTGGTCGGCGGCGGCAACACGGCGGTCGAAGAAGCGTTGTACCTGTCGAACATCGCCAAGGAAGTCCACCTGATTCACCGGCGCGACAAACTGCGTTCCGAGAAGATCCTTCAGGACAAGCTGTTCGAAAAAGCCGCGACGGGCAATATCCGCCTGCACTGGAATCAAAATCTGGACGAAGTGCTGGGTGATGCCAGCGGCGTGACCGGCGCCCGACTGCGGGACAGTCATACCGGCGCAACCCGTGAGTTGCCGCTGGCTGGCGTATTCATCGCCATCGGCCACAAGCCCAATACCGACCTGTTCGAAGGCCAGCTGGAAATGCGCAATGGCTATCTGCTAGTCAAGGGCGGCAGCGAAGGCGATGCCACCGCCACCGAAATCGACGGCGTGTTTGCCGCCGGCGACGTCGCCGATCACGTTTACCGCCAGGCGGTGACTTCCGCCGGGGCTGGCTGCATGGCAGCGCTGGACGCCGAGAAATACCTCGACGACATTCCGACCGTTTGACGGCTCACTTCAAGGCGGGCCCTTCAGCCCGTCATCGCCCTCCCCTTCTGCAAGCCTGAATGCCATGCTGACCTGGTTACAACGCAACACCCTGACCTTTCCCCCGCTGGAAAAAGCCATGCGCGACCCCAATGGCCTGCTCGCGGCCGGTGGCGATCTGTCCGCCGATCGCCTGGTCCAGGCCTATCGCCACGGCTGCTTTCCGTGGTTCTCGGAAGGCCAGCCGATTCTCTGGTGGTCGCCCGATCCACGCACCGTGCTATTTCCAGACGAGCTGCATGTCTCGCGCAGCCTGAACAAGCTGCTGCGCCAGCAACGGTATCAGGTGACCTTCGACCACGATTTCGCCGCGGTGATTCGCGCCTGCGCCGCTCCGCGCGAGTATGCCGACGGTACCTGGATCACCGAGGCCATGCAGAACGCCTACCTGCAATTGCATAAGCGCGGGCATGCGCATTCGGTCGAGGTCTGGGATCAAGGTGAGCTGGTCGGCGGCCTCTACGGCCTGGCGATGGGCCAACTGTTTTTCGGCGAGTCGATGTTCAGTCGCGCCGACAACGCCTCGAAATTCGGTTTCGCGACCCTGGTCAAGCAGCTCAAGCAATGGGGCTTCGTGCTGATCGATTGCCAGATGCCTACCGATCATCTGCACAGCCTCGGTGCCCGGGCCATACCGCGCAGCAATTTTGCCGGTTATCTGCGCCAGCATCTCGACCAACCGACTACCGCCAACTGGGTTTCCTAGGCGACTTTTGAAAGCCTGGCTTACACTTAATCCAAAGCATTATCCCGAGGGTTGATCATGACCGAGTTGGCGCGCCTGAAGTTCTATGCCACTCAGCCCCACTCTTGCAGCTATCTGCCCGAAGAACAGGCCACCACGCTGTTCCTCGACCCTAGTCAGCCCATGGATGTGCACGTCTACGCGGATCTGTCGGAAATGGGCTTTCGCCGCAGCGGCGACCACCTTTACCGGCCGCATTGCCAGAATTGCAATGCCTGTGTTCCGGCGCGCATTCCTGTGGCGCATTTTTCGCCCAATCGCCAGCAGAAACGCATTCTCAAGCGCAATGCCGATCTGCAGGTGCATCCGGCGAGACCCGGCTTCAGTGAAGAGTATTTCGATCTATACAAACGCTACATTGAGCAGCGCCACGCTGATGGCGATATGTATCCACCGAGTCGCGATCAGTTTTCGACATTCCTGGTCCGCGACCTGCCGTTTTCCAGATTCTATGAGTTTCGTCTCGAAGAACGCCTGCTGGCAGTCGCTGTCACCGATCTGCTGCCCAATGGCCTGTCGGCGGTCTACACCTTTTACGAACCGGATGAAGAGCGGCGCAGCCTGGGTCGGTTTGCGATTCTCTGGCAGATTGGCGAGGCCCGTCGGCGGAATCTGGACGCGGTTTACCTCGGCTACTGGATCAAAAACTGCAAAAAGATGAGCTACAAGACCCAATATCGGCCCATTGAACTGTTGATTAACCAACGATGGGTCACCTTGAGCTAGAAGCCCTTGGCTTAAACCTCATTTTTCGGGCACAATGCACGCCGCTTTTGCCTGGCGCAGTTGCACCGGGCCATTCATTGGATACCGAGGGCTTTACTGCATGTCGAAAGAAGACAGCTTCGAAATGGAAGGCACTGTCGTCGACACCCTGCCCAACACCATGTTTCGTGTGGAGTTGGAAAATGGGCACGTCGTAACCGCGCATATCTCCGGCAAGATGCGCAAGAACTACATTCGTATTCTTACCGGTGACAAAGTGCGCGTCGAGCTGACGCCCTATGACTTGAGCAAAGGGCGCATCACTTACCGCGCTCGATAAACAAGTCAATACAAAACGCCCGGCTTCTGCCGGGCGTTTTTGTTTGTGCGATTTGTTGGCAACACCCCAATCCCCTGCGGGAGCGAGCTTGCTCGCGATGCAGGCACCTCAGTGCGCCAGGATGACCGCGGTGATGCTATCGCGAGCAAGCTCGCTCCCACAGTTGATCTCTATTTACTCAGTAAATGTGGTATCTCCAGACAGCAAAAAGGCGCCTTTCGGCGCCTTTCGCTTTACAGCAACAACTGTCAGGCCATCTCGGCAGTAGTCTCGAACTCGAAGGTCAACTCGCCGTCCTTGAGGTCGATGTGTACCACACCGCCATGTTCGGCCAGTTCGCCAAAGAGAATCTCCTCGGCCAGCGGACGCTTGATCTTGTCCTGGATCAAACGAGCCATTGGCCGTGCCCCCATCAGCACATCGTAACCACCTTCTGCCAACCAGCCGCGCGCGGCATCGGTCACTTCGAGCAGGACACGCTTGTCTTCCAGCTGCGCCTGAAGTTCGGTAAGGAACTTGTCCACCACGCTTTTGATGACCTCATGACTGAGGCGACCAAACTGGATAATGGTGTCCAGACGGTTACGGAATTCCGGCGTGAAGCTCTTCTTGATCGCTTCCATGGCATCGGACGAGTGATCCTGATACGTGAAGCCGATCGAGGCCCGCGCTGCGGTTTCGGCACCGGCGTTGGTCGTCATGATGACGATCACGTTACGGAAGTCCGCCTTGCGCCCGTTGTTATCGGTCAGCGTACCGTGGTCCATGACCTGCAACAGCAGGTTGAAGACTTCCGGATGCGCCTTCTCGATCTCATCGAGCAACAGCACGCAGTGAGGCTGCTTGGTGATCGCCTCGGTCAGCAAACCGCCCTGATCGAAGCCCACGTAGCCTGGAGGCGCACCAATCAAGCGGGAAACGGTATGCCGCTCCATGTACTCGGACATGTCGAAGCGAACCAGTTCGATCCCCAGCGCCTTGGCCAATTGCCGCGCCGCCTCGGTCTTACCGACACCCGTAGGGCCGGCAAAGAGGAACGAACCCACAGGCTTGTCAGGCGACTTGAGGCCGGCACGTGAGAGCTTGATGGCCGTCGACAACGAGTCGATCGCCGCATCCTGGCCAAACACGGTCAGCTTCAGGTCACGCTCAAGGTTACGCAGCAGCTCTTTGTCGGAGGTGGTGACGTGTTTTGGCGGAATCCGTGCGATTTTCGCGACGATGTCCTCGACCTGAGCCACCTCGATGCGTTTCACACGTTTCTCGATCGGCTGCAGGCGCTGGTAGGCCCCCGCCTCGTCGATGACGTCGATGGCCTTGTCCGGCATGTGCCGATCATTGATGTAGCGTGATGCCAGCTCAGCTGCGGCACGCAACGCCTCATCACTGTACTCGATGCCGTGATGCAGCTCGAAGCGCCCCTTGAGGCCCCTGAGGATGCCGATGGTGTCTTCTACCGAAGGTTCGGACACATCGACCTTCTGGAAGCGTCGAGCCAGGGCCCGATCCTTCTCGAAGATTCCACGGAATTCCTGGAAGGTGGTCGAGCCGATACACCGGATATCACCCGAAGACAGCAGCGGCTTGAGCAGGTTCGAGGCATCCATGACGCCACCGGAAGCCGCACCGGCACCGATGATGGTGTGGATTTCATCGATGAACAGGATCGCCTGCGGCCGTTTTTTCAGCTCGTTGAGCAACGCTTTGAAGCGCTTCTCGAAGTCGCCGCGGTATTTGGTGCCGGCCAGCAACGCCCCCAGATCGAGGGAGTAGACCACGCTATTGGCCAACAGGTCAGGTACCTGATTGTCGACGATGCGCTTAGCCAGACCTTCGGCGATCGCGGTTTTACCCACGCCCGCCTCACCCACCAGCAGCGGATTGTTTTTGCGTCGGCGCGCCAGGATCTGCGCGACCCGCTCGACTTCCAGCTCACGCCCGACCAGCGGGTCTATACGACCCTGGCGTGCGAGTTCGTTGAGGTTGCTGGCATAAGCATCCAGAGGATTGCCTGAAGAAGAAGACTCACCGCCCTCGTCGTCCTGAATATCTTGCTCACCTTCAGAGTGATCGCCATGCCCTGGCACTTTCGAGATGCCATGGGCGATGTAGTTGACGACATCGATACGCGCAACGCTCTGCTGTTTCAGCAGAAACACCGCCTGACTCTCTTGCTCACTGAAGATCGCGACCAGCACATTGGCACCAGTCACCTCGCGTTTACCCGAGCTCTGTACGTGAAAGACAGCACGCTGCAGTACCCGCTGGAAGCCCAGGGTTGGCTGGGTTTCACGATCCTCGTCATGCAGAGGAATCAATGGCGTGGTGGAGTCGATGAACTCCTGCAGGTCATGCTTGAGTTTTTCGAGATTTGCGCCGCAGGCACGCAAAACGGTGGCGGCAGCCTCATTATCCAAAAGAGCCAACAGGAGGTGCTCGACGGTCATGAATTCATGACGTTTCGAGCGCGCCTCCTTGAAGGCGAGATTGAGGGTGACTTCGAGCTCGCGGTTTAACATAGCTTCACCTCATACCCAAGTGGTCGGCGATTAACCGTCCTTCTCGATTTCACAGAGTAGCGGATGCTGGCTTTCCCTGGCGTACTGGTTGACCTGCATGGCCTTCGTCTCGGCGATGTCGCGGGTAAACACTCCACATACTGCCCGTCCTTCTGTATGAACGGCCAGCATTACCTTGGTCGCCAACTCTCGATTCAGGTTGAAAAACACCTCGAGCACTTCGACGACGAAATCCATCGGTGTGTAGTCATCATTGAACAAAACCACCTTGTACATCGGTGGCGCCTGTAAGGCGGGCTTAGCTTCCTGTACAGCCAAGCCAGCGGAATCGTCGTCGTGTAAATCCGGGCGATCCTGATTGAATGTTAGTCGAATCTGGCTGATTGCATGCATGGAAAGAAAGGTTCGTCAGTTGTGCAAATACAGTGGTGGGGGCGGCTAGGGACGATTTCAACTCTGACCGCCCGGTCACCTTGACTATCGGCAAAACGGTGTTACAACCAATAGAGCCCACAGTGGGTAAAAAAGGTCCGCACAGTCAACCGGATTTATGGGTTGGAGTGCAGATGAAGTGGATGATACTCCAGTGGTGGAGTCTGTTGCAGAGGGATATGAGCATGGCGAGTGGCAAGGTCAAGTGGTTTAACAATGCCAAAGGGTATGGATTCATCAACGAGGACGGCAAGGATGAAGACTTGTTTGCCCATTACTCAGCCATTGAGATGGATGGCTATAAAACCCTGAAAGCAGGCCAGGCCGTGAGTTTTGAGATCATCCAGGGCCCCAAGGGACTGCATGCCATCAAAATCGGCTCGATCAAAGTCCCGACCGCCGAGACTGCCACGCCTGAATCCCACGCGACCGTTTCAAGCTAAAACTTCCAGCCATAAAAAAACCGGCCGACTCAATTATTTGAGCCGGCCGGTTTTTGCTTTAGCGCGGATCAGCTCACATGTGAGAGATCAGAGCATCGCCGAACGCGGAAGAAGACAGCAATGTAGCGCCGTCCATCAGACGTTCGAAGTCATAGGTCACGGTCTTGGCCGAGATCGCGCCGTTGGTGCCCTTGATGATCAGGTCGGCCGCTTCGGTCCAGCCCATGTGACGCAGCATCATTTCAGCGGACAGAATCAACGAACCCGGGTTCACCTGGTCTTTGCCAGCATACTTTGGAGCCGTGCCGTGAGTGGCTTCGAACATGGCGATGGTGTCGGACAGGTTGGCACCTGGCGCGATACCGATACCGCCCACTTCGGCCGCCAGGGCGTCGGAGAGGTAGTCGCCGTTGAGGTTCAGGGTCGCGATCACATCGTATTCGGCCGGGCGCAGCAGGATCTGCTGGAGCATGGCGTCGGCGATGGCATCCTTGACGATGACGTTCTTGCCGGTTTTAGGGTTCTTGAACTGCATCCACGGGCCGCCGTCGAGCAAGGTAGCGCCGAACTCTTCGGCAGCCACTTCGTAGGCCCACTCTTTGAAGGCACCTTCGGTGAACTTCATGATGTTGCCTTTGTGCACGATGGTCAGCGAGTCGCGGTCATTGTCGACCACGTACTGCAGAGCCTTGCGCGCCAGACGCTTGGTGCCTTCCAGGGAAACCGGCTTGATGCCGATGCCGCAGTTCTGGTCGAAACGGATTTTGGTAACACCCATTTCGTCTTTCAGGAACTTGATGACCTTGGTCGCTTCCGGCGAACCGGCTTTCCACTCGATACCGGCATAAATATCTTCCGAGTTTTCACGGAAGATGGTCATGTCGACGTCGCCTGGCTTCTTGACCGGGCTAGGCACGCCTTCGAA
The DNA here is from genome assembly GCF_902497875.1 of Pseudomonas fluorescens. Taxonomy (GTDB): domain Bacteria; phylum Pseudomonadota; class Gammaproteobacteria; order Pseudomonadales; family Pseudomonadaceae; genus Aquipseudomonas; species Aquipseudomonas fluorescens_BR. Next base: position 26,040 of record NZ_CABVHY010000039.1, read on the forward strand.
CCAGCGCACTGGGCGCAGGCAAACGTAAAGATCGAGTTGCTGACGCAGGGCAACGTTCAGGGAACGGATGCCGCCGCCGACTGGAGTGGTCAGCGGGCCTTTGATGGAAACGACGTAGTCTTTGACCGCGTCCAGGGTTTCCTGAGGCAACCAGGTGTCCTGGTCGTAAACCTGGGTGGCCTTCTCGCCGGCGTAGACTTCCATCCAGGAGATTTTGCGCTCGCCGCCGTAAGCTTTCTTAACAGCAGCATCGACAACCTTGATCATGACCGGGCTGATATCGACGCCAATACCATCACCTTCGATGAAAGGGATGATCGGGTTGTTAGGAACATTGAGAGAATGGTCTGCATTGACGGTGATTTTGTCGCCGACGGCTGGAACCTGAATCTTCTTGTATCCCATGCTGAACTCCGTTGTGTGGATTGAACATCTGGCTGCGCAGGAGCGTAACCCAGTTGAATCTGGACGGGAACCTTATGTTCCATGCATCTAGCGCCGAACCTGTACTCTTCGCGGCCTACAAGCCTGAAAGCAAAGGGAAAACTGCCAAAGCTCAGCACTAGGTCGACCAGTGTACGGCGCCCTCCGATCGCGGTCCTTTAGACCAAAGGAGGGAATTCGTTGCACTTCAACCATCGTCCTACTACTAAAGACCTATGTATAATGGCCCGGTGACCAGCGAGTCACTGCGGGCCGACCTGTCTGAAATGAGACTTTCAAGCCTGTAAAGGCTGAGTTGTTACCGCGACCCAGCCATCTGACGCTCGACTGATGCACCCAACATCACCGCAAAGAAACCTCGACTTTCGGCTCATGGATGACTTTGAACGAAAGCGCATACCCCGCGCATCCCGAGTTTCCGAGCACGCCCAGCAAAGAAGAGAGTTAATCCGAATATGCCCACCCGCTCGAAGATCATCTATACCTTCACCGACGAAGCCCCCGCCCTCGCGACCTACTCGCTGCTGCCCATCATCGAAGCCTTCACGGCCCCCGCTGATATCGCCGTGGAAACCCGCGACATCTCCCTTGCAGGGCGTATTCTTGCCAGCTTCTCGGAGCTGCTGAGCGCTGGCGACGTGCCGGACCACCTCGCCGAACTGGGCGACCTGGCCATCACCCCGCAAGCGAACATCATCAAGCTGCCCAACATCAGTGCATCGGTGCCGCAGCTTAAAGATGCGATCAAAGAGCTTCAGGCCAAGGGCTTCGAGCTGCCGGACTACCCGGAAGCGCCGACCAGCGAGACCGAGAAAGACATTCGCTCGCGTTACGACAAAATCAAAGGCAGCGCCGTGAACCCGGTTCTGCGCGAAGGCAACTCTGACCGCCGCGCTCCGCTGTCGGTCAAGAACTATGCCCGCAAGCACCCGCATAAAATGGGCGCCTGGAGCGCAGACTCCAAGTCCCACGTAGCGCACATGAACAGCGGCGACTTCTACGGCAGCGAAAAAGCCGCCCTGATCGATGCCAAAGACAGCGTTAAAATCGAACTGATCGCTCGGGATGGCACAACCACCGTCCTGAAAGAAAAAACCGCCGTTCAAGCCGGCGAGATCATCGATTGCGCAATCATGAGCAAAAACGCCCTGCGCAGCTTTATTGCAGCGCAAATCGAAGACGCGCGCCAGCAAGGCGTGCTGCTGTCGGTTCACCTCAAAGCGACCATGATGAAGGTCTCCGACCCGATCATGTTCGGCCAGATCGTTGCCGAGTTCTACCAGGACGCCCTGAGCAAGCACGCTGACGTGCTGAGCCAGATCGGCTTCAACCTGAACAACGGCATCGGCGACCTGTACGCCCGTATCAAGGCGCTGCCGGCTGAACAACAAGCGCAGATCGAAGCCGACATCCAGGCGGTGTACGCCGCTCGTCCATCCCTGGCGATGGTCAATTCCGACAAAGGTATCACCAACCTTCACGTGCCGAGCGACGTCATCGTCGACGCCTCGATGCCGGCAATGATCCGTGACTCCGGCAAGATGTGGGGCACCGACGGCCAACTGCACGACACCAAGGCGGTGATCCCGGATCGCTGCTACGCGACCATCTACCAGGCCGTTATCGAAGACTGCAAGAAATACGGCGCCTTCGATCCGACCACCATGGGCAGCGTGCCAAACGTTGGCCTGATGGCGAAAAAAGCCGAAGAGTACGGCTCCCACGACAAGACCTTCCAGATCAAGACTGATGGCGTCGTGCGGATCAGTGATAGCGCTGGCCGCCTGCTGCTGGACCAGACCGTTGAAGCCGGCGACATCTTCCGCATGTGCCAGACCAAGGACGCGCCGATCCAGGATTGGGTCAAACTGGCCGTCAACCGCGCTCGCGCCAGCGACACCCCGGCCATCTTCTGGCTGGACCCGATGCGCGCCCATGACGGCGTAGTGATCGAGAAAGTTCAGGCCTACCTGAAGGATCACGACACTTCGGGCCTGGACATTCGCATCATGTCGCCCGTCGACGCCATGGCCTTCACGCTGACGCGCATCCGCGAAGGCAAGGACACCATTTCGGTCACCGGTAACGTATTGCGTGACTACCTGACCGACCTGTTCCCGATCATGGAACTGGGCACCAGCGCCAAGATGCTGTCGATCGTTCCGCTGATGAACGGCGGCGGCCTGTTCGAAACCGGCGCCGGCGGCTCGGCACCGAAACACGTCCAGCAACTGCTCGAAGAGAACTTCCTGCGCTGGGACTCGCTGGGAGAGTTCCTCGCCCTGGCAGCGTCCCTCGAGCACCTTGGCAGTACCTATGCCAACTCCAAGGCCCAGGTACTGGCCAAGACCCTCGATCAGGCCACTGGCCAGTTCCTGGACAACAACAAGTCGCCTGCGCGCAAGGTCGGCAGCATCGACAACCGCGGCAGCCACTTCTACCTGGCTCTGTACTGGGCCCAGGCCCTGGCCGCCCAGACTGAAGATGCCACCCTGCAGGCGCAGTTCGCCCAGCTGGCGAAAACCCTGACCGAGAACGAAGCGACCATCGTCGCCGAGCTCAATGCCGTTCAGGGCAAGCCCGTGGAAATCGGTGGTTACTACCACACCACGCCAGCACTGCTCAGCAAGGCCATGCGCCCAAGCGAAACCTTCAACGCAGCGATCGCTGCGCTGGTTTCCGATAGCTTGGCTGCCTGATAGCACCGTGCTGTAACACCAGAAACCCCGGCCCCGTGTCGGGGTTTCTGTTTTCGGCAACACCACAAATCCCCTGTGGGAGCGAGCCTGCTCGCGATAGCCATGTATCATTCACACTTATGTCAACTGACTCACCGCTATCGCGAGCAGGCTCGCTCCCACATGGGTCCGGGTTCTACATTAGAATTTCTGCAAACCTGACATCGAGGAAGCCCCATGGATTGGCAGCCCCACATCACCGTCGCGACGATCGTCGAAGATAACGGCCGTTTCCTGATGGTCGAGGAACTCGCCGGCGGACGAGCGGTACTCAATCAGCCCGCAGGGCATCTGGATCCCGACGAAACCCTGATCGACGCCGCCATCCGCGAAACCCTCGAGGAAACCGGCTGGGACGTCGAACTGACCGGAGTCATCGGCATCTATCTGTATACCGCCCCGAGCAATGGCGTGACCTACCAGCGCGTGTGCTTCGCCGGCAAACCGCTACGGCACCATCGCGACTACCAGCTCGATGATGGCATTATCCGCCCGCGCTGGCTGACCCGCGACGAGTTGCTCGAGCATCGCGCGCACTGGCGCAGCGAGCTGATCATCCAGTGCATTGACGATTATCTGAGCGGCAAGATGCACAGTCTCGAACTGATCCGCCCTTCTCTTTAGCCTTGTAGGCTCCGGCCTGCTAGAATCGCGTCCTTTTTCAAGACACTCATTGAATCCCTATGCGTGATCCAGCCCCTTCTGACACACAAAAGAAGCGCGTCATTGTCGGCATGTCCGGCGGCGTGGACTCTTCCGTTTCCGCTCTTCTGCTGATCGAGCAGGGTTATGAAGTGGAAGGCCTGTTCATGAAGAACTGGGAAGAAGACGATGGAACGGAATACTGCACCGCCATGGATGACCTGGCGGACGCCCAGGCCGTGTGCGACCGGATCGGTATCAAGCTGCACACCGCCAACTTCGCCGCCGAGTACTGGGACAACGTGTTCGAGCACTTCCTGGCCGAATACAAGGCCGGACGCACGCCGAACCCGGACATCCTCTGCAACCGTGAAATCAAGTTCAAGGCGTTCCTCGACTACGCCATGATGCTCGGTGCCGACCTGATTGCCACTGGCCACTACGTGCGCCGCCGCGACATCGATGGCCGCACCGAACTGCTCAAGGGCCTGGATCCGAACAAGGACCAGAGCTATTTCCTGCACGCCGTCGGCGGTGAGCAGATCGCCAAGACCCTGTTCCCGGTCGGCGAGCTGGAAAAGCCAGCCGTTCGCGCGATCGCCGAGCAACACCAGCTGGCCACCGCAAAGAAAAAGGATTCCACCGGAATCTGCTTTATCGGCGAGCGCCGCTTCAGCGACTTCCTCAAGCAATACCTGCCGGCCCAGCCGGGCGAGATCAAGACCACCGAAGGTGAAGTGATCGGCCGTCACCACGGCCTGATGTACCACACCATCGGTCAGCGCCAGGGTCTGGGTATCGGCGGCCTGAAAGACGCCAGTGAAGAGCCGTGGTACGTGTTGATCAAGGACCTGGAACACAACGAGCTGATCGTTGGCCAGGGCAATGACCACCCGTGGCTGTTCTCCCGCGCCCTGCTCGCCTCGGACATCTACTGGGTCAACCCGGTCGACCTGAGCGCACCGCGCCGGCTCACGGCGAAAGTCCGTTATCGCCAGAGCGACCAGCCCTGCACCCTGGAAAAGACCGCCAACGGTTATCGTGCGATCTTCGACGATCCGCAGCGCGCAGTCACTCCGGGCCAGTCAGTGGTGTTCTACGACGGCGAAATCTGCCTCGGTGGCGGCGTCATTGAAATAGCCGAGCCCTGGAGCAGCAAGGACCAGCGTTCATGAACCCGACTCAGGAGCAACTGATCGCCCTGGGTGGTGTGTTTCTCGCCGCAGTGCTGGTCGACAAGATTGCCAAGACCGGCCAGGTTACCGAAGCCGGCCTTGGCTGCATGCTCGGCAGCCTGTTGATTCGCGATCCGAAAGACACCCTGGAAGTCTACGGTGGCGACGATCTCAATCTGCGCGAAGGTTATCGCGCACTGGTCGGTGCCCTCGAGCGCGACCCCAATACCCTGCAACGCGAACCGCTGCGCTATGCGCTGTCGATGCTCGGACTGGAGCGGCAACTGGCCAAGCGCGACGACCTGCTGGAAACCATCGGCAAGCGCCTGCCGCAGATCCAGTCCCAGGTCGAACACTTCGGCCCGGCCCACGAAAACGTGGTGGCGGCCTGTGGCGCGCTGTACCAGGACACCTTGAGCACCCTGCGCCAGCGCATCCAGGTGCACGGCGATATGCGCAACCTGCAACAGCCAAACAATGCGTCGAAGATCCGTGCATTGCTGCTGGCCGGTATCCGCTCGGCACGGCTGTGGCGGCAACTGGGCGGCCATCGCTGGCAGCTGGTGGTCAGCCGCCGCAAACTGCTCAAAGAGCTTTACCCGTTGATGCGCAGCAGCTGAATCGCGCCCGCAACAGCATTTGTAGCCTGTACGCGTAAGACGCTGGTCAGTTGGCAACGGACCCGCGGTTTTTTTCATGTATGATACGCGCCCCATTTCGTTGCCCGACTGTCCGAGAACACCCCATGCAGCTCTCTTCGCTCACTGCGGTTTCCCCTGTTGACGGCCGCTACGCCGGCAGAACCCAGGCCCTGCGCCCGATTTTCAGCGAATACGGTCTGATCCGTGCCCGCGTCCTGGTTGAAGTGCGCTGGCTCCAGCGCCTGGCCGCCCACCCGGCCATCAGCGAAGTTCCGGCGTTCTCCGCCGAAGCCAACGCCGTGCTGAACACCCTGGCGGAAAACTTCGCTCTGGAGCACGCCGAGCGCGTCAAAGAGATCGAGCGCACCACCAACCACGACGTCAAAGCCATCGAGTACTTGCTCAAAGAGCAGGCGGCCAAGCTGCCGGAACTGGCCAAGGTCAGCGAATTCATCCACTTTGCCTGCACCAGCGAGGACATCAACAACCTGTCCCACGCCCTGATGCTGCGCGAAGGCCGTGATGACGTGATGCTGCCACTGATGCGCCAGACCGCTGAAGCCATCCGTGAACTGGCTGTGCGTTTCGCCGACGTGCCGATGCTGTCGCGCACCCACGGCCAACCGGCTTCGCCGACTACCCTGGGCAAAGAGCTGGCGAACGTGGTTTACCGTCTGGAGCGTCAAATCGCTCAGGTCGCTGCCGTTCCACTGCTGGGCAAGATCAACGGTGCTGTCGGCAACTACAACGCACACCTCTCGGCTTACCCGCAAATCGACTGGGAAGAGAACGCTCGCGCCTTCATCGAAGACGAGCTGGGCCTGGGCTTCAACCCCTACACCACGCAAATCGAGCCCCACGACTACATCGCCGAGCTGTTCGACGCCATGGCGCGGTTCAACACTATCCTGATCGACTTCGATCGCGATATCTGGGGTTACATCTCCCTGGGCTATTTCAAACAGCGCACCATCGCTGGCGAAATCGGCTCCTCGACCATGCCGCACAAGGTCAACCCGATCGACTTCGAAAACTCCGAAGGCAACCTGGGTATCGCCAACGCCTTGTTCCAGCACTTGGCGAGCAAGCTGCCGATCTCCCGCTGGCAGCGAGACCTGACCGACTCCACCGTTCTGCGCAACCTCGGCGTCGGCTTTGCTCACAGCGTTATCGCTTACGAAGCAAGTCTCAAGGGAATCAGCAAGCTGGAGCTCAATGCTCAGAAGATTGCTGCGGACCTGGATGCGTGCTGGGAAGTCCTGGCCGAACCGATCCAGACGGTCATGCGTCGCTATAACATCGAAAACCCGTACGAAAAGCTCAAAGAGTTGACTCGCGGCAAGGGCATCAGCCCTGAAGCGCTGCAAACTTTCATCGACGGCCTGGAAATGCCCGCCGAAGCAAAGGCCGAGCTGAAAAAGCTCACCCCGGCCAATTACATCGGTAACGCTGTGGCGCAAGCCAAACGCATCTGATCGATCGCTACACATTTAGACGCCCGGCAGCGCCGGGCGTTTTTATTCCCGTCTGAAAAGTGCTTTTTTTCAATAGGTTACACATGAATCCTGATATTCCTCTTCAACTTCTGGGCGGTATCACTGCGCGGGAATTCCTGCGTGACTACTGGCAGAAAAAACCCCTGCTGATCCGCCAGGCGATTCCTGACTTCGAAAGCCCGATCGACGCCGACGAACTGGCCGGTCTGGCACTCGAAGAAGAAGTCGAATCGCGCCTGGTCATCGAGCACGGCGAGCGCCCGTGGGAATTGCGTCGCGGCCCGTTTGCCGAAGACGAATTCAGCAAGCTGCCGGAACGCGAATGGACCCTGCTGGTACAAGCGGTCGATCAGTTCGTGCCGGAAGTCGGCGAACTGCTGGAGCACTTCCGCTTTCTGCCGAGCTGGCGCATCGACGATGTGATGATCAGCTTCGCCGCGCCAGGTGGCAGCGTCGGTCCGCACTTCGATAACTACGACGTGTTCCTGCTGCAAGGCCACGGCAAGCGCAACTGGAAAATCGGCCAGATGTGCGACTCCGAGAGTCCACTGCTGCAACATGCCGACCTGCGCATCCTCGCCGAATTCGAAGAAACCGCCGAATGGGTGCTGGAACCGGGCGACATGCTCTACCTGCCGCCGCGCCTGGCCCACTGCGGTGTCGCGATCGACGACTGCATGACCTACTCGGTAGGCTTCCGCGCCCCGAGCGCTGCCGAAGTGCTGACCCACTTCACCGACTTCCTCGCCCAGTTCCTGCCTGACGAAGAACGCTACACCGATGCCGACGCGCAGCCTGTCAGCGATCCGCACCAGATCCAGCACGACGCACTCGATCGCTTGAAAGGCCTGCTGGCCGAGCACATGAGCGACGAGCGCCTGCTGCTGACCTGGTTCGGCCAGTTCATGACCGAGCCACGCTACCCGGAACTGGTGGTCGGCCCGGAACTGGAAGAAGAAGACCTGCTGAGCAGCCTTGAGCAAGGCGCTGTGCTGATTCGTAACCCTAGCGCCCGCCTGGCCTGGTCGGAAGTCGATGACGACCTGCTGCTGTTCGCCAGCGGCCAGAGCCGCCTGCTGCCGGGCAAGCTGCGCGAGCTGTTGAAGATGGTCTGCGCCGCGGATGCGCTGCACAGTGACAACCTCGGCCCATGGCTGGCGGATGAAGATGGGCGCAACCTGCTCTGCGAACTGGTCAAGCAAGGAAGCCTGGGGTTTGCCGATGAGTAAGATTCACGTACGTGTCGCAGACTGGCAAAAGGATAACGCCGAGATCCGGCGCATTCGTGAAGCAGTGTTCGTCGCCGAGCAGTCCGTTCCGCCAGAGCTTGAATGGGACGCCGACGACCTGAGCGCCGTGCACTTCCTGGCCATCGAGGGTGACTTTCCGATTGGCACCGCCCGCCTGTTGCCCGACGGCCATATCGGCCGGGTGTCGGTCCTCAAGGACTGGCGCGGGCTGAAGGTCGGTGTTGCACTGATGCAGGCCGTGATCGGCGAAGCCGAGAAGCGTGGGCTCAAGCAACTGAGTCTCAGCGCGCAGGTCCAGGCGACGGCTTTCTACGAGCGCATGGGCTTTACCATCGTCAGCGGCGAATTCCTCGAAGCAGGGATTCCGCATGTGGACATGGTGCGCGGGCTCGACTGAAGACCTGTGGCGAGGGGGCTTGCCCCCGTTCGACTGCGAAGCAGTCGTGAAATCGGTGAATGCGGTTTATCTGATAAACCGCGCTGACTGATTTTAGGACCGCTTCGCGCTCCAGCGGGAGCAAGCTCCCTCGCCACAGAGAGCCCCACAAAACGCCCCGCCATCCTCGGATGTCGGGGCGTTTTGCTGTCTACGATTCAACTTGCCCCACCCCAGGCCGACAAACTGGCAATATCAAGCCTCTCGAACGCGGAGATAAACGGACATGTCCCTACGCACCCTGCTCACCACGCTGCTGCTGACCTGCAGTTTTTCGGTCATCGCTGCCACCGAGATCGTGCCGCTTAACTACCGCACCAGCGCCGATCTCCTGCCTGTAGCGCAGAACTTCCTCGGCAAGGACGGCAAGGTCAGCGCCTACGGCAATCAACTGATCGTCAACGCCGAACCGGAGAAAATCACCGAACTGCGGGCCTTTCTCGAGAAATTGGACACTGCCCCCAAGCGCCTGCTGATCACCGTCGACACCAATGAAAACAACACCCAGGACCAACAGGGTTACTCGGTCAATGGCGCTCGCATCATCAGCCGCAGCACAGCCAGCCGTGACGGCGGCATTCAGCAGATTCAGGCCAGCGAAGGCGCACCGGCATTGATCCAGGTCGGCCAGAGCGTGCCGCTGACCAGCACCCAGGTCGACCCCTACGGCCGCCTGCAAAACCAGACCCAGTACCGTAACGTTACCCAGGGGTTCTACGTCACCGCCAGCGTCACAGGCGATATCGTTCATCTGAGTATCAGCACCAATCGTGACCGAATGAGCCAGGAACGTCCCGATGTAGTGAACGTGCAAAGCACTGACAGCACCGTCAGTGGCCGGCTTGGCGAGTGGATCACCCTGGCCGGGGTCAATCGCCAGACTCAGGCCGAGCAAAAGGGTCTAGCCCGCAGCTATGGGACACAGGGTCGGGACGACATGACCTTGCGCGTGAAAGTGGAAACTCTGGACCAAAGCACCAAAAACTGACTGATTAGTCGTATTAGACCAAAGATGTAGTGCCTAAAAAAAAGCACTACAAAACATTTGACGGGTCAGAAAACCAAGGGCATGATGGCCCCGCTCCCGCTAATCAGGGGCCCTGGCAAGGGCCTTCGGATCGCCGCTCTGACTTACCCACCTGAGCCGATTCGTGTCTGTACCGCCCACAAGGCAGTTTGACGAGGTTGCGACTGGAACGAAGTTGTCCCGAGGGACGGAAGCGTAATTAGGTAGTTCGGCTACATACTGTTTGATCGCATGAAGGCCCACGATGCCTGAATGTGCCCGGCAGCTCGCCCTTACCTGCTCACTTCCCTTCTCGAGCCCATCGTTCGCCCGTCGCGTTCCCCGCCAAGCCTGACTTGACCTAAGCTTCTGGTCAGCGAGCAGCCCTTTGCGCAACTTCAAACCTGCGTATCTGGCGGAGCAAGAATTTTCCACCCAAGAACGACTTTTTATACAAGACGCGACGAGGTTTATCTCCATGGCACTGACACGCGAACAGCAAATTGCAGTCCTCGAAAAAGATTGGGCTGAGAACCCACGCTGGAAAGGCGTGACACGCGCTTACTCCGCTGCTGACGTCGTCCGCCTGCGTGGCTCGGTTCAACCTGAGCACACTCTGGCACGTATGGGCGCCGAGAAACTCTGGAACCTGGTCACCCAAGGCGCCAAACCGTCCTTCCGTCCTGAGAAAGATTTCGTCAACTGCATGGGCGCCCTGACCGGCGGCCAAGCTGTACAACAGGTCAAAGCCGGTATCCAGGCAATCTACCTGTCGGGCTGGCAAGTTGCTGCAGACAACAACTCTGCAGAATCGATGTACCCGGACCAGTCGCTGTACCCGGTCGACTCCGTACCGACCGTGGTCAAGCGCATCAACAACTCGTTCCGTCGTGCCGACCAGATCCAGTGGAAAGCCGGCAAGAATCCAGGCGACGAAGGCTACATCGACTACTTCGCACCCATCGTGGCTGACGCCGAAGCCGGTTTCGGCGGCGTACTGAACGCCTACGAGTTGATGAAAAGCATGATCGAAGCAGGCGCCGCCGGCGTTCACTTCGAAGACCAACTGGCTTCCGTGAAAAAATGCGGCCACATGGGCGGCAAGGTACTGGTTCCTACCCAGGAAGCTGTACAGAAGCTGACCGCTGCCCGTCTGGCGGCTGACGTTGCCGGTACACCGACCATCATCCTGGCCCGTACCGACGCCAACGCAGCTGACCTGCTGACTTCCGATTGCGACCCGTACGACAAAGAGTTCGTGACTGGCGAACGTACTCAGGAAGGTTTCTACAAAGTGCGCGCCGGTCTCGACCAGGCTATCTCGCGAGGCCTGGCCTACGCGCCGTACGCCGACCTGATCTGGTGCGAAACCGCCAAGCCGGATCTGGACGAGGCTCGTCGCTTCGCTGAAGCGATCAAAAAGGAATACCCGGACCAACTGCTGTCGTACAACTGCTCGCCTTCCTTCAACTGGAAGAAAAACCTGGACGACGCGACCATCGCCAAGTTCCAGCGCGAACTGTCCGCCATGGGCTACAAGCACCAGTTCATCACCCTGGCCGGCATTCACAACATGTGGCACAGCATGTTCAACCTGGCGCACGACTACGCCCGCAACGACATGACTGCCTACGTGAAGCTGCAAGAGCAAGAGTTCGCTGACGCTGCCAAGGGTTACACCTTCGTGGCTCACCAGCAGGAAGTCGGCACCGGCTACTTCGACGACATGACCACCGTGATTCAAGGTGGCTCGTCTTCGGTTACCGCGCTGACCGGCTCCACCGAAGAAGAACAGTTCCACTGATCGACTTCGTTTCTTGAGCAAACGGCAATTGCGGACCGAGTAGAAAGCTAACTGCAAGCCGCACATCTGACGCCCCGACTGGTTCGGGGCGTTTTTTTTGCGTGGAATTTACTCAATGTAAAACCAACCGGGTTCCGTAGCAGCTGCCGAGCCCGCGAGGCTGCGTTCGGCCGCGAAGCGGTCGTAAACCAAGCGACGCGGTTTTGCAGGTCAACCCGGTGTGCCAATTCTGCGACCGCTTCGCGCTCGAACGCAGCCTCGCGGGCTCGGCAGCTGCTACAGGCCTGGGTAAGCGTCATCGGTTGCGAGGAACGCTTCGGATTATTCCGCCTTTCGGATTAGACCACTGCATCCAAAGTCGACTTCCCCTCACCCGAGACTTGTCTCAGGCTTACCCCACACACAAGCGCCCGCGCACTTGCCAAGCCCTCGCCCAGCACCACGAAAAATTGACCAAAAGCAGTATCGGACCCCACAAAAAAGGTTAAAAAGGCTACGCTCATAACTTGCGATAACGGGTATGTAACGGCAACTTTCTGGCTGCCACCATGAATAACAGTTTAAAACCCGCTCCAAATAATATTGATTATCATTTAGCCTGCGAGCTATTCATTACATCACTCACAAAACATAATTAACAAAACCCCGCCTAATGCCCGCAACGTATGGGCTGCGTGGGCTCGGAGGCACGCAATGTCCTTATTCTGCTAAATAATTTCGCTATAGAAAATTTACTTGCACGGTGTTTAGCCATAAAATCAGCGGGATTGATTGCGCTGCGACATATCGTCACTGCTTTATTACTTTTTCAAGCTCAGAGACCCTTGCTCTCTGTTAAGGATTACCAGCATGCCCGAAGCGACAGGACTCATGGCCCACAACTGGGGCTTTGCCATTTTCCTTCTGGGTGTCGGCGGCCTTTGTGCCTTCATGCTCGGCGTCTCCAGCCTGCTCGGCTCCAAAGCCTGGGGCCGCAGTAAAAACGAACCGTTCGAGTCCGGCATGCTACCTACCGGTGGCGCCCGCTTGCGGCTCTCAGCCAAATTCTATCTGGTCGCGATGCTGTTCGTGATCTTCGATATCGAAGCCCTCTTTCTCTTTGCCTGGTCTGTGTCCGTCCGCGAAAGCGGCTGGACCGGATTTGTCGAAGCTCTCGTTTTCATAGCAATTCTGTTGGCAGGTCTTGTCTACCTTTGGCGAGTGGGGGCACTTGATTGGGCTCCGGAAGGTCGTCGTAAGCGGCAAGCGAAGCTGAAACAATGAGGCTTTGGCGATGCAATACAATCTCACCAGGATCGACCCGGATGCTCCTAACGAGCAGTACCCGATCGGCGAACGGGAAACCGTTTCCGATCCGTTAGAAGATCAAGTCCACAAAAACATTTTCATGGGCAAGCTCGAAGACGTGCTGAACAGCACGGTCAACTGGGGGCGTAAAAACTCCCTGTGGCCGTACAACTTCGGCCTTTCGTGTTGCTACGTGGAAATGACTACCGCCTTCACGGCGCCCCATGACATCGCGCGCTTTGGCGCCGAGGTTATCCGGGCATCACCGCGTCAGGCGGATTTCATGGTTATTGCCGGGACCTGCTTCATCAAGATGGCGCCGATCATTCAGCGTCTCTACGAGCAAATGCTCGAACCGAAATGGGTTATCTCCATGGGTTCGTGCGCCAACTCCGGTGGCATGTACGACATCTACTCCGTCGTTCAAGGGGTGGACAAGTTCCTGCCCGTGGACGTCTACGTGCCTGGCTGCCCGCCCCGCCCTGAAGCATTCCTGCAAGGCTTGATGCTGTTGCAGGAATCGATTGGCCAGGAGCGTCGCCCACTTTCCTGGGTCGTTGGCGATCAAGGCGTTTACCGCGCCGAGATGCCGTCGCAAAAGGAACAGCGCCGCGAACAGCGTATTCAGGTAACCAACCTGCGCAGCCCCGACGAAGTCTGATCCAGCCTTAGTTCTTACAAAGAAACGAGAACCTGGCTTCATTCTTTACGTTGACCGAAAGCGATAAAAAACCATGACTACAGGCAGTGCTCTGTACATCCCGCCTTATAAGGCAGACGACCAAGATGTGGTCGTCGAACTGAACAACCGTTTTGGCCCAGAGGCGTTTTCCGCCCAGGCCACCCGCACCGGCATGCCGGTGCTTTGGGTTACCCGCGCCAAACTGATCGAAGTCCTGACCTTCCTGCGCAACCTGCCCAAGCCGTACGTCATGCTCTATGACCTGCATGGCGTGGACGAGCGTCTGCGCGCCAAGCGCAACGGGCTGCCGAGCGGTGCCGACTTCACTGTGTTCTATCACTTGATGTCGATCGAACGTAATAGTGACGTAATGATCAAGGTCGCCTTGTCCGAGAGCGACCTCAGCGTACCGACCGTGACCGGAATCTGGCCGAACGCCAACTGGTACGAGCGTGAAGTGTGGGACATGTACGGCATCGACTTTGCCGGCCACCCGCACCTGACCCGGATCATGATGCCGCCGACCTGGGAAGGTCACCCGCTGCGCAAGGATTACCCGGCCCGCGCGACCGAGTTCGACCCGTTCAGCCTGACCCTGGCCAAGCATCAGCTGGAAGAAGAAGCCGCGCGCTTCAAGCCGGAAGACTGGGGCATGAAACGCTCCGGCGCCAACGAGGACTACATGTTCCTCAACCTCGGTCCGAACCACCCTTCGGCTCACGGCGCATTCCGCATCATTCTGCAACTGGACGGCGAAGAGATCGTCGACTGCGTGCCAGACGTCGGCTACCACCACCGTGGTGCCGAGAAAATGGCCGAGCGCCAATCCTGGCACAGTTTCATCCCGTACACCGACCGCATCGATTACCTCGGCGGGGTGATGAACAACCTGCCGTACGTGCTCGCGGTCGAGAAGCTGGCGGGCATCAAGGTTCCGGACAAGGTCGACACCATCCGCATCATGATGGCCGAGTTCTTCCGGATCACCAGCCACCTGCTGTTCCTGGGTACCTATATCCAGGACGTCGGCGCCATGACCCCAGTGTTCTTCACCTTCACCGACCGGCAGAAAGCCTACACGGTGATCGAAGCCATCACCGGCTTCCGCCTGCACCCGGCCTGGTATCGCATCGGTGGCGTCGCTCACGACCTGCCGCGCGGCTGGGACAAACTGGTCAAGGACTTCGTCGATTGGCTGCCCAAGCGCCTCGACGAATACACCAAGGCCGCCCTGCAGAACAGCATCCTCAAGGGTCGTACCGTCGGCGTCGCCGCCTACAACACCAAAGAGGCCCTGGAATGGGGCGTCACCGGTGCCGGCCTGCGTTCCACCGGCTGTGATTTCGACCTGCGCAAGGCTCGCCCTTACTCCGGCTACGAGAACTTCGAGTTCGAAGTACCGCTGGCAGTCAATGGCGATGCCTACGACCGCTGCATGGTTCGCGTCGAAGAAATGCGCCAGAGCATCAAGATCATCGACCAGTGCATGCGTAACATGCCGGCAGGCGCGTACAAGGCGGATCACCCGCTGACTACGCCGCCACCGAAAGAGCGCACGCTGCAGCACATCGAAACCCTGATCACGCACTTCCTGCAAGTTTCGTGGGGCCCGGTCATGCCGGCCAACGAATCCTTCCAGATGATCGAAGCGACCAAGGGTATCAACAGTTATTACCTGACGAGCGATGGCGGCACCATGAGCTACCGCACCCGGATTCGTACGCCAAGCTTCCCGCACCTGCAGCAGATCCCTTCGGTGATCAAAGGCAGCATGGTCGCGGACTTGATTGCGTACCTGGGTAGTATCGATTTCGTTATGGCCGACGTGGACCGCTAAGCATGAATAGCACGCTTATCCAGACAGACCGTTTCGCCTTGAGCGAAACCGAGCGCTCGGCCATCGAGCACGAGCTGCATCACTACGAAGACCCGCGCGCGGCGTCGATCGAAGCCCTGAAGATCGTCCAGAAGGAACGTGGCTGGGTGCCGGATGGCGCGCTCTACGCCATCGGCGAGATCCTTGGCATTCCGGCCAGCGACGTTGAAGGCGTGGCGACGTTCTACAGCCAGATCTTCCGTCAGCCGGTCGGCCGTCACATCATTCGCGTCTGCGACAGCATGGTCTGCTACATCGGCGGCCACGAGTCGGTGGTCAGCGAGCTCCAGGACAACCTCGGCATCGGCCTGGGTGAAACCACTGCCGACGGCCGTTTCACGCTGCTGCCGGTCTGCTGCCTCGGCAACTGCGACAAGGCGCCGGCGTTGATGATCGACGACGACACTTTCGGTGACGTACAGCCTGCCGGCGTTGCCAAACTGTTGGAGGGCTACGTATGACCCTGACTTCATTCGGCCCTGCCAACCGCATCGCGCGCAACGCAGAAACCCATCCGCTGACCTGGCGTCTGCGTGACGACGGCGAAGCCGTGTGGCTCGACGAGTACCAGGCCAAGAATGGCTACGCCGCTGCGCGCAAGGCATTCGCCGAGATGTCTCAGGACGACATTGTCCAGACCGTCAAGGACGCCGGCCTCAAGGGTCGCGGCGGCGCTGGCTTCCCCACGGGTGTGAAGTGGGGCCTGATGCCCAAGGACGAATCCATCAACATCCGCTACCTGCTGTGCAACGCGGATGAAATGGAGCCCAACACCTGGAAAGACCGCATGCTGATGGAGCAACTGCCCCATCTGCTGATCGAAGGCATGTTGATCAGTGCTCGCGCGCTGAAAACCTACCGTGGCTATATCTTCCTGCGTGGCGAATACACCACCGCCGCCAAGCACCTCACCCGTGCCGTGGAAGAAGCCAAGGCCGCGGGCCTGCTGGGCAAGAACATCCTGGGCAGCGGTTTCGATTTCGAACTGTTCGTCCACACCGGCGCCGGGCGTTACATCTGCGGTGAAGAAACCGCGCTGATCAACTCCCTCGAAGGCCGCCGCGCCAACCCTCGCTCCAAGCCGCCCTTCCCGGCCGCTGTTGGCGTCTGGGGCAAGCCGACCTGCGTGAACAACGTCGAAACCCTGTGCAACGTACCGGCGATCATTGCCGACGGCGTTGACTGGTACAAATCCCTCGCTCGCGAAGGCAGTGAAGACCACGGCACCAAGCTGATGGGCTTCTCCGGCAAAGTGAAGAACCCTGGCCTCTGGGAACTGCCGTTCGGCATCACCGGTCGCGAACTGTTCGAAGACTACGCCGGTGGCATGCGCGACGGCTTCAAGCTCAAGTGCTGGCAGCCAGGCGGCGCCGGTACCGGTTTCCTGTTGCCTGAGCACCTGGACGCACAAATGTACGCCGGCGGCATCGCCAAGGTCGGCACCCGTATGGGTACCGGCCTGGCGATGGCCGTGGACGACAGCGTCAACATGGTCTCCCTGCTGCGCAACATGGAACAGTTCTTCTCCCGCGAATCCTGTGGCTTCTGCACCCCATGCCGTGACGGTCTGCCATGGAGCGTCAAGCTCTTGATGGCGCTCGAGCATGGCGAAGGGCAAGCCGGCGATATCGAGACCCTGCTGGGGCTGGTCGGTTTCCTCGGCCCGGGCAAGACTTTCTGTGCTCACGCACCGGGCGCCGTGGAGCCATTGGGCAGCGCAATCAAATATTTCCGTCCAGAGTTCGAAGCCGGTATCGCGCCCACCAGCGCCACCGTCCCGCCCCTGGCAAGGCCGATCGTAGTCGGCGCTTAACGCTTTAAAAAAGGCGAAGGGTCCGTGCCCTTCGCCTTTCGTGCGATGACGCCGTTAACGGCTGTGTTGATTCGCACGCAAACAAGATTCCATTAGCCACGCCCGCTGACACCGGGCCAACGAAGATCTTTGAACCATGGCCACTATCCACGTAGACGGCAAAGCGCTCGAAGTCGATGGGGCAGACAACCTGTTACAGGCGTGTCTGTCGCTAGGCCTCGACATCCCCTATTTCTGCTGGCACCCCGCCCTCGGCAGCGTTGGCGCCTGTCGCCAGTGCGCGGTCAAGCAGTACACCGACGAGAACGACAAGCGTGGTCGTATCGTCATGTCCTGCATGACCCCTGCCACCGACGGCAGCTGGATTTCCATCGACGACGAAGAAGCCAAAGTGTTTCGCGCCAGCGTCGTCGAATGGCTGATGACCAACCACCCGCACGACTGCCCGGTCTGCGAGGAAGGCGGTCACTGCCACCTGCAAGACATGACGGTCATGACCGGCCACAACGAGCGTCGGTATCGCTTCACCAAGCGTACCCACCAGAACCAGCAACTGGGCCCGTTCATTTCCCACGAGATGAACCGCTGCATCGCCTGCTATCGCTGCGTACGCTTCTATAAGGACTACGCCGGCGGCACCGACCTCGGTGTATTCGGTGCCCACGACAACGTGTACTTCGGTCGCGTTGAAGACGGCACCCTGGAAAGCGAGTTCTCCGGCAACCTCACCGAGGTCTGCCCGACCGGTGTGTTCACCGACAAGACTCACTCCGAGCGCTACAACCGCAAGTGGGACATGCAGTTCTCGCCGAGCATCTGCCATGGCTGCTCCAGCGGTTGCAACATCAGCCCGGGTGAACGCTACGGCGAACTGCGCCGCATCGAAAACCGTTTCAACGGTTCGGTGAACCAGTACTTCCTCTGCGACCGTGGCCGTTTTGGCTATGGCTACGTCAACCGCAAGGATCGCCCACGTCAGCCACTGCTGGCCAACGGCGCCAAGCTGAGCCTCGACGAAGCCCTGGATAAAGCCGCTGACCTGCTGCGTGGTCGCAACATCGTTGGTATCGGTTCGCCGCGCGCCAGCCTGGAAAGCAACTACGCCCTGCGCGAACTGGTCGGGGCCGAACATTTCTACTCGGGGATCGAAGCCAGCGAACTGGAACGCATCCGTCTGGTCGTGCAAGTGCTGAAAAGCAGCCCGCTGCCGATCCCGAACATGCGCGACATCGAAGACCACGACGCGATCTTCGTCCTCGGTGAAGACCTGACCCAGACCGCTGCCCGCATGGCCCTGGCCCTGCGTCAGTCGGTCAAGGGCAAGGCCGAAGAGATGGCCGACGCGATGCGCGTTCAGCCTTGGCTGGATGCCGCGGTGAAGAACATCGGTCAGAACGCGTTGAACCCGCTGTTCATCGCCAGCCTGGCTGAAACCAAACTCGACGATATCGCCGAAGAGTGCGTTCACGCCGCTCCCGACGACCTGGCTCGTATCGGTTTCGCCGTGGCCCATGCCCTCGACGCCAGCGCTCCAGCCGTTGAAGGCCTGGACAGCGAAGCACTCGAACTGGCCCAGCGCATCGCCAACGCCCTGCTCGCAGCCAAACGTCCGCTGATCATCGCCGGTACCTCCCTGGGTTCCAAGGCGCTGATCGAAGCTGCGGCAAACATTGCGAAGGCCCTGAAGCTGCGCGAGAAGAACGGTTCCATCAGCCTGATCGTGCCAGAGGCCAACAGCCTCGGCCTGGCCATGCTCGGTGGCGAATCGGTCGACGCTGCGCTGCAAGCGGTGATCGACGGCCAGGCCGACGCCATCGTGGTACTGGAAAACGATCTGTACACCCGCACCGACAAGGCCAAGGTCGATGCTGCCCTGAGCGCCGCGAAAGTGCTGATCGTCGCTGATCATCAGAAAACCGCCACCAGCGATCGCGCGCACCTGGTTCTGCCAGCGGCCAGCTTCGCTGAGGGCGACGGTACCCTGGTCAGCCAGGAAGGCCGCGCCCAGCGCTTCTTCCAGGTCTTCGACCCGACGTACCTGGACGCAAGCATTCTGGTTCACGAAGGCTGGCGCTGGCTGCATGCCCTGCGATCGACCCTGCTGAACCAACCGCTGGACTGGACCCAACTGGACCACGTCACCGCTGCCTGCGCCGCCAGCAACTCGCAACTGACCGGCATCGTCAGCGCCGCACCGTCCGCCGCGTTCCGCATCAAAGGCCTGAAACTGGCCCGCGAACCGCTGCGTTACAGTGGCCGGACCGCCATGCGTGCCGACATCAGCGTGCACGAGCCGCGTACTTCCCAGGACAACGACTCCGCATTCTCGTTCTCCATGGAAGGCTACTCGGGCTCCGTCGAACCGCGTCAGCAGGTGCCGTTTGCCTGGTCTCCGGGCTGGAACTCGCCGCAAGCCTGGAACAAATTCCAGGACGAAGTCGGTGGTCACATCCGTGCTGGCGATCCGGGCACCCGCCTGATCGAAAGCCAGGGTGATGGTCTGAGCTGGTTCGCCAGCATCCCGACCGCGTTCTCCCCTGCTCGCGGAACCTGGCAAGTGGTGCCGTTCTATCACCTGTTCGGCAGTGAAGAGAACTCTTCCAAAGCCGCGCCGGTCCAGGAACGCATCCCGGCCGCCTACGTGTCGCTGGCCAAATCCGAAGCGGATCGCCTGGGCGTCAACGATGGTGCACTGCTCAGCCTGAACGTTGCCGGCCAGACCCTGCGTCTGCCGCTGCGCATCAATGATGAGTTGGGTGCTGGCCTGGTCGCGTTGCCTGCCGGTCTGGCCGGTATTCCACCGGCGATTTTTGGCAAGTCCGTTGACGGTCTGCAGGAGGCAGCGCAATGACCTGGTTCACCCCTGAAGTGATCGACGTGATCATCGCGGTGGTCAAGGCCATCGTGATCATGCTTGCCGTGGTGGTTTGCGGCGCGCTGCTGAGCTGGGTCGAACGACGCTTGCTGGCCCTCTGGCAGGATCGTTACGGTCCGAACCGGGTGGGTCCGTTCGGCGCCTTCCAGATCGCCGCCGACATGATCAAGATGTTCTTCAAGGAAGACTGGACTCCGCCGTTTGCCGACAAGGTGATCTTCACCCTGGCACCGGTCGTGGCCATGAGCGCCTTGCTGATTGCGTTCGCGATCATCCCGATCACCCCGACCTGGGGTGTCGCGGACCTGAACATCGGCCTGCTGTTCTTCTTCGCCATGGCCGGTCTGTCGGTCTATGCGGTGCTGTTCGCCGGCTGGTCGAGCAACAACAAGTTCGCCCTGCTCGGCAGCTTGCGTGCCTCGGCCCAGACCGTGTCCTATGAAGTGTTCATGGGCCTGGCGCTGATGGGCGTGGTGGCGCAGGTTGGTTCGTTCAACATGCGCGACATCGTCGAATATCAAGCGCAGAACCTGTGGTTCATCATTCCGCAGTTCCTTGGTTTCTGTACCTTCTTCATCGCTGGCGTGGCCGTGACTCACCGTCACCCCTTCGACCAGCCGGAAGCGGAACAGGAACTGGCCGACGGTTACCACATTGAATACGCCGGCATGAAATGGGGCATGTTCTTCGTCGGTGAGTACATCGGCATCGTGTTGATCTCGGCGCTGCTGGTGACTCTGTTTTTCGGCGGCTGGCACGGACCTTTCGGCATTCTGCCGCAGATCCCGTTCATCTGGTTCGCTATGAAGACCGCGTTTTTCATCATGATCTTCATCCTGCTGCGCGCATCGATTCCGCGCCCACGGTATGACCAGGTGATGGATTTCAGCTGGAAATTCTGCCTGCCGCTGACCCTGATCAATCTGCTGGTGACCGCTGCGATCGTGTTGATGAACACGCCCGCTGGCGCGGTTCAGTGAGGATAGAGACCCATGTTCAAGTACTTGTTTGACATATTGCATGGCACCTACACCCAGCTTCGCAGCCTGGTGATGATTTTCGGTCATGCCTTCCGCAAGCGCGACACGCTGCAGTATCCGGAAGAAGCGGTGTACCTGCCGCCACGCTTCCGTGGGCGTATCGTGCTGACCCGCGACCCTGACGGCGAAGAGCGTTGTGTAGCCTGCAACCTGTGCGCCGTGGCGTGCCCGGTGGGTTGCATCTCGCTGCAGAAGGCTGAAACCGAAGACGGTCGCTGGTACCCGGAGTTCTTCCGTATCAACTTCTCGCGCTGCATTTTCTGCGGCCTCTGCGAGGAAGCCTGCCCGACCACCGCGATCCAGCTGACACCGGATTTCGAGATGGCCGAGTTCAAACGTCAGGACCTGGTTTACGAGAAAGAAGATCTGTTGATCTCCGGTCCCGGTAAAAACCCTGATTACAACTTCTATCGTGTTGCAGGTATGGCCATTGCCGGTAAGCCAAAAGGCTCCGCGCAAAATGAAGCCGAGCCGATCAACGTGAAGAGCTTGCTGCCTTAAGGAAGAAAGATGGAATTCGCTTTCTATTTCGCATCAGGAGTTGCCGTTGTGTCCACGCTTCGCGTGATCACTAACACCAACCCTGTGCACGCCCTGCTCTACCTGATTATTTCGCTGCTCGCCGTGGCGATGACCTTTTTCAGCCTCGGTGCTCCATTCGCCGGCGCACTGGAAGTGATCGCCTACGCGGGCGCCATCATGGTGCTGTTCGTGTTCGTGGTGATGATGCTGAACCTGGGCCCGGCCTCGGTTCAGCAAGAGCGCGTCTGGCTCAAACCCGGCATCTGGCTGGGTCCGGTGGTACTCGCCGCGCTGCTGCTGGCGGAACTGCTGTATGTGCTGTTCGCCAACCCGAGCGTCGGCGGTATCGGCCACACCACCGTAGACGCCAAGGCCGTGGGCATCAGCCTGTTCGGTCCTTACCTGCTGGTGGTCGAACTCGCCTCGATGCTGCTGCTCGCTGCAGCTGTCACGGCGTTCCACCTGGGCCGCAACGAGGCGAAGGAGTAACACTATGCCTGCTATCCCTTTCGGTTCTATCCCAATGGAGCATGGCCTGGCTGTCGCCGGCGTGCTGTTCTGCCTCGGTCTGGTCGGCCTGATGGTCCGCCGCAACATCCTCTTCGTGCTGATGAGCCTGGAGATCATGATGAATGCCGCCGCTTTGGCCTTCATCGTCGCCGGTAGCCGCTGGGGCCAGCCGGATGGACAGATCATGTTCATCCTGGTGATCAGCCTGGCAGCCGCCGAGGCCAGTATTGGCCTGGCGATTCTGTTGCAGCTGTATCGCCGCTTCCACACTCTCGATATCGACGCTGCCAGCGAGATGCGCGGATGAACCTTCTCTATCTGACTTTTCTGTTCCCTCTGATCGGTTTTGTGCTGCTGGCGTTCTCCCGGGGACGCCTCTCGGAAAACCTCTCGGCGCTGATCGGCGTCGGTTCCGTCGGCCTCTCGGCGATCGTCACTGCCTATATCATCTGGCAGTTCAACGTTGCCCCACCCGAGGGTGGTCACTACACGCAGGTACTGTGGCAGTGGATGTCGGTGGAAGGCTTCAAGCCGAACTTCGCCCTGTACCTGGATGGTCTGTCCCTGACCATGCTCGGTGTGGTGGTCGGCGTCGGCTTCCTGATCCATCTGTTCGCCTCCTGGTACATGCGCGGTGAAGCCGGTTACTCGCGCTTCTTCGCCTACACCAACCTGTTTATCGCCAGCATGCTGTTCCTGGTGCTGGGCGATAACCTGTTGTTCCTGTACTTCGGCTGGGAAGGCGTGGGCCTGTGCAGCTACCTGTTGATCGGTTTCTACTACAGCAACCGCAACAACGGTAACGCCGCACTCAAAGCCTTTATCGTCACCCGGGTCGGCGACGTGTTCATGGCCATCGGCCTGTTCATCCTGTTCCAACAGTTGGGCACGCTGAATATCCAGGAACTGCTGGTCAAGGCGCCTGAGCACTTCAAGGTCGGTGACTTCTGGATCGTTCTGGCGACCCTGATGCTGCTCGGTGGTGCGGTCGGTAAATCCGCGCAACTACCGCTGCAAACCTGGCTGGCGGACGCAATGGCCGGCCCTACCCCGGTTTCGGCACTGATCCACGCCGCAACCATGGTGACCGCCGGTGTCTACCTGATCGCCCGTACTCACGGCCTGTTCGCCCTGGCGCCGGATATCCTGCAACTGGTCGGCATCGTGGGTGGCGTGACCCTGGTCCTGGCCGGTTTCGCCGCGCTGGTGCAAACCGACATCAAGCGGATCCTCGCCTACTCGACCATGAGCCAGATCGGCTACATGTTCCTGGCCCTGGGCGTGGGCGCCTTTGACGGCGCGATCTTCCACCTGATGACCCACGCCTTCTTCAAGGCGCTGTTGTTCCTTGCATCCGGTGCGGTGATCGTTGCCTGCCACCATGAGCAGAACATCTTCAAGATGGGCGGCCTGTGGAAGAAACTGCCATTGGCCTACACCAGCTTCATCGTCGGTGGTGCCGCACTGTCGGCCCTGCCGCTGGTGACCGCGGGTTTCTACTCGAAAGACGAAATCCTCTGGGAAGCGTTCGCCAGTGGTAACCACGGTCTGCTGTACGCCGGCCTGGTCGGTGCCTTCATGACTTCGCTGTACACCTTCCGCCTGATCTTCATCGCGTTCCACGGTGAAGCCAAGACCGAAGCCCACGCGGGTCACGGCATTGCTCACTGGCTGCCACTGTCGGTGCTGATCGTACTGTCGACGTTCGTCGGCGCGATGATCGTTCCACCGCTGCACGGCGTGCTGCCGGAAAGCGTCGGCCATGCCGGCGGCGAAGCCAAGCACAGTCTGGAAATCGCTTCGGGCGCCATCGCCCTGGCCGGTATCCTGCTGGCGGCCCTGCTGTTCCTCGGCAAGCGGCGCTTCGTCACGGCCATCGCCAACAGCGGCATCGGACGTTTCCTCTCGGCCTGGTGGTTCGCCGCCTGGGGCTTCGACTGGATCTACGACAAGCTGTTCGTCAAGCCGTACCTGATGATCAGCCATGTGCTGCGCAAAGACCCGCTCGACCAGACCATCGGCCTGATCCCGCGTATGGCCAAAGGGGGTCACACCTCCCTGAGCCGTACCGAGACCGGTCAGTTGCGTTGGTATGCGGCTTCCATGGCTGCTGGTGCCGTGCTGGTAATGGGCGCCATCGTGTTGGTAGCGGTCTGATATGAACCTTGCGAAATTGCGAAAGGAATTGAGCCCGTCATGATTCTGCCTTGGCTAATCCTGATCCCCTTTATCGGCGGCCTGCTGTGCTGGATGGGGGAGCGCTTCGGCGCTACCCTGCCACGCTGGATTGCGTTGCTGACCATGTCCCTGGAACTCGCTCTCGGCCTCTGGCTGTGGGCCCATGGCGACTATTCATTTGCTCCGGCGCCTGGCGCCGATCCGACCTGGGTGATTGAGTTCAAACACGTCTGGATCGAGCGTTTCGGCATCAACGTGCACCTGGCCCTCGATGGTCTGTCGCTGTTGATGATCCTGCTGACCGGTCTGCTGGGTGTCCTCTCGGTACTCTGCTCGTGGAAAGAGATCCAGCGTCACGTTGGTTTCTTCCACCTGAACCTGATGTGGATCCTCGGCGGTGTGGTCGGCGTGTTCCTCGCCCTCGACCTGTTCATGTTCTTCTTCTTCTGGGAAATGATGCTGGTGCCGATGTACTTCCTCATCGCGCTCTGGGGTCATAGTTCATCGGACGGCAAGAAGACCCGGATCTACGCGGCGACCAAGTTCTTCATCTTCACCCAGGCCAGCGGCCTGATCATGTTGGTGGCGATCCTCGGTCTGGTACTGGTCAACTTCAACGACACCGGGGTGATCACTTTCGATTACGCGCTGTTGCTGAAAACCAAGATGTCGCTGACCACCGAGTACATCCTGATGCTCGGCTTCTTCATCGCCTTCGCGGTGAAGCTGCCGGTGGTGCCGTTCCACTCCTGGCTGCCGGATGCCCACGCCCAGGCGCCGACCGCCGGTTCCGTCGACCTGGCCGGTATCTTGTTGAAGACCGCGGCTTACGGTCTGTTGCGTTTCGCCCTGCCGCTGTTCCCGAATGCCTCGGCCGAGTTCGCGCCGATCGCCATGACCCTGGGTCTGGTCGGGATCTTCTACGGTGCGTTCCTGGCCTTCGCGCAAACCGACATCAAGCGCCTGATCGCCTTCTCCAGCGTTTCGCACATGGGCTTCGTGCTGATCGGGATCTACTCCGGCAGCCAGCTGGCGCTGCAAGGCGCGGTGATGCAGATGCTGGCGCACGGTGTTTCGGCAGCCGCATTGTTTATCCTCAGCGGCCAGTTGTACGAGCGCCTGCACACTCGCGACATGCGCGAGATGGGCGGCCTGTGGTCACGCATCGCGTATCTGCCGGCGATCAGCCTGTTCTTTGCAGCCGCGTCCTTGGGCTTGCCGGGTACCGGTAACTTCGTCGGCGAATTCCTGATCCTGCTGGGCAACTTCGCCAACGCACCGTGGATCACCGCGATTGCGACCTCGGGTCTGGTGTTCGGTTCGGTCTACTCGTTGATCATGATCCACCGTGCCTACTTCGGTCCGTCCAAGTCTGACGCAGTGCTGCACGGCATGGATGCTCGCGAACTGATCATGGTGGTTGGACTGGCGGTGCTGCTGATTTACCTCGGCGTGTTCCCGCAACCGTTCCTCGATACCTCTGCCGCTACGATGAGTGGTGTGCAGCAATGGTTCGGTACCGCCTTCACTCAACTCGCTTCGGCCCGGTAAGAGCGCTATGGAATTCACGACTCAACACTTTATCGCGCTTGCGCCGTTGTTGATCACCAGCGCCACGATCATCGTGGTGATGCTGGCCATCGCCTGGCGTCGCAACCACTCACAGACCTTTCTGCTGTCGGTAGCCGGTCTCAACCTGGCCCTGCTATCGATCCTCCCTGCCTTGAAAGTCGCGCCTCTGGTCGTGACTCCACTGCTGCAGATCGATAGCTTCGCCTGCCTCTACATGGCGCTGATCCTGGTCGCCACGCTGGCGTGTGTAACCCTCGCCCACGCCTACCTCGGCGATGGCGGTTCGGGTTACCCGGGCAACCGCGAAGAGCTGTACCTGCTGATCCTGATGGCTGCGGCCGGTGGCCTGGTACTGGTCAGCGCGCAGCACCTGGCCGGCTTGTTCGTCGGTCTGGAACTGCTTTCGGTACCGGTCTACGGCCTGGTGGCCTATGCCTTCTTCAACAAGCGTTCGCTGGAAGCCGGCATCAAGTACATGGTGCTGTCGGCCGCCGGCTCGGCGTTCCTGTTGTTCGGCATGGCGCTGCTTTACGCAGAAGCCGGCAGCATGAGCTTCAGCGGCATCGGCCAGGCACTGGCCGCTACCGGTCTGCCTAACCCGATCGCGCAACTGGGCCTGGCCATGATGCTGATCGGCCTGGCGTTCAAGCTGTCGCTGGTACCCTTCCACCTCTGGACCCCGGACGTCTACGAAGGTGCTCCGGCACCCGTGGCGGCGTTCCTGGCGACGGCGGCGAAAGTCGCAGTGTTCGCGGTGATGGTGCGGCTGTTCCAAATCTCGCCAGTGGCCAACAGCGGTGTCCTGAGCAACGTACTGACCATTATCGCCATCGCGTCGATCCTGTTCGGTAACCTGCTGGCGCTGACCCAGAGCAACCTCAAGCGTCTGCTGGGTTACTCGTCCATCGCGCACTTCGGTTACCTGCTGATCGCCCTGGTGGCGAGCAAGGGTCTGGCGATGGAAGCCATCGGCGTGTACCTGGTCACCTACGTGATCACCAGCCTCGGCGCGTTCGGCGTGATCACCCTG
>NZ_CABVHY010000040.1 GCF_902497875.1 Pseudomonas fluorescens
GGGGCAAGCCCCCTCGCCACAAGTTTTGCGCATGGCCTGTAATAGCATGCGCAGTCCTCAGAATCTCAATTGAAGTACAACGGCATTTCCTTTTCCATTGCCAAGGGTGCGGAGCAGACACCTGATATTGAACAGCCGTTCGGCTCAAGGGTCGATATCCGCGGTGGCTTTGTTCATAGTCGCTCCATTGGCCCAACAGCTTGATTCGGGGAAACATGCGCGCAAATCGATTAATCATGGGTATCGCCACCTTGCTGGTGCTGGCCGGCTGCGGCAGCCAACGCACCCAGGAGGCGCCGGCACGACCGGCCGAGGTGAAGGCGAAGCTTGTTCGGCTATTGCCGCCCAAGACCGTTGACCGTGAGGGCTGGGCCACCGACATCTATGCAGCTTTCGCCGCGCAAGGCCTTGCGCCGACCACGGAAAACCTCTGTTCAGTACTGGCAGTGACCGAACAGGAGTCGACTTTCCAGGTTGATCCCGCAGTGCCGGGGCTGGGGAAAATCGCCCGGGAGGAGATCGACCGCCGCGCGGCAGCGGTGCATGTCCCCAGTCTTTTGGTGAACGGTGCCCTGATGGCTCGCTCGTCGAACGGTAAAAGCTACAGCGAACGCCTGAATGCCGCCCGCACCGAAAAGGAAATCAGCGGCATTTTCGACGACTTCATCGGCATGGTGCCAATGGGCCGCACCCTTTTCGGGAGTTTCAATCCGGTACATACCGGCGGCCCGATGCAAGTCAGCATCGACTTTGCCGAAAGTCAGGCGCAGGACTATCCCTATCCCATGGAAGGTTCGATTCGCCGGGAAGTATTCAGCCGGCGCGGTGGCCTGTACTTCGGTATCGCGCATTTGCTCGGTTATCCGGTGAGTTACTCCAAGCCGCTGTATCGCTTCGCCGATTTCAATGCCGGTTGGTACGCCAGCCGCAACGCCGCTTTCCAGAATGCCGTCAGCAGCGCTTCGGGCATCCCCCTGGCCCTCGATGGCGACCTGATTCTCCACGGCTCAATCATGCCCGGGACCACGGAACTGGCGGTGCGCACCCTGGGCAAGCAGCTTGGCCTGCGCAACCCGACGATCAGACGCCAGCTGGAGCAGGGCGACAGCCTGGAATTCGAAGACAGCACGCTCTTCCGGCGAGTCTTCGCCTTGGCCGAGCAGGCTGAAGGTAAACCACTGCCCCGTGCGGTGTTGCCGGGTATCGTGCTGAAAAGCCCGAAAATCACCCGAAAACTCACCACCGCCTGGTTCGCCAAACGGGTCGACGAACGCCATCAGCGCTGCATGAAAAGGGCAGCGGGTCGTTGACCGTGCGAACTGATCACCCATAAAAAAGCCCGGCTGATCAAGCCGGGCTTTTGGGTTGAGTGCCGCAGTAAGGCTATTCATGCATGGTTCTGATTCTGGGTCAGACGATCCGAACCACCTTCAGCGACGCGGTTCTCGATCAGACGATCCGAACCACCTTCAGCAACGCGGTTCTCGATCAGACGATCCGAACCACCTTCAGCGACGCGGTTCTCGATCAGACGATCGGAACCACCTTCAGCGACGCGGTTCTCGATCAGGCGATCCGAACCACCTTCAGCGACGCGGTTTTCGATCAAGCGATCGGAGCCACCTTCAGCGACGCGGTTTTCGATCAAACGATCCGAACCACCTTCAGCGACGCGGTTTTCAATCAGACGATCCGAGCCACCTTCAGCAACGCGGTTTTCGATCAGACGATCCGAACCGCCTTCGGCAACACGGCTTTCGATCAAGCGATCCGAGCCTCCTTCAGCGAGGACTGGCTGAACCGAGGAAGCGGCAAAAGCGTTGGCTGCAAGTACCGAGAAAGCGATGCTGAGGAAGATTTGGCGTTTCATGGTGGTGTGCTCCGGGGTGTCATAAGTTGGTATGGAGCTGATGTTACGCGACAGGATTTTTATGAGAACTTCATTGGGTCGATGGTGAACATCGATGTGAGTGATGGGAGTGGGCGAATGCCAGTCAGTCAAGTGTCGAGGCGCCGAATGCAGAACCTGTGGCGAGGGAGCTTGCTCCCGCTGGAGTGCGAAGCGCTCCCAAAACCTGTACCCACCGTATGTAAGGTAGAACTCATTAGTCTGCTTTACGACTGCTGCCCCCGGGCGCGGATCGGCCGAACGGGAGCAAGCTCCCTCGCCACAATTGATCATCAGGTCAGAGATCTTTGTTAACTGACCGGCATTGGAGCAAGAGCACTGTATTTCGAGTCCTGACTTATAACCCTGGATTTGCCTCATTGATCTAGATGGCCGCCTCCACAGATTTTCACTACACATCAATTCACGCCGGGCATACGGCTCTGAAAGTCGCAAAGGAAGACGTCCCCATGAATGACTCCCCACTCCCCGAAGGCTTCATCCCTTTACCCCGCAGCAGTCCTCTGCTCGAATTGCTCGGCCCGGTGTATTGCCGGGGCAGTGGCTTGCAGCTGGAGATCGGTCTGCGGGCTGACCAGCGTCATGCCAATGGGCGTGGCACCGTGCACGGTGGAGTACTGGCGACCCTGGCGGATATCGGGATGGGGTATGCCATGGCTTTTTCCAGCGATCCGCCACTGCCGCTGATTACTGCCAGCATGACCCTGGATTACCTCGGCGCGGCGCACGTCGGCGAGTGGCTGGAGGTACGTCTCGAACATTCCAAACGCGGCCGCCAGATGGCCTTTGCCACTGTCAGCCTGCAGGTTGGAGAGCGTGTGGTAGCGCGGGCCAATGGGGTGTTTGCGGTGCCGCAGGAGCCTAAGCCTGACTAGGTAGAGAACGCCGTTGAGCATCAGGCAATCATCTGCTCGTGGGCGTGCGCTGCGGCGGGTTTCACTGAAGATGTCCGCAACCCGATCCCAAGCTGCATCGGGGCGTTCGTACCGTTTTGCCATCTTGGCTTCCTGGCTCTGATGGCGGCGGATTCTATAGAGACAGGGATTTCTAGAACAGCTCATCCAACTGTTCGAAAAACTCACGTTTCACAGGGTGGTCAGGCTCGCCCAGCCCTTTGAGAAAGTCTTCTGCTGCATTTTGTGAGAGATTTTCGCGCAGGTTACGATGGACAAACGCGATGTCCAACCAGCGATCCGCGATACCGCCACGACCCAGGTCGATGAAATGCAGTTGGTCATGTGCATCGACGAAAACATTAGTGTCACAGAGGTCGCCATGACTGAACCCCCATTCCTCGCTCGGTAGCGTGGCGTATAAGCGAGCCAGTAGTTCCTCGGGCGTGCTCAGGTTCGACCACTGTTGAAGGTCGTACTCTTTCTCACACAGGTCACGCGCGAGCAGATACTCCAATTCGTTCAGGCGCAACGACGCACTTGCGTCGAACGGGCAATCGGCGATGGGTACCGCTTGTAACTGACGGAGTGCATCGCGAAATAGCTCTAACACCGCGCCCTGATCGTCGCTGCGCGCGTGTATCGGTTCACCTGGCACACAGCGTGTGATCATGAACTCGCCTTCGGCGCTCTCGGCAACGACTGCAACCTCGGGCACACTTAGATGGCCATCCAGCCATTCCAGCACGCGAGCTTCACGCAGGACGCTGTAGGTAGTGGGTGCATAGACCGCTGCGCAAGTTTTAAGAAAGAAGCGTTCATTCCCTCGGGTGAACCCGTAAACGCTGCAGGGAGACTCACCGACTTCGTCGGCTACAGGTGGGGTATCGCCAATAAATTGAGCAATTACCTTGGGTACTTCGAATGGCATCTGCAATTACGTGTGCTCGGTACTGTGGGTTGAAGGTGACACACAAACAAGTTTTACAGCGACCCTAGCGCCTTTGTTTGAAATGATGTTTCAAGGGGTTTCGTGCAGAGCCTAGGTTCTGCCAACGGAAACGGCGAGCCGTTCGCGCTCCAGGTTCAACGCCAGGACGCTGACCAGAATAATGGTTGCGCCCAGTACCACCAGCATCGAGGGTCGCTCCCCGAGAACAAAGGCGGCCATCAGCATCGCCGTGGGCGGTATCAGGTAAAGCATCATCGAGGCACGAGTCAGGTCAAGGTGTGTCAGGACATAGGCCCATGCGAGATAAGCCAGTGCGCTCGGAAAAATGCCCAGAATCACCACTGCAAGATCAACCTTCATCGGTGCTCGCGCAATCTCGCTGGCCAGCCCGGGCAAATAAATCAGCAGCAGCGCGGTTCCTGACCAGACCGTGTAGCAGACCAGCGTCAAACCGTTGTAGCGGTGGGAGTGGCGCTTTTGCAGGGTGAAGTAAATGCTCCAGGACAACGCCGCAAGCAGGATCAACAAGCCGTGGGCGTCAACGCTGCCAAAAC
Organism: Pseudomonas fluorescens; assembly: GCF_902497875.1. Lineage (GTDB taxonomy): Bacteria > Pseudomonadota > Gammaproteobacteria > Pseudomonadales > Pseudomonadaceae > Aquipseudomonas > Aquipseudomonas fluorescens_BR. The sequence continues at coordinate 4,309 of NZ_CABVHY010000040.1, forward strand.
CATGGTCACCCGTGACCACGACTATCGCTCCGAGCATGCCGAGCAACACACAGGCCCAACGCCAGGGACTGACCCGATCCTTGAAAATGAAATGAGCCAACAGCGTACTGAATAAAGGCGTGGACTGCGCCAGCACGCTGGCCGCTCCGGCGCTTACCCCGCGCTGGCCGAAGTTCAAGGCAAGGTGATGCAGGCTGACGGCAAAAAAGCCAAGGATCACCAGCAGCGTAAGGTCCCTGAGCCTGGGCAACGAAATACCCATGAACAGGGCGACGATTGCCATGAAGGCCGAGGCGATCAGAAACCGTAGCAATGCCAGGTGGCCGGGTTCGTAGGCCTGTAAACCGATACGGATCCCGATCGGCGAATAGGCCCAGCAGAGGATGACGAACATCGCCGCCACGACGACTTTCACAGGTGGACAACCTGACATTTTGCTGCTCCAGCCACTCAACCATTAAGCGAAAAGGTCAAAGCGGCTATCGCTTCACGACGCACTTTCTGACCTTGCAGGCTGAGTATCAGAAGTCTATTCATTCACTACAACCGACTTATAATGAGCCAACCATTCACTTTGGGTGACTTATGGAGCTGGCACAGATTCGGATGTTCAAAACGGTCGCGGATACCGGCAGCATTGCGCGCGCGGCTGAGGTATTGCACTGCGTGCCGTCGAACATCACCGCACGCATCAAGTCACTGGAAGCTGAACTGGGCGTCGCCTTGTTCTATCGCCAAGGCAGGGGGTTGCGCATTAGCCCGGCAGGCGAGGTGTTCCTGAGCTATGCCGCTAAAATTCTGGCCCTGTCCGACGAGGCCAAGCGCGCAGTCGATCCCCTGGCAACACCGACTGGCCCGTTGAGAATCGGGGCGATCGAGTCCTCTGCGACAGGCCGATTACCTCGGCTGTTGGCGAAATTCCACGCACGTTTTCCGTCTGTCTCACTTGAACTGAGCACCGGCACCTGGTCGCAGTTGCTGGATGACACCTTGAGCCACAAGCTCGATGGGGTGATCGTTGCGGTCGATGTCGAACGCCCACTGCTCAAGCGAACCTTCATCTATCGAGAAGATCTGGTGCTGATTGCTTCGCCTTCCCTGGGACCGTTGCGCGATGCGGCAGACTTGCAGGGCAAGGCCATCTTCATGTGGCCAACGGGATGTCCCTATCGGGCGGCGCTGGAGCGCTGGCTGGCCCGGCAGGGTCAAGATCAGTCCATCGTCAGCATTGCCAGCTATGGGGCCATCGCCGGATGCGTCAGCGCGGGCGCTGGTGTCGCCTTGGTTCCCCGGGGAATCTTTGAGCAATACGGACCGAGTTCCGGCTGGGCAGGTTATGAATTTCCGGAGCTCACGGCCATCGATAACCTGTTCTATTGGCACGAGCATTCCACGCACCATCCTGCTCGCGATGCGTTCGTGGCGATGCTGCAGGCTGAATTTGAACTCGAAGGCGATCGGGAAATGGCTGAGCAGAACCCTGCGGACCGGGATCCTGGAGGGCTGTCATTGAGCCCATAGGCTCGAAGGGAATCCAGGCCAGGCGCGACCGGAGTCGCGCCTGGTTTCTTGCCAGTTAAAACCGGATTTTCGTGGATCCTGGCTCTACCTGTTGAACGCTTGCGGACTTACGTCCGCTCGATCGCCAGCGCTACACCCTGGCCGCCACCGATGCACAAGGTGGCGAGGCCTTTCTTGGCGTCACGCTTGATCATTTCGTGGAGCAGGGACACCAGCACCCGGCATCCCGATGCGCCGATCGGGTGACCCAAAGCAATCGCACCGCCGTTGACGTTGACCTTGCTCGCATCCCATTCCAGCTCTTTGCCGACTGCCAGTGACTGGGCGGCGAAGGCTTCGTTGGCTTCGATCAGGTCCAGCTCGCCGAGGCTCCAGCCGGCTTTTTTCAGGCACAAACGGGTCGCCGATACCGGGCCGATGCCCATGATCGCCGGGTCGACGCCGGCGTTGGCGTAGCTGGCGATGCGCGCCAGAACCGGCAGGCCGAGTTCCTTGGCTTTGTCGGCGCTCATCAGCAGTACGGCAGCGGCACCGTCGTTGAGGCTGGAGGCGTTGCCGGCGGTGACGCTGCCGTCTTTCTTGAAGGCCGGTTTGAGCTTGGCCAGGGAGGCTGCGGTGGTCTCGGCGCGGGGTTGTTCGTCGACCGCGAAGGACAGTGGATCGCCTTTGCGCTGCGGGATCAGGATCGGGGTGATTTCGTCAGCGAAGCGACCGGCCTCGATGGCCGCCGTAGCCTTTTGCTGCGAGGCGGCGGCGAAGGCATCCTGTTGCTCGCGGGTAAGGCTGTACTTGTCGACGATGTTCTCGGCGGTGATGCCCATGTGGTAGTCGTTGAACGCGTCCCACAGGCCATCAGTGATCATGCTGTCGATCATCTTGGCATGGCCCATGCGCAGGCCGGTGCGGGCAGCCGGCAGGACGTACGGCGCCAGGCTCATGTTTTCCATGCCGCCGGCGATGATCACTTGCGCATCGCCGCAACGAATCGCTTGCGCGCCCAAGTGCAGGGCCTTGAGGCCCGAGCCGCAGACTTTGTTCAGGGTCAGTGCCGGGACCGCGTGGGGCAGGCCGGCGAGGATCGAGGCCTGGCGTGCCGGGTTCTGGCCGCTGCCGGCGGTGAGGACCTGGCCGAGGATGACTTCATCCACGTCGGTGGGGTTCAAGCCGGTCTGCTCCAGCAGACGGCGGATCACCGCAGCACCGAGTTCCGGCGCGGGGATGCTGGCCAGCGAACCCTGGAAGCTGCCGATGGCAGTACGGGTTGCGGCAACAATCACGACTTCTTGCATCGAATCACTCCTCATCAAGCGCTGAACTGCATTTCTGGAACGTGCTCAGGCACGATCAGTTTACCGGCGGTCTTGCTGATGATTTCCTCGACGCTGACGCCGGGCGCGCGTTCCTTGAGGATGAACGCGCCGTCACGGATTTCCAGATAGGCCAGGTCGGTCAGCACGCGTTTGATGCAGTTGGCGCCAGTCAGCGGCAGGCTGCAGCGCGACAGCAGTTTCGACTCACCGTCCTTGGAGGCGTGGGTCATGGTGACGATGATGTTATCGGCACCGGCCACCAGGTCCATCGCGCCGCCCATGCCCTTGACCAGTTTGCCGGGGATCATCCATGAAGCGATGTTGCCTTGCACGTCGACTTCAAAGGCACCGAGCACGGTGAGGTCGATATGGCCGCCGCGAATCATCGCGAAGGACTCGGCGGAAGAGAAAATCGACGCGCCGATGCGCGCGGTAACAGTCTGTTTGCCAGCGTTGATCATGTCGGCGTCGACTTCATTTTCGCGAGGGAATGAACCCATGCCGAGCAGGCCGTTTTCCGATTGCAGCATGACTTCCATGCCTTCGGGGATGTAGTTGGCGACCAGGGTCGGGATGCCGATGCCGAGGTTCACGTAGTAGCCGTCCTGCATTTCGCGGGCGACGCGCTGAGCCATTTGTTCGCGGGTTAGTGCCATTGTTGTTCTCCATGCTCTGTAATCAAGAGCTGCGGGCTGGATGGGCTGGGATCAGGAACGTACGGTGCGCTGTTCGATGCGCTTCTCGAAGGTTCCGCAAATGACCCGGTCCACGTAGATGCCAGGGGTGTGGATCTGCGTTGGGTCCAGCTCGCCCGGTTCGACGATTTCCTCGACTTCGACCACGGTGATCTTGCCGGCGGTGGCAGCCAGCGGGTTGAAGTTCTGTGCGGTGTGGCGATAGATGACGTTGCCGAAGTGATCGGCTTTCCAGCCTTTGACGATGGCGAAGTCGCCGGTAATGGATTCTTCCATCAGGTACGGACGACCCTTGAACTCGCGGGTTTCCTTGCCGTCTGCAACCGGAGTGCCGTAGCCGGTGGCGGTAAAGAACGCCGGGATGCCAGCGCCGCCAGCGCGCATTTTTTCCGCCAGGGTGCCTTGGGGGGTCAGTACGACTTCGATTTCGCCGCTGAGCAGTTGCTTCTCGAACAGGGCGTTTTCACCGACATAGGAGGCGACTACTTTGCGGATCTGCCGGTCTTCCAGCAGCACGCCAAGGCCGAAACCGTCGACGCCGCAGTTGTTCGAGACCACGGTGAGTTCACGAGTGCCTTTGCGCTTGATCTCGGCGATCAGGTTTTCCGGGATACCACACAGACCGAAGCCACCGGCAATCACGGTCATGCCGTCTTCCAGACCAGCCAATGCTTCCTCGTAGGAAGCCACGCGCTTATCGAAACCTGCCATATGCACCATCCTCTTTTATTCTTTGTGGGCGGCTGGCTAGCCGTATGGCAAAGAGTGTTGCGTTGTGAAATTCATTTGTTAAGTTGATTTTTAAGTTTGATTAATAGATAAAACAGCATAATCGACCTGCAAAGGCATCACAGATGACCGTCAAACAGATCCGAGCATTTCTTGCTGTGGCCCACAGCCTCAGCTTTGCCGTGGCCTGCGAGCGCCTGCACTTGTCCCAGTCGGCCCTGAGTCTGACGATCAAGGCCCTGGAGGAAGGGCTGGGTGGGCGCCTGTTCAGCCGCACCACGCGCAATGTTGCACTGACCCCGGAAGGTGACGCGCTGCTGCCACTGGCGCGGCGGTTGATTGCCGACTGGGACAATGCCGAGGACGAGCTGCGTCAACGCTTTACCCTGCAGCGTGGCCGCGTGACCCTCGCGGCGATGCCTTCCTTTGCCGGCAATCTATTGCCGTCGATTCTGAAAACCTTTCGCTCGCGCTACCCCCACGTCAACGTTACGGTCAACGACGTGATCAACGAGCAGGTGCTGGAAATGGTCCGCGACCGCCAGGTGGAATTGGGCGTGGCCTTCGAGCCGCAGCAGAGTTCTTCGCTGCAGTTCACGCCCTTGTACATCGACCGCTTCGTGGCCGTGGTACCCAGTGATTCGCCGTTGGCCGGTCGCGGTGAAACTGACTGGCAATCCTTGTTGAAGCTGCCGTTCATTACCTTGCAAAGGCCCTCGACCGTGCGCGTCATGCTCGAGGAGCATCTGCAGGCGCGCAACATGAAACTGCCGGTGGAGCTGGAGAGTCACCAGTTGGCGACGGTCGGGCGGATGGTTGCCAGCGGACTGGGGGTGAGCGTGGTGCCGGCCTTGTGTGCCGGGCAGATGCACGAACTGGGCGCGCGCTGCATCACCCTGCGCGACCCACTGACCAGAGCTATTGGCGTGCTGACCAATTCGGGGCATGAGTTGTCGGCGGCGGCCCAGGCGTTATTTGACATCTTGCAGGATGAACAGTTGGGAGAACGCTTTTCCGGTCTGGTTTGAGACGGGTCACGCCAGGCGTTCAGCGATCAGCGGTAACAGCTGTTCGCAGGACGCTTCGATTTTCAGATCCAGCAGATCGTCGGCGCGGGTCTTGCCCAGGTTGATGGCGATCAGCGGCTTGTGTTGCTCGGCGATCGCCCGGCACAGGCGAAACGCCGAATAGGCCATCAGTGATGACCCGATCACCAGCAACCCGGCAGCCTGTTCGACACAGCCTATGGCCTTGGCGGCAGTTGCCTGGGCGACGTTCTCGCCAAAGAACACCACGTCCGGCTTCAGCCGTTCGCCGTCGCAGTGGGGGCAGCGGGGGACCTGGAAGCGGGCTTCGAAAGCCGGATCGAGCAGGGTATCGCCGTCCGGCGCCTGAACGGCGTCGACTCCAGCCAGATAAGGGTTCTGTGCTTCCATGAGGATCTGGATGGCATGGCGATCAGAGCGCTGCGCGCAATCCAGGCACAGCACCCTATGCAGACTGCCGTGCAGCTCGATCACATCCTGGCTGCCGGCTTGATCATGCAGGGTGTCGACGTTTTGCGTGATCAGCCCGGCGATCCGCTGCCGCGATTGCAAGCTGGCCAGTGCCTGATGGGCGGCATTCGGCCGAGCCTGGCGGATCCGCGGCCAACCGAGCATCGCCCGCGCCCAATACCGCCGACGCGCCGCGGGGGCGCTGAGGAACTCCTGATACATCATCGGCGCCTTGCCGCGACGTACGCCCTCGGTGTCGCGGTAATCGGGAATTCCGGAAGGCGTGCTGATGCCGGCGCCGGTAAGGATCAAAAAGGGTCGCTCCGCCATCCAGTGGCAAAGTTTTTCGAGAGGCTCGCAGTCAAGTCCATCGGTCATGTCGAGCACCGCTGCCAATGCCGGAGTTGAAGCACTTTCGCTCGGCCTACTCCCCGCGAATGTACTGCTCCAGCTGCCGGATCAGGTCGGCCTGTTCGGCGATGGCTTCCTTGACCAGGTCGCCGATGGACAGCAAGCCGAGCAGTTGGCCGTTCTCCACCACCGGTAAGTGGCGCAGGTGGCTGTCGGTCATGATGCCCATGCAGCTCTCGACGGTCTGGTGGGAATCCACCGTGATGACGGGCGCGCTCATGATGGCGCTGACCGGCGTGCGGACCGAAGACAGTCCATGCAGGACCAGCTTGCGGGCATAGTCGCGCTCGCTGATCATGCCGACCACCAGGCCATTTTCCACCACCGGTAAAGCACCGACGTTTTTCTCGGCCATGACCATCAGCGCTTCCAGCACCGTGTGATCCTTGGGGATGGTATGGACTTGCTGGTTGTGCTTGACCTTCAACTTCAGCAATTCGGCTACGGTCTTCATGCGGGCCTCTCCAGTGCGGTACTTGGGGCGGCCGCTAACCGCCCTGATGGGGTCTGTACAGAATCCTAGAGATGAGCCGGCAGGGCAAGGACCAAAGCGGCACACATACGCGGGAAAAACGTCATCGAGCGGTTTTTTTGTCGAGCGTAAAGTGCTGTCAGGACAGGTGTTCCAATCCGCCAGTCATTTTGTCACCGAGCCGGGATCCAGTTCGCTTTCATCCGGGTCTTTCTTCAGCCGATAGGCCAGGGCAGGGCGGGTCATGCCGAGTAACCGCGCGGCTTGCGAAACGTTTTGCCCGGTGCGTTTCAACGCCCCTTGCATCAGGGCCTGCTCCACCGTTTCCAGGCTCAGGCCGAGATCGATCAATTGTTCGGCCCAGTCGCTGCCGGCGTCTATTTCCTGGCTTATCAGGTTGCCCTCGCTGGTCAGCCCGATGCTCTGCGCTTCGTCCGACAGGTGGGGGAACAGCGCGTCGACAGAAATGCTCTGGTTGTTATCGGTGATGATCACGCCGCGCTCGATGAGGTTTTCCAGCTCACGGATATTCCCCGGCCAGTCATAACGCATGCAGGCTTCGAGCGCACGATCGGAGAGCCCAAGGATTTTCTTCGGGTAGCTCGCGCGGAGTTTGTCGAGGAAGTGCTCGATGAGCAGTGGAATATCCTCGCGGCGCTCACGCAGGGCCGGGATTTTCACTGGATAGACATTCAGCCGGTAATAAAGATCGGCGCGAAACCGCCCGGACTTGACTGCCTGGGCGAGGTCCTCATGGGTCGCGGCGATGACGCGTACATCGACGCGGCGGATCTGGCTGTCACCCACGCGCTCCAGTTCACCCTCCTGCAAAACGCGTAACAGACTGGCCTGGGCCCGGGGCGTCAGTTCGACGATTTCGTCGAGAAACAGCGTCCCGCCATGGGCCCGTTCAAAACGGCCCATTCGCGATTGATTGGCGCCGGTGTAGGCACCTTTTTCGACGCCGAACAACTCGGACTCGATCAGATCCGGGGGAATGGCCGCGCAGTTCAGCGCAATGAATGGCCCGTCGGCCCGTTCGCTGCGCAGGTGCACGCTGCGGGCGATGATTTCCTTGCCGACGCCGGTCTCGCCGGTCAACAACACGGAGGTCTTGCCGGGAGCGGCCTTGTCGATCAGCGCACAGGTCTTGCGATACACCGCGGACTGGCCGATGCCATAGAACTGTCCGGCGCGCAGGTCGAGGCGCTCGCCCAGACTCTCGACCTGGATCTGCAAGGTGCGCAGTTCCTCGATGATCGGGTCACTCTGGAAGTAATGCATGAACGCTTCTGCATCCTCCCATTCCTGGGCCGGCTTGCCGATGATCCGGCACTGGGTATCGCCACAGCCACGGCAACTCACTTCCTTGTAGATGATCTGCCGGCCGACGAAAAACGAGGTGTAACTGATCGCATAACCCAACAGCATCCAGCACACCGGTTGTTTTGACTCCAGGTGCTCGCTCTGGTGGTTTTCAACTTCAAAGGAATCGACCCATTCGATGTCGGCGTAGAAGTGTCCGGTCTCCAGGTCGATGTCCATTTTCAGCGGCCGAACGTTGACCATGCCCTTGAGCGAATGCAATTGCGGGCCGGTGAGAAACATCTCGATGTCGCTGCCATTGGGCCGAAGTTTGCGCGCAAGTTCGGCGTCCTTCAGCCCTGACTGATAACCCAGGCGCAGGAAAAATCCTTTGGCGCGCTCTTCGCCGACCATTTCGATCAGCTCACGACGACAGGACGCCATGGCTGACACCTGCATCAGCAACATGCGTTGCTCGTCGAGCCAGATCTTGCCTTCGCCGCCGAGAAAGCGAATGCGATCGGCCAAGTCCTTGAGTAACGGAGAATGCTCCGAAGCTCTGTATTTCATGCTCATGCACGCTAACCCCGGTTTTTTTTATAGTAGGGACTTTTTTTGTGTTGCAGGCCTTGATCGCTTTTCAGGCGGATGACGATCTCTCGCATTGGGTCTGCAGGGTTTTCAGGATTGAGTTCGGCTCAAGTCCTGCCACAAAAACTATTTAATAAACGGCCTGAATTTGTCGAGAAAGTCAATTCCGGGCGCCTTTGATCCATTTGCTCAAAAGGCTTTTTTCAATTGATCAAATGATCAAATCCCCTGGGGATTCAAGTCTGAATCTACCTTCCTAACGCTTCCCGCTTATTCTGCTTCTGTCCTATTTATCTGTTTTTAATCAATTAGTTAATAGCTAAATCCATTCATTTTAAAAGCCTTGGCACAGGCATTGCTCTGCTCTGTTCAGCCCGACCGAGGAGCAGAACATGAAGTGCCAAACCAACCCCTTTGATCGTTTGCCCCGTTACGTCCGGGTGCGCAGTTCGCTGGAGGACACCTTCGTCGAATTCGACTTCGCCATTGGCACGCCGGACCTGTACGTCGAGTTGGTCATGCCGCGTCCGGCCTTCGAGCAGTTCTGCGTGACCAACCGGGTGCAGCACATGGATGCGCAGATGTCCGAGGCAATCGATGCGGACATGCAGAAGTGGCGTTACGGCGAGTCCGCGGCAGATCCCGGCAACGAGGATTCGAGCAACTGAGCCGCTGTGTATTGCCTGACTACAACAACAATGACAGGACCCAAAGCCATGAGTGTAGAAATCAAGACGACGACGGTAGAGACCCTGCGCAATACCTTCAGTCATACCCGTCGGCGCTTCGGTGACAAAGTCGCCACGCGTTATCAAGAGGCCAGTTTCGACCTCGAGTCGGCGACCAACTTCCATTACCGCCCCCTGTGGCAGCCGGACAAATTGCTTAACGACCAGACCCGCACCAGCGTGGTCATGGCCGACTGGGGCACAGTCACCGACCCTCGCCAGTATTACTACGGCGCCTATGTCCAGGCCCGGGCAAAAATGCAGGAAAACGCCGAGCACGATTACGCCTTCTGCGAGAAGCGCAACATGCTCGCCGGCCTCGACGCCCAGAGCCTCGAACACATCAGTTCGCTGTTGCTGCCGCTGCGCCATGCGGAGCTGGGCGCGAACATGAACAACAGCAACATCGCCGCCGATGGCTTCGGCACCAGCCTGACCCAGATGCACATGTTCCATGCCATGGACCGTCTGGGCATCGCCCAATACCTGTCGCGCATCGGCCTGATGCTCGATGACGGTGACGTCCTGCTGCTCGCCAAGGCCAAGCAGCAGTGGCTGAACGACCCGGCCTGGCAAGGGCTGCGCCGTTATGTGGAAGACACCCTGGTGGTGCGCGACTGGTTCGAGCTGACCCTGGCCCAGAACCTGATCAGCGATGGCCTGGTGTATCCGCTGCTGTTCCACAAATTCGACGACCAACTCAGTGCCAGCGGCGCGGGGCAGGTGGGCATGCTCACCGAGTTCATGCGCCTGTGGTTCGCCGAAAGCCAGCGCTGGGTCGATGCCCTGGTCAAGACCGTGATCAATGAAAGCCCGGAAAACAAGACCCGCGTCGAGGGCTGGATCGACTACTGGAGCCTGCGCGCGGTGCACGCCTTGCGTCCACTGGCGGCGAGGGTCCCGGGCGATGCCGCGCTGGATGAGGTCTGCAGCGAATTTGCCGCCCGCTTGAAGAAGATCGGCCTGACCGGAGTAGCCCCATGAAATCGCGTGTGTATATCAACCTGCAGGACACCGACTACTCGCGTTCCATCGTCGACGCCATCGTTCAGGACAACCCGGGTGCCGAGGTCCAGCACCAGCCTTCGATGATCCGCATCGAAGCCGAAGGGCGCCTGGAGATCCGCCGCGAAACGGTGGAGAGCATCACCGGTAGTCCATGGGACATCCAGGAAATGCTGATGTACGTCATCACCCTGGGCGGCAACGTCGAGGAAGAGGACGACAGCTTTTCCCTGCACTGGAACAACTGATCAGCTTTTCCTTTAGACAAATACAAGAGCCGGGAGAGTCATCATGGCCGCGAAAAAACGCCTGAATGCCAAAGAGAAATACCGTTGCATGACCCGAGATCTGGACTGGGAGCCGAGCTACCAGAGCCACGAAGACATTTTTCCTCACGAGCGTTTCGAGGGGATCAAGATTACCGATTGGGACAAGTGGGAAGACCCCTTCCGCCTGACCATGGACACCTACTGGAAGTACCAGGCCGAGAAAGAGAAGAAGCTCTACGCGATCTTCGACGCGTTCTCGCAGAACAACGGCCACACCACCTTGTCCGACGCGCGATATGTCAACGCCTTGAAGCTGTTTTTATCTGGCGTCACGCCGCTTGAATACCAGGCGTACCAGGGGTTCGCCCGGGTCGGCCGGCAGTTCAGCGGAGCCGGTGCACGGGTCGCTTGCCAGATGCAGGCCATCGACGAACTGCGCCACGTGCAGACCCAGATTCACGCCATGAGTCACTACAATAAGCACTTCAACGGCCTGCATGATTTCGCTCACATGCATGACCGGGTGTGGTTTCTCTCGGTACCTAAATCATTCTTCGAAGATGCGCGCACCGCCGGGCCGTTCGAATTCCTCACGGCGATTTCCTTCTCGTTCGAATACGTGCTGACCAACCTGTTGTTCGTGCCGTTCATGTCCGGCGCGGCGTTCAACGGCGACATGGCCACCGTGACCTTTGGCTTCTCCGCGCAATCGGACGAAGCGCGGCACATGACCCTCGGCCTTGAGGTGATCAAGTTCCTCCTCGAGCAGCACGAAGACAACGTGCCGATCATCCAGCGCTGGATCGACAAGTGGTTCTGGCGCGGCTACCGCCTGCTGACCCTGGTCGGGATGATGATGGACTACATGCTGCCGAACAAAGTCATGTCCTGGTCCGAAGCCTGGGGCGTGTATTTCGAAGAGGCCGGCGGTGCACTGTTCAAGGACCTGGAGCGCTACGGCATCCGTCCACCGAAGTACGTCGAAGAGGCGAACATCGGCAAGGAGCACATCACCCATCAGGCCTGGTCGATTTTCTACCAGTACAGCCAGGCGACCAACTTCCATACCTGGATGCCCACCGACGAAGAGCTGGACTGGCTTTCGGAAAAATACCCGGACACCTTCGACGCGATCTATCGCCCGCGCTTCGAACACTGGCGAGCCTTGCAGGAGAAGGGCGAGCGGTTCTACAACCCGACCCTGCCGATGCTGTGCCAGATCTGCCAGATCCCGCTGGGCTTCAGCGAACCGGATGACCCGACCACCCTCAGCCACCGCAGCGCCGAACACGCCGGCGATCGCTACCACTTCTGCTCCGATGGTTGCTGCGACATCTTCCAGCACGAGCCCGAGAAGTACATCCAGGCCTGGCTGCCGGTGCATCAGATTCTGCAAGGCAACTGCGGCGGTGCCGACGTCGAATCGGTGGTCCGCGATTACTACAACATCAATTCCGGGGAAGACAACCTCGAGTACCTGGGCTCGATGGAACATCGCCGCTGGCAGGACTGGCATCCGAACGACAAGCACAGCACGCCGGCCACCCCGCCCGACCCCGATCTGCTCAAGACCGGTTGAACCGGGCCGCCTCGATCCAGGCGCACGCCCAGGCGAGCGCCTGCACCACAAGAACACTGCGTCATAACAAGAAAGGACAAGATCATGCCCGTGACTGCCATCGGCCCGTATGAGGCCCACGCCCTGGATCGCCAGGAAAATTTCCACGGCCTGCAACTGGTGTACCTGTGCTGGGAAAAACACCTGATGTTTTGCGCGCCATTCACTTTCCCGCTAGCGCCTGAGATGAGCTTTGCAGACTTCATCGAACAGGTGGTCAAGCCGTCGATTTCCCAGCATCCGGATGCGCCCCGGGTGGACTTCGGCCAAGCCCAGTGGCGCCTGGACGATCAGGCCTTTATCCCGAATGGCGCGGCCAGTCTGATTGAAAACGGTATCGGCCATAAGAGCCTGTTGCATCTGGCAACCCCGGGCTTGAACGGCATCGCCGGCACGTTCAACTGAGGAAACGAGCATGAGCTATCAAGTCACCATCGAACCCACGGGCGAGCAAATAGACGTGGAAGAAGGCCAGACCATTCTGCAGGCCGCCCTGCGCCAGGGTGTCTGGCTGCCCTTCGCCTGTGGCCATGGCACGTGCGCCACCTGCAAGGTCCAGGTCCTCGAAGGCGATGCGGACCTTGGCGCTGCTTCGTCCTTCGCGCTGATGGACATGGAGCGTGACGAGGGCAAGATCCTTGCCTGTTGCGCCATACCGCAAAGCGACATGGTCATCGAGGCTGACATCGACGTCGATCCGGATTTCGCCGGTCACCCGGTCGAGGATTACCGGGCGGTGGTGACGGCACTGATCGATCTGTCGCCGACCATCAAGGGCCTGCACCTGAAACTGGATCGGCCGATGGCATTCCAGTCCGGGCAGTACATCAACCTGCAACTGCCGGGCATCGAAGGCACGCGGGCGTTCTCCCTGGCGAATCCGCCGAGCCGTGCCGATGAAGTCGAGCTGCATGTGCGGCTGGTGGACGGGGGCAAGGCCACCGGGAGCATCCATAAGGAACTGAAAGTCGGTGATGCCGTTGAATTGTCGGGGCCCTATGGGCAGTTCTTTGTTCGCACCTCACAGGCTGGTGATTTGATTTTCATTGCCGGTGGTTCCGGCCTGTCCAGCCCGCAGTCAATGATCCTCGACCTGCTCGAAGCCAATGACACGCGGCGCATCGTGCTGTTTCAGGGCGCGCGCAATCTCGCCGAACTGTATAACCGCGAGCTGTTCGAGGAACTGGCGCGGCGCCACCCTAACTTCATCTATGTTCCGGCGCTCAGCCAGGCCGACGATGCCGAGTGGGGCGGTTTCAACGGCTACGTGCACGAAGCGGCAAAGGTCCACTTCGACGGTCGCTTCAGTTCCAACAAAGCCTACCTGTGCGGCCCGCCACCGATGATTGATGCGGCGATCAGCTGCTTGATGCAAGGGCGTCTGTTTGAACGCGACATTTTCATGGAGCGCTTCTACAGCGCAGCGGATGGCGCTACGCAGAACACCCGTTCAGCACTCTTCAAACGTATCTGAGCTTACTGCTTTGGCGTTGCCCATCTCGCCGCCCGGGCGGCAACGCCTTGTCCGATCATAAAAACAATAAAGGTCATCAACGATGAAGCAAGAATCAGCGATCAATGCCCGCAGACTTCTGCACTGTGCCGGTTTGAGTCTTTTGGCGGGGCTTGCGGGCAACGCTCAGGCCACCGAAGGCGGGGGCTCCACCTATCCGATGGGCGCGGAAAATTACCTGTCCGGGGCCGTGCCGCCGCCAGGGTTCTATGCGCAGTTTTACATTGGCCATTACGAAGCGGATTCACTGCGCGGCAATGACGGGAAAAAACTGCCGGTGGATTTCCGGGTCCGGGCCAACTCGATCGCCCCCCGGTTGATCTGGGTGACCGAACAGCAAGTGTTGGGCGGCAGCCTGGCCTTCCATGCCATCGTGCCGCTGGTCGACCTCAAGGTCGAGGTCAATGACCAGTCGCAAAGCAAGCAGGGCTTGGGCGATATCATTTTCGGGCCAGCGCTGGGGTATCACCTGAGCGAAAAGTTGCACACCCTGGTCGCCCTCGATTTTCTGGCACCCAGCGGTGACTACGATCGCCATGACCTGGCCAACATCGGTCGCAACTACTGGGGCATCCAACCGGTCTTCGCACTGTCGTACATCGATCCCGCGGGATTGAATATCGACGCGAAAATCATGTACGACTTCAACCTGGAAAACCCCGCCACCGATTACCGTTCCGGCCAGGAACTGCACGTGGACTATGCGCTGGGTTGGGGCCTGGGTAACGGTTGGGTGGTTGGCGTGGGAGGCTACGCCTATCGCCAGACCACCGATGACCGACAAAACGGCGAACGGATCGAAGACAACAAGGGGCGCTCGTTTGCCGTGGGTCCATCGGTGAAGTACACCAGCGACAAAGGCTGGTTCCTGACGGCGAAATGGGAACAGGAAACCGCGGTGCGAAATCGTGCCGAAGGCGATGCCTACTGGATGAAATTGACCATACCCTTTTGAGCCTGGTCCGCTAGGGACACCCTGGCATGGCGCCGCCCGCCATCGGCGCCATGCCAACGATATGCAACTACCGGTTACTTGCGCGCCTCGAGGATCAGGTTGAACGGGGTTTGCGTGGCCCGGCGGAAATGCTTGAACCCGGCCTTGGTGAATACCTCACGCAAGCGCGCCTCTCCGGCTTGCGCACCCAATCCAAGACCGACTTCCTGGGACAGCGAGTTCGGCGTGCAGATGAAGGTCGACGCGGCGTAGAACAAACGCCCCACCGGGGTCATGTTTTCGTCGAGGGTATCGTTGGCGAAAGGTTCCACCAGCAGTACCGTACCGTCCGGCTTGAGCGCTCTCGCCGCATGCTGGGCGGCGCCGACCGGGTCGCCCATGTCGTGCAGGCAATCGAAGTAGCAGATCAGGTCGTAATCGTTGTCAGGGTAGTCCTTGGCGGTGCCCTGAATGAAACTGGTGCGATCCGCCACGCCACCTTCTTGCGCGCGTTGCTTGGCGGTGCTGATGGACGGTGCGTGGAAGTCGACGCCAACGAAACGTGATGCCGGGAAGGCCTGGGCCATGATCACGGTCGATGCGCCGTGTCCGCAGCCGATGTCTGCCACCTTGGCCCCGACCTTGAGCTTCTCGACCACCCCGTCCAGGGCCGGCAACCACTCGGCAATCAGGTGCGCCCGATAGCCAGGCCGGAAGAAGCGTTCCGTACCGTTGAACATGCACGGATGGTGATCACCCCAGGACAGGGCGCCATTGCCGCGCATGGCAGTGACCAGTTTGTCCTTGTCATGGAACAACGCGGCGACCACCGAGGCGCCACCCGCTACATAGACCGGAGAATCCTCGATCGCCAATGCCTGGGCTTGCTCCTCTGGCAGGCGGAACTGCCCGTCTTTGTGCTCCATGTAACCCGAAGCCGCATGAGCGCTGAGCCACTCACGAAGTAGTCGCGGGTTGCAACCGGTCCGGTCGGCGAGTACTTCGGGGGTGACGGGCTGGCTGTCGGCCATGGCCCGGTACAGACCGAGCTCTTCGCCGAGGATCATGCTGGCGAGCATCGCCGCTCCGCCCATGTCGGAGACTAGCTTGCCCATGAAGTCATTAAGTTTGGCCTCGTCCATTTGCCTGTCCTCCTGCAGAGCGCCACAGTCCACTGGAGTTGTTTGATCAACTGACAACCTGCTCGGCGGTGGCTGGATAGATGATCAGGGCGACAGCGCAGACGCAATGCCGGGAAGCCGTCTGCTGCGTGAGTTCCCGGAGCTAATGCCGGTCCGGGACCAGTGGGACGCCATAGCGTCGTCCTGTCCGATATCACTGTGAATGCAAACCCTCACAGGTCCATTGCGAACGGCGATAAGCTCCTGAGCACTTCTTGTGTAGGGCAATTGTTCAGTGTAGTAGCGAGAGCTTGTCTGTGCCGTGCCGGATATCAGGCTCGTGTAGCAGCTGCCAAGCCTGCGAGGCTGCGTTCGACTCGGGCCGCGTTCGGACGAAGCAGGCGTTAAATCGGGCGATGGGGTCTTCCTAAGGAAACTGGGGGCGGAGGATTTTGCGAGGACTGCGGACGAGCGCGACCCCGGCTCGAACGCAGCCTCGCGGGGCTCGGCAGCTGCTACGGGGCCAAGCCAATCCCCCCCCCCGGCCGTTTATCAGGCAACCACTCGATAGCAGGGCACATACGCCGCGCCGCCTGGCAGCTTCATCCGGTGCTGTCGCACGAAGGCCTGCAGCAAGTGGTCCAGAGGCTGCAGGACAGCCGCATCGCCATGGATCTTGTAGGGGCCATGCTGCTCGATGAGGCGGATGCCCTTGTCTTTCACATTGCCGGCAACGATCCCGGAAAAGGCCCGTCGCAGGTTGGCCGCCAGTTCGTGAGGTGGCAGGTCGCGTTTGAGCGCAAGGTTGGCCATGTTGGCGTGGGTCGGGTCGAACGGGCGCTGGAAGCCTTCCTCGATCTTCAACAGCCAGTTGAAATGGAAGGCGTCGTTGCGCTCCCGGCGGAATTGTTTGACTGCCTTCAGCCCTTCGGTCATTTGCCGGGCAACTTCAGCCGGGTCGTCGATGATGACCTGGTAGTGACTCTGTGCTTCTTCCCCCAGGGTAGCGCCGACGAACGCGTGCAATTGCTCGAGATAGGGCGCCGCGCTCTTCGGCCCGGTCAGGATCACGGGGAAGGGCAGGTCGCGGTTGTCCGGATGCATCAGGATGCCGAGCAGGTAAAGAAATTCTTCGGCGGTGCCGGCACCACCGGGAAAAATGATGACGCCGTGACCCACTCGAACGAATGCCTCAAGGCGCTTCTCGATATCCGGAAGGATGACAAGTTCGTTGACGATCGGATTCGGCGCCTCGGCGGCGATGATCCCTGGTTCGGTCAAACCCAGGTAACGGCCGCCGGTCATGCGCTGCTTGGCGTGGGCGATGGTGGCGCCTTTCATCGGCCCCTTCATCACGCCAGGCCCGCAACCGGTGCAGACATCCAGACGGCGCAGGCCGAGTTCGTGACCGACCTTCTTGGTGTATTTGTACTCCTCGGTGTTGATCGAGTGCCCACCCCAGCACACCACCATTTTCGGCTCGACACCGGGACGCAGGGTACGGGCGTTGCGCAGCAGGTGGAAAACGTAGTCGGTGATGCCCTGGGAGCTGCTCAGGTCAATGCGCGGGCTGTCCAGTTCGTTCTCGGTATAGACGATATCGCGCAGGGCGCTGAACAGCATTTCCCGGGTGCTGGCGATCATCTCGCCGTCGACGAAGGCATCCGCTGGTGCGTTGAGCAGTTCCAGGCGGACTCCACGATCCTGCTGGTGAATGCGAACCTCGAAGTCCTCATAGGCCTCGAGAATAGTCTTGGCGTTGTCGATGTGGGTGCCAGTGTTGAGGATGGCCAGGGCGCACTGGCGAAACAGCTTGTAGATACTGCCTGAGCCGGCTTCGCTCAGTTGTTGGACTTCACGTTGGGACAGCGTTTCCAGGCTGCCTTTAGGGCTTACCGATGCATTGATTACTTGTCTTTGGGGCATTCTAGATTCCCTGTGAACAATGCCATTGAGCCAGTGCAGCTCAGTGACATGAAGATAGTGGGCAGCAAACGCGGTCGCGCGTAGCGAGATATTCTTTTCGACGACAGGATGGGAAAGCCAAAAACGTGATGAGTTCCGGTGGTCACTGTTAGCCGGAGGGTGCCGTTCGATTGGCGGGTTGCATATGGACTGTCCCCAATTCGCGCAGTGTCCCTCATTCTATAGCTGATCCTGATGGCGCCTGCTACTTCGCTCTGCATGGATCATCCTACGGTAACGCTCCAGGCTTTGGCGTTGGCAAGCCGTCGTCATGGCAAAAAAACGTTGACTGAGCACTTCAGCACCCAGGGCAAGGTCTTTGAAAACTATGCCAAATCATTAAGCGTGTCTATGTGCGTCTCTACGGGGGATAATGCCCGGCAATCGTATTATCAACTCGACAAAGGGGTCCAGCAGGCGTGATGTTCGAGATCAAACAGTGGAATCCTGAAACCTATCGACGCCAGACCCGACGCAGCAGTTTGTACATAGCCCTGGGCTTTGTGCTGCTGGCAATGCTGTTGTCGACCCTGGCAGTGACGCTGTTCGGCGAACCCGGCGGCGATAATTTCCGGTTGAACCTGGCTGGCGTGATTGCCGCGCTGCTGCTGGGTGTAGTGCTGATGCGGGTCAAATTCTGGGCGCAGCCGTGGATGGCGGCGGCGGTCTATGGCTGGCAACTCAAGCGTAGCCTGATGCGTATCACCAACGTCATGCATCACGTCACCGCCGGCGTGCTGGTCGATGATCCGACGGCCATGAAACTGCTGCGCTTTTATCATCTGGGCCTCACGCAGATGCACCAACTGGATGCCAACTCCAGCTCCCACAGCCAGATGGTGCACGAGATTGACCAGCACAAGGCGCGCATGGAGGCGCTGGCCATCGATACCGAGCAGTCTCGACTGGATCCGGCCTGGCTTGAGACGGTGAAGAAGATTCCTGCAACCCGCTAAACACCGCGATACAGCGGCTGCTCGCGCTGATCCCGATCGGGCTCAAACCAGCAGCCGCAGCGTTTCAAGGAGTTGTCGATCTTCCTTTTTGGCGGAACGGGCATGGCGCCGAATGACCTGCAACAGGCATTCGGTGAAACAGATCGCCGCATTGCTCAATGCGCCATTGCGCCGAGTGACATGTGGTGGGTGCGCACAAACCTCTGTAGGAGCTGCCGCAGGCTGCGATCTTTTGATCTTCGCCATGTGGTGGACATAGAAAAGATCGCAGCCTATCGGCAGCTCCTACGCCGACCGCGTACACCTGCAATATGCTGGGTGCGCACAAACCTCTGTAGGAGCTGCCGCAGGCTGCGATCTTTTGATCTTCGCTATGTGGTGGCCATAGAAAAGATCGCAGCCTATCGGCAGCTCCTACACCGACCGGGTACACCTGCAATGTGGTGGGTGCGCACAAACCTCTGTAGCTGCATCGTAGCGGGCGCAAAAATTCGATGCCTTCTCGCGGACCCCCGCGCCAATCCTGAACACCCTTCACATCGTCGAACAACAGGGCCTGCAAGCGGCCCTTATTGCCATGGTACCAGAGCGCAAAGCGATGCGGATTTCACCTTCGGGTGTCACGAACCGCTGACGCCCACGCATTGCACAAGCCTGCATCGAAACCCTGCCAGTCGCCCGGACTGCTCCCAAGGTGCACAACCCACACGAGCACTTCTGATGATCAACCTCGAGCGCGATCTTTCCGCTTGCGGGTAAATCAATATGGTTATATCGTAATTAGACATCAACTATTGCATAGAGATAACCATGTCAAGCATTGTGCTAGAAACTCAAGGTTCCGTGGCAGTTATCACCCTCAATCGTCCTGCAGTCCTCAACGCCTGGACTACGTCCATGCGTAACGAAATCATCGATGCCTTGCTTGCTTACGACGCCGACGCGTCTATCAAGGCGGTGATCATGACCGGCGCTGGGGACCGTGCCTTTTCGGCGGGGCAGGACCTCTCCGAAGCCCATGATTTTGATGGTGAGCGTGCGGTGCAATGGGTGGGTGAATGGGAGCGCTACTACGACACCCTGCGCGGCCTGTCCAAGCCGCTGGTCATCGCGCTTAACGGCACTGCCGCAGGCTCTGCGTTCCAGGTCGCGTTGCTGGGCGATATTAGCGTCGGTCATCCGGGTGTGCGCATGGGTCAACCCGAGATCAACTCCGGCATTCCGAGTACTACCGGTCCATGGATCATGAACAGCATGCTGGGTATGTCGCGCACCATCGAGCTGACCTTGACCGGACGCCTGATGGACGCCGAGGAGTGCCATCGAATCGGCCTGATCCACTACCTGGTGCCGGCCAACGAAGTGTTCGCCAAAGCCATGCAGGTGGCCAACGAGCTGGCGAACAAGCCACCGGTCGCCATGCGCCTGGACAAGCAGCGTTTTCGCGAGATGAGCGACCCCGATTTCAAGAGCGCCATCGAAGCCGGCCGGCGCTTGCAGAAAGAGGCGTACGACTCCGGTGAGCCAGCGCGCATGATGGAAGCGTTTTTCAAACAGCGTGCCAAGCAGGCCTGATTAACAACTCGCAATTCGCCGCCGGCCTACAGGGCCGGTGGCTACAACAATGCGCACGGCGGCGGCAATGTACCCTCACCGGCAACTCCCACGACCTTGTGAACTGCCGATGTCTTCGCCGTTTATCGATGCTTTC
The DNA here is from genome assembly GCF_902497875.1 of Pseudomonas fluorescens. Lineage (GTDB taxonomy): Bacteria > Pseudomonadota > Gammaproteobacteria > Pseudomonadales > Pseudomonadaceae > Aquipseudomonas > Aquipseudomonas fluorescens_BR. The sequence goes on from NZ_CABVHY010000040.1 coordinate 24,659, forward strand.
GTTTTTCGCAGGAGTCCTTCATGAGCAACCCAGAAAGCCCTGACCGTCGAAATCTGCTCAAGGCCGGCATGACCCTCGCACTGGCCTGCAGCCTGCCGAGCGTGGTGCGTGCTTCCGACCGCCAGATTATTGTTTCCGACCCCGGTGGCCCCTATACCAAGGCCTACCGCAAAGCGTTCTACGACCCCTTTGAACAGGCCACCGGCATCAAGGTGATCAGCGTCGCCCGCGAGTCGCAGCCGGTTGCGCAGTTCTCGGCCATGGTCAAGACCCGCAACTTCGTATGGGATGTGACGACCCTGACGATTTCGGCGGACATTCCCTACCTGGAAAGCCAGGGCTACCTCGAGCCTATCGGTCTGAGCAGTGCGGAATTTCCGGACTTGCTGCCCGAGGCCATCACCCCGAACTTCCTTGGCGTCGATGTGTACTCCACTGTTCTGGCCTATCGCACCGATACCTTCGCCAACAATAGCCCGCAGTCCTGGGCAGATTTCTGGAACGTCGAGAAATTCCCGGGCCGCCGCTGCCTGCGCCGTAGTCCGCTGGACACCCTGGAACAGGCATTGCTGGCAGACGGCGTAGAGCTGGACGCGCTGTATCCGCTGGACGTCGACCGGGCCTTCAAAAGCCTGGACAAGATCAAGCCACACATCGACCTGTGGTGGACCTCCGGGGCCCAGGCCATGCAAGCCATACAGAGTGGTGAGGTGGACTTGATATCGATCTGGAACGGTCGCGCCCAGGCTGCGCTGGAGAACGGTGCTCCGGTGCAGATCGTCTGGAACCAGGGGTTGTATTCCATTGAAGGGTGGGCCATTCCGAAGGGTACCCCGCGCGCTGACATGGCCAAGCAATTCGTGCGTTTTTGCGCTGATGCGAAACGCCAGGCCGCGTTCACCGATGACCTGGCCTACGGCCCGACCAATCGCAAGTCCTTCGAACAGATCCCCGCCGATCGCGCTGCACTGTTGCCGACCGCGCCGCAGAATCTGAAGAACATGCGCCTGCCCAGTCCCCAATGGTGGGAAGCGAACCGTACTCAGGTGACTGAACGTTTCAACGCCTGGATCTTGTCGTAAGGGAGTCGTTGCATGAGCGTAAAACTTGAAACACGTGGGCTGGGCAAGACCTATGGCCAGTTCGTCGCGCTGCAGCCCACTGATATCCAGGTGCGCGAAGGGGAGTTTCTCACCCTGTTGGGACCTTCGGGCTCAGGCAAATCGACCCTGCTGCAGATGATTTCAGGGCTGGTGCCGCCGAGCAGCGGACAGTTGCTGATCGACGGCCAGGAGGCCACCCATATCGCACCGGGCAAACGCGGCATCGGCCTGGTGTTCCAGAGCTATGCGTTATTTCCGCACATGAGCGTGCGAGACAACGTCGCTTACGGTCTGCGCATGCGCAAGTACGAAAAGCGCAAGCTCGAAAGCGCAGTCGACGATGCGCTGAACATGGTGCGCATGCACGAGTTCGCCCATCGCTATCCCAGCGAGCTGTCCGGCGGGCAACAGCAGCGTATTGCCCTGGCGCGCTGCTTCGCTTATCGGCCATCGGTCATTCTGCTCGACGAACCCCTCGGCGCACTGGACAAGAATCTGCGTGAGCATATGCAACTGGAAATTCGCCGAATGCACAAGGAGCTGGGGGCGACCTTCATCTACGTGACGCACGATCAGGAAGAAGCACTGACCCTGTCTGATCGCATTTGCCTGATGAACAAGGCGCGCATTGAACAACTGGCCACGCCCCAAGAACTTTACGACCGTCCGGCCAGTCTGTTCGCCGCCGAGTTCATCGGTCACTCCAACGTGCTGCAGGGCAAGCGCGCCAACGCCACTCAATTGCATGTCGAAGGGCGCCTGCTTGAACTCAGCGGCTGCATTGGGCACGAAGTTTCGTCCAAGGTCGACAGCACTGACACCTTCGTGTTGGTGCGCCCGGAAGCGGCGCGCCTGACCGAGCCAGGCGCCGGGCTGTTGGTGGGCAGTGTCGACGAATGCGTGTTCCTGGGCAGTGATACGCGTGCCCTGGTCCGCCTGCCCTCGGGTGCCCGGTTCAGCGTGCGCTGCGCACGCCATATCAACCCGCGCGTCGGTGATGACGTAGGGATCACCTGGGACGCCCATCGAGCCACCTTGTTGCCCGCGCAGGTCCGCTCATGAGCCTGCCTAAACGCCTGTTGCCGGCCATCCCGGCGCTCTTGTTCCTGGGTGTGTTCTTTCTGTTGCCGGTAGCAGAAATGCTGATGGGCAGTTTTCAGAACACCAGCGGCGAGCTGAGCCTGAGTAATTTCGAACGCATCGCTTCGACGCCGATTTACGGCCGGGTGCTTGGCATCACCTTCTGGATATCGGCACTTACCGCGTTGCTCTCGGTGCTGTTGGCCTACCCGGTGACCTACCTCCTGACGCGCTTGTCGCCCAAGGGACGCGAGCGCTGGATGATCTGGATCATGCTGCCGTTCTGGACGAGCTATCTGGTCAAGACCTACGCCTGGATGCTGCTACTGTCGCGCAAGGGTTTGGTCACCACGATGGTGGCGCAGTTCATCGACAATCCCTCCGGAATGGTTCCGGCGTTGTCCGGCGTGCTGATCGGCATGGTTCACTCGATGCTGCCGCTGGCGGTCATCACATTGCTGCCGATCATGCGCAGCATTGATCAGCGTCTCGCGCCCGCCGCGCAAACCCTCGGCGCCAGCGGACCGATGAGCTTCTTCAGTATCTTCCTGCCACTGTCGGCGCCGGGCATCGCCGCCGCGGCGCTGCTGGTGTTCATTACCAGCCTGGGCTTCTTCATCGTACCCGCGCTGCTGGGCTCGCCGCGGGAAATGATGGTTGCGCAGTTGGTGATCTCTTCGGTGCTCGACCTGTTCGACATGCACTTTGCAGGCGCACTGTCGGTGGTGCTGCTGATCTGTTCGTTGCTCGTGTTTGTGGTCTACGACCGGGTCGCGGGGCTGTCCTCCCTCGGCGGAGAGGCGCCCAAGGGCCGCCAGTCGGGCCTTGGTCTGCGACTGTTATTCGCCATCGGTCACTTCTGCTCGCGGTTCAGTTCCGGGCGCCAGCGGGGTGGTGATGGAGTGATGCTGCCCGGCTACAGTTTGCTGCTGGTATTGCTCTTGATTTTGCCGGTATTGGTGGTGATTCCCCTGGCCTTTACCAGCAGTCCATTTATCGCTTTCCCGCCCAAGCTCTACAGTTTCAAATGGTTCGCCGAGTTCTTTACGTCCCCGGTGTGGCAGGCGGCATTGCTGCGCTCCTTCGGCGTGGGTGTGGCGACGGCGCTGCTGGCACTGGTGCTCGGGTTCGGTGCGACCATGGCCATGACCCGCATGTCGGCACGCTGGCGCAAGGGTCTTTTCGCGCTATTCATCGCACCCCTTATCGTGCCGCGTATTGTTATCGCCCTGGGGCTGCTTTACCTGTTCTCGCGCGTGGGCCTGGCGGGCAAGGACCTGGGGTTGGTACTCGGTCATACGGTGCTGGCGTTGCCTTACGTGGTGGTGACCCTGGCGGCAGCCTTTCGACAGTACGACATGCGCCTTGACGATGCTGCACGCATTCTTGGCGCCGGCACCTTCACCCGATTGCGCACAGTGACCCTGCCGCTGATGGCGGGCAGCCTGATGTCGGCTTTCCTGCTGGCGTTCATTACCTCGTTCGACGACCTGACCATCGCCATCTTCGTCAGTGGCGGTATCAACACCACGTTGCCCAAGCAAATGTGGGACAGCATTCAGTTGGCGCTCACACCGACTCTGGCCGCGGTATCCACTACGTTGTTGGGCTTCATTGTGCTGTTCGTTGTGGTCGCCCAATGGGTCGCGCGCCGCTCCCTTTCCAAACGTCAAGGCTCCTGAACGATGCATAACTTCCCTAGCGAATTTTTCCCCCAGCGCATTGCGGACGACCATTTGACTGCCGCGCCGCTGATTCATGCCGGCCTGATGAACGATGACACCCGTGTACGCATCACCTTCGAGGGGCGTTCGCTGCAGACTGGCGAACTGCGCGCAAGGGTCGCGGCGCTGCAGGCAGTGTTGGCCGCGCGAGGGCTGAAACCCGGGCAGCGGGTGGCGGTGATGCTGGGCAACAGCGACGAGCAGATTGTGCTGATCTATGCGTTGATCCTGTCCGGGCTGGTGTGGATTCCGATCAATACACGGCTGCGCGGTCCTGGCCTGGATTACCCGTTCGAACACGCCAGGCCCGATTTGGTGGTGGCTGACGATGAATTCGAGCCGCTGCTGCAACAAGGTGTGGCCGCCGCTCTGCCATACCAGTCGATCAATGCCCTGCACGGTGCCGCCCAGGCCTACGCGGATGCGCCGTTGCAGTGGGTGGACAGCGCCAGTGATGCCGCGCTGTGCCTGATCTACACCTCGGGCACGACCGGTGCACCCAAGGGCGTGATCTTCACCCACCGCATGATGCGGATCGCCGGCGAGGCCGTGCTGTTAGTGGCCGATGTGCAAGCGGGCGACCGTCTGCTGCTGTGGGAACCCTTGTGTCATATCGGTGGCGCGCAGATGTTACTGCTACCGTTTCTGGCCGACGTACAACTGAACGTGGTGCAACGCTTTTCCGCGAGCCGTTTCTGGGCCCAATGCGAAGCGGTAGGGGCGACTCAATTGCATTATCTGGGCGGGGTGCTCGATATCCTCATGCAACAGGATGCCTCCACCTGGCCGACGCGCCATAGCCTGCGCACGCTATGGGGGGCAGGGGTCTCCCTGAACAACTGGGCGGATATCGAAAAACGTTTCGGCTGCCAATTGCGCGAGTGCTACGGCATGACCGAGTGCGCCAGTTTCGCCACCCTCAACGCCAACAATAAACCGGGCTCCGTGGGCAAGGCATTGCCGTGGTTGACGGTCGAACTGCTGGATGCCGAGCACCGGCCGGTAGCCGTTGGACAGTTGGGCGAGATCGTCCTGTCCAGCCCCGTAGAGGGTGTGTTTCTGCCCGGCTACCTGGATAACCCCACGGCCACCGGACAAGCGCTGCGCAACGGGCGGTTGCATACCGGCGACATGGCGCGCTTCGACGCCGACGGCGATCTGTTTTTCGTCGGACGACGTACCGACAGCATGCGGGTACGCGGTGAGAACGTGTCAGCGTGGGAGGTGGAACGCGTATTCAGCAGTCACCCTGCAGTGCGTGCCTGTGCGGCTGTGGGTGTGCAATCGACGATTGGTGAGCAGGAGATCCTGCTCTATGTCCAATTCGAGGATAACGCGGTCGCTGATTGGCCCGCCGTCGCTCAGTGGGCTACGCAACGATTGGCGTCTTACCAGCAGCCGCGTTACTACCGGCGGATCGACAGCTTCGAGATGACGCCCAGCGAGCGGATCAAGAAACACCTGTTGGCGCGAACCCTCGAAGGTGCGTGGGACGGGCGGACGCAACGCGCGTAGCTAAAAGCTCAGGCGGGGGCGCCAAGGATTTCACTATGATTTCGCGCAATGTGACAGACAGTCAGTGAATAGCGATAGACTATATCCAGCAAACCGCACTATTCCATTTCACGACGCGATGTAATGCACCCATGGCCAACCCCCGCTCGCCGAAAAAAACGGTAACTGATCCCACCGCTTCCTCGCTGTATGTGCAATCCGTGGAGAAAGCCATGAAAGTACTCATGGCCTTCGATGGCAGCCAACGGCAACTGTCGTTGTCGGAAATCGCCGGGCTGACCGGCATGGACCTCAGCGCGGCGCAACGCTTCACTTACACACTCGCTACCCTGGGCTACCTGAACAAGGACCAGAGCAAGAAGTATGAGTTGTCCCCCAAGCTGCTCGATTTCACCTTCCACTACCTCAGCTCCAGCGATCTGGTTAACCGCGCCGCACCTTATCTGCAGCAGTTGAGCGCGGAAACCGAGGAAGCGACCAACCTCACGGTGATGGACGACACAGACATTGTCTTCGTCCAGCGGATCGTCAGCCGTCACGTCTTCAACGCCAACGTCATTGTCGGTACCCGCTTGCCTGCCTGGTGCACCGCACCCGGCTTGGCGCTGCTGGCCACCTACCCGGATGACGAAGTCAACGACATCTTCGACCGCAGCCAGTTCGTCCAGCACACCCCGGCCACCATCACCGACCGTGGGCAGATCTGGGCGAACGTGGAGCAGGTCCGCCAGCAACGCTTTGCCCACGTCGAGGACCAGTTCTTCTACGGCGATGTGTCCACCGCCGCCGCCATTCTGGACGGTTCGGGGCGCGGGATTGGCGCGGTTAACGTGGCGGTGTCGCGTTCGCGCTGGGTCGCGGAACGGGACATGCGACGCTACGCCGACCTGCTGATTTCCACCGCCTCTTCGATTTCAGCGAAGCGCAAATCCTGAGCCGAGGATAGCAAGCCGTCGCGTTTATGGATGTTCGGTGAACAAGGCAGCTCAAGGCACTGCCTTGTTTTGAGTTCACTAACCGCCAGTGTTTGCGTCTGCCGATAACTCCTGCGAGCGTCGATAAGCCGCTTGTGTCGCCGCTTCAATCAAGTGGCGAAGCGCTTGATCCTGTTCGAAGACGCCAATGGCCGCTGCAGTCGTGCCGTTGGGCGAGGTGACGGCGGTGCGCAAATCGACAATGTTTGCGTCTTCCCGGGTCTGCTGGCGAGCGGCGCCCAGTGCGGTCTGGCTGGCCAGGTCCAGCGCCAGTTGGGGCGCCAGTCCCAGAAGGACTCCGGCCTGGGCCAGGGCTTCACTGAACAAGTGGTAGTAGGCCGGGCCACTGCCTGAAATCGCGGTGACTGCATCAAGCAGGCGTTCCTGCTCAAGCCAGTAGCTGCGCCCCACACTGTCGAATAATTGGCTGACCAAGGCACGGCGTGCGTCATCCAGTCTCGCGTCTGCGTAGAGCCCTGTGCAGCCGGCGTTGACCAGCACCGGGGTATTGGGCATGGCCCGGATCACCGGGCAGCGTCGGGAAAGGGCATGATCCAGGGCTTCGGTGGTGATACCTGCCGCGACTGAAATAACCACCGCGCCCTTGCAGATCGCGTCGGGCAGGGACGCCGCGACGCTACACACCTTGTCGGGTTTGACCGCGATGACTATCAGGTCGAAGGGCTGTTGCGTAACGGCTTGCAGATCCGGGTACAAGGTTGCCCGAAGGCCAGGATGCTGATGCGGGTCGACGGCGCTGATGGCGTCAACCAGGCCCGTTGCCAGCCAGGCCTCTCCGATGGCGCTGCCCATGCGCCCGTAACCAATAAATAGAACGTTCATGGTTTGATCTCCCGATAAGTCGCATGACTTGTTTTAAAAAAGATACAGCGTGTTGAAATGTTCAGGTGTCAGCGTGCCGCCGATAGCTGTCGGATTCTCGTGATAAAAACAGTGTTTTGCTCAGGGAGGATTGCCGCCCCGGAGTGACTTGGTTAGCGTGCCGATGACGTTAAGTAACTTAAGTTCCTGCACTCTCCAACCGAGTGAGTACCTAACATCTTTAAGGTCAGATCCATTTCCTCCCTTAACATGTGCATGATGTCGTTTGCGCCTTCCTGGCCGGCGGCTGCCAATCCCCATAAGGGTAAACGCCCGACCATGACGGCATCAGCGCCCAGCGCGAGATACTTCAAAATGTCACTGCCGCGGGTCACACCGCTGTCGGCAATGATCTGCATATCGCCGCGGACCGCATCCGCTATGGCCGGGAGTACATCGATGGGCGCCGGGGCGATATCGAGGTTACGTCCACCATGGGCCGAAACGACGATGGCATCCGCACCTTCATCCCGGGCGATAAGCGCGTCCTGGGTGCTTAACACGCCCTTGATGACGATACGCCCGTGCCACCAGGTGCGGATCTGTCGAATGTCTTTCCAGGTCAGGCGGTTTTCCAGCCTCACGGCCTCGTGGACAGTCTGTTGGGTGACAGCGCTACGGAACTGCGCAGGATAATGCCCATACGAGGGCATCCCGGATGACAGCATCTGCCGCAGCCATACCGAAGCCAGCCAGGAAGGGTGGCAAAGCACATCCAGCATGAGCCCGAGGGTCGGTTTCAACGGGATCGAAAAGCCATTTCTGACGTTGTATTCGCGCTTTGGACTGACGGGTGTGTCGGCGGTGATGACCAGGCAATCCACGGTTGATGCCTGGGCGCGTTCCAGCAATTGGCGGGTCAGGTTTCGGTCTTTCCACACGTAGAGCTGAAACCAGAGCTTGGCATCAGGCACGCTCTGTCTGATCGCTTCCACCGTGGTGACCGACTGTGTAGAAACGCAGAAGGGAATACCCAGGTCCCGAGCGGTTTTCGCCAGTTTGATTTCACCCTGGTAGGAAACCAGTCCCGCCAGTGCCGTGGGGGCTATGACCACCGGCATGTCCAGCGATTGACCCAATAACGTTGTCCTGAGATCAGGACGGTCGATGCCGGTCAATATGGAGGGCGTCAGCGTGATGTGATCCAGACTTGAACGGATTCGCGAAAGAGCGCGTTCATCCTCGCTGCCTCGATCGATATATTGAAATAGCGCGTTTGGCAAACGTTGTCTGGCCCGGGCCCTGTAATCAATAAAGTTCAATAAGGATGACATAAGCCCTCGTCCGTATATAAAGGGAAATGCAACGTGGATTGTTGGATCCTGGCTGCCTTTTCATTTCCCATGCACGCGGTAAGTTTTGTTATAGGGTGTTTGGCTTACGAGAAAAACTTCTTGGCGGATAGCGACGTGGCTACCACTTGGACATGCTGCGTGAGTTCTTCTTCGACGCGTTCTTTCGTCCAGCGAGTTGTCGGTACCGCGATAGTAATGGCCGCCACCGCATGGCCATGTTCATCCAATATGGCCGAGGCCACGGCGATGTCTCCCAGAACGGTTTCATTGGAGATAATGGCGTAGCCTGTTTCAGCGGCGCGCTGCATACGCTCGCGTAATAAACCTTTGTCGGTGATGGTATAAGGCGTCAGTGCCCGAAGATGGGTTGCTTCAATCGCGGCTTCCTGCTCCTGGGCGGTGCAGTGAGATAGGATGGCCGTACCTGACGCCGTAAACACCGCGGGCAAGCGGCTGCCGACCATGATGTCGACATTGATCAAGTGCCGACCCGGGTAGCGGCCCACGTAGACGACCTCATGCCCATCGAGTTCTTGCAGGTTAGTGGTTTCGCCAAGGGTACTGCTCAGGTCGACCAAGTAAGGCGCGGCTTTATGCAGTAACTCATGAGCGCAAAGAAAGTTGTAGGAAAACTGCAGTACCTTGGAGGTCAGTGCGTAATCCCGGCTGTCATGGACACGGCGAAGATAGCCCAGTGCTTCCAATGTGAATACCAGGCGTTGAGCCGCACTTCGATCAAGCCCGGACAACTTCGCGATCTCCGAGAGCGGCATCTGCCGTTTGGGATGGTCAAAGGCATGAAGTATTTGAAAGGTTTTTTCAGTTGACCCAACATATAATGACGAATTACGAGGATCCCCAGCGACCTCTATATCGGTTTTTTTGGTGGCTCTGGGAGGGCGAGAGTTCGGCATTTTTTGAGCGGTCCATAAAATGTTATGAAATTATATTGTGGCATTCACCCGTGCCCTTGCATAGCGCTGGGGCACGGGTGCGGCGCCGGTTATTTTGAACTAACGAGCCTCCGTGGATACCTTCTCGAACATATCCAGAAGTTTGCTGTACTCGACTCTGAGCGCATTACGTAAATCTTCCTTTGGTTCACGCAGGGGCGCCAGAAGGGCAGGGGCATTGACCCCGATCAAGTCCATGACTGACTTCATGGGCCCTGGATTGGTTTCTGAAAATGCCAGGTTCATCAGTGGAATCAGTTGCCGGTGCAGCGCCAGTGCCTCGCTGGTTTTACCCGCGCTAGCAAGGTCGAACACCCGGCGCCAGGTTTTCGGCAGCAGGTTCGCGGTGACTACAATCCCGCCTGTTGCACCCGCCGCCACCTGCAATGGGAAAAGCGTGTCTTCGCCGCTGAGCACCGCGAACGATTTGTCCACGCCGGCGATGACCTGCAGGAAGTGGTACATGTCCGTGTTGCAGGCCTTCATGCCGATGATGCGTTCATGCCGGGACAGCTCGTGAAGCACCTCGGGGTCGATCGAGATTCGTGTGCGATAGGGGATCTCGTAAATGAGGATGGGCAGCGGCGACTCATCGGCGTACCGCAAAAAGTAATCGCGGATGCCGACCTGAGTCGGGTTGGTGTAGTAGGGCGTGATGACCAGCAGGCCATCGGCGCCTGCGGTGGCAAAGTCCTCTGCCGCCGCCATCGCGTCGTGATAGCCGGTGTCCAGTACCCCGCAGATCACTGGCATGCGTTGGTCTGCATGCTTGGCGCACAGTTCGACGAAGCGGATCCGTTCATGTTTTGACAGGGCCCCGTACTCGCCGGTGCCACCCAGCGGCACAACACCGTCCACGCCTTGCCCCGTCAACCAGGTGAACAGCGCTTCAGTGGCTTTTACGTCAATCGTGTCATCACTCTGCACCGGCGTGGTAATGGCCGGGAAAATGCCTTTGAGGCGTTCAGAATCGAGCATGGATGTTTCTCCTTTAATCATGGGGTACGGGCTCAGCGCGCCAGGCTGCGCTGACGCAGGCGATCGGCGCCGAAAATGAGCAGCGTGATGAAAACCAGCAGAAAGGTGGACACTGCGGCAATGACCGGCGAAACCTGCAACGTCACTTCGTCCCAGAACTGCTTGGGCAAGGTCGCGTTCAGGCCACCGGATGAGAACAGGGCGATCGTCAGCTCATCGAAAGAGGTCGCGAAAGCGAACAGGAATGCGGAAAACATCCCGGCGCCCAGCAGCGGGAAAGTCACATGTCTAAGGGTCTTGATCGGGCTGGCCCCCAGGCTCTGCGCGGCCAGGTCCAGGCGCACGTCGTAGTTGCGCAGCACCGCGACCATGGTCATGACCACATAAGGGACGCACACCACGGTGTGGCCAATGATCAGGCCAATCGAGGTACCGACCAGCTTCAATTCGGCGAACATGTAGAACAGGCCAAGGGCAATGATCACCCGCGGCGCGATGATCGGTGACAGCAGGAACGCGAGCAGTATCGCCTTGCCGCGGATCCTGCCCCGGGCCAGGAGAAACGCGGCGGGAACGCCGATCAGCATCGACAGGATGCCCGCGCCTGTTGCGACCGTCAGGGAGCGGATCAGCGCCTGAGTCCAAACCGGCGTGTTGAGCATTTGCTCGTACCACTGCAGCGTCATGCCTGACGGTGGCCACTGCAGGCCCGCACTGCTGAAGGAGATCGGGATCATCAACAGGGCCGGCAGACTGATCAGGATCAGGACTGTCCAGACAAAGACACTGAGGACCCACGGATAGCGTTCAACGCTCTTGCGCCGTCCCTTGAAGGACAGGCGCGCAATGAGCCAGTCACTGACTGCGCCAATGGCCGCCAGCACGGCACTGCCTGCACGCCGCGCCAGGGTGTCGCGCCTGGCCTGGGATGAAGGGTCTTCGCCGGTGAGGGTGGCGAAGCCGAATATCCGGTCATAGATGACGAAGACCACGAGCACGACGACCAGCAACAGGACGGAAATCGACCCGGCAAGCTCCCAGTTCAGGGTCTGTTGGACCTGATCGATGATCAGTTGCGAAATCATCGTTTCCCGCCGACCGCCCAGCAGGGCCGGCACGATGAAGAAGCCGATGGCGGTGACAAACACCATGATCGTGGCGGCGGCCACACCGGGCATCGACAGCGGGAAGTAGATTGTCCAGAAGGCCGTGCCCGGGCGAGCCCCCAGCGTGGAGGCGGCGCGGGGCAGGCTGCGATCGATGTTCTCCATGACCGCCAGCATGGTCATCACCGCGAGCGGCAACATGGCGTGCACCATGCCGGTCAGGGTGGCGCCTGTGCCGTAGAGCAAGTTGATCGGCCGATCGATCAGTCCAAGCGACAGCAAAAAGTTATTGGCAACGCCGTTGCGCCCCAGGATCACCACCCACGCGAACGCCCTGACCAGAAAGCTCGTCCAGAACGAGAGGAGCACCAGGAACACCAGCCGGCTCTTCAACTTGGCCGGTGCCGTGGAGATGAGGTAGGCCACGGGGTACCCCAGTACGACCGAGAGCACTGTGGTGGCCAGCGAGATTTTGAAGGTGATCCACAGAACGTTGACGTAGAGGCTCGAGGCGAACAGGTGTCGGTAGGCGTCGAGCGAGAAACCGTCCGGTCCCAGGACGCTTAACGACAGCAGCCGACCCACCGGATACGCCAGGAAGGCTGACAGCAGGACCAGCAGCGGCGCGATCATCAGGGTGTTTTTGGCCCAGACCGGCATCGGCGCAGAGGCGGTGCGAGTAGTGGAAAGGCTCATGGGAACGACGCCTTGGGTTGTTCGGTGATGGCAACGGCATCCGATGCATGCCATGACAAGGCGACCTTGTCGCCGAGATGGAAGGCCTCGCCATTGATGCGGGTCGGGAAGGCAGACACCAGCGCTGGAATCCCTTCTTCATCAGTGCTCATGTAGACCTTGGTCAGGCTGCCGGTGACCATGACATCGGTGACGGTCGCCTGAAGATTGCGCACGTCCCCGGCAATGGCTTTTTCGATCAGCATATTCTGTGGTCGCACCATGATGTGGATGCTCGCGTCCTGCGGGATGTCGCCGTTTTTGGTGGCGCTCGCTTTAACGCCGCGTGAGCCAACCAGGACGTCGATCTCATTGCCTTGCGAGGCGACGATCTTCGCCGGTAGCAGGTTGGACTCGCCGAGGAAGTCGGCGACGAAGAGCGTGCGAGGGCGGAAGTAGAGGTCGTCCGGGGTGCCGAGTTGCTCGATTTTTCCGGCGTTCATCAGGCAGATTCGATCAGACATGGTCATCGCCTCTTCCTGGTCGTGGGTCACATAAATAATGGTGGTCCCCAGTTCCCGGTGAATGCGCTTGATCTCCAGCTGCATGTGTTCACGCAGTTTCTTGTCCAGCGCGCCCAAGGGCTCGTCCATCAAAATGATGGACGGGCGATACACCATGCAGCGTGCCAACGCGACCCGCTGTTGCTGTCCGCCGGAAAGTTCTTTGGGATAGCGCTGGGAAATATGCGGCAACTTGATCATTTCAAGTACAGCCAGGGCACGTTCACGGGCTTCAGTGGCCGGAACCTTGCGCATCTTCAGTGGGAAGGCAATGTTCTCGAGAATCGTCATATGCGGAAACAGCGCGTAGTTCTGGAACACCACGCCAATGTCGCGATGGTGCGGGGCCAGGTACGTCACATCGTTTTCGCCGATTGATACTTCACCGCCGTCCGGGTGCGTGAGACCGGCGACCAGGCTCAGCAAGGTGGTTTTCCCGGAGCCGGAAGGGCCGAGCAATGTCAGGAACTCCCCATCGGCGACAGTTAAATCGGTTTCTGCAAGGGCCACGAACTGGCCATAATTTTTTGCTAGTTTCTTTACGGTTAAGCTTGAAGAGGACATGACGAAGACCTGAAAACAAGGGACAAGAAATGGCGTGTCCGCCGCACGGCGGACACGCTAGCGGGATCAGCTAAGGAGCCATGCGTTATAGCGTTCCAGCGCCGCGCTCTGTTTTTCTGTCCAATACTGGGCGTCGATCGGTAACCCCTTGGCGATGTGATCGGGGTAGGAGGGGCAATCGACGGCCACTTTCGGGTCAATGAAGTCAAATGCCTGTGGGTGGGTAACACCGGCGGGGAAATACTTGGTCAGTTCAGCCTGGCGTTTGGGATCACAGGTGAATTTGATGAACTCGCGGCACGCCTCGGCATTGGGTGTGCCTGCCAGGATGGCCCAGCTGTCCAGGCCCCAGATGTTTTGATCCCAGACGATTCCAACCGGGGCATTGGAACTGCGCGCCGATTGCGCGCGCGACACCCAGACCGGCACCATGTCTACTTCGCCGGAGACTAGAAGTTGCTCGACTTGTGCGCCACTTGTCCAGAATACCGAGACGTCATTTTTGATTCTGTCGAGTGCCGAGAACGCCCGCTCAAGATCGCAGGGATACACATTGGCAATGGCCACACCATCTGCCAGAAGGGCTTGTTCGATGGTGTCGAATGGGTGTCTGCGCAAGGCGCGACGGCCCGGGAAACCTTCCACATCATAGAAGTCTTTCCAGGAGGTGGGTGCCTGACGCCCTTCGAACGCATCCTTGCGATACGCTAAAACCGTGCTGTAGACGTTGGTGCCGACGCCGTATTCGGACATGAAGTGCTCGGGCATGACCGACACGATAGGGTCGTTGCCCAGACCGTGGGGCTCGAGGTATTTCTTCTGGCCCTGGGTGAGCATTCTAATGGCCGGTTGGCTGATCTTGGCCATGTCCCAGGTGTAGGCGCCGGCGTCGACCATCGACAGGATCTGCGCGGTAGGTTCGGCGTTGGCCTGGACGCCGATGACCTCAATCCCCGTCGCCTCCTGGAAAGGCCGATAGAAGACCTCGGTGTACGCCTTGGTATAGACACCGCCATCATCGCGAACCACGATGCGTTTTGTTTGCGCGCGCAAGGAAGACCACATGCTGGTAGTCGAGAGCGCGACGGCACCTGCGACACCTGCCTTGAGCACACTTCGGCGTGACCAGTTATTAATGTTGTTGCCCATACTCCTGACCTCTCTTCGCGATATTGTCGATATTCGCTATCGTCACTAGGGATGTTTGTTGTGGATTTTATTTTTCAGGCGGTATAAGTCGGCCTGGGTTAAACAGGCCAAGAGGGTCGACGGCCTGTTTGATCGCCCGCATCAGTGCGAGTGAGGCCGAAGATTTATAGTTATTCATTTCATCTAGAGAAGTTTGCCCGACACCGTGCTCGGCGCTGAAGGTTCCGGATAACGCTGCGGCCACATCATTGACCGCGCGACGCAGTGCATGCCCGAGCGTTTCTCGCTGTTCCAGCGCGTTCCAGACAGCGAATGGGAAGAACGGAATGTAGTGAATGTTGCCATCGCCCATGTGCCCGACAATGACGATCGAAGCTTGCGGCGTGATCTTGGAAACAGCGGCGTTGGCCCGTTCGATGAAGGTATCTATGGTTGAAACGGGAACGGCGCAATCGGTGGTGAGCCCGACGCCGCCTTTCTTGTTCGCCTCGGAAACACTGTGACGCACCTCCCACATGGCAGCCCGTTGTGTTTCGTTGGAAGCGATGGCGGCGTTGTCGACGATTGCGTTTTCGAATGCCTGTTCCAGGATGCCCGTGAGGGCGGTATCAGGATCGGCACTGCCACCGGTATCCGCCAGTTCGATCAGGACATACCACGGATGCTCCGTTTCAAGTGGCGAGCGGCGTTGCGGAACATGCTCCACGACCAGGTCGAGTTGCAGCTGATTCATCAGTTCAAATGCCGACAACGATGATCCAGACAACTGTCGCGTGAGCACCAGCAGTTCGATCGCTTTGCTCGGGCTGCTGACACCCACCCAGGCCACTGCTGCTCTTGTCGGCAGTGGATGCAACTTGAGGACGGCGGCGGTAATGATCCCCAGCGTGCCTTCGGAACCGATGAACAGATGTTTGAGGTCGTAGCCGGTATTGTCTTTACGCAGGGCCCGAAGTTCCGACCAGATGGTTCCATCCGCCAGCACGACTTCCAGGCCCAGTACGTTATCGCGGGTATTGCCATAACGTAGTACGGAGATGCCACCGGCATTGGTCGCAATGGTGCCGCCAATCTGGCAAGAACCTTCCGCCCCCAGACTGACGGGATACAAACGGTCTACGGTCTGTGCCGCGTCCTGGACGGCAGCCAGTACGCAGCCTGCTTGCACTTCCATGGAGTTGTTGATGGGGTCGACGACGCTGATCCGCCGCATGCGCTGCAGATTCACAATGACCGGCGCTGGTCCCGAGGAAGAAGGGACCGAGCCGCCGACCAACCCCGTATTGCCACCTTGGGGGAGTACGGGCACCTTGTGACGGTGACAGCAGGCCACGACCGCTGACACTTCTTCAGTACTGGCCGGACGGGCGATACAAAGCGCCTCGCCACTGTAACGCCCTCGCCAGTCTTCAAGTGACGAGGCCATTTCGGCGGCGTCGGTAATGAGGTTTTTTGCACCAAGCAGGGCAATGAGCTCGTCGACCAATGACATCCGTTTACTCCAGTGATCGCAATGCAATTAAAGTAATTGAAAAAATAGTAAAGCTCTTCTCCCCCAGTTGGCAATAGCCAAATCACAGGCATGTCGTTTTTAGATATCTCCCAATGACTAAAAGGGAGACCGCAGGAACCGCGGCGAGGCGCTCGCTCGGGACGGGGGCTCATCAAGAAGGCTGACGTGAATGGACGTGAAAAGGGGGGCGGTGTGGTCGCACGACGGAATCGTCTGCCTTGCAGCAAAGCGCTTCCATAGTCTGTGACTGTCGGAGGAGAAACGCTGTCGGTAGTGGCTGACCGAGGTTACTTCAAAAGCGAAGAAATCCTGGCTTGTCACGATGCAGATATCACCAACTATGTGCCCAAGCCGATGACCTCTGGAGCCAAGGCTGACGGGCGGAAACGACCGGGGTCGGACCGACTGGCCTTTCTATTTGAATGACCTGCGTAACTCATCGATGACCTGATTGATCGTGGGGCCTTGAGTTGCCGGTGGTTCCGGGTTCTCGCCAAATTCGCGCCAGATGAACAGCGTCAGTTCCGCTCCGTCAGTCAGCGACTGCGCGTTCTCGTTTGTTGCGAAGGTTTCCAGAATTCTGTATCTCCCATCCTTCCAGAACAGATCTTCGACCCAGTGGTATACCGGAATGAAGTGAAAATGGATGGGGTAGCCAGGGTCGTGGCCGAATCGACTGATGTAGAGCCACTTCGGCTTTAACTGCGACTCAATGGTTTTCTGAATGGTTGCGAGCAGCCCACCCAGTTCTGCCAGCGCACCGTCGGAGAGTTCAGCCAGTGAGTTGACGTGAGTCCTCGACCCCAGCATCAGGTAGCCGGGGAGGGCGGACGACAGGTGATGATTGAGAATCCAATTTGCGGTTTCATGGATAATGAAGTGTGGTGCTAATTCCATGCGCGGGTGTCCATGATCGATTGGTCATACAGACTATCAAGGCATCAGAGCATCGTCAGGTTTTGGCCGATTTCTGCCTATCGCGACCGGCTGAAAACGACCCATTGCAGTCATTCGTCGTCGACTGCTATCCCGAAGCTGACAATGGAAATCGAGGTCTCATAGGGTTATCGCCCGAACCAGCAGGGCCGAACTCTGCGCGATACCAGCAGTCAGCCCGTGACGCGCCCGCGTAGCCGTCCCCCCGCCCGGCAAGCCATTTTTTTCAAGACATAACGTCCAGTATCTGGACATATTGATTATTTGTGGATACTTTGTCATCGCGGCCCTGAGAGAGGCTGCTCATAACAATAAACAGCGCCGTATCGACGCATTTCTGACTTCTGCCACCCTGATTGGAGTGCCGTAAATGTCAACATCTTCATCCGCTGCAAACACAGGTTCGCCACTGATTTACTCGCTGACCTTTCAGTTATTCATTGGGTTGCTGCTTGGCACCCTCGTTGGACTTCTCTGGCCGCATTTCGCCGCACAGCTCAATCCGCTGGCTGGAGCTTTTGTCAAACTGATTAAAATGGTTGCAGGCCTGATCGTATTTCTTACCGTGGCCAGCGGGTTTTCTCAGATCAGGAAAGGCACAGGTCTTGGGCGGCTGAGCGCCGTTACGCTGATATATTTTGAGGTCATCAGTACCGTAGCGCTGGTGTTGGGATTGTTGCTGGGCAACCTCTTTAAACCGGGCGCAGGTCTGTCGATTCCTGCGGATGGTGTTGCAACCGTGGCATCGTTTGCTCAAGCCGGCCAAGCGTTGTCTACGGTCGACTTTTTGCTCAATGTCATTCCCAAAACCGTGCTTGATGCTCTGGCTGGTGGAGCGATGTTGCAGATCCTGTTGGTCGCGCTGCTGTTTGGTTATGCATTATTTGCACTGGGTGAACGTGCCGAGCCCTTGGCACAAAATCTTCGTTTGTGGACTGAAGTCAGCTTCAAGGTGGTCGGTGTTATTCTGCGTTTGGCACCTATCGGCGTCTTCGCTGCTGTGGCATTTACGATAGGAAAATTCGGACTAGCGGCACTACTGCCACTGATCAAGATGATCGGTCTGGTGTATCTGGGGTGTGCGTTGATGATTGTGCTGGTGTTCGCCAGTATTGCGCGGCTCACCGGATTCAGTCTGTGGTGGTTCATCAAGCTTATCCGCAAGGAGTTGATTATCGCCTTTACAACGACCTCATCGGAAGCGGCGCTACCGGGTTTAATGACCAAACTCCAGGAAGCGGGTTGCAGCAAGAGCGTTACCGGATTTGTAGTGCCTGCGGGATATTCATTCAACCTGGACGGGTCATCCATCTATCTCACAGTGGCTGTGCTGTTCATTGCTCAGGCAGCTGGACTTGATCTTGGTTGGTCCGAGCAGTTGTCGTTATTGTTGGTGTTTCTGCTGACCTCCAAGGGGGTTGCTGGTGTGAGCGGAGGGGCCTTCATAACACTGGCGGCTTCCCTGACGATGTTCCCAGACATCCCATTGGCTGGCCTTGCCTTGATTCTGGGTGTCGACCGCTTGATGGACACAATGCGTACACTCACCAACGTTCTGGGTAACGGGGTCGCGACCATGGCTATTGCCCGATGGATGGGGCAACGCAGCGGCGATGACCAGGCGTACGCCGCGCTGACAGAATCAGGTCAAATTTGTAAGTCGGTGCTGGAGCCCATCCCAACGTCCAACCCGGTCGCCTGAATAGTTCTCTCAACCTATCAATTCACCACTGGCATGAGCTTGCACCATGAGCGCAAAAAACGACGAAGCCACTAACATCCTCAACCAATTGGGGCTGATTGCGCGGGGGCTGGGTGAAACATTCGCGCCTTTTTGCGAAGTGGTGGTGCATGACCTGCAAGACCCCAATCACGCCATTCATGCGATTCACAACAACCTTTCGGGGCGTCAGGTAGGCGATCCGGCAACCGAACTCGGCCTGGCTCGCATTGCTGATACGCAGTATCCGGAAGTGATCGCCAATTACGCCAACCGCTTTCCTGATGGTCGACAGGCCAAGAGCACCTCGATAGGGATCAAGGATTCGAACGGCCGGTATGTCGCGGCACTGTGCATGAACCTGGACTTGAGTCTGTTCCAGAGCCTGCAAAGCGCGATGGGGCAATTCACCAACGTGGTCAAGAATGGTGTTACGGAAAACCTGGATACCAGCAATGCTGACGCCATTCGCCAGCGTATCGACGAGTTCGCCGCGCGTCAGGCCACGACACCACGCGCTCTGAAGACCGAAGACAAACGTTTGCTGCTTCGCGAACTGAAGGGCAGCGGTTATCTGGAAGTTCGCAAGTCGATGGAGGTCATCGCCCAGCATTTGGGCGTGTCCCGCGCGGCTGCCTATAGCTACGTGAAATAACACTGGCCGGTCTCGTACCGGCATTACTCCGGCAAATTTTTCCCCCACGTGAGGGGCTAGTTCTCCTCGCCCTGAATAAAGGTATCGCCATGCTTAATCCCGCTATCCAGTGCGCCAACAGTAGCTCCATCAGTCCTCCTGCGGGGCACTATTCTCATGTCTGTATCGTCGGCGGATTTGTGATGATTTCCGGTCAGTTGCCTATCAATTCCGAGGGGCAGGCATTGGCAGACCAGAGTTTCGAGGAACAAACTCGGCAGGTCCTGACCAATCTTGAGCATTGTCTTGCCCAGGCAGGCGTCGACAAATACAGCCTGGTGCAAGTGCGTGTCTATGTCACCGATATTTATCAATGGCCAGTTTTCAATCGCCTTTACGAACAATGGTTGGGTGATCACCGGCCCGCCCGAGCTGTTGCAGGAGTGGCTCAATTGCATTTTGGCTCAGCCGTCGAGGTGGAAGCTATGGCACTTGCGGCGACTGCCTGAGCGTATTTATTGCGCACACTTCTGAAATTTTTCATTATCAAAAAGCGAGGACCCCATGACCACGACGCAACTGACGCTCCCTACCTATCAAGACGTCCTTGACGCCGCCGAACGTATCCAGGGCCACGCTCATCGCACCCCGGTGCTGACCTCCCGTACGCTGAACGGACAGCTGGGTGCCGAGGTGTTCTTCAAGTGCGAGAACTATCAGCGCATGGGCGCTTTCAAGTTCCGCGGTGCGTTCAACGCAGTGGCTCGCTTCGACGAGCGCCAACGCAAGGCCGGGGTTGTGGCATTTTCTTCCGGTAACCACGCCCAAGGCATCGCATTGTCTGCACGTATCCTGGGTATTCCCGCGACCATCGTGATGCCCCATGACGCTCCGGCCTCGAAAATGGCAGCGACACGCGAATACGGAGCCAGTGTGGTGCTCTATGATCGTTACAGCGAGGACCGCGAAGCCATTGGTCGAAAACTGGCTGAGGAGCATGGTTACACCTTGATTCCATCCTATGACCACCCGGATGTCATCGCTGGACAAGGGACGGCGACCATGGAGTTATTGCAAGAGACCGGCCCGCTGGACGCACTATTCGTTTGCCTCGGTGGCGGCGGACTGTTGGCGGGCGGTGCCTTGGCAACCCGTGCACTGTCGCCTGACTGCAAACTTTACGGTGTAGAGCCGCAGGCGGGGAATGACGGTCAACAGTCGTTTCGCAGGGGAGAAATTGTACATATCGACACACCGGATACCTTGGCCGACGGCGCCCAGACCCAGCATCTGGGGCACTATACATTCCCAATCATTCGCCGCGACGTTGATGACATCCTGACTGTCACAGACATACAGCTGGTCGAGGGTATGCGTTTTTTTGCCGAGCGCATGAAGATGGTCGTGGAGCCTACCGGATGCCTGGGGTTGGCCGCTGTACGTGAAATGGGCAAGGTACTGGAGGGTAAACGCGTCGGTGTGATCGTGAGCGGAGGCAATATTGACCTAGATCGGTATGCCCGGTTGCTGGCGTAGCCTTTAACGCTGACGCTAGTCGATCTCTTCGGGGCGGACCCGAAGAGATCCTGTGCGATCTGTGGCTTCTGTTAGCGACCGCTGCAATCTAGATGCGCATAGGTTTGAGTGACCGCTCTTGGCCGCTTTCCGCCTGTCGTCAATTTAGCGCGTACTGGTCAATTCCGTTGCACCAAGGGCCCCGTCGTCACCTGTTGTACGTCCGGTGCACGTACTGTTTCACGCGCCTGCGACGTCGTCATGTGCCGACCATCTGTCGCCACTACCCCCCAAGAGCGACGGGATTAGCTGGCAGGTTTAACCGCGCCTGAATTCCGACGATAAAGGCGTTTGAAAGCGAAACTTGGATGTACAGAAATGAGCAACCATCCTGGCTCCATGAGCAGTTGGAGCCACGGAGCATGAGCAAAGTAGTATTACAGGTTGCGATATTTTCTCAGGCAGTTCGCCGCAGCCTGGTTTGGTCGCCGGCACCCCCGGGCTTGCCGAGCCAGCCCGCCAGCCATACGATTCGACTATTCCTCAGGCGGAGGAGTCATTGTGAAGCCGGTGATGCTCCTGACGCGCATCCTGGCGCCTGCCATCGCTCTGGCGCTGGCATCCGCCGGCCTGCATGCCGACGACCCGTTCGCGCCGTTGCGCGACGCCATGGTGCGGGAGATCGCCGACATGTCGTCCGTCACCCGCGACGAAACCGGCAGGGCCGAGTTTGCCGCGCCGGTGATAGCCGCGATGGCCAGGGTGCCACGCCATAAGTTCGTCCCGCCCGACGAGGTGCCCTACGCCTACGAGAACCGCCCGCTGCCGATCGGCTACGGCCAGACCATCTCCCAGCCCTACATCGTCGCCCTGATGACCGACCTGACGCAGGTCGGGCCCGGCGACGTGGTACTCGAAATCGGCACTGGCTCGGGCTACCAGGCGGCGATCCTCGCCGAGCTGGCGCAGGCGGTCTACACGATGGAGATCATCGAGCCGTTGGCAGTGCAGGCCGGGGAGCGCCTGGGCCGGCTGGGATATGCGAAGGTGCAGGCCCGGCTGGGCGATGGCTACCACGGCTGGCCCGAGCACGGGCCTTACGACGCCATCCTCGTCACCGCCGCCGCCAGTCATGTGCCGCCGCCACTGATCGCCCAGCTCAAGGCAGGCGGGCGGATGGTAATCCCGGTCGGCGCGCCGTTCATGATCCAGTACCTGCTGCTGATCGAGAAGGCCGGCGATGGCAGTGTGTCCACCCGGCAGGTGCTGCCTGTGCGCTTCGTGCCGCTGGTCGGAGGCGGTTAAGCATGCATTCGCCACCGTTGCTCGCCCTGGCGCTGCTGTCTGCCTCCGCGCTCGGCTATGAGGTGCTGCTGCTGCGACTGCTTTCGATCATCCAGTGGCACCATTTCGCCTACATGATGATCAGCGTCGCGCTGCTCGGCTACGGCGCTGCCGGCACCGCCGTGGCGCTGGCGCGGCCGGTGCTGGCGCCGCGCTTCCACGGCGTGTTCATCGGCGGCGCGGTGCTGTTCGGGCTGAGCGCCATCGCCTGCTTCAGCCTGGCCCAGCAGGTTCCGTTCAATCCCCTCGAGATCCTCTGGGACGCGCGGCAGTCGGCGCGCCTGCTGCTGATCTACCTGCTGCTGTTCGTGCCGTTCTTCTGCGCGGCGGTGTGCATCTGCCTGACCTTCACCTGCTTTCAGGAACAGATTCACCGGATCTACGCCTTCGACATTCTCGGCGCCGGCGTGGGCAGCCTGGCGATCGTCGCCGCGCTGTTCGCCCTGACGCCCGTCGATGCGCTGCGGCTGCTGGGCGGCACCGGCATCGCCGCCGGGGCGCTGGCCGGCATGGCTTGCACGGGGCATAGGCACTGGCTCGTGCCGTTGCTGCTGGCGGCGGCGGTCGCGGTGCCGGCCGGCGTGCCCGGGCGCTGGATCGCCCTGTCGCCCTCCGAGTACAAGGAACTGAGCCAGACGCTGCGTATCAAGGATGCGCGCGCAATCGCCCAGACCTGGAGTCCGCTGGGCCTGCTCACGGTCGTCGACAGCCCGACCATTCCCCTGCGCCACGCGCCGGGCCTAAGCCTCAACGCGACGCAGGAACCGCCCGCACAACTGGCCATCTTCACCGACGGCGACGGCCTTTCCGTGCTGAACCGTTATGACGGGCGCCGCGAGCCGCTCGCCTACCTGGACTACCTGACCTCGGCTCTGCCCTATCACCTGCTGCGGCAACCCCGCGTGCTGGTGCTGGGCAGCGGCGCCGGCGCCGATGTGCTGCAGGCGATCTACCACGGCGCCAGCGCGGTGGATGCCATCGAACTGAACCCGCAGATAATCGATCTGGTCCAGCGCCGCTTCGCCGACTTCTCCGGCAAGCCGTACAGCGCGCCCAACGTCCGTGTGCTGATCGGCGAGGCGCGCGGCCTGGTGGCTTCGCGCGGCGAGCCTTACGACCTGATCCAGATCGCCCTGCTGGACTCCTTCGGCGCCGCCTCGGGCGGCCTGCATGCGCTGTCCGAGAACTACCTGTACACGGTGGATGCCTTCGCCGAGTACCTGCGCCATCTCGCGCCCGGCGGCCTGTTGGCCATCACCCGCTGGGTCACCCTGCCGCCGCGCGATGTTCCCAGGCTGCTGGCCACCGCGGCTGCGGCCATCGAGCGCGACGGGCAGGCCAGCGCGGCGCGGCGCATCGTCATGATCCGCGGCTGGAAGACCGCGACGCTGCTGGTCAGCAACAGGGATTTCGACGACGCCGGCATCGCCGTGCTGCGGGAGTTCTGCCGGGCGCGCTCCTTCGACCAGGCCTACTACCCCGGGATGACCGTGGCCGAGGCGAACCGCTACAACCTGCTCGACCGGCCCTGGTTCTTCGAAGCGGCGCAGGCCCTGCTGTCCGGCGAGCGCGCGGAGTTCCTGGCACGCTACAAGTTCGACGTGCGTCCGACCAGGGATGACCGGCCGTATTTCTTCCACTTCTTCAAATGGCGCTCGCTGCCGGAACTGCTGGCGCTGAAGGCGCAGGGCGGCCTGTCAATGCTGGAGTGGGGCTATCCGGTGCTGATCGCCACGCTGCTGCAGTCCAGCGTGGCCGCCGTGCTGCTGATCCTGGCGCCGCTATGGGTGGCGCGGTGGCGCCAGCGGCGCTCTCGGAATGCGGCTTTGGCCAGGTTCGAACTTCGGGTCGTGTCCTACTTCGCCGCCATCGGCTTCGCCTTCATGTTCGTGGAAATCGCCTTCATCCAGAAGTTCACCCTTTTCCTCAGCCACCCGTTGTATTCGGTGGCGGTAACGCTCAGCGCGTTCCTGATCTTCGCTGGCCTCGGCAGCCGTTACTCTGGCCGGCGGCGGGGGGACATTGGAACTGGTGTGGGGTCCCGTCATCCGCTCGCGCGGCCAGTCCTGGCGATCTGCGCGATCGCCCTGATCTACCTGATCGTCCTGCCCCCGTTGTTCCATCTGCTGGCGCCGGTGCGGACCCTCGCCAGGTTCGGCATCTGCGCCGCGCTGGTAGCGCCGCTGGCGTTTGCCATGGGCATGCCGTTTCCGCTCGGACTCGGGCGCGTCTCCGCGCGCGCCGAAGCACTGGTGCCGATCGCCTGGGGCGTCAATGCCAGCGTATCGGTGGTGGCGGCCGTGCTGGCGACCCTGCTGGCGATCCACCTGGGCTTCACCGTGGTGTTGCTGCTGGCGTTACTGCTGTATCTCGCGGCGGCGGTCGCGTTTCCCTGATCGCGGTGGTTCGGAGCGAAAACGTCAACAGACCCTGGTGAGACGAGTGGCCTGTTGCAACGCCGCTTACCGCAGTTCACACGTCTCGCCGTGTCGATCAGCGAGGGTGACGCGTTTCCTGCTTCGAAGCTTGATATTTGAAAATGTGGACGGGTGCGTCATGCCAAAGATGAGAGGTTGCGCGCCGCAAGCAATTGGTTTTGGCCGACGCAGTCGAGTCGTCAGAGGTGGTTTTCAACCCATAGCTGCCGGTGGTGACCGGCAGAAACCGACCCAAAGCGGACATTCTTCAGGTACAACACGCTCATCAACAGCCCAAGAGCGCCTTTCAGTCTGATTGGCTCGATACCGATGCGTTTGCTGGGAACGAGGTTTCGCTGTTTACTGCCGTTTAAGATTTGCCTGAACCAATAGCCGGACGACCGATACACGACGCATCCCATAACGTCATGATTTGCGTCACCGCGTCATCTATCTGTTTGAGGGGCACACCGTCTCGGGCCAGTACCGAAATCCCCAACAGAAAGCTGTCAAACACCGTGGCCAATGCCTCGGGCACGACCGTGGTTGGCAGCTCCCCGGATGCGATAGCGCGTTCGACACACTCCACCATCCTGGCACGGTTCAAGGATCTGGCGTCAGCCAGCGGCTGCGAGATGGCTTTGCTCTCATCCGTGCAGGCACTCAACAGACCCAGCGCCACCAAGCACCCTGCGGGGTGGTCGGGCTCACACTGCATTTTCGCGGAGCGCCGCAGCGTGAGTTCGATCGACTCTCTCGGGGAGAGCGTGGTGTCAAACAGGCTATCGGTCACCCGGCCGTGGGTGTTCAGATAACGTTCCATCACCTCATTGAACAGCGCCTGCTTTGAGCCGAATGCAGCGTAGAAGCTGGGTGCGGTGATGCCGCCGCCGATATTTGCCTTGAGCTGGCTGAGTGATGTTGCGTCATAGCCGTGCTCCCAGAACAAATGCATCGCCTGAGTAATCGCCACGCCACGGTCAAAGGTGCGTGGACGTCCCATCTGTGCCATGTGAACCTCCTCTCGATCAATTAAATACTAATCGATATATAAGTCGTTGACTAGATGGCGGCACACCTCCATATTATACCGATCGGTATATATGTGAGGTGACAAATGACTACAGATGAGCGACAGAGCGGAAAGCTTCCGCTTGGGGCATTACTTGCACTGGCCATGACGGGTTTCATTTGCATTGTCACCGAGACCTTGCCAGCGGGCTTGCTGCCCGAAATTGGCAGTGGCCTGGGTGTCTCTGCGTCTCTGGCCGGACAGATGGTGACAGTCTATGCGTTGGGGTCGTTGCTGGCGGCAATCCCGCTGACCATTGCCACGCAAAGCTGGCGCCGCAGAACGGTACTGCTGGTGACCATTGTCGGCTTCCTGGCATTCAACTCCCTCACGGCGCTGTCTTCCGATTACTGGCTGACGCTGATTGCACGGTTTTTCGCTGGGGTTTCAGCGGGGCTGGCCTGGAGCCTTATCGCGGGCTATGCACGGCGCATGGTCACCCCGCATATGCAGGGGCGCGCATTGGCGGTGGCGATGGTGGGTACGCCCCATAGGCGCTAACCAAATCTCTCGCTCCATAGCTCATCTTGCTGGTATCCCCGCTTTTTTCGCGGGGATTCGCGCAGTGCACGACTGAAGTAATCCCATTTCTCAAGACACGTAAACAACGACAAGCGGGGACTGATCACGCTACAAAGCAACCAATGGATAAAGGCCATTTCACGCCAGCGACAACGCCTCTGAGCCACGTTTTCTTGAATGCCCCTCGCTCTCGACAGGGGAAAAATTCTCGCCTGTGGCGATCAACCGCTCAATAAGGCAAGCCACTAATAATTTCCCTTGCAGCCAGGCTTTCGCGCCTTCCGGGTTTTTCTTTCTCAAGCGCGATAACCCTAGCAATGACTTCATCCGCTTGAACGCCAACTCCACCTGCCAGCGGTGCCGATAAAGGGCCAAGACCTCTTGCGCACTCAGGCAGTCCAAGGTCGTGACCACCACAACGTAGCCTGCTGCCTCCACTGTCTGTGATTGAAGCTGCTTCTGTTTTTGCTTTTTTTGTGCAGTTCTCTGTAACTTGCGCTCGCTTTCCATCCTTTGTTCATCCGTCTTGCGGTATGCACACACGCGTACCGCAATATCCCCTTTCGAACCTTGCATCACCGCTGGCCATTCACCCGTTTGCCCTGCCTGCAAGGTGCGTAAC
>NZ_CABVHY010000041.1 GCF_902497875.1 Pseudomonas fluorescens
GCGGTGGCGCGGCTCGTCCAAGCGCTCCACGCAGCGGCAGCGGTGCCAGCACTGGCACCCCGCCAGCCAAGCGCAGCGGCCCGCGCAACGGTGCTCCACGTGACGGCCAGGCCCGTCGTGAAGAGCCACGCAACCGTCGTCCAGCGCGTGACGATCAACCGGTACGCCAGGAACCTGCGGTTCAAGGTCCGCGCGACAAGCAGCCGAAGATCATGCACAAGGAGTCCAAAAGCGATCGCTTCCCGACACCTGAGCAGCTCGATCAACTGCCAAGCCGTCCACGTGGCGAAAAACCAGCGTTGCTGACCCGCAATCGCTGATTTACCGCGGCAATAAAAAACGCCCCCGATCGCAAGATAGGGGGCGTTTTTGTTTAAGCGGCAAACGTTATTTCGCTTTGACACCTTCGAACGAGATGTACAGTTCGGCCAAATCGGACTGCGGGCCCAGGTCCTTCATCGGGCCGAAATCAGTGCGTTTGATGCTGGTGGTGCCTTCGAAGCCGGCACGGTAGCCGCCCCATGGATCCTTGCCTTCACCCAGGAAGGTGGCCTTGACCACGATTGGCTTGGTCACGCCGTTCAGGGTCAGGTTGCCCGTCACGTCGGCAGTGTCTTTACCAGCAGCGTTTTTACCGGTGGATTTGACGCCGGTGGAGACGAACTTGGCGTCGGCGTACTTGCCCACATCCAGGAAGTCTTTGCTGGCGATGTGCTTGTCACGTTCAGCGTGGTTGGTGAACACGCTGGCGGTGCGCACATTGAACTCGATCTTGCTGTCTTCAGGCTTGGCGGCGTCGAAGCTGAACGTGCCGTCCAGGTCCTTGAAGGTACCGGTGATGTAGCTGTAACCCAGGTGGCTGATCTTGAAGTCAACGAAGGCGTGCTGGCCTTCCTTGTCGACGACGTAGTTAGCCGCCATCGCCTGACCGGCTGACAACAGTGCAGTACCGATTGCCAGAGTGGCGAGAGTCTTTTTCAACATGCTTTCTATTCCTTTGGAGTCGAGGTTGAACATCAGGCTTTGCGCCCCAGCATTCGCGTAAGGGTCGCGTCACGATCTATAAAGTGGTGTTTCAAGGCAGCCAAGGCATGCACACCGGAAAAGATCACCAATGTCCAGGCCAGGTAAAAGTGCACCGCACCTGCCACATCTGCCTGTTCCGGTAGTCCGGAAATCAATGCAGGGATTTCAAACAGGCCAAACACCGGAATCCCGACACCGTCTGCGGTGGAAATCAGGTAACCGGATATCATCACAACGAACAGACCGAGATAGAGAAAAGCATGGCCGAAACTGGCACCGAACCGGGTCCGGCGGCCATGGTTGGACGGCGCTGGCGGCGGCGGGCTGATAAAACGCCACAGCAGCCGCAGCAACATGATCGCGAACAACGTCAGACCGATGCTCTTGTGCAGGTCCGGTGCATCTTTGCGCCAGGTGTCGTAGTAGTCGAGGCCGACCATCCACAAGCCAAGCGCAAACAGACCGAAGACCGCAAGAGCCACGCCCCAGTGCAAAAAGATGCTGACCCACCCATAGCGGGAGGAAGAGTTACGTAACTGCATTGCCAAAATCCTGTAAGAACAGCGCCCAAGACTAACGACTTACCTATCGATATAAAGCGCAAATTTTCGCTTTGAAATATCGAGAAATACGATCAAGAGTCTGAAGTGGGCTGGTTAAGGAAAGATTAACGACAAAATTGGGGCGGAATATGAAGCGGTGTCCTGGGCCGCTCCGAATATTTGTGGCGAGGGAGCTTGCTCCCGCTCGATCGCGAAGCGATCGCAAGTTGGCCGGCTGGTTGTGTCAGGTAAAACGCGATTGCAGGTTCTACGACTGCTACGCCCGAGCGCGGACCGGCCGGCGGGAGCAAGCGCCCTCGCCACAGGTTCGACGCTCGGCTCAATATCAGGGTTGGATCAAGAAGAGCGCGGCATGGACGCAGCGCTCTGGTGAGGGTTATTGCACCTTGACGTCAGTTGCGGCTGGAGACTTGGCTGCAACTTTTTTCACCGGCTCCACTTTAGCCGGCGCTTTCTTCGCTACAGGCTTGGCCGGGGCCTTTTTGGCTTCGGTTTTCACCACCGGTTTTTTCACCGGCTGAGCTTTGGCCGGGGCTTTTTTCACCGGTTCGGCTTTCGCTGGCAGCAAAGGTTTCGGCGCTTCAACCGGTGCGGGCGCAACTGGCTCCGGAGTTGGCGCTGGAGCGGCTTGCGGAGCAGGTGCCGGCGGTTTGGCCGGGGCCTTTTCCGTAGCACCAAACATCCGCGAGAAGAAGCCAGGCTTGGCGTCTTGTGCTTTGCTCTCGGCTTTTGCCGGTTCAGGTTTCTTGTCGACCGTTTTATCGGACGAGCCACCGAACATATTGGAGAAGAAATTCCCCTGGCTGGCTTTCGCCGCGCCAGCCGCTGCGACTGCAGCCACCGGAAGCACTTTTGCCGGCTCAAAGGATTTGCCTGCCGCCAGGTCTTCAACCTGGCTGGCCGCACGCTGACCGGTGCGTAACGCACCTTCCAGAGTGCCTGGGTACAAGGTGTCGGTATGCTCGCCAGCAAAGACTACGCGTTGCATCGGACGCTCCCACAGGCGCCAGTACTTGCTGATCTGGCCGGGGCCGAAGGCCAGGTAAGCACCACCAGTCGACGGGTCGGTGCTGTAACGACGGATTTCATAACCGGTAAACGCACCACGGGCCTGTGGATAAAACGCGTGCAGCCGGATCAGTACCTGATCGGCCATCTGTTTGTCGCCGAACGCTTGCAGGATCCGCGCATTGTCGCCAGACAGGTTGATCACCACGTTGGCGCCACCTTTGAGGGCCGGTTCGACCCAGAGCATGCCCAGGCCAGTGTTGCTGAAAATTTCACCGGACATCCGTGCCTTGCTTTCCCAGACCGGGGTACTGAACTTCAGCATGATCTGGTCGCGCCAACCGTAGTTGGTGCCCTTGATCGCTTTCTGATGCAACGCATCGAGCGACGGCGTCATCTGGATCTTGCCCAAGGCCCGCAACGGCACCGCCAGCACCACGTAGTCGGCCTGGTAGCCAACGCTACCGACCTTGACCGTGACGCCTTCCTTTTCCTGGATAATCGCTGAAACCGGCGAGCTGGTCTTGATGGTTTTCAGTTGCTTGACGAAGGCCTGGGCCAGCACCGGGCTGCCCCCGAGCAAACGTGAAGCCCGCAGATCGCGATCGGCAATGCCACGGTAGACCCGGCTCTGCTGCGCGAAGTACAGCAGCGACAAACGCGATGGTTCGTCATAACGGGTGCGAATCTGCTGATTGACCAGCTGACGCGCAGTAGCTGGCAATTGCAGGCGATCCAGCCAATTGGCAACGTTGATCTGGTCAAGTGCGAACAGTGTGCTGTTGGCCGCCGGGTTCAGCGGGTCATCAATCGAGCGCGCCAGATCATCCACGGTTGTTTCATAGCGCTTGAGCGCCTCGGCGGTGGCTGGCTGTTTCACCGCCAGATCGGCGGCGCTGAAGTAGGTACCGTCGATCAAGTAACCTGGGGTACGGACGAACTCCGGCGCTGGCGTAGTGCCCAGCTGGAAAGTCTCGACGTACTTGTTCAGGACCGGCTGGGTCTTGCTGTTGCCGATCCATTCACTGGTGGCCATGCCCGAGCGCCCGCCCATGCCCGACTTGGCTTCCAGCAGCGTGACCTGCCAGCCTTTGTTCTGCAGCTCGTAAGCCGCGGTCAGGCCCGACAGTCCACCACCGATCACTATCGCCGTCGGTTGTTTGTCCTTTGCCAGCGCCGAGACGCTGAACAGTCCTATCATCACCAGCGCACAGGCGCGCAGCCAACTACCAGCAGACATTTCCGCGAACTCCAGAAAAAAAACGAGAAAGTGTCGGATTATCAAGGCCGAGCACTCAAAGGGCCGCGAAGAATACGTCAGGCGCCACACGCCCGCCAGCGGCGTCTACTACCCACTTCAGAGTAGCTGAAACTACACAATGGGTTGTCCCGGCGTCATGCATTGCATAGGCTTGCGCGATTGTATGTCCGCGCATGTCGAGGACCGTCTCGAGGAGAGTGAAAATGGGCCTGAATAATCAGTGGATGCAGCGCGATCTCGCGGTTTTGTGGCATCCCTGCACCCAGATGAAAGATCACGAACAACTGCCGCTGATCCCGATCAAGCGCGGTGAAGGTGTGTGGCTGGAAGATTTCGAAGGCAAACGCTACCTCGATGCGGTCAGTTCCTGGTGGGTCAACGTGTTCGGCCACGCGAATCCGCGGATAAATCAACGCATCAAGGATCAGGTCGACCAGCTTGAGCATGTGATTCTGGCCGGGTTCAGCCATCAACCGGTGATTGAGTTGTCGGAACGCCTGGTGAAGATGACCCCGGAAGGCCTGACTCGGTGCTTCTATGCCGATAACGGCTCGTCCTGCATCGAAGTCGCGCTGAAAATGAGCTTTCACTACTGGCTCAACCGCGGCCAGCCGAACAAGAAGCGCTTCGTCACCCTGACCAACAGTTACCACGGCGAAACCATGGCCGCGATGTCGGTCGGTGATGTGCCGCTGTTTACCGAGACCTACAAAGCGCTGCTGCTCGACACCATCAAAGTGCCAAGCCCGGACTGTTACCTGCGCCCGGAAGGCATGAGCTGGGAAGAACACTCACGCAACATGTTCGTCGCCATGGAACAGACCCTGGCCGAGAACCATGACAGCGTCGCGGCGGTGATCGTCGAGCCGCTGATCCAGGGCGCTGGCGGTATGCGCATGTACCACCCGGTGTACCTGCAATTGCTGCGCGCAGCCTGCGACCGCTACGGTGTGCACCTGATTCATGACGAAATCGCTGTGGGCTTCGGCCGTACCGGGACGATGTTCGCCTGTGAACAGGCCGGCATTCGCCCGGACTTCCTCTGCCTGTCCAAAGCCCTGACCGGCGGTTATCTGCCGCTCGCCGCCTGCGTGACCACCGAGGATGTCTACAGCGCCTTCTACGACGACTACCCGACCCTGCGCGCCTTCCTGCATTCCCACAGCTACACAGGGAACCCACTGGCCTGTGCGGCGGCATTGGCGACCCTGGATATCTTCGAACAAGACAACGTGATCGAGAACAACAAGGCCCTCGCCCAGCGTATGGCCACGTCCACCGCGCACCTGGTCGATCACCCGCATGTATCGGAAGTGCGTCAGACCGGCATGGTGCTGGCCATCGAGATGGTTCAGGACAAAGCCAGCAAGACCGCTTATCCGTGGCAGGAACGACGCGGCCTCAAGGTGTTCCAGCATGCGCTGGAGCGCGGCGCCTTGCTGCGGCCATTGGGCAGCGTGGTGTATTTCCTGCCGCCCTATGTGATTACTCCGGAGCAGATCGACTTCCTTGCCGAAGTGGCCAGTGAAGGGATTGACATCGCCACCCGCAGTGACATCCAAGTGGCGGTCCCGGCTAATTTTCATCCGGATTTTCGTGATCCGGGCTAAGGTCCGACTCCGAGCCCAGTGGCGAGGGGGCTTGCCCCCGTTGGGGCGCGAAGCGGCCCTAAAACCGACTGATGCACTTCTACAGATAAAACGCATTGGCAGGTTTTACGACTGCTTCGCAGCCGAACGGGGGCAAGCCCCCTCGCCACAGCAAGCTCCCTCGCCACAAATGCTCTCCAAACCAAGTTCTTCGCCACACATTCGATTTTCAACAGAGATCCAAGATGAGACTGTCCCGCTTCTTTATCGACACCCCTTTGAGCCTCGGCGAGCACGAACTGCCGGAGGCCCAGGCGCATTACATCAGCCGAGTGCTGCGCATGGCCGAAGGCGATGCGCTGCAGGTGTTCGACGGCTCAGGTTTTGAGTTTCGCGGCAAGTTGTTGGAAGTCGGCAAGAAGCGCGTAGTGGTCCAGCTGGATGAAACCTTCGCCGGGCAGATTGAATCACCGCTGCAGATTCATCTGGGCCAGGGTTTGTCCCGTGGCGAGCGGATGGATTGGGCGATTCAGAAAGCCACGGAACTGGGGGTTACCGAGATCACTCCGATCTTCAGTGACCGCTGCGAAGTTCGCCTCAAGGATGAACGTGCCGACAAGCGTCTGATGCACTGGCGCCAGGTTGCCATCAGCGCGTGCGAGCAATGTGGGCGTTCGCGGGTGCCGGTTATTCATCCGCCGCTGTTGCTGGCCGATTGGCTGAAACAGGCCGAAGCCGAATTGAAGCTGGTACTGCACCCGGTGGCCGAGCCGCTCATCAGCCACGCCAAACCGGCAACACTGGCGTTCCTGATCGGCCCGGAGGGCGGGTTGTCCGACGCTGAAGTCGATCAGGCCCAAGGCGCCGGGTTCGAGCCCGCCCGCCTCGGCCCGCGGGTGTTGCGGACCGAGACCGCGCCGGTGGTGGCATTGGCGGTGGCCCAGCAGTTGTGGGGTGATTTCTAACCGCACTATTGTTGATTTGCGGTGACGGGGAAAAGATCGCAGCCTGCGGCAGCTCCTACGGATTTGAGTTCGCTCGCTATCGGGGGTTGAGCCGGCTGGCGCAGCCTGCGATCTTTTTGTCGGGTTATTGCACTGGATCACTCACTGGCTTGGCGATGATTGCCTTCAGCTCGCTGGTCATCGGGAATTCCAGGTTCAGCCCCTTGGGCGGGATGGGCTGTTCGAACCAGCGTTGGTAGATGCCGTTGATTTCACCCGAGCCGTACAGATCCGCCAGCGTTTCATTGACCAAAGCCAGGAACTGCGGATCATCCTTGCGCACCATGCAGCTGTAGATTTCCCGCGACTGTTCTTCCCCTACCACCACCCATTTATGCGGATCGCGGGCTTTGGCACGCTCGCCATACAACAGTGCGTCATCCATATAAAACGCTGCGGCCCGGCCGGTTTCCAGCATCTGGAAGGCTTCGCCGTGATCCTTGGCGCTGATCACGAACATGTCGATCTTGTGCTCGACGTTGTAGTTCTTGAGGAAACGTTCGTTGGTGGTGCCAGCGGTGGTCACCACGTTCTTGCCGCGCAAGTCGGCAAAGCGCTTGATGCCACTGTCTTTGGCAGTCAGCAGCTGGCCTTTGACATAGATAAACCCATAGGAAAACGCCACCTGCTTCTGCCGCTCGGCAGTGACGCCGGTGGAGCCGCATTCCAGGTCGACGGTGCCGTTCTGCACCAGCGGGATGCGCGTCTGCGAGGTCACCAGGTTGTACTTGACCTTGAGCTGCGGCAGCTCGAGTTTGTGCTTGATCCGCTCGACGACTTTGCTCGCCAGGTCCACCGAATAGCCCATCGGCTGGCCAGAGTTGTCACCCACATAGGAAAACGGCACCGATGCATCGCGGTAGCCCAGCGTGATGCTTTTGGCATTGGCAATCTTGTTCAGCGCTCCCGCAAGTGGCGCCTCGGTGGCCTGCAGTTGGGTGCTGAGCAGGAGGCCCAGGGTGCAGCCGATCAACGTGATTTTTTGCATTGTTATTCTCCGTTGTGGGTGTGGGGTTTAGCGGCGAGTTGCGATGACAGTGATTTCCACCAGGATTTCCGGCCGCGCCAGTTCGGCTTGCACAGTAGTGCGAGTGGGCGCCTGGCCGGGCGATAACCAGGCCGACCAAACCTCATTCATCGGGGCGAAATCATTCTGGATGTCTTTCAGGTAAATGGTCGCACTGAGCAAATGATCCTTGTCGCTCCCCGCCTCGGCCAGCAGGAGGTCGATCTTTTCCAGCACCTCGCGCGTCTGGCCAGAGACCTCGGGGCTTGCACCCGGGACCTGGCCGGAAAGAAATACCAGGTCTGCGAAGGTCACGGCAGCTGAGAGTCGGCTGTTGCTGTTGGTTCGATTGATGGTCATGGGATTTTCCTTCTGCGGGATAGGTGTCAGGCGGCATGGGGCGCAAGGCCCTGCATGTCGATCGAGGTACTGCGTTGGCCAATCATTTCACTGAGCAGCCGGGCGCTGCCACTGGCCAAGGTGAAGCCCAGCGCGCCATGACCCAGGTTAAGCCAAAGGTTGCGATAGACACTGGCGCCGATCAGCGGCACGCCGCTGGGGGTGGCCGGGCGCATGCCGGCCCATTCAATGGCAGCGTCGTAGTCCCCGGCATTCGGGAAGGTGGCACAGGCCTGGCGTTTCATCAGCGCCAGACGTTTGGGATCAACCGCTGGATCGAACCCGACGATGTCCACCATCGCCGCTATCCGCAATTGCTCGCCGATGCGGGCATAAACCATCTTGCGGTCGTAATCGGTGATGCTGATGTCCGGCGCGCGATGTTGCGCACCAATCGGCACGGTGAGGCTGTAACCCTTGAGCGGATAAAGCGGCACCTGCACGCCCGGCAGCGCCAGTGCCGGACTGCGATGACCGGCGGCGATCACCAGTTGCTCGACCGGCAGGACTTCGCCACCCATTTCGATAGCCTGCACCGCGCCGTTGCCATGACGAATGCCCGTCACCGTACGACCCAGTAGAAATTCGCAGCGACCGGAAGTCTTGAGCTTCGTCGCCAGTTGCTGGCAGAAAGCGTGACAGTCACCGACCTCTTCGTCAGGGGTGTAGATCGCGCCGACAAAGGGCGAGTCGGCCAGGGTGGGCTCCAACTGTGCGCAGTCGGCCTGAGACAAAACTTGCTGGTGCCGGGTATCGGCCAGGTTGTGCCGGGCATGGGCAAAACTGCCCGACTGGCGGAAGGTCACCAACTTGCCGTTGCGCCGCCAGTTGAAGCCATCGAGGTGATCTTCTTCACGCCAGCATTGCAGCGTGCTCTGGCTCAACAAGGCCAGCCGCAGCAGATGGCCAGCGTTCCTGCGGTTCACTGAAGTGCGGCACGCGCCTAGGAACGACGCCATCCAGCGCCATTGTGCCGGGTCGAAACGCGGGCGCAGCTTTAACGGCGAATCACCGCGCAACATCCAGCCGATCGCCTGCAAGGGCACGCCGGCATCCGCCAGCGGCGCGACGTAGCGATAGGAAAGTTGGCCGCCATTGGCGAAACTGGTTTCGCTGCCCAGCGAGTCCCGCGCCTCGACCAGGGTCACCTCAAAACCGTCGCGAACCAGCGCGTAGGCCGTTGCCAAGCCGATTACGCCACCTCCGATGATGCAAACCCGCTGAGCCATGTCAGTCCTTAGCCGCCATTGATACGAGCTTCAGATTAGGACCAGGTGACAGGCGCGGAACAATGAATAAAGATGCGCTAACCATAAACAAAGGTTATGGACTTGCCATGCGATTGCGACATATCGAGATCTTTCAGGCCATCCGCCAGACCGGCTCGGTCAGCGGCGCGGCGCAACTGCTGCACGTCTCGCAGCCAGCAGTGACCAAGGTCCTGCAGCACGCCGAGCTGCAATTGGGCTTCCCGTTGTTCCTGCGAGTGCGCGGCAAACTGCAAGCCACCCCCGAGGCGCTGGAGCTGGAGCGCGAGGTCGACAAGGTCACCGAAAGCCTGCAGGGCGTACGGCGCCTGGCCCAGAGCCTGCGCCGCGACCCGGGCCACAGCTTGCGCATAGGTGCCACCCCGGCGCTGGCCTTGTCGCTGCTGCCACCGACGATCAGCGAATGGACCCGGCGTTACCCGGACATCGTCTGCGAGCTGTCCAGCGCCCACAGTCGCGAACTGGTGCAGAACCTGTTGATGCGCGAGATTGATGTCGCCCTCAGCCTGCAGCCGCCGGATCACCCAGGACTCAAAGCGCAGGCGTTGGCTCATGGCGTGCTGGTGGTGTTGGCGCCCATCGATTACTGGGCTGACGAGAGCAAGGGCAAACCGTTGCCGTTGATGGAGCTGGCGAATGCGCCGTTGATTGGCTTGTCCAGTGCCGATCCGCTGTCGGCGAAACTCGACAGCTACCTGAAAGCCGTCGAACCGCCACCGCGGATCAGCATTGCCGTGCAGACTTATTCACTGGCCAGGGCCATGGTCGAATCCGGCGCAGGGCTGGCGGTGATCGATCCGTTCACCGCCCTCGGCGCCTCGCCCGCCACCACCGCTATCCGCCCGCTGGCTCCGGCGCTGCCGATCAGCCTGTACGCCGTGACCCGCGCCAATGAAGCGCCTGCACACACCCTGAGCAGTCTGCTGGCGATTTTCAGCAGCCGGGCTCAGGAGCAGTTGGATCGGTTGATGGATAAGGGTTGATCGCGGGGCCTGCTACACGATCGTAGCCTGCGGCAGCTCCTACGGGATGTGCGTTTCGCCAATGACATTGGAGAATCGGCGTAGGAGCTGCCGAAGGCTCGGGCCGCCGATCTTTTCTCTCACAACACATAAAACAGGATCGCCACGAAATGCAGCAAACTCCCGGCGATGACGAACAAATGCCAGATCCCATGGGCATGACGCAAGCGACTGTCGAGGGCGAAGAAAATAATACCCACGGTGTACAACACCCCGCCCGACGCCAGCCAGGCAAAACCGGCCGTGCCCAGCGCCGCCAGCAACGGCTTGACCGCCACCAGCACGATCCAGCCCATCACCGCGTAGATCACGATCGATAGAATCCGCGCCTCGGAGCGCGGCTTGATCTCTTGCAGGATACCGATGATCGCCAGGCCCCAGACAATACCGAACAAGGTCCAGCCCCAAGGGCCACGCAAGGTAACCAGACAGAATGGCGTATAACTCCCGGCGATCAGTAGATAGATCGAAAAATGATCGACCTTTTGCATGATGGTTTTCTTGCGCCCCTGCACGCTGTGATACACCGTCGAGGCGCTATACAACACCAGCAAGGTGAAACCATAAATCGCCACGCTGACAATCTTCCAGGGGCTACCGTCCAGACTGGCAACCACCAGCAACCAGACTGTCCCGATACACGCCGCGACCGCACCCACCAGATGCGTCCAGGCGTTGAATCTTTCCCCGTGATACATGCGCCACTCTCCTCGAAACTCGTTACAACATCGTATACACACATTCCCCGTAGGAGCTGCCGCAGGCTGCGATCTTTTGATCTTCAGCGCCAGAGAGGTCGCTAAAAGATCGCAGCCTGCGGCAGCTCCTACAAAAGCACACACCAGGCTCCCACTAGTTGGGCACAATCAACTCATTCGAATAAGAGTCCGCGCCATGCTGATCGATGAAGAGTTGACCCTGAAAAAGCTCGAGGTATTCCTGGCCTTCATGCGCACCGGCAACCTGGCGCGGGCAGCGGTTGAGTTGCAGACCAGCAACGTCAGCGTGCATCGGGCCATCCACTCCCTGGAAAGCGCCTTGCGCTGCCCGCTGTTCAAACATGAAGGGCGCAACCTGACGCCACTGGAAAGCGCCTATGTGCTGGAAGAGCGCGCCCAGAAACTGATCCAGGACGTGGTCGAAACCGTGCGTCTGACCCGCGAAGCCGCCGGATTCTCCGCAGAGCGTTTCAAGCTGGGCTCGTTGTATTCACTGACGGTCAAGACCGTGCCACAACTGATCATGGGTCTGAAAATCCGCAGCAGCGAGTTGAATATCGACCTGATTCTCGGCTCAAATATCGATCAGAACATCCGGTTGGAACGTAGCGAGCCGTCGCGTCCGGTGAAGAACACGTCCGGCCGCGCGGCGATGTAGTTCTCCATCCCCAGCTCAGTGCCGAAGCAATGCACACTCTCGACCCAGCCGCTTTCGATGGCCGGAATCAGGGTGGGATGGGGGTTGAGGGTCCAGTTGCGGCAGATTTTGCCCTTGAGCCCGAGGGACTCGCCGTAGGTCGGCAGGATCAACTCGATGGCCGCCGTGTCGAAGCCGATGCCATGGTTGAGCGACTGAACGTTGTGCTTCTCGTAGATGCCGCGGATCGCCATCATCGCCATCAACACATGCACCGGTTTGATGTGCCGTGGATCACGGGTGAACAGCGGTTCGATGTAGAACGGCTTGTCGGCCACCACCACGAAGTCGACCCAGGAGGCGGGAATGTCCACGCGGGGCAACTCGCTAACGTCATCCACCAACTGGTTGACCTGGACAATCACGATGCCATCGCTGAAGGCTGCGGGTTCGATCAGCGCCGGGGTGTCTTCGGTGCTCGGCCCGGTGTAGATATTGCCCGCGCGGTCGGCCATGAATCCGGCCGAAAGCACCACGTTGGGAATCAAGTCCACCACCAGCCGGGCATAGAGTTCGATGTAGGTGTGGATCGCGCCGATTTCCAACAGACCGTCTTCGAGCAACTGGCTGATGCGCAGGCTTTGGGTACCGGCGAAAGAGAAATCCAGCTTGCGGGCGATGCCGCGTTCGAACAGGTCCAGATGCTCGGACCGGCCAACGCTCGGCATGATCATGTGCAAATCGTGCAGCTTTGCCGGATCAGCCTTGGCCAGGGAGCGGGAAAGGAAGTCCGCCTGCTTCTGGTTATTGTCTTCAAGCACCACCCGGTCGCCGGGCATAATCAATGCTTCCAGCGCCGCGATAATCTTGTCGGTCGGCAACACCACACCATCGGCGAGACCCCGCACCAGTTCGAGGCGACGCTGCTTCTCGTTGCGCCGCCGCGTCCAGCGCGAGTCGGGGGATATTATTGTTGTCATGCTCACTCCACGGGTTCGCTGTCGTGGAGCTACCTTAGGAGCGAATGATGGGGTGCATCAATCAAGCAAAGAAGCGGATTGTTACGGTCAGGGTAATGAATTGCCCCCTGTGGCGAGGGAGCTTGCTCCCGCTCGGCCGCGTAGCGGTCGTAGTCGGTTCATGGGGCTTGCCTGAAAAAATGTGCTGCGACTTTTTTGGGACCGCTTCGCAGTCCAGCGGGAGCAAGCTCCCTCGCCACATTTGAGTGGTTCGACTGGAGATCTACGTTGGCTGTTTGGCCGTCATCGCGCGGTGTTGAGATTGCCCCGAGCCAGCCTTCATGCACACAATCCAATTCAAAGCCTGTTCATCACCTGTTGCACACGGACCAACAACTGCGAGGTGTTTTCAAGCAGCTGCGCAAGTAACGCCTCGTCCTCATCCATATAACCTTCATATTCCGCCAGATTGCGCCGTTCATGGCACAAGGCGAATAATCGGACCTGAATTTTATCCACATCGGCGGTATGGATCAGACACTGAAACACCAGATAACGCTTATCGGAGCGATAGCCGCACAATCGCAAGGCAGTCAATGCAATGGCATGGGCGGCGTTATAAGCCAGATCAAAACGACTGGCAAAGGAGAGTTGTGTTGCTTGCGCATCTTTCAAGCGGTCCATGGCCGAACGCATCAGCCCTTCACACTCCTTGCGATCGGACGGCTCGGCTTTCAGGCCGCCGCTATGTAGAAGATTCTCCAGGCTTGCGTTGCTGCCCATCCTTGGACTCCAGAGGGTTTTCACCCATCAGATTGATCTTGTCCTGTTGCGCTACCCGCTGAACGAAACTGTTACCGGCCGCCAGTTTGTTCGCCCAGTCTTCAGGGGTGTAGAGCGTCGGGTTGAGGGGACGGCCTAACTGCTCTTCCATTGGCATCAACCGCTCCATCACTTCACTGTAGTGCAGCCCTGTACCGATCAGCATCAGATCTATGTCACTGGATGCGTTCGCCTGATCCTTGGCGATGGAGCCATAGACAAATGCCCATGTCAGTTGAGCTGCAAAGGGTGCCAACGCCATGCGCAGAGGTTCGGCAATACCGAAGGTTTTACGGGTAATGCCGAGCAGTTCCTGATAGATCGAGCAATCGGGATTGGCTTGATAGTGGGTCTGGTTGCCCTGGCGCTTCATGATTAGCACGCCCGCCAACTGCAACCGCTCCAACTCGCGCATGAGGCTGCCTTTGCCAACCTGAGCCCAGCGAGCGATTTGATTGGCATAAAAGCTTTGGTCGGGTTTGCCAAAGAGCAAACCCAAGACTTTTTGCTGGGTTGAGGTAAATAACGCGTCGCTAAGAGACAGGCTTTGCACGGTCACAACCAATGAGTCCCAAAAAGGGAACGATAGGTCCCTTTTTGGGACTTATCAAGTTTTCAGGCGTTTCCTGGACACCTATGTTGTCTGTACGGGCCGCTTCGCGAGCAAGCTCGCTCCCACAAGGTTTGTGTCTGCCTCACTGGCTCTGAACCAGCCCCGCCTCCACCAACAACTCTTCCAGCCCCAGCAAGTCCGGCACTTTGGCCACTTGCTCGGCGATTTGCACCGCGGCTTTTTCCAGTGGGCACAGCGGCACGTCGACATAGCTCAGTTGGCTGTCGAGTTTGTAGGAGCGCGGTATGCCCTGCACCAGCAAGGCGATGAATTTGAGTTGCGGGCGGCCTCCCAGGGCATTGAGCACGACGATGCGCGCGCGGTCGCCGATCACGGTCTTGCTGCCGCAGGCGGATTCAAAACTGAGCAGCGGGATCTGCCGGTCGCGCCAGATCACCAGGCCCAGGTACCAGGGGGGCGTGTCGAGGTCGAAAGCCCCGGGTTGGTAGTCGATCAGTTCGGCGATGGCGACGTTGGGCAGGATCAGGTTGCGGTCGGCCAGGGGCAGCAGCAGCCCGGTGAGGTTGCTGGTGCGGTGATCAAGCATGGGTTTTGCTCCATAGGGCGATGCTCTCCAGCAGGACCGATTCCTGATACGGCTTGCCGAGGTAGTCGTTGACGCCGATGGCCATGGCTCGGTCGCGGTGTTTCTGGCCGGTGCGCGAGGTGATCATGATGATCGGCAGGTGCTGTAAGCGCGGATCGTTGCGGACCTGCATCGCCACTTCGAAACCATCCATGCGCGGCATTTCAATGTCCAGCAGCATCAAGTCCGGCGTGTGCTCCTCCAGCAGCGCCATGGCGTCGATCCCGTCCTTGGCAGTCAGCACGTTCATGCCCTGGCGTTCGAGCAGGCGGCTGGTGACCTTGCGCACGGTGACTGAATCATCGACCACCATGACCAGCAGCGGCCGATGTGGCTCGGCGTCGACCGCAGGCTCACCGCCATTGGCCGCACGTGATTGTGGCAAGCGTGCCTGCATGGCGCGGATGTGCGCCAGCAGATCGAGAATCAGCACCACCCGGCCATCGCCCAGGATGGTCGCACCGGACAAGCCCTGCACTGCGGAAAACTGCGAACCGAGGCTTTTCACCACGATTTCCCGGGTGCCGGCCATGGTATCGACTTGGACCGCGATCCGCCGCTCATTGCACTGCACCAGCAGCACCGGTAACGGCAGGCTCTGACCCAGCAGCTTGGGCTTGGCCACGGTGTGCAGCAACTCGCCGAGGTAGCAGAGTTCGTAGCGTTGCCCGGCGTACTCGTAGACCGGTGGGTCAAGCTGGTAGTAACCTTCGAGCTCGTTGGGCAAAACCCGAACAATGCCTTCAATGGTGTTCAGCGGGATCGCGTACTGGTCCTCGGCGCACTGCACCATCAACGCACGATTGACCGATACAGTGAACGGCAGGCGAATGCGAAAGTGCACGCCCTGCCCCGGGGTCGAGTCGATGCTCATGCTGCCGCCCAGTTGCCGG
Source organism: Pseudomonas fluorescens (assembly GCF_902497875.1). GTDB lineage: Bacteria > Pseudomonadota > Gammaproteobacteria > Pseudomonadales > Pseudomonadaceae > Aquipseudomonas > Aquipseudomonas fluorescens_BR. Next base: position 15,376 of record NZ_CABVHY010000041.1, read on the forward strand.
ACTTCTTCGTGAACCACGTCCATGCCAACGCCACGCCCGGAAATCTGGGTGATTTTTTCGGCGGTGGAGAACCCCGGCTGCAGGATGAATTGCAGCACATCGCGGTCGCTGATCTCCAGATCCGGAGCCAGCAGCCCACGCTTGATCGCCTTGCGCCGCACCGCCTCGAGGGGTATACCGGCGCCGTCATCGCGGATGTCGAATATGATGTCGCCGCCTTCGTGAGCCAGGTCCAGGGTGATCCGGCCCTGCGCAGGCTTACCGGCCGCGAGCCGCACCTCGGCAGATTCCAGGCCGTGGTCGACCGCATTGCGCAGCATGTGCTCCAGTGGCGCGACCATGCGTTCAAGTACGTTGCGGTCCATTTCGCTCTCGGCGTTGGCGACAATGAATTCGACGTCTTTGCCCAACTCACTGGCGACCTGCCGGACAATGCGCTTGAGCCGCGGCAGCATGCGCTCAAAAGGCACCATGCGCGTTCGCATCAGGCCTTCCTGCAAATCGGTATTGATTCGCCCCTGCTGCTGCAGCAGGCTTTCTGCCTCCTGGTTGCGCCGATCGAGGGTTTCCTTGAGGTCGAGCAAGTCCGACGCCGACTCGAACAAGGCCCGCGACAGCTGCTGCAATTGCGAATGACGGTCCATTTCCAATGGGTCGAATTCTTCGTAGCCCAGGCGTTCGGCCTCGACTTGTTGACGGCTGAGAATCCGCCCCTGGGTTTCGGTGTCCAGGCGCCGCAACTGGTCGCGCATGCGCTCAATAGTGGTTTCCATCTCGCTCAGTGTCACTCGGGCATCGTTGACTTGTTGCTCGATACGGCCACGGAAGATCGAGGTTTCACCGGCCAGATTGACCAGTTCATCGAGCAGCTCGGCCGAGACCTTGACCATATCGCCGGCCGTGCCGGCTTCGGACTGTAGCGCCGGCGACTCGGATTTGGCCTGAGCCTGGACCTGGACCTGGACCTGAGAGACGCCCTCGCCTGGGAGCGCCTGCGGCTGTAGATCACCGACAGCAGGATGGGTGAAGGCGACGATCGCCTCGATCAAGGCCAGGGCGGGTAACACCGGCTTGCCCGCCCGTGCCGCGTCCAGCATCTGCGCGAGCTGGTCATGGCTGCGTTGCAACAGCGCGAACAACGGCGCCGTCGGTTGCAGCAGGCCGGCTGACAAACCTTCGTAGAGAAATTCCAGTTCATGGGCCAGGTCACCGATCGGCCCGATCTCGACCATCCGCGCTCCACCCTTGAGGGTGTGCAAGTCACGCAGCAGGGTTTCCACTTCAAGGCGGTTTTGCGGCTCGTCCTGCCAGCGCGACAGCGCCGCGCCGGAACTGTCGATAATGTCGAAACCTTCCTCGAGGAAGATTTCCAGCAACTCGGGGTCGTGGCTCGCCGAATCGGTCTGGGGCGCGGCCCCTGCCACCTCGGCGCTGGCGCCGCTGCCCTGACGGAACTCGCGAATCGCCTCGATCAGCTTACCGGGGTCGCTCAGCGGTTGCTGCCTGTGCAGTTGCTCAAGCAACACAGCCAAGCGGTCATGGCTCTGCTGGAGCAGTTGTGCGAGTTCACTGGAATGGTTGTAGCGGCGATCGACCAAGCCTTCATAAAGGCTTTCCAGTTCATGGGCCAGGTCACCGACCGGCCCGACTTCAGCCATCCGCGCACCGCCCTTGAGGGTGTGCAGGTCGCGCTGCAACGACAATAATGGCGCGGCGTTGTCGGGGTCGTCCAGCCAACGCTGCAAGGCTTGCCCGGCGCTTTCGAGGATATCCACCGCCTCTTCGAGAAAGATCGAGACGATTTCATCGTCCAGATCCAGCGCCACCGGCGCCTGCTCCATCTCGCGGGTGGCGGCGCTCAGCTCAGTGATGCTCAGCGTACGACTACCATCACTCCTGATCAGGCCCATGGCCGACGGGTCCAGGCTCTGGTCGAGCAGATCGCGCAGGGCGCGCACTCGATCCGGCCGGGGGCCGACTTCCTGGCCCGCAGCCAGTTGATCAAGCATGTTGATCAACGCTTCGTGGGCGCTGTCGGCCTCATGGAAAAATCGCTCGCTGACCGCCAGGCTGCTCTCTTCCACCGCGCCATACAGGTCAAGCAGGGCTTCGCACAGTTCATCGACCGGATGCAGGTCCGCCAGATGCGCGCCTTCGCCGAGGGTGGTCAACTCATCGAGCAGCGCACTGAGTTCCTGGCGTTCTCCGGGATGTTGCTGCCAGCGACGCAAGAGGTTCTCAGCGTCGAGCAGGATGTCCATGCCCTGGGCGAGGAAATTGCTGATCAGTTGCGGATCTCGCTTGATCCGCAGACCCGGGTTCGGCGAGTTGTGCAGGGCTTCCAGGCGCTCGGTCAATAATTTCCGGGTCCGATCGATCAACGACTGCGCGCCGCTGATCCCGGCCAGTGGATCGGTCTTGAGCTGCTTCAAACTCCGGCGCAATAAACCTTCAGCTTCGAGCAGCAGCTCGACTTCGTCCAGGTCCAGTGCAATCTGGTGCGCCTTGTATTCACGGGTCAGCTGGTCCAGCGGTTTCGCCAGTTCGGCAATTGGCAACACGCCAGCCATGTAGGCGCTGCCTTTGAGGGTGTGCAGTGCACGCTGCAACTCATCGCTGGCCTGTAGCGGCAGGTGTTCGGCGGCTTGATCGAGAAAGTGGTTGAGGCTGTCGAGGTGGCTTTCAGCTTCGTTGCGGAAGATCTCCAGCAACTGCGGATCGAGAACCTCCGGCGTTTGCGCAACAGCGTCCGAAGCCTGCTCATCGCCCTTGGTCAGCCCATGGGCACGAGCGGCCAACTGGTCGACATCATCGCGCTGGCGCTGGGTGTTAGCGGCGAACTCGCCGATCAGTCCGGGCAATAACTGCAGAACGTCATCGAGCAATTGCTGCACCTGTGGCCCGGGTTCGACGCTGCGCTCCAGAACCCGATTGAGCAGGTTTTCCACGGCCCAGGCCAGCTCCCCCAGCACCAGTGCACGGACCATGCGGCCACTGCCTTTGAGGGTATGGAAGGCGCGGCGCAATTCGCTCAATGCGTCTTTGTTGTCGGGATTGGCCAACCATTGCGGCAGGTATTCACGCAATACTTCGAGGACCTCGTCGGTCTCTTCGAGAAAGACTTCCCGCAACTCGTCATCCACCGGCGCTTCATCGTCCGGTGGTGGCAGCAGGCTGCCCGGCGTATGCAAGGCCGGCGGGTTGAGGACGGAAACCGGGCTGGCCAACACCTGCGCCAGGGACTGCACCACTTCAGGGTCGTCCAGCGCTTGCAGGTCCTGCATCACCAGGGCTTCGCTGGGGCTGAGCATTTCATTGAGCAGCGGTACTTGCTGCGGGGTCGGGAAATATCCCAAGGCAGCCAGGCTCTCCTCGGCGACATCCAGTACCTGTTCGCCGGGCGCCTGAGCGTCCTCGCTCAAGCGTTCGAGGTAGTACTCGACGCTGGTAATGACATCGGCCAGATTGTCCAGCTGTTGCCAGTCGGGTTGCAGTCTGTCGACCAGCAAATGCTCGCGAATGTAGCCGTTACAGGCCTCCAGCAGGCTCGCCGCACGGCTCAACGGAATCATCGCCAATGCACCGCGAACCTGGGTCAGCAACTCCGGCAGCGGTTGCAGATGTTGACGGTCCCAGCCGGCGTCGATGTAGTCGACGATGGTGTCCTTGGCTTGCTGCATACAGATCCGCGCTTCCTTGATCACCAGTTGGTGGATCTGCGTCAGGTCGGTAGTCGGCAGTCGGCTTTCTTCCCGGCTTTCCGGCTCGACGGTGCCGACCATCCCGGCCAGGGTCGCCTCGACGTACAACAAGGCCCCGGCCACGTCCATGAGGATCGCGTCATTGGGTTCACGCTGTCCCTGGGCCAGGCTCAGGACCACCGCCAGTTGATCAATGATCACCTTGCGCGGCTGGCCGAAACCCAGCACTGCCAGGGTGTCGGCGATTTGCCGCAGCGGTGCAAGCAAGCTGTCGAGGTCGGAAGCATGCTGGCGGTCGCTGCGCACGAACAGATCCAGGCGCTCCTTGACCCGCACCAGTTCTTCGCACAACGCGGCCAGTACCGAACGCATGGCATCCCGGTCCGGGCCAGCCAGGCGGGCGCGCTCTTCGTCGACCAACGCACTGTTGGGCAGCGCGTCATCGAGTCCGTAACTTTCTTTCATGGTCTGCATCTGCCCGGTGGGGTATTCGGCTTTGGCTATATAGAACAATAGGCTCTTGAGCAATTCTTGCGGGGCCGGTTGATTGATTCCGGCCATTCCTTGCTCGAGCAAGCGCTTGAGTTCCTTGTCGGTGTCTTTGAGCAGGCTGCGCAAGGCTGGACTGTTGGCAATACTGCCTGCGAGCATGCCTTCCACCAGCGCCGAGGCGACCTTCCATAACGGGCTCAGGGGCGCATTGCGGCAAAGTCCTTCAAGACGCTCGAAGACCTTGACCAGATAACCCAGATGGGTTCGATCATCCTGCTCGCGCAGCAACCCGACCAACGCCATTTGCAGCATCTGGCGCAACTTGCGCAACACACTTGGCAAGTCCGCCGGTTCGAGCAGTGCCAGGGCTTCCTCGCTGAGCGCTGGCAAGTCCAGTAGCTGCGGGCTGAACAGGCTGGTTTCCGACAACAGGCTTTCACCGCGGGCGCTGCGCAGATCATTGAGCAGCGGTAACACCACCAGGGGAAGATCGTGGCGGGCGCTGTGTATAAGGTCGAGGTAGATCGGCAACTGGCCAAGCGCTTGCTGCAACAGCCGGATCGCTTCGTCGCGATGATTGACGCGGTTCTGTTCCAGGGCCAGCGCCAGTTCTTCCATTTCTTCGGCGAGCAAGGCCGCGCCATAGAACTCGACCATCTGCAAACTGCCGTGGACCTGATGGATGTACGCCAGGCACTGGCTGAGCGCACGCACCGCCTGCGAGTCGGCAACCAGGCTGTCGAGTGCCCGGCTGGCTTGCTTCAGCGTTTCGGCAATTTCGCCTTTGACCCATTCGAGGGCTACATAGTCGTGGCGATCACCCATAACCACTCCACTCTGTTTTCATACCCGGCATGCACTGCTCACGCTTTATCCGCTGCCGGCTCCGATGCGGCAGGCAAGGTGAAACCGGACACCGAACGCCGCAGCTGACTGGCCATTTTCGCCAGGTTGCCGATACTCTCGGCGGTGGCGGTCGAACCGGACGAGGTTTGCGTGGTTATCTGCTGGATCACGTTCATCGTCAAGGATATCTGACCCGCCGAGGACGTCTGCTGCTGCGCCGCGTTGGAAATGCTCTGGATCAAGGCCGCCAGGGTTTTCGACACGCCTTCGATTTCTTCCAGAGCGACTCCGGCATCTTGAGCCAGTCGCGCGCCGCGCACCACTTCAGTGGTGGTCTGCTCCATGGAAATCACCGCTTCGTTGGTATCGGTCTGGATCGCCCGTACCAGGGTCTCGATTTGCCGGGTGGCGGCCGACGAGCGCTCCGCCAGCCGCTGGACTTCATCGGCGACTACCGCGAAGCCGCGCCCCGCGTCACCGGCCATGGAGGCCTGAATCGCCGCGTTGAGCGCGAGAATGTTGGTTTGATCGGCAATGTCGTCGATCAGGCTGACTATGTCGCCAATTTCCTGGGAAGACTCACCCAGGCGCTTGATTCGTTTTGCCGTATCCTGAATCTGCTCGCGAATGTTGTCCATGCCGTGAATGGTGTTGTGCACCACCTCGTTGCCCTTGTTCGCGATCTCCACCGACCGCTCGGCCACCGCCGACGACTCTGCGGCGTTGGCGGACACCTGATCGATGGACTCGGCCATGTCGTTGATCGCCGCCGACGCCTCGCTGATCTGCTGCGCCTGATGCTCGGAGGCCTGCGCCAGATGCATCGCGGTGGCCTGGGTTTCCTGCACAGCGGCGGCGACCTGGCCTGCGGTGAGGTTGATGGTTGCCACCAGGTCGCGCAATTGATCGACCGAGTAGTTGATCGAGTCGGCAATGGTGCCCGTGAAGTCTTCGGTCACCGAGGCGGTCACCGTCAGGTCACCGTCGGCCAGGTCTTCGATCTCGTCGAGCAGACGCATGATCGCGTTCTGATTACGCTCGTTCTTCTCGGCGGTCTCGCGCAACTGGCGATTGGTTTCACGAACCATCACCAGCCCGATCAGAATGATCGAGGTCAACGCCGCCAGGCCCAGCACATAACCGCCGATGGTATGAGTGGTGCGCCCGGCCGCCAGGTTTTCGAAACCGGTGGCCAGCAGCGAGGCTTCATCGAGGAGGGTTTGCGAGAGGCTGAATATGTGGCTCGCCGACTCCCGGACCTTGAACAGTTCGGGCGAGGTTTCGAGGATTTCATCCACCGAGCCCGAAACGAATTCGAACAGCTCGGCAATTTCGGTCAGCCGGGAACGGGCGTCGCGGTCCTCGACCTGGCTGATTTTCAACGCTGAATTGCCTTGCAGCATGCCGTTGAGCACCTGACCAAAACGTGCCGCATCACGACCAAAGGTATCGGCGGCCTGCACCGCATTGTCGTCACCGGCCAGCACTGTGTTCACCGCACCGAGAATGCGTTCGGCCAATAGCGTCTGCCGCTGGGCCACGGCTACCTGGCTGGCGGGTGCCCCGCGCTGCAGCAGGATCTCCACGACTTTTTCGTATTCGACCTGCAATTGCGGCACGGTCTCGGCCAGTGTCGCCGCGACCTGGTGCAAGGACAGCACGGTCTGCTCACTGGACAGGATCGCGTCGGTGTTTTTCAGCAAACGCTCCCAATCCAGCTGCACCGCACGCATTTCCGGACGCACTTCCCGGGGCGCGCCGGGCAGGCCGGTGGCCGTATCACCTTTCTTGAGGTAACCCCAGCGTCGCGCAAAATCGTTGCGCGCGTCGCTCAGCAGCTTGAATGCCGCAGCCTTTCCGGCGGCCGCTTCGGTCGCGTTCTTGGCGATGCGCTGGGACAGCACCCGCAGTTCACCGGCGTGGCCGATGTACTGCTTGTCGTAATTGGCTTGGGTGTTGAGATAGGCAAAATTGGCGAACAGCAGCATGATGAACACGATCAGTGCCATGAACAGCACGATGATCTGCGAACGGCTGCGCGACCCTTCCATTGGCTTGCCTGTTTTTGCTTTTATCATCGGTATTCGCCTAAACAGCTAAATTCTCTGTGGCCGCCTTAAAAGATCGCAGCCTACGGCAGCTCCTACAGGTATCGCGTACGGCGTAAGAGCTGCCGCAGGCTGTGATCCTGGCGATGCCGAACGCGCCGAAAGTCTATGAGAAGACCTCTTTTTACAGGGCCACATCCATAAACCCCGGCGACCGCGCCAGGGCGAACGGACTGAAGACCCGCCAGAGTTGCTCGCGCTGGAACTGCCCCTTCACGAACGGTGCAATCGCGCCTTCCAGCGCCTGCGCCGCCACCGACTCCAGACAGTCCTGTGCAAAATGCTGCAAGCCGAACACTTCATCCACCAGCAAACCGGCAAATACGTCCTGGTGCTCGACCACCAGCACCCGTCGCTGTTTGCGCACTGTCGACAGCTCGTGGCCGAAGAAACCGCACAGGTCCATAATTGGCAACAGCCTTCCACGCAGATTGGCCACACCTTTGACCCAGGGTTTTACCCCGGGCAGTACGGTATAACGCGGCTCATGCAGCACCTCACTGACTTCGCCCATCGGCGCGACGTACCAGCATTCGCCGATACGAAAGCCGATCCCGCTCCAGCTCTGCTGGCGGGTTTCCTGAGACGGCAAATCCGCCGCCAGCAGGCGACAGCGGTGGTCGATCTCCAGCAGCAGCTCGAAAGCCGTTTGCGACTCGGTCATACGAGCGCCGTCAGCCGGCCAGGACCGCATTCAAGGTTTTAATCAGGGTTTCTTCATCCACAGGTTTCGTCAGGTAGTCCTTGGCGCCTTGGCGGGTGCCCCAGACCTTGTCGGTTTCCTGATCCTTGGTGGTGATGATGATCACCGGGATGTGCCCGGTATCCGGGTCTTTGGTCAACTGGCGAGTTGCCTGGAAACCATTGAGGCCAGGCATGACGATGTCCATCAGCACGGCATCGGGTTTTTCCTGGCGCGCCAGGGCCACGCCGTCGGCGCCGTTTTCAGCCTTCAACACTTCATGGCCGTGCTTTTCCAGCATGCCAGTCAGTTTGTACATTTCAGTCGGCGAGTCATCGACGATCAGGATACGTGCCATGGTCTTCCCCATTCGAGTAGGCGTGCGGCCCGCTGGCCGGACGTCAATGTGCTTGTTCTACTGCAGCGAAACCCGGCACATGGGCCTTGATCGCGCTCAGCAGTTCTTCCTTGCTGAAAGGCTTGGTCAAAAACTGGTCAGAGCCGACGATCCGCCCCTTGGCCTTGTCGAACAGACCGTCCTTGGAGGACAGCATAATGACCGGCGTGGACTTGAACGCACTGTTGTTCTTGATCAGTGCGCAAGTCTGATAACCATCCAGGCGCGGCATCATGATGTCGACGAAGATAATCCCGGGATGATTGTCGGCAATCTTGGCCAGGGCATCGAAACCATCGACCGCCGTGATCACTTCACAACCCACGTTTTTCAACAGCGTTTCGGCGGTGCGGCGAATCGTCTTCGAATCGTCGATCACCATGACTTTCAAGGCGCTGGAATGCTGTTCCATATCTGCTCTACCATCGCCACAGCGAATCGTTTTTATCCATGCACGGGTTACCAGAGCTCGAACCCCTTGATGTTCAAGGGCTCGGCGCCGCATGGGAGCCTTTTTAGCACAGTCGCAAGGTTCAATCTATCGGCCGACCCGCAAGGTGGTTTTTCCTTGACCGGGAACAAGCCGGGCGCCACTCTGACGCCACTTTTCAGCGCCCAATTTTCCAGAGGAATCACCCATGAGCGTTCGCGTCGGGATTGTCATGGACCCCATTGCCAGCATCTCCTACAAAAAGGATAGCTCGCTGGCCATGCTGCTTGCCGCCCAGGAGCGCGGCTGGACGCTGTTCTATATGGAGCAGCGCGACCTGTATCAGGCTGCCGGTGAAGCGCGGGCGCGGATGCGTCCGCTGAAAGTCTTCGCCAACCCCGAGAAATGGTTCGAACTGGAAGCGGAAACCGACAGCGCCCTGAGCGAGCTGGACGTGATCCTGATGCGTAAGGATCCGCCGTTCGACATGGAATTTGTCTATTCCACTTACCTGCTGGAACAGGCCGAAAGCGCTGGCGTGCTGGTAGTGAACAAGCCGCAGAGCCTGCGTGACTGCAATGAAAAGCTGTTTGCCACGCTGTTCCCGCAGTGCACGCCGCCGACCGTGGTCAGCCGTCGCCCGGACATCCTGCGCGAATTCGCCGACCATCACGGCGATGTGATTCTCAAGCCGCTGGACGGCATGGGCGGTGCATCGATCTTCCGTCACACCGCCGGTCACCCGAACCTCTCGGTGATCCTCGAAACCCTGACCCTGCACGGCAAGCAACAAATCATGGCCCAAGGCTACCTGCCGGCGATCAAGGACGGCGACAAACGCATCCTGATGATCGATGGCGAGCCGGTGCCGTATTGCCTGGCGCGAATCCCGGCAGCCGGCGAAACCCGTGGCAACCTCGCCGCCGGTGGCCGTGGTGAAGCGCGTCCGCTGACCGAGAAAGATCGCTGGATCGCCGCGCAGGTCGGTCCGACCCTGCGCGAAAAAGGCCTGCTGTTTGTCGGCCTCGACGTGATTGGCGAGCATCTGACGGAAATCAACGTCACCAGCCCGACCTGTATTCGCGAGATCGACAACGCCTATGGCACCAATATCGGCGGCATGCTGATGGATGCCATCGATCTGAAGCTAAAGGCTCGTTGATCCAGAACTCCCAAGGTGAAACCAACATTGCGTTATCATGCGCCGCCTGTGAAACGCGCGATGTTGGTTTTGTTGATATGACAGTCCCCGCCGATCTGCCCCCCGAACTCTCCCATAGCGGCGTACGCCCGGCCGATCGCCTCGGATTTACCCTGTTTCTCGCGGCGTTGATTCACCTGGCGCTGATCCTCGGCGTGGGTTTTACCTTCGTCGAACCCAAACAGATCAGCCGGACCCTGGAAATCACCCTCGCTACCTTCAAAAGCGAAACCCAGCCGAAAAAGGCCGACTTCCTCGCCCAGGAAAATCAGCAAGGCAGTGGCACCCTGGACAAAAAGGCGATTCCGAAAACCACCGAAGTTGCGCCGTTCCAGGACAACACGGTGAAAAAAGTCACGCCACCGCCCTCGGCGCCACCCGAGGTCAAGGCCGCCTCGCCCAAAGCCGCAGTCGCCACCACCGCACCGACGCCGAAGAAGACCGTCACCACGCGTGAAGAGGTCAAGACCAAGCCCAAGCCCCCGGCCGCTACACCAACTTTCGATAGCTCGCAGCTGTCCAGCGAGATCTCCAGCCTGGAAGCCGAGCTGGCCAATGAGCAGCAGCTGTATGCCAAACGCCCGCGCATCCATCGTCTGAGTGCCGCCTCGACCATGCGCGACAAAGGCGCCTGGTATAAGGACGAATGGCGCAAGAAGGTCGAGCGCATCGGCAACCTCAACTACCCCGACGAGGCCCGACGCAAGCAGATCTACGGCAACTTGCGACTGATGGTCTCGATCAACCGCGATGGCTCGCTGTATGAGGTGCTGGTACTGGAATCTTCCGGGCAACCGCTGCTGGATCAGGCCGCGCAGCGAATCGTCCGACTGGCGGCGCCCTTTGCACCGTTCAGCGGCGACCTGTCGGATATCGACCGCCTGGAAATCATCCGCACCTGGAAGTTTGCCCGTGGGGACAGGTTGTTTAGTAACTGATCGAAGGTTTTATGGCTTGCGCCGAACCTTGCTCCCTCGCCACAAAGGGGTCCGGAGATGAATCCGATCGCCATTTCCTGTGCATCTCCAGCTTGTCAGCTCGCCCCACCAACGCCACACTAGCGCACATGAAGAACGTCAACCCCAGCTACCTCAAGCATCAATTCCTGATCGCCATGCCACATATGGCCGACCCGAACTTTGCGCATACCTTGACCTACATCGTCGAGCACACTGCCAATGGTGCCATGGGGTTGGTGGTCAATCGTCCACAGGACCTGAACCTGGCGGACATCCTCGAACAATTGCGCCCTGATATCGAGCCGCCTCCGCTTTGCCAGCATGTGCCGATCTTTATTGGCGGCCCGGTGCAGACCGACCGCGGTTTTGTCCTGCATCCCAGCGGTTCGACCTACCAGGCCACGGTCGAGCTCGATGGCCTGGCGCTGTCGACCTCCCAGGACGTGCTATTTGCCATCGCTGATGGGGTTGGCCCGCCAAAGAGCCTGATTGCCCTCGGTTATGCCGGTTGGGAAGCCGGGCAACTGGAAGCCGAACTGGCCGAGAACGCGTGGCTGACTTGCCCGTTCGACGCTGACATTCTGTTCAACACCAGCAGCGAACTGCGTCTGGAAGCCGCCGCCAAACGTCTGGGCATCAACTTGAGCCTGCTGACCAGTCAGGCGGGACACGCCTGATGGCCTTGCGGTTACTACTGGGTTTTGACTTCGGTACCAAACAAATCGGCGTCGCCGTCGGCCAAGTGATAACCGGCCAGGCTCGCGAGCTCTGCACCCTGAAGGCGCAGAACGGCATTCCCGACTGGAATCAGGTCGAAGCGCTGATCAAGGAGTGGAAGCCCGACGCCGTGGTCGTCGGCCTGCCGCTGAACATGGACGGTACACCCAGCGACATGTGCGCACGCGCCGAGAAATTTGCCCGGCGCCTGAATGGCCGCTACAACCTGCCCTTTTATACCCACGATGAACGCCTGACTACCTTCGAGGCCAAGGGCGAACGCCTGGCCCGGGGCGGCCAGAAGGGCAGCTACCGCGACAACCCGGTCGACGCTATCGCCGCAGCCCTGCTGTTGCAAGGCTGGCTCGACGAAAATTCAGCGTTGTTCGAATCCTGAAAAACCGAATCCTGAAGGTGGGTGGCTGCCATCGGCCACACACCTGCTGGCTACACACGAACCTGTCTACAACCCGAGCCTCACTGCGCAGAACCCGGCTCGGGCCCATGAAGGAGCAACCATGAGCCTGCCCAATCCCGTCGAACTGATCAGCCAGATGGCCGTCGATCTCAAGGCCCATCTGGCCCACCGCGGCATCAGCGAACCGCGCTACATCGGCATCCGCACCGGTGGCATCTGGGTTGCCCAAGCCTTGCTGGAAGCCCTGGGCAGCGATTCGCCACTGGGCACGCTGGACGTCTCCTTCTACCGCGACGACTTCAGCCAAAGTGGCCTGCACCCCCAAGTGCGCCCTTCAGAGCTGCCGTTCGAGATCGAAGGCCAGCACCTGGTGCTGATCGACGATGTATTGATGAGCGGGCGGACCATCCGCGCCGCACTCAACGAACTCTTCGATTACGGCCGCCCGGCCAGCGTGACCCTGGTCTGCCTGCTGGACCTGGACGCCGCCGAACTGCCGATCCGACCGAATGTGCTCGGCGCCACGTTGTCACTGGCCGCTCACGAGCGGGTAAAATTGTCCGGCCCCGAGCTCCAGCTCGAAATCCAAGACCTCGCCCTTTAAGAGTCCATTGCGATGACGCCTCTCAATACCAAGCGCCCGCTGCAGCTCAATGATCAGGGCCAGTTGCGCCACTTCCTCTCGCTCGACGGTTTGCGCCGCGAGTTGCTGACGGAAATTCTCGACACCGCCGACTCCTTCCTCGAAGTCGGCGCCCGGGCGGTGAAAAAAGTCCCGTTGTTGCGCGGCAAGACCGTGTGCAACGTGTTCTTCGAGAACTCCACCCGCACCCGGACCACCTTTGAACTGGCAGCCCAGCGGCTGTCGGCGGATGTCATCACGCTAAACGTGTCGACCTCCTCGGCGAGCAAGGGCGAAACCCTGCTCGACACCCTGCGCAACCTTGAGGCCATGGCCGCCGACATGTTCGTCGTGCGCCACGGTGACTCCGGTGCCGCGCACTTCATCGCCGAACATGTCTGCCCGCAAGTGGCGATCATCAACGGCGGCGATGGCCGGCACGCCCACCCGACCCAGGGCATGCTCGACATGCTGACCATCCGTCGGCACAAGGGCGGCTTTGAAAACCTCTCGGTGGCCATCGTCGGCGACATCCTGCACTCGCGGGTTGCCCGCTCGAACATGTTGGCGCTGAAAACCCTGGGTTGCCCGGACATTCGCGTAATCGCGCCGAAAACCTTGCTGCCGATCGGCGTCGAGCAATACGGCGTGAAGGTCTACACCGACATGACCGAAGGTCTGAAAGATGTGGATGTGGTGATCATGTTGCGCCTGCAGCGCGAACGCATGACGGGCGGCCTGCTGCCGAGCGAGGGCGAGTTCTATCGCCTGTTCGGCCTGACCACCGCGCGCCTGGCCGGTGCCAAGCCGGATGCCATCGTCATGCACCCGGGGCCGATCAACCGTGGGGTGGAGATTGAGTCGGCGGTGGCCGATGGTCCGCACTCGGTGATTCTCAACCAGGTGACCTACGGTATCGCGATACGTATGGCCGTGCTGTCCATGGCCATGAGCGGGCAAACTGCCCAGCGTCAATTCGAGCAGGAGAACGCCCAGTGAAGCTCAGCATCCTCGGCGCCCGCGTCATCGATCCAGGCACGGGCCTGGATCAAGTTACCGATATCCACGTCGAAGCCTGCAAGATCGTCGCCATTGGCGCCGCTCCGGCCGGTTTCGTCGCCGTCGACACCATCGACGCCAAAGGCTTGGTGGCCGCCCCCGGCCTGGTCGACCTGAGCGTCGCCCTGCGCGAACCGGGTTACAGCCGCAAAGGCACGATTGCCAGCGAAACCCAGGCCGCAGCGGCCGGTGGCGTTACCAGCCTGTGCTGCCCGCCCCGGACCAAACCGGTGCTGGATACTTCGGCTGTGGCCGAACTGATCCTTGATCGCGCTCGCGAAGCCGGCAATTGCAAAGTTTTCCCGATCGGCGCGTTGAGCAAAGGTCTGGAAGGCGAACAACTGGCAGAGCTGATTGCCTTGCGCGATGCCGGTTGCGTCGCGTTCGGCAACGGCCTGGATAATTTCCGCAACACCCGCACCCTGTGCCGGGCACTGGAATATGCAGCGACCTTCGATCTGACGGTGATCTTCCACTCGCAGGACCATGATCTGGCAGAGGGTGGCCTGGCCCATGAAGGCCCGACCGCCAGCTTCCTCGGTTTGCCAGGAATTCCGGAAACCGCCGAAACCGTGGCCCTGGCCCGGGATCTGCTGTTGGTCGAGCAAAGCGGCGTGCGCGCGCACTTCAGCCAGCTGACCAGCGCCCGAGGGGTGGCCCTGATCGCTCAGGCCCAGGCGCGCGGGCTGCCGGTAACCGCCGATGTGGCGCTGTATCAGCTGATTCTGACGGACGAAGCACTGATCGATTTCAACAGCCTGTACCACGTGCAACCACCGCTGCGCACCCGCGCCGACCGCGATGGGCTGCGCGAGGCGGTGAAGTCTGGCGTGGTCCAGGCCATTTCCAGTCATCACCAGCCCCATGAGCGGGACGCCAAGCTGGCGCCGTTCGGTGCGACTGAACCGGGGATCAGCAGCGTCGAACTGCTATTGCCATTGGCCATGACCCTGGTGGAAGACGGTTTGCTCGACCTGCCAACGCTGCTGGCACGCCTCGGTGCCGGTCCGGCCGCAGCACTGCGCCTGCCGGCCGGCAAGCTCGCGGTGGGTGGGCCGGCTGACCTGGTGCTGTTCGATATGGCCGCCTCGACGGTTGCCGGTGAAGCCTGGCAGTCCAAGGGCGAAAATTGCCCGTTCCTCGGCCATAGCTTGCCGGCGACCGTGCGATACACGCTGGTGGATGGGCGGATCAGCTACCAGCGTTGAATTAATGACCAGCTTTTCCAAAAGATCGCAGCCTGCGGCAGTTCCTACGGGACCGCGTACACCTTTGAAATCATGGTGATACGCAGTTCTCTGTAGGAGCTGCCGATGGCTCGGGCCGCGATCGGACGATCTTTTCGCGTCCACCCGGATCATCGCCTGCAAACGCGGTTAATCAACGGCGCTCGGCATTCCTGATGGAAATCTGGTCATTCAAGGTCCAGAAGTCATACAACACGCCGATCAGGAAAAATCCGCCGGTCAGCAGATAAAGAAACCCGGTAATCCACTTGCCCTGATACATGCGATGCACGCCGAACACCCCGAGGAATGCCAGCAACAGCCAAGCGACGTTGTACTCGATCGGACCCGCGGTGAATCGCAGGTCAGCTTCGCGGTCCATCGCCGGGATCAGGAACACGTCGATCAGCCAGCCGATCCCTAACAAACCCAAGGTGAAAAACCAGATAGTTCCGGTCACCGGTTTGCCGTAATAAAAGCGGTGAGCACCGGTAAAACCGAAAATCCACAGCAGGTAGCCAATCACCTTGCTGTGCGTATCCTGCGGTGAAAAATCCTGTCGATAGCTGTTCATGGGTTCCCTCTTTGGACACGATAGATAAATTTTTTCAGTTTTTTTGTGACTTTTTTGTGTCGAGCCGACGTGTGGTTCTCGAACCCCGGACATGGCGCAAAGCCTTATAGCGTCTGACTTGTGTCAGACAATTGCGCCAATTTGCCACACATTTGGCGAACTTGACCCCAAGGTTGAATCGACCAGCGGCCTCGGGAGGGACCAAAAAGCTGTTATAAAGTTGCGCGCCAACTACATAGAGCCTTGCCTAATGCGTTCATTTTTCAAGACATGGCTAACCATTTGCCTATTATTGCCTCTGGCCGCCCACGCCACCAACCGTGAGCAACGTCTTCCAAACGTTAATGGTTACACCGAAAAGTCCCATACATCGTCAGCCACCAAACAAGCCATCAAACGCTCAACCTACTTGAGCAAGGTCGAGAGAAGCACGCTGGTCCCGCCGATGCCGACCAAGCAAAGCAGTAATGTGCTGAGCCGCGCCGTCAATGTGCTGGGTACACCTTATCGTTGGGGCGGCAGCAGCCCAAGTAAAGGTTTCGACTGCAGCGGTCTGGTGAAATACGCCTTTACCGATGTCGCCGCAGTCGATCTGCCGCGTACATCGAATGCCATGGCCAGCGGTCACGGGCAGAAAGTCGACCGCAAGGACCTCAAGCCTGGCGATCTGATCTTCTTCAAACTCAAGAGCCGCAGGGTCAATCACGTTGCCATCTACCTGGGCAATGACCGATTCATCCATGCACCGCGTCGCGGCAAGTCGGTGTCCATCGATACGCTGAAGAAGCCTTTCTGGCAAAGCCACTATGTGGTCGCCAAGCGGGTGCTGCCGAAAGAGTCGACCACCTTGCGGATGGCTCAGCGTTGATTTGAAAGTTCCCGCCTCCTGAAGGCGAGCACTTGTGGCGAGGGGGCTTGCCCCCGTTGGACTGTGAAGCAGTCCTGAAACCTGCAACCTGTTTCGTCAGATGTTACGCGTCAGCCGCTTTACGACCGCTACGCGGCCGAGCGGGGGCAAGCCCCCTCGCCACAGGTCCTTCACCCGACTTCAAATCCCATCCGGCATCCTGGCTTTCTCCCGCGCATGCTCGCGGCTGATCAAGCCCTTTGCCACCAAATCCTTCAAACACATATCCAGGGTTTGCATCCCAACCGAACTTCCGGTCTGTATCGAGGAATACATCTGCGCGACCTTGTCTTCGCGAATCAAATTGCGGATCGCCGAGGTACCGATCATGATTTCGTGAGCCGCGACCCTGCCGCCTCCGATCTTTTTGATCAGGCTTTGCGAAATCACCGCCTGCAACGACTCGGACAGCATCGAACGAACCATCGACTTCTCATCCGCCGGAAACACATCCACCACCCTGTCGATGGTTTTCGCCGCGGACGTGGTATGCAGCGTGCCGAACACCAGATGCCCGGTCTCCGCCGCGGTCAGCGCCAGGCGGATGGTCTCCAGGTCGCGCATCTCGCCCACCAGGATCACGTCCGGGTCTTCGCGCAGGGCCGAGCGCAGCGCAGAAGCAAAACTTCGGGTATCGCGATGCACCTCTCGCTGATTGATCAGGCATTTCTTCGATTCGTGGACGAACTCGATGGGGTCCTCAATAGTGAGGATATGCTGATGCCGCTGGTTATTCAGGTAATCGATCATCGCCGCCAGGGTGGTCGACTTGCCCGAGCCGGTTGGCCCGGTGACCAGCACCAGCCCCCGTGGCACCTCGGTAATCTTGCGAAACACTTCACCCATGCCGAGCTCGTCGAGGCTCATGACCTTCGACGGAATGGTTCGGAACACCGCGCCAGCGCCGCGATTCTGGTGGAACGCATTGACCCGAAAGCGCGCCACTCCGGGCACCTCGAAGGAAAAGTCGAGTTCCAGCTCCTCTTCGAAGTCCGCCCGTTGCTTGTCGTTCATGATGGCGTGGATCAGCTCATGAACCTGCGGGTGGTCCAGCGCTGGCAAGTTGATCCGCCGCACATCGCCATCGACCCGGATCATCGGCGGCAAGCCCGCGGAGAGGTGCAAGTCGGACGCACCCTGTTTGGCGCTGAAGGCCAGCAGTTCAGTGATATCCATAGTGCTCCCCAATTCCAGTAGAATGCCGCGAACCTCAGACCCGTTGGCGCACATTGAATGTCCACAATAGCAGACAACATCGCTCTGGTTCAGACGCGGATTCAGGCCGCGGCACTCGCCGCACAACGTGACGCGAACAGCGTTCATCTGTTGGCCGTGAGCAAGACCAAGCCCGCCGAGGCGCTGCGCGAAGCCTACGCTGCCGGGATTCGCGACTTCGGCGAGAACTATCTGCAGGAAGCACTGGGCAAACAGCTCGAATTGGCCGACCTGCCCTTGAGTTGGCACTTTATCGGCCCCATTCAGTCGAACAAGACTCGCGCTATCGCCGAGAACTTCGCCTGGGTGCACTCAGTGGATCGTCTGAAAATCGCACAACGCTTGTCCGAACAACGCCCTGCCGAACTGCCACCCCTGAACATCTGCATTCAGGTCAACGTCAGCGGTGAAGCCAGCAAATCCGGCTGCACCCCGGCCGACCTGCCTGCACTGGCAAGTGCCATCAACGCCTTGCCGCGCTTGAAACTGCGCGGCTTGATGGCAATCCCCGAGCCGACTGAAGATCGCGCCGTCCAGGACGCCGCCTTTGCTGCCGTGCAACACCTTCAAGCCAGCCTGAATCTGTCACTCGACACACTTTCCATGGGTATGAGCCACGACCTCGAGTCGGCCATCGCCATGGGCGCCACCTGGGTACGAATAGGTACCGCACTGTTTGGTGCGCGCGATTATGGTCATATGGCCAGCCCTGAACGTGGCTGACTCACCTCTCTATAAGGACCTCTCATGAGCAAGACTCGTATTGCCTTTATCGGTGCCGGCAACATGGCCGCCAGCCTGATCGGCGGCCTGCGCGCCAAGGGGCTGGATGCGGCGCAGATCCGCGCCAGTGATCCAGGCGCCGAAACCCGTGCCAGGGTTCATGCCGAACACGGCATCGAACTGTTCGCCGACAACGCACAAGCCATTGAAGGCGCCGACGTCATCGTACTGGCGGTCAAACCCCAGATGATGAAAGCCGTTTGCCAGGGCCTGCGTCCAAGTCTCAAGTCGAATCAATTGGTAGTGTCCATCGCCGCCGGTATCACTTGCGCCAGCATGAACAACTGGCTCGGCGCCCAGCCGATCGTGCGCTGCATGCCCAATACCCCAGCCCTGCTGCGCCAGGGCGTGAGCGGCCTGTACGCCACTGACGAAGTCTCTGCCCCACAGCGTCAGCAAGCCGAAGACCTGCTTTCAGCCGTCGGCATTGCGCTGTGGCTGGAGCAGGAACAGCAACTGGACGCCGTTACCGCGGTTTCCGGCAGCGGCCCGGCGTATTTCTTCCTGCTGATCGAAGCCATGACCGCCGCTGGCGAGAAGCTCGGCCTGCCACGGGAAACCGCCGCTCGACTGACCCTGCAAACCGCCCTGGGCGCCGCGCACATGGCCGTGACCAGTGATGTCGACGCCGCTGAATTGCGTCGCCGCGTGACCTCACCGGCAGGTACCACTGAAGCCGCCATCAAGTCGTTCCAGGCCGGTGGCTTCGAAGCCCTGGTAGAAAAAGCACTGGGTGCCGCTGCGCACCGCTCGGCCGAGATGGCCGAACAATTGGGTCAATAAGGAGCCACTAATGATTGGATTGAACACTGCAGCGGTTTACGTGCTGCAAACCCTCGGCAGTCTGTACCTGCTGATCGTGCTGCTGCGCTTCGTGCTGCAACTGGTGCGGGCGAACTTCTACAACCCGCTCTGCCAGTTCACGGTGAAAGCCACCCAACCACTGCTCAAGCCCCTGCGCCGGATCATTCCGAGCATGTTCGGCCTGGACATGTCTTCGCTGGTATTGGCGATCATCGTGCAGCTGGCCTTGATGGCCCTGACCCTGCTACTGACCTACGGCACCATCGGCAACCCGCTGCAACTGCTGGTCTGGTCGCTCATTGGCGTGACGGCGCTGTTCCTGAAGATTTTCTTCTTCGCCCTGATCATCAGCGTGATCCTCTCCTGGGTCGCTCCGGCCAGTCATAACCCGGGCGCCGAACTGGTCAACCAGATCTGCGAGCCGGCCCTGGCGCCGTTCCGCAAGATTCTGCCAAACCTGGGTGGCCTGGATATTTCGCCGATCCTTGCGTTCATCGTGCTCAAGCTGCTGGACATGCTGGTGATCAACAACCTCGCCGCCATGACCATGATGCCGGCCATCCTGCGTCTGCTGATCTGACCCGGATGAGCTATTTCCGCTGGGACGGCGAGGACCTGATCCTCGATTGCCACCTGCAACCCAAGGCCAGCAGCGATGAGTTCGCAGGCCTGCACGGTGAGCGCTTGAAGATCCGGCTCACCGCCCCGCCGGTGGAAGGCAAGGCCAATGCGCACCTGATGGCGTTTCTGGCCAAGGCCTTCGGCATCTCGAAGAGCCAGGTCAGCTTGCTCAGCGGCGAGCTGAATCGGCAAAAGCGCGTGCGCTTGCAGTCGCCGAAGAAGCTTCCGGATTTACCGGGGTTAACGCCGCCGCCCGCACACTCCGGGTAACTTTCTCGAGGCCAGGCCTGGTTCCTCGCAAGGACGGGTCGGCGTTTGCCGCCCCACACCTGCCGCGTCCTATCTCAACCGAAACCCGCCCATCTGTCGCGCCAGATCGTCGGCCAGACGTTGCAGGGTCTGACAGTCCTCACGGCACGCTCGTACTTCGCTCGCTGTGGCCCGGGCCAGGTCAGAGATACCTTGCACGTTGCGGTTGATCTCTTCCGTCACCGCCGACTGCTCTTCGGTGGCGGTGGCCACCTGCTGGTTCATGTCGCTGATGCGCTCGACCTGACCGGTAATCGCCTTCAGTGAAACCCCGGTGCGCTGGCTCGCCTCAACCCCGGTGCCGGTCGCGGCCTGCCCGGAGTGCATCGACGACACGGCGTTTTCCGCGCCCTGTTTAAGGCTCTGGATCATCTGCTGGATTTCATCGGTGGACGCCTGGGTTCGCCGGGCCAGGGTTCGCACCTCGTCGGCCACCACCGCAAAACCACGGCCCATATCCCCCGCTCGCGCCGCTTCGATCGCTGCGTTCAGCGCCAGCAGATTGGTCTGCTCGGAGATTCCACGAATCACCGCCAGCACCTGATCGATCGACGCCACCTGGGTCGCCAGTTCGCCCACCGCACCGGCAGCGATGCCGATTTCCTCGGACATGCTTTCGATATACCGGATCGAACCACCAACCACCTCGCGCGCCTGCAAGGCTTCATCGCGGGCGGTTTGCGAGGCGACGGCGGCGTTGCCGGCGTTCTGGGCGATTTCCTGCACCGTAAGGCCCATCTCATGCACGGCGGTGGCGACCATGTCAGTCATTTCCTGCTGCCGGCCGGAGCGTTCGGCGGTGTTATCGACCACCAGGGCGACCTGCCCCACCGCAGTGCGCAGCCGCTCACTGGTGGCAAGGACCTCGCCGATCATCTCGCGCTGGCTGTCAAGGAAGCGATTGAATCCACGCGCCAGATCACCCAGCTCATCGGCCCGGGAAGAATCTAACCTCTGGGTCAAATCGCCACCTCCGCTACCAATCGCCACCAACGCCGCTGTTACCTGACGAATCGGCCGCAGCAGTCCACGCGCCAGCAGCACCACCAATAACAGGCAGACCAGCGCCACCGCCAAGCCGATGACACTGGTCAGCCACATCGCTTGTCGGGCCTGGGCGTAGATCTGCGACTGCGGCACTTCGGCCACCAGCGTCCAGCCCAAATCCCGCAGCGGCAGACTCAGGGCCAGGAAATCTTCACCCTCACGGACAAAGTCGCTGCTGCTCAGCCCTTGATGGCCCATCACCGCCAGCGCCGCCGGGCTGCCGATCTGCTCGGCCAACTGACGTTTACCGCTGTATTGAGCCTCTGGATGCACCTGAATCAAACCGTCGGAACGCACCAGGTAGACCTTGCCGCGCTCGCCGAAGCTGAAGTTGTGAATCAATTCCGAGAGCTCGCGCATGCTCAAGCCCAGTCCGGCGACGCCCACCACTTTGCCGGCCTGTTCGACCTTGAGGTCGATAAACAGCGCCAGCTCACCGGTGCGGGTGTCTTGGTCGATGTTCAAGGTTCGCGGCTGGTTGCTGTCGAGGAAGGAATAGAACCAGGCATCGGTGGGGTTGGCTCGACTCAGGGTCCGATCCAGGCCTTTTTCGGTGTAATAGTGGCTCGACTCGGAGCCGGCGATCAGTGCGGTAAAGGCTTTGTGCTCGGCGCGGATGCCTTCCAGGTAGCTGACGAAGCCAGGGGTCTGGGCACTGTGCTCGCCTCCGGCCAGCCATTCGCGCACCATGCTGTTGCTGGCGATGTCTTTGGCGGCGGTCAGCGGCTGGACCAGAATCCGTTCGATGTCATTACGCATCGCTTCGATGCTGGATGGCAGCGCTTTCTCGACCAGATAGCTTTGGGTCAGGCGATTGACCACCAGGGTATAAATGCCAACCACGATCAGAATGCTGACCAGCAGGGCGGTGCCCATGCCGAGGATCAACTGCCACTGAATACTGCGCCGCCAGAACTGCATGGAACACCCCCAAAGAATAAGAGGCTGAAACACTGCAACAGCCGTGCCGATTGTATACAAACTGATAAACAGTTTGTTCGACGGCCTATTCTCTGGTTGTGTTCAATTTGATCAGCCCTGGCCGATCGTCCGTGAAATCACTTCAACCGTGGCGCTGACTTGCTCTTGGTAACGGTCGAGTTCCTGCTTGTGCCGTTTCTGCATATCGATCTGCTGCGAACACAGATTCATCGCTGCCAGCACCAATAACCTGTCACCGATCAGGGTCGGGTACTTCTTCTTGGTGTCAGCCAAGGCGGCTTTTAACATTAATGCGGCGTCCAGCAGGGTCTGCTCTTCCCCGGCCGGCGCCTTGATTGAATAGTCTTCCCCGAGAATCGAGACGACTTTTACCCCTTCGGCGCCCTGTTTCATGCGCTGACAGGCCCGGCGCTGACGCGCTCAACCAGGGCCTGGATACGTGCGGCGGTGGCACCCTGCTTTTCTTCCTGTTCCATCAGGCTCAGTTGCAGGCTTTCATTTTCGTCTTTGACCTGGGCCAGTTCCGCGCTCAGGGTCTGGTTCGTGCCGAGCAGCTCCTGGTTCTGTTGCACCAGTTCGCTGACCAGTTGTTCCAATTGGCTTAGGGATGCTTCTAACATTTTTAATTTCTCGGCATTTTCAGAGGGCGCGTACGATAAAGAAAAGTCACCACGGATGCCAGGGTTATCCGGGCCGGATGCCTTGATTTTCCTGGCGGCGACCTTGCTCGCAAGCTTTAAAGACTGCGATTCCTCTATCTGGTTCCAGACACTTCGTCGTACCGCACCGACTGCGACAAAAACGCGCAGGGGCTCAAGACTTTAGTCGTAGGACCGATAGATCATAGATGCCCAGTCCTGGCACCACGCGCGAACGCGCCTCTCCGGTAATCTCCATGTCCCTTCGCAATATGAATATCGCACCGCGGGCGTTTCTCGGCTTTGCCTTGATCGGCAGCCTGATGCTGGTCCTGGGTGTGTTTGCCTTGAACCAGATGAGCAAAATCCGCGCGGCCGGTGAAAACATCACTCTGAACAGCGTGCCGAGTATCAGAAGCCTTAACGACTTCACCCAACTGAGCTTGCGTCTGCGGGTGCTGTCCAACCGTTTGCTGCTCAACCGTGAACCGGACGTGCAGCAACAGACCCTCGAGCTGTTTGATCAACGCAACCAGCAGATCCGTGCCACTCAGACCCTCTACGAAAAGCTCATCACCAGCCCGCAGGAACGCGCGGCCTACGATCAGTATGTGCAACTACTCGGCCAGTACCGTCAGCTTGAAGACCGTATGAAGAGCTTGTCGCGCAACAATCAGGTCGATGAACTGCGTAACCTGCTGAACACCGATCTGCTGAACAACTCCGAAGCGATCAACACTGCGCTTAATCGTTTACTGGAAATCAACACCCAGCAGACCGTCGACACCAACCAAAAAGCTGCCGACCAATATTCCTCGGCCTTCGACCTGGTGGTCGCACTGCTGGTGATTGCCACCGGTCTGACCCTGCTGTTCGCCTGGTTACTGACCAACAGCATCACCCAACCGATTGCCAACGCCTTGAACGCCGCCGAAGCAATCGCCGAAGGCAACCTCACCCGACCGATCGAGGTCGACGGCAACGATGAAGCCGGTCGCCTGTTACTGGCCATGGCGAAGATGCAGGAAAAGCTGCGCGACACCCTGCAACGGATTTCCGGTTCGGCCACCCAGTTGGCATCCGCGGCTGAAGAACTGAACAGCGTCACCGACGAAAGCGCTCGCGGCCTGACCCAGCAGAACAACGAGATCGAACAGGCCGCCACCGCCGTCAACGAAATGACCAGCGCCGTGGAAGAAGTCGCGCGTAATGCGGTGAGCACCTCCGAAGCCTCGAAGAATGCCACCACCTCTGCCGGCGATGGCCGTGATCTGGTGCAGGAAACTGTCAGCGCCATCGAACGCATGAGCGGCGACGTGCAAAGCACCGCGACCCTGATCGGCGCCCTGGCGGAAGAGTCGCGGGACATCGGCAAGGTGCTGGACGTGATTCGCGGCCTCGCCGACCAGACCAACCTGCTCGCCCTCAACGCGGCAATCGAAGCCGCACGCGCCGGTGAAGCCGGCCGCGGTTTCGCCGTGGTGGCCGATGAAGTTCGTGCTTTGGCGCACCGCACCCAGCAGTCCACCAGTGAAATCGAGCGGATGATCGGCAGCATCCAGAGTGGCACCGAGCACGCCGTCAACTCGATGCGCAACAGCACCGAGCGCGCCGAGTCGACACTGAACATCGCCAAGGGTGCCGGCTTGTCGCTGGACACCATCAACAGCGCCATCGTCGAAATCAACGAACGCAACCTGGTGATCGCCAGCGCCGCCGAAGAACAGGCGCAAGTGGCCCGCGAAGTCGACCGTAACCTGGTAAACATCCGCGACCTGTCGGTGCAATCGGCCACTGGTGCCAACCAGACCAGCGCGGCGAGTAACGAGTTGTCGCGTTTGGCGGTGGACCTGAACAGCATGGTTGGGCGGTTTAGTTTGTAATTCGATACCGCGCTGCTGCGGAAAAGATCGCAGCCTTCGGCAGCTCCTACGCCGACTGCATGCACCTGCAAGGGTATGGGCGCATGCAACCCCCCGCAGGCTGCGATCTTTTGATCTTAAAAAGCTTTTTGACAGCGCAGCATTTCAACAGGTTAGAATCGCTGGCACGCAGACTGCATGGTCAGTTTGTGCCCGCCTTTCTGCTTCTGGAGTACCGCCATTGAATGCGACGACCATCAACAGCCTGTTCTTGATCGGCGCGTTGCTGGTGGGTGCGAGCATTTTAGTGAGTTCTCTTTCGTCCCGCCTCGGCATCCCGATTCTGGTGATCATCCTGGCCGTGGGCATGGCCGCAGGGGTCGACGGCGGCGGCATCATTTTCGACAACTACCCTACCGCTTATCTGGTCGGCAACCTCGCCCTGGCAGTGATCCTGCTCGACGGCGGCCTGCGCACCCGGGTGGCGAGTTTTCGCGTGGCGTTATGGCCGGCGCTCTCACTGGCCACCATAGGCGTGTTGATTACCACCGGCCTGACCGGCATGGCGGCGGCCTGGCTGTTCGACCTGAACCTCATTCAAGGCCTGCTGATCGGGGCCATCGTCGGTTCCACCGACGCCGCGGCGGTGTTCTCGCTGTTGGGCGGCAAGGGCCTCAACGAACGGGTAAGCGCCAGCCTGGAAATCGAATCCGGCAGCAACGACCCGATGGCGGTGTTCCTCACCGTGACCCTGATCGACATGCTTGCCAGCGGCGAAACCGGCTTGCACTGGAACCTGCTGGTGCATCTGCTTCGTGAGTTCGGCATCGGCGCCATCATCGGGCTGGGCGGCGGCTGGCTGATGCTGCAAATGGTCAACCGGATCAAGCTGGCTTCCGGCCTCTACCCGATTCTGGTAATCAGTGGCGGTCTGCTGGTCTTCGCCCTGACCAACGCCCTGCACGGCAGCGGCTTCCTCGCGGTGTATCTGTGCGGCCTGGTGATCGGCAATCGTCCGGTGCGTAGCCGTCACGGCATTCTGCACATGCTCGACGGCATGGCCTGGCTGGCGCAGATCGGCATGTTCCTGGTGCTGGGCCTGCTGGTCACCCCCCACGATTTGTTGCCGATCGCCGTACCCGCCCTGGGCTTGGCGCTGTGGATGATCCTGTTTGCCCGGCCGCTTTCCGTGATCGTCGGTCTGCTGCCGTTCAAGGCCTTCCATGGGCGCGAGAAGGTGTTTATCGCCTGGGTCGGACTACGCGGCGCGGTACCGATCATTCTCGCGGTGTTCCCGCTGATGGCCGGGCTGCCCAACGCCCAGCTCTACTTCAACCTCGCATTTTTTATCGTGTTGGTCTCGTTGCTGGTGCAAGGCACCAGCCTGCCGTGGGTCGCCAAGCTGCTGAAAGTCACGGTTCCGCCAGAGCCAGCGCCGATCTCCCGGGCGGCGCTCGAAGTGCATGTCACCAGTGAGTGGGAGTTGTTCGTCTATCGCCTCGGTGCGGAAAAATGGTGCATTGGTGCGCCCCTTCGTGAGCTGAAAATGCCCGAAGGCACCCGCATCGCGGCCCTGTTTCGTGGCCAGCAACTGCTCCATCCGTCGGGTAGTACCACCCTGGAAGCCGATGATCTGCTCTGCGTAATCGGCCACGAACACAACCTTCCAGCCCTCGGAAAACTGTTCAGCCAGGCGCCGCAGCGAGGACTGGATTTGCGCTTCTTCGGCGATTTCATACTCGAAGGCGACGCCCGGCTGGGCGCGGTTTCGGCGCTGTATGGACTGAAGCTCGAAGGGCTCGACCCGGACATGCCATTGAGTCGCTTCATTAACCAGAAAGTGGGCGGTGCGCCAGTAGTCGGTGACCAGGTTGAGTGGAACAACACCATCTGGACCGTTGCAGTGATGGAAGGGAACAAGATTGGCAAAGTAGGCGTCAGATTCCCCGAAGGAAGTCGCCCGGGGCCCGGACACTTCCTCTAAACTGCCCACTCTCTATCCAGTTTGACCGGTATTTATGTCAACCCTGCGCACTTATTTCGCTATTGTCCTGCTTGGCCTGAGTCTTTCCGTCGGTACGCTGTATGCAGCAGACCTGCCCAGCACTGAGGCAGTCCAGCAGAGCCTGGACAAAATTGCTGATCGAAAACTACCCGAGGCTGACCAAAAGGCCCTGCAAGGGATTCTGCAGCAAACGTTGACCTACTTGGCCAACAAGCAGGATTACGAAAAAAAACTGGCCGCCCTCAAGCAGCAACTGAGCAGCGCGCCGCGCCAGAACAGCGAAAACCAGAAGGAACTGGCACGCCTCAAGGCGACCAAGGTGGTGCCTACGGCGCAACGTTACGCCAACCTGCCAGTCCCGCAGCTCGAGCAGTTGCTGACCGAGCGCACCAGTCAGCAAGGCCAACTGCAAAAAGCCCTGGCCGATGCCAACAGCCTGATCATCACCTCCCAGACTCGTCCGGAGCGGGCTCAGGCCGAGATCAGCAGCAGCCAGACGCGCATCCAGGCGATCAACAACACCCTTAAAAGCGGCAAGGACAACGGCAAGCCGCTGAGTGCCGACCAGCGCAATTTGCTGAATGCCGAAAAGGCCGCGCTTGATGCATTGATTCTTCTGCGCCGCCAGGAACTGGCTGGCAATAACCAGCTGCAAGACCTGGGCAACAGCCAACATGATCTGCTGGAAGAAAAGACCAAGCGCATGGAGCAGGAAATCCAGGACCTGCAAACCCTGATCAATCAGAAACGCCTGGCCCAGTCCCAGGAGACCGTGGCACAACAGTCGATCGAAGCGCAAAAATCCGGCGGCAGCACCCTGCTCGCCACCGAAAGCGCGGCCAACCTGAAACTGTCCGACTACCTGCTCAAAAGCACCGACCGCCTCAACGAGGTGACCCAGCAGAACCTGCAGACCAAGCAGCAACTGGACAGCGTGACCCAAAGCGATTCAGCCCTGGAAGAGCAGATCAACGTACTCAGGGGCAGCCTGCTGCTGTCGAAGATTCTCTACAAACAAAAACAGTCGCTGCCACACCTCAAGCTCGACCGCGATCTGGCCGATCAAATCGCCGATATTCGCTTGTACCAGTTCGAGGTCAGCCAGCAACGAGAGCTGCTCAGTAATCCGAGTGCCTACGTCGACACCCTGCTGGCGACCCAGCAGCCGGAGCAAGTCACCCCACAGCTGCGCAAGACCCTGCTCGACCTGGCGGTGACCCGCGCCGATCTGCTGGAACGACTGAACCGCGAGCTGAGCGCTGTACTGAACGAATCCATCACCCTGCAACTGAACCAGAAGCAACTGCTCAGTACTGCGCAAAGCCTGCGCGCGACCCTCGATGAACAGATGTTCTGGATCCCCAGCAACAAGCCGCTGGACCTCGAATGGATGCGAATGGTACCTGAGCGTCTGGAAAGACAGATCACCACCCTGCCATGGGCTTCAAGCCTGAGTGAACTGGCTGACGGCCTGACCCAGCGCCCGCTGCTGTTCCTGCCGCTGGCGTTGCTGATCGGCGCCTTGCTGTGGCGACGCAAGTACCTCTATGCCCAGCTGAACAAGGTTCACCAGGACATCGGCCACTTCAAACGCGACAGCCAGTGGCATACCCCCCAGGCGATTCTGATCAACATCCTGCTGGCGATGCCGATTTCCCTGGCGCTGGCCCTGTGCGGCTACGCCTTGCAGATCGATGCCCGGGGGCAGAACACCAACCTGGGCGCTGCGCTACTGCAAGTTTCCCAGGCCTGGCTGGTGTTCTACACCGCCTACCGAACCCTCGCGCCGGGTGGCGTGGCCGAACTGCATTTCCGCTGGGAAAAGCGCCAGGTCGAATTTCTCCAGGGCTGGATCCGCCGGCTCGGGCTGGTAGTGATAGCGCTGGTAGCGGTGGTCGCCGTTGCGGAACTGCAACCCGCGACATTGGCCGATGACGTACTCGGGATGCCGGTGGTCCTGACCTGCTACGCCTTGATGACCTGGCTGCTCAGCCGGCTGTTGATCAGCAGCCCGGCACACCGCAACGCCTCGCTGTTTCGCAAGGCTGTCGGGGTGATGTTCACGGCCCTGCCGATCGCCCTGTTCATCGCCGTATGCTTTGGCTACTACTACACCGCACTGAAACTCAGCGACCGACTGATCAACACCCTCTACCTGCTGATGTTCTGGCTGGTGATCGAAGCCACCTTCGCTCGCGGCCTGGGTGTCGCGGCGCGGCGCCTGGCCTACCAGCGCGCGCTGAGCAAGCGCCAGGCGGCCAAGGAAGCCGGCGACGGCGAGGTGGTGGTTGAAGAACCGACGCTGGACATCGAGCAGGTCAACGAACAGTCCATGCGCCTGATCCGACTGGCGCTGCTCGGTGGTTTCATCGCCGCGCTGTATTGGGTCTGGTCGGACCTGATCACGGTCTTCTCGTACCTGGACAACGTCACCCTCTACGAATACACCAGCGGTACCGGCGCCAACGTCAGCATGGTGCCGATCAGCATCGGCGACTTGCTCGGGGCGCTGATCATCATCGGCATTACCTTCGCGCTGGCGCGCAACCTGCCCGGCTTGCTGGAGGTGCTGGTGCTGTCCAAGCTCAATCTGGCTCAGGGCAGCGCCTACGCCACCACCACGCTGCTGTCCTACGTGATCGCCGGGATCGGTTTCGTCTCCACGCTGTCCACCCTCGGCGTGAGCTGGGACAAGCTGCAATGGCTGGTGGCGGCGCTGTCGGTAGGTCTGGGTTTCGGCATGCAGGAAATCTTCGCCAACTTCATCTCGGGGATCATGATCCTCTTCGAGCGCCCGGTCCGGATCGGCGACACCATCACCATCGGCAACCTGTCCGGCACGGTGAGCAAGATCCGCATCCGCGCCACGACTATCACCGACTTCGACCGCAAGGACATCATTGTCCCGAACAAGACCTTCATTACCGGGCAACTGATCAACTGGTCGCTGACCGACACCGTCACTCGGGTCACCCTCAAGCTCGGCGTCGACTATGGCTCCGACCTCGACCTGGTCAAGGAGCTGCTGCTCAAGGCCGCCCGGGACAACCCACGGGTGTTGAAAGAACCTGAGCCCCATGTGTATTTCCTGAACTTCGGCGAAAGCACCCTGGACCACGAACTGCGTATGCACGTGCGTGACCTCGGCGACCGTAACCCGGTGCTCGATGAGGTCAACCGCTTCATCAACCGCGAGTTCAAGAAACAGCACATCAACATTTCGTTCCGGCAGATGGAGGTCTACCTGAAAAATCTTCAGGGCCAGGAGTACAAAATGGTACCCATCGAATCGGAAAACAAAACCATCGTACCCGCCCCCGTCGGAGAGTCGACGCAAGAGCCACCGCCGACCAAACTCGACTAACCCTGCTATCCCTAGCAGAATGCTCGGACATTCTGCTGGAGATGGCCGTTGAAAGCCCTCGACGAACTGACCTTCGATAATCGCTTCGCCCGCCTGGGTGATGCGTTCTCAACCCATGTGCTGCCTGAACCTGTCGCCGACCCACGGCTGGTGGTAGCCAGCCCTGCCGCCATGGCCCTGCTCGACCTGGACCCGGCAATCGCCGAGACTCCGGTGTTCGCCGAACTGTTCAGTGGCCATAAGCTCTGGGCTGAGGCCGAGCCGCGGGCGATGGTTTATTCCGGGCATCAGTTCGGCTCCTACAACCCGCAACTGGGGGACGGTCGCGGGCTGCTGCTGGGCGAGGTCTACAACGAAGCTGGCGAGCATTGGGACCTGCACCTCAAGGGCGCCGGGCAAACCCCCTATTCACGCATGGGCGATGGTCGGGCGGTGCTGCGCTCATCGATCCGCGAGTTTCTTGCCTCTGAAGCGCTGCAGGCGCTGGGCATTCCCACTACCCGTGCGCTCTGTGTGATTGGTTCGAGTACGCCGGTCTGGCGCGAGAAGCAGGAACGCGCAGCGATGCTGCTGCGCCTGTCGCCAAGCCATGTGCGCTTCGGGCATTTTGAATATTTTTACTACACCAAGAGACCCGAGCAACAGAAGCAGCTCGGCGAGCACGTGTTGGCGATGCATTTTCCAGAGTGCCTGGAACAACCCGAGCCCTATCTGGCGATGTTTCGCGAGATCGTCGAGCGTAACGCCGAGTTGATTGCCAAATGGCAGGCCTATGGCTTCTGCCACGGCGTGATGAACACCGACAACATGTCTATCCTGGGCATCACTTTCGACTTCGGTCCGTTCGCCTTCCTCGATGACTTCGACGCCCAGTTCATCTGCAACCACTCCGATGACCAGGGCCGCTACTCCTTCAGCAACCAGGTGCCCATCGGCCAGTGGAACCTTAGCGCCCTGGCCCAGGCCCTGACACCGTTCATCAGCGTCGAGGCCTTGCGCGAAACCCTTGGCCTGTACTTACCGCTGTACCAGGCCCATTACCTGGACCTGATGCGCCGCCGCCTCGGCTTCACGACCGCGCAGGACGACGATCAGAAACTGGTCGAAGGCTTGCTGCAACTGATGCAGAACAGCGGCGTCGACTACAGCCTGTTCTTCCGTCGACTGGGTAATGAGTCAGCCGAACTGGCCGTCGCCCGCCTGCGTGACGACTTCGTCGATCTCAAGGGCTTCGATGCCTGGTCCGAGCGCTACACCGCCCGCGTCGCTCGCGAGGGTTGCGACAACCAGGAACAGCGCCAAAGTCGCATGCACGCGGTCAACCCGCTCTACATCCTGCGCAACTATTTGGCGCAGAAAGCCATCGATGCGGCCGAGAGCGGCGACTACCAGGAAGTCCGTCGCCTGCAGGCGGTACTGAGCAATCCATTCGAAGAACAACCCGGAATGGAAAGCTATGCCGAACGCCCACCGGAGTGGGGCAAGCATCTGGAGATCAGCTGTTCGTCGTGAAGCAGCTTAGAAAAACACATCCGCCTTCACACTGAAGCGCTCGGCCAACCAGCGAATCTGTCGCAGGTTGAGCTTACGCTTGCCACTGAGGATTTCCGAGACCACCGACTGGGCTCCCACGCCTGGCAGGTCGCTCTGGCTCAAGCCATGCTCACGCATCAGATAGCGTAGAACCTCAACGCCACTGGCCACGGGCATCGGTCGATGCTCACGGTCATAGGCCTCTATGAGATCACCCAAAATAGTCGCCAGACTGGCTAACGGGTTCGACTCGTCTTCGCCGATCAGCTCCAATAACTCATCCAGCGATGCGACCAGCAGATCGTAATCCGCCTCGTTTGCCGGTTTGCTCAGCAGCGGCGACACGAAGTGCCAGTGCTCGGCGGCTTGCTTGATCAGAACGCTCATCGACGCTCCTCCTTCCACTTTCCCTTGTCATAGTCGCGATGATCCAGCACATGCTTGATGTAAAGCCGTTGCGCTCGATAATGAACGGCCGCAATCAATCGCAGCTTGTTCCCGCCGATATCAAACACATGCAACGGGCCTACCTTATCCGTTGCAGGAAACATCCTCTTCATTGCTGCAAAGTCGCCAGGGCTATTGGCCTTGACCACTCGATACCATGCATCCAGCGCGCTGGCGGAGTGTGGCCATTTTTCCTTGGCTTCCCAGATTCGTTTTTCAGTAATCACATGCATGCAACATCCTTATCGCATATTGCTATGGAGGTTAAACGCAGAATTCAACTATCGCAAGTTGCTATATTCCCGAGTAGACCAGTGGCATGACCTTCACGCCTTCTCACAGCCTGGATTCGGAGCGCTTCGAGGCTCGGTCGGAAATGCAAGGACATGAGAACCACCAGCTGTTCGAGTGGAGGCAAGCATCTGGAGATCAGCTGTTCGTCGTGAAGCAGCTTAGAAAAACACATCCGCCTTCACACTGAAGCGCTCGGCCAACCAGCGAATCTGTCGCAGGTTGAGCTTACGCTTGCCACTGAGGATTTCCGAGACCACCGACTGGGCTCCCACGCCTGGCAGGTCGCTCTGGCTCAAGCCATGCTCACGCATCAGATAGCGTAGAACCTCAACGCCACTGGCCACGGGCATCGGTCGATGCTCACGGTCATAGGCCTCTATGAGATCACCCAAAATAGTCGCCAGACTGGCTAACGGGTTCGACTCGTCTTCGCCGATCAGCTCCAATAACTCATCCAGCGATGCGACCAGCAGATCGTAATCCGCCTCGTTTGCCGGTTTGCTCAGCAGCGGCGACACGAAGTGCCAGTGCTCGGCGGCTTGCTTGATCAGAACGCTCATCGACGCTCCTCCTTCCACTTTCCCTTGTCATAGTCGCGATGATCCAGCACATGCTTGATGTAAAGCCGTTGCGCTCGATAATGAACGGCCGCAATCAATCGCAGCTTGTTCCCGCCGATATCAAACACATGCAACGGGCCTACCTTATCCGTTGCAGGAAACATCCTCTTCATTGCTGCAAAGTCGCCAGGGCTATTGGCCTTGACCACTCGATACCATGCATCCAGCGCGCTGGCGGAGTGTGGCCATTTTTCCTTGGCTTCCCAGATTCGTTTTTCAGTAATCACATGCATGCAACATCCTTATCGCATATTGCTATGGAGGTTAAACGCAGAATTCAACTATCGCAAGTTGCTATATTCCCGAGTAGACCAGTGGCATGACCTTCACGCCTTCTCACAGCCTGGATTCGGAGCGCTTCGAGGCTCGGTCGGAAATGCAAGGACATGAGAACCACCAGCTGTTCGAGTGGAGGCAAGCATCTGGAGATCAGCTGTTCGTCGTGATGATACGTTCAGTCCTGGGGGTCAATTGCACTGACAACTCGTGAAATGATGTCCATCATTGTCACGTCGTCGAGACGCTCAATGAACTTGGCGGAGCCCTCTTGGATTCGTTGCTCGATATCGAAGCTGCGCACCTGATTACACACCGCGACGCCATTGGTTTCGTGCCCGGTGACAACCACCGCCAAACCAGAATTGCGGCTAAACGTGCCTCCACTGGTCACCGGGACGGTCATGCTCACACCCAAGGCATTGATCTCTCGTGGTGTTATCACAACAAAACGGTGGCGATTCATCATCTCTCTACCTGCCACCGGATTCGGGTCAATCCAGTAAACATCGCCCCGCTGCGGGGCTTGTCGACGAACCATCAGCCCAACTCCCGACCAACTGGATCGCCTTCACGAGTATCCGCTGTGGCGGCATTCAGTTCGGCAATTGCTTCGGCCCCCTCGAGCAATTCGGCCAGGGTATAGCGCTTGCGCACCGGCTGTACGACGGGGCGAGCGATCAATTCGCCATCGACCACATTGAGCTCCAATTGCGCGCCCACCTCCAGATGCAGGAGTTTCAATAAAGTCGGCGGGATGGTCATCACCGCAGCACCGCCTTGTCGGCGGATTTTGGAAGTCACGGACATGAGAGGACTCCGATCCGAAATAAGGTTGATATCGACGCCTCGATAAGTGCAACAAAAGTAGCACACGGATGGGAGCAAAGCGAATTCCTCACTAGGTCACTTCAAAGTATTTAACGCTATTCCCAGCCTAGACTTGCGGCGTAAGCGACCAGCCTCAAATATGTGAGAGCATGCGACAGCTGCCCA
>NZ_CABVHY010000042.1 GCF_902497875.1 Pseudomonas fluorescens
CGGTATGGCTCAGAACCTTGCTGGCCCTGCCGTGAATGTTGCTGCGCTGGTTCAAGGCAGAACCCAAGACTGGCGTGTCATCGCAGATGAGTGGGCTGGCGTCTGCCAGTCTCGGGGAACCGTCACGTTTGAAGGCACGGGCACCGCAACTGCGGGTTGCTCTTACAGCGTTGAAGTCAAACCCGGTCAAGGTTGGGTACTCAGCAAATACGTCGGTCAGACTTGGATGCCGGTTGAAGCCTGCGCCATTGGTCAAGACCGTGCGGTTGAGGATCGCCGCCGTATAGCTCGCGATTGTGCGCACGCGGCACGTCCCACTCCGGTCATTGCCGGTGGCTTCGCTGACAAACTCCGGGCGCTGGTGTGAGTACTGAGCGGCCTGCGCTTCGGCGCGGGCAGCACCCATCCGCTGACGACCTAGTAAAGATGAGGCTCGGATACCCCGGCTATGAGGCTCGATTGCAGAGCATGCGGGCAATGAAGCCCGCCCGGTACGCTGCTGTTATGTCCGGTGCTAGGACGTTCGATGATCCGGACTGGTGTTGCACTGAGTGCAGCGGGAACGAGCGGCACACTCGGAACCTTACGTGTCGGGCCTGCAATGGTGCCCGCGTAGCGAGCGTGTTCAAGACACTGCCCGATGGTCAGACCGTGTACGTGTCAAAAGATGATTCAGCCTCTGATAACTGGCAGCAGCGACACCTGCGAACACAGCGCCTGCTAGATCAGAAAGCCATCTTGAACCGCTTGGGGCCAGTGGTCGTCGGTCGGTACTGCCTTGAGGGTGGCTGCGTGCTGCGTGCCGGGTCCGTGGCGCTCGACACTGAGTCGCTGATGCTTGCCGTCGATGCCCTGCTGTCTGGTGATCCTGAACAGTCCCGCATTGCGATTGAACCGCTTATCCAGCAACACCGTGAACTGGCGTTGTGCGTCCGCACGATCGCCCAAGCCCTTGCGGCACCTAAACCAAATCGAACTTGATGCCTGCCCAATGGGTGGGCTGCACCTATTGGAGACATTAAATGAAAGCACGAATTACAAAGTCCGTCCTGTCCGGCATGTGCGCCGCTTTTACCCCCGACTTAACCTCGCCGTCTGGTCTGCGCTGGAACCGCTGGAACGGCACCACAGGTACGCGCAGCCGTGAAGCTGGCGACGTGGCTGGTAGCTGCACAAACTCAGGCACTTACGTCGTTACTCTGGAAGGCAGCAAGTACCTGGCTGCGGATGTCCTGCTTGCTCTGCACCGCGCCCAGCATCGCACCGCTGTGGTGTCAGCATGAGCCGCGCCCGGACAAGGATCGAGGCACGGAACCAGCAGCCGGAGATCAAACCTTGGGATGAGGAGTTCATGCTATCGGACTCGTCACCAAGTGGCCTACGGCTTCTGGTGAACGGTAATCCCAGTGTGGTGGCTGGCTGTGCGATTGAGCTGACTTGGCCACATGATAAGAGCATGGCCGAGCATTGCATCTGGCCTCGGCATTACAGTACGTCGGTGATCGTCGGCTGGGAAGGTACGGACCTCGGCGGATTCACGAAGTGGGATATGCAGCTGGAAACTGTGTCCGCTTGGGTTGTCCGTGAAATCCTGCTGGAACACGCCGCGCGTGCTCAGCAGATTCAATTGCTGGAACAGCATCTGGAACAGCATCTGGAACAGCATCTGGAACAACTGGAAGTGGCCTAACGGCTGCTTCCCTTTTTGGCTCTGGCCCTGCGACCTAAAAATATTATATCCACCCGAGTGGGTCCCTCCACTGAAGGCACAGCAACCGCCCCCATGGCCCCTCGATCCTGAACGTCGGCAGATGCCCAGCTCTGGGCTAGGATGATCGCTCCCCACTTCAAGGATGATCGTCATGCCAGACCAGAACGAAGCCAACATCGCTACAGCTGATGTGCTGACTCTGTTGCTGCACAACCAACACGCACTAGCTGCCGCAATTGAAGAAGTGGCGCTATGGGCAAGGGCAACCGGTTCACCCGAAACCCATGACAACGCCATCACAGCACTCAATACGCTCGACATGAATGCATCCGCCATCACCGCTGGAATCCTCAAGCTGAGGCAATGACCGAGTGTAGTGATACGGGTATACCTGAGCCACCACTCGTCGGATAGGGTGTGGCTGTGCTGATTCGTAGTGATATGAGCCGCTTGACAACTCTAATCACCACACTAATAATCACTACACCCAAATCAACACGAGTGCATTGCCATGATGATCCGCGCATACCTCCGAGCATCCACTATCGAGCAGGATGCCACCCGCGCTAAGGAGCAGCTACGTGCCTTCGCTGTTGAGCATGGGCAGCGTGTGGCGAGCTGGTACGCCGAGAACGAATCCGGGGCCACACTGGAGCGCCCTGAGCTGTTCCGCCTGCTCTCTGACTGTGAGCCGGGGGACGTGCTGCTGGTCGAGCAGGTAGACCGACTGGCACGCCTGAATGAGTCGGACTGGTTGAAGCTCCGGGGCGAACTCCAGGCCAAGGGTGTGTTGGTTGTAGCCTTGGACCTGCCTACGTCACATCAGGCTATGCAGCCAGCCCGCAAGGGTGACGACTTCACAGGCCGGATGCTGGGCGCAATCAATACGATGCTTCTGGATATGCTCGCTGCTGTGGCCCGTAAGGACTATGAGGACCGCCGCCGCCGTCAAGCGCAGGGTATCGAGAAGGCGAAGGCCGAAGGCGCGTACAAGGGCAGGCAGATAGATGAGAGCTTGCACCAGCGTGTGCGTGAGCTGCTGGCCGACGGCAAGAGCATTCGCAAGGTTGCTGAGCTGATCGGATGCAGCACACAGACAGTGCAGCGCGTTAAGCGAGAGCTGGCCGTACCAGCGTGAGCAACCCCGAAAGCAGTACCCCTGTGCACCGTCTGAAACAACGAGAGCGCCGGACGGTGCGAGAGCATTCCCTTTGAACACTGGGGATCGGCCAGACCCCTGTGCACCACTGGCAAGCAATGCTGGATGTTGGTGCCCGGAGAGGAGTCTGATCGGTTCTGCTTGTGACACGCGCACGGTACGCACGGTGCGAGCAGATGCAGCAAATACCGCTGAAACCCCTGTGTTTACTGGGCCGAACACCTTTCCTCTTGTTTAGTCTCTGAATGGGGCGTCACATCTTGACTCGTTGCAGAGTCAGGTCGTGTCTACTCTGCAAGCGGCGCAAGAAACCGGCCGTTATCAGATCACCAGCAAAGACTAGTCCGCCGATGGCTTGGACTGTTCATAGCGGGCGTTGAACGCCTGGACAAAGCCGTTGCGCAATATCTGCAGAAACGCCTGGAACGCGCTGATGTCTCGCTGGTGAACGCTGCCTCTAAGCTCGACGCGAGTGGCGAACTGGTTTTTTCCCTGGTTCTTCAGGACTGTTTCAGTGGTACCCACCAGGGCTTCCCATACGGAACGGAACAGGCCTTTTTTCTCGTTTTCGACGTCCTGCTGCCAATTGAACACATCGACGTCCCTCAACAGCGGTTTGATATAGCCCGTGAGCTGGCCTTTTTTGGCCTGCGCCTCGATCACGACATCGCCGTGACCGGCATTGAAGTCGAACTTGCCATAGGCCGAGGCGAAGTCATTCATGCGTTTGAGCTCGATATGCCTGGCGCGCAGACGGAAATCGAATTCTTCGAAATTGCTCAGCGGATCGAAGGTCGCGGTGGTTTCCAGCGGAGCGTGCCCAAGTAGCAGGGCTTTACCTTCGAAGCGGGCGTCGCGTTTGCCTTTGACGTCGACCACGTTGGTCAGGTTGTAGACGCTGGCGTTGACCTGGGTGGCGTCCATGTTGACTGGCGGTTTCGAGTTGAAGTTGCGGAACGTGATTCGTCCGTCGTTGATCCGCACTTCGTTCAGGGTGATGGGTAGCAGCTTGCTCAATTGTGCTCGCCAGTCGGTGCCCTGGCCGGTCTGGGAGGCCTGTTTGTTGGCCCCGCCGTCGACGAAGTTCAGCTCCGGTCTGACGAACAGCACTTCGGCCACCACCGCATGGTCGTACCAGAGCGAATGCCAACTGACCGAAAGATCGATCAGTGGCGCACTGACGAAAGGCACCGGCACCTTGCCGTCGACCTTGACGATCTTCAGGCCGTTGATTCGGTAGGCGCCGCGCCACAGTGCCAGGTCGA
This sequence comes from Pseudomonas fluorescens, assembly GCF_902497875.1. Lineage (GTDB taxonomy): Bacteria > Pseudomonadota > Gammaproteobacteria > Pseudomonadales > Pseudomonadaceae > Aquipseudomonas > Aquipseudomonas fluorescens_BR. Next base: position 4,136 of record NZ_CABVHY010000042.1, read on the forward strand.
CATCGATAACCTGGCCGCGGTAGTCACCCATGTCCGCCAGTTTGTCGTTCAGGTAGTCGCGAACCAGCAAGGGCAGGGCGATGTGCAGCGCTACCAGCAGCACGACGATGCCGGCCAGGGTCCAGAGGGGCCAACTATAGCGACGTTTCATAATGTTTAGTCTCCGCCGTATAAAGCCTGTGACTGCTGTAACAAGTAGTCGTTCGTCGCAACTGGACGCCCATGGGGCCCGAGGCATACCCTTGAATGCTTCTTCAACGCTGCATAAGGACCCAGCCATGAGCCGCATTTACGCTGACAACGCCCATTCCATCGGCAATACGCCGTTGGTACAGATCAACCGCATCGCACCCCGTGGCGTGACCATTCTGGCCAAGATCGAAGGGCGCAATCCCGGGTATTCGGTCAAGTGCCGGATTGGCGCGAACATGATCTGGGACGCCGAAAGCAGTGGCAAGCTCAAGCCAGGCATGACCATCGTCGAGCCGACCTCGGGCAATACCGGCATCGGGCTGGCATTCGTCGCGGCCGCCCGTGGCTACCGGCTGGTGCTGACCATGCCGGCGTCCATGAGCATCGAGCGGCGCAAAGTCCTCAAGGCCCTGGGTGCAGAGCTGGTGCTGACGGAACCGGCCAAAGGCATGAAAGGCGCGATCGAAAAGGCCGCCGAGATTCTCGCCAGTGATCCGGCCCAGTACTTCATGCCGCAGCAGTTCGACAACCCGGCCAACCCGGCTATCCATGAAAAAACCACCGGCCCGGAAATCTGGAATGACACCGACGGTGCGGTGGATGTGCTGGTCGCGGGCGTGGGCACTGGCGGGACCCTAACCGGAGTGTCGCGCTACATCAAGCTCACTCAGGGCAAACCGATTCTGTCGGTGGCGGTGGAGCCCATAGTGTCACCGGTGATCACTCAGAAACTGGCCGGTGAAGAGATCAAGCCAAGCCCGCACAAGATCCAGGGCATCGGTGCCGGGTTTGTACCGAAAAACCTCGATCTGTCGATGGTCGACCGGGTCGAGCTGGTCAGCGATGAAGAGTCCAAGGCCATGGCCCTGCGCTTGATGCAGGAAGAGGGGATTCTGAGCGGTATTTCCTGTGGCGCCGCCATGGCGGTCGCAGTGCGTCTGGCCGAAACCCCGGAAATGCAGGGCAAGACCATCGTGGTGATTCTGCCGGACTCGGGAGAGCGTTACCTGTCGAGCATGTTGTTCAGTGATCTGTTCACTGAGCAGGAAACTCAACAATAACGACGGGATTCCTCCCGGTAGGAGCTGCCGCAGGCTGCGATCTTTTGATCTTCGCGATTATAGTATCCGCAGAAAAGATCGCAGGCTTCGCCAGCGCCGACCGAGTCCACCTGCGATGTTAGGGGATATACACAATCCCCCCGTAGGAGCTGCCGCAGGCTGCGATCTTTTGATCTTCGCGGTTGTAGTATCCGCAGAAAAGATCGCAGGCTCCTCCGCCCACCGAGTACACCCCCGCAAAGGGTATTTGCTGATCGGCATCGGCTCTCGTTCAGCTACCCTATGCGATTAAGTGCTTTATTAGGTATTCCTCAACACTGAATGTTGATTCAGGCGGTTTTTCCCGAGGCCGGGAGTGTTTATCATGGCCGGCTGCCGTGTCGGGTAAATGACAGGGTGCAGAGTTACTGACTATCAGGGAGTGGGTCATGAGCTTTTCCTTCGCTGCGAAGGCGTCGGTGTTGCTGCTGTTTTTGGGTAGCACGCTTTTTGTCCATTTACGTGGCAAGGCGCGTTTGCCGGTGTTGCGTCAGTTCGTCAACCATTCAGCACTGTTCGCTCCTTACAACGCCTTGATGTATCTGTTCTCTGACGTGCCGTCCACACCCTATCTGGATCGCAGCAAGTTCCCGGAACTGCAGGTGCTCAAGGACAACTGGGAAGTCATTCGCGACGAAGCCATGCACCTGTTCGACGAGGGCTACATCCGCGCCGCCGAGAAAAACAACGACGCCGGCTTCAGTTCGTTCTTCAAGAGGGGCTGGAAGCGTTTCTACCTCAAGTGGTACGACAAACCGCTGCCATCGGCCGAGGCACTGTGCCCGAGAACGGTGGCGCTGCTCAGTACTATCCCCAACGTAAAAGGCGCGATGTTCGCGTTGCTGCCAGGCGGCAGTCACCTCAACCCGCACCGCGATCCATTCGCCGGCTCCCTGCGATATCACCTGGGATTGTCGACACCCAATTGTGACGATTGCCGGATTTTCGTCGACGGTCAGCAATATGCCTGGCGCGATGGCGAGGACGTGATATTTGACGAAACCTACGTACACTGGGTGAAGAACGACACCGACAAGACCCGGGTCATCCTGTTCTGTGACATCGAGCGCCCGCTGAGCAACCGCCTCATGATCGGCATCAACCGCAGGATCAGTGGTCTGTTGGGCCGCGCCACTGCGCCGCAGAACCTCGATGACGAACGCGTCGGCGGGATCAACCGGGTCTATGCCTGGAACAAGCGCTCCAGCGACAACTTCAGCGGCGTGATCAAACAGTGGAAACGCCGCAATCCGAAGCTTTATCGAATTTTGCGTCCGGTACTGGCGGTGTTGGTGCTGACGTTGCTGGGGTATTGGCTGTTTGGTTGATGCCGGTTTCTGAACGAAAAAACCGCTCCTACAGAGACCTCATCACGTTGGCTGTCGTTACTGGTTTTTTGGCTAAGTCGTTGCAATATATATCGGGCGCTGGTTATAGTCGGCGCCCGGTGCGTTCCATAACCCACCTGCCTTCTCTCATCAAAAAAGATCAGCGCATGCCAGTTTCCCTCATCAACGCGGTAGTCGATTCAGCGGTCAACGCTGGCGTCGTGCCGTGCGGGAATCAGCAACCTGTGCAGATCAGTCATTACCCCCCACCTGTCAGTAGCACGCCGGTGTGCGCAGTTGTATCACCGCCAGGCGTTGGCTTCTCGGGCTGATCAGCTTCGTTTGCTGTTCCCTGTGCCCGCCTGAAAAAACTACTGGACTTCAGCCTTTGCTGAGTTGGCTTTTTGCCTGATTACAGGTGGTATCCATGTTTGTCATTTCGAAACAATCCGTGGCCGCGGCGGCCTCGACGAGTCTGTTCGTCCTGCTCTGGAGCAGCGGGGCGATCTTCTCTAAATGGGGACTGGCCCACGCCTCGCCCTTTGCCTTCTTATTGATCCGCTTTGCCATTGCGCTGCTCGGGCTGGTGCTGTTGATGCCGTTGCTCAAGCTCAAACTGCCCCGTGGCGGCAAACCCATGCTCTATGCAGCGGCCACCGGAGTAATGCTGCTGGGGGCTTATCAGATTTTCTATCTGCTGGCCCTCGACTTGAAGGTCACCCCCGGCGTTATGGCGACGATCATGGGGGTTCAACCGATCCTCACGGTGATGCTGATCGAGCGTCGGCGCTCCTGGAGCCGGATCTTCGGACTGGCACTGGGGTTGGCGGGGCTGATCATGGTGGTTTACCAAGGTATTGGCCTCGCCGGAATGTCCTTGGCGGGGATGCTCTTCGGTTTGCTGGCGCTGGCGAGCATGACCTTTGGCTCGATCATGCAGAAGCGCATCACTGATAATCCGCTGGGCACTTTGCCGCTGCAGTACCTGGCCGGTCTGTTGCTGTGCGGGGTGTTTGTGCCGTTTCAGCCGTTCCACTTCGAACACAGCACGGGGTTTATCGTGCCGGTGATCTGGATGGGCCTGGTGGTTTCGGTGTTGGCGACCTTGCTGCTGTATCGCTTGATCGCCCGGGGCAATCTGGTGAATGTCACCAGCCTGTTCTACCTGGTACCAGCAGTGACTGCGGTAATGGACTACCTGTTTTTCGGCAACAAACTGGCGACATTGAGCATGCTTGGCATGCTGCTGATCATTGTCGGACTGGTGTTTGTGTTCCGTAAAGCCAGCTGATTGGAGGTGTTGGCGGAGCCTTCGGCGTTGTCGAAGGCTCCGGCCGATCAGTCGCTTTTGCTTAGCGGTGTGTGGCAATCCAGATCAACAACCCGGCCTGGAATACCGAGAACGCCACCAGGCAGGTGATGGTGAAGCGCAACCCGGTGTCGTCGCGCTGGAACCGGGTAACCTTTTCTTCCTGTTTACGCAGTTTGACTTCCTGTTCCGCCAGGTTCTGCTCGGCTTGCTGGAGCATCTGCGCGGCTTCGAGGATTTCCACGAACTGCAGTTTTTCAGTGTTCCAACCCGCCCGCAATTCACCGACCGGGGTGTCTTTCACGCTGCCCTTCAAGTGCTGAGCATCGGCGTACACCACTTCGAAACCATGGGCTTTCAAAGAGTGATCGCGGCGCAGGCGGGTGTCCTCGTTGAGGGCATCCTTGTTCGCCAGATCGAAACCGTCGACGTGGTAGCGCGACCATTTTTTCTGCGCCCAGGAGATGCCCTGAGCCATCAGAAAGCGGCCGATCCCACGGTTCAAAGGCTCTGTCTGCAAACCGCTTTCAGGGCTGAAATGGACCCGGCGGGTGGCGTGATCGACCCACACATCCAGGTGGTTCTGTTCTTTGCGTACCCGCTGATTAGGCAGCTGGATACTCATCCTGAGCAGGCTGCGTTCCTTGTCAGTGCGCTCGGCATAACCGAACTCGACAAAGCGCAGCGGCCGTGCGCCGGTGGTGCGGTCAGTTTGCAGCGGCGCCAGGCGGAGCATCCGGTGGTGCTCAGCATTGACGTCCGCCCACGGCAACTCGACCACTTGCGGGGCGGTTTCATCGACTGCGATTTCGGGTGAGTTCCGGGTTTCTGTCATAACGGCGAGATCCTGTCAGCCCTGCTTGCCGACAGCAAATGAACTGTCGGCATAGGCTTATCGGCCGTTTTTTTCAGGACTGGAGGGTGAAAGCCGCTTAACTGGCGCGAAGACCTTCAATGAAGCTCAAGATATGCGCGCCCAACTCGACGGCCAGCGGCAGCTGCGGGTCTTTGTAAGAGGCCAGTTGGCGCTTGATATCATTGGGCACGATGCGCATGACGTGGTTCATGCCTTCGATCAGCGCCAGTTCGGCGTCCGGTTTGGCGGCCTTGAGCATCTGCGCATCACCGACGCCGACCTGGATGTCGTTGCTGCCCTGAATGATCAAGGCCGGCATTTTCAGCCTGGCGAAGGCTGCTGCCGGATCCTGGCGAAACAGGCTGATCAGATACGGCTGCACGCTGGGGCGGAAAATGACCTCCAGTTGCGGTGGCACAGCGTTGTCGACGTGACCGGCCTTGAGGCTGTCGAGCAACTGATTGCTGCGCAGCACCAGCGGCGGTGGCAGGCGATAGCTCAACTGCTGGCGCAGCACCTGGTCGATCGGACGGGCGCTGCCGGAGACCGAAATCACCGCTGCGGCATCCACGGTGGGCGCGGCGAGGCTGGCAATCAGCGCGCCTTCGCTGTGCCCGAGCAGGATCAGGTTACCGAAGCGAGGATCGGTCTTGAGCTGCCGACCCCAAGCCACGGCGTCGGCCACATAGGCATCGAGTGTCAGGTTGCGTTCGTCGGGTGTCGCTGCCAGGCTGGCGGCCACGCCACGTTTGTCGTAACGCACGCTGGCGATGTTGTGTTTGGCCAGCACCCAGGCCAGGCGCTTGAGGCTGTCGTTGCGCCCGCCATCGGGGTTGTTGCCGTCGCGGTCGGTGGGGCCGGAGCCGGAGATGATCAATACCACCGGCACCGGGGTGTCGGATTTGGGCAGCAACAACGAGCCATGTAACTCGCCGTTGCCAGTGTCCAGGCTGACCGGGCGTTGTAGAACGGTGGCCTGGACCAGGCCGGTAAACAGTGTAAGGCTCAAGGCAAGAACTCGCAGCATCATCACGCCATCATGAACAAGGTGCCGGTTTGACTCACAGACACCGATAAGGTTCGAGGATGAACTAGTCGGGTAGCCTGCGTATACTGGCGCGCACTTGGTTACCAAGGCTTATTTATAAGCTTAGATTATCCCGGTTGAGTAACTTCAGCGATTACACGGAGCGCCCTGCATGTCCGGCAATACCTACGGCAAGCTGTTCACTGTCACCACCGCGGGCGAAAGCCATGGTCCGGCGTTGGTCGCCATTGTCGATGGCTGCCCGCCAGGCCTCGAGCTGTCGCTGGAGGACCTGCAGCGCGATCTGGATCGGCGCAAGCCTGGCACCAGCCGCCACACCACCCAGCGCCAGGAAGCCGACGAAGTCGAAATTCTCTCCGGGGTTTTCGAAGGCCGGACCACTGGTTGCCCGATCGGTCTGCTGATTCGTAATACCGACCAGAAGTCCAAGGACTACTCGGCGATCAAGGATCTGTTCCGTCCGGCCCATGCCGATTACACCTATCACCACAAGTACGGTGAACGCGACTATCGCGGCGGCGGGCGCAGCTCGGCGCGGGAAACCGCCATGCGGGTAGCGGCCGGCGCTATTGCAAAGAAATTCCTGGCCAGCCAGGGCATCGTGATCCGTGGCTATATGAGCCAGCTGGGGCCGATCGAAATTCCGTTCAAGACCTGGGATTCGGTGGAAGAGAACGCCTTCTTCTGTCCTGATCCGGACAAAGTGCCGGAGCTTGAAGCCTACATGGACCAGTTGCGCCGTGATCAGGACTCGGTCGGAGCGAAGATCACCGTGGTCGCCGAGGGTGTGATGCCGGGTCTGGGCGAGCCGATTTTCGACCGCCTCGACGCGGAACTGGCCCATGCGCTGATGAGCATCAATGCGGTCAAGGGCGTGGAAATCGGCGCCGGATTCGCCAGCGTCGCCCAGCGCGGCACCGAGCACCGTGACGAAATGACCCCCGAAGGTTTCCTCAGCAACAATGCTGGCGGGATTCTCGGCGGGATTTCCTCCGGGCAGCCGATCGTTGCGCACTTGGCCCTCAAGCCGACCTCGAGCATCACCACGCCGGGCCGCTCCATCGATGTCCACGGCAACCCGGTGGACGTCATCACCAAAGGCCGCCACGACCCGTGCGTCGGCATCCGCGCCACGCCGATCGCCGAGGCGATGATGGCCATCGTGCTGATGGACCACTTGCTGCGCCATCGCGGGCAGAATGCCGACGTGCGGGTCAGCACACCGGTGCTGGGCCAGCTGTAATGGCGGCCTTCGCAGTCGCCACGGTCTGACAGCCGTGGCGACGCTGCCGTACTGGCGGCTATCCAGTTTCTATCTGTTCTATTTCGCCTTGCTCGGTTCGACAGCGCCGTTTCTGGCGCTGTACTTCGATCACCTGGGTTTTTCCAGCGCGCGCATTGGCGAACTGGTGGCGATTCCGATGCTGATGCGCTGCGTGGCGCCGAATATCTGGGGTTGGCTGGGTGACTACACAGGGCGCCGACTGGCGATTGTACGCTTCGGGGCAGTCTGTACGCTGCTGACCTTCTCGCTGATCTTCGTCAGCAAGAGCTATGCCTGGCTGGCGATGGTCATGGCCCTGCATGCTTTTTTCTGGCACGCGGTATTGCCGCAATTCGAAGTGATCACCCTGGCGCACTTGAACGGTCAGACTCACCGTTACAGTCAGATCCGCCTGTGGGGATCCATCGGATTTATCATCACGGTGGTGGCCCTCGGAAGTTTGTTCGAATGGCTGAGCCTGGACATCTACCCGGTGACGCTGGTGGTGATCATGGGCGGGATTGTCGTCAGCAGCGCCTGGGTGCCAAATGCTCAGCCTGTCCAGGGCAGCCGTCTGACCGGTGAAGGATTTCTCAAGCAATTACGCAGTCCCGGCGTGCTGGCGTTTTATGCCTGCGTGGCGCTGATGCAATTGAGTCATGGGCCGTATTACACCTTCCTGACCCTGCACCTTGAGCATCTGGGTTACAGCCGTGGCTTGATTGGCATGCTCTGGGGCCTGGGTGTGGTCGCCGAAGTATTGATGTTCCTGGGCATGAGCAAGATTCTGGCGCGCTTCTCGGTGCGCCGGGTGTTGATGGCGAGTTTCCTGCTGGCTGCGTTGCGCTGGCTGCTGCTTGGCTCCTTTGCCGAGTTCTTGTGGGTGTTGCTGTTTGCGCAAATTTTGCACGCGGCCACCTTTGGCAGCTTTCACGCGGCTGCCATCCATTTCGTGCAACGTAGCTTCGGCGCTCGCCAGCAAGGTCAGGGCCAGGCCCTGTATGCCGCACTGGCCGGCACCGGCGGTGCGTTGGGTGCGTTGTATTCCGGCTATAGCTGGAATGCCCTGGGGGCGACATTGACGTTTAGCATTGCCAGCCTCGCAGCTCTGGCTGCAGCCGTTATCATTGCCACTCGTATGCAAGAGGACAGGCCATGAGCCTTACCCGCGAACAGCTAGCCCTGGAAATCATCGAAGCCGGGCGTTTTCTCTATGGCCGCGGCTGGTCACCGGCCACCAGCAGCAATTATTCGACCCGCTTGTCGCCCAGCCAGGCCTTGCTGACCGTCTCTGGCAAGCACAAGGGGCAGTTGGGCCCGGATGACGTGTTGGCCACCGACCTGGCCGGCAACAGCCTGGAGCCGGGTAAGAAACCCTCGGCCGAAACCCTGCTGCATACCCAGCTCTACAGCTGGCGCCCGGACATCGGCGCGGTATTGCACACGCACTCGGTGAATGCCACGGTGCTGTCGCGGCTGACCGCCGAAGACTTTATCGAGTTCGAAGATTACGAACTGCAAAAGGCCTTCAGCGGCGTCTCCACCCACGAATCCAGAGTGCGGGTGCCGATCTTCGATAACGACCAGGATATTGCCCGACTGGCCGCCAGGGTGCAGCCTTGGCTTGAGGCACATCCCGACTGCGTGGGTTACCTGATCCGCGGCCATGGTCTCTACACCTGGGGCGCGCGGATGAGCGATGCGCTGCGGCAGATCGAAGCCTTTGAATTTTTGTTCGAGTGCGAGTTGAAGACCCGCTCAGTGCTCAACCGTTAACCGCTTACTTCTTCAGAAGTAGCCTGCCGTCTGATGAAACGCATCACCTGACCGACCTGTAAGCCTGCGGGTGATGATGATACCGAGGAGTTGCCAGCATGAGCAGCCTGTCCGTTTACCACGTATCCAGCCCGGAACTGCCGAACAAGGTTCTGACCCACTTCGACGATATTGCCTCGACCCTGGCCGACAAAGGCGTGCGCTTCGACCGCTGGCAAGCTGCTACGAAGATCCAGCCTGGTGCCAGTCAGGAGGAAGTGATCGCCGCCTATCAGGAGCAGATCGACCGCTTGATGACCGAGCGTGGATACGTCACCGTCGATGTCATCAGCCTTAACAGTGATCACCCGCAAAAAGCCGAACTGCGGGCCAAATTCCTTGATGAACACCGCCATGGCGAAGACGAGGTGCGCTTTTTCGTCGCCGGACGGGGTCTGTTTACCTTGCACATCGATGATTACGTGTACGCCGTACTCTGCGAGAAGAACGACCTGATCTCGGTGCCCGCCGGCACGCCGCACTGGTTCGACATGGGCGAGAACCCGCACTTCGTGGCCATTCGCATGTTCAACAATCCCGAGGGCTGGGTAGCCCAGTTCACCGGCGAAGACATTGCCCGCCGTTTTCCTGGCCTGGAGGACTGAGCGAATGTCGATCAAAGCCATCCTCACCGACATCGAAGGCACCACCAGCGCGGTGAGTTTCGTGTTTGAGGTGCTGTTTCCCTATGCCGCAAAACATCTTCCGGAGTTTGTCCGGCACAATGCCGATCGACCGGACGTAGCCGAGCAACTGCAGGCGGTACGTCAGGACAGTGGAGAGCCGACGGCTGACGTCGAGCGGGTCATTCAGATCCTCTTGAACTGGATCGCTGAAGACCGCAAGGCCACGCCGCTCAAGGCCTTGCAAGGGATGGTCTGGGAGCAGGGCTATCTGGCTGGGCAACTCAAAGGACACGTCTATCCGGATGCGGTCGAAGCGCTCAAGCGCTGGCAGCAGGATGGCTATCAACTCTTTGTTTATTCATCCGGGTCGATCCAGGCCCAGCGGCTGATTTTTGGTTGCTCCGAGGCGGGTGATTTGACGCCGCTGTTCAGTGGCTATTTTGACACCACGTCGGGGCCCAAGCGCGAAGCTCAGTCCTATCAGCGGATTGCACAGTCCATTGGCTTTCAATCCCGGCAGATTCTGTTCCTGTCCGATATCGTCCAGGAGCTGGATGCGGCGCGGGAAGCGGGGATGGCCACCTGCGGGCTCGTGCGCGATGGCGGTGAGCTGGCAGGGCATCTGAACGTGAGCAGTTTTGCGCAAATAGACCCGTCAACGTTCTAAGTTGAAATGGCTGACTAGTGATAAGCAGTGCCAGTAGTCAGCCGAGCGCCATTGGGCGACGTTCAAACGCTGACCAAAGTTATCTTCCTTAGGTGGTGTAGGAAGGTGCTTGTTAGTTTGTAGCTCTTTGCCCTTTAGTGCCTTGTGTCCTTGTTAAATCTCATGTCTGTGTAACCCTTCGCCTCCGCGTGCATGGCTGGTCAACGCAATGTTTATGTTGGCAGTGGTGCGATAGGTCGAGGTGAGAGGGAGGGTTATGAATGAGAAGTCGACAGCGCCCGGTCGGCAAGCCTTTGAGCGAAAAGGAACTGGAAATCCTGCGCTGGGCCAGGGCCGGGAAAACGGTGTGGGAGATCAGTGTGATTCGGGCCATATCCCAAGCCACGGTCAAATTCCACTTGAGCAACATCTACTGCAAGCTGGAAGTGACCAATAGAGCTCAGGCTGTAGGCGAGGCGTTGAACAGGGGATTGCTGAATTGACCCCCCCAAACGACGTTGGGCCGTGAAGCCTGAAGGCTTGCACGACCCCGTAGGAGTTGCCGCAGGCTGCGATCTTTTGATCTTCATTCGCGGCGCAATAATTTGGCGTCGATCAAACAACCAGCATCGCACTCTTCGCCAGCTCCTACACCACTACTGATTCAAACCGAGTGATAGGTCGGCAAGGCAAAGCGGTGTTGACTCTGTAACATCGAAATCTGTGGCAGTTCGCTGGCCTGTTCCGCCAAGTCGCGGCGAATGGCGCTGATCACCCAGGACAGTTGGTCGCCGGCATGCAGCTGTGCATAGGAAATCGATCGTTTGAGCTGTTTTTCGCTATTACGCAGCGTCAGCAAGATACCGCCGTCAGGCCGTGCCTGGATGGTGACTTCGAAGTTGGAGAACAAAGACGCGAATTTTTCTTGGATCAGGCTCATGTCTATCAGCTCCGTTAATTGCTTGAATGGCAAGCGTGGAGTGATAGGTGCAGTGATTGTGCCAGTATTGAGTTTTTTAAATAACTATATAAATCAACAAGTTATAGTTTCTCTAAAAATTCGCTTTCGTGCAATTTGCATGAGTCGCCATCGTGCATCCTGCATTTTGCGTGGTTTGCCGGATTTTTCGTGAGCCACAGAACCTCCGGTAACGGTCAGACCCTCGGCAGGCAGGAAAAATTCCATCGTGGGGACCGGAGGCCGCAGTGTAGAAAACCTGCATGGATCAGCGAGAAAGCGAGCGCTACTGCAGGTAGATACAAAACTTTTCAAATTCTCCATGTACAGCCGAAGAACGGCTGACGTATTTTCATCGTGTTTCACGGCTGCTGTTAACTGTTTTAGTTGAACACCGTTGAGCGCCTTTTGACGTTTAACGGTGTACAGCACCCCTATAGGTTTCAGTCGCGGACAGTGGATGTTCTGCGTCGCCGGTTGAATGGTTCGGCGTTCGCCCGATAATAAAAAAACAGGATCTCACCGATGAGCAGAATCTTTCGCGCAATCGTCAACGGCACCCGCCAACCTCGCATTCTGTACATCGACGATAGCGTCTTCATCCCGATCCACTTCAGCAAGACCGCTCCAGTCGTGCCCGCTGCCCAGCGTTGTGAGGCGAGCGAGCCTCGCGCCATTCCCTGGCCTGCCTGACGCCAGTCACCGTCTCCCTCGGTAAATCCCTTCATCGTTATCGACACTGTCCTGGCTGCCAGCCGGCGCGGCGGCGTTTTGTGTCGAACAGGAGCAACCATGAGCAGCAACTCAAACGACATGATTAGCTGGGGCATGATGCTCCGAAAGTTGCCCGCCATTGCCAAAACCATCCCGCGGATGGTCAAGGGGCTCAAGGTCGCCAATGCCAATAAGCCGAATCAACCCTGCGGTCTGGGTTGGGCATTCGAACAAGCAACGCTACGCAATCCCCAAGGTTCGGCGCTGCTCTACGGCAACGTTTCGTTAAGCTATGCCCAGGTCAACCAGTGGGCCAATCGCATTGCCCATCACCTGATTGCCCAAGGCATCGGCAAAGGTGACGTCGTCGGGATATTCATCGAGAACCGGCCCGAACTATTGGTCACAGTCTTGGCCGTCGCCAAAGTGGGCGCTATCTGCGCCATGCTCAACACTTCGCAGACTCAGCATGTGCTGGTCCATAGCCTGAACCTGGTAAAACCGCAGGCAATCGTGGTCGGGGCAGAGTTGACGGAGGTTTTTTCGGCAGTCCGCGAGCAGGTTGCCATCGATCGGAGCAGAGTCTGGTGTGTGGCCGATCAAGACACCTGTGGCGATCCCGGCGAGGTGCCCGCAGGCTATATCAACCTGATGACCGCCAGTGCCGAGTGCGCGACAGATAACCCGCTCAGCAGTCAGCAGATCTACTTCGATGATCCTTGCTTCTATATCTACACATCAGGCACCACCGGCTTGCCCAAGGCCGGGGTGTTCAAGCACGGGCGCTGGATGAGGACTTCCGTCAGCTTCGGCATGATCGCCCTGAATATGGGCCCGGCGGATGTCGTTTACTGCACCTTGCCGCTGTACCACGCCACCGGCCTTTGCGTTTGCTGGGGTTCCGCCATCTGTGGGGCATCGGGGTTTGCCATTCGCCGCAAATTCAGCGCCAGTCAGTTCTGGAATGACGTGCGCAAGTTCAATGCCACCACTATCGGTTACGTCGGTGAATTGTGTCGTTACCTGATCGACCAGCCACCGAACGCCGATGACCCTCATAACGGCGTGCTGAAAATGATCGGCAACGGCTTGCGCCCGGGGGTGTGGAGCGAGTTCAAGAAGCGCTTCGGAGTCAATCATGTCTGCGAACTGTACGCCGCCAGTGACGGCAACATCGGTTTCAGCAACATCCTCAACTTCGATAACACCATCGGTTTTTCCCTGATGTCCTGGGCGCTGGTTGAATATGCCCATGACAGCTGTATACCGATTCGCAACAAGGCCGGTTTCATGCAAAAAGTCGCCAAGGGCGCGCCGGGCCTGCTGCTGGCGAAGATCGACGACAATGCCCCACTCGATGGCTACACCGATCCGGAAAAGACCCAAAAGGTCATCCTCCATGATGTGTTCGAGAAGGGGGATTGCTACTTCAACACCGGAGACTTGCTGAGGAGTATCGGTTTTGGTCACGCACAGTTCGTTGACCGCTTGGGCGATACCTACCGCTGGAAGGGCGAGAACGTATCGACTACCGAGGTCGAGAACATTCTCCTGCAGCATCCGCATATCGCCGAGGCAGTGGCCTATGGGGTCGAGATCAGCAACACCAATGGGCGTGCCGGGATGGCCGCTATTACCCCGGCCGAATCCCTGGCCACCCTGGATTTCGGTGAACTGCTGCACTTCGCCAGGCAGCAAATGCCGGCTTACGCAGTGCCATTGTTTTTACGGGTGAAAGTGAAAATGGAGACCACCGGCACCTTCAAATATCAGAAAGTCCGGCTCAAGGACGAGGCCTTCGACCCGGCCAAAACCGGTGACGACCCGATCTACGCCTGGCTGCCGGGATCGGATACTTACGTGCGAGTAACCGAGCAAGTACTGGCGGATATTCACGGTGGCAAGTTCCGCTATTGATTCTGGCTATTGCCCGGTTTGAGAAAAAAGGGATGACAGGCTCAAGACGGCTCGGGAAACTAACGGCTTTGCGAAGTGAATGTGGAGTCCCGAATGTCAGACAAAAGCCGCCAGATGACCGAAGAAGAAGCAGCGGAGTTTGCCGAGCAGGTATTCAACGTGGCGCGTCAGGGCGATGCGCCCATGCTCGCCGCGCTGCTGAGCAAGGGCCTGCCGGTCAACCTGCGTAATCACAAGGGCGATACCTTGTTGATGCTCGCCAGCTATCACGGGCATGCCGAGGCCGTTAAGGTCCTGCTCGAGCACAAGGCCGATCCGGAGATCCGCAACGACAACGGCCAAAGTCCGATTGCCGGTGCTGCGTTCAAAGGTGACTTGCCGGTGGTCAAGGTGCTGGTCGAAGGTGGCGCCCAGGTCGAAGGTTCGTCTTTTGACGGTCGCACCGCGCTGATGATGGCGGCGATGTTCAATCGCACGGCGATTGTCGACTACCTGATCAGCAAAGGCGCCGATCCGAAGGCCAAAGACGCCAATGGGGTGACCGCGCTGGACGCGGCCAAGACCATGGGCGCGGCCGATACTACGGCGCAGCTGGAAAAACTGCTGGGCTGAGAGTTCAGGGTAAGCGCGGATCCCTGTGGGAGCGGGCTTGCCCGCGAAGCGTACTCCACGGTTTTTCAGGTGTTGCGCGTCATCGTTCATCGCGGGCAAGCCACGCTCCCACAGGTTCTGCGCATAGCCTGCGATCTTTTGCCGGTCTCTCGGATTACCTTGGGTCAAGCCTTTGCGCTATCCTTCGCGCCCTCAAATTTCCCTCGCTACAGGATCCATCCATGAAAACCACGCTCGTTGAACTCATCGGCAAAATCAGCTCCGGGTGCATGGCCGAGGATGACGTGGCGCGGATCGCCGATGAAGCCGCGCAGGCCTACGCCGACGCGGATGCTTTCCTGGCGGCCAATCCGGATATCAACTACGACGAAACCTTTCCGATTCCGTTGGGTGAGTGGATCGTGGTCGGTAGCCTGCCGGAGACCGTGTTGTTCCAGGCCGACACCTATATGGACCTGCTCGCTCAGATCGTCGCTTCGTTCGGTCCGGGCGTCACCTTCAACATCAAGCCCAAGCAACTGGCCAAGGTCGAAGCGCTGACCGCGCTGAACCGGATCCAGATCCAGCTGAGCAGCATGAATCCGGAAAAGGGCGGTTATGTGCTGATGAATTTCAGCCAGCTGCTCGATGACGAGATTCAGGCGGTGCTGGTGTATGGCAATGACGTGCCACGGGTGCTGGAGTTGTGCGCTGAAGTCGGTATCAACGCGGCGCCTTCGCTGGAAGCATTGCGAGTGGCGATTCACGTCTGAGCGTAATAAAACGGAACCCTTCTCAAGCCCGGCTATCCTAATGGTGCAAACCATCACTTGGGAGCGACACCATGGGTTCTACCTTCAATGGTCTGGTCGGGCTGATCATCCTCGCCCTGGATATCTGGGCGATCATCAACGTTCTTAAGAGCGGCACCGAAACCGGGATGAAAATCATCTGGGTGCTGGTGATTTTCTTGCTGCCGGTACTGGGCCTGATCATCTGGGCGATTGCCGGGCCGCGGGGCAATGTACGGATATAACGGGGCGATGAAGGCTGCGATCTTTTTTCGCCCCACTGACCTGTGCTGCGTTAAATCAGCCACGCACCCTCAAGCTGCAGCAGTGCCTGCTTGCGTTCCAGTCCGCCGCCATAACCGGTGAGCGTACCGTTGCTGCCGATCACGCGGTGGCACGGGATGATGATCGATATCGGGTTGGCGCCATTGGCGGTACCGACCGCACGTACCGCTTTCGGGTTGCCGATGTGCTCGGCCAACCCGGCGTAGCTCCAGGTGTGGCCAAAAGGGATCTCCTGCAACGCCTGCCAGACCCTTTGCTGGAATGCCGTGCCCTGGGGCGCCAGGCGTACGTCGAAACGCTCACGCTTGCCCTCGAAGTACTCATCCAGTTGCCGACAGACGGTATCAAGTTGATTACCGGCTTCGAACCATTGCTCCGGCGGGATCCAGTACGGGTAGTTGTCCATGTACAACTGACGCAGCCCCTGTTCATCGCCGGCCAGCAGTAGCGGCCCGATCGGGCTTGGTAGATAACGATAAAACATCTGCTTGGCTCCCGACCTGTATCAGACACAAAGATAGAGCCAGAAGGTTCGACCTGTCATGTTCTGCGACGTAGAATGCGCGCCTTCCTAGGCCAATCGAGAGCGCAGCGTGTTGTCGATTGCCCATCATGGGCGGGTAACCGTCCGTTGCCACCAGCATTCACCGGGGGACTACCCATGACCACTTCCCAGAACAGCGAATACCTGGAAACCCTCTACGAAGGCTACGGCCAGCGTTTTCGCATGGAAAAACTGCTGCACGAAGTGCGTACCGAACATCAGCACCTGGTGATCTTCGAGAACCCGCGAATGGGGCGCGTGATGGCGCTGGACGGGGTCATCCAGACCACCGAAGCCGACGAGTTCATCTACCACGAAATGCTCACCCACGTACCGATCTTCGCCCACGGTGCCGCCAAGCGCGTGCTGATCATCGGCGGCGGTGATGGCGGCATGCTGCGTGAAGTGGCCAAACACGGCAGCATCGAACACATCACCATGGTCGAGATCGATGGCACTGTGGTCGAGATGTGCAAGGAATTTCTGCCGAACCACTCCAAGGGTGCGTTCGACGATCCGCGTCTGAATCTGGTGATCGACGACGGCATGCGTTTCGTCGCGACCACCGAAGAGAAGTTCGACGTGATCATTTCCGACTCCACCGATCCGATCGGTCCGGGCGAAGTGCTGTTCTCGGAAAACTTCTATGAGGCATGCCGCCGTTGCCTGAACGAAGGCGGCATTCTGGTGACCCAGAACGGCACGCCATTCATGCAACTGAGCGAAGTGCAAACCACTGCCGGCCGTATGCGTAGCCTGTTCCCGGACTGGCACTTCTATCAGGCAGCCGTGCCGACCTACATCGGCGGCGCGATGACCTTCGCCTGGGGCGCGACCAATACCGCGTACCGCAAATTGCCCCTCGAGACCCTGCGTCAGCGTTTCGCCGGCAGCGGCATCATCACCCGTTACTACAATCCTGAAATTCATATCGGCGCGTTTGCCCTGCCACAATATGTATTGCAGGCGGTCAACAAGCCGAGCAATGACTAAGCAGTCATGTCGATGAAAGGGCCGCAAGGCCCTTTTTTATGTGTCTAAATATGCGTTAAACGAAATTTTCACAACCACTCCAAGACAATTCGCCCGCGTTATTTCCGGCGGTCAACCTCCAGCAGTCGTATATTCCAGACCCGCAAGGCCGGGTTGAGGGCCTGCCAGTAATCAATGGCAATGCCGCGAATGATCGTGCAACATTTGCGCACCGCGTAATCCCCGCTGTCGTAATCGACAATGAGAGGGCAGGCGCAGCTGTATTTTTGAAACTTCAACTTCCAATGGGTCCTAAAACGACATGTCAATCCCGGACGCCCTGAGTCAGCAGCGAGCTTCAAGTCGCCTGCTGCAACCGACCGTCAAATCGCATCTGGCTTACACGCTGCTCTGTGCCTTGGTCATGATGGTAATGCTCTCCCTGCTGCGCGTGGCGCTGCTGGTTTATAACCGGGAAATGATCCTCGACACCCCGGCCTCGACCTTCCTCGAAGCCTTTGCCAACGGCCTGCGCTTTGACTTGCGCCTGGTGATCTACCTCTGCATCCCGCTGGTGCTGGCGTTGTTCAGTGCCCGAGCCATGGCCGCCCGCGGTTTCTTCCGCTTCTGGCTGACCCTCGTCTCCAGCATCGCGCTGTTCCTCGGCCTGATGGAGATGGACTTCTATCGCGAGTTCCATCAGCGCCTCAACGGGCTGGTCTTCCAGTACGTGAAGGAAGACCCGAAAACCGTGATGAGCATGCTCTGGTATGGCTTCCCGGTGGTTCGCTACCTGCTGGCGTGGGCCGTTGGCACCTGGCTGTTGAGCCTGGCGTTCAAAGGTGCCGACCGTGCGACCCGGCCTCGTGGTCCGTTCAGCGGTGGCAGCATAGGCACTCGGCAGATCGCCCCGTGGTACGCCCGCGTCGGTGTCTTTGTGGTGTGCCTGCTGATCTGCGTCGTGGCTGCCCGTGGCACCTTGCGCCAAGGCCCGCCACTGCGTTGGGGTGATGTCTACACTACCGATTCGAACTTCGCCAACCAGTTGGGCCTGAACGGTTCGCTGTCGTTGGTCGAGGCGGCCAAGAGCCGGTTTTCCGAACACCGTGACAATGTATGGAAGACCACGCTGCCACAGCCGGAAGCTCAGCAGACTGTGCGCGACATGCTGGTGACACCCGACGAAAAACTGGTCGACGCCGACATTGCGGCCGTACGCCGCGACTACACTCCACCGGCCGATAAGACCCTGCCGATCAAGAATGTCGTGATCATCCTCATGGAAAGCTTCGCCGGTCACTCGGTGGGCGCCCTGGGTGCAGACAGCAATATCACGCCTTACTTCGACAAACTGGCGAAAGAAGGCCTGCTGTTCGATCGTTTCTTCTCCAACGGCACCCATACCCACCAGGGTATGTTCGCCACCATGGCTTGTTTCCCGAACCTGCCCGGCTTTGAATACCTGATGCAGACTCCGGAAGGCAGCCACAAGCTGTCCGGCCTGCCGCAGTTGCTCAGCGCCCGTGACTTCGACGACGTCTATGTCTACAACGGCGATTTTGCCTGGGACAACCAGGCGGGCTTTTTCAGCAACCAGGGCATGACCACCTTCATTGGCCGCAATGACTACGTCAATCCAGTGTTTTCCGACCCGACCTGGGGCGTGTCCGACCAGGATATGTTCAACCGTGGCCTGGAAGAACTGAAAGCCCGCGAAGACAAAAAACCGTTCTATGCGTTGTTGCAAACCCTGTCCAACCACACGCCGTATGCCTTGCCGAATCCACTGCCGGTCGATCAGGTCACTGGTCGCGGTAGTTTGAATGAGCATTTGACGGCCATGCGTTACTCCGACTGGGCGCTGGGTCAATTCTTTGAGAAGGCGCGCAAAGAGCCTTACTTCAAGGAAACCCTGTTCGTCGTAGTGGGTGACCATGGTTTTGGCGACGAGCGCCAGATCACCGAAATGGACCTGGGACGCTTCAACGTACCGCTGTTGTTAATCGGCCCGGGCATCCAGGAGAAGTTCGGCAAGATTGACCACACCGTGGGCAACCAGATCGACATCGTGCCGACCATCATGGGCCGGCTCGGTGGTGAAGTGCGTCATCAGTGTTGGGGCCGCGACATGCTCAACCTGCCGCAAGGCGACACGGGTTTTGGCGTGATCAAACCGTCGGGCAGCGAACAGACGGTGGCGATTGTCACGGCCGACCGCATTCTGGTTCTGCCCAAGGGTATGGAGCCGAAGATGTACCAGTACGAACTGGGCGCCAAGCCGACTTCCGCGATCATCCCGGATGCTCCGGAAACGGCCGAGCTCAAGCTCAAGCTCGAGTCCTTCCTGCAGACGGCAACCAAAAGCCTGATCGATAACACCGCAGGCGTTGTCAACGGCATGCCGGACTAAGCGTCTGGCTCAATAAAAAAGAGGCCCACGCGGGCCTCTTTTTTTTGCAGCGTTGAAAGACGGCAGAGCGTTATATCTTGCCGAGTAACAGCAGGATCAACAGCACCACCAGGACCACACCGATGATCCCGGACGGGCCATAACCCCAACTTCTGGAGTGCGGGAAGACCGGCAGGCCACCCACCAGCAGGAGAATCAGAATAACGATAAGAATGGTGCTCATGTCGACTTCCTTATGGGTATGTACTGGAAAGACCCTAGCGGTTTTAACGACAAGCCCGACTGCAATAAAACCGAGCCCCTTAACATCTCCGACTCTCCCGATCGGCAGATAATTCCGATTGTTTCTAATGTTTTTTCGATGTCTGGCTTATTTCATTAGCAACAGCCGACAGCGTTATCGTTCTTCTTGGGTATAGCACGCTCCTGCACGTCAGCTCGGCCGGTACCGGGCGAAAGTTTGCCTGAGGTATTCAGCACTCTGATGGTGTGTGGGTGCCGGAATAACCTTCGCTACACTGCGGCTTATCTTCCCCAGAACAACAAGGCAATTCCTATGCAAAATCGCATGATGATCACCGGTGCCGGGTCCGGCCTGGGTCGCGAAATCGCTCTGCGCTGGGCCCGTGAAGGCTGGCAGTTTGCCTTGTCGGATGTCAGTGAACCCGGTTTGCAAGAAACCCTGAAACGAGTACGCGAAGCCGGTGGCGACGGCTTTGTGCAGCGTTGCGACGTACGTGATTACAGCCAGCTGACCGCGTTTGCCCAAGCCTGCGAAGAGAAGCTTGGCGGCATCGATGTGATCGTCAATAACGCCGGCGTGGCTTCGGGCGGTTTCTTCAGTGAACTGTCCCTCGAAGACTGGGACTGGCAGATCGCGATCAACCTGATGGGCGTGGTCAAAGGCTGCAAGGCGTTCTTGCCGTTGCTGGAAAAAAGCAGAGGCAAGATCATCAACATCGCCTCGATGGCGGCCTTGATGCAAGGCCCGGCCATGAGCAACTACAACGTGGCCAAGGCCGGTGTGGTGGCATTGTCCGAGAGTCTGCTGATTGAACTCGCGCACCAGGACATCGCGGTGCACGTGGTCTGCCCGTCATTCTTCCAGACCAACCTGCTGGATTCCTTCCGTGGCCCGACCCCGGCGATGAAAGCCCAGGTCGGCAAATTGCTGGAAAGCTCTCCGATCAGCGCCAGCGACATCGCCGACTACATCTACCAGCATGTCGCCGAAGGTGAGTTCATGATTCTGCCCCACGAACAAGGCCGCATGGCCTGGGCGTTGAAGCAGAAGAACCCGCAACTGCTCTACAACGAAATGACCCAGATGGCCGACAAGATGCGCGCCAAGGCTAAACAAACTGCCGGCTGAACTTGCTCGCGCGAACCTGCATCGTTAGGGTTGCCGATTCCGGCAGCCTTGACGAGACAATTGCATGCTCAATTACCTGTGGTTTTTTCTCGCGGCGCTGTTTGAAATTGCCGGTTGTTATGCGTTCTGGATGTGGTTGCGCCAAGGTAAAAGCGCCTGGTGGATTGTTCCTGCGTTGCTCAGCCTGACCCTCTTCGCAGTACTGCTGACCAAGGTCGAAGCGAGCTATGCCGGCCGCGCCTATGCGGCTTACGGTGGCATCTACATTATTGCGTCCATCGGCTGGCTGGGCGTTGTCGAGCGGATTCGTCCCTTGAGTTCCGATTGGCTGGGTGTTGCGCTCTGTGTGCTCGGCGCGAGCATCATTTTGTTGGGGCCACGTTTTTCCAGTGTCTGAATTCTTCCCGCCACCACAAATGAAGTATCTGTGCGAGCGTAAGAATTAGCTTACTCAAGCGAAGGGCGGTTTAAACAACAGTAAAAAACGAGTCTTGAAAGGGTTTTCTGTCAGGCGTGTCTGCGTGCGGCGTAGGGCGAGACTGATTGTGTGATGGCGTATTGAAGGCGATCGGCTCTCCGGGCATCTTCAAAGTCCGCTAACCCTGAAGGACGAGTGCCATGCTTGTATTAAGCCGCGTTGTGGGCGAGTTGATTTCCATCGGAGACACCATCTCCGTACGCATACTCTCGGTGAACGGCAACAGCGTTCGCTTCGGCGTCGAGGCGCCCAAGGAAGTCGAGGTCCACCGGGCGGAAGTCTACGAACGCATCCAAACGCGAACGGAAAAAACCAGACGCAGCTGATGGATCAATCAAACAGCTCTTTGGGCACGTCGTGTTTGAGCATCAACTGGCATTGCTGACTTTCCGGATCGAAAACAATCAGCGCCTGACCTTTGGTCAACGCCTGGCGAACCCGCAGCACGCGGGTTTCCAGCGGGGTTTCGTCACCATTGTCGGTGCCGTCACGGGTGACGAAGTCTTCGATCAGACGGGTCAGGGTGTCGACTTCAAGTTGGTCGTAGGGGATCAGCATAGGTACCTCGGGTAAATAATCCCGGCGATGCTACTGGGCTTGGGGCTGCGGGGCCAGCAGATACCGTCTTGACCCTCACCTGTCTCTCGCGGATGTACGCAGACTGGAACTGGCTTGCCCGCGAAGGCGGCCTGGTAGCCGGCCTGGCTCTTGATGGTGTACATATCCATTTCTGCGGTAACGGCCACTTAGGGTTTCGCCCTTACGGCGAGGCCCTTTTGTCAAACGCCACAAAAGGACCCAAAAAGGCTCACGCCCCGAGCGTACGGCCCCTCGCTAAGGCTCGGGGTTCCCTCGCTCCGGTGTCCATCATGGGGCGCCGCAATGCGGCGGAGTCAGCTTCGCTGACGGCGCTGCGCGCCACCCCCCTGATGAACACCTCCACTCGGCCTGCCGAAGGGGCGGGTAGATCAAGATCAACATCAAAAGCGAGGCGGCCTACCGGCCGGCCTGGGGATACGCATTCCCCTGTAGGAGCTGCCGCAGGCTGCGATCTTTTGATCTTGCTTCTCGGCACCTTCCAGAGCCGCCAAAAGATCGTCCGAACGCGGCCCCAACTTTCGCCAGCTACGTCGACCGCTGCCCGACCAGGCTGTCCACCGATGGCACTCGTGTATCGCTTTCCATCTGCGCGTCATGTTCCAGTTGGTGACTGAACCGGTCCAGCGAGCCTTTGGCCGGTTGTGCGTCGCTGGCGAACACCGGTGGGCTGAGGATGTAGGCGCCGAGCAGGCGACTGAGTGCGGCGAGGCTATCGATATGGGTGCGTTCATAGCCATGGGTGGCATCGCAGCCGAAGGCGAGCAGGGCGGTGCGGATGTCGTGACCGGCAGTCACCGCGGAATGGGCATCGCTGAAGTAATAGCGAAACAGGTCGCGACGCACCGGCAGTTCGTTGTCGCTGGCCAGTCGCAGCAGGTGCCGTGACAGGTGATAGTCATACGGCCCGCCGGAATCCTGCATCGCCACGCTCACCGCATGTTCGCTGGAGTGCTGGCCTGGGGCGACCGGGGCGATGTCGATGCCGACGAATTCGCTGACATCCCATGGCAAGGCCGCCGCCGCGCCACTGCCGGTTTCTTCGGTGATGGTGAACAGTGGATGACAGTCGATCATCAATGGTTCGCCGCTGTCGACGATAGCTTTGAGCGCTGCCAACAAGGCTGCTACCCCGGCTTTGTCGTCCAGGTGACGGGCGCTGATGTGGCCGCTTTCCGTGAACTCCGGCAGCGGGTCGAAGGCGACAAAGTCACCGATGCCGATGCCCAGCGAATCACAATCAGCCTTGGTGGTGCAGTAGGCGTCCAGGCGCAGTTCGATGTGGTCCCAACTGATGGGCATTGCGTCCACCTCGGTATTGAACGCGTGCCCGGAGGCCATCAGCGGCAACACACTGCCACGCACTACGCCGCTGTCGGTAAACAGGCTGACGCGACTGCCTTCGGCAAAACGACTGGACCAGCATCCCACCGGCGCCAGGGTCAGGCGACCGTTGTCTTTGATTGCGCGCACCGCGGCACCGATGGTGTCCAGATGCGCCGACACGGCACGGTCCGGGCTGTTTTTCTGGCCCTTGAGGGTGGCGCGAATGGTGCCGCGACGAGTCAGCTCGAAGGGAATGCCCAGTTCTTCAAGACGCTCGGCGACGTAGCGCACTATGGTGTCGGTGAACCCCGTGGGGCTGGGGATGGCGAGCATTTCCAGCAGGACTTTCTGCAGATAGTTGAGATCCGGTTCGGGAATTTTGCTGGTCATGGAAACTCCTGATTGAGGAAGGGGGAATAGAGGGATTCTGAGGTGAGTATCTGGTTTTTGTGGCGAGGGAGCTTGCTCCCGCTGGGTCGCGAAGCGGCCCTGAAACCTGCAATCACATTTCGTCAGGCATACCGCATGTGCAGGTTTTACGACTGCTGCGCCCGAGCGCGGACCGGCCGGCGGGAGCAAACTCCCTCGCCACAGGGCCTAAACCGTCGGCTGACTATGGGGAAACAACAAATCCACAAAACGCTCGGCAGTCGGTTGCGGTTCGTGGTTGGCCAGCCCGGCACGTTCGTTGGCTTCGATAAACACATACTCCGGCTGATCGGCCGCCGGCACCATCAGGTCGAGCCCGACCATCGGGATATCCAGCGCCCGTGCGGCGCGCACGGAGGCATCGACCAGCGTGGGATGCAGAATCGCCGTGACATCTTCCAGGGTGCCGCCGGTGTGCAGGTTGGCGGTGCGGCGCACGAACAGATGTTCGCCCGCTGGCAGGATGCTGTCGTAGTCATAACCAGCGGCACGCAAGGTGCGTCGGGTTTCGTGGTCCAGCGGTATTTTGCTTTCACCGCTGGTGGCGGCCTGGCGTCGACGACTTTGTGCTTCGATCAGTTCGCCAACCGAGTGCTGACCGTCACCGACAACTTGCGCCGGGCGGCGAATGGCAGCAGCCACCACTTCAAAGCCGATCACCACGATGCGCAGATCGAGGCCTTCGTGGAAGCTTTCCAGCAGTACACGGCTATCGAACTGACGAGCAGCCTCAATGGCTTGTTGCACCTCTTCGATCGTTTGCAGGTCCACGGCCACGCCTTGCCCTTGCTCACCATCCAGGGGTTTGACCACCACGCGCTGGTGCTCGTCGAGAAACGCCAGATTGTCGTCGGCATTGCCCGCCCGTTGTTGCGACGGCAAATTCAAACCGGCGGCCTTCAGCACTTTGTGGGTCAGGCTTTTGTCCTGGCACAAGCTCATGCTGATGGCGCTGGTCAGATCGCTCAGCGATTCACGGCAGCGCACCCGGCGCCCGCCGTGGCTCAAGGTGAACATCCCGGCGTCGGCGTCATCGACCTGGACATCGATGCCACGACGATGGGCTTCTTCGACGATGATCCGCGCGTAGGGATTGAACTCTGCCTGCGGTCCCGGCCCGAGAAACAGCGGTTGGTTGATTCCGTTTTTGCATTTGATGGCAAAGGTCGAGAGGGTGCGAAACCCTAGCTTGGTATAAAGACCTTTTGCCTGACTGTTGTCGTGCAAGACCGAAAGGTCGAGGTAGCTCAGGCCGCGGCTCATGAAATGCTCGATAAGATGGCGCACCAGCACTTCGCCGACTCCCGGCCGCGTGCAATTGGGGTCGACTGCCAGGCACCAGAGGCTGCAGCCGTTCTCCGGGTCGTGAAAGGCTTTCTGATGATTGAGCCCCATCACGCTGCCGATGATCGTGCCGCTGTCTTCGTCTTCGGCGAGCCAGTACACCGGGCCGCCTTCATGACGAGGCGTCAGCAGGGCCGGATCGATGGGCAGCATACTGCGGGCGTGATACAGCTGATTGATGGCCTGCCAGTCCGCTTCGTTCTGTGCCCGGCGGATGCGGAAGCCGCGAAACACCCGGGTGGCCGGGCGGTAGTCGCTGAACCATAGGCGCAAGGTGTCGGACGGGTCGAGAAACAACTGCGCCGGCTCCAACCCCAACACTTGCTGGGGCGCGGCTACGTACAGCGCGATGTCTCGCTCGCCCGGTTGCTCATGGAGCAATTCCTCGGCAAGGCTCGCCGCGTCTGGAAAGGTATGGCCGATCAGCAACCGACCCCAGCCGCAATGCACGGCGATGGGCTCGGGGCCAGGTTCGCTGCCGTCTTCGGCGAAGCGTGCTTGCAGGCGCTCATAAGAGGGCGACTGACCGCGCAGCAGGCGTTGGCTGTAGGCCGTAGCGTGGGGTTTCATGGATCAGATTCCTTGTTCGCTGAGCCACAGATTCAGCGCCGCCAGTTGCCACAGCTTGGAACCGCGCAACGGGGTCAACTGGCCCTGTGGATCGGTCAACAGGCGATCGAGCATCGCCGGTTTGAACAGGCCACGATCCTGGCTTGGATCGAGCAGCAGTTCACGAACCCAATGCAGCGTGTCGCCCTCTAAATGCTTGAGGCCCGGCACCGGGAAGTAACCTTTTTTGCGGTCGATGACTTCGCTGGGGATCACTAGCCGAGCGGCTTCCTTGAGCACCTGCTTGCCACCGTCCGGCAGTTTGAATTTGCCCGGAACGCGGGCTGACAGTTCCACCAGTCGATAGTCGAGAAACGGCGTGCGCGCCTCCAGGCCCCAGGCCATGGTCATGTTGTCGACGCGTTTGACCGGGTCATCCACCAACATTACCGTGCTGTCCAGACGCAGTGCTTTATCCACCGCGGCATCGGCACCCGGTTGGGCGAAATGTTCACGGACGAAGTCGCCAGCGGCGTCGTTGGCGGTCAACCATTTAGGCTGCACGGTAGCGGCGTAGTCGTCGTAACTGCGATCGAAGAACGCATCGCGATAGGCCGCGTACGGATCGCTCGCACCATCGACTTGCGGATACCAGTGATAACCGGCGAACAATTCGTCCGCACCCTGGCCGCTCTGCACCACTTTGCAATGCTTGGCCACTTCCCGCGACAGTAGGTAAAAGGCGATGCAGTCATGGCTGACCATCGGCTCGCTCATGGCGCGGAACGCCGCGGGCAGTTGCTCGATGATCTCTTTTTCCTGGATGCGCAACTGGTGGTGTTGGGTGCCGTAGTGCTTGGCGATCAGGTCCGAGTACTGGAACTCGTCGCCACGCTCGCCACCGGCATCCTGGAAGCCGATGGAGAAAGTCGACAGATTCTCCACACCGACTTCCCGCAACAGCCCGACCAACAGACTCGAATCGACGCCGCCCGAAAGCAGGACACCGACATCCACAGCAGCCCGCTGACGGATCGCCACCGCTTCACGGGTGCTTTCGAGCACGCGGTCGCGCCAGTCTTCCAGGGTCAGATTCAGTTCATCGGCGCGCGGGCCGTAGGGCAGGGTCCACCAGGTTTTCTGTTCGGTGGTGCCATTGGCATCGATGCGCATCCAGGTGGCTGGCGGCAGCTTTTCAATGCCTGCCAGCAAGGTGCGCGGCGCCGGAACCACCGAGTGAAAATTCAGGTAGTGATTGAGCGCCACCGGGTCGAGGACCGGGTTGATATCACCGCCCTTGAGCAGCGCCGGCAATGCCGAGGCAAACCGCAGGCGCTGGCCGGTGCGCGACAGGTACAAAGGCTTGACGCCCAGACGGTCGCGGGCGATGAACAGCCGTTCGTTGTCACGTTCCCAGATCGCGAAAGCGAACATGCCGTTGAGCTTGGGCAGCAGATCCTCGCCCCAGGCGTGGTAGCCCTTGAGCAGCACCTCGGTGTCGCCGCTGGAATAGAAGGCATAGCCAAGGCTTTCCAGTTCGGCGCGTAGTTCCGGGAAGTTGTAGATCGCGCCGTTGAAGGCCAGGGACAGGCCCAGTTGAGCGTCGACCATCGGTTGCGCCGAGCCGTCCGACAAATCCATGATCTTTAGACGACGATGGCCCAGGGCAATCGGCCCTTGGCTGTGAAAACCCCACGCGTCAGGCCCGCGAGGTGCCAGGTGATGGGTGATCCGTTCCACCGCAGCCAGGTCGGCAGGTTGGTGATCGAAACGTAATTCTCCAGCTAATCCGCACATAAATTCCTTACCGGCTTTTCCGTTGGGGAGGGGTCAAGCGTTACCGCGCCAAATGGCAGGTACTCTGAAACTGACCCGGGTGAATCTCTGGAGTTTTAGATCGATAAGTTATAAGTCGCCTGGGTTGGCTTTGAGGGCAGCAATCACGGCGGGACTAACAGCAGAAAAGCCCTGCACATATTAAAAGCTGCAGGGCTTCTCGGTCCGAGGCAAAGGCTTTACTCAAGCTTGCTTGAACATCTCTGCGGCGCGCTTGGCGATTTCTTCCTGGGACAAGTCTTCCTTATGGGTTGCAAGAAACCACAAGTGACCGTATGGATCTTTCAGCGTGCCGGTGCGATCGCCGTAGAACTGGTCTTTGACTTCAGAGACCATCTCGCCTCCGGCGGCAATCGCCTGGGCGAATTGTTTGTCGACATCGTTGACATACAAATGCAGACCTACCGAGATGCCGGTCTGTTCAGGACTGCGCAGAGACGCAGCCTCGCAGGGGGTGGCGAGCATGATGGCCGAGTCGCCGATACGCAGTTCGGCGTGGCCGATGTCGCCGTTGGGTGCAACCAGGCGCATGATTTCCGTGGCGCCGAATGCTTTTTTGTAGAAGTCGATCGCCTCCGCGGCTTTTTTGATGCCCAGATATGGCGTGATGCTGTGATAGCCCTCAGGTATCGGTTTAACGCTCATGTCGGTTCTCCTTTTCGTTGGGGGGATAAACGTAATCCTTCACCGTTTTCCGGTCGATTCACTATAGGTCACGAAAAACCGGGGAGCCGAGGGGTCGACGGATAGTAGCATCGCCACTATTTGGCCAAACGGAGGCAAGTGCCCTCGCCACAGGGGCGACGCTATTGTGTTTCCGCCCTCGACTCCAACAACTGCGCCCCCGGCCCGCGTTCACCTAGCACATCGCCATAGTTGCGCAGCGGGCAAGCCTCCATCGACAAACAGCCGCAACCGATGCAGCCATTGAGCTTGTCGCGCAGCATGATCAACTGGTTGATCCGCTCATCCAGATCTTTGCTCCACTGCTCTGACAGCCGCTTCCAGTCCGCCGCGGTCGGCGCGCGATGGTTGGGCAGTGACTTCAGGGCATCGCCGATCTCTGCCAGGGGAATGCCCAATCGTTGTGCAACCTTGATCATCGCCACCCGCCGCAGGACTTCCCGCGGGTAACGGCGCTGGTTGCCCTGGTTGCGAGTGCTTTTGATCAGCCCCTTGGACTCGTAGAAATGCAGGGCAGTGACTGCGACGCCGCTGCGCGCCGACAATTGGCCGACGGTCAGTTCTTTGTGGATAGTTTCGTTGCTGATCATTGAAATTTGCCACTTGACCTCTAGTTAACTAGAGGTTTTACCCTGCATGGCCTCGGATCGCAAGATTCCGCTTACCTGTCAGTGGGGACTATTCATGCAGTCGCTTGAGAAAAATCGCAGCTTCACGCAACTGATCGAATTCGAAATCGAACCTCATCAGCAGCCAGGGCTGGTCTCGGCCTTGTCTGCACAGACCGAACGTCTGGCCCAGCTTTATAGCGGTTTTCTCAGCGCCAGCGTGCAGGCCAGCGATGACGGCCGGCGGGTGCTCAATTATCTGCAATGGCAATCGCGGGAGGCGGGTGAGGCGGCTTTCCAGAGTTTCGAGAATGGCGAACAGGATTTCTGGAAACTGATCCGCGCCTTTCAGGCCAGGACCGTTACCTTCGGTTCATTCCAGGTGCTGCGCAGCATCGAGCGCAGCCATGACGATGCGTTGCACTGCAACCTGGTGCATTAGTGGCCTGTGTGGCTAGTTCTGTTAGCCACCACAGAGCCCCGTTCAGCAGGTCAATCGATCAAGCCCGGGCTTTAGCAGGCAAAACATCATTGGCGATCATTTCGCCAAACGGTCCGGTGAGGTTGGTGATGCCACGACCGGCGAGGCTGGCATAGGGTTCCGGTAACAACGGGAACACCAGTTCGGCAAAGCGGTAAGCCTCTTCCAGGTGCGGGTAGCCAGAAAAAATAAAGCTCTCGATGCCCAGGTCCGCGTACTCTTTGATCCGTGCCGCCACTTGCTGCGGATCGCCGACCAGCGCGGTGCCGGCACCGCCACGCACCAGGCCGACTCCAGCCCAGAGATTGGGGGCGATTTCCAGGTTGTCACGCCGACCATCATGCAGCGCGGCCATGCGTCGCTGGCCCTCTGAGTCGAAGCGCGAGAAGGACTTTTGTGCCGCAGCGATGGTCTCGTCGCTGATGTGCTCGATCAGTTTGTCGGCAGCTTTCCAGGCTTGCTCGGCAGTTTCGCGGACGATCACGTGCAGGCGAATCCCGAACTTCACCGTACGGCCCTGACGCGCCGCGCGTTCACGGACATCGGCCAGCTTCGCGGCGACAGCGGCTGGTGGTTCGCCCCAGGTCAGGTAGACATCGACCTGCTCTGCGGCCAGGTCGTGGGCCGCTTCGGAAGAACCGCCGAAGTACAACGGTGGATAAGGTTTCTGCACCGGTGGATACAGCGCCTTGGCGTTCTGCACCCGTAGATGCTTGCCTTCAAAATCCACCGATTCGCCTTGCAGTACCCGGCGCCAGATCTTGAGGAATTCATCGGTGACTTCGTAGCGTTCGCTGTGATCAAGGAAGCTGCCATCGCCACGGTTTTCGTCAGGGTCGCCACCGGTTACCACGTTGATCAATAAGCGGCCATTGGACAGCCGGTCGAGAGTCGCGGCCATGCGCGCCGAAACGGTCGGCGAGATAATTCCTGGACGAATCGCCACCAGGTAACGCAGGCGTTCGGTCAATGGCACCAGGGCCGAAGCGATGACCCACGAGTCTTCGCATGAACGTCCGGTGGGAATCAACACTCCGTGGTAACCGAGGTTGTCTGCCGCCTGGGCCACTTGTTTCAAGTAATTGAGCGTGACCGGGCGCGCGCCCTGGGTGGTGCCCAGGTAATGGCCGTCGCCGTGAGTGGGGAGAAACCAGAAAACATCCATGAACAGATCCTTAAGCGATTTACAGCAGAGCGGTTGAGTGCACGCCGAAGAGCAGCGGTGCGGCGCGTTCTGCAGCAAGACGAATGCGAGCCTTCAAAGGCTCACTGGTTATTTGATAGTGGGAGAAGTCGGCCTCGGTGGCGTACACACTGTTTGGCAGGGTCAGTGCCTGGAAAAAGCTGAACAGCGGACGACATCACTGCGAGCAGGTTCGTTATAAAGGCTCGTAGTTATTCCGTAAAATATCGTAAAAAGATATTGATAGATCGATATAGCATATGCGGCGCGAATGGATCTGTTTATGTCGAAGTCGAATAGCGACTATTGAGCGTGTTGATTTTTGTCGGCCAAAGCCTGGGAGTAGCCTGTGTTCATTGCCTAATGCCAGCTTGTCAGGGGACTCCCGTGAATCGTTTTCTCGCCATTTTTTTGCTGCTTGCCGCCTCGGTTCTTGCCGGCTGTGGGACTCATTACTCCCCCGAGTTGCGGCCGTACACAGCAGAAGAAAGTCGTGAGCTGGCGTTGGAAGCGTTGAATCGTCGCGGGTTGTCTTTCGATGAGTACAACCAGAAAAAAGCCGAATTGCTCGGCCATTCGAAAAAAGCCCTTGGTTTCAATGCTCAAGGCGAAATGAACGCCGAGCGTAGCGTGACCCTGCCTGGGCGCCCCAGCTGAGTAGACTGTACTGCTCAAAGTTTTGCGCAACTGTCCGTGGGTTTCACCGGGTTCCTGGGATAGGGTCAACGCCTGACCGACCCTGATGGATTGCCCCATGACTCTCTCGCTGGATTTGCTGCTGGGCTTCGCCCTGTTTGCGCTAGTTACCTCCGTCACCCCCGGCCCCAACAACACCATGCTGCTGGCCTCGGGTGTCAATTTCGGTTTCAACCGCTCCATTCCCCATATGCTCGGCATCAGCTGTGGATTCTTCGTCCTGGTGCTGGCGGTCGGTTTCGGCCTGGGTGCGGTATTTCAGACCTATCCATTGTTCTACAACGTGCTGCGTTATGTCGGCGCGGCTTACTTGCTGTACCTGGCCTGGAAAATCGCCCGCTCCGGGCCGGTTTCCGAAACAGAGCAGGGGCAAGGCAAACCGATCAGCTATTGGGGTGCGGCGGCGTTTCAGTGGGTCAATCCCAAAGCCTGGATCATGGCGGTCGGCGCCATCAGCACCTACACACCCTTGCAGGGATACTTCACCAACGTAGTGGTGATCGCCGCGGTCTTTGCTGTGATCAACTTGCCGAGCGTCAGTCTTTGGGTCGCCTGTGGCAGCTTGTTGCGTAAGGTATTGCGCGATCCGCGCTGGTTGCGGGTGTTCAATTTGAGCATGGCCTTGCTGCTGGTGGTCTCGCTGTACCCGTTATTATTGGAGAGTGCAGGACACTAGTTTTGTCAATAGCCGGAATGAAGTGACTAGTAGTTCTGATAGTCTTTTTTGACGCCGTTATAGAGCCGAACTAAGCCTAAGAAGCGCGGCGATAAAAACAGTCTTTTTGGTCGCGCACTTGATAATAAAGTGAGTGCTTGCGCGTTCCTGTCAGGGTGTGGACGTAGTGGAATTGTTTGGGCTTGCTTTCAATAGAAACATCACTGCTCAACAGTGTTGAGCAGTGAGTTTCGGCTCCGAATACTCTCTTGCAATAGCGAACAAGTTGTCTGCCATGCAGGGGCGTATCGGGTTAGCAAGGAGAAGCTATATATGCGTGCGCCTATCGTCTTTCAGCGCTTTTTTTGGACTGCATGTCTTGTCATACCGGTCCTGTTACTGGGCGGCTGGTTTGTCTTTGCCTATTTCTCTGACTCGTCCATCGGCCAAACGCTTGCGGCGCCCGCCAAGTCAGCGCAAAAGCCACCGGCGGCGTGTGCGGCGGATCCTTATATTGCGGGCACGGACTATCAGCAAGGGGATCAGGTAAAGAACCTCGACCGGTATTTCGAGTGTTGGAAAGATGACGAGGCACCGCTTGGTCCAGACAGTTGGAAGTGGTGTAAACAGGCAGCCTACGCCCCCGGAAAACCCGAAAACTCAGCGAATTGGCCTGACGCCTGGAAAGAACTCGAATGCGGTGGTTTTGAAGGCAACCGTCTAAGTCTGAATTTTGCCACCCTCAGTGGCAAAGCCCCGTTGAAAGAGGCGGTGATCGGTGTCGCTCGCGCCGATCAGGTCGTCACCGGAGTCTTGCGTTGCAAGGCGCAGGAAATTCCCATCAGTGCCAAAGCCAATGAAACGCTCGATATCGATGGTCTGAAAGCCTGCGACTATCAGCTGGTAATGGATGTTGCCGATGGTTTTGCGCCGCTCAACACGCCGCGAATCGTGTCCTTCAAAGAAGATGAGGGCGATCATCAGACGTTGACCGTGAAATATCGTCCGCCGATCGATATCGGCAAACTCAGTGGCCTGCCCGGAATCAAGATCGAGATGTTTGCCCAAGGGCTGATCCAGCCTCGGCAAATGGCCATGGGCAAGCGCGTACTCTATGTCGGTTCCAGTGCGATTCCGTCGTATGTCCATGACGGGAAAATTGCCGACATGATTTATGCGCTACCTCTGGATGGCGCTGGCAAGCCGACGGGAATCTACGTGATCGCCAGCGGTCTGGAGGAACCTCATGGCGTGGCTTACCGCGATGGCGATTTGTACTACTCGACCACCGGTGGACTTTATCGGTTGAGCAATGCCGATGAAAACTACAAAGACCCCAAGCCTGAACGTGTTCTGAACTTTCCGGCAGACGACACTCTATTTCCTTTGCCGTCCCAGGCGTCAGGTTCTTCAACGCGTATCTGGCATATGAAGCATCCGCTGCATTTCAACCCGTTCGATCCGGAGGACAAGGGGCTGTACACGGCGGTCGGAACGCCCTGCAACCTGTGCATGATTCCCGCCGACGGGCGTTACGGTGCGTTGCTGCGTTATGACCTGGAGACCGGCAAGGCGCAAGTGCTGGCAAAGGGGATTCGCAACACCGTGGGGTTTGACTGGAATCCCAAGACTCGGGAGATTTGGTTCAGCGATAACAATCGGCAGGGTTTTCCCAATCCCGATGAAGTCAACCGGATCAGTGGCCAGGGTCAGCATTTCGGAGTCCCCTATCGGTTCGGCAAAGATACGCCAGGTTTCACAAAAGAGGAGTTCGAAAACCCTGGTGTTGTTCAGCCTCCGTTGGTGCCCGGTGCGATTGTTTCAGACAAGTCGCTGGAGCAGATCAATTCACAGGATTACGTGCCTGCGGTGTTTGCGTTGGGTACCAATACTGCGCCATTGGGTGTCAAATTCTGGGATGGTTACCCAACTCAGGGGGACACCCAGCGGTTACTGGTAGCGCTACACGGTGCCGGTTCAACCGAAAGGCCGGGGATGGATGTGCGGATGCTGACGATCCAGGGCGGGACCCGGGTGGTCAATCAGATCCCGCTGATCAATCACTCCGTGCAGGACCTTGATCAAAACGATGTGTATGCGCTGAATGGTTCAACGGGGCGGCCGACGGACTTCCTCGAACTGGCAGACAAAAGTCTGCTGATTTCCGATGACGTGGCCGGGATGATTTATCGCGTGCGCTACGACGCCGGCGCGGTATTGGATACCCAGTTGGCGTTGCGTCCGATGTTGGTACCTGCCCCTGAATTGGACGACGAGATGATCAGCGGATATTTGATCTCCCCGGGCGGCAATAGCCGACTGTTTCATGTGTCATGGCATCCCTCTGACAGCGAGGCCGGGTTGGTACTCAAGGGACTCAGCTATGGGGATTATCAGCTAAAGCTCAATGATGTAAAAAACTGGATTCCGCAAGTTCGCACGACCCACTTCACATTGTCCGCAGCAAACAAAACCAAATCGATCAACTTGCAGTACCGCGAGCGGCCGATAAAACTTGAGGTCAAGGTGACTGTTCCGGCCCCGCAAAAACCTGCATCAGTAACTGATGACCAATGGACTATTACCCTCAGGAACAAGGCCGATCTTGCTGAGCAACCACGGACGGTAAACGTCCCTTGGGGGGGAAGTGTTACGCAGATTCTGAACTACGGTCAGTACGAGATTCTTTATCCGTTCTATGCAAAAGAAAAACCGCAGCCTGAACGGGTGAGCGTAGTGATCGATGAGTCGAGTGAAGACATGTCGATTTTACCGATGTCGTACCGCAAGGTTGAAGAACTGGGCCCTGTGGTACTTGCCGAGACCTGCACCAAATGTCACGCCGTGGAGTATTTCAATAGCTTGCGCATGGCCCTTGCCTGGAGTGTGGCGGGTCAGGATGCCTTGGTAAAACAGATCAAGAGCATGCCGGTAGCGGGGCATTGCGATACCACCTGTGCCTCGGAAATCAGCAAGCACTTGTACAACGTCGTCTGGGCGCCTTACCTGAACCCGGCCGAGTCCTATGGTGAGCGGCAACTGCGACTGCTGACGCCTGCGGAATATGCCGCCAGCGTTAAAGACATACTGGCTGTCGAGATCAATCCCGAGAAGTTACCGGCGGACAAATCGGAGAAGGATTTCAAATACCCAGGCGAGGCGGATAAAGGCATTCTTCAGACCGAAGATGTAAAACTGTTCTACGACATGGCGTTGTTCGTGGCTGACAAGGTTGCTCCCGAACAATGGGCCTTACTCAAAGTGGCCCGCCAGCCTGACCTCGTGACCGCTTTGGGTTACCGGTTGTTCCGGCGTCCTTTGAGTGATGCAGAACATGCACGCTATAAGTCTTTGCTGGACAAGGATGGGCAAACTGGCCTGGTGGCCGGGATGCTGCTG
Organism: Pseudomonas fluorescens; assembly: GCF_902497875.1. Classification (GTDB taxonomy): domain Bacteria; phylum Pseudomonadota; class Gammaproteobacteria; order Pseudomonadales; family Pseudomonadaceae; genus Aquipseudomonas; species Aquipseudomonas fluorescens_BR. The sequence continues at coordinate 39,139 of NZ_CABVHY010000042.1, forward strand.
TCACCTAACTTCTTGTATCGCTCGGAGCTCGGGCAGACGGTGGCGGGCCGCTCAACCGTGTTCAAACTCACACCGTTCGAATTGGCGACGGCGCTCTCCTATGCCTTTGAGGGAACCACGCCTGGTACTGAACTTTTAGCCAAGGCCGGAAGGAACGAACTGGAAACCTCACAACAAATCGGGGCTGAGATCGAGCGGATGATGCGCTCCGATCGAGGTGTCGAGCAGTTCAACCGCTTTGTCAGCTACTACATCAAGACCAATCGCGGCGTACAGGAGAAGCCGGGGTTGACCGCGGCCATGGTCCAGTTGATGGCTCGGGAACAGTATCTGTTAACGCGCAATGTGATGCTGGATGGGCAAGGAACGCTTAATGAACTGTTCAACCCTGGGTATACCTACCTCAACGCTCCTCTTGCAGCGCATTACGGGATCAGTGGCGTCAGTGGTGACACCCTGCACAAAGTCGCGGTCGATGAAAAGCGAGGCGGGTTGCTTCATCTCGGACTCACTCAGGCAGCCACCTCGGACTACCAGGCTACGTCATTGGTCAAGCGCGGCATCATGATTCGCGAGCAGATGTTCTGTCGTGAGTTTGGCGCACCCGTCGAAGCGGATCCTACAGAGCCGGAATACCCCGCACGTGCAATCACCACCCGTGAACACTGGGATCTGGTCAACGGCGAACAGGCGTCCGGGGGACGTTGCTGGCAATGCCATCAATACATGAATGACACCGGTTCTTCGATGGAGCATTACGACGCGGCGGGGCGCTATCGTCTTGTGGAACCCGCCTTCAACTATGTGCACTACCCGCAAATGTTGCCGATCAAGTCTTCCGGTCCTTTCTTGAGCACCACCGGGACTGAAGACATCAATGACGTCCGCGATATTGCAAAGCTGATTCCGCGTAATCCCGCGTCGTTGTTCTGCATGGCGGATAGCTACTTCCGTTTCGCATTCGGCAACAAATCCGATGAGGCGACTTCCGGGACCGTCAAGGCTATCGCCGATGGTTTGCAGGCCTCCGGTTCTCTGCGTGAAATGCTCAGAGCCCTGGGCACTTCCAATGCATTCCTATACAAGACCGAGAGGGAGTGAACATGGGTATCTTGAAAAGTCGTCGACGTTTTTTAGCTGGCCTGACCGCAGCCGGTGTGTATGGTCCCCTGACTCAGTTCGGTCTTGCGCGCATGGCCTTGGCGGGGCAAACCCAGCAGGCAAAATTGAAGGTGGTGTTTGTGGTGTTACCGGATGGCCTGGCGGTGGACTCTTTCCAGGGTGGTGGCTTTGGCGATGGACGCGGCCTGTGGCATCCGCATCCGCAGACGCAGGGTAGTACAGACACCACCGTGTTCGAGTTGAATGAGGTCAGCCAGGAGTTGGCAGCCTATCGCAGCCAGTCCCTGTACCTTCGCGGCATCATCCTTGGACCCGGAAATGTCGGTCATAAAGGCTGGACTTGGGTGTTGCGTGACAGTGCGGCCAGCATGTCGTCCATCGACGTATTGCTGGGGCAGGCATTACCTGGCTCGGTTCCATCCCAGCGCAGCCTGTTTTCAGGACCTCATGCAGGCATTGATCATACGTCCTGGTTTGTTTCATGGACCGGCAATGCAATTCGCACGCCCTATCAGGATCCGGTGCTGATGTATGAATCGATACTCAGTATTCCCAGCCGTGCGGCGCGTGAACAGCAAGTCCATAACACCAGCATATTTGATCCTGCGCGGATCGAAATCCAGGAGCTCAAAGGCAAACTTTCCGGCGCTCAGCGACAGAAGCTGGAAACCCATATGGACTCGGTGGAGCAGGTCATCAAGGATATCGACGATACGCTGCCGCCGGATGGCGAGTGCCCTCCACTGAGCCTGGAACCTCTCCCGTTCAAGTCGGCGGATTATCGGACTCGAGTGCAGGCGAGTCATCACCAGGTCGTCGCTACCGCCTTGAGTTGCGGAATCAGTCGCGTCGCCACGATTCAGGTCGGGCGTTCGGCAGAATCGCTGAACATTATTGACGTCAGCCCTACCAGTAATCCTCATGAATGCGCTCACCGGCGTTCCGGAGAAGCCTTCTGGAAAGGTACGCGTCAGTGGTACGTCAAGCGGGTCAAACTGTTCATGGACGAATTGGCAAAACATGCCGATCCTGATGTGCCGGGTGACAATCTGCTGAAACATACGCTGGTCGTAGTGACCAGCGAAATGGCCGATGGCGCGCCAGAGCACATGATCGACATGCCTCTGGTGCTTATGGGCGGAGCCGGTGGATTACTGAAGAGTGGCGACGGTGCCGGACGCTATTTCAATATCACTTCACAGTTCGATCGACCGCATCACTCGGGGAATCCGGACATCGGCAAGAACTTCGTCGACATGCAACGCATCTGGGCCACCATCGCCAAAGCAGCGGGAACCAGCGTGCCTTACGCAGGCAATATCACTCCGGTGACCGGTATATTCACCAATGTCTGAATGACGTCTTGCTGCTCAAAAACCGGAAAGTCCTGGTGTCGGGCTTTCCGGTTTTTATGTTTTGATCTGGCGATAGGCGTGGCCATTGGCCGATCACCTCTCGCTAGCCCCTTATGCAGCCTGTTAAGCTGAATTTCAGGAGCGTTCCTACGCACTTTTAAGAGAAGTTGTCCTTCTTTAACTGCATCCGATCAGGTATTGCTTACGGTCTGCCGTTCTGCGCCACTTCGGGGTGGCGCCAGTCAATGTTCATCACCGAGCACGCCTGATCCCGGAACACGCTCTGCGAGTCTTCTTTTATGAATAAACGTCCTTTGTATTTCGACTACGCCGCCACCACGCCGGTGGATGAACGGGTCATTCAAGTGATGGTCAATTGTCTGGGGTTCAGCGGTAACTTCGGCAACCCGGCCTCCAGCTCCCATGCCTTCGGCCAGCAGGCCCGGCAAACGGTTGAGCACGCCCGCGGGCAGGTGGCCGAACTGGTCGGCGCCGAGCCTGCGCAGATCGTCTGGACCTCCGGCGCCACCGAATCAAACAACCTTGCGCTCAAGGGCGTCGCCCAGGCTCGCGGTGTGTCGGGTGGACATATCATTACCAGTCAAATCGAACACAAGGCGATTCTCGATACTGCCAGGCAATTGCAGGAGGCCGGGGTCGCAGTGACCTGGCTGGTACCGGATGCCGAGGGGCTGATCAGTGCGCAGGCGGTCAGTGAAGCGCTGCGCGAGGACACCTTTCTGGTGTCGCTGATGTTGGTCAATAACGAACTGGGTACCGTCAATGACATCCCGGCCATCGGCCAACGGGTGCGAGAGCATGGCGCGTTGTTCCACGTCGATGCCGCGCAAGGCGCAGGCAAGGTGGCGATTGACCTGGCCGAGTGGCCGGTAGATCTGATGTCATTCTCGGCGCACAAGATCTATGGCCCCAAGGGCATCGGTGCGTTGTATGTCGGCCCGCGTGCGCAGCAGCGCCTGCAGGCACAGATTCATGGGGGCGGGCACGAAGGCGGTTTGCGTTCCGGGACGCTCGCGACTCACCAGATTGCGGGCATGGGCGCGGCGTTTGCCTTGGCGGCAGAGTCCTTCGACGAAGAAGCTGCAACCATCGCCGGTTTGCGTCAACGTTTGCTTGAGCAACTGTTCAGTATTCCTGGTGTACGCTTGAACGGCAGCGAGACCCAGCGCATTCCCCATACCTTGAGCCTGACCTTCAATGAGGGCGAGTTCAATCCGGCGGCGTTGAGTGCATCGATCGCCTTTTCGGCGACCTCGGCCTGCAACTCGGCGAGTAATGCACCGTCCCATGTGTTGCTGGCCCTGGGGCATGACGCCCGGGCGGCCAGTCGCACCATCCGTCTGAGTCTGGGGCGTTTCACCACCGAGCAGGACGTCGATCAAGCGGCACAATTGATCAAGGCTTCATCCGCCAGTCCACCGGCGTTCTGGGCCGTTGCCCAACCATAGGGGCTGATCCACACGGCACCCAATAAAAATCATGAGTGATTAGCAGGAGACACAATGAGCACGCAACCATTGAGCAACGGAGCGGTTTCCCAGCGCCTGGCGCAAACCCGCGAGCTGATGAGCCGGGAGGGCATTCATGCCCTGCTGGTGCCGTCGGCCGATCCGCACCTGTCGGAATACCTGCCAGGCTATTGGCAGGGACGGCAATGGCTGTCGGGCTTTCATGGTTCGGTCGGCACGCTGATAGTGACCCCTGATTTCGCCGGCGTCTGGGCTGACAGCCGTTACTGGGAGCAGGCTGGCAAGGAACTCAAGGGCAGCGGTATCGAGTTGGTAAAACTTCAACCCGGGCAACCAGGCCCGCTGGACTGGCTGGCCGAGCAGACTCCCGAAGGTGGCGTGGTCGCCGTCGATGGCGCGGTGATGGCGGTTGCTTCGGCGCGTACCCTGGGCAGCAAGCTCCAGGAGCGAGGCGCTCGACTGCGGACCGATATCGATGTGTTGAACGAAGTCTGGCAAGACCGTCCAGCGCTGCCGGATCAGCCGATCTACCAACACTTGCCGCCTCAGGCCACCGTCAGCCGTGGTGAGAAACTCGCCAAACTGCGCGAAAACCTGAAAGCCCGTGGCGCTGACTGGCACTTCATCGCGACCCTCGATGACATCGCCTGGCTGTTCAACCTGCGTGGCGCCGATGTGTCGTTCAACCCGGTATTCGTTTCCTTCGCCCTGATCGGCCAGCAGCAGGCGACGCTGTTTGTGGCGCTGAGCAAAGTCGATGGGCCATTGCGCGCGATCCTTGAACAGGATGGCGTGACCTTGCGCGATTACAGCGAAGTGGCCGCGGCATTGAGTGCAGTACCGAACGGCTCGAGCCTGTTGGTCGATCCTGCACGGGTCACGGCGGGGCTGCTGGACAATCTGGGCAGTGGCGTCAAGCTGCTGGAAGGGCTGAACCCGACCACCCTGGCCAAGTCGCAAAAAAGCCTCGCCGATGCCGAACATATTCGTCAGGCCATGGAGCAGGATGGCGCGGCCTTGTGCGAATTTTTCGCCTGGCTGGACAGCGCATTGGGTCGTGAGCGGGTTACCGAGCTGACCATTGATGAGCACCTGACGGCGGCGCGTACCCGTCGGCCGGGGTATGTCTCGTTGAGTTTCAACACCATCGCGGCGTTCAACGCCAACGGTGCGATGCCGCACTATCACGCCACCGAAGAAGAGCATGCGCTGATCGAAGGCGATGGCCTGTTGCTGATCGACTCCGGTGGTCAGTACCTGGGCGGCACCACCGACATTACCCGCATGGTCCCTGTCGGCACCCCGACCGAGGAGCAGAAGCGCGATTGCACGCGGGTACTCAAGGGCGTGATCGCGCTGTCCCGCGCGCAGTTCCCACGGGGCATTCTATCGCCGCTGCTGGACTCGATCGCCCGTGCGCCGATCTGGGCCGAAGGCGTCGACTACGGTCACGGCACCGGGCATGGCGTCGGTTATTTCCTCAACGTCCATGAAGGTCCGCAGGTGATTGCCTATCAGGCAGTGGCCGCGCCACAAACGGCGATGCAAGCGGGGATGATCACTTCCATCGAGCCGGGCACTTATCGTCCTGGCCGCTGGGGTGTGCGGATCGAGAACCTGGTGTTGAATCGCGAAGCGGGCAGCACTGAGTTCGGTGAATTTCTCAAGTTCGAAACCCTGACCCTGTGCCCGATCGACACCCGATGCCTGGAGCCGGCATTGCTGACTCAAGAGGAGAAAGAGTGGTTCAACGGCTATCACGCGCAAGTCCGTGAGCGTTTGAGCCCACTGCTTGAAGGTGCAGCATTGGAGTGGCTGAACACTCGGACGGCGGCTATTTAAGCCGAGGGCGGCGCAAGCTCAGGCGCTTGAGCCGCCATGTCCTTTCGGGGACAGCCTATTCTGGAATGTTCACCTTACTGCCGTTGCTGTCCGGTAGGGGCGCGACAATCATCGGGCAGATCCTCGCCGACCCTGGCTATGACCTGCTTGTAGCAGGAGAGGCGCAAGGGCGGCGGGTGATCGAGATCTAGCTAGCTCAAGGCTTCGAGGACAAAATCCAGACGGTCCTGGCCGAAGAACAGCTGGTTATCGACAAACATACTCGGCGCGCCGAATACACCGCGTTGCAAGGCCTGTTCGGTCTTGTCCTTGAGGGCCGCCTTGACCTCGTCATCGTTGGCCAGGGCCAGGACTTCGGTCGGCTCAAAGCCGTTTTCCGTCAGCACCGCAGCGACCGTTTCAGGGGCATTGAGGTTGCGCTTATCGACCCACAATGCGCGGAAGAGGCAGTCGATAAAATCGAGGAAGCGTTCCGGGTGCCGCAGTTGCATGCCGGTGACCGCTCGCATCAGTAAAAGCGTATTGATCGGAAAGTGCGGATTGAAATTGAGCGGGACCTGGTAGCGTTTGGCGTAACGATCCAGGTCATGCAGCATGTAGCGTCCCTTGGCCGGTATGGTGATCGGCGAGGCATTGCCGGTGGCTTTGAAGACTCCCCCCAGCAGCATCGGTTGATAGATGAGCTGGCAGTCGGTCTGGGCGCAGATTTTTTCTAGCTGTGTATAGGCCAGGTAAGTGCTCGGGCTGCCAAGGTCGAAGAAAAATTCCAGGGTTTTGCTCATGGTCGAGGCTCTCTGATTATTATTGTTGTTGAGGCGGGCTTACCAGCGTTCGCTCCATGGCCGCAGGTCCAGCTCGAAGGTCCAGGCATCTCTTGGCTGGCTGTGCAGGTACCAGTAGTTTTCGGCGATGTGTTCCGGATTGAGTATTCCGTCCTGATCCTTGAGCGCGTACTTTTCCGGGAAGCTATTGCGAATGAAGTCGGTATCAATGGCGCCGTCGACGACGATATGGGCGACGTGGATATTCATTGGCCCCAGCTCGCGCGCCATGCTTTGCGCTAACGCGCGGATTCCGTGCTTGGCCCCGGCAAACGCGGCGAACCCGGCAGCCCCGCGCATCCCCGCGGTGGCACCGGTGAACAGGAGGGTGCCGCGTTGGCGGGTGGCCATGCGTTTGGCGACTTCACGAGCGTTGAGGAAACCTGAGAAACAGGCCATTTCCCAGATCTTGAAATACTTGCGCGCGGTTTCTTCAAGAATGCTGCACGGCACGTTGGCACCGATGTTGAAAACGAAGGCTTCGATCGGACCAATCTGGCTCTCGATCTGTTCGACCAGCGCGATCACTTCCTCTTCCTTGCGGGCATCGCAGGCGAAGCCATGGGCCTGGCCTCCCGCAGCCTGAATGCTATCGACCAAAGGTTGCAATTTGTCCGCGCTGCGCCGAGTGACGCAGGCGATAAATCCCTCTTGGGCAAAGCGCTTGGCTATTGCTCCACCGGTGGCATCGCCCGCTCCGACGACCAAAACGACTTTGTTGTTATTGATAGCTGTAGTCATGGATATCGCCTTGTTAGTAAACGATCGTTAACTAAACGAACGTTATGCTATGATTTGCAAGGCGTCAAGGCGATAGATCCGGAGGAGGAGTGATGCGTTATTCAGCCAGCCACAAGCAGGAAACCCGGGAGCGATTGCTGGAAAGCAGCGCTGTGTCGGCTAAACAGGCAGGTTTTGCCACGGTCGGCGTCGATGGCCTGATGAAAGCGATAGGGCTTAGTGGCGGGGCTTTCTATAGCCATTTCTCTTCAAAGGATGAGTTGTTTGGTTCGATCGTCGAGCGAGAGCTGCGTCAAAGCCTTGAACGATTAAGCGGGGATGGGGAGCAGAATCGGCAACGGCTTGAACGCTGTCTCAAGCACTATTTGAGCATGGCCCATGTAGAGCAACCCGAGACGGGCTGTGCGTTGCCGGCATTGGGAGCGGAAATTTCCCGTGCCGACGTTGCTGTCCGGCAGCAGGCAGAGCAGTGGATCTGTCGATTGCAGGAAAGCTGGGCTCGCACCCTGGGCAGCGACAGTCTGGCGTGGGCGATTCTGTCGCAGTGCGTGGGCACGCTGGTCGTGGCGCGGATGCTGGCCAGTCCGGACCTTCAACGCAAGGTCCTGAAGTCGAGCCACGACGAGATCGGTCGCCAGATTGCGCTACAGAGCGGTGAATAAAAACGTGCCAGTTTATTTACAGATGACGATCATGCTGCGGCTCGTATAGCCGGCGGGGTTCAGGCCAAAGGGATAATCGCCGGGCTCTTCCACTGCGTCGCCGGATTTGGCGATCGTTTTGTAGCCCTTGGCGCCGCAGGAATTGGCGGCGCTGGCGTAACACTTGTCCCAGGAAGAGGACAGGCCGGAGCAGTTGATATGCAGCCCCTTCTTGCCGCGCTTTACCTCGGTTTTTGAAGTTGCGGCACAGCCTGCAATGGCAAGCACGATTAAAAGTATCAAAACTCGTTTCATTCCCTTCCTTTATAGCTGGCCTCGGGTCTGGCGCCCGAGTCTGGCGTTATCCGCTCATGCGTGTCGTTGGTGCTACCCATACGAAAATATCAAGGACTTACACGGCTCAAACATGGCCTGATTGAATAGACAATGCCAGAGCTAGGTTACACCAAACTCACTCAGTGGCGAGCATGGGGCTGGATACGCGGCGCATGGTCAGGGTGGCACCGACGGAGGCAAGAATAACGCAAGCGATGGCTAGCCATTGGGCAAGGGACAGGTGTTCGTGAAGGAACAACAGGCCTGACAAGGCACCGAAAGCGGGTTCGATACTCATCAATGTGCCAAAAGTCCTGGCTGGAATCCTGGTGAGGGCAACCATCTCGAGGGTGTAAGGCAGGGCGGTAGACAAAATCGCCACGCCAATGGCGATCGGGATCAGCGAAGGCGTCAGCAAAGCCGCTCCAGCATGGACGATGCCCACCGGCGCGACGAACAACGCGGCGATCATCACGCCCAGTGCGGCAGTTTGAACGCCATTATCGGCCCCGGCCTTCTGGCCGAAAAGGATATACAGCGCCCAGCAGACCCCGGCACCCAGCGCATAGCCAGCGCCGACGAGATCAATCCCGGAACTGGTATCGCCGGTGGGGATCAGCAGAAGCAAACCGATGACTGCCAGGCCGATCCAGAGGAAATCCATTGCCCGGCGTGAAGCATAGATAGCCACCGCCAGCGGGCCGGTGAACTCAAGGGCAACCGCAATCCCCAGCGGAACGGTGTTGAGTGACATATAGAAGAGCAGGTTCATCCCGCCAAGCGCCATGCCGTAAACGACGACCGTGCGCAGGCTGCTGGCGGTGAACCTGGCACGCCAGGGGCGTAACAGCAGCAGCATGATGATGCTGGCAAAGATCAGCCGCAGGGTTGTTGTACCTTGTGCTCCCACTACGGGGAACATGCTTTTGGCAAGGGATGCTCCGGACTGAATGGAAGCCATGGCGATAAGCAGCAGGCCGACCGGGATAAGAGTCGATGCAAGGCTGCGGGGTTGGTCAGTCATTACGAGGCGTCATCCGCAATAGTAGGGCAGGGAGGTGTGCTGGACACATGATGCTCAACTAATGCCAAATGAGCAATATAGTGCGCATACCGTTTGATGCACCTTTATATATAAGCAGGTTTTCAGGTTTTCGGTGGTTGTTGATAGAAAAGCGTAATTAGGTGTTGACGGCAGATCCTGGAAGTCTATAATTCGCCCCACTTCCGGCGCAGTCGAAACGGAAAACTCCTTGGTAAACAAAGAGTTACGCGGTTTTCGACAGCGGGCTGCTTCAGTTCATTGAAGCCCAGAAGGAGTTGGTAAGGTCGGCGGGTTTGGCCCTATTGACGGTTCGATCCACTCGGTCGAAAGCGGTGTAAAACAGGTGTTGACAGCAGCGAGTAACGCTGTAGAATTCGCCTCCCGCTAACGAGTGATCGGAAGCGCCAAGTGGTTGAAGTTACAAGGGAAACTTTGAAAGCTTCTGAAAATAACCGCTTGACAGCAGCAGAGGAAAGCGTAGAATGCGCGCCTCGGTTGAGACGAAAGATCTTAACCAACCGCTCTTTAACAACTGAATCAAGCAATTCGTGTGGGTGCTTGTGGAGTCAGACTGATAGTCAACAAGATTATCAGCATCACAAGTTACTCCGCGAGAAATCAAAGATGTAACCAACGATTGCTGAGCCAAGTTTAGGGTTTCTTAAAAACCCAAAGATGTTTGAACTGAAGAGTTTGATCATGGCTCAGATTGAACGCTGGCGGCAGGCCTAACACATGCAAGTCGAGCGGCAGCACGGGTACTTGTACCTGGTGGCGAGCGGCGGACGGGTGAGTAATGCCTAGGAATCTGCCTGGTAGTGGGGGATAACGTTCGGAAACGGACGCTAATACCGCATACGTCCTACGGGAGAAAGC
>NZ_CABVHY010000043.1 GCF_902497875.1 Pseudomonas fluorescens
TCTTCAACGGCGTCAGCACTTCATCCTTCTCACCCATCAATATGAACACCAGCAACTTCGCCGGTTTGGTGGCGCTGGCGTTGGCCGAGACCGGGTGTTTGGAACCGGCCGCTTCGTACCAGGATTCGCCGGCCTTGTAGGTGATCGCCTTTTCATCGTTGACCTGGGAGGTGACCTCACCCTCCAGCACATAGGCCATGGCCGAGCCTTGGTGCATATGCGGCACGCTGGCCTGGCCCGGGGCGTAGTCGACGGTGAGCATCATGGCTTTGTTGCCCGGTGCGTTGGTCAGTGCATGTTCCTGCAGGATATTGAGTTTTTCCTTGCCGTAGACCGGGTCGTGGGCGAAGGAATTGAGGGAGGCCAGCATGGCCAGGCCGGCGAAGATCGAAGTTGGGAAGTTCATGATGGGTACCTTTGCATGGTTGGAGGCGTGATTCTCGGGAAAGAACAGGAGGCCAATGGGCTCAGTGATTGAAGTCCAGACGGCTGGCCACACGGTTGTCGATCAGCTCGATAAACCCTTGCAGCGCTGGCAGTGCGAAGTGCGACTCCATGAACTGGCGGGTCTGCCAGTGGCCGCTGACGATCCACCGGTCGGGGATGACCGGGCACGGTTGCACGGTGTAGTCGAGGCAGCCCGGGGCTTCACGGATCGCTTCGGCAATCCGCGCCAGGTGCAGGCCGAGCTCATCTGAACGGCCGTGGACGGCCTGGATCCGGACGGTGTTGATCGCGCTGCTGTGCATGGCGGGTTCTCCTGTTGCTGGCTTGGGAGTTCGTGAGAAGAAGAGTAGGGCTGCGCTCTTTCAACACCAATATCCAATCCGCGGGAAAACCACTGAGCCAATCAGGCGATCTGTTTGAGAATATCCCGGACCTTGTCCAGCGCAGGGTCGATGTCCAGGGTCTCGATCGCCCCGAAACCGATGAACAGCCCGCTTTTGACCGGCGTGTTGTGGAAGAAGCTGTCCAGCGGGTAGAGCCCGACTTCGACTTTCTTCGCCAGCTCGATCAGCAACGGGATATCCACCGCCACCTTGCACAGCGCAGCCATATGGAAACCGGCAATCGATGGCACGACCTCGAACCAGGGCGCCAGATCGCCGTGCAGGCGCTTGAGAATGTGCTCCCGGCGACTGGCGTAGACCGTATGGCAACGGCGGATGTGCTTGAGCAGGTAGCCCTCGGAAATGAACTTGGCCAGCGCCCATTGCGGCAGGGTCGAGGTGTGGCAGTCGGTCAATTGCTTGGCCTTGATCACCGCGCTGCGGATCGCCGGTGGCAACACCGCATAACCGAGCCGCAACTCCGGCAGCAGGGTTTTCGAGAAGGTCCCGACGTAAGCGACGACGCCGCGGGTGTCCATGCTTTGCAGGGAGTCGGTGGGCCGCCCCTCATAGCGGAATTCGCTGTCGTAGTCATCCTCGATCACGATCGCGCCCAGCACTCGGGCGCGTTCCAGCAGCGCCTCACGGCGCGCCAGGCTCATCGGCATGCCGAGGGGAAACTGGTGCGACGGAGTGACGTAAATCAGCCGCGTGCCGTCGGGAATCAGCTCGACCTGAATGCCTTCGGCGTCCACCGGAACCCCGACCACCGTCGCGCCCTGGGCGGTGAACAACAGCCGCGCCGGGGTGTAGCCGGGGTCCTCCATGGCGACCAGGCTGCCCGGTTCGACTACCACCCGGGCGATCAGGTCGAGGGCTTGCTGGGCACCGTTGCAGACTACGACGTCGTCGTCATGACAGGCCACTCCACGGGAAAACGCGACATGCCCGGCAATGGCACTGCGTAGCGCCGGCAGGCCTTCCGGTTGGCTGTAAAACCCTGCGCTCAGGGCGATCCGGCGCAACGCGTCCAGGGTGCAACGCCGCCATTCTTCCTGGGGGAATTGATTGCGGGTGGTCGCGCCGCCGATAAATTCGCAGCGCAAGGTGCCTTCCAGGGTCGGATGGCGCAAGTTCGCCGGCAGGTTCTGCCACTGCTCCAGGCTCTGCGCACAGGCCAGGTCCGCTGCATTTTGCTTGCGCTCGACCTTGGCGGCACGCGCGTTGACGAAGGTGCCACGACCGATCTTGCCGATCAGCAAGTTTTCGTAGGTCAGCAGTGCATAGGTGTCGGAGACTGTCTTGCGCGAGACACCCAGTTGCTCGGCGAGCAGACGGCTGGGCGGCAGCTGTGCACCGGCGGCCAGTCGCCCGGATTCGATCGCTCCCCGCAGTTGCTGGTACAGCTGCTCGGCCAGGTCCTTGCGGCCTTTGATGACGACATGAAGTTCCATGGAGAGTCCTGAAGACGGTCGGTCGTGTGCAAGATTACTCGCAACCAGGCTGTTGGTGTAGATCAAGGCGCTCGGGTGGTCTTGGCAAAAAACCGGCAATTGGCTATAGGGAGTCGGGGCCTCGAGTCGTAGGCTTTGAGTCATCGAATGTCAGTCAAAGGTCACGCCCATGGAACCCCGCCTGGATTACTACACGGCCTCGCCGCAAGCCCTCAAGGGGATCCTCATGCTCGAGGCGGCGACCTTTGGTCTATCGATTGAAAAGCCGTTGCTGGAGCTGATCAAGATTCGCGTCTCGCAGCTCAATCAATGTTCGTTCTGCACCGACATGCATTCTGTCGAAGCCCGCCGTCAGGGCGAAACCGAGCGTCGGCTGTACGCCATTGCCGTGTGGCGCGACTCGCCGTTTTTCAATGCGCGGGAAAAGGCCGCGCTGGCCTGGAGTGAGTCGGTGACCTTGCTGCCGACTTCCAATGTGCCGGACGAGCTGTACACGGCGCTGCAGGCCGAGTTCAGCGAACGCGAGATGGTCGACCTGACCGTGGCGGTTGCCACCATCAATTGCTGGAATCGGTTGGCGGTGGGGTTTCGGCAGCAGCCCAGTGATTGATGGCGCCTGAGCCGACGCCTTCGCGAGCAAGCTCGCTCCCACAGGTCTTGCACAATCCATGTAGGAGCTGCCGCAGGTTCGGGCCGCGTTCGGACGATCTTTTGATCTTGATCTTCGACGGTCTTTTGAGACCCCTCGCCACACCCCTGCATAGGGCCTTACACTCGGCGGTCCATTCGACATTCAAGGACGAACCACCATGCCCGCCACCGATCCGACGATTACCATCGAACGCTTCAGCGAAGTCCATATCGACGGTATTACTTCGCTCTACAACGACCCCGCGGTCGCCCGCCAGGTGCTGCAAATGCCGTTTCAGACCAGCGAAGTCTGGCGCAAACGCATAGCCCCGGACAACGAACGGCTGTTGCAGTTGGTGGCCGTGCATCAAGGCGTGGTGATCGGCAATTGCGGCCTGGAGCAGTTTTCGCGGATCCGCCGCAGTCATTGCGGCAATATCGGCATGGGCGTCGCAGTGGCCTGGCAGGGCAAGGGCGTTGGCTCGAAACTGCTCGCCGCGGCGCTGGATATCGCCGACAACTGGATGAACCTGCAGCGGGTCGAGCTTACGGTCTACGCCGACAACGAAGCCGCCATCGGGCTCTACCGCAAGTTCGGCTTCGAGACCGAAGGCCTGCTGCGCGACTATGCGGTTCGCGACGGCGGCCTGGTCGACGCGCTGAGCATGGCGCGCTTGCGCCGTACACGCTCGGCTTCCTGAGTCAGTCGCCCAGGGCAAATGCCACTGCGGCCCGGGCATGCAGCTCGGTGGTGTCAAGCAGTGGCAGCAGGCTGTGTTCGGGTTTGATCAGCAGACAGATTTCAGTGCAGCCGAGGATGATCGCCTGGGCACCGCGAGCGGCCAGGGATTCGATGATCCGTTGGTAGGTTTCCCGCGAGCGGTCACTGATCACCCCGACACACAACTCGTCGTAAATGATCCGGTGCACCGCATCGCGCTCGGCGGCTTCAGGCACCAACACACTCAACCCTTGCGCACCGAGACGCTGCTTGAGGAAGTCCTGCTCCATGGTGAATGCGGTGCCAAGCAGGCCGACAGTCATGGCGCCGGCATCTACCGCTGCCTGTCCCGCCGGGTCGGCAATGTGCAAAAAAGGTACCGATATCGCCGCCTCAATCTGCTCCGCCAGCAAATGCATGGTGTTGGTACAGAGCACCACGCACTCGGCACCGCCGGCCTCCAGTCGTTGGGCGGCGTCCACCAGAATCAGCGCCGCATCGTCCCAGCGCCCGGCATGCTGGGCCTGTTCGATGGGCCCGAAATCGACGCTGTACATCAATAGTTTCGCCGAACGCAGCGGTCCCAACCGATCACGCACCCGTTGGTTGATGATGCGGTAATACTCGGCGCTGGACTCCCAGCTCATGCCGCCGATCAGGCCGATGGTGCGCATGCTGTTCTCCTGTTGATGGCAACTCTGTATCGAAGATAATTGCCTGAAGGGAAAATGTGAGCCATCTACAGTGCCCGTGATTACCAATCAATTCCATCCTCGGCTGTTGCCCTGGGCTGGTGAGTCATCGGAGCAACGGCTTTTAGTCATACGTGGCTGGCCGGCATCTGCCATGATCAATACCTTGCAGTCATGCTTCACCCAAGGAACATCGCGATGGACGACGTAAAGCAACTGGGCGAGATGCTTCGCCACTACGCAGAAAGCGAAGCGCACAAGAAGCAGGTTTTCGAGACCCAATCGGCCGATTGGGCGGTGCGCATCGGCAAACTCTTCGATCAGATCGAGCAGTGGCTTGAACCGGTTAAAAGTCCGAGCCTGCTTGAGGTGAGCCGCGAAGCCTATGTCGCCTCAGGCCCGAGCGTTGCCGTCGAAACCTCACCCTTCAAAACCGAGAAACTGACGATTCAGATCGCCGGCAAGCCGGTGGAGTTCGTGCCCGACGTGATGGGTGCTGGTGGTTTGATCTCACTGGCGGTGATGGGCCTGACGGCCGCGCGTTATGGCAGTATTTCGCTGGTGTGCCAGCCACCGTCGAGCGACTGGCAGTGGCGCAAGACCAACGGTCTGAAAGACCCGGATACCTTTGCCTTCGATGCGGACTTCCTGGCGCAGCAGTTGCAGAGCCTGATTCCGCGAGAGCGTGGGTAATTTACCTGTAGGCACGAGCTTATGTGGCGAGGGGCCTTGCCCCCGCTGGAGCGCGAAGCGGTCCTAAAACCTGAAATCGAGTTCTATCCGACAAAACCCGGTTGCGGAATTTACGACTGCTACACAGGCGAACGGGGCGATGCGGCGTTCCGACAAGCCCCCTCGCAACAGGATCGCGGCCTTACTTCAGACTTCCACATTCCCCCAACCAACCTTCGCCACCTCAGGCGCCACGGCCCTGATGGTCTTGCCCGTCGCCAACTCCACCCGGCGCGCCACCTCCGGGTCATCCGCAAACGGGATCAGGCTGGCGTCGTCCAGGGTTTGGGCCGACTGGTTCCTCAAGCAGTATTCCACCGAGAAATACAGGCACGCTACCGCCAGCAGGTTCAGGCCGATTTCGATCATGACAAGCTTCTCTCTGACAGGAAGGACGCAAGCCGTGGAGGCTTGCGTCAGTGTTGGAATCAAGCAATCTGCGCTTCACTTTCAGCCATTTTCAGGTCCGCGACCCGCACCGTGCGCCAGGTGTTATAGGCCATCAACAGCATGCCGCTGAGGAAGAACACGCCGCCGACAAAGCGCACCACAAACCCCGGATGGCTGGCCTCCAGGGCCTCGACGAACGAGTAGGTCAGCGTGCCGTCGTCGTTGATCGCCCGCCACATCAGGCCCTGGGTGATGCCGTTGACCCACAATGCGGCGATGTATAGCACGGTGCCAATGGTCGCCAGCCAGAAGTGCAGGTTGATCAGCGCGATGCTGTGCATCTGCTCGCGGCCGAAGACTTTCGGGATCATGTGATACAGCGAGCCGAAGGTGATCATCGCCACCCAACCCAGAGCGCCGGCGTGTACGTGGCCGATGGTCCAGTCGGTGTAGTGGGAGAGGGCGTTCACGGTTTTGATCGCCATCATCGGTCCTTCGAAGGTCGACATGCCGTAGAACGCCAGCGACAGCACCAGAAAGCGCAGGATCGGGTCGGTGCGCAATTTATGCCAGGCACCGGACAGGGTCATCATGCCGTTGATCATCCCGCCCCAGCTCGGCGCCAGCAGGATCAACGACATCGCCATGCCCAGCGATTGCGCCCAGTCCGGCAGCGCGGTGTAGTGCAAGTGGTGCGGGCCGGCCCAGATGTACAGGGTGATCAGCGCCCAGAAGTGCACGATCGACAAGCGGTAGGAATACACCGGCCGGTTGGCCTGTTTGGGGACGAAGTAATACATCATCCCGAGGAAACCGGTGGTCAGGAAGAAGCCCACCGCGTTGTGCCCGTACCACCACTGGACCATGGCGTCAGTGGCCCCGGAATACACCGGGTAAGACTTGAACCAGTCCACCGGAATCGAGAGGTGATTGACCACGTGCAGCATGGCGATCACCACGATGAACGCACCGAAAAACCAGTTACCCACGTAGATATGCTTGGTCTTGCGCTGCACCACGGTGGTGAAGAACACAATCGCGTAGGCGACCCAGACCACCGTCATCCACACCGCCCCGGAGAATTCGATCTCGGCGTATTCCTTGGTGGTGGTGTAGCCCAGCGGCAGGGTGATCAGCATGATCGTGATCACCGACTGCCAGCCCCAGAAGGTGAAGGCCGCCAGTTTGTCGGAATACAACCGCACCTGGCAGGTGCGTTGTACCGCGTAATAGCTGGCGGCGAATTGTGCGCTGCCGGCAAAGCCGAAAATCACCAGGCTGGTATGCAGCGGGCGCAAGCGGCCGAAGGTGGTCCACGGCAGGTCCAGGTTCAATTGCGGCCAGACCAGCTGCGAGGCGATCCATACGCCCATCGCCATGCCGATAATGCCCCATACCACTGTTGCCACGACGAATTGGCGGACGACCTTGTAGTTATAGGCTTGTCCGGTTGCTGCTGTGCTCATGGTCAAATCTTCCACGGTTGCAAAGTCTTGCCAGGCCACCCGGTCTGGCATGCAGTGAACTGTAGAAAGGCTGGACCAAACAAAACAGACTCAGAAAAACTGCATTAATGCGGATCAGATTAAACAGCATGCCAGCGGTGCCCAGCGTGGCACTGATATGGTTTTTTAGCGTTTACCTGAATCTGTAACGTACTGAGCTGCAGGTGCATAGTCGTTTCCCCGGAACCAGCCGATAGAGCGCGGTCAGCCCTGATGATGAGGTAGCGACATGTACCATTACGATGACTATGACCGTGCCCTGGTCTTTGAGCGGGTCGCGCAGTTTCGCGATCAGGTCGAACGTTTCATGGGCGGTGAGTTGAGCGAGGAAGAATTCCTGCCGCTACGCCTGCAAAACGGTCTGTATATGCAAAAGCACGCCTACATGCTGCGGGTTGCGATCCCTTACGGCACCCTCGGTGCCCGGCAGCTGCGTACCCTGGCGAGCATCGCCCGGGATTACGATCGCGGCTACGGTCACTTCACCACCCGGCAGAACATGCAGTTCAACTGGATCGAACTGGCCCGGGTGCCTTCGATTCTCGAACGCCTGGCGGAAGTGGAAATGCACGCGATCCAGACCTCCGGCAACTGCGTGCGTAATATCACCACCGAAGCCTTTGCCGGGGTCGCCGCCGACGAGTTGCTCGACCCGCGGCCCCTGGCGGAGATCCTGCGGCAGTGGTCGACCATCAATCCGGAATTCCTGTTCCTGCCACGCAAGTTCAAGATCGCCATCTGCTCGGCGGAGCAGGACCGGGCGGCGATCATGATGCATGACATCGGCCTGTATCTTTATCGCGACGCTGACGAACAAATGCGCTTGCGGGTGATAGTCGGTGGTGGGCTGGGGCGCACACCGATCCTCGGTTTGCAGATTCGCGAAGGCCTGCCCTGGCAGCACCTGCTGTCCTATGTCGAGGCCGTATTGCGGGTCTACAACCGCCATGGCCGACGCGACAACAAGTACAAGGCGCGGATCAAGATTCTGGTCAAGGCCTTGGGCATTGAAGCCTTTGCCGAGGAAGTGGAAGAAGAGTGGGAGCACCTCAAGGACGGCCCGGCACAGTTGACCGACGTCGAGTACGAGCGTGTGGCCAGTGCTTTCGTGCCACCGGCTTATCGCCTCCTGACGGATGCCGATCTGGATTTCGGCACCCGTCTGAGCGAAAACCCGGCCTTCGCCCGCTGGGTGTCGCGCAACGTGCAGCCGCATAAAATACCGGGCTACAGCAGCGTGGTGCTCTCGACCAAACCCGGCATCAGCGCTCCACCGGGCGACGTCACCGCGGAACAAATGGAAGCCGTTGCCGACTGGTCCGAGCAGTTCGGCTTTGGCGAAATCCGCATCGCCCATGAACAGAACATCGTCCTGCCGGATGTGCCCAAGGCCGATCTTTATGCGCTCTGGTGCCTGGCCTGTGAACAGGGCCTGGGCTGCGCCAATATCGGCTTGCTGACCGACATCATCGCCTGCCCCGGCGGTGACTTCTGCGCCTTGGCCAATGCCAAGTCGATCCCCATCGCCCAGGCGATCCAGGCGCGTTTCGACGATCTGGATTACCTGCACGACCTGGGGGAAATCAGTCTCAATATCTCCGGCTGCATGAACGCCTGCGGCCATCACCACATCGGCAATATCGGCATCCTTGGCGTCGACAAAAACGGCAGCGAGTGGTACCAGATCACCCTCGGCGGTTCTCAGGGCAAGAACAGTGCCTTGGGCAAGGTCATCGGCCCGTCGTTCAGCGCTGCTGAGGTGCCGGACGTGATCGAGGGCATCGTAGCCACTTTCGTCCGTTATCGCGAAAGCGAAGAGTCCTTCGTCGATACCTTGCAACGCATTGGCCTGGAGCCTTTCAAGGAACGGGTCTATCCGAAGGTTCTGGAGGTGTCGGCATGAATAACCTACTGCGTTTGCAAGAGGGCGTGCCGCGGGTGGTCCACGACGATTGCTGGACCTTGATCAGGGAAGTGGATGCCGATCTGCCCGAGGGGCCGATGATCCTGCCGCTGGCGCTGTGGCTAGCCCGCCGAATCGACCACAATCCAGTTCATGACGCGGTCTGGTTAAGCCCGGATGACGAAGTGGAAAGCCTCAAGCCGTGGTTGAATCTGTTGCCGCTGATTGCCCTGGACTTCCCGAGCTTTCGCGACGGACGCGCCTACAGCCAGGCCTATCTGTTGCGCACCCGCGTCGGCTGGCAGGGCGAGTTGCGGGCGATTGGCGATGTCCTGCGCGACCAACTCAGCCACATGCGCCAATGCGGTTTTGACGCCTTTGCGGTGCGTGAAGACAAATCCGCCGAGGACGCGCTCAAGGGATTGGCGGGGATGAGCGTGTTGTATGGACGTTCGGTGATTGAGCCGCGGCCGTTGTTTCGCCGACGTTAGGAGGCCTGTGGCGAGGGAGCTTGCTCCCGCTGGGTCGCGTAGCGGCCCTAAAACCTGCAACCGCGTGTTGTCAGGTATGACGCGTCAGCCAATTTGCGTCTGCTGCGCCCGAGCGCGGACCGGCCGGCGGGAGCAAGCTCCCTCGCCACAAGTACCCACCAGACCATCGTCACTGATTTCCCATTCCTCATTTCAACGCCGGATCCCCAGGATTCAGTCTCTTCCAGCCTTGCAGCAATACCTGGGCTTTCGATTCCTGGCCGTTGTCCAGGTAGTACTGGATCAGCGACAAGCGCGCATTGCGGTTGGCCGGTTGCAGCTTGAGCATTTTTTCCAGCAGGTCGCAGGCTTCGTCGATCTGCCCGCTCTCGTGCAGGGCTACTGCCAGCACATAACCATACTGGGCGTTCTGCGGTTCAAGGTGGGCGGCGTTGCGCAAGGCGGGCATCGCCTGGGCGGCTTTGCCCGCGCGGATCAGTGCCAGCCCCCGAGTGTGTTGCAGCAGCGCCGCATCAGGGTGTTCACGCAGCGCTTTGGCCAGCAGATCCTCAGCCTCCTTGCCGCGGCCACTGGCTTCCAGCCATTGCACCAGGGTCACCAGTGCCGGGAAGAAGTCCGGGTCGCGCAACAGTGCCGCGCGTAATTGCGGCTCGACCTTGTCACCGCGGCCACTGGCTTGATAAAGCATCGCCAGATTGAGATTGGCTTCGGCCCGTTCGAGCAGGTTCAACTGCACGGCTTCGTATTCAGCGATGGCCGCGTCCCAGCTGGGCTGGGCGCTGCCCAAACCGCTGTTGGCGGCGCTCAGCAGGTCACGGGCGGCGGCGATGCGCACGGCGCGGACCGGGTCATTGAGCAGTGGTGCCAGTAGCGGCGTGCGTTCTGTGGGTGGAAGGAAAGCGCTGACGGCGCGTATTGCACTGTCGCGTACCTGGGGTGCCGGGTTGCTCAAATCCTTGCTGGCCAGCTTCAACGCCTGTTCGCTGGGGTAGAGCGGCAGTTCGGCGAGTAAGGTCGCGCGCTGGATGGCTGGCAGGTTGTTGCGCTGCAACTGCTCGTACAAGGCTTGCGCCGCCCCGGCTTGGCCCCCGCGAATCAGCCCCAGGCTCTCGTCGTAGCGCGGCGCTTGGGCGATCGGGCTGCCGCTCCAGCGTTTGAATAGCTCGGTGATTCGGTCGCCAGCCTTGCCTTGATGGCAGGTCAGGCAGGCGTCCGGGGTGCCGAGTTTTTTCGCCCGCTCGGGGTTGGGAATGCTGAAACTGTGGTCATGCCTGAAGTCATTGCCCATGTAGAACTTGCCCGGCATATGGCAATCCACGCACTGGGAGCCCGGTTGGCCGGCTGGATGCCGATGGTGCTCGGCAGAATCGTAG
Source organism: Pseudomonas fluorescens (assembly GCF_902497875.1). Lineage (GTDB taxonomy): Bacteria > Pseudomonadota > Gammaproteobacteria > Pseudomonadales > Pseudomonadaceae > Aquipseudomonas > Aquipseudomonas fluorescens_BR. The sequence continues at coordinate 10,722 of NZ_CABVHY010000043.1, forward strand.
TTCTTCGCTTGCAGGCCTTTGCCGTCGACTCTCTCGACCGAGGTTTTGCCGGCGCTATTGTGGCATTGCAGGCAAACGCCGTTGCCCGGGGCTTTCAGTTCGGTGCTGTGAGGGTTGTGGCAGTTGCTGCAACGCACCCCCTTGTCGAACATTTTGCTTTGCGCGAAGGAGCCGTGTTCGAACACTTCATCTTTGATCTTGCCGTCCAGCGCATACAGCTCGCGGGTCAGCACGCTAGGCAGGTAATCATCCATCAAGCGTTTGCCGACGGTGTAACCGTCGTCCAACGGAGCGCGACGGGCATGACAGCGGGCACAGGTTTCGATCTCGGTGGTGGCGTCTCTGGCGTTGAGGTCGACGGCAAAACCGGCATGAATCAGGTCACCTTTTTTCGCCGCCCATTCGAGATGGTTCGATGCCGGGCCGTGGCAGGCCTGGCAGCCGACGCCGAGGCTGTTCCATTGGCTGGCGAAGCTGTTGCTGGCCGCGTCAAAGTTGCGCTGGTAGCCGGTGGTATGGCACTCGACGCACATGAAGTTGGCGTTCTGGCTGGGCTTGCTCCAGTGCAGCGGGTTCTTGAAGTTCACCCCCTGGCCCGGATACAGGTGAAACCAGCGCTGTTTCTCGGTATCCCAGGCCACACCCAAGGCTTGCAAGCGGCCATCGCCGACTTCGATCAGGTATTGCTGCAACGGTGCGATGCCGAAGGTGTAGGCGATTTTGAAGTCGGCATTCTTGCCATCGCTGCCGGTGGTATTAACCCAAAAACTAACGTCTTTACGGAAGAAACGACTGGTCTCTTTCTCGTTCTTGAAGATCACGTCGTTGAAATTGGCCAGTACGGTGTCCGCATTCGCGGTCTGCATCGCCAATTGATGATGAGAGCCTTGCCAGTCTTTTACCTGAGCACTGTGGCAGCCCTGGCATTGCTGTTCGTCGACCATGCTTGCTGGTGGCGCAGGTGCGACTGGGGGCTTTGCTCGCTGCACTACCGGCGCGTTGACAGGGGCATAGGCCAGCGGCATCGGTTTGCTGTGGTGCAGAAAAAACCACAGCCCCAGGCTGATCAACAGCAGCACGGCGGCGATGGCGGGGAACAGATAACGCGAAGTGAGCGAGGCGGGTGAATCAGGCTGGGGTTTTGCAGTTTTATTTTTATGCTTCGCCATTGCGACTTCCATAGTCCAGATGCATTGGCCTCTAAGGCCCGCGTTTAAGCTCCGTGCAGCTTTGCCCGATGGCGGGTGCCTGTCAAATGACCTTTGTGAAATTGCCCAAGGCCATAGATGAATATTCGGCTGTTGTCATAACAATTTCCTGAGGTTTGGCTATACCTACAATTCTCGTACCCAATACCGTTGTCGGCTAGCTGACAGGAGTTACAGAATGAAGCTTGCGTTAATGATGAGCACGCTGTGCATTGCCTCCATCGGAGTAGTGGGCTGTTCCAGCAAAGTACCCCAGCCTGACGAGTATTCGGGGTTTCTCAAGGACTACAGCCAGCTCAAAGAGGCAAAGTCTCCATCGGGTGTCGAAGTGATGCGCTGGGTTGACCCAAAACTCAACATCAACCAATACACCAGCGTCTACGTCGAGCCGACCCAGCTCTATCCAAAACCCCAGCCGACGGTGAAAATTCCGCAGAGCACCTTGTCCGGGATTACCAACTATTATGATCAGGCGCTCAAGCGTGAGATCAGTAAATCGATGCCCCTGGCCACCGGTCCTGGCCCTGGTGTGATGGTGGTGCGCGCGGCTATTACCGCCGTCAGCAGCAAGACCGAAGGCCTGAAACCCTATGAAGTGATCCCGATTGCCCTGGTGGCCGCCGCGGTCAGCACGGCCACCGGCATTCGTGACCAGGAAACCGATCTGGGCTCCGAAGCGGTGTTTCTTGATGGCGGGAATAACAAGGTTCTGGCCCAGGTAGTGCGCAAAGGCACTGGCAAGCCGCTGGAAAACGTATCACAGGTGATGAAGGCCGACGATGTGAAAAACGTCATCGATAGCTGGGCATCGGACATACATCAATCGTACTTGAAGTTGAAGGCGGAGTAGGGCCGTTAAACACTTGCCTAATGGGAGACCTGATCGCGAGCAAGCTCGCTCCTACAGGGAGCGGGCTGAACTGGCGATCTATCGGTCAACAAAAAAACTGGCCGATTCAACCTTAATCCCCGACAAACCACCGGTAATACGGATTCCCCCCATCCCCGCGCATCACTTCGCGAATGTCCCGGCCCCAAGCCGCCCGGTCGCCGTCGTAGGCGTTCAGGCTGGCGCGGTAGAACTGCATCAGGCGTTGCCGGTGGGTGTTCATGCGCTCGATGAAGGCTGTGTCGGCGTTGAGTATGAGTGGCGGCAGCCATTGGGCGACCAGGCCGTGTTTCTCCAGGCGTTTGGCAGCGAGCTGGTAGAAGTCGCGCGAGTACAGATTGACCACCCCGGCGGCGGCGTTGAAGTTGCCTTTGAACAATGGCGCGGCCTTGACCACGGCCGGCAGCAATTCGGCGACCACCCGATGTTCCAATGCAGTAGGGCGCCGGCGGTGATGCCGGTGCCGAAGCCGATCACCAGGGTCGACCGTGGCTCACCATTGTGAATCAACAATGGCAGCAAGGCCGCCGACACCCGATAAGCGCCTTCCCGTTGGAGTTCTTCTCGTTGCGGAACGGCGTGGTCGCTGCGTCTTTTGCCTGCTTGAGTCACGTCGAAGCGACCAACGTATATTGCGGTCCTGCATTGCGTTGCGGGTCATTGCACGTGTACCGATCACCTGTTTCGGCGGCACGCCATAGAAGACCACTTTGGCAAAGGCGCGCATGAACGTGGTATCGCCACCGCTGACGATGTAGGTCCTGAAGTCCTGGCTGCGCAGGTAGTCGAGCATCTCCAGCATCGGCTGGTAGATCATCTCGGTATAAGGCTTGCCGGTTCTCGGATGACGAGCCCGGCTCAGCCAGGTTTTCGCGTTATCCATGAAGGCTTCGGTGGTGATCCCGGTGCGGGTCGCGCCGACGATTTTCAACAAGTCGTCCATGCCGCTTTCACCGAGGCCCTTGTGACCGTTTTCCAGTACCGCCTTGAACGGTTGCTCGGTCTTCCACTCTGGATGCTGCGGGGTCAGGCGTTTGATTTCATCGAAAGCGAACAGCACCTGGAAGTAGGTGGGTTGCTCGGTCCAGAGGGTCCCGTCGTTACCGAATACGGCGATGCGCTCGGAGGGTTTCACGTAGTCCCTGGTGCTCGGGGTGGCCACGGCCCGGACAAACTCGACGATGCTTTTTTTCGCCGGGCCGTCGTTCCACGAGGGCAGGGGTTCAGTGGCCTGCACCAGCAACGGCAGTTGCAGGATCAGGGCCAGTAACAGCGTGAGCCCGTGGCGTTGGCGAATCGATATCAGGTTCGTCATGGGAAGTCCTTCTCGTGACCGGGATTGAGGGGTTGCAAAGCGGTTTGTCGAGGGGGCTGAGCCGGGCGTGGTATCTGACGATGCAGCGTAGTCAATGAATGTTTGAGTTGCTGTAGCGCCTGCGCAATCTGCTGCGCCGTGGTCATCGCTGGTCTCTCCTTGAAAAACGCCGGTGTCAGCTTGATGCTGACACCATTGCCCTCCGGGCGGTTTTCCCCGTCTTTCGAACACCATCAAGTCGCCGCTCAGGGCACCGGGCTTGTCGTGAAACTCAACCTGTTATTGGGCGTAGGAGGCCAGTGGGTCTGGATGCGTTGCCAGAGACTGGGCTTGGGTCTGAGCACCCACACCACAACTGGCGAACAGTACAAACAGGCTGAAACCGGTGGCGCGAAGTAACCCATTCATTGAGATTTCCTTATTTTCCGAAGGTGACGTTAAGTCCGGCAAACAGCGTGAATTGCGGCTGACCATCGCCTTTGCGTTCCACTGTCCATTGCGGTTCGATAAAGGCGTTGAGGATATTGTCGCGGTCCTTCCAGACCTTGCCGGCACCGAAACCCAGGGGGATGTAGTGGGTATCGTTTTTCAGGTCGAAGGTCCAGATGCCGGTGGAGCGCAGGTACCAACCCTTGTCCAGGTTGTGAATGATGAACGGCTGCAGGGTCGCCGTTTCAACATGCGCACGGTCGCTGTCGCCGGCAAACGAGCTTTGGTACTGCACCAGCGCACCGAGCAAACCGCGGGGGGAGGTGTCGATGGCGATGGCCGCCAGGCCGGCCTGCCATTTGCCGGTACCGAGTTCGTCCTGATCGGCAATTGGAAGGGTGATCTGCGGGCCGATGCCCAGCTGCACGCCATCGGTCTTGAGCAGAAAGATATCAAACAGGTTCAGATCACCTTCGCCGGTGCTGTAGCCGCCATTTGGGTCGGGGTGGGTGCTGATCGGCGCGGTGGCGCGCAGCAACTGCGGGACCCCGATGTAGTCGTTGGGCGCTATCGGCAAGGTGCCGCGCACCAGCAGGTCGTTGGTATGAATATTGGTGTCGTAGTACCTCGGGGTGTAGTAATCCTGCAGATTCATTCCGGGCTCGAAGTTCAGCGGGTTGTTGCTTTTGTTGGCGATCTCGACGTTGTCGGCCATGGCACAAAACGCCGACGACAAGGCTGCAGCCATTAGCATGGCGGGCGCGTAGTGTTTGATCGACATGATTCCCCGGTTCCTTCCTGGCTCAGTGGACGACTCGGCACTGGGTGGCGGATTGATGACTGCTCGCTCGGGCAAGTCTGTAGGGCGCTTCAGATTAAGCTAGCAGGGAACGGCGGGTTAGCCAGTCGGAAGGGATGACTCGTTGGTTTTTGTGCATGGGTTCGCGGGATGTGAGTTCCCCGTAGCAGCTGCCGAAGGCTGCGTTCGGCCGCGTAGCGGTCGTAAAACCGGCGAACGCATTTTTCCTGCAAACATACGGTCCACCCTATTGCGATTGCTGCGCAATCGAACGCAGGCTTCGCCAGCTGCTACGAAGCGCGTAGTAAGGCTGAGAAACGACTTACATACTAGGGCGTCTGCCAGGTGATCCGGCGGGTGTTCTGCCTTGCGGTCCGCGGATACTGCCGCCTTCCAAACGTAGTGTATTCATGACGATATGCTCATCGCGAATAATTACACTGGCGCGCAACCTGGCGGTGACTCTTTCCAGCTTGGGTCCAGATGATGCTTTCATTTTATAGAGATAATAACCAATCGACGTATTGAACTGATCCGTGTACAGGTAAACGTCTGGACCGTTGTTTATAAGTAAACGTTGTCCATTTTGAGGTAAGCCATCCTTGAAGTTGAAAAAGTCCCTATGTTTATTATAGAATTTAAAACGTTTAGTGGTTTCTTCAGCGCTTCGCAGCCTACCGCGATCCAGTTGGTATATAAGTTTATTGCTTTGCGATAGCTTCGCCGATTCTTCCATTAGGTACTTTTCTCTGCCTCGGGCTGATTCGCCAATACGCTTGACTATTTTATCAAAAACCTCAATAGAGCGGTTTTTATTGGCTATTGCGGTGACCGGTAATGCGGCACTACTATTTTTTGAAATTGCTGAAGCCGCTCTTGCCCAATACTTTTGAAAGTGAACCAACAAAAATCCAGAAATATGTCCCGTTGGATCCTGTCTGTTAATCGGGTCTCCTAAACAATATGCATGCACATTCAAACCGCCATCCCCAAACGGACTCCAACTGTCCGGACTGTTAAACCGCATCAACACCGGATTAAACGCCCGATAGCCATTACCTAACAAGTAATGCCCGGTCACCGGATCCCGCCGTTCGCCGTTGAATCCCAGCAGGCTCAGCAAACCACTGTCGGCGGGGTGATGGCCGTAGGGGGAATAGGCGATGGGTTGGGGCGGACTCGCGCTGAGTGTATGGAGCACCGAGCGCTGCTGGTCGGAGGCCAACAATGTGGTCTCCGCCGTATTTCCACCGCTCTGTTGTTGCGCCAGGAGCTGGTCGTCGTGTTGGAAAATCGAGTGGTTTACCTGGCCCTGAATTTCCGTAGCCAAACGGCTTTTGCAGTAAAAGCGTTGAAGCTCGGCGGCCGACAAGGGTGTACTAGAGGCAAGTCGGTCCAGCGGGTCGTAGCGGTAGCGGCAGAGGACGATTTCGCGGCTGGAAGGCATGGGACGAACTCCTGTGGATCCTTTGGGGCAGGGTGTTCAGGTTCGTCGTTGGTGCCGAGGCTGTCTACTAGCAGATCTGCTAGGTAGCGCAGGTTGGGGTTCGGTCCCGGAGCGCTGGATTAACCATAAGAGCGCGCTTCGTGGCGGGTTTGGCTTGGGCGGTGTTGCAGATAAAAAAATTGCAGGCTGCGCCCTCCTGCAGAGAGTTAATCCATCCTCTAAATCGCATGCGCCGGATGTACGAGCGCTACGCGCTCAGTCGTGCGTTCAAACTCGAGAAACGCCCATGCCAATCCTCAAAAAACGATACTGATCTTGGCTTCGCCAGCAGCGATGAGCGTGTGGTTCGCGCCACCAGTCTGGAAAAAGGCCCTTATTCAAAGGTACCGACTGGATGTGCCCCTGATCCGCGAGGTTTGGGTAGATACGAGGTCAGGACGAGATGAAACGTTTCCTTGAGCATCCAGCGTCAATAAAGTGTCCACGAAAGTCCCCCGAGGAGCTGATCCCGAAGGGTATGAGGACACTGAACTTAGTGATTCGTTGGATCCCCACTCAACGTTGGCGCGCCTGCCCGAGCCAGACCAATTTGAATCTACAGAGATCGATCCTCGTCCTGAGGACGTTGATGCTGTATCAGTAGAACTGGTGGGTCCGAACCAATTGATTGAACTGGTTGATTCGGATAATCGAGCTGATACGGATGAATGAGTTGATTGAAATGAGCCGTTTGAATTTAGTGAGTCAGTCGATCCGAATCTGTGCGGAGTCTGACGCCTAAAGTTTTCACCCCTCCGATTATTGGTGAAAGGCATCGTGATAGTTCCCAGCGCATTGGGAATTCTTGGTGGGGCAATGCTTGGGGTCGAAATTGAGAGCCGTCCTAGATCTATGGAGCTCACCACTTGCGATCCAACACTGACTCTGCGTGTAATCGCTGCACTCGCTGCAAACCGGATATATATATCCCAAAAGGGAGTATGCCCATTCGGATCACTTCGATTAACCGGATCCCCAAAACAATACGCATACGAATTTAACCCCCCATCCCCAAACGGACTCCAACTGTCCGGGCTGTTAAATCGCATCAACACCGGATTAAACGCTCGATAGCCATTACCCAACAAATAATGCCCGGTTACCGGATCCCGCCGTTCGCCATTGAACCCCAGCAGGCTCAATAAACCGTTGTCGGCGGGGCGATGGCCGTAGGGTGAATAGGCGATGGGTTGGGGTGGGCTTGCGTTGAACGCATGGAGCACCGAGCGCTGCTGGTCGGTGGCCAGCAATGTGGTCTTCACGGCATCCCCGCCACTCTGTTGTTGCGCCAGTAGCTGGTCGTCGTGCTGAAAGATCGAGTATTTTACCTGACCCTGAATTTCGGTAGCCAAGCGGCTTTTACAGTAAAAGCGCTGAAGCTCCACGACCGACAACGGTGTAGTAGAGGCGAGTAGGTCCAGCGGGTCGTAGCGGTAGCGGCAGAGGACGATTTCGCGGCTGGAAGGCATGGGACAAACTCCTGTGGATCTTTTGGGGCAGGGTGTTCAGGTTCGTCGCCGGGGCAGAGATTGTCTACTAGCAGAACTGCTAGGTAGGGAAGGTTGGGGGTCGGTCCGGGAGCGCTGGATTAACCGTAAGAACGCGTTTCGTTTGGCGGTGTTGCAGATCAAAAGATCGCAGCCTGCGGCAGCTCCTACAGTTGTGCGGGGTTGATCGCATTATCGGGGTTGCTTTGGTACCGGCTGGGCGATAATCTTCGCGGATCGCTGCCAATTCAGCGATCGGACGTGAGAATCCGGACATCTCTAGGCGCACAGCGCCCACCATACTTTTGCAGGCGCTTTTTTTCGTCTGTCGTTCAAGTTATGGCGGCTGTGCGCGGGCACGTTTCGGCGTGGCCGGGTTCCTAGAGTCCCGGTTTCTCACCCCGCGTACGGCTGCCACCCCAAGTCCGTGAGAAGACCTGTGGCAGCTCCCATTACTCTAGGAGTTACACGATGTTCAAAGTCACTCCCGATCCGCCTGAAACCGAAAACGCTTCTCCCTCCGATTCCAGCGAGCTCTGCGAGGCCGCGCAGCGAGCTCGCGATCACTACCCGCAGCCCCCATTCGACAAGTCCAGACTCGCCCACGTCGTTCCGGTCAACATCTTCACCGTCGTCCCTGGCCTCAGCACCGAAACGCTATTGGCCAACGCCTGCGAGACGCTGGCCAGCGCCAATGTTCTGGTCAGCGACCTGGCGTTCGAGGTCGAAGGCTCCTGCCGTAATGTGGCGCTGGCGATTCAGCAGATGATCGAGTTGAGCCAGTTGCTGGTGAATGAGGCGCTGGAGCAGGTGGCTCCGGCAGGTTGACCTCGTTATCGTTCTTCGCGAGCAAGCTCGCTCCCACAGGTTATGTATCGACCACTCCATCCGGGATTGGCGCTGACCCTGTGTGTGCGGGCATTGCCCCAATGCCGGTCAGTTAAGGAATTTCTGGCCCCGCACATTCCCCGTAGCAGCTGCCGAACGCAGGCTTCGCCAGCTGCTACGGCATTGGGGCTTGCCCGCGAAGAGGGTTTGTCATTCAGCGGGAAACTGGCGCCTGTTGACCAGGCTCATTCAGCCCTGTGTCGGACATTTCAGGTCACGGATTCGGAGTCGTCCGTCAGCATTCCGGGATAGGCTCAAAGGCGCTTTCGTGTTTAACTTTGGGTCCTCGCAACACCCTACGACCACTCCGCTTAAAAGGACTCCGTTCATGGCTCAAGTCACTCTTAAAGGCAACCCGGTTCAAGTCAACGGCGAGCTGCCGAAAGTCGGTTCCAAGGCGCCAGCCTTCTCCCTGGTGGCGGGCAATCTTTCCGACGTTACCCTGGCGAGCCTTGCCGGCAAGCGCAAAGTGCTGAACATTTTCCCAAGCGTCGACACCCCGACCTGCGCCACCTCGGTGCGCACGTTCAATGCCCAGGCCAATGACGTGGCCAACACCGTGGTGCTGTGCATCTCGGCTGACCTGCCGTTTGCCCAGGCTCGCTTCTGCGGCGCCGAAGGCCTGGAAAACGTCCAGAACCTGTCGACCCTGCGTGGCGCCGAGTTCATCGAGAACTACGGTGTGGCCATCGCTGACGGCCCACTCAAAGGCCTGACTGCCCGTGCCGTTGTGGTACTGGACGAAAACGATAATGTCCTGCACAGCGAACTGGTCAAGGAAATCGCTGAAGAGCCGAACTACGAAGCGGCGTTGGCTGTTTTGAAGTAACAGGCTTTAGAATATCAACGGCCTGGCTCTGTCCAGGCCGTTTTTATTTGTGCCTCAGTGGCTTAGCAGGCACTGACAAACGTAAGCCCAAGGTAAATTGCCGGTAAAGGCGCTTTGCTAAATCCCCTCCAGTGCTTATCTTTCAGCCTTCCGAAGAAGATGCTCTCGCGCCCAATGGTTGATCACTCCATGCAATCCACCGCTTCCCGCAATCCCCGTCGCTGGCTGTTCGGCCTGCTAGTCCTGTTGGCCATCGTCGGCCTGTGCTGGAAGTTCTGGCCAACCGACGTTGCCGAAAAAGGCGCTGCTGGGCAAAAAGCCGCCAACGGCCATGCCGGCAGGTCCGGTGGGATGCGTCCGGGATTCGGTGGGGCGGCGGGGCCGGTGCCGGTACGCGTCGCGCCGGCGACCCGCGGAGATTTCCCGCTGTATTACAAGGCCCTGGGCACGGTCACGGCCTTGAACACCATCAATGTGCGCAGCCGGGTGGCCGGTGAACTGGTGAAAATCGCCTTCGAGGAAGGGCAGATGGTCAAGGCCGGGGACTTGTTGGCCGAGATTGACCCGCGTCCTTATCAAAACGCCTTGCTGCAGGCCGAAGGCACCTTGTTGCAGAACCAGGCGCAACTGAAAAACGCCCAGGTCGATCTGGAGCGCTACCGCGGCCTGTACGCCGAAGACAGTATCGCCAAGCAGACCCTGGACACTGCGGCAGCGCTGGTGGGCCAGTATCAGGGCACGGTCAAGACCAACCAGGCGGCGGTCAATGACGCCAAGCTGAACCTGGAATTCACCAAAATTCGTGCACCGATCGCCGGCCGCCTGGGCCTGCGTCAGCTGGATGTCGGCAATCTGGTGGCGGCCAATGACACCGCGGCGCTGGTGATCATCACCCAGACCCAACCGATCAGCGTCGCCTTCACCTTGCCGGAAAACAGCCTGGCGACGGTGCTGGAGCGTTATCGCAGCGGCGCGAAACTGCCGGTGGAAGCCTGGGATCGCGGCGACCTGAAGTTGCAGGCCACCGGCGTGTTGCAGAGCCTGGACAACCAGATCGACGTCACCACCGGCACCCTGAAGTTCAAGGCACGCTACGAGAACCGCGATCAAAGCCTGTTCCCCAACCAGTTCGTCAATGTGCGTTTGCTCGCCGACACCTTGAAAGGCGTAGTGCTGGCGCCGACGGCGGCGATCCAGTTCGGCAATGAAGGCACCTTCGTCTATGCGATGGATGGCGACAAGAAGGTCAAGATTCACCCACTGAAAGTCGGCGCCAGCGACGGCAACCTGACGGTCGTCAACGAAGGCCTGGCCCCCGGCGACCGGGTGGTCCTCGAAGGCACCGACCGCCTGAAAGAGGGCAGTGAAGTGGAAGTGGTCAACGACAGCCAGGACGTGCCAGCCACCCCGGCCGAACACCTGCAAGGCAAATCGGCGGCCAATGCGGCTGAACCGCAAGCCACCGACAAGGCGAAAAAGGGCGGCGCATGAACATCTCGCGGCTGTTCATCCTTCGCCCGGTAGCCACTACCCTGAGCATGCTGGCGATTATTCTGGCCGGCGTGATCGCCTATCGGCTGTTGCCGGTCTCGGCATTGCCCCAGGTCGATTACCCGACCATCCGGGTCATGACCCTCTATCCCGGCGCCAGCCCGGATGTGATGACCAGTGCGGTCACCGCGCCGCTGGAGCGGCAGTTCGGGCAAATGCCCGGCCTGACCCAGATGGCCTCGACCAGTTCCGGCGGCGCCTCGGTGCTGACCTTGCGCTTCAACCTCGACATCAACATGGATGTCGCCGAGCAGCAGGTGCAGGCCGCGATCAACGCCGCGACCAACCTGTTGCCCAAGGATCTGCCGGCGCCGCCGGTGTACAACAAGGTCAACCCGGCGGATACCCCGGTGCTGACCCTGGCGATCACTTCCAAGACCATGCTGTTGCCCAAGCTCAATGACCTGGTCGATACCCGCATGGCGCAGAAAATCGCCCAGATCAGCGGCGTCGGCATGGTCAGCATCGCTGGCGGCCAGCGTCAGGCAGTGCGGATCAAGGTCAACCCGGAGGCCCTGGCGGCCAATGGGCTGAACCTGTCGGACGTGCGGACCCTGATCGGCGCCTCCAACGTCAACCAGCCCAAGGGCAATTTCGACGGCCCGACCCGGGTGTCGATGCTCGACGCCAACGACCAGTTGACCTCGCCCAAGGACTACGCCGAGCTGATCCTCGCCTATAACAACGGCGCGCCGTTGCGGCTCAAGGACGTCGCGCAGATCGTCGACGGTGCCGAGAACGAGCGTTTAGCCGCCTGGGCCAATGAAAACCAGGCGGTATTGCTGAACATCCAGCGCCAGCCCGGGGCGAACGTGATCGAGGTGGTCGACCGGATCAAGGCCTTGCTGCCGAGCATTACCGACAACTTGCCGGCCGGCCTCGACGTGGTCGTGCTGACCGACCGCACCCAGACCATCCGCGCCTCGGTCACCGACGTGCAGCATGAGCTGCTGATCGCCATTGCCCTGGTGGTCATGGTGACCTTCCTGTTTTTGCGCCGTGCCAGCGCGACCATCATTCCGTCGGTGGCGGTACCCCTGTCGTTGATCGGCACCTTTGGCGTGATGTACCTGGCCGGGTTCTCGGTCAACAACCTGACCCTGATGGCCCTGACCATCGCCACCGGATTTGTGGTGGACGATGCGATCGTCATGCTCGAGAACATTTCGCGCTACATCGAGGAGGGCGACAGCCCCATGGTGGCGGCGCTCAAGGGCGCCAAGCAGATCGGCTTCACGCTGATCTCGCTGACCCTGTCGCTGATCGCTGTACTGATCCCGCTGTTGTTCATGGCCGACGTGGTCGGGCGGCTGTTTCGCGAATTCGCCATTACCCTGGCGGTGGCGATCCTGATTTCCCTGGTGGTCTCCCTGACCCTGACGCCGATGATGTGCGCGCGGTTGCTCAAGCGTGAACCCAAGGAAGAAGAACAGGGGCGTTTCTACCGCGCCAGCGGTGCCTGCATCGACTGGATGATTGCCGCCTACGGGCGCAAGTTGCAGTGGGTGCTCAAGCACCAGCCGCTGACCCTGCTGGTGGCCGTCGCCACCCTGGGCCTGACGGTGTTCCTCTATATGGTGGTGCCCAAGGGCTTCTTCCCGGTGCAGGACACCGGGGTGATCCAGGGTATTTCCGAAGCCCCGCAGTCGATCTCGTTCGCGGCGATGAGCGAGCGCCAGCAGGAACTGGCCAAGATTATTCTGCAAGACCCGGCGGTGGAGAGCCTGTCGTCCTACATCGGCGTCGATGGTGATAACGCCACGCTGAACAGCGGTCGCCTGCTGATCAACCTCAGGCCCCACGGCGAACGTGACCTGAGCGCCACCGAGGTGATTGCGCGTTTGCAGCCGGAGCTGGCCCAATTGGCCGGTATCCGCTTGTTCATGCAGCCGGTGCAGGACCTGACCATCGAAGACCGGGTCAGTCGGACCCAGTACCAGTTCAGCATGTCCTCGCCGGATGCCGACATGCTCGCCCTGTGGAGCGGCAGGCTGGTCGAGGCCCTGGCCAGTCAGCCGGAGTTGACCGACGTTGCCAGCGATCTGCAGGACAAGGGCTTGCAGGTCTATCTGGTGATCGACCGCGATGCGGCGTCGCGGATCGGTGTCTCGGTGTCGAACATCACCGATGCGCTGTATGACGCCTTCGGCCAGCGGCAGATTTCCACCATTTACACCCAGGCCAGCCAGTATCGCGTGGTCTTGCAGGCGCAGTCCGGCGAGAAGATCGGTCCGCAGGCGCTGGAGCAGATCCACGTCAAGACCACCGACGGCGGCCAGGTGCGCTTGTCCAGCCTGGCGCATATCGAAGAGCGCCAGGCACAACTGGCGATCACCCACATCGGCCAGTTTCCGGCGGTGATGATGTCGTTCAACCTGGCACCCGGCGTGGCGCTGGGGCAGGCGGTCGAGCTGATCAACCAGGTGCAACAGGATATCGGTATGCCACTGGGTGTACAGACACAGTTCCAGGGCGCCGCCCAGGCCTTTGAAGCGTCGCTGTCGAGTACCTTGCTGCTGATCCTGGCGGCGGTGGTGACCATGTACATCGTCCTTGGCGTGCTCTACGAGAGCTATATCCACCCGATCACCATTCTCTCGACCTTGCCGTCCGCGGCGGTCGGCGCCTTGCTGGCGCTGCTGCTCAGCGGCAATGACCTGGGGATGATCGCCATCATCGGGATCATTTTGCTGATCGGTATCGTCAAGAAAAACGCGATCATGATGATCGACTTCGCCCTCGACGCCGAGCGCAACCAGGGGCTGGACCCGGAGACGGCGATCTATCAGGCGGCGTTGCTGCGGTTCCGGCCGATCCTGATGACCACCCTGGCGGCGTTGTTCGGCGCGGTGCCGCTGATGCTCGCCACCGGCTCTGGCGCGGAATTGCGCCAGCCACTGGGTCTGGTGATGGTCGGTGGACTGCTGGTCAGCCAGGTTCTGACCTTGTTCACCACGCCGGTGATCTATCTGTACTTCGACCGTCTCGGTCGACGCTGGCGGCCAGCGCCTGAGCGCGCGGAGCCGGTAGAACAGCCATGAACCTCTCCGGACCGTTCATCAAACGCCCGGTGGCGACCATGCTCCTGAGCCTGGCGATCATGTTGCTCGGCGGCATGAGCTTCGGCTTGCTGCCGGTGTCACCGCTGCCGCAAATGGATTTTCCGGTGATCGTGGTGCAGGCCAGCCTGCCGGGTGCCAGCCCGGAGGTCATGGCCTCGACCGTGGCCACGCCACTGGAGCGCTCCTTCGGCACCATTGCCGGGGTCAACACCATGAGCAGTCGATCCAGCCAGGGCTCGACCCGGGTGATCCTGCAATTCGACCTCGATCGCGACATCAACGGCGCGGCGCGGGAAGTGCAGGCGGCGATCAATGCCTCGCGCAACCTGCTGCCCAGCGGTATGCGCAGCATGCCGACCTACAAGAAGGTCAACCCGTCCCAGGCACCGATCATGGTGCTGTCGCTGACCTCGGAGGTGCTGCAAAAAGGCCAGTTGTATGACCTGGCCTCGACCATTCTGTCCCAAAGCCTGTCCCAGGTGCCGGGCGTTGGCGAAGTGCAGATCGGCGGCAGTTCGCTGCCGGCGGTGCGCATCGAACTGGAACCGCAGTTGCTTAACCAGTACGGCGTGGCCCTGGACGATGTGCGCAACACCATCGCCAATGCCAACGTGCGCCGGCCCAAAGGCTCGGTGGAAGACGACCAGCGCATGTGGCAGGTGCAGGCCAATGATCAATTGGAGAAAGCCAAGGATTACGAACCGCTGATCATTCGCTACCAGAACGGCTCGGCATTGCGCCTGAGCGATGTGGCGAAGGTCAGCGACGGCGTTGAAGACCGCTACAACAGCGGCTTCTTCAACGATGACGCAGCGGTGCTGTTGGTGATCAACCGCCAGGCCGGGGCCAACATCATCGAGACGGTCAACGAGATCAAGGCCCAGCTGCCCGCGTTGCAAGCGGTGTTGCCGGCCAGCGTCAAGCTGAACCTGGCCATGGACCGCTCGCCGGTGATCAAGGCGACCTTGCACGAAGCGGAAATGACCCTGCTGATTGCCGTGGCGCTGGTGATTCTGGTGGTGTTCCTGTTCCTCGGTAACTTCCGCGCATCGTTGATCCCGTCCCTGGCCGTGCCCGTATCACTGGTCGGGACGTTCGCGATCATGTACCTGTACGGTTTTTCCCTGAACAATCTGTCGCTGATGGCGCTGATTCTCGCCACCGGGTTGGTGGTGGACGACGCCATCGTGGTGCTGGAGAACATCAGCCGCCACATCGACAAAGGCGTGCCGCCGATGAAGGCCGCCTATCTCGGGGCGCAGGAAGTCGGCTTCACCTTGCTGTCGATGAACGTCTCGCTGGTGGCGGTGTTCCTCTCGATCCTGTTCATGGGCGGGATCGTTGCCAGCCTGTTCCGCGAATTTTCCATCACCCTGGCCGCGGCGATCGTGGTGTCGCTGGTGGTTTCGCTGACCCTCACGCCGATGCTCTGCGCACGCTGGCTGAAGCCGCATACCCCAGGCCAGGAAAACCGTCTGCAACGCTGGAGCCAGCGGGCCAATGAATGGATGGTCAGCGGCTATGCGCGCAGCCTGGACTGGGTGTTGCGCCATCGGCGGCTGACCTTGCTCAGTTTGCTGGTGACCATCGGGGTCAACGTCGCGCTGTATGTGGTGGTGCCGAAAACTTTCTTGCCGCAGCAGGACACCGGTCAGTTGATCGGCTTCGTGCGCGGTGATGACGGCCTGTCGTTCAACGTGATGCAGCCGAAGATGGAAACCTTCCGCCGCGCGGTATTGCGCGATCCGGCCGTGGAAAGCGTGGCCGGCTTCATAGGCGGCAGCAACGGCATCAACAATGCGTTCATGCTGGTGCGTTTGAAACCGATCAAGGAGCGGCAGATCTCCGCGCAGAAAGTCATCGAGCGCCTGCGCAAGGACATGCCCAAGGTGCCCGGCGGGCAATTGATGCTGATGGCCGACCAGGACCTGCAATTTGGTGGCGGCCGCGAACAGAGCACTTCGCAATACTCCTACATCCTGCAAAGCGGTGATCTGGGCGCCTTGCGCGAGTGGTACCCGAAAGTGGTCACCGCGCTCAAGGCCTTGCCCGAGCTGACCGCCATCGATGCCCGGGAAGGGCGCGGCGCGCAGCAGGTGACGCTAGTGGTCGACCGCGATCAGGCCAAGCGCCTGGGCGTCGACATGGATATGGTCACCTCGGTGCTGAACAACGCCTACAGCCAGCGGCAGATTTCCACCATCTACGACAGCCTCAACCAGTATCAGGTGGTGATGGAGGTCAATCCGAAGTACGCCCAGGATCCGATCACCCTCAACCAGGTGCAGGTGATCACCGCGGACGGCCAGCGCATCCCGCTGTCGGGCATTGCCCATTACGAAAGCAGCCTGGAAGATGACCGGGTCAGCCATGAAGGGCAATTTGCCTCTGAAAGCATTTCCTTCGACATGGCCGAGGGCGTCACCGTTGAACAGGGCGGCGCCGCCATCGAACGAGCGATTGCCAAGGTCGGCCTGCCGGAAGACGTGATCGCCAAAATGGCCGGGACCACGGATGCCTTCGCGGCCACGCAAAAAAGCCAGCCATGGATGATTCTCGGCGCGCTGGTGGCGGTATATCTGGTGCTTGGGGTGCTTTACGAAAGCTACATTCATCCGCTGACGATTCTTTCGACCCTGCCGTCGGCCGGGGTCGGTGCACTGCTGTCGATCTACGTGCTGGGTGGTGAATTCAGCCTGATCTCGCTGCTGGGGCTGTTCCTGCTGATCGGCGTGGTGAAGAAGAACGCCATTCTGATGATCGACCTGGCGCTGCAGCTGGAACGCCACCAGGGCCTCGAGCCGCTGGAGTCGATCCGCAGTGCCTGCCTGTTGCGCCTGCGGCCGATTCTGATGACCACCCTGGCGGCGATCCTCGGGGCCTTGCCGTTGCTGCTGAGCACCGCCGAAGGCGCGGAAATGCGTCAGCCGCTGGGCCTGACGATCATCGGTGGGCTGATCTTCAGCCAGGTGTTGACCCTTTACACCACTCCGGTGGTTTACCTCTATCTCGACCGACTGCGCCATCGCTTCAACCACTGGCGTGGGGTACGTACCGATGCTGCTCTGGAAACTCCGCTATGACTGACCGTTCGCTTTCCAACCCCCCTGAGCTGTCCGCCCAACGCTTGGGCCTGGCCCGCGGTTCGCGACTGCTCGGGCTGACGCTCTGTGGGCTGTTGCTCAGCGCCTGCGCCATCGGCCCGGACTACCAGCGCCCGGAAATGAGCACGCCGGCCCAGTACAAAGAAGCCCAGGGCTGGCGCCAGGCCAGTCCCAGCGACTCCCTGGCCCGTGGTGCCTGGTGGGAACTGTACGGTGATCGGCAACTCAATGGCCTGATCGAGAAGCTCAACAGCGCCAACCAGACCGTCGCCCAAGCGGAAGCCCAGTACCGCCAGGCCCAGGCCCTGGTGCGCAGCACTCGGGGGGCATTCTTTCCCAGCGTGGATCTGAGCGCCGGGAAAACCCGCTCCAGCCAGGGCACCGGTAGCAGTAGTTCGAGCCTGAGCAGTTCCAGTAGTGGTATTCGCGACACCTACAGCACTGAGTTAGGTGTGAGCTGGGAGGCGGATATCTGGGGCAAGTTGCGCCGTGGCCTGGAAGCCGACTCGGCCAGCGCCGAGGCGAGCTTTGCCGATCTG
Organism: Pseudomonas fluorescens; assembly: GCF_902497875.1. GTDB lineage: Bacteria > Pseudomonadota > Gammaproteobacteria > Pseudomonadales > Pseudomonadaceae > Aquipseudomonas > Aquipseudomonas fluorescens_BR. The sequence goes on from NZ_CABVHY010000043.1 coordinate 28,308, forward strand.
GCGGCGATGCGCCTGAGCCAGCAGTCGGAACTGGTGCAGAACTACCTGCAACTGCGGGTGATCGACCAGCAGAAGCGTTTGCTCGAAGCCACAGTCGCGGCCTATCAGCGCTCGCTGACCATGACCGAAAACCAATACCGCGCCGGCGTCTCCGGCAAAGACTCGGTCGCCCAGGCGCGAACCCAGCTCAAGAGCACCCAGGCCGACCTCATTGACCTGATCTGGCAGCGCGCGCAATTGGAAAACGCCATTGCAGTGCTGACCGGGGTGCCACCGGCGCAATTCAGCCTGGCAGAAACCCGAGACATCCCGGCATTGCCGCAGATTCCCTTGAGCCTGCCGTCGCAGCTGCTGGAGCGCCGGCCCGATATCGCCGCGGCCGAACGCTCGGTGATCGCCGCCAACGCTGAGATCGGCGTGGCTGAAGCGGCTTACTACCCGGACTTGACCCTGAGCCTGAGGGGCGGCTACAGCAGCAGTACCTTCGCGAACTGGATCAGCGTGCCGAACCGTTTCTGGTCAGTAGGGCCGCAATTGGCCATGACCCTGTTCGACGGCGGCCAGCGCTCGGCGGAAGTCGATCGCACTGAAGCCGTCTACGACCAGACCGTGGCCCAATACCGCCAGACCGTGCTCGATGGTTTTCGCGAAGTGGAAAACTTCCTGGTGCAGTTGAAAGTGCTCGAAGACGAGGCGGCAGTGCGCCAGGAGGCTCTGGAATCGGCCCGTGAATCCCTGCGCCTGACCGAGAACCAGTACCGGGCCGGGTTGATTGCCTATCTGGGTGTGGTGGTGGTCCAGGCCACTGCGCTGAATAATGAACGCAGCGTGCTAACCCTGCTGCAAAGCCGCCTGATCACCAGCGTGCAACTGATCGCCGCGCTGGGCGGTGGTTGGGATGGGCAGTTGCAGGTGAACCCGTAGGAGCTGCCGCAGGCTGCGATCTTTTGATCTTGACGACCGTTCAGGCAATCCATTTTCCGGATCAAAAACGAAAGATCAAAAGATCGCAGCCTATCGGCAGCTCCAGGAATTACGTTCGCGTGAAAATGGGGCGCGGGCGGGTGGTTGCGTGTCACGAATGAGCGCATGGCGATCAACTCATCAGACTAATGGCTAATTGATAATATTTCCCGGTGCGTTCTTTGGCGCAATAGGTACAATCGCCGACTTTACCCCCGAGCATGGACAGTGTTCGGCTCAGTCTCCACGAGAAGTCCCATGCTCATCGGTAGTTATTCCCCCGTCCTGGTGTTGATCTCCCTCTGCGTGGCGATTCTCGCGTCCTATACCGCCCTTGACCTTACCGGGCGTATCGCCACGGCCAAAGGCCGGGCGGTTCATCTGTGGACGGCTGGCGGGGCGTTGGCGATGGGCGTGGGTGTCTGGTCGATGCACTTTATCGGCATGCTGGCCTTCAAGTTGCCGATCGACTTGGGTTATGACCTCACTATCACCCTGTTATCGCTGCTGATCAGTATCCTGTCCTGCGGGTTTGCCCTGTGGCTGGTCAGTCAGCCGCGCTTGCCGGCCTGGCAGTTGGCGTTCGGCGCCCTGATCATGGGCGCGGGGATCAGCGCCATGCACTACACCGGCATGGCCGCGATGCGCATGCAGCCAGGCATCGATTACGATCCAGCCTTGTTCAGCGCCTCGCTGTTGATTGCGGTCGGGGCTTCGGCCGCAGCACTGTGGATTGCCTTCCGCCTGCGGCAGAACACCCCCTACGTCAGATTGGCCCGTGGTGGGGCGGCGGTGGTCATGGGCCTCGCCATCGTCGGCATGCATTACACCGGCATGGCCGCCGCGCGTTTCGCCGACGGCAGTTTCTGCGGCGCGGCAATCGATGGCCTGAGCGGCAATGGGCTGGACAACCTGGTGCTGGTCACCACTTTGGCGGTGCTGTGCATCGCCTTGCTGACCTCGATCCTTGATGCTCGCCTGGAAGCCCGCACCGCTGACCTGGCCGATTCCCTGACCCTGGCCAACCAGGAACTCACCCAGCTTGCGCTGCATGACACCCTGACCGGTTTGCCGAACCGGGTGCTGCTGGCCGATCGCATCGATCAGGCCATGCATCTGGTGCAGGAGCAGGGTGGTTGTTTTGCGCTGATGTTCATTGATCTGGATGGCTTCAAGCCGGTCAACGACGCTTTTGGGCATCACATGGGCGACCAGTTGTTGCGTGAGGTCGGCCAGCGCTTGCGCGAGGAGTTGCGCAGCCAGGACACCCTGGCGCGGATCGGTGGTGACGAATTCGTATTGCTGGTGCAGCTTGGCGGTCCGGATGATGCCCTGCGACTGGCCGCTCGCCAGGTCGGGTTGATTTCCCGTTCGTTCAGGGTGGCCGAGCATGACTTGCAAATCTCCGCCAGCGTCGGCATTGCGCTGTACCCGGGTAACGGCCTGACCGCGCAAGAATTGCTGATGAACGCCGACGCGGCGATGTATCACGCCAAAGGCACCGGCAAAAACGGCTACCGCTTCTTCGATGCCTCGATGAACACCAACGCCCGCAAACAGCTGCAAATGCTGCAGGACCTGCGCGTGGCGATCGAGCAGCAACAATTCAGTCTGTATTACCAGCCCAAGTTCGATGCCGGCAATGGCCGGCCGGTGGGCGCCGAGGCCTTGTTGCGCTGGGAGCATCCGCAGCACGGGATGCTACTGCCGGACAAATTCATCGATCTGGCGGAAAAGACCGGGTTGATCATCCCGATCGGCGAGTGGGTATTGAACGAAGCCTGCCGCCAGATGCGTGAGTGGTATGTGCAGGGTTACACCGACTGGCGTATCGCGGTGAACCTGTCAGCGTTGCAGTTTTGTCATGTCGGGCTGGTACAAAGTGTTGCCGGCGCGTTGGCTCGCCACCAGCTGCCGGCCAACAACCTGACGCTGGAAATCACCGAAACCACGGCCATGAGCGACGCAGATGCGAGCATGATGGTGCTGCAGGAACTCTCGGCAATGGGTGTCGACCTGTCCATCGATGATTTCGGCACCGGCTATTCAAGCCTGATGTACCTCAAGCGGCTGCCGGCCAACGAGTTGAAGATCGACCGCGGTTTTGTCCGCGACCTGGAGCATGACAGCGACGATGCCGCCATCGTCTCGGCCATCGTCGCCCTCGGTCAGGCGCTGGGGCTGCGGATCGTCGCCGAAGGGGTGGAGACCAATATGCAACAGCGTTTCCTGACTCAATTGGGCTGTGATTCGCTGCAAGGTTACCTGCTCGGGCACCCGCTGCCGGCGGCGCGTTTCATGGCCGATATCCATCGGGCGGAGCAATTGGCGGTGGGCTCAAGCAATGTGTGCTTGACTTGAGCCCATGCAAAAGCGAGCACTGGCGAGTATTCTTGCAGCGCAGTGCTTCAGCTTAGAACGGAGGAAAGCAAGCATGGACAAAGTCCTGGTCATCACCGGCGGCAGCCGCGGCATTGGCGCGGCCACCGCACTGCTGGCAGCGCAGCAAGGTTATCGAATCTGCATCAATTACCAGGCGGACGAACAGGCCGCTCACCAGATACTCGAGCAAGTCCGTGGACTGGGCGCCCAGGCGATGGCGGTGCGCGCCGATGTCAGTATCGAAGATGAAGTCATCGCGCTGTTCCACCGGGTCGATACCGAGCTGGGACGAGTCACGGCGCTGGTCAACAATGCGGGCACCGTCGGGCACAAGTCCCGGGTCGATGAAATGTCCGAATTCCGTATTCTCAAAACCATCCGGACCAATGTGCTGGGGCCGATTCTCTGCGCCAAGCACGCGGTGCTGCGCATGTCGCCCAAACACGGTGGCCAGGGCGGCAGCATCGTCAACGTCTCCTCGGTCGCCTCGCGCCTGGGTTCACCCAATGAATACGTCGATTACGCCGCCTCCAAAGGCGCGCTGGACAGCTTCACCATCGGCCTGTCCAAAGAAGTGGCGGGCGAGGGCATTCGCGTCAACGCCGTGCGTCCGGGCTTCATTTTTACCGATTTTCACGCCCTGAGCGGCGACCCGGAGAGAGTCAGCAAACTCGAATCCGGCATCCCCATGGCCCGCGGCGGCCGCCCGGAAGAAGTGGCGGAAGCGATAGTCTGGCTGCTGTCGGACAAAGCTTCGTATGCGACCGGGACCTTTGTCGATCTGGGGGGCGGTCGGTAAAGATCAAGATCAAAAGATCGCAGCCTGCGGCAGCTCCTACAGGTTTTGCGTACACCCATTATCTTGTGGATGTATAGGGCTTGCGTAGGAGCTGCCGCAGGTTCGGGCCGCGTTCGGACGATCTTTTTGCTGTTTAGAACGACCGCACAATCCGCCCCAAGGTTTCCATGGCCTTTTCCGCCGTCTCGGTCCAGGGGCTGCCGTAGTTCAACCGAATGCAATTTCTGAAGCGCCGGGTCGGTGAAAAAATCGGTCCTGGAGCAATGCTGATGCCTTGGGCAAGGGCCATCTGGAACAACTTCAACGAGTCCATCTGCTCTGGCAGTTCCAGCCACAGGAAGTAGCCGCCGGCTGGTTGGCTGACGCGGGTCTGCGCTGGAAAATAACGGGCGATGGCGGCAAGCATGGCGCTTTGCTGTTCTTCCAGGGCGTAGCGCAGTTTGCGCAGGTGACGGTCGTAACCGCCGTGCTGCAGGTAGTCGGCGATGGCGGCCTGGGCCGGCATCGAGGCGCAGAGTGAGGTCATGAGCTTCAGCCGTTCGATTTTCTGCGCATAGCGCCCGGCGGCGACCCAGCCGATGCGGTAGCCGGGAGCCAGGCTTTTGGCGAAGGAGCCGCAGTGCATCACCAGGCCTTCGGTGTCGAACGCCTTGGCCGGTTTTGGCGCCTGTTGGCCGTAATAGAGTTCGGCGTAGACGTCGTCCTCGATCAGTGGCACTTGATGGCGGCGCAACAACGCCACCAGCTCCTGCTTCTTGGCTTCGGGCATGGTCGCGCCCATCGGGTTCTGGAAGCTGGTCATGCACCAGCAGGCCTTGATCGGATGTCGTTCCAGAGTTTGTGCGAGGACGCCAAGGTCGATGCCGTCCCTGGGGTGCACGGGGATTTCCACGGCCTTGAGCTTCAGTCGCTCCAGCACTTGCAGGCAGGCATAGAACGCCGGGGCTTCGATGGCCACCAGGTCACCGGGTTCGGTCACCGCCTGCAGGCACAGGTTCAGGGCCTCGAGGGCACCATTGGTGATCAGCAGCTCTTCCATCGGCAGCATCAGGCCGCCGACCATGTAGCGCAGGGCGATTTGCCGGCGCAATTGCGGGTTGCCCGGCGACATGTCGGTGACCACCATGCGCGGGTCCATATCGCGGCTGGCGCTGGCCAGTGAGCGAGCCAGACGTTGCAGCGGGAACAGCGCCGGGCTGGGGAAGGCCGAGCCGAACGGCACGGTGCTCGGGTCCTTGATCGAGTCGAGGACCGAGAACACCAGTTCACTGACGTCGACTTCGGTGGACTCGTTGACCTGGCTGCTGATCACCGGCTCCGAGAACGGGCTCGGTGCATGGGTGTTGACGAAGTAGCCGGAACGCGGCCGGGCGCGGATCAGGCCGCGACGTTCCAGCAGGTAATAGGCCTGGAACACCGTGGACGGGCTGACGCCGTAAGTCTGGCTGGCGTAGCGCACCGGCGGCACGCGCTGGCCGGGGCCGAGCACCCCGGAGCGGATCAGTTCAGCGATGTCATCGGCGAATTTTTCGTAGCGTTTCATCAAGAGCTCAGTTCAGTGTCATGCAGAAATTTTCAGGTGACTTCTTCGCGGGCAAGTCGGATCGCCACACTGCCGCTCCGACTTGCCCGCGAATGGCCGCACCGCAGTCTAAAGCCTCACCGATTCATCGGCGCAACAAACCGGCTTTTCGCCACGCTGTAGATCTCAGGCTCGTCGCTGTCGACCACCTTGAAGCTGATGCTCTGCGAACTGCTGCTCGGCCGTTCAGTGGTCATCGCCACCGACACCGGCACGTCGACAATCTCCCCCGGCGCCAGGCTCAGGTCGGTCTTGCCCTGCAGCTGGAAGCCATCGCCATCCACCAGTTCCAGGCGGTACTGCTGGCGCAGCTGGGTCTTGTTGATCACCTTCAGACTGTAGATGTTTTCGATCTGGCCCTGACTGTTCTCACGGAACAGGCCACGGTCCTTGCTGACATCCAGGGACACCATCGGCCGCTCTACCAGTGCCAGGGCCAGGGCGCCGATCATCAGTACCAGCACCGCCGTGTAGCCGATCAGCCGTGGCCGCAGCAAATGAGTCTTGCCACCCTGCAGTTCATGCTCCGAGGTATAACTGACCAGCCCGCGGGCATAGCCCATTTTGTCCATGATCGAGTCACAGGCATCGACACAGGCCGCGCAACCGATGCATTCCATCTGCAAGCCGTCGCGGATATCGATGCCGGTCGGGCACACTTGCACGCACAACTGACAGTCGATGCAGTCGCCCAGGCCGGCCTCGGCCGAGGTCACGCCGCGTTTGCGCGGGCCACGGCTTTCGCCGCGCGCCACGTCGTAGGAGATGGTCAGGGTGTCCTTGTCGAACATCACGCTCTGAAAGCGTGCATAGGGACACATGTGCATGCACACCGCTTCGCGCAACCAGCCGGCGTTGATGTAGGTGGCACCGGTGAAAAACAGCACCCAGAACAGACTGACCCCACCCATCTGCAGGGTCAGCAGTTCGTTGGCCAGTGGGCGGATCGGTGTGAAGTAGCCGACAAAGGTCAAACCGGTGAGCAGGCTGATGGCCAGCCACAGCGTGTGCTTGGCCGAGCGGCGCATCAGCTTGTTCGGGCCCCAGGGCGCGGCTTGCAGCTTGATTCGCTGGTTGCGCTCGCCTTCGGTAACCTTTTCGCACCACATGAACAGCCAGGTAAAGGAACTCTGAGGGCAGGTGTAGCCGCACCAGACCCGGCCTGCAAACACGGTGATCGCAAACAGGCCGAACGCGCAGATAATCAGCAGCGCCGAGAGCAGGATGAAATCCTGCGGCCAGAACGTCGCGCCGAAGATGTGGAATTTGCTTTCCGACAGGTCCCAGAGCACGGCCTGACGGCCGCCCCAGTTCAGCCAGACGGTGCCAAAAAACGCCAGGAACAAAAAGCCCGCGCCGCTTAACCGCAAATTGCGGAACACACCGCTGAAGCTGCGGGTGTGGATCAGGTTGTCGCTGGACTTGGCCTTCATCTTTGGACGCGAAGGCTCGAATGTTTCTACTAATCGGACGGGGATTTTATCGCTCATGGTCTTTCGCTCATCAGCCTCCATCAGGCCGATGCACTATGACCAGCGATCTGTTTGCATAACAGACTCAGGTATCGGAATAAAAAGCGGATCAGATGCGCGCCAAAGCCTGCCTGCGACAACTTGCTGCACCCTTGGCGAGCCTATGCCGACACGACGTCAGCGCCTGACACAGACGCCGGCGGATGTCTGTGATCTGGGTCAGTCAAATCACCGAACCACGCTCGCTGGCCTTCAAATGCCTGCGCCCGTCGACTGCACCTGCTACGGTCAATGCGTCGGCTTCTGCTTCGGTGATGTACACGCGACCGCCGTTGAGCTCGACCGCCGACATCGACACTTGCGGATCGGTAATGACCGTCACTTCGGCGGCGGGGCGTTGTTCCTGCACCTCGTCAGTGTCAAAGAAGCAGGTTTGATTTTCGATGCGCACAGTCATGGTGTTGTCCTTTTGTCAGGGGTTTGAGCATTAGGTGTCAGCGGTTGGTCATCGTTCTGGACAGCCGATTAACGGTCACTGGTCCCTTGCGCACGACTGCCCACGGCTGCTGTCCATCGCATATTGGTCAATAAGAAGGACAGCATCATGGACGCCTGGTGGCATGAGGTTTGGGTAACGCTACAAGCCGAGTTCGCCGATGTCGGCGATGCCAGCCAAATGACCAGAATCACCGTGCGCCTGCTGATGGCCGCCATCCTCGGGGGCATTCTCGGCTTCGAACGCGAACAAAAGGGCAAGGCTGCCGGCGTTCGCACCCACATGCTGGTGGCGCTGGGCGCGGCCTTGTTCGTGCTGGTGCCTCAAATGTCCGGCTCCCAGGCCGACGCGATGAGCCGGGTGATCCAGGGCGTGGTCGCCGGGATCGGCTTCCTCTGCGCCGGGACCATCCTGAAAAACACCGAAGGCGACGAGGGTCACGTCAAAGGCCTGACCACCGCCGCCGGGCTGTGGATGACCGCCGCCATCGGCGTCTCGGCCGGGCTGGGCCGAGAGGCGACGGCGGTGCTCAGCACCTTGTTGGCGCTGCTGATACTGGGTGTGATGCCAATGGTGGTCAAGTTGCTGGAGAAGGATGAGCCATGAGGCCTCAATGCCTCGATGTTGGCCTGTCATCACCGTTTAATCGATGACAGCTGGTTTTGACGCTCCGGGACCTCGGGAGAAGTATCTATGGGGCGTTCAGCTGAGGTGTACTTAGTCGCAGTTATATGCAGCGAAAGATCAGGTAATAAAAATAAGATGAATATAGCCAGTGCGTGTGATGATTAATTTTAAAGAGCGTGCGGGTCGTTTTAGGAAAAGCGTATTGTTGTTGTCAGGTGTGCACTCAGAGTCGCTCTGAGCGCTTGCTGTATTGGTGATGTGTTGTTACATGAGTGTTTGCGCAATGCTGAGTATGTTTTTCAGTGCGCACCTATACTCAATTCGTGGGCTCATGATTGATAAAGAATCCGGCCGCAGGCCATTATGAATGTCCATCAATAATTAAAATTGTTTGATGGTTTTTCAAAAAAATAGTTAAGGATGACTAAAATGAAATTCCAGGAAAATCCCGATCTGCGAACCGGCAAGGTGGGTGCGTTATCACGTTATGCAACTGGAAAGACAGCTTCCTGCATGGAAACCTTTACAGCCGCTATTCTCGAGCAGTTTCCGGGGACAACCCCCCTTCAAAATTTTCTGGCTACCGCAGGTGAACTGACGTTAGAGCAGCGCAAGGTGATTGTTCAGCAAGCGTTGATCCTGATCGAGCAGAATTACGCTAACCTTCCGTTAAAGCGCGCCATGCACGCAGTCAATCCGGTGCAGCGATTGAAAATGTTACTTCAAACCCTGGAGCAACCTGTTAGCGCAATGCAAGTGGCCGAGGTGGAGTTTCACCGGGAAATAACCGAAATTTTTATGTCTGTTCGGGATCTTCATACCAATTATCTACTCCCTGCGCCCTTTAACGACAAGACCGCTTTTTTGCCTTTTCTGGTAGAGAACTATTTCGAAGGTGCACAACGTAAATATCTGGTGACCCGAGTAAGGGATAGCTTCAATCACCCTACGTTAGTGCCGGGTGTCGAAATCCTCTATTGGAATGGCCTGCCGATCGATCGTGCGGTAATGAACAATGCCCACCGATATGCGGGGGGCAACCGTGAGGCCAGGATCGCGAGAGGTGTACAAACACTTACAACCAAAGCACTCAGTCTCGCGCTCCCACCTGATGAAGAGTGGGTTGTCGTTGGCTACCGAACCCTTGCTGGTGAGATTGAGGAGCTTCGTGTCGATTGGCTTGTCAGTCCAATGCTACCGTCTTTGGCTGATAAAAATGCTGGCGTTGAATCCTGCGCTCAGACCATTCAGGGACTGGACCTGGAGCAGAATATCACCCAGCGAGTCAGAGCTGCCTTATTCGCGCCCAAGTCGAGGGCGGCGCAGAATGCAAAATCCGCTAAGAGCAACAGTGAAAATAGAGTCGATGTAATAAAAAGCCATCTGCCTGAGGTGTTCGAGGCGCGCGTTGCAACGACCCCGACAGGTACATTTGGTTACCTCAGAATTCGTACATTTTTATACTGGCCAAACGATACTTTTGTTGAGGAGTTTGTTCGCCTTATTTCCCTTCTTCCAACGAATGGGTTGATTATTGATGTGCGCGGAAATGGTGGGGGGCATATCGCTAATTGTGAGCGTATCCTGCAGACGCTGACATTCAAGAGTATCGAGCCGACCCGTTTTCAGTTCATCAATACCCCGCTTAATCTGGACATTTGTCGTCGCAATGGTCCCCAGTCAATTTGGACCGATCTTTCACAATGGGTGGAATCAATGGAGCAGTCCCTCCAGACCGGTGCTGTATTTTCTGCAGGCTTTCCGATCACCTCTCCCGAGGCGTGCAATGCTATTGGGCAAAGGTATTTTGGCCCTGTCATCCTGATTACCGATGCACTTTGCTATAGCGCTACCGACATGTTCGCATCCGGCTTTCAGGATCATGGTATCGGGACGATACTGGGTACGGATGGCAATACTGGCGCGGGCGGGGCAAATGTATGGGAGCATCGTCACTTTGTCAGTCACATCTTGCCTAGGGCAGGCTCCGTTTATGAATCTCTGCCCAATGATGCAGGTATGCGAGTATCGATCAGACGAACACTTCGTGTTGGCCCACGAGAAGGAGTGCCCGTGGAAGATTTGGGTGTGATTCCGGATAAGCGTCACTTCCTTACGCGCGATGATCTTCTAAACAGCAACGTCGACCTTATCAATAAAGCCGGATCAATGCTGGCGGGCGTTTGTCCGTTACGGGTCTTGATAGTCACGGTCAACGCAATCACGTCCGAACAATCAAAGGTCATCACTGATACCCAGGGAATCACCAGGCTTGACGTCTACTTGGGTGAACGCCCGATCGAATCAATTGACATTCAGTGCCAACAAACAACGTTCACTATTACCAAACAAAGTGCCGATCGGTCAGATCTTCTGATCTTGGGATTTGATGGAACCGAGCTGGTGGCGCGATACCGCACAACGGTTGGCGTTGGCGTTGGCGATGTTTAGTGTGATGCCGAAGATTTGTCGCCCTGCTGGATAACCGCCGAGCGACAGGGCGTCTATCCTGATCAGGCCTTCACCGGCGGCTCCTCGCTCTGCGGGTCGCCCACGGGAGTCTGAGTGCCGGGAGGCGTTGGATCCTTCTCCGGAACGGGTGTCGGGTCGGGCGTTGGGTCAGGCGGTGGCAGGATCGGGTCATCGATGTTCGGATCAGGTGTTTCAGCTGGAATAGGAATACCCATGAATGTGGCCTCGTTTCTGCTTGTTGTTGACAGGAGTAAAGCGGTTGACCATCGACGGACGACTTTGACTCCCGGGATTTCGCCCAGGGCATACCGCAGGAAAATCCATATGAACTTTTGCCCCTGCTTTTGGCTCGGAACCTAAGTGAGTTCATTCAGAGAACACCAGCGCAGGTGAGATTCGACCAGGCACAAGAGCGTCCATGGGGCGTAAGGAGAGATGCTCGATGATTGCTGAACAACCCACAGAGCTTGAGCACAACCCGCAAATACCCTTGTCGCAGGCGTTGCTGTTGCCGCGGATTGCGATCGAGAGCACTTCGCCGGTGATCGATGGTGGCCAGTTTGCGGTCAAGGCGGTGGTGGACCAGCCGGTGGTAGTCACCACCAAGGTATTCGCCGATGGCCACGACCAGCTGGCGGTGAAGCTGTGCTGGCGCGGATCGGCTGATTCGCAGTGGTACAGCCTGACCATGACCGATCTGGGCAATAACGGCTGGGAAGGGCAGTTCACTGTGACTGAGCAGGGTCGCTATGGGTTTCGCATCGAAGCCTGGATCGATCAGTTCGCCAGTTTCTGTTATGAGTTAAGCAAGAAACATATGGCTGGGGTGCCGGTCAGCCTGGAGTTGCAGGAAGGGCGTAGCCACGTGCTGCAGGCGGCTTCACGCAGTGAAGGGACACTGAGCGAGCAGTTGCAGGCGTTGCACCGTGAACTGTCCGGTTTGCTGGAAGCCGAGCAGGTTGCACTGTTTCTGCACGAGCGCAGCGCCGACCTAATGGCCCAGGCCGATCATCGGGCCTTCCTCAGTATCAGCCCTGAATATGCGGTGGACGTCGAGCGCGAACTGGCGCAGTTCGCCAGTTGGTATGAGCTGTTTCCACGTTCGATCACTGATGACCCGGCGCGTCATGGCACCTTCAACGATGTGCACTCGCGTTTGTCGATGATCCACGACATGGGTTTCGACGTATTGTATTTCCCGCCGATCCACCCGATCGGTCGCAGCTTTCGCAAGGGCCCGAACAATTCCCTGACGGCCGGCCCTGACGACCCGGGCAGTCCCTATGCGATCGGCAGTGCCGAGGGCGGGCACGAAGCGATTCACTCCGAACTGGGCACCCGTGAAGACTTCCGCCGGCTGGTGGCCGCCGCCGCTGATCACGGGCTGGAAATCGCCCTGGATTTCGCCATTCAGTGTTCCCAGGATCACCCTTGGCTCAAAGAGCATCCGGGCTGGTTCAACTGGCGGCCGGACGGCAGCATCAAATACGCCGAGAACCCGCCGAAGAAGTATCAGGACATCGTCAACGTCGATTTTTATGCGGTCGATGCAATCCCCGGGCTCTGGCTTGCACTGCGGGACATCGTCATCGGTTGGGTCGAGGAGGGAGTGAAGATTTTCCGCGTCGACAATCCGCATACCAAGCCCCTCCCGTTCTGGCAGTGGATGATCGCCGATGTGCGGGCGCAGTACCCCGAGGTGATTTTCCTCGCCGAGGCCTTTACCAAGCCGGCCATGATGGCGCGATTGGGCAAGGTCGGTTATTCCCAGAGCTACACCTATTTCACCTGGCGCAACACCAAGGCCGAACTGGCGACGTATTTCACCGAGTTGAACGAGTCGCCGTGGCGTGAGTGTTACCGGCCGAATTTCTTCGTCAATACGCCGGACATCAATCCCGGATTCCTGCATGAGTCGGGGCGCGCCGGTTTTCTCATCCGCGCCGCGCTGGCGACCATGGGCTCGGGGCTGTGGGGCATGTACTCAGGCTTTGAGTTGTGTGAGTCGGCGCCGGTACCGGGCAAGGAAGAGTACCTGGATTCGGAGAAATACCAGATCCGCCCTCGGGACTTCACTGCGCCGGGCAACATCATTGCCGAGATCGCCCAGCTCAATCGCATCCGCCGGCAGAACCCGGCGCTGCACAGTCATCTGGGGCTGAAGGTCTACAACGCGTGGAACGACAACATTCTGTATTTCGGCAAGCGCAGCGCCGATGGCAGCAATTTCATTCTGGTGGCGATCAGCCTCGATCCGTTCAACGCCCAGGAGGCGAGTTTCGAACTACCGTTGTGGGAGATGGATTTGCCTGACGATGCGCAAACCAGCGGCGAGGACCTTATGAGCGGCCATCGCTGGACCTGGTACGGCAAGACCCAGTGGATGCGAATTGAACCCTGGCATCAGCCGTTCGGGATCTGGCGGATAACGGCGACTTGATTTGTGGCGAGGGAGCTTGCCGGAACGCCGCACCGCCCCGCTCGGCTGCGAAGCAGTCGTGAAACCAGCGGTTGCGGTGTGCCTGAAAGAACAAGTTGTCAGCATTTGGGGCCGCTTCGCAGCCCAGCGGGGGCAAGCCCCCTCGCCACAGTAAGCTCCCCTCGCCACAAAGGTCGCGGCGCTGCTTGCTTTTATGAATTCAACAGGAGTTACAGATGGCGAAGAAACCCAAGTCAGCCGCCTTTATCAAGGATCCGCTCTGGTACAAGGATGCGGTGATTTACCAAGTACACGTTAAGTCTTTTTTCGACTCTAACAATGACGGGATCGGCGACTTTCCTGGCTTGATCGCCAAACTCGATTACATTGCCGATCTCGGTGTGAACACCATCTGGGTATTGCCGTTCTACCCTTCACCGCGTCGCGACGATGGCTACGACATTGCCGAGTACCGTGGCGTGCATGCCGATTACGGGACCATGGCCGATGCCAAGCGATTTATCGCCGAAGCCCACAAGCGCGGGCTGCGGGTCATTACCGAGCTGGTCATCAACCATACCTCGGACCAGCACCCCTGGTTCCAGCGGGCACGCAAGGCCAAGCCTGGTTCGGCGGCTCGGGATTTCTATGTGTGGTCCGATGACGATCAGAAATATGACGGCACCCGGATCATCTTCCTCGACACCGAAAAATCCAACTGGACCTGGGACCCGGTGGCCGGCCAGTACTTCTGGCACCGGTTCTATTCCCACCAGCCGGACCTGAATTTCGACAACCCGCAAGTCATGAAAGCCGTGCTCTCGGTGATGCGCTACTGGCTGGACATGGGCATCGACGGCTTGCGCCTGGACGCGATCCCTTACCTGATCGAGCGCGACGGCACCAACAACGAGAACCTGCCCGAGACCCATCAGGTGCTCAAGCAGATCCGCGCCGAGATCGATGCCAATTACCCGGACCGCATGCTGCTGGCCGAAGCCAATCAGTGGCCGGAAGATACTCAGCTGTATTTTGGTGATAAAAAGAGCGGCGATACCAAGGGCGACAACGGTGACGAGTGCCACATGGCTTTTCACTTCCCCTTGATGCCACGCATGTACATGGCACTGGCCCAGGAAGACCGCTTTCCGATCACCGACATCCTGCGCCAGACCCCGGAGATTCCGGCCAACTGCCAGTGGGCGATTTTCCTGCGCAACCACGATGAGCTGACCCTGGAAATGGTCACCGACAAAGAGCGCGATTACCTGTGGAATTATTACGCGTCCGACCGCCGGGCGCGGATCAACCTGGGGATTCGCCGCCGCCTGGCGCCCTTGATGGAACGCGACCGGCGTCGGGTCGAACTGCTCAACAGTCTGCTGTTGTCGATGCCGGGCACCCCGACCCTGTACTACGGCGATGAAATCGGCATGGGCGACAACATCTACCTCGGTGACCGCGACGGCGTGCGTACGCCAATGCAATGGTCGATCGACCGTAACGGCGGCTTCTCCCGCGCCGACCCGGCGAGCCTGGTGCTACCGCCGATCATGGACCCGCTCTACGGTTATCTGTCGGTCAACGTCGAGACCCAGGCGGGCGATCCCCATTCGCTGCTGAACTGGAACCGGCGGATGCTGGCGGTGCGTAAACAGTCGAAGGCGTTTGGCCGCGGTACGCTGAGAATGCTTTCACCGAGCAACCGGCGGATTCTGGCCTATACCCGGGAGTACACCGGTCCTGATGGCAAGCACGAAATCATTCTCTGCGTGGCCAATGTGTCACGCAGCGCCCAGGCCGCCGAACTGGACCTGTCAACGTACGCCGGGATGGTGCCGGTGGAGATGCTTGGCGGTAACGCCTTTCCACCGATCGGCCAGCTGAACTTCCTGCTGACCCTGGCACCTTACGGGTTCTACTGGTTTGTGTTGGCGGCGGAAAACCAGATGCCCAGCTGGCATGTGGAACCGGCGAAAAGCATGCCGGACTTCACCACCCTGGTGCTGAAAAAACGCCTCGAAGAATTGCTCGAAGCACCGTCGCGCACCACTCTGGAGCAGACTTCACTACCGGCCTGGTTGCCAAAGCGCCGTTGGTTCGCCAGCAAGGACTCGACGATCGGGCAAGTGCATATCGTCTACGGCGTGCGTTTTGGCGACCCGCAGCATCCGGTGCTGCTCAGCGAGATCGAGGTCACCAGCGACGGTCAGACCAATCGTTATCAATTGCCCTTCGGCTTACTGGGCGAAGATCAATACAGTGCGGCCTTGCCGCAGCAACTGGCATTGGCCCGGGTCCGGCGCGGACGGCAAGTCGGCTTGATCACCGACGCCTTCAGCCTTGATACCTTTGTGCGGGCGGTCTTGCACGATATACAGGCGCAGACCGTATTGCCGACCAGTGCTGGCGAGATCCGTTTCGAGCCGACCACGGAACTGGCGAAGCTGGGCTTGAACGACGAATCTGAAGTGCGTTATCTGTCGGCCGAACAGTCCAACAGTTCGGTGGTAATCGGCAACAGCCTGGTGTTGAAGTTGATCCGCAAAGTCAGCGCCGGGGTGCATCCGGAACTGGAGATGGGTGCCTATCTCACCGCAGCCGGTTTCCTCCATATCTCACCGCTGCTCGGCTCGGTGCTGCGCCGCGATGAGCAGGGTGAGGACACGTTGCTGATGATCGCCCAGGGTTACCTGAGCAATCAGGGCGATGCCTGGGAGTGGACGCAGAACAACCTCGAACGGGCGATTCGCGATGAATTGGCCGAAGCGATTTCCGAGCAGGAACAGCATTACAACGCCCTCGGCGAATTGAAGGATTTCGCCGGCATGCTGGGGCAGCGTCTGGGCGAAATGCATCAGATACTGGCGGCGGCGACCGACAATCCCGATTTCAGCCCGCAACCGAGTACGCTCAAGGACGCACAGGCATGGACCCGCCATATCGGGGCGCAACTGGAGCGCGCCTTGCAGATGCTCAAGCAGCATCAGGCCGAGTTGCGGCACGAGGATCAACTGCTGATCAGCCGTTTGCTGCAACACAAGAAGGCGTTGCTCAGTCATATTCAGGCGCTGGCGAAACAGGCCACTGGCGGTTTGCGCATACGTGTGCACGGTGACCTGCATCTGGGCCAGGTGCTGGTGATCAAGGGTGATGCCTATCTGATCGACTTCGAAGGCGAACCGGCGCGGGCATTGCATGAGCGGCGGGGCAAGCACAGTCCGTACAAAGATGTCAGCGGTGTGCTGCGCTCGTTCGACTATGCGGCGGCAATGGCGTTGAATGTGCAGAATGTCGATGGCTCGGCCCAGGCCCATGCCGCGCGTCGGCGCGTGACCGAGCGCTATGTCATTGAAGCGCGAGAAGCGTTTGTTCAGGCATATCGGCTGGCAACGTCTAGTCTTGCTCATGCATGGCAGGACGCCGAAGGTGAGGACGCCGCGCTGGCGTTGTTCGGCCTGGAGAAAGCGGCTTATGAGGTAGTCTATGAAGCCGAGAATCGTCCCACCTGGCTGCCGGTGCCATTGCACGGTTTGTACGGGTTATTGAATGGGCTCAAACCCTTTTCCGACACAGAGACCAGTGGAGAGTAGTCATGAGTTTCTCAAACAGGGAACAGGGGCATTCGAAAGAGAAATTACTGCCCGGCGCCAAGGATATCGATGCGTTGGTGCGCGCCGAGCATCATGATCCGTTTGCGATCCTGGGCCCCCATGGCGATGGTGCCGGTGGGCAGTTTATTCGCGGGTTCCTGCCCGGTGCCCTGAGTGTTCAGGTGCTGGCCAGTGATAGCGGTGAAGTGCTCGGGAACCTGGAGGCGACCGATGTGCCGGGTTTGTTTGTCGGGCATTTCGACCGCGCGCAAGCCTATCAACTGCGGATCAACTGGGCGGGCGGCGAGCAGACCAGCGAAGACCCTTACAGCTTCGGCCCGCTGTTGGGCGAGATGGACCTTTATCTGTTCGCCGAAGGTAATCATCGCGATCTGAGCGCCTGCCTTGGCGCGCAGCTGATGACCGTGGACGGCGTCGATGGCGTGCGTTTTGCGGTGTGGGCACCGAATGCCCGAAGGGTCTCGGTGGTCGGTGACTTCAACGTCTGGGACGGCCGTCGACATCCGATGCGCCTGCGTCATCCGTCCGGGGTATGGGAGTTGTTCATCCCGCGCCTGCAGGCAGGGGAGGCCTACAAGTACGAAATTCTCGGCGCGCACGGGATTCTGCCGCTCAAGGCCGACCCGATGGCGCTGGCCACTCAGCTGCCGCCGGATACCGCATCGAAGGTCGCATCGCCACTGCGGATCGACTGGCAGGACCACGAGTGGATGCAGACTCGCGGCGAGCGCCACCGGCCGAATGCACCGCTGTCGATCTATGAATTGCATGCGGGCTCCTGGCAATGTGAAGTCGATGACCTCGGTGAGGTGTCGCGTCAATACAACTGGCACGAGCTGGCCGAGCGCTTGATCCCCTACGTGCAGGAACTGGGCTTCACTCATATCGAGCTGATGCCGATCATGGAACATCCGTTCGGCGGCTCCTGGGGTTACCAGCCACTGTCGCAGTTCGCCCCGAGCGCCCGTTATGGCTCGCCGGAGGATTTCGGTTATTTCGTCAACGCCTGCCACCAGGCGAACATCGGGGTAATCCTTGATTGGGTCCCGGCGCATTTCCCCACCGACACCCACGGCCTGGCGCAATTCGACGGGACCGCGCTGTATGAGTACGGCAACCCTCAGGAAGGCTTCCATCAGGATTGGGATACCTTGATCTACAACCTGGGGCGCACCGAAGTTCACGGTTTCATGCTGGCCTCGGCACTGCACTGGCTCAAGCATTTCCATGTCGACGGCCTGCGGGTGGATGCAGTGGCCTCGATGCTCTACCGCGATTACTCACGTAAAGCCGGCGAGTGGGTACCCAATCGCCACGGCGGTCGCGAGAACCTTGAAGCCATCGATTTTGTCCGGCACCTGAACGACGTGGTCGCGCTGGAGGCTCCGGGGGCGCTGATGATTGCCGAAGAGTCGACCGCCTGGCCCGGCGTCAGTCAGGGCACCCAGCAGGGTGGTCTGGGTTTCAATTACAAATGGAACATGGGCTGGATGCACGATTCGCTGCATTACATTCAGCAGGACCCGGTGTACCGCGCTCATCATCACAACGAGTTGAGCTTCGGCCTGGTGTACGCCTGGTCCGAGCGGTTCATCCTGCCGATCTCCCACGATGAAGTGGTCCATGGCAAACATTCGCTGATCGATAAAATGCCCGGCGATCGCTGGCAGAAATTCGCCAACCTGCGCGCTTACCTGAGCTTCATGTGGGCGCATCCGGGCAAGAAGCTGCTGTTCATGGGCTGCGAGTTCGGCCAGTGGCGGGAGTGGAATCACGATCAGCAACTGGACTGGTACTTGATGCAGTATCCCGAGCACCGGGGTGTGCAGAAGCTGGTGGCGGATCTGAACCGGCTGTACCGTGAAGAGCCGGCGCTGCACGATCAGGACGATGCGCCACAGGGGTTCCAGTGGCTGATCGGTGACGATGCAATCAACAGCGTGTATGCCTGGTTGCGCTGGAGCAAGGAAGGGCGGCCGGTGCTGGTGGTGGCCAACTTCACGCCAGTGCCGCGTCAGGCCTATCGGATCGGCGTGCCGTTCGCCGGGCGCTGGAGCGAAGTGATCAACAGCGATGCCGACACCTATGCCGGTTCCAATTTTGGCAATGGCGGCGGAGTCTTCACCGAGGACGAGCCCAGCCATGGCCAGGCCCTGTCGCTGGTGTTGAACTTGCCGCCGCTGGGGGTGTTGATCCTGCGGCCCGAGGGTTAACGCGGACATTGGGTGAGGGAGCTTTCTGTGGCGAGGGGGCAAGCCCCATAACCACAACCAAACCCTCACCAACGCATCCGCACACCCAGACTGCCAATCAAACCATTAAGGTCGTTGTCGTCGACATCGCTGCTGTAGTCGGCGCTGATGTACAGGCTCACGGTGGGCGAGACTTTGGCCACCAGGCCAAGGCCCAGATCGACGGTGGAGGATTTGCGACTGCTGCTGATCTTGTCGACACGGTCGAGGCTCAGCGTGTCGCCGCTATACACCGTATGCCACAAGTTGGTCCGCACATAGGGTTCGACCGGCAGCCCGCGAATTTCGTAGCTACCTTTCAAGCGGGCTCCGACCCGGCCACTCCAGGACGTCAAATCGCTGGACGAGGCGGTGCCGTTGCCGCCATTCATGGGGTCCAGGCTGATCCGTTGATTGATCAACTGCGCCTGGGGTTCAACGACCCAGTTTTCGCTGATGCCGATGGGGAAGCCACCTTCGACCGACAGCGTCACCGCACTACCTTCGGCGGCCTGCCGGGCGCCCTGTTCGCTGCGGCTGAAGCCATTGACCCGGCCGCCGCTCGCGGTCAAATCCACATGCCAGCCTTGCGGGCCGGTCAGGCTCCAGTAGGCACCCATGCTCGGGCCTTCGAGGTTCAGGCTGTCATGTCGCGGGTCGGCGACGGTGCGCGAGGTCAACATGCCATTGCTGTTGCCCTGGAACTGGCTCTGACCTGCGACCAGGCCGACACGCTGGGTGTGCCCGCTGTCATTTTTCAAGGTGTAGAGCGCCGGTCCCCTGGACAGGTGGTCGGCGTACTGCGAGGTGAGGAAGTCGCTTTCAGCCTGCCTGGAGGCCTGGCCATATACCCGCTCCCAGGCGGCAGGGGCAGCTTCATTGATGGTCAGTGGCTGAGTGTCGAGGCGCGGGTTGGAGCTGTAAGGTCCGGTGAAGGTCGAATCCGGTGTCGGCAAGGTAAACACTGGAATGTCCTGGCGATACCAGGGCGTCGACTCCTCTTCGGCATTACCTGCCTGAACCTCCATGGAGGAACAGAGCAACAACGTAGTCGAAACGGCACAAATGGTGATTTTGATCTCTTGTGGGGTGATTGAAGTTTTCATGGAGGTCTACCTTGCAATGGCATGCCTTATCCCGCTATGGCGTCTCTCCTACCCCGAATGAGGGGCGACCGAA
>NZ_CABVHY010000044.1 GCF_902497875.1 Pseudomonas fluorescens
TCGCCCAGCTCGACCTGTACCGATTTGATGCGAGTGAAGTTGTTCAGCGAGCTGATGCCGTTCTCACGGCCCACGCCCGACTGCTTGTAGCCGCCGACTGGCATCTTGGCGTCGGACTCGCCCCAGGCGTTGATCCAGCAGATACCGGCTTCCAGCTGGTGAATCACGCGGTGAGCGCGGTTCAGGTCCTTGGTGACCACACCGGCGGCCAGGCCGAAGTCGGTGTCGTTGGCACGACGGATCACTTCTTCTTCGGTTTCATAGCTGAGGATGCTCATCACCGGACCAAAGATTTCTTCGCGAACGATGGTCATGTCGTCGGTGCAGTCGGTGAACACGGTCGGTGCCACGAATGCGCCTTTGGCGAATTCGCCGTCGGTCAGACGATCACCGCCGCACAGCAGGCGAGCGCCTTCTTCCTTACCTTTGGCGATGTAGCCGAGCACGCTTTCCATATGGGCGAAGCTGACCAGCGGGCCGAAGTTGGTGTTCTCGTCTTGCGGGTTGCCGATGCGGATGCGCGCTACGCGCTCAACGATCTTGGCTTCGAAAGCGGCTTTCAGGTGGCTCGGTACGAATACGCGAGTGCCGTTGGTGCAGACCTGACCAGAGCTGTAGAAGTTGGCCATCATCGCGGTGTCGGCGGCGCGATCGAGGTCGGCGTCGTCGAAGATGATCAGTGGGGACTTGCCGCCCAGTTCCATGGTCACGTCTTTGAGCGAGGAGCTCGAAGCGCTGGCCATGACCTTCTTGCCGGTGTCGGTGCCGCCGGTGAAGGAGATTTTTTCGATGCGAGGGTGCTCGGTCAGCCAGGTGCCGACTTCACGGCCGCTACCGGTCAGGACGTTGAACACGCCGTCCGGCAAACCGGCTTCGGTGTAGATCTCGGCCAGCTTCAGGGTGGTCAGGGACGTGACTTCGCTTGGCTTGAAGATCATCGCGTTACCGGCCGCCAGGGCAGGTGCGGATTTCCACAGGGCGATCTGGATCGGGTAGTTCCACGCGCCGATACCGGCCACAACGCCCAGAGGCTCGCGACGGGTGTAGACGAAGGAAGTGGTGCGCAGCGGGATCTGCTCGCCTTCGATGGCCGGGACCAGACCTGCGTAGTACTCGAGCACGTCAGCGCCGGTGACGATGTCGACGTAACGGGTTTCGGAGTACGACTTGCCAGTGTCCAGCGTCTCCAGGGCCGCCAGTTCATCGTTGCGCTCGCGCAGGATGTCAACGGCACGACGCAGGATGCGCGAACGCTCCATGGCAGTCATGGCGGCCCAGATTTTCTGGCCCTTTTCGGCGGCGACAACCGCACGCTCGACGTCTTCTTTGGACGCACGCTGCACTTGTGCGAGGACTTCACCGTTAGCCGGGTTGATGGCATCGAAGGTGGCGTCGCTGCTGGCGTCGGAGTAACCGCCATCGATGTAAAGTTTTTGCAGTTCGAAACGGGCCATAGTGTCCTCGCAAGTGCATAAGTGGTTGGCGTTGACCACTGGGCGTGCCGTATCAGCTGGGGCAGCGCTGGTCAGTGGCGGTTCAGGGGCTGAGCGGTTATGTGTGCTCTAACTCACCTGCTTGGCCAGTTGGAAATCCATGTATTCGTAAGCGATCTGGTGCGCTTGCTCAGTGTCGAAAGCATCTCCCGACAGCGCGCCGCGCAACCACAAGCCGTCAATGAGGGCTGCCAGACCACGGGCGGCGCTGCGCGCTTGATCAAGCGGCAACACACGGCGGAACTGGCAGCACAGGTTGGAATACAGGCGGTGATCGTTGATCCGCTGCAACCTGTGCAATGACGGGTGGTGCATGCTGGTGGCCCAGAAGGCCAGCCAGGTTTTCATTGCCGGGCCATTGACCTGGCTGGCGTCGAAGTTGCCTTCGATAATCACCTGAAGGTGGGCCCGTGGGCTGTTGTCCTCCAGCGCCTGACGGCGCGCGGTGACGTTCTCGCTGAGGACACTCATCAGATACTGCGCCGTGGCAGCGATCAGGCCGTTCTTGTCCTGAAAATAGTGACTGATGATGCCATTCGAGACACCGGCCAAACGGGCGATCAGCGCAATGCTGGCATCCCCCATTCCGACCTGATCGACCGCCTGTAGCGTGGCTTCGATCAACTGCTGGCGGCGTATGGGTTGCATACCGACCTTGGGCATCTTGCACATCTCCTTAGGCCTGCCAGCAGTCGTCAAACGGCTACCGGCGTGAAGGCCAGTCTATTTTGTTTTGATTGAACGTTCAATCAACAAAGAATAAGATCTGCGACAATTCGTCGCTGCTTACAGATTTTTCCTACGTGTAAATGGCGAAAAAGTGAAATCCCGAAAAGCTCGAAACCCAAGCAGGGCATGGCGTGAACCGCCGAAGACCGAAGTATTGGACGCTGCGGCCCAAAGGGCTGGCAATTGTTCGTGCCAGGTCTTCGTAACCGGTTCTCAACGCAGTCTCTGTGGGTTCGGGCTTTTTTCGGGGTGTCTTTATATCACCCGTCGGTCGGCTGCCAACTAAGCGATTGGTCGGGTGATGCACTGCCTTGTGTCTTTCTCTCGCACTGCCTGGAGCATCTGTGCCATGAGTTCTGCCTCTCTTATAAAGACCCCGCCCGAGAAGGTGACGGTCAACGGTTGGGTGTTCTACACCTCCACCGCGCTGATTCTGCTGTTGACCGCCATTCTGATCATCGCCCCGCAAGAGGCCGGCAGATTGCTCGGTATTGCCCAGGCCTGGTTGTCCCGCAGCTTCGGCTGGTACTACATGGTGGTGATTGCCGCTTACCTCGTATTCGTCGTAGGCCTGGCGTTTTCGTCCTACGGCAAGCTCAAACTGGGCAGCAAGGACGACACCCCGGATTTCAGCTACGGCGCCTGGGCCGGGATGTTGTTCTCGTCGGGCATCGGCATCTCGCTGCTGTACTTCGGTGCGTCCGAGCCGCTGGACCACTATTTCAATCCGCCGGAAGGTGTCGCGGGCAGCAACCTCGCCGCACGTCAGGCGGTGCAATTGACATTCCTGCACTGGGGCCTGCATGGCTGGGCGATCTACGCCCTGGTCGGTCTGGCCGTGGCCTACTTTGCCTACCGTCATAACCAGCCGCTGGCCCTGCGTTCGGCGCTGTACCCGCTGATGGGCGAGCGCTGGGTCAAGGGCGCGGCCGGTCACGCGGTGGACGGCTTCGGCATGTTTGTGACCCTGCTGGGCCTGGTGACCAACCTGGGGATAGGCTCGCTGCAGGTGTCGTCGGGGCTGGAAAACCTGTTCGGCATGGAACACAGCAACACCAATCTGCTGATCGTGATCATCGTGATGAGCACCGTGGCGACCATCGCTGCCGTGTCCGGGGTGGAAAACGGCATCCGCCGGTTGTCCAACCTGAACATCGTGTTGTTCAGTGGGCTGCTGATTTTCGTGCTGCTGTTCGGCCCGACCCTGCACCTGCTCAACGGCTTCGTGCAGAACATCGGTGATTACCTCAACGGTGTGGTGCTGAAGACCTTCGACCTCTATGTGTACGAAGGCGACAGCGACAAGTCCGACCGCTGGCTGGGCCTGTGGACCCTGTTCTACTGGGCCTGGTGGATTTCCTGGGCCCCATTCGTCGGCATGTTCATCGCGCGTATTTCCCGTGGCCGTACCGTGCGTGAATTGGTAGCCGGCGTGTTGCTGATTCCGCTGGGCTTCACCCTGGCCTGGCTGTCGATCTTCGGTAACTCGGCGCTGGACCTGGTGATGAACCATGGGGCGGTGGAGCTCGGGCGAACAGCCCTGGAGCAACCGTCCATGGCGATCTATCAACTGCTTGAGCATTACCCGGCGTCGAAGATCGTGATCGGTGTGTCGATCTTTGTCGGCTTCGTGCTGTTCCTGACCCCGGCGGATTCCGGCGCGGTAATGATGGCCAACCTGTCCTGCAAGGGCGGCACTGTCGACGAAGACGCGCCACACTGGTTGCGGATCTTCTGGTCGGTGGTCATCACCCTGGTCACCATCGGTCTGTTGTTCGCCGGTAACTTCGAAGCCATGCAAACCATGGTGGTGCTGGCGGGGCTGCCGTTCTCGGTGGTGCTGGTGCTGTTCATGTTCGGCTTGCACAAGGCCATGCGCCAGGACGTGCAGATCGAACAGGAGCAAGCGGAACTGGCCGCTCGCGGTCGCCGTGGTTTCAGCGAGCGTTTGACTCAGTTGGACCTGCAACCGAGCCAATCGATTGTTCAGCGCTTTATGGACAAGCAAGTCAGCCCGGCGTTGGAAGATGCCGCTGCTCAACTGCGCGCTCAGGGCCTGGATGTGCAAACGTTGCTGGGCAAGGCCAAGCGTTGCATGGGCGTGCGGCTCGAGATGGAAGAGGGCAACCCTTTTGTCTACGAAGTGAGCCTGGAGGGTTATCTTGCGACACCGACCGAGTCGGCTCAGTCCGATGAGGCGCGCCAGCGTTACTACCGCGCCGAGGTGTATCTGCACAACGGCAGCCAGGACTATGACTTGATGGGCTTCACTCAGGATCAGATCACCCGTGACGTGCTCGATCAGTTTGAAAGCCATCGGCAGCTCCTTGGCCGGGTGTATAGCTGAGGCTTGAGGTGATGCGGTGCAGCAGGTGCACCGCAGCACCATTGTGGCGAGGGGGCTTGCCCCCGCTGGGCTGCGAAGCAGCCCTAAAATCTGCAATTGCGGTTTGCCAGGTAGAACTCAGTCGTCAGTTTTACGACCGCTCCGCGGCCGAACGGGGGCAAGCCCCCTCGCCACATTTGTCCGTGTTTACAGCCCAACACGTGCACTAACAAAAACGCCGCGATCCTCTCGCGGCGTTTTTGTGTGTCTTGTCCTTATCCCAGATTCTTCCCTAGCAACGCATGGTAGAGCTCGCTGTCGCCGAGTATCCCGACTACGTGCTGGTTGTCATGCAATACCAGCTTGTTGCCGGTCTGGTAGCGGATCTGCAGCGCTTCGCGCATGCCGATATTGGAGTCCACCAGGGTTGGCCGACGGCCCAGGCCTTCCACTGCCTGACCCGGTACCCAGTTCTGCAGATCAAGGCTGGCGCCGTTCTGGCGTGCGCCCTTGATGGTGTTGCCTTCGGCCAGGTCGAGCCAGGAGTCGCCGCCCGGGTCCAGGCATACCGAGCCGTTGATGCGTTTGCATTTGTCCAGGGTGCGCATCAGGCTGCGACCGCAGAGGACGTTGAGCGGATTGGTGTGGGCAACGAAGGTCCGTACATAGTCATCGGCCGGGTTCAGCACGATTTCTTCCGGCTTGCTGTACTGGACGATCCGGCCGTCTTTCATGATCGCGATGCGGCTGCCCAGCTTCAGGGCTTCATCGAGGTCGTGGCTGACGAATACGATGGTTTTGTTCAGCTTGTTTTGCAGTTCCAGCAATTCATCTTGCAGGCCCTGGCGGATCAGCGGGTCGAGTGCCGAGAAGGGTTCGTCCATCAGCAGGATGTCGGCGTCCATCGCTAGCGCACGGGCCAGGCCGACCCGTTGCTGCATACCGCCGGAGAGTTCATCGGGTTTCTTGTTGCGCCACTGGGTCAGGCCCACCAGTTCAAGCTTTTCATCGACCAGCTTGCGCCGTTCCTTCTCTGGCCGGCCCTGCATTTCGAGGCCGAAGCTGATGTTCTCGCGCACCGTCAGCCAGGGCATCAGGGCGAATTTCTGGAAGACCATGGCGATGCGTTTGGTGCGCATCATTTTAAGTTCGGCCGGGGTGCAGGAGGCGATGTCGATTTGCTTGCCTTCATGCTCGACGAACAGTTGCCCGCGGCTGACAGTGTTCAACCCGTTGATGCAGCGCAGCAGGCTGGATTTCCCGGAACCGGAGAGGCCCATCAGTACACAGATTTCGCCTTTGTCGATGTCCAGGCTGGCCTTTTCAACACCGACAATCTGCCCGGTCTGTTTCAGGATCTGGTCACGCGTCATGCCCTTGTCCAGCAGCTTGAGGGCCTCACGCGGATCTTTGGAGAAGACAACGTCTACCTTATCGAAGCGGATTATGCTCATGCGTCACTCCCTACCTTGGCGTCGGGTTGTTTGCAGATACGGTCGAGCATGATCGCCAGCAATACGATCGCCAGGCCGGCTTCGAAGCCCAGGGCGATATCGGCAGTGTTCAGTGCGTTGACCACGGGTTTACCCAAGCCATCAGCACCCACCAGTGCCGCGATCACCACCATCGACAGTGAGAGCATGATGCACTGGGTGATGCCGGCAGCGATGCTTGGCATGGCGTGGGGCAGTTCAATGCGCGAGAGCAACTGACGGCGCGAGCAGCCAAAGGCCTTGCCGGCGTCCATCAACTCTTGCGGTACATCGCGGATACCCAGGTAAGTCAGACGGATGGGCGCGGCAATCGCGAACACCACCGTTGAAATCAGACCGGGTACCACACCCAGGCCGAACAGGGTCAGGGTAGGAATGAGATAAACGAAGGTCGGTACGGTCTGCATCAGATCGAGTACCGGACGCATGAAAGTATAGAACATGGGCTTGTGCGCCGCGACGATGCCCAGCGGCACGCCAATCACCACGCAGACCAGTGTCGCGAACAGCACCTGGGCCAGGGTCTCCATGGTTTCCTGCCAGTATCCCAGGTTCAGAATCAGCAGGAAGGACAGTGCGAC
Source organism: Pseudomonas fluorescens (assembly GCF_902497875.1). Classification (GTDB taxonomy): domain Bacteria; phylum Pseudomonadota; class Gammaproteobacteria; order Pseudomonadales; family Pseudomonadaceae; genus Aquipseudomonas; species Aquipseudomonas fluorescens_BR. The sequence goes on from NZ_CABVHY010000044.1 coordinate 6,623, forward strand.
AAAGGCCGTCAGACCCCATTTGCGTTGAATGAAATGTGCCAGTAGCGCGATCAGGCCAATCAATGCCAGCGGATTGAACCAGGTCAGCGCAAACGTCACGCCATGGATCATCGTTTCCAGTGTCACAGCGATCGCATCGAAGGTGCTGGCGCCGTTTTGCGTCAACCATTCAACGAACGAAGAGATGTACTGGCCCAGGGGGATTTTGTGATCAGTCAGCATGGTATTGAACGTCCACATGCAAGGAAAAATTACGTATCCAGGCGGGCGAACCCGCCGGGAGCCTGCGGTTACTTCGCCAGCTTGGCTTTAACGGCCTCCAGGCCTGGTTTACCGTCAATGGTGGTCACGCCAGCCAGCCAGGTGTCGAGCACCTCTGGGTTCTTCTTCAGCCAGGCCTTGGCCGCCACATCAGGCTTCATCTTGTCGTCCAGGACGTTGCCCATCAGGGTGCTTTCCATGTTCAAGGTGAACGACAGGTTTTTCAGCAGCTGGCCAACGTTGCTGCATTCCTGGGCATAGCCCTTGCGGGTGTTGGTGTAGATGGTTGCCTGACCGAAATTGGGGCCGAAAAAGTCGTCACCGCCAGTCAGGTACTTCATCTTGAAGCGAGTGTTCATCGGGTGCGGTTCCCAGCCCAGGAAGACCACCGCGGTGTTGCGGCGCTGGGCGCGATCAACCTGCGAGAGCATGCCTGCTTCGCTGGACTCGACCACCTTGAAGCCAGCGTCCTTGAGGCCGAAAGCGTTCTTGTCGATCATGCTCTGGATCAGGCGGTTACCGTCGTTACCCGGTTCGATGCCGTAGATCTTGCCGTCGAGTTCCTTCTTGAACTTGGCAATGTCGGCGAAGTCCTTCAGGCCCTTGTTGTACAGCTCTTCTGGCACGGCCAGGGTGTATTTGGCGTTTTCCAGGTTGGCGCGCACGGTGTCCACGGTGCCGGCATCGCGGTAGGCCTTGATGTCGTTCTCCATGGTTGGCATCCAGTTACCCAGGAAGATATCCATGTTCTTGCCATCGGCCAGGGACTTGTAGGTCACTGGCACGGAAATCATCGTGGTTTTGGTTTTGTAGCCCAGCGCATCGAGGACGACGCTGGTGGTCGCGGTGGTGACCGTGATGTCGGTCCAACCGACATCGGAGAAGTTTACGGTGCTGCATTGAGCCGGTTCTGCGGCTTGAGCCAGAACCGGCAGACTCAGCATGGCGGCCAACAACAACGACTGGGAACCTTTCATGGGTGGACTCCTTGGTGTTTTTTCGGCGGTATTCCGACTGGACGACCGCGCTTATATGTTGCGGTTGGATGGCGTTTTTGGAACTTTCTACCACGGCGCCTTGCAATCGAGTCGATACGATCATGTACCAGTGAAAATCTGACGCCTACAGGGTGCGTCGTATCCAGTACAGGGAGGGTCGCATCCAGTGTTGGTGACGTCGTTTACAGGTTTTTTCAGCCCGGCAACCGCACTTTTTACCCATCTGCACCGCAAAAAACGGCCGGAACCTGCTGTTGGCAGATAGCGACGTTAGTGGGCATGAGTGAGTCGGTGTGAGACGTCGTGCCTTGCTGTAAAAGCCTGATGATGCGGTGGTCTCGGCGTTGAGCGTAGCAGCTCCGTCACCGGGCGCCTTGGCGCCTGGAGTGTGCTCATCAGGAGGTTCGCGGTAATGGCTATCAGTGTGTTTGACCTGTTCAAGATTGGTATCGGCCCATCCAGTTCACATACGGTTGGGCCGATGCGCGCAGCCGCGCTCTTCGTGCAGGTTTTACGTGAACGTAATGTGTTGGAACAAGTGCAGCGCATCGAAGTTCAGCTGTATGGCTCGCTGTCGGCCACCGGCATCGGTCACGGCAGTGACAATGCAGTGATCATGGGCCTGATGGGCGAATGGCCGGACGTGATCGATCCATCGCAGATCGGCGTGCGCATCGAGACCCTGCGCGAAACCAATACCTTGCTGCTCGACGGTCGTTTACCAATCCCCTTCGTTTGGGCGCGGGACATGCGCCTGATCGATGAAAACCTGCCGTTCCATCCCAACGCCATGACCCTGGTCGCCGAAGGCGAGAATGGCGAATTGCATCGCGACACCTATTACTCGATTGGCGGCGGCTTTGTCGTCGATGAGGCGCAAGCCAGCAGTGGTGTAGCGGACCTTGATCGCACCGTGCTGCCGTACGATTTCTCCAGTGCGGTTGAACTGCTCAGCCTCTGCCAGAAGCACAACCTGCGGGTGGCCGAGCTGATGCTGGCCAATGAGAAGGTCTGGCGCTCGGAAGAAGAGATTCGCAGTGGCCTGATGACGCTCTGGCGCGCCATGCAGGACTGCGTCGAGCAAGGGCTCAAGCACGAAGGCATCTTGCCGGGTGGACTGAATGTACGGCGCCGCGCGGCCAAGCTGCATCGCAGCCTGCAGGAGCTGAACAAGCCCAATGTGATCGGCTCGACCCTGAGCGCCATGGAATGGGTCAACCTGTTCGCCTTGGCGGTCAACGAAGAAAACGCCGCTGGTGGGCGCATGGTTACCGCACCGACCAACGGCGCGGCCGGGATCATTCCGGCAGTGCTGCACTATTTCATGAAATTCAGCGAAGTGGTGACCGAGGCGAATGTCGTCGACTATTTCCTGAGCGCGGCGGCAGTGGGGATTCTGTGTAAAAAGAACGCCTCGATTTCCGGGGCCGAGGTCGGTTGCCAGGGCGAGGTCGGCTCGGCCTGCGCCATGGCCGCGGCCGGGCTCGCGGAAATTCTCGGTGCGACCCCGGAGCAACTCTGCAACGCGGCGGAAATCGGCCTGGAGCACAACCTGGGCCTGACCTGCGATCCGGTCGGAGGCCTGGTCCAGGTGCCGTGCATCGAGCGTAATGCGATTGCCGCAGTGAAGGCTATCAATGCCGCGCAGATGGCCTTGCGTGGGGATGGTCAGCACTTTATCTCCCTGGACCGGGTTATCCGCACCATGCGCGATACCGGGGCTGACATGCACGACAAATACAAAGAGACATCACGGGGTGGGCTGGCGGTGAGTGCGGTGGAGTGTTGATTCGGTTCAGACAGTGATACCGAGTTGATCTCATCGTCGGAACGCCGCCCGGAGCAAGCTCGCGATGAGGCCAGACCAGTCAAAACTGCGCGCTAAGTGAACACCCGCTTTCAAACGCGCCACCTTTTGGCGCGTCGCTTACAGATAAGTGAATCATCCTCAGGTCAGGGCTCGAATTCGGCCCTGACCATCGGTCACCCGTGCTTCTGGTGACACTCCATTACGAGGCTTCTCAACGCCGTTCCCACAAGTGCTACCGATTTGCTCACACGCAACGGGCTAGAGCACTTGCCTGCATTAATGGCACTTATAACCCCCACTCGGCGCACGGCTTATATAGACACATCGCGACGTCGTTTTCAGGAGTTATTGAATGCTCATTCAACTTTAGGCATGGCAATTGCTCTGTCATAACAAAGCCCGTCTCCCGCGCGAGAACGATGGCAATAACAAGAGCCTCCGCCTGAGGCCATCACCCGCTTTGTGTGAGGAGATACCGCGATGACGTCGTTCAACTCCGGGGCCCAACCCCAGAACCGTGCGCCTCAATCCATCGGCTTTTTGCTGCTGGACAATTTCACGCTTATTTCTTTGGCTTCCGCAGTAGAACCCCTGCGCATGGCCAACCAATTGTCCGGTCGCGAGCTGTATCGCTGGACGACCCTCACCGCCGACGGCGGCCAGGTCTGGGCCAGCGATGGCTTGCAAATCACCCCTGACGCCTCGATGCACAAAGCGCCCGCCATGGACATCATCATTGTCTGCGGCGGTGTCGGTATCCAACGCACCGTAACCCGTGAACACGTGTCATGGCTGCAAAGCCAGGCCCGCCAGTCACGCCGCCTCGGTGCAGTCTGCACCGGCAGCTGGGCCCTGGCCTGCGCCGGCCTGCTGGACGGCTTTGATTGCAGCGTGCACTGGGAATGCCTGGCGTCGATGCAGGAAGCGTTCCCGCGGGTCTCCATGAGCACCCGGCTGTTCACCCTCGACCGCAACCGTTTCACCAGCTCCGGCGGCACCGCGCCACTGGACATGATGCTGCACCTGATCAGTCGCGATCACGGCCGTGAGCTGTCGGCAGCGATCTCCGAGATGTTCGTCTACGAGCGCATCCGTAACGAGCAGGACCACCAGCGCGTGCCGCTCAAGCACATGCTTGGCACCAACCAGCCGAAGTTGCAGGAAATCGTCGCGCTGATGGAAGCCAACCTGGAAGAACCGATCGATCTCGACGAGCTGGCGGTGTATGTCGCCGTATCGCGGCGTCAGCTGGAGCGCCTGTTCCAGAAATACCTGCACTGCTCGCCGTCGCGCTACTATCTGAAACTGCGCCTGATCCGCGCCCGGCAGCTACTCAAGCAAACACCCATGTCGATCATCGAAGTGGCCTCGGTCTGTGGCTTCGTTTCAACGCCACACTTCTCCAAGTGCTACCGCGAATACTTCGGCATTCCACCACGCGATGAGCGTGTCGGCTCCAACACCGCCCAACAGGTGGCGATGTTGCCACTTCCGCAGGCGCTGGTACTGGCCCCATTGTCCGGACCGCTGTCGGCGTTGAGCCAGGCGAGGAATGAGTCGACGTTTGCCAGTGTGAGGCTGTAAACGAACCTTGCGCGGTCATTGTGGCGAGGGGGCTTGCCTCCGTTCGGCCGCGAAGCGGTCGTCGACTCGGCTATAGTGTTCTGCCTGACAAGGCGCGATCACAGGTTTCAGGGCTGCTTCGCAGCCCAGCGGGGGCAAGCCCCCTCGCCACAGGTCGGTGTCACTTCCTGCCCCTGCATCAGCGGGGAGAGACGATCTATCAGGCGCTACGGCTCTGCTTGTACTGCGCCAAAGCCGGCAACAATTGCCGGTCGATAGCCTGACGCACTGCCGGCAGAATCGTCGCGCTGCCGGTGTACATCTGCTCGACCATTCCTTTGAGTGCCTGGGCCCGCGCATCGCTCAAGCCGCGTACCGCGCACTCGCAGGCTTGCTCGGCGGTCGCACCGCTGGACACTTCAAAACCCAGGGCTCTCAACTGGCCCAGCAGGTCGTCCTGGTCAATCAAATCTGCGTGCATCATGACTCTTATCCTTATTCAGGGAGCGTGGTCGTGGCTCGATTCTGGTAGGCACTCGGGGGCCTCGGCAAGGGCGATTTGTCGTAATGGCCGCAATACCTATGAACAGGTCGTTTTCGGCTAACTCACAGGGGATATGAGTGGGCACACTGGACCTCAGCTCATGTGTCGAACGGTTTGGTCACCCTCCGCGCAAAGCTCCTCAGCAACAAACCTCTGCCTCGATCTTGTCACGGCTTGATCGGGGCTTTTTTTTGTCTTGATTTGAGGGGGCATTCGCAGCGTGGTGATCGAGATGTCGCTAGCTTTGCACAGCTATAGCAGGTTCTTCCTAGCAGTTCTGCTAGTACACAATCCCGATGGCCTCACGTAAAACTACAGACGACCCTCCTTATCGCCAGCTCTCAGGATTGGTTCTTCTATGGGCTCTCCCTACCGCGACATTCAGAACAACCAGCGCACGATCATGATTGCCACCGACAGACAAAACTCAGTGTTGGCCGAAGTGAATCAAAACCACGTCAACCGAGTGACCTATTTAGCCTACGGCCAGCAATCGGCGGAACAGCAGCCCGCATCCCGGCTGGGGTTCAATGGCGAACTTCGAGAACAACAAACTTGCTGGTATATGCTGGGTAACGGCTACCGGGCTTACAATCCGGTACTGATGCGCTTTCATAGCCCGGATAACTTCAGTCCGTTCGGCGCGGGCGGGCTGAACCCCTATATGTATTGCACAGGAGATCCGATCAATTACTTAGACCCTACGGGGCATATAGGTGTTGGGTCTCTGCTTTTCAGGCATCTGAAAACGCCTGTCGGTGCATTAATGGCGACCTCAATCGTAACCGGGGTCGGCGGGGGTATAGCGCAAGCAAGCGATCCCGGCTCCAGCATCGGCACGGCATTGATCGTACTCAGTGTGGCAGCGGGTCTCGGAGCCGGTTTTATGAGGTTTGGTAATGGGCTGCAAAAACGCCTGACCAATACGACTAAAAAGGGCGCAATTAGCAGCGCACTCTCCTCGACCAGATCAAGACCTAGCGACTCGCCTCCTTCCTATGATTCTCTATACCCGAACGCAAAATCGAAGGGTACGGCAATCACTGCAACGCCCCTTCAAGCCGGTAATTCGCGCAAGACCTTCGATACCAATAAACTTCAAAGAACAACAGCTCCAGCGCCGAAAGATCATTGGCCAAAAGTGATAGATCCAGATGAAGCATTTCGACGTCTAGCAGCTGGTGTGCAAGGTAACCCGCTAGCACCACGGGGATTAGCTATAAGAAGAGCGGCAGAGAGGGAGCCGGACGGGGTCGCCCCGGCACAACGGAGAAGGCGAGCCAACTTGTTCTTGGACATCTAAAAATTCTCCCCCGGTAAGTCATCGTCCTGGCGATCTCCCTCGCCCCAATAGGGGAAAGGGTTGGAGCGACCGTTCGGTGGGGGAGATATGTGGCGACGCGGTCTAGCGCTGCAACACCAATATCCGCGACAACAGCTCATCACGGTCGATGTAGCAGCCCTGGAAATGCCGGGCCCCGGTGGTGGGGTCGAAGGCGTTGCGGGCGTGGAGGGTGCGGCGATTGTCGAAGCACCACATTTCGCCGGGGTTGAGCCGGGTCATCAGGCGAAAGCGTGCCTCGCGGGTCATGGCGATAAAGCGGCGATAGGCGTGATACAGCTTGGGCATTTGTTCTGCCGATGCATCGAATGGCCCGCGCAGGAAGTTGGCCATGCGAATCTCGCTGACCTGGCCGAGCGCATCCAGCGCAATGATCGGCGCCAGGCAGCGGTAGTCGCTATGGCGGTCCTTGTTGCGAAATTCCACGGGGATATCGCAGAGGCTGCGAAAGGCTTGCGGATCTTCCTGGCGCAAGGCTTCGGCTATTGCAAAACCATCGACAAAAATGCTCTCGCCACCGTCCGCCTCATTGACCAGGCAATGCAGAAATTGCAGCCCCGGTTGCAACTCGCGGGTCGGCAAATCGCTGTGCAACGGCAGGTTGAAAGCGGTGTAAGCATTGCTGTCGGCATCGGCCTTGGATTGCACGTTGAACAGCACGCCGAAGTTGCTCTCGCGGATAAACGAAATGCGCTTGGCAATCTGCGTCAGCGAGCCTGGTTCGGTGGGCACGCCACGTACTTGTGTAAGGCCGATATCACGCAACGCCAGCAGCCATTGCAGCAGCGCCTGGGGATCGTCCATCACGGCTTGATACTCGAATACCGGCAGCTTCAGTTCGCTGTTCCATAACTGGCTTTTTGCCCGGCCGGCGCGCCGTTCGGCACGAGATTGATCGTCGTAAGCGTGGGCTCGCAACCAACCGGGATCGAAGCGGCTGCTGTGGCCGTCCTGCCACTCGATGCACAGGCAACCGTCGTCATCGATATGGGTCAGGAGGGGCGCCAGGTCTTCGGCGACGTCGGCGATTTCCAGCACCTGCTCACGGGTCACGCTATAGACGCAGATCGGACACGGGCAGTTGTCCCGTAGCCACTGATGGTGAAACGGGCTCGATCGGCCATCGGCCCACTGCACCTGAACACGGTCCGCCAGGGTCTGCGCGGCGGTCAGGGCACTGATCAGCGGATAGCTGCGGAAGTCGGCAAAAGCGGCGGCGGTGTTCATGCGGTCTCCTTGTTTTTGGCGTGTTATTTTTCCGCTGGCAGGCCAATTACCCGGCCAATGTAGGCCGGTCTTGGCAGATCGACCTGCAACGCAGTAATGGCCCGTAATTTGTCCAGCACCGCCTCGCTGAAAGGCGCGGAGCGTGGACCGGCGATATCGACGTGCAACAGCATTTGCTCGTTTCCTGCCAGCTCCTGTTCTTCGCCGACCAGGTGCAGGCTGTGATAGAGGTGCAGACGTTTACGGTCGTGACCGATGATCTGGGTCTGTACTTCTACCTCGGTACCGAGTTTCACTTCGTGCAGGTAATTGAGGTGCAGTTCGAGGGTGAACAGCGAGTTGCCGCTGGCTTCGCGGTTGTTGCTGTCCATGCCCAATTGATCCATCAACGCGTCGGTGGCGTAGCTGAAGATCAATAGGTAAAACGCATCGCGCAGGTGGCCGTTGTAGTCGACCCAGTCGGGGATGATGGTGGTTTTGTAGGTGGTGAGGGTTGGCATGGTGTGGAGTCCGAATGTTGGTGGTGGCTGGACTGCCGCTATCGCGAGCAAGCTCGCTCCCACAGTTGATTTGGGGTGTGATTGCTATTTGTGTCACCCAACAGATCCCTGTGGAAGATTGCTCGCGAAGGGGCCAGACCTGCTGGCCCATCAGCCTGGGGGTTATTCGCTGAAGGCCATCCCATGTTTCTCTTTGGTGGTTTTCACCGCCTCGAGCACCGCCAGCAGGCAATCATCACGATAGCGCTCCAGCGCCGAAATGCTGTGTGTTCCGAGTTGATCGCTGGTGCCGTCGACCACGTCGTCGATCAGTTTGTCGGTCAACTCCGGTGCCGGTAGATAGGTCCAGGGTAGTTTCAGCGCCGGGCCGAACTGGGCCATGAAGTGCCGCATGCCAGCGTCGCCACCGGCCAGGGTATAAGTCAGGAATGTGCCCATGAACGACCAGCGCAGACCCGCGCCGAAACGAATCGCGTCGTCGATTTCGCCGGTAGTCGCCACGCCGTCGTTGACCAGGTGCAGCGCCTCACGCCACAAGGCTTCGAGCAGGCGGTCGGCAATGAACCCCGGGACTTCCTTGCGCACATGCAGCGGGCGCATCCCCAGGGATTCGTAGACTTTCATCGCCGCTTGCACCGCTTCTGGCGCGGTGTTTTTGCCACCGACCACTTCCACCAGCGGCAACAGGTATACCGGGTTGAACGGATGACCGACCACGCAGCGTTCCGGATGGGTCGAACCTTCGTAGAACTCGCTGGGCAGCAGGCCTGAAGTGCTGGAGCCGATCAGTGCGTCGGGCTTGGCCGCGGCGCTGATTTTGCCGTGCAGTTCGAGTTTCAGTTCCAGGCGTTCCGGGGCGCTTTCCTGAATGAAATCGGCGTCCTTCACACACTCTTCAATGGTCGCAACAAAGCGCAGGCGGTCTTGCGAAGCGCCCGGTGCAAGCCCTTGTTTCTCAAGCGCGCCCCAGGCATTGGCGACACGCTTGCGCAAGGCTGCTTCGGCGCCGGGCGCCGGGTCCCAGGCCACGACGTCCAGGCCGTGGGCGAGGGCGCGGGACACCCAGCCGCTGCCAATGACACCGCTGCCCAGCGCGGCGAAGGTTTTGATTTCGGTGATAAAGCTCATGGTGACTTCCTGAAGAAATTCGGTGATCCCTTGTGGGAGCGGGCTTGTGTGGCGAGGGGGCTTGCCCCCGTTCGGCTGCGAAGCAGTCGTAAAACATTGCATGCGGTGTGGCTGACACACCACGGCTGCAGGTTTTGGGGCCGCTTCGCGACCCAACGGGGGCAAGCCCCCTCGCCACATAAGCTCGCTCTCTCACAGGGGGAGCGGTGTGTCTGGGTTTAACCGCGTTTGGTCAGGCCCATCTTTGCCCGGCCCTCGGCCGGGGTCAGCACGCGGGCGCCCAGGCGGCTGAGGATTTCCGAAGCGCGTTCAACCAGTTGGCCATTGGTCGCCAGCACGCCTTTGTCCAGCCAGAGGTTGTCTTCCAGCCCGACTCGCACGTTGCCACCGAGCAGTACCGCTTGAGCCGCCATCGGCATTTGCATGCGACCAATGCCGAACCCGGCCCAGACCGCATTGGCCGGCAGGTTGTCGACCATGGCTTTCATGGTGGTGGTGTCGGCCGGCGCGCCCCAAGGGATACCCAGGCACAGCTGGAACAGCGGATCGTCCAGCAAGCCTTCCTTGATCATCTGTTTGGCGAACCACAGGTGACCGGTGTCGAAGATTTCCAGCTCGGCCTTAACGCCCAGTTCTTGAATGCGTTTGGCGCCAGCACGCAGTTGCGCCGGAGTGGAGACGTAAATGGTGTCGCCGTCGCCGAAATTCAGGGTGCCGCAGTCCAGCGTGCAGATTTCCGGCAGCAGTGCTTCAACGTGGGCCAGACGGGTCAGCGGGCCCACCAGGTCGGTGTTAGGGCCGAATTCCATCGGGTTTTCACCGGCACCGATTTCCAGATCGCCGCCCATGCCCGCGGTAAGGTTGACGATGATGTCGACGTCGGCTTCACGAATGCGCTCCATCACTTCGCGATACAGCGCCACATCACGGCTGAACTTGCCGGTCTCGGGGTCGCGAACGTGACAGTGGACTACCGTGGCGCCGGCTTTGGCGGCTTCCACTGCGGCCGCGGCGATTTGTTTCGGGGTGACTGGCACGTGTGGGCTTCTGCCGGTCGTGTCGCCAGCACCGGTGAGTGCGCAGGTGATGATGACGTCGTGGTTCATGAGGCGGTTTCCTTCAGGCGTTGTGAGTCACTGCGCAGCCATTTGGCGCTGCGCAGATTGATTTGATTCGGGTTATTTGCCGGTCAGCTTGAGGTTTTCAGCAGCCGGCTTGCCGTCGAAAGTGGTCACGCCTTCAAGCCAGCGCTGCTGGTCTTGCGGGTGATCCTTGAGCCATTGTTTGGCTGATTCGAATGCGTCTTTGTGATCGAGCAGCGGTTGCATCATCCGGCTCTCGTCTTCAGCGGTGAAGGTCAGGTTGCTCAGCAGGCGGCTGACGTTCGGGCATTGCTCGGCGTAGTTCGGCGCGGTGACGGTCCAGACCGTGGCCATGCCTTCATTCGGGCCGAGGGCGTCCTGGCTGCCAGTGAGGTAGGTCATCTTCTGGTTGACGTTCATCGGATGCGGCGCCCAGCCGAAGAACACGATGGCTTCGTTGCGTTTCACCGCACGGGTCACCGCCGACAACATCCCGGCTTCGCTGGATTCGACCAACTGGAATTTGCCGAGGCCGAACTGGTTCTTGGCGATCATCGCTTTGATCTGGGTGTTGGCGCCTGAGCCGGGTTCGATGCCGTAGATCTTGCCGCCCAGTTCTTTCTCGAATTTGGCGATGTCGGCAAAGGTTTTCAGGCCCTTGTCGGCGAGGTAAGTCGGTACCGCCAGGGTGGCGCGGGCATCTTTGAGGCTTGGCTCGGCCAGGACTTTGACTTGCTTGCCATCGACGAACGGGGTGATGGTCTGGGTCATCAGCGGGTTCCAGTAGCCAAGGAACATGTCCAGGCGCTGGTCGCGGATGCCGGCGAAGATGATTTGCTGGGAGGCGCTGGTTTGTTTGGTCTTGTAGCCGAGGCCGTCGAGCAGGACTTGGGTCATGGCACTGGTGGCGATTACGTCGGTCCAGTTCACCACACCCATGCGCACGTTCTGGCACGCGGCGGCGTCGGCCGCCATGGCGCCGGAACTCAAGAAAGCGGTACCGCTGAGTGCAAGAACACAGCTGCTGATCAGTCGTTTCATGGGGAGGGTCCTCGGCAGATCGTTATTGTGGGTTCCGGCGTCTTCGTGCGCCGGTGATGCCAAGTTACGCAGCTCAAGGCCCGTGAAAGAGCACTGCGGCGACCAGCTCTTGCACTGTAGCGACCTGCGCTCTTGAATGCCGCGTGCAACTGGCGTATCAACGTCCACACGCTACCCGCCAACCGAGTGCGCTCCATGTCCCAGGATTTCTACTTCTTGTTGATGCCGGGTTTCTCGGCCATCGGCTTTATCTCGGCCATCGAGCCGCTGCGCGTGGCCAACCGTTTTCGTGGCGAGCTGTACCGCTGGCATGTGCTGAGCGCCGATGGCGGGGCGGTGCTGGCCAGCAATGGCATGTCGGTCAACGCCGATGCGGCGCTGGAGCCGTTGAAAAAGGGGGCGACCTTACTGGTGGTGGCCGGTTTCGAACCGCTGAAATTTGCTACGCCCGCGCTGGAGCACTGGCTACGCCGCCTCGACCATGAAGGCGTGACTCTCGGCGGGATCGACACCGGCAGTGTGCTGTTGGCCGAGGCCGGGCTGCTTGAAGGCCATCGGGTCACCCTGCACTGGGAAGCCATCGATGCCTTCAAGGAATCTTATCCACAGCTGGAAGTCACCCAGGAACTCTTCGAAATCGACCGCCGCCGCATCACCTCCGCCGGCGGCACCGCGTCCATCGACCTGATGCTCGACCTGATTGGCCAGGCCCACGGCCCGGAATTGGCGATCCAGGTGTCGGAACAGTTCGTACTCGGCCGTATCCGACCGCGCAAAGACCACCAGCGCATGCAAATCGCTACCCGTTACGGCATCAGCAACAAGAAACTGGTGCATGTCATTGGCGAAATGGAACAGCACAGCGAGCCGCCTTTGAGCACTCTGGAACTGGCGGACTCGATCAAGGTAACCCGCCGACAGCTGGAGCGACTGTTTCGCCTGCACCTCAACGATACTCCGAGCAACTTCTACCTGGGCTTGCGCCTGGAGAAGGCCCGGCAACTGCTGCGCCAGACTGACATGAGCGTGCTGGAGGTAAGCATTGCCTGCGGCTTTGAATCGCCGTCGTATTTCACCAGGAGTTATCGGGCGAGGTTTGCGCGGTGTCCACGGGAGGACCGACGAAGGTTGAGTGAGGTTCGCGAGGGTGTTTCTGCGGCCAAGTGACGTCGGAGAAAGAGGCGAATATGCAGCCATTTATAGTCAATTATTGCCGCGACTATAAATTATAGTCGGGACAATAATTGGGTATAAATCCACTCGAAAGCGGCTCACCTATTGCTTCATCAGCGCCGAACACGCCGCTTTAAACGCCTCATGCTGATACTTGTTCAGCGTCGCGGGCAACTCGAAGTCGAATTTCTTGTTCTGCGCATTGATGGTTTGCGGGGAGAGCAGGGTGACGTCGCAGTTTTCCAGCAACTGGAAAATCCCTTCGATCTTGAACGTGGTCGGGCCGCCGGCGAATTCACCTTTTTTGCTGCGTTTCTTGATGGCGATCCGGTCGATGCTGTTTTCGCGAACAAAAGACCCTACCTCAGCGGCAAAGATTTTGACGTTGGCGGTTTCGTCATCGTCGTCGAGGGCGATTTTCTTGGTGGCCAGAGCGACGTGGGTCAGGACCTGATTGTCGAGGGAGGCGACGGCGATGATCGCTTCGCTGCCTTTGATTTCGATGCCGCAGATTTTCATGGATCCGCCTTGGGAAATGTTGAGATGCGGGCGATGGTCGCGCACCTGATGCCCGGGGTCAAAGCAACGAACCGATGGGTTATGAATTGTTCAGGGGGAAAGTCCAGGTTTGGTTGGATTTCGAAGGCATTGATAATTTTTTATAAAAGACATTATATTACCTCTTGGTGGTTTATTTAGTAGCTTTTGGATAATATGTTGTCCATTAATTGTGTTTATCGTTCCCGACGCTACACTTGTCCGCATTCACCCAGAGGTTGAATCATGGCCCTGACCCACGTCCTTTACTCGCCCGGCGAGATCGCGTCGCAGATCGCCGAAAATGCCAAAAGGCTGAGGCTGAGCAAAAATTTTTCACGTCGAATGCTCGCGTTGAAATCAGGCGTTCCCGAATCGAACATCAAGCGCTTTGAAACCACCGGCAAAATTTCCCTGGACGGATTGTTGTTGATCGCTATTTGTCTGGGAGCGGAGGAGCCCTTGGCCAACTTGTTTGGAGCACCGCAGTCGCTGAGTCTTCAGGAGCTTAAAAACTACGACAGGTCACGGGGGCGACTATGAAATCAGTAACTGCGCTGAGCGTCATGCTCCAGGGTTCAAGAGTGGGTGAACTGCTGGCAATCCCTCGCCAAGGCCTGTTTTTCTCCTATGACCCAGGCTGGTTGGCAAACGGTTTTAATCTCGCTCCATTTCATATGGACTTCTCGGTCAATCCCCAGCGAGCGGCTGACCCGCTGCTGTTCGACGGCCTGCATGGGGCATTCAGCGATTCGCTGCCGGACGGTTGGGGCTTGTTGCTCATGGACCGGTTCTTTCGAAGCGAGTTAGGTGTCGAGCGTCACGGGATAGGCCCACTGGACCGCTTGGCATATATGGGTAATCGGAGCATGGGCGCGCTGGAATATGTGCCAATGTTCGAAACCGTCGAGACCGAGCAAGAGCTCGATCTTGCGGCTCTCTATGCGGCATCGCAGACAATCCTTTCAGGGAGTGCTGGCGAGGTCATAACGTCCTTGCGCCTTGCCGGCGGTTCGCCCGGTGGGGCGCGGCCAAAAGCCGTTATCGGGCTGTCTGCGGACACGCGTCGCGCGGTCTCGTCATTCGGTGAGATGCCCGAAGGCTACAAGCATTGGTTGATCAAATTCCGCAGCGAAGACGAACACCGCGATAGTGGCGCCATCGAGCAGGCTTATGCCCTGATGGCGCGTAAAGCGGGGGTCGAGATCTCCGAATCGAAGCTGTTTCAGGTTGAAACTACCAAGGGTGTCGAGCAATTCTTCGCCACGAAACGTTTTGACCGTGAATCCGGTTCCAAGCGCCATATGCTCAGCGCGGCGGCAATTCTGTACGCAGACTTTCGTGCCCCAAGCCTTGATTACAGCGAGTTGTTGCGCGCAACCCTGGCGATGACCCGTGATGCGGCGCAAGTCGAGAAAATGGCCAGATTGATGGTGTTCAACGCCTTGGCCCACAACCGCGATGATCACGCGAAAAACTTTTCGTTCTTTGGTGGTCAGGACGGCTGGAAAATGGCCCCGGCTTATGACCTGACATTTTCCAGCACTGGCGGGCGGGGCAACGAACACACCACGGCATTCGCCGGAGTAGGCAAACCCACGCGCAAGGCACTCAATGAAGTGTGCAAACCGTTCAGCTTCCTTGAGCCCGAGCTTTACATCGAGCAGACACTGGATGCTTTTTCTGACTGGAGCATCTGTTGCGCCGAGTTAGGCGTCGATAGCGAGCAGAGTCAGAAATTGCTGACAGTGCTTGAGGCTGTCTGGACAGCACTCTAGCGTTCTACTCCTGCGCGATAGACTCCAGAAACTCCGACCGTTCGTCACTCATCCGTGCCACGCAATCATTTTGCGCAATGGTGTAGGCCTTGCTGCCGGGTTTGGCGGGAAATGACTCCACTGCACAGTCGGCATCGCGTTGTTTTTGCCACAGTAGCTGGGCACTTTTGACTTTGCCGGTGATGTCGTTGAGCTGGGCCTTGTCGTTGCCGTACAGGGTACCCAGCCGCTCGAACAGGGCCTGGACGTTGTCGTTGAGCAATTGTTCGGCCGTAGTTTTGTTGAAAGTCGCGCATTCCAGAGTCTGTTGGTCATGTTCCACGTCATCGCACGGCGTGATCTCGGCTTCTTCAGCCGCCTGTACGCCAGTCGCTATCAGTGCCAAAGCCAGGAAGATCGATTTCATTGCGTCGCCCCAAATCCGTTAATGCGGCGAATTCTGGCCCAAGCGCAAGGCAAAGAACAGATGAGCTTTGGTCGTGTCTTGATACCCTTTGTCGCGGATTGACGCTTTCGGCAATTCCCCTGTCGTTTTTGCACCCGGCTGCCCCAGCCCTCAGGCATATGCTGACCCCAAAGCGCCGGCAGACGATTCGGCGCATGAATCGCTAATAGGGGACAGCCTGATGAGCCCAGCCGAATTGCACGCCGACAGCATCGTTATCGACGGGCTGATCATTGCCAAGTGGAACCGTGAGCTGTTTGAAGACATGCGCAAAGGCGGTCTGACCGCAGCCAACTGCACCGTGTCGGTGTGGGAGGGCTTCCAGGCCACCGTCAACAACATCGCCGCCAGCCAGAAGTTGATTCGCGAGAACAGCGACCTGGTGATTCCGGTGCGCACCACCGCCGATATCCGCAAGGCCAAGGAGCAGGGCAAGACCGGCATCCTCTTCGGCTTCCAGAATGCCCACGCCTTCGAAGACCAGATTGGCTACGTCGAGATCTTCAAGCAGCTGGGCGTCGGTATCGTGCAGATGTGCTACAACACCCAGAACCTGGTGGGCACTGGCTGTTACGAACGTGATGGCGGCCTGTCGGGTTTCGGTCGCGAGATCGTTGCCGAAATGAACCGCGTCGGGGTCATGTGCGACCTGTCCCATGTCGGTTCCAAGACCTCCGAGGAAGTCATCCTCGAGTCCAAGAAACGGGTCTGCTACTCCCACTGCCTGCCGTCAGGCCTTAAAGAGCACCCACGCAACAAGTCCGACGAAGAGCTGAAGTTCATCGCCGATCACGGCGGTTTCGTCGGCGTGACCATGTTCGCGCCGTTCCTGGCCAAGGGCATCGATTCGACCATCGACGACTACGCCGAAGCCATCGAATACACCATGAACATTGTCGGCGAAGACGCGATCGGTATCGGTACCGACTTCACCCAGGGCCATGGCCAGGACTTCTTCGAATACCTGACCCACGACAAGGGCTACGCCCGCCGTCTGACCAGTTTCGGCAAGATCATCAACCCGCTGGGCATCCGCACCGTGGGCGAGTTCCCGAATCTCACCGAGACCCTGCTCAAGCGCGGTCACCCTGAGCGCGTGGTGCGCAAGATCATGGGCGAAAACTGGGTGAGCGTCCTCAAGGATGTCTGGGGCGAATAAGCCCTCCACCTAATCCATTTCCCCCTGCCGTCCGCGCAGGGGGCAACAAAACGAATTTTCTGGAGTTAAGTTTCCATGGCCAAGATCGCCCCGCAATTGCCAATCGAAGTCGACAGTGAGACCGGTGTCTGGACCTCTGACGCCCTGCCGATGCTGTATGTGCCACGTCATTTCTTCGTCAACAACCACATGGGCATCGAAGAAGTACTGGGCGCCGACGCCTACGCGGAAATTCTCTACAAGGCCGGCTACAAATCCGCCTGGCACTGGTGCGAGAAAGAAGCCGAGTGCCACGGCCTGGAAGGCGTCGCGGTATTCGAGCATTACATGAAACGCCTGTCGCAACGCGGCTGGGGCCTGTTCAAAATCCAGGACATTGACCTGGAAAAAGGCACCGCCAGCGTCAAGCTCGAGCATTCGGCGTTCGTCTACGTCTACGGCAAGGTCGGGCGCAAGGTCGACTACATGTTCACTGGCTGGTTCGCCGGCGCCATGGACCAGATTCTCCAGGCCCGCGGCAGCTCGATCCGTACCGTAGCAGAACAGGTTTACGGTGGCTCTGAAGAAGGCCACGACGACGGCTTGTTCACCGTCAAGCCGTTGTAAGTCGAGGAACCCGCCATGGCTTTCGAAGCAATGTTCCAGCCGATCCAGATCGGCAAACTGACCATCCGCAACCGCGTGCTCAGCACCGCGCACGCCGAGGTCTACGCCACCGACGGCGGGATGACCACCGATCGGTATGTGAAGTACTACGAAGAGAAAGCCAAGGGCGGGATCGGCCTGGCGATTTGCGGCGGTTCTTCCAGTGTGGCCATCGACAGCCCGCAAGGCTGGTGGAAATCGGTCAACCTGGCCGACGACCGGATCATTCCGCACTTCCAGAATCTGGCCGACGCCATGCACAAGCATGGCGCCAAGATCATGATTCAGATTACCCACATGGGCCGTCGTTCGCGCTGGGATGGCGAGCACTGGCCAACCCTGCTGTCGCCGTCGGGCATCCGTGAGCCGGTGCACCGTGCGACCTGCAAAACCATCGAGCCGGAAGAAATCTGGCGGGTGATCGGCAACTACGCCAGCGCTGCCGGGCGGGCCAAGGCTGGTGGCCTGGACGGCGTTGAATTGTCGGCGGTGCACCAGCACATGATCGACCAGTTCTGGAGCCCTCGCGTCAACAAGCGTACCGACGAATGGGGCGGCAGCTTCGAGAACCGCATGCGTTTCGGCCTGGAAGTGATCAAGGCTGTGCGGGCCGAAGTCGGCCCGGATTTCTGCGTCGGCATCCGTCTGTGCGGTGACGAATTCCACCCGGACGGCTTGTCCCACGAGGACATGAAGCAGATCGCCAAGTACTACGACGACACCGGCATGATCGACTTCATCGGCGTCGTAGGCTCGGGTTGCGACACCCACAACACCCTGGCCAACGTTATCCCGAACATGAGTTATCCACCGGAGCCATTCCTGCATTTGGCCGCCGGTATCAAAGAAGTGGTCAAGGCCCCGGTACTGCACGCGCAGAACATCAAGGACCCGAACCAGGCCACACGGATTCTGGAAGGTGGCTACGTCGACATGGTCGGCATGACCCGCGCCCACATCGCCGACCCGCACCTGATCGCCAAGATCAAGATGGGCCAGGTCGACCAGATCAAGCAATGCGTGGGTGCCAACTATTGCATCGACCGTCAGTACCAGGGCCTGGACGTACTGTGCATCCAGAACGCCGCAACCTCCCGTGAATACATGGGCGTACCGCACATCATCGAGAAATCGACGGGTGTGAAACGCAAGGTGGTCGTGGTCGGTGCCGGTCCTGCCGGCCTTGAAGCCGCACGGGTATCTGCAGAGCGTGGCCACGACGTGACCCTGTTCGAGAAGAAAGATACCCTTGGCGGGCAAATCACCACCGCATCGAAAGCCCCGCAACGGGACCAGATCGCCGGTATTACCCGCTGGTTCCAGCTGGAGCTGGCTCGTCTGAAAGTCGACGTGCGCCTGGGCACCGCGGCCGATCCCGCGACCATTCTCGACCTGCGTCCGGATGTGGTGGTGCTCGCCAATGGCGGTCATCCATTTCTGGAGCAGAACGAACATTGGGGCGCCGCTGAAGGCCTGGTGGTCAGCAGTTGGGACGTGCTCGACGGCAAAGTCGCGCCGGGCAAGAACGTGCTGGTCTACGACACCATTTGTGAATTCACCGGAATGTCGGTCGCCGACTTCCTGGCCGACAAAGGCAGCCAGGTCGAGATCGTCACCGACGACATCAAGCCAGGCGTGGCTGTCGGCGGTACGTCGTTCCCGACCTACTACCGCAGCATGTACCCCAAAGAAGTGATCATGACCGGCGACATGATGCTGGAAAAGGTCTACCGCGAAGGCGACAAGTTGATTGCGGTGCTGGAAAACGAATACACCGGCGCCAAAGAGGAGCGGGTGGTCGACCAGGTGGTGGTGGAGAACGGCGTGCGTCCTGACGAAGAAATCTACTACGCACTGAAGGAAGGTTCGCGCAACAAGGGCCAGATGGACATCGAAGCCCTGTTCGCGATCAAACCGCAGCCTTCGCTGAGCCAGGCAGGTGACGGCTACTTGCTGTTCCGCATCGGTGACTGCGTGGCCCAGCGCAACACCCACGCGGCGATCTACGACGCACTGCGGTTGTGCAAGGATTTCTAAGCCTGGCGAACCCCTGTGTAGGAGCTGCCGAAGGCTGCGATCTTTTGACCTTGATGTATTGCGCCTCATGAAGATTAAAAGATCGCAGCCTGCGGCAGCTCCTACGCCGACCGTGTTTTTCCAAGATGTACTGGTGGGAGCTTCACCATGTTAAACACCCTTCTTCCAATCCTGCTGTTCGCTGCCCTGGGCCTGGCTGTCCTCGGCGCGTTGCGGCGGGTGGCTATGTGGCGTCAGGGCCGGGCTTCCAAGGTCGACCTGATTGGCGGCCTGTTCGCCATGCCCAAACGCTACATGGTCGATCTGCACCATGTCGTGGCGCGAGACAAATATATCGCCAATACCCACGTCGCCACGGCTGGCGGCTTTGTGCTGGCTGCGCTGCTGGCAATTTTGGTGCACGGTTTCGGCCTGCACAACCGCATCCTCGGTTATGCCTTGCTGTTCGCCTCGGTACTGATGTTCGTCGGCGCGGTCTTCGTTGCCCTGCGTCGGCGCAACCCGCCGGCGCGGCTGTCGAAAGGCCCGTGGATGCGTCTGCCGAAAAGCCTGATGGCGTTTTCCGTCAGCTTCTTCCTGGTGACCTTGCCGGTGGCCGGGATTCTCCCTGCGGACTTCGGTGGCTGGCTGCTCGCCGCCGTGCTGGGTCTGGGTGTGCTGTGGGGCGTGTCAGAAATGTTTTTCGGCATGACCTGGGGCGGGCCAATGAAGCACGCCTTCGCCGGTGCTTTGCACCTGGCCTGGCACCGCCGCGCCGAGCGCTTTGGCGGTGGTCGTTCCACCGGTTTGAAGCCGCTGGACCTGAACGATGCAAACGCACCGCTGGGCGTAGAGAAACCCAAGGATTTCACCTGGAACCAACTGCTGGGCTTCGACGCCTGCGTGCAGTGCGGTAAGTGCGAAGCGGCTTGCCCAGCCTTTGCCGCCGGCCAGCCGTTGAACCCGAAAAAACTGATTCAAGATATGGTGGTCGGCCTGGCTGGCGGTACCGACGCCAAATTCGCTGGCAGCCCCTATCCATCCCTTGACGGTAGGGGCAAACCAATCGGCGAACACGGCGGCAATCCCCATCAACCGATCGTCAACGGCCTGGTGGACGCAGAAACCCTGTGGTCTTGCACCACCTGCCGCGCCTGCGTCGAGGAGTGCCCAATGATGATCGAGCACGTCGACGCCATCGTTGATATGCGTCGTCACCTGACCCTGGAAAAAGGCGCGACCCCGAACAAGGGTGCCGAAGTCCTGGAAAACCTGATTGCCACCGACAACCCAGGCGGTTTCGCCCCGGGCGGGCGGATGAACTGGGCGGCGGACTTGAACCTCAGCCTGCTCAGCGAGAAGAAAACCACCGACGTGCTGTTCTGGGTCGGCGATGGTGCGTTCGACATGCGCAACCAGCGCACCCTGCGCGCCTTCGTCAAAGTGTTGAAAGCGGCCAAGGTCGACTTCGCCGTGCTGGGTCTCGAAGAGCGCGACAGCGGCGACGTGGCCCGGCGCCTGGGTGATGAAGCGACTTTCCAGACTCTGGCCAAACGCAATATCCAGACCCTGGCCAAGTACAGCTTCAAGCGCATCGTCACCTGCGACCCCCACAGTTTCCATGTGCTGAAAAACGAATACGGCGCCTTTGACGGCAACTATGTGGTGCAGCACCACAGCACCTACATGGCAGAAATCATCGGTGCCGGCGCGCTCAACCTCGGCCAGCACAAAGGCAGCAGCGTGACTTATCACGATCCTTGCTACCTCGGCCGCTACAACGGCGAATACGAGGCACCCCGTGAAGTACTGCGGGCGCTGGGGATCGAGATCAAGGAGATGCAACGCTCCGGATTCCGCTCGCGCTGCTGCGGCGGTGGCGGCGGTGCGCCGATCACTGACATTCCCGGCAAGCAACGGATCCCCGACATGCGCATGGAAGACATCCGCGAAACCGGGGCCGAGCTGGTGGCCGTGGGTTGCCCACAGTGCACCGCGATGCTGGAGGGCGTGGTCGAGCCACGGCCGCTGATCAAGGACATTGCCGAACTGGTAGCCGATGCGTTGCTCGAAGACGCAACGCCGGGAAAGCCCTCGGCACCGGCCAAACGTGAACCTGCGGAGGTGCATTGATGAGCGACATTATCCGCCGCGACCCTCACGCTGAATGGATCGCCCGCAACCGCCTGCACCCGCTGCACGCGGCCATGCAGCCGGTGCAACACAGCTGGATGGGGCCGAACGGCATCATTCGCAAGAATCCCCACGGTATCGGTTTCATCGGTCCCAACGGGATCAAACGGATCGACCGCAGCGGTGCCCAGCAGGGTGGCGCGGCCAAGCGATCGGCCACGGTTGAAGTTCAACTACCGCTGCATCAGGTGGCGCAGCCGGCGTTCTACATCAGCGTCGTTCCGGACATGGTCGGTGGCCGCTTGAGCAGCCACGACCGCGACTTGCTGGGCCTGGCCCATCAATTGGCCGGCAACGATGGTGCGGTACTGGCCGTGGTCTTCGGCGAACACAAGGAAAACGCTTTCGCCACGGCGGGTGTCGACCGCTTGCTGGTGCTTGAAGGCGATGAGTTCAGTGGTTATGCACCGGAACAGCGGGTCCAGGGGCTGCGGTCTGTGGATAACCAGTTCAGTCCACGGCACTGGCTGCTGCCGGACAGCCGCAGCGGTGGTGGCGAATTGGGCCGGCGCTTTGCTGCTGCCCTGGGCGAGCGCCCGGCGACGCGGGTCTGGCAGGTCAAGGGCGAGGAATGTATCGGTCGCGCCGGTGCCGGCCTGCAGGACTTGGCACGGCCAGTGGCACGCTTGATTCTGGCGGCTGCCGAGTGCGCCGAGCCGGTCAGCGAAACCCGTCACGAAGCCTTGCCGGTGGAGTTATCCACAGCGGCTGCGCGCAGTTTGTCGCGCATCGAAGACCTCGGAGCGGTGGCAGTCGATCCGGCGGCGATTCCGATGGCCGAAGCCGAATTCATTTTCTCCGGCGGCAATGGGGTTAAGGACTGGCCGCTGTTCCACAAGACCGCAATGGCCCTCGGTGCTACCGAAGGCGCTTCGCGGGTGGCGGTGGACGACGGTTTCATGGCCCGCGACCGTCAGGTCGGGGCCAGCGGCACCTGGGTCACGGCACGGGTCTATGTCGCCGTGGGGATCTCCGGGGCGATCCAGCACCTGCAAGGCATCGGTGCCTGCGACAAGGTGGTGGCGATCAACCTCGATCCGGGTTGCGACATGATCAAACGCGCCGACCTGTCGGTGATCGGCGAGAGTGCAGAGATTCTTCAAGCCTTGATCGCCGCGGTAGAGGCTTACCGCAACGAAGCCAAGCGCGATGCGGCTTAAGGGAAGGACTTAGCTTATGAGTACCAATGTGATCAGTCTGGTGTCCATCGGCGCCCACCCGACCTCAGGGCGGCCTCGGCGTGCCGAACAGGATGCCCGGGCGGTTGAGCTGGGCCTGCAACTGGCGGGGGACAAGCTGCAAGTGCTGCACGCCGGCGATATCGCCGAGCCGGCGCTGCGCGCCTATCTGGGCATGGGCCTGGAGCAGTTGCATGTGCTGGAACAAGCACTGGGCGCCGATGCGCTGCCGGCATTGACCGAGTATTTGCGCGGTGCCGGAGTTCAAGTGGTGCTCACCGGCAGCCAGGCGGAAACCGGTGAAGGTTCGGGCATGCTGCCATTCCTGTTGGCCGAGAATCTGGGCTGGCCGCTGGTGGTGGGCCTGGCCCAGGTCGAGTCCATCGACGGTGGTGTGGCGCTGGTCCTGCAAGCCCTGCCTCGGGGCCAGCGTCGACGCCTGAAAGTCCGTTTGCCGTTTCTCGCGACTGTGGATAACGCCGCGCCAAAACCTCGGCAAAGTGCCTATGGCCCGGCGCGACGCGGGGTGTTGCAGGCCGATGAAGTTGAAGTCGTCGACGATGAGCTGCTCGCAGTCGCTACGCTGCAACCGGCCAAGCCGCGTCCAAAACGCTTGAAGGTGATCAAGGCCAAGAGCGGGGCGGATCGGATGAAAGCGGCGACCGCCAAGGCCAGTGGCGGCGGCGGGCAGGTGCTTAAGGGGGTGAGTGCCCAAGAGGGTGCTGAGGCGATCTTGAAGTTACTGATCGAAGAGGGTGTGGTTCGTCAGGGTTGAATGATGGCTTGGGGGCTAGAGTAATGGCAGTTAAATTTCGTGCGGCTCTGCGCAACGATGCACGTGAGATTGCTCGTTTGTTCCAGATCTCCTCAGAAGGCGCTGCAGATTACATCTGGAGCCAACTCGCGCAACCCGGGCAGGACTTACTGGACGTAGGCGCCAGTCGCTATGCTCGGGATGATGTGGATTTTTCCTACCAGAACTGCCTCATTGCCGAGGCAGACGGGCAGGTTGTTGGAATGATGCACAGCTACGTGATGCATCACGATCCTCAAGCGGCAACCGTCACCGACCCGGTCCTGGCACCTTATGCGGACCTGGAAATACCCGACACACTCTATATTTCGAGCCTGGCGCTGCATGAAGGCTGGCGCAACCAGGGGCTTGGTGCTCAATTCCTGGCGCATGCCCGACAACGCTCAAGCGATCTAGAGCTCGACGGTCTGAGTTTGATCGACTATGGGGCTAATACCGGAGCCTGTCGCTTTTATGAGCGGCATGGATTCCGCATAGTCGACAAATGCCAGGTCACGCCCCATCCAATGATCCGGGTGACGGGCGAAGCCTATCTGATGCAGTGGCCATAGGCCTGCGAGTCATTCTGGTTTGCTGGACTCAAGGTTGTGTATGGCGTCCCATGCACTTTACCCACAATCCCTGTTAGCGCTTCTGTGGATAAGATGTTTGCCTTCCGCTGAAGGCCACGTTCTGCGTGGCTTTGCACGATACGTTCAAAAAATAACCAATCCTTGATGAAGACCGGGCTTCTGGATAAGTCACGGATTTTCTTGGATTTTGGTAAAGAAAATTGTGGAGGAATTCCGACTTGCCCACATTAGCTGTGGGTGGCTCTGTGGATAACTTGTTGGCGAAGCGCCAGGACCTGCGCTGCGTATAGGCTCGGCAGCCATAGATCATATTTCGTACAGTTATAAGTATGTTCTCGACGTGCGGCTGCTGTGGAAAACATCATCGAGGAGTTTATTGGAGGGGGGATAAGGTGGACGTCGAATGGATCGGGTATACAGCCTTGGATAAGTGGTGACTGTCTGGACGCTTTCGCGGGCAAGCCCGCTCCCACAGGTTATTGATGGTTCTCCAGTCCTGAGGCGATCCTAGCAGAACTGCTAGTGTTGGTTTTTACGGCTGTTTGTTAGGGTATTGAACAGGTGATGCCCGCTTGTCGTGAGCGGGTGAGACCACAGGTTCAGCCCGCGAAAAACGCATCACGCTGCGGGTCAATCAGTTCTGTGTAAGGACGCCGTTGATGCCCGCTCCCCGCCAAGCTCAGGGGTCTCCCCGCTCTCCAGCGACGAATGTCGCGCTCTCGCGAACCTTGTTGCTGGCGACTGATCTGCAGCAGAGCATCCTCGCCGAACTGGACCGCAGCGACCCGAACCGTCTCGTTTATACCGCCTATGGTTCGCAGAGCGGCCAGCGTACAGCGGGTAGCCACCTGGGCTTCAACGGACAGCTTAGAGAGCGTCCCACCGGTTGCTATCACCTGGGAAATGGTCATCGCGTGTATAACCCGGTGCTGATGCGCTTTCACAGCCCGGATCGGTTGAGTCCGTTTGGGAAGGGTGGAATGAATCCGTATGTCTATTGTGTGGGGAATCCGGTCAACTTCGCCGATCCGTCGGGCCAAGTCCCCGAATGGCTTCAACCGGTACTGACCATTGGGTTGCATATAGGAATAATTGCCGCAACCGTAGTGACGGCGGTCATGGCCCCCCCTGCGGGGTTGGCTCTGTGGGCTGCCCGTACCAGTCTGGTTGGCTCGCCAGTGGCGATCGGGGGTTCTGTCATGCAGTTGGCGGGAGCCAAAGAGGAAGGCAAAATTGTTTCAGCTATTGGCACGGCCTTTTCTATCGGCGCGGTGGCCACCAGAACAGGTGTGGGTATAAAAAACTGGCTGATCAAGCCAGACCGTGGATCGCATTTGCGCAATGGCCTCAGGAACCTTTTCGGCGTTAAAAAGAAGCCTACCTCTTTTTTTCCGGGGGTTACCCCTAGGAGATCGATTGTCGAAAGGTCCGGATCTTCTTTTCCTGGGCAACGAATCGACGATCTTGAGATGACTCGGATAAGGCTATCGTCGATGCATTCCGCAGGCACCGAAACAAAAAAAACCACAGCAACAGGCACAGAGATAAGAAACGGGGCAGTTCACTATGTAGATCTGGACGGCAATTCGAGGATATTCAGGCCTTGGGCTTAAAGCGATTTACCCACAATCCCTGTTAGCGCTTCTGTGGATAAGTTGTTCGCGCTTCTCTACGCATCATACAAATCAACCCTCTAAGGGCTCTGTACGAAAATCGACCAACTTAACTTCCCGGGTTTCCGAGTTTTTTCTGTGGATAAGGAAATCCCCAGTCTCCCTCCCGGTGAATACTTGCCCCCAAAGTCTGTTGGCGGTTCTGTGGATAAGATGTTCGCTATCGGCTGTAGGCCACGTAAATAGCTGCGCTCAGAGAATTGATCGTAAAACGATCAATCAAGCCTTTTTACACTGGAAACAGCGCTGTAAGCTCGATATTTCGCGGGTTAGAGCGGTTTTCCACAGAGAGAATGGTTTTATCCAAAGTTGCCCCCAAAGTCTGTTGGCGCTTCTGTGGATAAGGTGTTTGCCTTCCTCTGCAGGCTACGTTCTGCGTGGCTTTGCGCAACATGATCAAAAAACAGCCAATACTTGTTTAAAACCCTGCTTCTGGATAAGTCACGGTTTTTCTTGAGCTTATGTGAATAAAATTGAGGGCGAATCTCGACTTGCCCACATTAACTGTGGGTGGCTATGTGGATAACTTGTTGGCGAAGCGCCAGGACCCTTGCTGCGTATAGGTCCGGCAGCGATAGATCATATTTCATACAGTTATAAGGCCCATGGGAGCGAACCAGGCAGACATTGTCGGAGAGGGGGATTGAGGTGGGTGTCGATTTGATCGGGTTTTCAGGTATGGACTGGTGTTGGTTATCAGGACGCTTTCGCGAGCAAGCTCGCTCCCACAGGGATATCGGTCGGTCACAACATTGTGGCCAGACATTTGCCCTGTGGGGGCTTGCCCGCGAAGCTTTTACTGCGCCGCGACGCCCTTGAGGTAGGCCGGAGCTTCGGCGCCCAGGTTATTCAGCAGACGCTCGCTGTACCAGTCCACGAAGTTCACTACGCCAAACTCATAAGTCTTGGAGTACGGACCTGGCTGATAGGCCGTGGAGTTGATCCCGCGCTGATTCTCTTCAGCCAGACGACGGTCCTGGTCGTTGGTCGCATCCCAGACCTGGCGCATGCGCTCGACGTCGTAGTCGACGCCTTCGACCGCATCCTTGTGCACGATCCACTTGGTGGTGACCATGGTTTCCTGAGCACTGATCGGCCACACGGTGAAGACGATGATGTGATCGCCCATGCAGTGGTTCCAGGAGTGCGGCAGGTGCAGGATGCGCATCGAGCCCAGGTCCGGGTTCTGGATCCGGCCCATGAGTTTTTTGCAGCCTTGCTTGCCATCAATGGTCATCGACACGGCGCCCTTGAGCAGCGGCATGCGCACGATGCGATTACGCAGGCCGAAACTGGCGTGCGCGTAAGGGATTTTCTCGGCTTCCCAGGCAGACGCGGAGGCGGCTACGTGGTCCTTGAATGCCTGGTCGGCGCGGGGGTCGGTGACGTCGTCCCATTCCAGCAGGGTTTTCAGCAGTTCCGGGTGCGAGGCGTTGCAGTGGTAGCACTCGCGGTTGTTTTCCAGCACCAGCTTCCAGTTGGCTTTTTCGAACAAGGTGGTCTGAATCGCCACCTTGGTGTTCTCCATGTCGTACGGTTCCATGTAATGGTTCAGCGTCGACAGGAAGTCATCAATGGCCGGCGGGTTCTGCGCCAGGCTGATAAAGATGTAACCACCCGCGGTCTTCACATTCACCGGCTTGAGGCCGTACTGCTTCATGTCGAAGTCGGCGCCCATCTCGGTGCCGGCGAACAGCAGGCGCCCGTCCAGCTCGTAGGTCCACTGGTGGTAGTGGCAAACCAGCTTGGCGACCTTGCCTTTTTCGCTGGTGCACAGCCGTGAACCGCGGTGGCGGCAGACGTTGTGAAACGCATGCACCTGGCCTTCGGCGCCACGAATGACGATGATCGGGTTCTTGCCGATCTGCAGGGTCAGGAAGTTGCCCTTGGTCGGGATCTCGCAGGTCATGCCGGCGATCAACCACTCTTTCTGGAAGATTTCCTGCATATCGATATCGAACAACCGCTCATCAGAGTAAAACGGCTGCGGCAGAGAGAAAGTCCGCTCGCGGCTTTGCAGCATCTCTGCGGTGGCCTTGCGTGCGGGTTCCAGCGGATCGCCCAAGCTCAGGGTTGCGGTGACGTCCATCGTTTAAGTCCTCATGGCCATTCTGTGTGGCCGGCGAAAGTGGCTGATCAATCATGGTGCTACGCAAGGCTATTAAAATAGCGTCTATCTGTTGAAGCGAGTGTGCGGTCGCGCGCATCCCGAACCTTATCCATGGGCGACATGGCCCAATCTGTTCCCGACGCGCAACCCCCGGTGGTTGGGGGCTGGTCGCGATAAGTATGTGAATGTCGCAGATAGGTAAGTGGTCGGTTCGCACCTTGAGCAGAATCGCCAACATGAGGCCGACAGTCGGCCGTGGAGACCCGCATGTCCAACAGCTTCCTGAACCCGGTAACAACCCAGACCTGGGCCAATGGTCGGCACATCGTCCGTTGCGTCAAAGTCATCCAGGAAACCTGGGACGTGCGCACCTTCTGTTTCATGGCCGATCAGCCAATCCTGTTCTTCTTCAAACCCGGGCAGTTCGTCACCCTGGAGCTGGAAATCGACGGAGTGCCGATCATGCGCTCCTATACCATTTCCAGCTCGCCTTCGGTGCCTTATAGCTTTTCCGTGACCATCAAGCGTGTGCCGGGCGGCAAGGTTTCGAACTGGCTGCACGACACCCTGCATGAAGGCCAGGAGCTGGCAGTGCACGGCCCGGTCGGGCTGTTCAACGCCATGGACTTCACCGCGCCAAAAGTGCTCTACCTCAGCGGCGGCGTCGGTATCACTCCGGTAATGTCCATGGCCCGCTGGTTCTACGACACCAACGCCAATGTCGACATGGTGTTTATCCACAGCGCCCGCTCACCGAAAGACATCATCTATCACCGCGAACTGGAGCACATGGCGTCGCGGATCGACAACTTCAGCCTGCACCTGATCTGCGAGAAGCATGGGCTGGGCGAGCCTTGGGCCGGTTATCGCGGTTACCTGAACCACAAGATGCTCGAACTGATGGCGCCGGACTTCCTTGAGCGCGAAGTCTTCTGCTGCGGCCCGACGCCGTACATGAACGCGGTCAAACGCATGCTCGAAGCCCAGGGCTTCGACATGTCGCGCTATCACGAAGAGTCCTTCGGCGCGACTCCGCCGGAAGCGCGGGCCGATGCCGTGGAACAAGCCGAACAAGCGGCCGATGCCCCGGAAATCGACCTCGCCGACCTGCATCAGGTGGAATTCACCGCCTCCGGCAAAAGCATTCGCGTCGCACCGGGCGAAACCGTCCACGCCGCTGCCGCCAAGCTTGGCCTGCTGATCCCCAAAGCCTGCGGCATGGGCATCTGCGGCACCTGCAAGGTGATGAAACTCGGCGGGGAGGTCGAGATGGAGCACAACGGCGGGATTACCGAAGAAGACGAGGCCGAAGGTTTCATTCTTTCGTGCTGCAGCGTGCCAAAGGGTGATGTACGGATCGAATTCTGATGTGAGGGCATAAAGGCTGGGCTGACAGGCGCTTAAAGGGTCAAGATGGTCGGGGTTTTTCGGGCAAGGGCATCGCGAAGGCGAACTTGCCGGGCTTTTCCCGATCAGTTCTTTACCCACTCTGCTGAAGGAGCCCTGCATTTTGTTCAAGCTCAGGACCGCGTTACTGCTGGGAACGCTGCTGATCTTCGGCAGCGGCGAAATGGAGGCGGCAACGACCCCGACCGTTGCCCCACCACCGGAAAAACCGGAACTGCTGGTCGAGGGCGGATTGCTCGGGGCAATCAGTTCAAGCATCGATGAAGTCCAGGACCAGCTCGACCTCAATGAAGACCTGGTGGACGCCTGGCGCTTGCGCGCCGATCGGGCCGTGAGTGAGGTGGACCGGCTGGTCAACCAGCCCTCGTCGCGTTCGACCTGGAGCCTGATCGGTGATTTTCTGCTGTTGTCCGGGGTGTGGGCCGGCGCTTTTGCGCTTCTCAGCCTGCTCGGCGGCCTGCTTGTCAAGCGCCTCAACCAGCATCGATGGCTGGGTACCCGTGCGCGCAGCCGGGCGCTGCTCCGCTACCTGCTGCCGTACACCTTGCCGGCAGTAATCTGCCTGCCATTGATGCTGTTCGTCAGCCACTTTCTGCAAGCCTCGATCGGCAAGGCGCTGGCCTTGTGTTTTGCCTATGCCACCAGCAGCGGTATTTTCTCGACCTCGGCGTTATTGTGTCTGATCGTGATGTTCAACGTCGGACACAAGCGCCAGGCTGTGCATATCATCCGTGGCTACTCGGCGCTGCCGTTGTTCCTGATCGGCTTTTTCGCCGCGCTGAGCGATGCCCTGACCAGCCCGCAGATCGCCCGCCAGCTGGGTGGCAATATCACCAGCAGCGTCGCGGTGTTCACCGGGTTTTTCGCTTCGATAATCTTCGGTGTGCTGGTGATCCGTCTGCGCCGCCCGGTCGCTCATCTGATTCGCAATCGATCGCTGTCCCAGCGCATGAAGCAGCCCGCGTTGCAGGAGTCGTTACGGATTTTTTCCGGGCTCTGGTACTGGCCGATCCTGCTGATGGTGCTGGTCTCGGCAATCAACGTGATCGGCGCCGGTGAGGACAGCCAGAAGGCGCTGCGCTGTGCGTTGATGACCACGGTGTTGCTGATCGCCATGGTGTTCTTGAGCACCTTGCTCCAGCATCTGTTCAAACCTCGCACTATCTTGACTCTCCAGCGAATCAGCGCGTATAGGGAACGATTCCTCAGCCTGTTGCATGCGCTGCTGAGGATTGTCCTGGCCGTCGCGTTTATCGAAGTGTTGGGGCGGATCTGGGGCGTGTCGTTGTTCGAGTTCGCTGAGCGCAATTCGATGGGCCGGGCCATCAGTGACTCGTTGAGCAGCATCGGGCTGATCCTGCTGGTGACCTGGCTGTTGTGGGTGGTACTTGATACGGCGATTCAGGAGGCCTTGAAACCACCGGTCAGCAAGCGCTCGGCGCGCCAGCCGAGCACTCGGGTGAAAACCATCCTGCCGCTGCTGCGCAACGCGATCAAAATCATTCTGGTGGTGATCTGTGCGATCACCACTATGGCCAACCTGGGGATCAACGTCGCGCCGCTGCTGGCCGGTGCCGGGGTGGTCGGGCTGGCGATCGGGTTCGGTTCGCAGCAATTGGTGCAGGACGTGATCACCGGGCTGTTCATCATCATTGAAGACACGCTGTCGATTGGCGATTGGGTGGTGCTCGATTCCGGCCACGCCGGCACGGTCGAGGGCCTGACCATTCGCACCCTGCGCCTGCGTGATGGCAAGGGCTTCGTGCATTCGGTGCCGTTCGGCCAGATCAAGGCGGTCACCAACCAGTCGCGGCAATTCGCCTATGCGTTCTTCTCGGTGCAGTTCAACTACGATACCGATGTCGACAAGGCCATTGAACTGATCCACGAGGCCGGGCGTTCCATCAGTGAAGATCCATTCCTCAAATACAACCTGCAAGGGCCGCTGGAAGTGTTCGGCGTGGACAAGATGGACCTCAACGGCGTGGTGCTGACCGCGCAGTTCCGCACGGTGTCGGGTGGGCAATACGTGGTGAACCGGGCATTCAATCAGCGGCTGAAAAAGCTTGTGGATAACAGCCCTTGGGTGCATTTCGCGCAAACTTATCCACAGCAGGTTTTGCTGCCTGTGCGCGGCGGGCAGGTGGATGAGCCTGAGGTTGAGGGGCCGCTAGCGGAAAGTCATACGCTGTTGCTGCCGGATCGGCCGATTGCGCAATAGTCAGGTCTGCGCAAAACCTGTGGGAGCCGGGCTTGCCCGCGAAGAACATGACGCGGTGTCTCATACAGACCTCGCCGCTTCCTTCGCGGGCAAGCCCGGCTCCCACAAGGGTTGATGTTGTTCTCAAGTTCAATGTGGTTCTCAGGTGCGATGCTGGATCAGTTTGTTGCGCAGCTCTGCGCTGGCCTGCTGATCCAGTTCCAGCCAGTAGTACTGCTTGCCGGCGATTTCCGCTGCAGCAGGCAGGCCGTCGCGATACACCAGTCGATTGCTGGCCAGTGCCGGGACCTTGTTGCCCGGCAGCAGCGTGCCAGCGAGGTTCAGCGGATCGACACCGCAGACTCCGATCAGGCTGCCGTCATGGGGCCGCCGACGTACTTCGCGCAATAACGGAATCGCCTCTGGCAACGCGAATTGCTCGCCCGCCAGACCACTGACAAAACGTCCTCCGCGAATCTCGCCTCTGGCCTCCAGCCGATGGAAAGTGCGCAGCAGTTCGCGCCAGCTGGGCAGCCAATCGGCCTCGCGCTCCAGCAGACGCCAGAACACCACGCCATAACGCCGCAGCAAGGTCATTGCGACATGCTCCAGGGTTGCCGCTGGCGTTTGCCCGGGACGAGTGACTTCGCTCACCGCAGTCGGCGCCGTTCGGCGCAACAGGGCCCAACGCCCGGCATCGTCCATGCCGCCGATAAACGCCCCGCGTCCACGACGACCGCTGCGGGCCTGGCGTTTGCTCGCCGGGGTAATCAGCGCGCGCAACCCGGCGAAGCTGTCGGCATTTACCAGCCCGGCGCCCACCAGCTCCTGCAATGCGCTTTCCAGTTCGCTGCGCAGCAGATGGGCTTCATGCAGCAGTTCGTCGAAAAACAATGCGCCCTGTTGACTCAAGGCCAGGTGGACCTTTTGGGCTTTTGGTGACAACTCGCTGCTGTCGGTCTGTTCGGTCAAACTACTCCAGAGCGCCACCTGGCTACGCGGCAGCAACACGATCGGGGTGCTGCGCAGCGCCGCACTCGCCGGTTTGCTGTGCGCGGTCAAACGGCTCCAGACCAGTTTGCCGCTGCGGCACAGGTCATCCAGCCAACTGGCGCTATAACCCTTGAGGCGCGCCGGCAGAATATCGCTGTCCCAGGCCGCGGCCGCCGCCGGATAGCCTTCGAACTGGCTGACGATTTCTGGCAAAACGGCACTGCCCTGGCCCTGGGTCGAATTGGAAACATGCTGCCAGTCGAATAGAAAACGCATGAAGTCCTGCAACGCTACCGGCTCGATTTCCCGGCGCAGGCGTCTGACCGTGTAGCGATGAATGCGCGCCAGCAAATGCCGCTCGCACCATTGATCCTGAGTTGCGCCTGGGCTGAAGCGGCCGCGCAGCACGTATCCTTCAGCTTCCAGTTGCGCCAGGGCCTGAGTGATGCGGGCCGGCGGCAGCGCCAGCGGTTCGGCGATCTCGCTTAGCGGCAGCGGCCCGAACCCGCTGAGTCTCGCGCGGATCACTTCCACCAGCGCCTCATCGCCATTCCACGCCTCATCGAAGCCGGGCAGGGCCTGCAACTCAGGTTGCAACAGAACCTGGGGATAGAGCGTGCGCAGCAGCGTCAGACGTTCCAGTGCCAGCCACAACGATTGCCCGGCATTGATCTGCAAGCGACTGGCGCGACCAGTGTCGGCCAGGGCCTGCAGCCAGGTCAGCCACTGCTCATTGGCTTGCGCCTCGGCATCAGTAATGCACGTCAGGCTCATCAACGCTTCGTGCATTTCATCGGCACCGGTGGGCGTCGGCCAGGCTTCGTCGCGCACCGCTTGAATCGCCTCGATATCCAGGGCACCGAGGTCATCGGTCGATTGCGGGTCGCTCCAACGGCGGTTGAGCACAGCCTGGGTGCGCCGCTCTTCCAACGGTGCGTCATCGAGAAAGGTGTAGGGCCGCGCGCTCAGAATCTCTGCGGCCAGGGGCGAGGGGGCCGGCAGGTCGCGGCTGATCAAGCGGATTTCGCCGTTCTCCATGCGTCGCAGCAAGGCGAGCCAACCTTCGCTGTCCATGGCCTCGTGCAGGCAGTCATCGAGGGTTTGTTCCACCAGCGGATGCTCGGGAATTTCCCGTTCCCCTGCGAGGTTTTCCAGGCAGGCGATCTGATCGGGAAACACGCTGGCGATCAGGTCTTCGCTTTTCATCCGCTGGATCTGCGGCGGGATTTTGCGGCCGCCGCTATAACGTGGCAGGGCCAGTGCGACGCCGGCATTCCAGCGCCAGCGCACGCCGAACAACGGCGCCTCCAGCACGGCCTGAATCAGGGTGTGCTCGGCGCTGTTGCTGTTGAGGTAGCGCCAGACTTCATCCAGCTCGAAGCTGTGGCTGGTGGACAGCGACAACACGATGGCGTCCTCGCTGGCGGCGGCCTGTAACTCGAAGTTGAAGGTACGGCAAAAACGCTTGCGCAGCGCCAGACCCCAGGCGCGATTGATCCGGCTACCGAACGGGCTGTGGATGATCAGCTGGGTACCGCCGGACTCATCGAAAAACCGCTCCATGATCAGCGTGTCCCTGGATGGCAAGGCGCCCAGGGTCAAACGTGCACGCGCCAGGTATTCCACCAGCTGCCCGGCGCTGGCGAAATCCAGGCCGAGGCTGTCGGTCAACCAGTCGAGACTGCTTTGTAGTTCGCCGGGCGTCGCGCCGAGCAATTCATCGAGGCGGGCTTGCAAGCGCGCCACGGCGAACGACAGTTCCGCACTGCGCCCCGGTGCTTCGCCGAGCCAGAAGGGGATGGTCGGCGGTTGTCCCTGGGCGTCTTCGACCCGAACCTTGCCGGTTTCGACCCGCAGGATCCGGTACGAGGTATTGCCCAGCTGGAAGATGTCGCCGGCGATGCTTTCAACGGCAAAGTCCTCGTTGACGCTGCCGATGTTCAGACTCTGGGGTTCCAGCAGGACGCTGTAGTCGGCGTTGTCCGGGATGGTTCCGCCGCTGGTCACGGCGGTCAGTTTGCTGCCGCGCCGGCCGCGCAGGGTACGGGTCAGGGCATCGCGATGCAGGTAGGCGCTACGGATGCCCTGCCGACCGTTGTAGCCCTCGGCGAGCATCCGCAATATGGCCTGGTAGTGCTCTTCATCGAGCCCGGCATAGGGCCAGGCGCGGCGGATCATCTCCAGCAACGGCTGCTCTTGCCATTCCTGGCAGCTGACTTCGGCGACGATTTGCTGGGCCAGAACATCCAGCGGTGCCGTGGGGATCAACAAGGTGTCGAGTTCACCGCGGCGCACGCAGTCGAGCAGGGCCGCGCATTCGATCAGGTCATCGCGGGTGGTGGCGAACAACCGTCCCTTGGGAGTGCCGCCGACCTGGTGTCCGGAGCGACCGACCCGTTGTAGGAAGGCCGCGATAGAGCGCGGCGAACCGATCTGACAGACCAGGTCGACATCGCCGATATCGATGCCCAGTTCCAGCGATGCGGTGGCGATCAGCACTTGCAAGTCGCCTCGCTTGAGCCGTTGTTCGGCGTCCAGGCGGAACTCCTTGGCCAGGCTGCCATGGTGGGCCGCCACCGCTTCTTTGCCCAGACGTTCGCTCAAATGACGGCTCAGGCGTTCGGCCAGGCGCCGGGTGTTGACGAAAATCAGCGTGGTCCGGTGTTCGCGGGCGAGCACGGCGAGCCGGTCATACACCAGCTCCCAGACGTCATTGGCCATCACTGCCGATAACGGCACCGGCGGCACCTCGATGGCCAGGTCCCGTGGGCGGGCGTGGCCAATGTCGACAATCTCGCAAGGGCGGTCGCGACCTGCCAGAAAGCGCGACACTGCTTCGATGGGCTTTTGCGTGGCTGACAGACCGATGCGCATCAAGGGTTCGCGACACAGTGCTTGCAAGCGTTCCAGGCTCAGGGCCAGATGACTGCCACGCTTGCTGCCAGCGATGGCGTGAATTTCGTCGACGATCAGCGTGCGCACGCTGCCGAGCATGCGTCGGCCGGAGTCCGAACCAAGCAACACGTACAACGATTCCGGGGTTGTCACCAGAATATGCGGGGCACTTTTACGCATGGCCGTGCGGTCTTTTTGCGGGGTGTCGCCGGTACGCACTGCGGTGTTGATCTGCAACTGAGGCAAACCCATGCGCCGCAATTGCTCGGTTATCCCCGCCAGCGGGTTTTGCAGGTTGATCTGAATATCGTTGGACAGTGCCTTGAGCGGCGAGACGTAGACCACCAGCGTTTCGTCCGGCAGTTGGCCACCGTGCTCCAGGCCGCGATGGACCAGGTCATCCAGCACTGCGAGAAACGCAGTCAGGGTCTTCCCCGAGCCGGTGGGCGCGGCGACCAGGGTCGAACGGCGCTGGCGGATCAACGGCCACGCCTGGGCCTGAGCGGCGGTGACCGAGGGGAAAGTCGCGTTGAACCAGGCGCTGACGGCGGGGTGAAAACCCGTCAGGGCGTTGTCCGCTGATTCGGGAAGATTCATGAAGAGATTTATGCGGGTGGACACGCAAAGTTGCAAGTCCTGACCCAGGATCGTCATGGGTTCCAAGGTCGTCTTCGCGGGCAAGCCCGGTCCCACAAAGACCGCGCAATACAGCGGATATACTATTTACGGGTGACGGTTGCGCTGGAAACCCGCAAAATGCAACGATTCTGGTCATTATCAACGGTAAGGCCCATAAGGCTTTGCGATAAAACCATCGTTCTACACAGACTGGGCCTGCTGACTCTATGCGAATGCGCCTTATGTTACTGGGCGGCGGAAATGCCCTTGGGCAGGCGCTGATTCGCCTCGGTGCGGAGGAAGACATCGGTTTCCTCGCCCCCCGTCCGCCAGAAGCCGGCTGGGATGCCGCGAGCCTGACGCAACTGCTCGACGACACCCGGCCGGATGCTTTGATCAATCTTGCGTACTACTTCGACTGGTTTCAGGCGGAGTCGGTACCCGAGGCGCGCCTGGCCGGCCAGGAACGGGCGATCGAGCGGCTTGCCGAGCTGTGCAAGCATCACAACATCGTCCTGCTGCAACCGTCCAGCTATCGGGTGTTCGATGGTTCGCGGGCCACGGCCTATAGCGAAAAAGACGAACCGGTACCGCTAGGCTCGCGTGGCCAGGCCTTGTGGCGGATCGAGCAGAGTGTCCGTGCGACCTGTCCACAACATGTGTTGTTGCGATTTGGCTGGCTGCTCGATGACAGCGCCGACGGAACCCTTGGGCGTTTCCTTGCGCGTGCTGAACAACCTGAAGAATTACTGATGGCCGATGACCGGCGGGGCAACCCGACGCCGGTGGATGATGCGGCGCGAGTGATTATCTCGGTGCTCAAGCAACTGGATTGCTCGGCACCGCTGTGGGGCACCTACCACTACGCCGGGCAGGAAGCGACCACGCCGCTGGCATTGGGCCAGGCGATCCTGACCGAGGCGCGTCAGCTACACTCGTTAGCAATTGAGTCGCCGACTGCACAAGCCCATGCCGCGCGCCCGGATGCTGCCGAAGAGCCACAGCACGCGGTATTGGCCTGCAAGAAAATTCTCCACACCTTCGGGATCAAGCCGCGCGCCTGGCGAGCGGCACTCCCGGGCTTACTGGATAGGTTTTATCGCCATGGCTGACGGCCCTGTTTTGATTACCGGCGGTGCTGGTTTTATTGGTTCGCACCTGGTCGACGCCTTGCTCGCCAAGGGTCATTCGGTGCGGATTCTCGATGACTTGTCCACCGGCAAACGCAGCAACCTGGCACTGGACAACCCTCGGCTCGAACTTATCGAAGGTGATGTCGCCAACGCCGCTCTGATGGTGCGGGCCATGCTCGGTTGCCAGGCGGTCGCTCATCTTGCGGCCGTGGCTTCGGTGCAGGCCTCGGTAGATGACCCGGTGCGCACCCATCAGAGCAATTTCATTGGCACCCTGAATGTCTGCGAAGCGATGCGTCAGGCCGGGGTCAAACGTGTGCTGTTCGCCTCGAGCGCAGCGGTCTATGGCAACAATGGCGAGGGTGAGTCGATCGACGAAGACACACCAAAGGCACCGCTGACGCCTTATGCCGCGGACAAACTGGCGAGCGAGTACTACCTCGACTTCTACCGCCGTCAGCACGAGCTGGAGCCGGTGGTGTTCCGCTTCTTCAACATCTTCGGTCCGCGCCAGGATCCGTCATCGCCGTATTCCGGAGTGATCAGCATTTTCAGCGAGCGGGCGCAAAAGGGTCTGCCGATCACAGTATTCGGTGACGGTGAGCAGACTCGCGATTTCGTGTATGTCGAAGACCTGGTGGACGTACTGGTGCAGGCCATCGAGGCGCCGCAGGTGGAAACGGGCGCGGTCAACGTCGGGCTGAACCAGGCAACCACGCTCAAGCAAATGCTCGCAGCCCTGGCCGAGGTGGTGGGGGAGTTGCCGCCGGTGACCTATGGTCCGGCGCGTTCCGGTGATATCCGTCACTCGCGGGCGAATAATCAGCGGCTGCTGCAGCGTTTCAAGTTTCCTGAACAGACACCGATGAGTGTCGGGCTTGCGCGGTTGCTGGGGCGTTGAAGCTTTATTGAAAACATGAAAAAGGCGCCCGGTTGAGGCGCCTTTTTTATTGTCGTTGACTCAGAACTTGTAGCCGATAGCTACCATGTAGACCCATGGATCGACGTCCACGTCGACTTTGGTGCGGCCGACGCCCAGGGCGGTCGGGCCGTCAACGCTGGCTTCGGTGTCAATGTCGACGTACCAGACCGAGGCGTTGACCAGCATGTGTTCGGTAACCATGTAGTCGAAGCCCAGTTGCCCGGAGATACCCACCGAATCCTTCAGGTTCAGGTTGCTGAAACCTTCGTTTTTACGCTGGCTGGTCAGTTCTTCGTCGAAGAACAGGGTGTAGTTGATACCGACACCGGCATAGGGCTGGAACCTGGACGAAGCATCCAGCGGGTAGTACTGCAGCGACAAGGTCGGGGGTAGTTGTTTGACGTCGGCAAGCTTGCCGTCCAGCGCCGGGCCCAGGCCTTTGACGCCGACTTCGTGCTCGAACGGTGTGGCCGCCAGCAGTTCGAGGCCGACGTGGTCGGTGATCATGTAGGCGAATGTCAGGCCCAACTGGGTGTCGCTGGTCAGGGTCGCTTTGGTGCCGGAAACCTTCGCTCCGTCAAGTTTCAGCTCACCGCTGTCTTCGTTAGGCGCGGTGGTAATGGCACCGGCACGAACGATGAAATCACCGGCTTGGTGAGCGTGAGCAAGCGGGGCTGCGAGCGCGAGGGCAAACAGGGAAGCGCTAAGCAAAGACTTGTGCATGGAGGCTCCGAAGGACGATTCAAGTTGTCTGCGTCCAATGGTAGAGAGCATCAGGAACGAGGCTTTGACTCAGCTCAATGAAACCGTGATGGCCAAAAAAGATCGCAGCCTGGCGCAGCTCCTACGCCGATTGAGTACCACCGCGGACTCATGGGTGTACGCGCGCCCTGTAGGAGCTGCCTCCGGCTGCGATCTTGGCGCCATCGCGGGCGACGCATAACGGTCGGTCTTACTCCGGCAATTCGTACACGTAAATCTTCTCGGCATCCATCTGATACCCGGCATCCGCCAGTTCACTGCTGGAGGCCTTGACCTGCAGCGCCCCCTCGATCCAATAGGGCTGATACAGCTCGTCGAGTTTCACCCCGACCTCGCTTTTGACGTGGACGATCTGGTTCGATGGCGGTGGCGGCACGTGAATGCAGGCGCCGAAATACGGCACCAGCAGAAACTCCGTGGTGCGGCCTTCTTCGCTGACTTCCAGCGGCACGATATAGCCAGGCAGCCTGATGTCCTTGCCGTCGAGGCTTTTCACTACCGGTGCGTTGGGCATGTCCTGCCTGGCCGCAGGTGCAGCTTCGGCGGCCAGGGCGTCGCCGAGTTTCGACAGGTCGTGCAGCGGTGTCATGTTCGGGACTTCCGGCGCCGCATCCGGCGGGATCATTTCCGACCAGGTCAGGTCGATCGGTTCGGCGGCCCACAACGGCATGGCGACCAGCAATAACAGCGCAAGCAGGGCGCGGGACATGACGTGGCTCCTCATAAAACGGGTGCTCATAAACAGAGAGCGATAAAAAGGGCGGTCATAAACAGATGCTTATAAACACTCACAAACGAATGGACAGGCCATCGGCCAACGATTGTCGATAGGCGCGCCAGGCCGGCACGCAGCCCATCAGCAACGCGGCGAGCAGGATACCGCCAAGTAGCGTCCACTCATATTCGCTTGGCCAGGCCAGCGGCAGGTACAAACCGTAAGTCGACTGCACATAACCTTGCGCCACGGCGATGCTCAGGTACAACAACCCCAATCCGGCAATTACCCCGGACAATGCCAGGGCAAAGGCTTCAAGCACCAGCAGGGTCGCGATATGCCACGGCCGGGCGCCGACCGAACGCAGGATCGCCATCTCTCGGCGGCGTTCGTTGAGGCTGGTGAGAATCGCCGTGAGCATGCCGATCAGCCCGGTCAGCACCACGAACAAGGAAATCACAAACAAGGCTTTTTCAGCGGTGCCCATCAAACTCCAGAGTTCCTGCAAGGCCACGCCTGGGAGGATTGCCAGCATCGGCTCGCCACGGAACTCATTGATCTCGCGCTGCACGGCAAAGGTCGAAATCTTACTGTTGAGTCCGAGCATGAACGCGGTGATGGCTTGCGGTGTCAGGTCCATGTTGCGTGCCTGATCGGCGCTGATGCGACCGTTGCCCCTGGCCGGCGCGCCGTTCTGCCAGTCGATATGGATGGCTTCCATGCCGCCGAGGCTGATGTGCAGCGTGCGGTCCACCGGGGTGCCGGTGCGCTTGAGAATGCCGACCACGGTGAACGGTTTGTCGTCGTGTTTGACCAGGCTGATCACCGCCACGCCGTGGGCCAGCACCAGTTTGTCGCCGAGTTTGTAATGCAGGGCGTCAGCGACCTCGGCACCGAGTACCACTTCAAACGGGTCGCTGGCGAAGGCGCGGCCTCCGGCCAGTTGCAGGCGTTGTTGACGACCGTACTGGTAGTGCTGGAAGTAGGCGTCGGTGGTGCCCATCACTCGATAACCTCGATGGGAATCGCCGAGGGACATCGGGATCGCCCACTTCACCTTCGGGTTGCTGGCGAAATGTTCGAAGCTGTCCCAGCGGATATTATTGGTGGCGTTGCCAATGCGGAACACCGAGTACAGCAATAGGTTGACCGATCCG
Source organism: Pseudomonas fluorescens (assembly GCF_902497875.1). Taxonomy (GTDB): domain Bacteria; phylum Pseudomonadota; class Gammaproteobacteria; order Pseudomonadales; family Pseudomonadaceae; genus Aquipseudomonas; species Aquipseudomonas fluorescens_BR. The sequence goes on from NZ_CABVHY010000044.1 coordinate 47,214, forward strand.
GAACGGGCGCCGACGATCAGGTCCGTGCCGCTGATAGTACTGGCGAAACTGGCGCGGGCTTCGGTGCGCACACGCTCGACCGCCAGCAACAGGCACACCGACAAGGCGATGGCGAACGCGGTAAGGATCGCGGTGAAGCGGCGGTTAGCCAGGCTGGCCATGGCTAGACGAAACAAATACATCTCAAACCTCGAACGGTGTGGCGGCGCGATTGAGTTCGGCCAGCGACAGATTGCGATCGAACAACGGCGCCAGGCTTTGATCGTGGCTGACGAACAACAGGCTGGCCCCTGCATCGCGGCATTCGGCGAACAACAAACGGATAAACGCCTCGCGGGCGTCATAGTCCAGCGCCGAAGTCGGCTCGTCGGCGATCACCAACTCCGGCTGGCCGATCAGCGCCCGGGCCGCGGCAACCCGTTGTTGCTGGCCGATGGACAATGAATCGGCACGTCTGCCAAGCAGTGCTGGATCTTTCAGCCCCAGGTGCGCGAGCAGCGTGGCAGCGGCCTGATCGACACTGCCGTGGCGCTGGATAGCACGGCTGGCGCGCAGTTTCGAGAAGTGGCAGGGCAGTTCAACGTTCTCGCGCACCGAGAGAAACGGCAGCAAGTTGAACTGCTGGAAGATGTAGCCGGTGTGATCGACCCGAAAGTGATCGCGGGCGCCGGCGCAAAGTTCGGTCAATTCCTGGCCGAGCAGGCGAATGCTGCCGCGATCGGGCTTTTGCACCCCGCCGAGCAGGCCGAGCAGTGTGGTCTTGCCGCTGCCGCTGGGACCTTTGAGGAACAGCGTTTCACCGGCGTCCAGGCGAAACGCCGGGATGTCCAGCAACTGCGGATGTCCTGGCCAACTGAAGCTCAGGTCAGACAGTTCGATAAGTGCTTGGGTCATGTGAAATAGATATCGTCTGTGAAGTCATACGCGGTCCTTGTGGGGGCGGCGGTGCGGCGATCCGACTTGCCCGCG
>NZ_CABVHY010000045.1 GCF_902497875.1 Pseudomonas fluorescens
GACGAGCCGCGCCACCGCCGCGCGGCGGTGTGCCGGCGCCTGCAGTAGCGCCCTGCGCCGGAGCGCCTGGACGGCGACCACGGCCCTGAGGTGCCTTTTGCTGCGGAACGTAATCGACGCGATTACCGAAGTTATCAACGTCGTCGTCGAGAAACTCGTCTGGCGCACGATCGGAGGCTGCGCGTGGAGCCGGCTGACGCTGTTCGCGAGCCGGAGTGCCTTCACGTGGCTTCTGCTCGCGAGCAGGACGGTCGGAGCGAGCTGCGGCCGCCGGCTTCTCTTTGCCGCCCTTGTCCTTGCCCTTGTCTTTACGACCGCCGCCACCACCGCTGCCGTTCGGACCGTCACCACGTGGACCGCGCGGAGTATTGCGCGGGTTACGCACATCTGGACGCTCACGGACTTCAGGTTTCTCGGCTTCTACGGCACTGGAGTCAAAACCCATCAGGTCGCCATCGGCGATTTTCTGCTTGGTCATGCGCTCGATGCTTTTCAGCAGTTTTTCTTCATCCGGAGCCACCAGCGAGATCGCCTCGCCCGAACGACCGGCGCGGCCAGTACGGCCGATCCGGTGCACATAGTCTTCGTCGACGTTCGGCAGCTCGAAGTTGACCACGTGTGGCAACTGGTCGATATCCAGGCCGCGGGCGGCGATATCGGTGGCAACCAGGATCCGCACTTCGCCGGCCTTGAAGTCGGCCAGGGCTTTGGTTCGGGCGTTCTGGCTCTTGTTACCGTGGATGGCAACGGCGGTGAGGCCGTGCTTGTCCAGATACTCGGCCAGGCGGTTGGCGCCGTGCTTGGTGCGGGTGAAAACCAGGACCTGTTCCCAGGCGCCGGCAGTAATCAGGTGAGCCAGCAATGAACGCTTGTGGCTGGCCGCCAGGCGGAACACTCGTTGCTCGATACGCTCGACCGTGGTGTTCGGTGGCGTGACTTCGATGCGTTCCGGGTTGTGCAACAACTTCCCGGCCAAAGCGGTGATGTCGTTGGAGAAGGTCGCGGAGAACAGCAGGTTCTGACGCTTGGCCGGCAAACGGGCCAGGACCTTTTTCACGTCATGGACGAAGCCCATGTCGAGCATCCGGTCGGCTTCGTCCAGCACGAGAATTTCCACGTGGGACAGGTCGACGCTGCCTTGGCCGGCGAGGTCGAGCAAGCGGCCAGGGCAGGCCACCAGCACGTCAACGCCGCGGGACATGGCCTGAACCTGTGGGTTCATGCCGACGCCACCGAAGATGCAGGCGCTGACGAACTTCAAGTCGCGGGCATAGACCTTGAAGCTTTCATGGACCTGGGCCGCGAGTTCGCGAGTCGGGGTCAGGACCAGTACGCGCGGTTGGCGCGGGCCGTGACGCTGGGATTTGTCCGGGTGACCGTTGGGGAACAACCGCTCCAGAATCGGAAGGGCGAAGCCGCCGGTTTTACCAGTACCTGTCTGTGCCGCGACCATCAAGTCGCGACCTTGCAACACGGCGGGAATGGCCCGCTGTTGCACCGGAGTAGGCTCGGTATAGCCCGCTGCCTCGATGGCGCGGACTAAAGCCTCGGAGAGACCGAGGGAAGCAAAGGACATGAGTAATCCTGTTTTAGTTAGGGCTTGGCCCAAAGGGATAGTCTTGCCTGGCGCGAATGGCGTTTAAGAGGACGCAATCCCGTCCGGTCCTGCTGGGCTTTGAAGGCTCATCTGAAAGCGCTCGCGCGGGCCTGGGGCTGCGCTGTAGCGGTGTCGAGATGCCTTTTACAAGACCGAGCGTCCGGGCGTGAGCCTGGCGGGAAGGCCGGAGTATAACAGAGCAATCACTGCGCGCTGCTTTCCTGCTGCTCAACGGTTTTTTTAGGGTTGGTTGAAGGTGTCGCTTGCTGGGCCGCGATGGTCTCGTTGCCGGCATACTGGGCGCTGAGCGCGGCGTAGCCCGGTTCCCGCTTGAAGCGCTTGAGTTCGGCGCCGAAACGTTGCACCAGCAAATCCATCCCGGCATTGCGCCGCAGTGCCAGAAACTGGCTATTGCTGCTGATCACTGTCGGGTTTTCGCTGATCTGGTCGCGTAGTTTCAGTTCATTGAGCAAATACTGGCCAACCCGGCGATCAGTAATCAACAGGTCGATTCGCCCGCGCACCAGTTTGCCGAAGTTGGCTTCATGGCTGGGGGCGGGCTCGCGCTGGAACAACGGCGATTCGCTGAAGTCCTGGCTGTACAGATAACCTGGCGAGGTTCCGACGGTCAGCCCGCGCAAGTCCTCAAGGGTGCGAAAGAGGTGAGGTCGCTCATTGGCGTAGAACAACACGAAATCCACCTGCGACAGGGGTTCGCTGGGATAAAGCAGTGTGCTGTCGCGCTCGTTGCTGTGGAATATATCCAGGACGCCGTCGGCCTGGCCTTGTTCGAGCATGGCCAGACAACGCTTCCAGGGCAGAAACTGCCACTCCACTTCGATCCCCAGGCGCTGGAAGACAATCGCTGTGGTTTCGTAATCCAGACCCCGAGCCTGGCCATTCTCCTCATACACATAAGGTGCCCAGGGTTCGGTGACAATGCGCAGCTTCTCGCCCCGGGCTGCAACGCTCAGGCAAGAAAAAAGAAGGACGGTCAGAAGCTGGGCGATAAGAGGCATGGCTTGAGATTACGACGAGAAACCGTAAAGAGCCAGAAACTGGATCCGGGAGCTCTGGTTCGGGCGCTAAAAGCAAAGGATCGCAGCCTTCGGCAGCTCCTACAGAGGAACATGAACCACCGCGTAGGAGCTGCCGCAGGCTGCGATCTTTTGATCTTGCTTGTAGCTTTCAGCTTGAAGCTTGTTGCTGCTTCAACGTGGCAGCTTCAGGTTGTTCCACACTGCCAGGCTAGGTTCGGCCTGATTCAGGGTGTAGAAGTGCAACCCGGGTGCGCCGCCTTGCAGCAAACGTTCGCACATTTGCGTGATGACCTGCTCGCCGAATGCTTGAATGCTCTGGGTGTCATCGCCGTAGGCTTCCAGCTGCTTGCGGATCCAGCGTGGGATTTCCGCGCCGCAGGCATCGGAGAACCGCGCCAGTTTGCTGTAGTTGGTGATCGGCATGATGCCGGGCACGATCGGGATGCTCACGCCCATCGCCCGTACACGCTCGACGAAATAGAAGTAGCTGTCGGCGTTGAAGAAGTACTGGGTGATCGCACTGTCGGCGCCAGCGTTGGCCTTGCGCACGAAGTTGATTAGATCCTCTTCGAAATTACGCGCTTGCGGGTGCATTTCCGGGTAAGCGGCGACTTCGATGTGGAAGTGGTTGCCGGTCTCTTCACGAATGAAGCTCACCAGGTCATTGGCGTGGCGCATTTCACCGCTGGCCATGCCCATGCCCGAAGGCAGGTCACCGCGCAGGGCGACGATGCGGGTGATGCCCGCATCCTTGTACTGACTCAACAGGCTGCGCAGATCGCCTTTGCTGTCGCCAACGCAGGACATATGCGGCGCCGCAGGAATCTTTACTTCGTTCTCCAGCTGCAACACGGTATTCATCGTGCGATCACGGGTGGAGCCGCCCGCGCCATAGGTGCAGGAGAAGAAATCGGGGTTGTAACTGGCCAGCTGACGGGCAGTGGCGAGGAGCTTTTCATGCCCAGCATCGGTCTTGGTCGGGAAGAACTCGAAGCTGTAGCGACGGTCTTGGGACATGGTCGTATCCTTGGAAACTCGAAAACCGGACGCTTTGCCCCCACGTAGGAGCTGCCGAAGGCTGCGATCTTTTGATCTTTAAAAAATCGCAGCCTTTGCAGCTCCTACGCGCGGGATCGCGTATGGATCAGTAACGGTAAGCGTGCGGCTTGAACGGGCCTTCGACGGTTACGCCGATGTAGTCAGCCTGTTGCTTGGTCAATTGAGTGACCACGCCGCCGAAACCGCGGACCATTTCCAGGGCCACTTCTTCGTCGAGTTTCTTCGGCAGTACTTCAACCGTCAGGCGCTCGGCTTTCTGGGCGGGCGACAGGTCGGCGTACTTCTGGCCGAACAGGAAGATCTGCGCCAGTACCTGGTTGGCGAACGAGCCGTCCATGATCCGGCTTGGGTGGCCAGTGGCGTTGCCCAGGTTAACCAGACGGCCTTCGGCCAGCAGGATCAGGTAGTCGTCGTTTTGTGGGTCGAAATCGCCCGCGCCAGTACGGTGAACTTTGTGAACCTGTGGCTTCACTTCTTCCCATGCCCAGTTCTTGCGCATGAAAGCAGTGTCGATTTCATTGTCAAAGTGGCCGATGTTGCAGACAACCGCGCGCTTCTTCAGGGCTTTGAGCATGTTCGAGTCGCAAACATTGACGTTGCCGGTGGTGGTCACGATCAAGTCGATCTTGCCCAGCAGTGCTTTGTCGATGCTCGCTTCGGTGCCGTCGTTGATCCCGTCGATGAACGGCGAAACCAGTTCGAAGCCGTCCATGCAGGCCTGCATGGCGCAGATCGGGTCAACTTCGGAGACTTTAACAATCATGCCTTCCTGACGCAGGGACTGCGAAGAGCCCTTGCCCACGTCGCCGTAGCCGATGACCAGCGCTTGTTTGCCGGACAACAGGTGGTCGGTGCCGCGCTTGATCGCATCGTTCAGACTGTGACGGCAGCCGTACTTGTTGTCGTTCTTGCTCTTGGTGACCGAGTCGTTGACGTTGATGGCCGGGATTTTCAGCTCGCCCTTGGCCAGCATGTCCAGCAGGCGGTGAACGCCGGTAGTGGTCTCTTCGGTAACGCCGTGGACTTTGTCCAGGATCGCCGGGTATTTCTTGTGCAGCAGTTCGGTCAGGTCGCCGCCGTCGTCGAGGACCATGTTGGCGTCCCAAGGCTGGCCATCTTTGAGGATGGTCTGCTCCAGGCACCACTCGTACTCTTGTTCAGTCTCGCCTTTCCAGGCGAAAACCGCGATACCGGCAGCAGCGATAGCGGCAGCGGCCTGGTCCTGAGTCGAGAAAATGTTGCAGGACGACCAGCGCACTTCGGCACCCAGGGCAACCAGGGTTTCGATCAGCACGGCAGTCTGAATGGTCATGTGGATGCAGCCGAGAATTTTCGCGCCCTTGAGCGGTTGCTCGCCAGCGTACTTGCGACGCAGACCCATCAGGGCCGGCATTTCCGATTCGGCGATGATGGTTTCGCGACGACCCCAGGCAGCCAGGGACATGTCGGCGACTTTGAAGTCGTTAAAATCTGCAGGCGTGATTACAGCGCTCATGAAGAGCCTCCATTCGTAGAGATGCGAATGGGCGCCGTTGTGCGTTTAAGGTCTGACCGGATCATCCTGGTCGGACAACGCCCCATCCGAGCCTGACAGGTCGAGCCTGCTGCAGCGCCCCTCGGACAGGTGGCGGGAAAACGGTATCAAGTGAACGTTACCGTTTTGAAACGGTGGCGATTATAGCTGTGTGCGCGGGACTTCCCAAGGGTTTCTGTCGACCGATGTCCGAACGGTAATCGAGGCCATAGGCGTTGCTTAATAGAGCTAATGGATGAGGTCTGCCATTATCAGTCCCATCAATCGGCAAGACGGTCAGGAGTGAGCATGAATTTCCACACCCGCAAATGGGTAAAACCCGAAGACCTCAACCCCAATGGCACGCTGTTCGGCGGCAGTCTGTTGCGCTGGATCGACGAAGAAGCGGCGATCTACGCCATCGTCCAGCTGGGTAACCAGCGCGTGGTCACCAAGTACATTTCCGAAATCAACTTCGTCAGCGCCTCGCGTCAGGGCGACATCATCGAACTGGGCATCACCGCCACCGAATTCGGTCGAACCTCGATCACCCTGACCTGCGAAGTGCGCAACAAGATCACCCGCAAAAGTATCCTCACGGTCGAAAGAATGGTCTTCGTCAATCTGGGAGAAGACGGTTTGCCCGCCGCCCATGGACGGACCGAGATCCAATATGTGAAGGACCAGTTCAAGGATGACGGGATCGACGGGTAATCGCGGTCCCTCGCCACAAAGGTTCTCTATGCATGCGAGAACTGAACAGCCCTGACCTGCGCGTGTCGTACTTACATGACACGCCCATCGTTCAGGAGCTCCATGGACACGCAAAAAGAAGGCAAGACCCCCGACCTCTCCGCCAAGGAGCAGCACGAGGTCGACAAGAGCCAGCCACCGCGCGCGGCGGTGCTGCATGAAATCATCCGCACCCAGGGCAATAAGGAACTGGAACGCAGCGTCGCGGCGTTGTGGTGGTCGGCGCTGGCCGCCGGCTTGACCATGGGCCTGTCGTTGATGGCCATGGGGCTGCTCAACTCGCGCCTGCCGGACGGCGAAGGCTTCAAGGTGATCGCCAGCTTCGGTTACTGCGCAGGCTTTCTCGCGGTGATCCTCGCCCGCCAGCAACTGTTTACCGAAAACACCCTGACCGCCGTCCTGCCGATCATGAGCAAGCCGACGCTGGGCAACTTCGGCCGATTGCTTCGTTTATGGGGCGTGGTGCTGTTCGGCAACCTCGTCGGCACCTTGCTGGTGGCCTACGTCATGCTGCATTTGCCGATATTCGACCGCAAGACCGATCTGGCCTTCCTCGACATCGGCCGCAAGATCATGGAAAACCACCCCAGCCAGATGTTCGCCAAAGGCATCGTTTCCGGCTGGATGATCGCCACCATGGTCTGGATGATCCCGTCCATGGAAAGCGCCAAGATGTGGATCATCATCCTCATCACCTACCTCATGGCCTTGGGGGATTTCACCCATATCGTCGCCGGTACGGTCGAGGTGTCCTATCTGGTATTCGCCGGCGAGTTGCCGTGGAAGGACTTCTGGCTGATCTTCGCCGGCCCGACGCTGGCCGGGAATATCATCGGAGGCAGCTTTATCTTTGCCTTGATCAGCCATGCGCAGGTTCGTAGTGAGAGTGGTGGTGCGCCGAAGGAGTAGGTTCCGGTAGGACTGTTGTGGTTTAGTTGTAAGCGACTGAAAACAGGGATTTTTTAGTTGGAGTGGATCGCGTCAGGAATGGGGCTGCTGTATGGTGCGAATGTGTCCCATTCAAAAAAGAAGGATCTTTATGCAGTTGCCTGGTTTCTTTCCTGCGCGCTTGATAAGCAGCTTGCTGGTGTTTCTTTTGGCGCTGAATACAGCGCACGCCAAGGATGACGGCACCGATCTGTCGGTCACAATCGAGAAAGAGATTCAAACCAATGTCATCAATGCCGATGGCAGCTTCCTCTTGACCCACGACTCGGTAATGCTCCTCAACGAAGAGCGTGCCATCAAGGCGCAAGCGCAACGCTCATTGAGCTACAACCGCACGCTGGAAACCCTGGACGTGGTCGAGGCCTACACCCAGAAGCCGGATGGCCGGAAGGTGTTGGTCAAGGCTGACCAGATCAAGGAGCAGCAAGAGCGCCAGTCTTCAAATGCGCCAATGTTTCAGGACACGCTGGTCAAGGTCGTGATATTTCCAGAGGTCGCCGTTGGCGACCGGTTGGTCCTTCAATATAAAAAACACCGCACAATCGCATTGTTCCCCGAACACTTCGAGGACCTTTCCTTTCCGGCGTTTCATCCTACCCAGCAGTTCACCCTTGTTTACGACCTGCCGGAAAGCATGCCGTTGTATGCCGATGCCAAGGGCTTCGCGGCGACCAGCCCGACCGCTGCGCCAGGACGCAAAATCTATCGGTGGGACTATGTTTCAGGGAACAATGCCCGTATTGAGCAAGGCGCGGTTTCTTACCTGGACTATGGCCGGTATCTGGCGGTTTCGACCTTCGCCAACTTCAATGCTTTTGCACAGGCCTACGATGCCCGGGCCCAGAGCAAGGTAACGCCCGAGGTCATCGAGCTGGCAACCACCCTCACCGCCCATCTTGACAGTCCGCGGGCCAAGGCGATTGCGCTGAGTGATTGGGTGCGCAAGAACATTCGTTATGTCGCCGTCTACATTGGTGCCGGCGGCGTCGTTCCTCATTCCGTCGAGACCATTCTGGCCAATCGTTATGGGGACTGTAAGGATCACGTCGCCTTGTTGGAGGCGCTGTTGGCGGCGGTGGCGATCGAGAGTTCGCCCGCCTTGATCAATGCCGGGAATGCCTATGTTCTACCCAAGGTTCCAACCCTTGGCTTACTCGATCACGTCATCACCTATATTCCAAGCCTCGACCTGTACCTGGACTCAACCGCAGCAGAAATCGCGGGCGGTTATTTGCCGATTCCTGAACTTGATAAGCCGGTGGTCCTCACCAAGTCCGGCGAGCTGGGGCGCACACCGTTTACGCAGGAAGGCAAAGTCGAAAACACAACGGTCTTCAAGGTTGGGTCGACGGGTGCAGCAGACTTCACGCACGCGTCCAACGTAGAAGGATGGGCTGCGGAATTTAATCGATACGTCCTCAAATCCATGAAGCCGACAGACCGGGACTTGATAGTCCAGCAAATGCTCACAGCTTATGGCCAGACGGGCAGCGGCAAGCTGGAGACCGGAGCGCTGGAAGGTAACGCAAACGACTTTGAGATAAAAATGGCAGGCCGTACCGAAAACCTGGTCAATCTGCCGGGCCCCATTGGCGTTCCAACGCTGAGCAGCTTCGCCGGCGGCATCGCGCAGAACGTGTTTGGTTTCGCCATGGAAAATGAGCGATTGCAGGCTTTCACCTGTATCTCCGGCGTGACTGAAGAGCAGGCGCGATTCGAGTTCCCCGCGGACGTCGGCATTCTCGCCACCCCTAGGCCGGTCACATTGCGTCATGCCAGCTTCGATTACACCTCGACCTATGTGAAAGAAGCCAATGCCGTCGTCGTGCATCGTCGCTTTACCTTTAATCACCCGAGTGCTTTGTGCAGTCCTGAGGATTTCATAGCGATGAAACCGGCGATCGATGCGATGGTTAATGATTTGAAAAGTCAGATTATTGTTCAGGCGCTTTAGTTTGATAGGGCGGACTGCGGATCCGGTGTTGAGTAAACCTTTTTTGTACGCGCAAGCGATCTACTGGGGGAGCGGGCTTGCTCCAATGCCGGTCAGTTAACGGAAATCCATCGACTGGTGATTAATTGTGGCGAGGGAGCTTGCTCCCGCTGGGGCGCGCAGCGGCCCTAAAACCTGCGAGCCGTTTCTGCCAGGCACACCGCATGCGCAGGATTTACGACCGCTTCGCGGCCGAGCGGGAGCAAGCTCCCTCGCCACAGGTGCGATGTTCGTCTCAAAGTCCTTAACTGACCGGCATTGGGGCTTGCCCGCGAAAGCGGCTTAGGCCGCGATGCGGGCCAGAGCCTCAGCCGCAGACATTGACCGCAGCAGTCTCACGACGCTGCAGATAGATGAAGAACAGCGCTGTGCCCACGGTCAGGCCGCCGACCAGCGCGCCGGTCCATGGCAGGTCGGCGAGGTCGGCGCCGCTGGCGACTACCAGGCCACCGATCCAGGCACCCGCGGCATTGCCGAGGTTGAACGCGCTCTGGTTCAGGGTCGAGCCAAGGTTCGGTGCTTCATGGGCCTGGTCGATGATCAGCAGTTGCAGGATCGGGCACAGGGCGAAGGCGAACACTCCCCACAGCAGCAGGGTGATTGCCGCCGGAATCACCGAGTGGCTGGTCTGGCTGAACGCGGCCAGAACGATCACCACCGCCAATGCCATGCCGACCAATGATGGCAGCAAACGACTGTCCGCCAGGCGTCCGCCGAGCATGCTTCCGGCGGTCAGGCCGACGCCGAACAACAGCAACATGATGGTCACGCCGTGAGGGCTGACGCCGGTGATGTCCTGCAGGATCGGCGCGATGTAGGTGAAGACGCTGAACAGGCTGGTGGACGCCAGCACGCTCATGCCCAGCGCCAACAACACATTGACCTTGCCGAGTACTTTGAACTCGCTGGCCAGGTTGGCTTTGTCCATGGCGATGTGCTTCGGCAACCAGACCCACTGGGCAATGGCCGCAATCACACCGATCACCGACACCGCCCAGAAGGTCGAGCGCCAGCCGGCGTATTGGCCCAAAGCCGTACCCAGCGGTACGCCGAGCACGTTGGCCAGGGTCAGGCCGGTGAACATCATGGCAATCGCCTGCGCCCGTTTGTTCGGTGCCACCAGCCCGGCCGCAACCACCGAGCCGATACCGAAGAACGCGCCATGACACAGCGCGGTGATTACCCGCGCGGCCATCAAGGTGGCGTAGTTGGGAGCCAGGGCACACAGAATATTGCCGAGGATGAACATCAAGGTCATGCCCAGCAGGGTGGCCTTGCGCGGCATATTGGCGGTGCCAATCGCCAGGATGGGGGCGCCGAACACCACGCCCAGGGCGTAGCCGGTGATCAACAGGCCGGCGTCGGGAATGCTCACGCCAAGGTCTCTGGCGACGTCGGGAAGCAAACCCATGATGACGAATTCAGTGGTGCCGATGCCGAAAGCGGCAACAGCCAGTGCAAGCAAAGCGAGTGGCATGCGCAAGGTCTCTGTCTGTAGTCTTGACGCTCTGATCAGGCATACGCATGCCGGCTACCTTCTCCATGGGAGTGGGCAGCAGCAGAAATTATTGGAATTGGTATGTGCGCAACTGAGTGCGGCGTGGTCGGTTGCAGTATAAACAGCTGCCGACATATGGCGAATCAATTCTCTCAATCCGGACAAGGAGTATGCCGTGCTTGCGACGGCTCTGGTGTTGGTGGCGGCGCTGTTACACGCGGCCTGGAATACCCTGATCAAATTCAGCGGCGAGCGGTTGCTGGTCGTGGCTTGCATGGACAGCGTGGCGATGCTGTTCGTGGCGCTGATGTTGCCTTTCGTATCGCTGCCTCCGGTTGAGATCTGGCCGTGGATCCTGGCCTCGGCGGCGTTTGAGTTGCTCTATCGCTATCTGCTGATCCAGGCCTATCGGGTTGGCGATCTGGGGTTGGTGTATCCGCTGATGCGCGGGCTGTCACCGTTAGTGGTGCTGGCCTTGACCCTGATTTTTGCCGGTGAGGTGCTGAGTACCCAGCAGATCCTCGGCATTCTGCTGATCCCGTTCGGCATGCTCTGCCTGCTCTGGCAAGGGGGCGGCGGCGAGCGCCTGCCGTGGTCGATGCTGCCGGTGGTGGCGTTGATCGGCCTGTGCATCGGCTGCTACACCTTCATCGATGGCCAAGCCTTGCGGCGCTGGTCGCACCCTCTGGATTACCTGGTGTGGGTGACGTTGTTCAGCGCCTGGCCGTTTCCCTTGCTGGCGCTGGTGCGCAAGCGTCCGGCTTTCCTGTTGTTCTGGCGCGAGCAATGGCGCCTGGGGCTGAGCGTCGGATTCTGTGTGCTGTTCAGCTACGCTTTGGTGCTATGGGCCATGCAGCTGGGCTCGATTGCCGAAGCAGCGGCGCTGCGTGAGATCAGCGTGATTCTGGTGGTGCTGTTCGGGATGCGCTACTTGAAAGAACCTTTCGGCCGGCCGCGGCTCTTAGCCTGTGGGCTGGTGCTGATCGGCATGCTGGTCATGAAGTTTTAAGCCGGACCTTAATAGAACTCCAAAAAGGAATCTGCAATGACCGTCGCGTTCTGGTGTGTGTTGATCGCTATTTTTCTTCCGTACCTGTGCACAAGTGTCGCCAAGTTCAGTGGCGGTAGGTTCGGGCTACGGGAGAACCATGATCCACGGGCTTTTCTCGACAATCTTGAAGGCTTCGCCAAGCGCGCTCACTCTGCGCAGCTGAACAGCTTCGAAGTGACCCCGGCGTTTGCCGCGGCGGTGATCATTTCGTACATCAGCGAAAATGCCGAGCTGGTGACCATCGACGTATTGGCGGTGCTTTTTATCACCAGCCGCTTGCTCTACATCATTTGTTATCTGGCGGACTGGGCAGTCTTGCGTTCGCTGGTGTGGTTTGTGGGTATGGCACTGATTGCGAGTTTCTTTTTTGTGTCGATTTGAGCAACGGCCGCGCGGCTTTCGTAGCAGCTGGCGCAGCCTGCGTTCGGCCGCGAAGCGGTCGCAAATACCATCCTGCGATTTTCCAGGTGGATTGAGTCGCCTGGATTTACGACTGCTTCGCGGCCGAACGCAGCCTTCGGCAGCTGCTATGGGGCAGAGGGTGCATCCGGCACTTTGGGCAATACCGCGCCTTTGGGCCACAGCATCCAGATCTGCCCCTGCTGTTTCATGTCTCCGGCCAATTGCCCCGCCGCATCGCCGGTGCCCCAGAACAGGTCGGCACGGACTTCGCCGGCGATAGCGCCGCCAGTGTCCTGTGCCGCCACCGGACGTACCAGCCCGGTACCGTCGGGGCGGGTGGTCGAGAGCCATAACAGGCTGCCCAGTGGAATTACCTTGCGGTCCACTGCGACGCTGTAACCTGCGGTCAGCGGTACGTTCAGCGAGCCGCGCGGCCCTTCATTGCTGTCGGGGTTGCGATTGAAGAACACATAGCTGGGATTGCTGCCGAGCAACTCGGGTATCCGTGTCGGGTTCGCCTTGGCCCAGGCGCTGATGGTACCCATGGTCACTTGTTCTTTTTGCAGCTCGCCCTGATCGACCAGCCAGCGACCGATTGGCCGATACGGGTGGCCGTTCTGATCGGCATAACCGATGCGCAACTGACGGCCGTCGTCCAGCCGAATGCGCCCCGAACCCTGGATCTGCAAAAATTGCAGGTTCATCGGATCGGTGAGCCAGGCAATGACCGGTGCCTTGACGCCTTTGGCATCAATCGCTGCGGCGTCGTCATAGGGTTTGAGTACCCGGCCTTCGAGCCGGCCGCGCAGGCGCTTGCCTTTGAGCTCTGGGTAAATGCTGTCGAGCGAGACGATGATCATGTCTTCGGGCACGCCATAGACGGGCACTGTGGCTTGCGCCGTCTGGGTCAGGCTGCCCGGATACACCGGTTCGTAATAGCCGGTGATCAGACCGTTACCGCTACCATTGGCAGAGCGCAGGCCATAAACATCCAGATGTTCCCTGAGGAAACCACGGACATCGCCAGCCGTCTGCGGCACATTGGCCGCCGCTGCGCAGGTGGTGGCCCAGATCGGGTCGGCCTTGAGTCGAGTACAGGCGCTGCGCCAGGAGCCGAAACCGGCCAACAAGTCTTCATCGGAAACGGCGGGCAGGGCTTCCCAGGTCGCACTGACGTAGGTCGCAATGGCATGTGTTTCCGGCTTGGTGCTGTCGCCACCGTTGCAACCGGCGAGCAGGGCGACCATCGGTAGGGTCCAGGCCAGGTTGCGACGCCATGCCTTGAAATGACTGTTCATTCGGTATTTCCTTTGCCGGTTGTCCAAGCGCTCAGGGCGCTCAAACAACCCGTATTGTTAATAGGGCTATTGGTCTTTGCGGATGACGCGAGGATACTGGGCGCCGTTTCCCGTGACCTGAAGCCCCCATGACTTTTAAAAGACTTTCAGTTGTATTGCTGGCCTGCCTGACATTGTCCGCCTGCGGTGGTGTCGACCCGAATTCTCCGCTGGGTCAGCGCAAGGCGATCTTCAAACAAATGCTCAAGACCAGCGAAGACCTGGGCGGCATGCTGCGCGAACGAATTCCCTTCGACGGAGCGCGTTTTGCCGAGGGCGCGGTGAAGCTGGATAGCTTGTCCCATGAACCGTGGAAGCATTTTCCTCAGGTCAGAGAAGAAGACCACACCAGCGCCAAGGACGATGTCTGGCAGCAGCAGGCACGCTTTCAAGAGTTGGCCCGCACCCTGGAAGCGGCCACCGGTGAATTGGTGATCGCCAGCCAGGTTCAGCCCTACAAGGCCAGTAACCTGGGCCCTGCGGTGCAGAAGGTCGAAGACGCCTGTAGTGCGTGCCATAAACAGTTTCGTGATCATTGATTTTGCAGCTCAATAGATAACCCAGTGGCGAGGGGGCTTGCTGTGGCGAGGGGGCTTGCCCCCGTTCGACTGCGTAGCAGTCGTGAAACCAGCCGCTGCGTTTATCCTGACACTGCAAAATAGTCGATTTTAGGACTGCTTCGCAGCCCAGCGGGGGCAAGCCCCCTCGCCACACCTGGCACCGCACTTACTTTTCCAGCTCATCCAGCGCTTCCTGCAATTCTTTGCGGGACTTGGCGAGTTTGTCTTTGAGTTTGTTGATTTTCTCGGAGTCGTCCTTTTTCATGGCCTTCTCAAGGTCACTCTGACGACGGCTGACTTCGTGCTTGGCATCCAGCACCTTGTTTTCCCGTTCTTTCTTCAAGGACGCTTCGGTGCAGTTGGCCGTAACTTCGCTCAGGGCTTTTTCCAGGCCCGCTTGCTGTTCACTATTGCCATGGGCCCTGGCTTGCTCGATCTGGGTGCTGATAGCCTGACGTTTAGCCGCGCAGCCGGTCAGTTCAGGGGTTTCTTCAACGGCCAACAGAGGGGTGGCCAGCAGGCTGCAAACAGTAAGCAGGGCGAGCGGTGACAAAAAATTCATGAAAGCTCCGTGAAAAAGATCGCTATCAGGTCAGTGTACAGATCGCTATTGGAGTTCATCTGTACCCTTGGGTTCAAAGCTGGCGGGCATCCTGGCTCTGGAAACCATCGATCCCCGCAGCGCGTAGTTCTTCACTCAGGGCCAGTACCTGCGGGTCGCGAAAAAATGCGCTCAATTGCGCTGCGCGTCCCGGGCCGATCCCGGTTTCGGTCTGCCATTGTGCGGTACTTCTTGCTGCCAGCATCTGCCATGGGCCGGTAAGGTCAACGTCGGCGGTCGGTGGCATGCCCAGCGCTTTGAGCCAGCTTTCGAAGGGTCGCTGCCTGGCACTTTGCAAACTGCTCAACAAGCGGGCACTGCTGCGCTCGCCGAAGCCGTCAATGTTAGCAAGCTCTTGCGCATCGAGGGTCAACCAATCGAGCAGGTTGTTGATGCGCCCGGCGCTGATCAGTTTTTCCCAGGTGCCGGGGCCGATATGCGGCAGCGCCAGTCCCTGCTTGCCACTGAGCCAGGTCAAGCGTGCCAGGAACTGGCTCTCACATCCTGGGGTAGGCTGCCAGCAGCTCAGTTGATGAAAATCCTTTGCCCGTGGCGCAACCACCTCCGGGCGTTTGGCGCCGCGTAAAACGACGCTGTCGAGGCGAGGAATAGTCAGGCCTGCCAGGCTGATTGCGACTTGATCACCGGGTCGGATATCCAGGGTCTGCCAACGTTGCAGTGAACCGACACTGACGTGTTTGACCTGCCGGTCATCGAGGGTCAATGGTTTGAGTTCCAGTACGGGGGTAATTCGCCCGGTGCGGCCAATGTTGAATTGCACTCCACGCACTTCTGCCAGTGCCTGGGCGAAGGGGTATTTCCAGGCGACGATCCAATAAGGCGCTTTTACCTGCCAGCGCTGCGCGGGGGGGCGCTGACTCTGACGCAATACCAGGCCGTCGCTGGCGAACGGCAAGGGCGAGTTATACCAGTGGTCGCGCCATCGTTCGGCGTCGGCGAAGTGGCTGATCGGTTGGCTGTATTGCGCGCTCTGGGTAAAACCCAACGCCTTCAAGCCGGCCAGCCGTTCGGGCAAGGTAGCCGGGCCTTGCGGCCAATCCCAGACAAACAGCCCGATACCGCCGGCGTCGACGGCACTGAGCTCCTTGCGCGCCATCAACCTGGCGACACTGCTGCGAGCGCTGAGGCTACCGGCGGTGGCCTGAATGTGGTCGGTGAGGCGCCAATAGAGTTCGCCTTGAAGCAGCAGGTCCACAGGTTGCGGCAGTTGCGCAGGGATGGCGCCAATCTTGCGCGCCGAGGCGGTCCAGTCTTGCCCGCGCACGCCATTGCCGCGACTGATTACCCGCTCCAGCTGGCCTTGATGATAGATCAGCGTGACGGCCACACCATCGACCTTCGGTTGAGCCCAGACGTCGGTGCGGTCCTTGAGCCAGGCCTCTACGGCACGGCCATCGGCGAGCTTTTCCAGGCCTGTCTGAGGAATGGGATGGGCAATCGGTCCTCCCACCGTGCGCAGAGGATTGGCGGATTGCCCGTTGATTGTCGGAAAGCACTCACGCCATTGACTGAACAGGGCGCGAGATTGATCGTAAAGTTCGTCGGCAACCAGCGAGCGACCTTGGCGGTGATAGCTGTCGTCCCAGCGATTGAGCTGTTGTCGAAGTTGAGTGATTTCCGCCTTTGCCTGGCTGAACGACCAGTCCGGGCAGGTGTTCGCGTTGGCGTTCAGGAAATAGAGGGTTAGCCATAAACCGACTAACAGACGTGCAGAGGTGAGCATCGTATGCATCCTTGCTCGGTTGGGATGCGTAAGGCTATATCAGCTGAAACGATGGAATCAGACAGGTATTTTGCCGGGTGTGTCGGCTGGCAGATGTTGAAACGGGTTGAAATAGTTGCCGTCTGTCAGACCGTCTTCGCCGACAAGCCCGCTCCCACAGGAGGGGCCGGCGTGCATGAAAAAGCCCCGCAGGGCGTGAGCCGTGCGGGGCTTGGGGTGCAGCCGAAGAACGCTTACAGACCGGCAGCAGCGCGCAAGGCGTCGACGCGGTCGGTTTTTTCCCAGGTGAACGTGGTGAAGGTGTCGTCGCCGACGGTCTTCACTTCTGGCGTACGACCGAAGTGGCCGTAGGCTGCGGTTTCCTGGTACATCGGGTGCAGCAGGTCGAGCATGGTGGTGATCGCGTATGGACGCAGATCGAAGCACTCGCGGACCAGGTTGATGATCTTGTCATCGCTGATTTTGCCGGTGCCGAAGGTGTTCAACGAGATCGAAGTCGGTTGAGCGACGCCGATGGCGTAGGACACCTGGATCTCGCAACGCTCGGCCAGGCCGGCAGCGACGATGTTTTTCGCCACGTAACGACCGGCGTAGGCCGCGGAACGGTCAACCTTCGATGGATCCTTGCCGGAGAACGCGCCGCCGCCGTGACGGGCCATGCCGCCGTAGGTGTCGACGATGATCTTGCGACCGGTCAGACCGCAGTCGCCCACCGGGCCACCGATGATGAAGTTGCCGGTCGGGTTGATGTGGAACTGAGTGTCCTTGTGCAGCAGTTCGGCAGGCAGCACGTGCTTGACGATCAGCTCCATCACGCCTTCGCGCAGGTCTTTGTAAGACACTTCCGGGTTGTGCTGGGTCGACAGAACAACGGCGTCGATGCCCACTACCTTGCCGTTTTCATAGCGGCAGGTGACTTGGGATTTGGCATCCGGACGCAACCACGGCAGCAGGCCGGATTTGCGGGCTTGGGCCTGGCGCTGCACCAACTGGTGAGAGAAGGTGATCGGCGCCGGCATCAGCACTTCGGTTTCGTTGCTGGCGTAGCCGAACATCAGGCCCTGGTCGCCGGCACCCTGGTCTTCCGGCTTGCTGCGGTCAACGCCTTGGGCGATGTCTATCGACTGCTTGCCGATGATGTTCATCACCGCACAGGTGGCGCCATCGAAGCCGACGTCGGAGCTGTCGTAACCGATGTCGATGATGACTTTACGGACGATGTCTTCGAGGTCAACCCAGGCCGAAGTGGTGACTTCGCCTGCAATGATCGCTACGCCGGTTTTCACCAGAGTCTCGCACGCCACACGGGCGAACTTGTCTTCAGCAATGATGGCGTCCAGCACCGCATCAGAAATCTGGTCGGCGATTTTGTCCGGATGCCCTTCAGACACGGACTCGGAGGTGAAGAGGGAGTATTCGCTCATCTCGATGTTTTCCTACAATTTACCGATGGTGAGTGTCGCCAGCCGGTCGCTGAAAGTGGCGGACCTGGATCTGGAAACCATTACGTAAGCCCACATAGAGGCTTTCCCCGGGAACGAGTCCCGCAGCGGTGGCCCAACGGGCCAAATCGTCCTGTTCAAAACCCAACCAAAGATCACCGCAGGCCTCCTTGGCCCAACTTTGATTGTGGCTACACAACTCTGTCACTAACAGGCTACCGCCTGGTTGCAGCAATTTGGCCATGTGCTTGAGCGCATCGGCCGGTGCCGCGAAATGGTGCAGCACCATGTTCAGTACTACGCAATCGGCCTGCAGGCTCACGCCATTCAATGCATCGGCCAGTTGCAGGCTGACGTTAGCCAGTGCTTCACGCTCACAGACTTGACGCGCCAGTTCGAGCATCGCCGGGCTGTTGTCCAGCGCCGTGACCTGGCTGAAACGACGTGCCAGCTCCGGCAGAAAACCACCGTCGCCAGGGCCGACTTCAATGGCGGTAGCCGCGTCGCTGAAACTCAGCTTGTCGAGCAGTGCCACCACGCTTTCGCGGTACTGCGCCAGGCCAGCGATCAAGTCCTGCTGGGCGCGAAATTTTTCCGCAACCCGGGAGAAGAAGTCCTGACTGGCTGCGGCCCGTTGCCCGTGGACCTGACCAATGCGCGACTGCACATCGGCCGGCAGGGTCAGGTTATCCACTTCATCGAGCAGGGCCGCGTGCAGTTTGCCACCCAGCAATTCGCTATGGGGCAGGGCGCGGCGGTAGAAAATCGCGTTGCCTTCGCGCCGGCTCGCCACCAGGTCGGCCTGGGCCAGGACCTTTAAATGGTGACTCATGCCGGACTGACCAATGGCGAAGATCTGCGCCAGTTCCAGCACGCCGAACGAATCGTTGGCCAGCACCCGTAACACATTCAGCCGCAACGGATCGCCGCCGGCTTTGCACAAGGCAGCCAGCTCATCACAGTCGTCATGGCGAATGGAGGGCACGCGTAGGTTCATAGGGCTGGCAGTCTAGTGAGGGGCCTGAATCCTCGCAAGAGCAATATCAAAAAGTTTTGATATTGCTCGATAGATGGCACTTCTGGAGCCCTGGCTCACTCTACAAACGAACAGCAGAATGGTTTCACCAAAAGATTAGGTCTTTATCCACAGGAAAAAGTCGCTTCAGTGACTATCTGTCATTGCCCCAAGGCATGCCGCTGGGGGAAAATGCTCGCCTTTTTTCCGTTTCGTTTTACTTAATCCTCAGGAGATCAGCGATGCCCAGCCGTCGTGAGCGTGCCAACGCCATTCGTGCCCTCAGCATGGATGCCGTGCAAAAAGCCAACAGCGGCCATCCAGGTGCCCCTATGGGTATGGCGGATATCGCCGAAGTACTTTGGCGTGACTACCTCAAGCACAACCCGAGCAATCCATCGTTCGCCGACCGTGACCGGTTCATCATGTCCAACGGTCACGGCTCGATGTTGATCTACTCGCTGCTGCACCTGACCGGCTACGACCTGTCGATCGATGACCTGAAAAACTTCCGTCAACTGCACAGCCGCACTCCGGGTCACCCGGAATACGGTTACACCCCGGGTGTCGAGACCACTACCGGCCCGCTGGGTCAGGGGCTGGCCAACGCCGTCGGTTTCGCCCTGGCGGAAAAAGTCCTGGCGGCGCAGTTCAACCGTCCTGGCCACAACGTTGTCGACCACCACACCTATGTGTTCCTGGGTGACGGCTGCATGATGGAAGGCATTTCCCACGAAGTCAGTTCCCTGGCCGGTACGCTGGGCCTGGGCAAGCTGATCGCCTTCTACGATGACAACGGCATCTCCATCGACGGTGAAGTCGAAGGCTGGTTCACCGACGACACCCCTAAGCGTTTCGAAGCCTATAACTGGCAAGTAATCCGCAATGTCGACGGCCACGACCCGGAAGAGATCAAGATCGCGATCGACACTGCGCGCAAAAGCGCGCAACCGACGCTGATCTGCTGCAAAACCACCATCGGTTTTGGTTCGCCGAACAAGCAAGGCAAGGAAGACTGCCACGGCGCCCCACTGGGTGACGCGGAAATCGCTCTGACCCGTACTGCGCTGAAGTGGAACCACGGCCCGTTCGAAATCCCGGCCGACATCTACGCGCAATGGGATGCCAAGGAAGCCGGTCGGGCTGCCGAAGCCGAGTGGGACCAGCGTTTCGCTGCTTACTCCGCTGAATTCCCGCAGTTGGCCAATGAGCTGATCCGTCGCCTGAGCGGTGAATTGCCGGAAGATTTCTCCGAGAAGGCCGCGGCCTACATCGCTGAAGTGGCGGCCAAAGGCGAATCCATCGCCAGCCGTAAAGCCAGCCAGAATGCATTGAATGCCTATGGCCCGCTGCTGCCGGAACTGCTGGGTGGCTCCGCGGACCTGGCCGGTTCCAACCTGACCCTGTGGAAAGGCTGCAAAGGTGTCAACGCTGAAGACGCCAGCGGCAACTACATGTACTACGGCGTTCGCGAGTTCGGCATGAGCGCGATCATGAACGGCGTAACATTGCACGGCGGTCTGCTGCCTTACGGCGCGACCTTCCTGATGTTCATGGAATACGCTCGCAACGCAGTGCGCATGTCGGCACTGATGAAGAAGCGCGTGATCTACGTCTACACCCACGACTCCATCGGTCTGGGCGAAGACGGCCCGACTCACCAGCCGATCGAGCAGCTGTCCAGCCTGCGCTGCACACCGAACCTCGACACCTGGCGTCCAGCCGATGCGGTTGAATCGGCGGTGGCCTGGAAATTCGCGCTGGAGCGTGACGATGGTCCGTCAGCGCTGATCTTCTCCCGTCAGAACTTGCAGCACCAAACCCGCGATGCGGTGCAGATCGAGTGCATCAACCGTGGTGGTTACGTGCTCAAGGACTGCGCAGGCGAGCCTGAGCTGATCCTGATCGCTACCGGTTCCGAAGTCGGCCTGGCGGTTCAAGCCTTCGACAAACTGACAGAGCAAGGCCGCAAGGTGCGCGTGGTTTCCATGCCATGCACCAGTGTCTTCGATGCTCAGGATGCCGGCTACAAGCAAGCGGTTCTGCCATTGCAGGTCAGCGCGCGGATCGCCATCGAAGCCGCTCACGCCGACTACTGGTACAAGTACGTGGGCCTGGAAGGTCGCGTCATCGGCATGACCACCTACGGCGAGTCGGCGCCTGCGCCTGCCTTGTTCGAAGAGTTCGGCTTCACCCTGGAAAACATCCTGGGTCAGGCTGAAGAGTTGCTGGAAGACTAAAAAGCACGAACGCGGTGGCCATTGGCTGCCGCGGTCCCCGCGTAGGAGCTGCCGATAGGCTGCGATCTTTTGATCTTCAGGTTGTTGGATTAAAAGCCAAGATCAAAAGATCGCAGCCTCGTTTCACTCGACAGCTCCTACAGGGGATTGTGTTGTTAACGAGAATTCGTCTACCGCGTCTATCGAGAACCCCATGCCTCAACCGCGTCCCTACAAAGTTGCACTCAACGGCTACGGCCGGATTGGTCGTTGCGTCTTGCGTGCTTTGTTTGAGCGAGGGACGGCGGCCGGGTTTGAAATTGTTGCGATCAACGATCTGGCCGACATGGCCAGCATCGAATACCTGACACGCTTCGACTCCACCCACGGGCGCTTTCCCGGAGAGGTGAAGATCGACGGTGATTGTCTGCATATTAATGGCGACTGCGTGAAGGTTCTGCGCAGTGCCACCCCTGAAGGCATCGACTGGGCAGCACTGGGTGTCGATCTGGTGCTCGAATGCTCGGGCGCTTACCACACCCGGGTCGACGGCCAGCGCTTCCTGGATGCCGGCGCGCCACGGGTGCTGTTCTCCCAACCGATGGCCAGCGAAGCGGATGTCGACGCCACCATTGTCTATGGCGTCAATCAGGATTGTCTGACCGGCGACGAGCTGCTGGTATCCAATGCCTCCTGCACCACCAATTGCGGTGTGCCGCTGTTGCGCCTGCTGGACCAGGCCATCGGCCTGGAGTACGTGTCGATCACCACCATTCACTCGGCGATGAACGATCAGCCGGTGATTGACGCCTATCATCATGAAGACTTGCGTCGCACCCGTTCGGCGTTTCAGTCGGTGATTCCGGTGTCCACTGGTCTGGCGCGCGGGATCGAACGGCTGTTGCCGGAACTTGCGGGGCGAATTCAGGCCAAAGCAGTGCGAGTGCCGACGGTTAACGTGTCCTGCCTGGATATTACTCTGCAGACCGCACGCGATACCGACGCCATCGAGGTCAACCGGATCCTGCGCGAGGCCGCCACCAGCGGCCCGCTCAAAGGGCTTTTGGCCTACACCGAGTTGCCTCACGCCAGTTGTGATTTCAACCATGACCCTCACTCGGCGATTGTCGACGCCAGTCAGACCCGCGTTTCCGGCCCACGGCTGGTGAACCTGCTGGCCTGGTTCGACAACGAATGGGGGTTTGCCAATCGAATGCTGGATGTTGCAGAGCACTATCTGCACACCGCTAATCCACTATTTGCTTCTCAAAAGCAGTAACTCAGGAAATGCGACCCATGACCGTGTTGAAGATGACCGACCTCGATCTGCAAGGTAAACGCGTACTGATCCGTGAAGACCTCAACGTCCCAGTCAAGGACGGTGTTGTCACCAGCGATGCGCGAATCCTGGCTTCGCTGCCGACCATCAAGCTGGCCCTGGAAAAAGGCGCGGCCGTGATGGTCTGCTCACACCTGGGCCGTCCGACCGAAGGCGAGTTCTCGGCCGAGAACAGCCTCAAGCCGGTTGCCGATTACCTGAGCAAGGCCCTGGGTCGCGAAGTACCGTTGGTCTCCGATTACCTGGGTGGCGTCGACGTCAAGGCCGGCGACATCGTGTTGTTCGAAAACGTGCGCTTCAACAAAGGCGAGAAAAAGAACGCCGACGAACTGGCCAAACAATACGCTGCCCTGTGCGACGTCTTCGTGATGGACGCCTTCGGCACCGCTCACCGCGCCGAAGGCTCAACCCACGGCGTGGCCAAGTTCGCCAAGGTCGCGGCCGCTGGGCCGTTGCTGGCTGCCGAACTGGACGCACTGGGCAAAGCCCTCGGCGCCCCGGCCCAACCTATGGCCGCCATCGTTGCCGGCTCCAAGGTGTCGACCAAGCTCGACGTGCTCAACAGCCTGAGCCAGATCTGCAACCAGCTGATCGTTGGCGGCGGCATTGCCAACACCTTCCTCGCTGCGGCCGGTCACCCGGTCGGCAAGTCGCTGTACGAGCCGGACCTGCTGGACACCGCCCGCGCCATCGCCGCTAAAGTCAGCGTGCCATTGCCGGTCGACGTGGTGGTTGCCAAGGAATTTGCCGAAAGCGCTGTGGCCACCGTCAAGCTGATCGCTGATGTCGCCGACGACGACATGATTCTGGACATCGGCCCGCAAACCGCGGCGAACTTCGCTGAGCTGCTGAAATCGTCGAAGACCATTCTGTGGAACGGCCCGGTCGGCGTATTTGAATTCGATCAGTTCGGTAACGGCACCAAAGTTCTGGCCCAGGCTATCGCTCAAAGCTCGGCGTTCTCCATTGCCGGCGGTGGCGACACACTGGCGGCCATCGATAAATATGGCGTTGCCGGGCAAATCTCCTACATTTCTACCGGTGGTGGCGCGTTCCTCGAGTTCGTCGAGGGCAAAGTGCTGCCAGCCGTGGAAGTGCTGGAAAGCCGCGCGAAAGCCTAAGGGTTTATCTGGCCTGAAAAAGGAACATTCAAATGGTCAAGACATTAGCGCTGTTGCTCTTCGCGGGTTTGCTGGCAGGCTGCGGGAGTACCCCGCAGACCAAGCCTGAGCCTGCCGCGGGCGAGCCGGAAGGTGGCTGCTATCAGGCCGAGTGGCAGGCTGAAACCGCCCCGGTGATCAACAAGCGCTCGGGGCCGGAAGGTCTGGAAAAATACGAGACTCCTGCGAAGGCCAAGGAACATGGCTGTCCTTGATGGGTCAGACTCAATAACGCGCGGTGCTTGCGGCTGTCAGCCGCAAGCCGGGGAACGCCGATGAAAGGCTTTATCGCCGTGACGGCGCTGGTATTGCTCGCAGGTTGCGCCAACCTGAACCTGTTTGAGTCGCCGCCCCAGGACAGCTGGACGACCTGGAGTTGCGACAGCCAGGCTCAAGTAGTCTGGCGCTACGCCGACAGCAACCGTACGCAAGTCGACTTACGCTTGGGCGGGGCCGATCAGGTCTACCGCCTGAATCTTGAGCCAAGCGGCTCGGGCTCGCTGTACAGCAATGACATGCTGGCGTTTCACATAAAAGGTGAGGAAGGCCTGGTTTACTGGGTCGCCACCAATGATTTGATCGGTCGCGGTTGTAAAGCGCTGTAAATACAAGAAATTGATACACCACAGATCCATTGTGGAAGCAGAGCCAAATGTGGGAGCGAGCTTGCTCCGGGCGACGATCCGACGATAGCGATCTGACAGTCCCTGCACTGTAGGCTGCCAGGCCCTCATCGCGAGCAAGCTCGCTCCCACAATGGTTCTGTGTAAGTACCGAGATTTTGCACCACCGAATTGGCAGCCAGGGTTTACCCCCGATCTGCAATAACTTGAATAGCAGCCGCCGCTACGGCAGGCTTGCACGATTAACGACCCTCAACCGGGAGATACACACCCAATGGCACTTATCAGCATGCGCCAGATGCTGGACCACGCAGCCGAATACGGCTACGGCGTTCCAGCCTTCAACGTCAACAACCTTGAACAGATGCGCGCCATCATGGAAGCCGCTGACAAGACTGACTCCCCGGTGATCGTCCAGGCGAGCGCCGGTGCGCGCAAATATGCCGGTGCACCCTTCCTGCGCCACTTGATCCTGGCCGCGATCGAAGAATTCCCGCACATCCCGGTGTGCATGCACCAGGATCACGGCACCAGCCCTGACGTCTGCCAGCGCTCCATTCAACTGGGCTTCAGCTCGGTGATGATGGACGGTTCCCTGGGCGAAGACGGCAAGACCCCAACCGACTACGACTACAACGTCCGCGTTACCCAACAAACCGTGGCCATGGCCCACGCCTGCGGCGTTTCGGTAGAAGGTGAACTGGGCTGCCTGGGTTCGCTGGAAACCGGCATGGCCGGTGAAGAAGACGGCATCGGTGCAGAAGGCGTGCTCGATCACAGCCAGATGCTCACCGACCCGGAAGAAGCCGCTGACTTCGTCAAGCGCACTCAGGTCGACGCCCTGGCCATCGCCATCGGCACCAGCCACGGCGCCTACAAGTTCACCAAGCCACCTACCGGCGACGTGTTGGCCATCGACCGCATCAAAGAAATCCACAAACGCATCCCTAACACCCACCTGGTGATGCACGGTTCTTCTTCGGTGCCGCAAGAGTGGCTGGCGATCATCAACCAGTACGGCGGCGACATTAAAGAAACCTATGGCGTTCCGGTTGAAGAAATCGTCGAAGGCATCAAGCACGGCGTGCGCAAGATCAACATCGACACCGACCTGCGCCTGGCATCCACCGGTGCGATGCGTCGCCTGATGGCCACCAACCCGAGCGAGTTCGACCCGCGTAAGTTCTTCGGCGCGACCGTTACCGCCATGCGCGATGTCTGTATTGCTCGCTACGAAGCTTTCGGTACTGCAGGCAATGGTTCGAAGATCAAGCCGATTTCTCTGGAAGCGATGTTCCAGCGTTACGCCAAAGGTGAGTTGAACGCCAAGGTCAACTAAGCCTTAGCGTTAAACCGCGTTAATAAAAAACCCGCTGAAAGGCGGGTTTTTTTGTCGGTGGAATAAATAGTGCCGTGCCCGAAGAGATCAAATGTTTCTTTAATGGTTGTAGGAATTGTTAATCGGTTTTGGGTAAGTTCTCTTGTTGTGATGTGAGTCTTTGACAATTCTATGGAGGATGTCTTAAGTGTATTTGAGAGTGCCGGTAAATTAGCCGAGGGCTCAATTAATCATCAAGGGATGACTATTCATATGGACTTGAACAAAGCGTTGAGGTGTACGGGGTTATTGGCTGTTCTAGGCGTCTGTGGCGTGGTCATGCCGGCGAATGCGGATGCCGGGGTGTTTACTGCTTCGATTGATAGGGCAGGTAACGTTCTGGAACAGTCACCTGACTGGATTGCCGACGTAGAACATAATGCACAGCCCAATTATTTTTCAGATTACAAGGTGAAATTTGTCCCAGGGCTGCTGGATCGTGCGCCGAGGTTTTGTTCCGTGTCTTCGACAGATGTGAGCTCTAACGATAATATTTTTTATGGGCATGCGAAATTGGGTGGAGCCCCAACTGCCGATAAGGTAAATGTTCTGACGCTTAACGTGGGTGGGGAGGGGCCGGCGGGTGACTCTTCATTAAGTTTTATGTTGATGTGCGTTAAGTAAAAATTAGTTATCAAACTGAAGTTAATAAAAACCCCGCGACGGTGCGGGGTTTTCAGCGTTGCTTGGCCAGGCCCCATCACTACTTATTGTGATCAATATCCAGCCTGGAGAACGTTGCTTTCCCGCCTTCGCTTTTGTAGCCGGTATTGTCCTGGACGTAGACCCCGGCCTTGAAGTACAGCGGTTTGTCGCGCCAGGCGGCGCCGATCTGGGTGTCCCACTGATAACCCGCCGCGGAGACGCTCAGGGCGCCGCTGCGGCCGAGGTGGATCTGGTAGTTGAACTCCCTGTCCAGTTTCACGTCCTGGGCGATATTGATCACCCGGCCTTCTTTATCATCGGGGCGCATGCGCACTTTGGCGACGATGTTGCCGCTGTGTGTGCTTTCACTGTATTGGTATTCGACTTTCACCAGGGGTCTGGTGCTTCCGTAAGCATGGATCTGGCCGATGACGATCTTGCCCGAGGACGGCACCTGGCTCACTACCAGGGTGGCACGCAGCAGATTATCAGCGTCGGGGTAGAACCAATTGTGCAAGGTGCCGTTGGAGTAGGTTTCGCGTAATTCGGTACGCGGATATTTGGCATTTTCAGTGCGTGTACCGGTCACGGGTGCCCAGAAATACACGGTGCTGCCATCGGAATTGAAGTACTGATCCTTGAAACCATTTACCAGTTTGGAGGTTTCGATGGTCGCCGGGGGGCTGCCGACGGGAACGCTCAGGTTCCAGGATGCCATATCGATCATATTCAAACCTTTTGCTGATTCATGCTGTACGCAAGCAGCCAGAGGCTTTAGCTCGCGCTTTTGAGGTCGGTCTTTATAAGCGCAGAACAAGCCTTTGTTAAGTCCGTCTGGCGGAGAGTTGACGTCAACCTTCTGGCGAAATGCCATCTTCCCCGGTTTTCGGGGCCTGTAGGCCATACCGTTAGTCGGGTGCCTGAGGGTTTGTTAGGATGATGGCGTGATGACACCTTCTGCTTTCGTGGATCGGGTCTAGAGTGAAGTCTCAGTATTTGTGCGGTTTTCCCTCCGTTACCGACACGACACCCAGACAAGAGAAGCAGCATGGAATGCGCGCAACCCAAGCCAGGTGAAGTCCGTTCAGTCCTTTTGATAGTTGATGACTATCCCGAAAATTTGATCAGCATGCGTGCGCTGCTGCAGCGCCAGGACTGGCATGTCATGACGGCAGCCTCCGGAGTCGAGGCGCTGGGCTTGTTGCTCGAGCATGAAATCGACCTGGTGCTGCTGGATGTGCAGATGCCTGGCATGGACGGTTTTGAAGTGGCGCGCCTGATGCGTGGCAGCCAACGCACTCAGCTGACCCCGATCATTTTCCTCACCGCCAACGAGCAGTCCCAGGCCTCTGTGATCAAGGGCTATGCCAGTGGCGCGGTGGATTACCTGTTCAAGCCGTTCGACCCGCAGATTCTCAAACCAAAAGTCCAGGCATTGCTCGAACATCAACGCAATCGACGGGCCCTGCAACACCTGAGTCATGACCTGGAGGTGGCGCGGGCGTTCAATGCCTCGGTGCTGGACAACGCGGCAGAAGGGATTCTGGTGGTGGATGAAAGCGGCTTGATCCGCTTTGCCAACCCGGCGATCTCGCGGTTGCTCAATGCTCCGGTGGGAGAGTTGCAGGGCGCGGAGTTTGTGAGTTTTCTGCAAAATCCCCATGTGCCCTGCTGGATCGATTCAGAGCTCTATATGGGCTATCGCCGCGGGGAAACCTGGCGCTTGCACGATGCCATGCTGCGCACCGCGCCGGGTCAGCAGGTGCCCGTGGCACTGTCGTGCGCACCGTTGCCGGCCGATCAGAAGGCCATGGTGGTGACGGTGCTGGATATGTCAGTGGTGCGCCATCTGCATCAGCAACTGGAATTTCAGGCCGTCACCGACCCCTTGACCGGGCTGCTCAACCGTCGTGGGTTCTACCAGACCGTGGAGACTCTACTGTTGCGCACCGAGCGTTCGGATACCACGCCGGTGCTGCTGTATCTGGACCTCGATGGCTTCAAGCGGGTCAATGATTCCCTGGGGCACGATGCCGGGGATCGGGTGCTGCGTTGGGTGTCGGAACAATTGAAGGCCTGCTTGCGCTCATCCGATATCCTGGCGCGCATGGGGGGCGACGAGTTTACCGCGCTGCTGGATCTGGAATTCCCCGAACAGGCAGCAAAAATAGCGGAAAAGCTCATAGAGCGAGTATCGATCTGCCAGCAGATCGAAGGTCTGGACATGACGCTTGGGGTGAGTATCGGGATCGCTACCTACCCGGACTGCGGCTCCAATCTCGATGGCTTGCTGCGGGCGGCCGATATTGCCATGTACGAGTCCAAGCGCGCCGGACGTCAGCAGTATCGGTTCTACGATCATGAAATGAACGGCCGTGCCCGTTCGCGCTTGATGCTCGAAGAGAGCGTGCGCTCAGCGATTGAGAACAAGGATTTCAACCTGGTGTATCAGCCTCAGGTAGCGATAGCCGATGGCCGTCTGCGCGGCTTCGAAGCGTTACTGCGCTGGCAGCACCCGAGTGTTGGTGATGTGCCACCGGGGCTGTTCCTGCCACTACTGGAAGAAGCACGGCTGATCAGCCGTCTGAGCAGTTGGATTTATCAGCAGAGCGCGGTTCAGCGTAGCGCCTGGGAGGGCGTGTTTGGGGACGACCTGGTGCTTTGTGTAAGCCTGAGCGGGAGTCAGTTCAGCATGCCAAACCTGGTCACCGAGTTTCGTCAGGTGCTTGAGCGTCATGGCTTGCAGCCGTGCCAGCTGGAAGTCGAAGTGACCGAGAGCGCACTGATGCAGAATTTCGAGGAGTCGCGCAAACAGTTGCGCCTGCTGCGCAACCTTGGGGTGCGGGTGGCGCTAGATGATTTTGGTGTGGGCAACTGCTCCCTGGCTCACCTGCGCGACCTGGAGTTCGATACCCTCAAGCTCGATCGGCAGCTGATCGCCCGACTGCTCGACTCCCCGCGTGATGCCGCGATGGTCCGTAGCGTTATCGAGCTGTGCAAGCAATACGGTTTGCAGGTGATCGCCGAAGGGGTGGAAACGCCTGAGCAATTCCAGTGGTTGCAGGCCAATGGGTGCGAGTACGTGCAAGGTCTGCTGGTGGGGGAACCGCTGATGGCCTGTGATGCCGGCCGTTTCGCGCAGCCGTTTGACTGGGGCGCGCAGAGGCTGAATTCGCTACACTGGTGACCTTTCGAGACTGTGTTGCCCGCTCCCATGACCGCGTTGAAGTACCTCCAGGCTTATCCCGCCGCCTTGCAAGAGCAAGTGCGCCAGCTGATCGCGCAAGATCGGTTGGGCGACTATCTGAGCCAGCGTTATCCCGACAAGCATGCGGTGCAGAGCGACAAAGCGCTGTACAGCTATGCTTTGGCCTTGAAGCAGGAACACCTGCGCAACGCACCGGCCATCGACAAAGTGCTGTTTGATAACCGCCTGGACCTGACCCATCGCGCCCTTGGCCTGCACACGGCGATTTCCCGGGTACAGGGCGGCAAGCTCAAGGCCAAGAAGGAAATCCGCATCGCCGCATTGTTCAAGGATGCGGCGCCGGAATTTCTGCGCATGATCGTGGTGCATGAACTGGCGCACTTCAAAGAGTCCGACCACAACAAAGCTTTTTATCAGCTCTGCGAGCATATGCTGCCGGGCTACCACCAACTGGAATTCGACCTGCGCATCTACCTGACTTATCGGGACATGCAGGGCAAGGCTGTTGTGGCCCCGTAGCAGTGACCGACAAGGAGTTTGTGAATGGACGTGAGCAAGACCAAGAGCAGCTTTTACCGGCGCTTGTATGTGGCCTATCTGATCGACAGCCAACTGGCCAGCAGTGTTCCGGCGATCACCGAAGTCACCGGCATGCCCCGGCGCACGGCGCAGGATACGATTGCCGCGTTGGCGGATCTGGATATCGTCTGTGAGTTCGAGCAAAAGGATGGCGCGCGCAACCATGCCGGGCGTTATCAGATCCACAGCTGGGGAGCGATCGATAAGGGCTGGATTACTCAGCATCTGGGGCAGGTCAAAGCGGTTTTAGGGTATCCCTGAAGCCTCGCGACCACCTGTGGTGAGGGAGCTTGCTCCCGCTGGGGCGCGCAGCGGCCCTAAAACTGGCAACCGCGTTGTATCAGACAGAACGCGCGGGATGGTTTTACGACTGCTACGCCCGAGCGCGGACCGGCCGGCGGGAGCAAGCTCCCTCGCCACAGGTAAGCGTTCGCCTGAAGGCATCTTTAAGGCTTACGCATCCCGATATGCGGAATATCATCTTCAAGAAATTCCTCGCCCGCCACGACAAACCCATAACGCCCGTAATAACCCTGCAAATGCGCCTGTGCCGACAGATAGATCGGCACCTCGGGCCAGTGTTTTTCAGCCTGCTTCAAGGCATTGGCCATCAGCTCATGGCCCAAGCCTTTGCCTCGCGCCTCTGGCGCAATCACCACACGACCAATGACCACGTCACCGCCTTGGGAAGCCGGGTCGAGCAAGCGTAGATAAGCCACCAGCCGATCACCCTCCCAGGCCATCAAATGGCAGGTGTCGCCCTCCAAGTCCTGGCCATCGACATCCTGATAAGCGCATTTCTGCTCGACCACGAAGACTTCCGTGCGCAATTGCAGAATCGCGTACAGCTGTTCTTTGCCCAGATCGCTGTGGTGTTTGCAAACCCAATCAATTGTCATCACGTCATCCTGTAAGAACTCTGGTTTTGATACTAGGCGCCATTCAAATGGATGTCTGCTGGCGGAAAAGGTCGTTTATGTGAGCGCAATCAAATTGCCATCATTCATTTTGCTCGGCGCTGTCTTCTTTGTGTAATCTGTTTTGCAGCTCTTTGCAGTGGCTCCCATGAGCTAAAGTTAGGATCGCGCTGGTGGCTGAGTGCCATTGCGCGAGCCTTCGAGTTGGCTAAAAACACGCTGGGCAGCCCCCCGCTAAGGATGTTTTAGCATGCCGCGATTGCTTCGAGCCTTTGCATTGATTGGATTGCTCTTGCTGGGTCAGAGCGTTTATGCGGAAAAATTGCGTCTGGTAGCCGATGCGTGGCCGCCGTTTACCGACTCCACGCTGGTCAATGGCGGGTTGGCCACTGATATTGTCAGTACTGCCCTGGCGCGGGCCGGCTATGCCAGTGAATTCGAACAAGTGCCTTGGGCCAGGGCCTTGCTGGGGGTTGGCGAAGGGCGTTACGACGTGCTGGTGAATGCCTGGTTCAACGAGGCCAGGACTCAGTTGGGGCAGTACTCCAGCGAATACCTGCTCAACCGGGTGCGCTTCATCAAACGCAAGAACGAGCCGTTCGAGTACCAGAATCTGCAGCAACTGCATGAGTACCTGATCGCGGTGGTGCGCGGTTACGCTTATTCATCGGCGTTCGACAGTGACCCGGATCTGCGGAAAGTGCCGGTGCATAGTTTTTCGATGGCGGTGCGCATGCTGGCTGCGGACCGGGTGAAACTGACCCTGGAAGATGAATTCGTCGCACGCTACTACCTGGCCCGCGAGTCGCCCAAGGTGCGCAATGCGGTGGAGTTTGTGCCTCAGCCGTTGAGTGAAAACAGCCTGCACATTCTGGTCAGCCTGAAAAACCCCAAACACCAACAGATCGTCGCCGGTTTCGACCGTGAGATAGCGGCGATGAAGGCCGATGGCAGCTACGACCGGTTGCTCAAGCAGCATGGGATGTAGAGAGAATGGATTGAAGAGCGCCACGATCCCTGTGGTAGCGGCAGTGCGGCGATCCGACTTGCCCGCGAGACGGCCTGGCAGTCGATAGAGATCTGCAGGCCAGTTCTAAGCCTCGTCTGTTTCCTTGATCAAATGCGCCGCTAATGTCCGCAACGGACCCAGTTGCCGATAGATCAGCGCCAACTGCGTCTGCACCAACCGTTGGCCTTCATCGATTTCATCGGGCATCTGCTCAAGCTCGTTGGCCAGCGCTTCTTCCGCATCGCTCTGAATCGCAATGGGCTGTTTGCTCGCCAACCCCTGAGCGATCTCATCGATGCTCGCGGCCAGGCTCACGCCGGCCCCATTGATCAAATGCTCGCGCACATCCTGCGGTAGCCGGGCTTCACGGTGGGCGCCGAGGCCCGACAGGTAGCTGAGCAAGGTGTGGGAGAGCACCAGGAAGCGGAAACCGACGTCGGCTTCCTTTCGAAAATGCCCCGGCTCCATCAGCATATTGGCCAGGGTGGTCGACAGTGCTGCATCAGCGTTGTGGGCATTGCGCCGGGCCAGGCGATAGGCCAGATCGTCGCTTTTGCCGGCTGCGTATTGCTGCATGATTTGCCGCAGGTAGATGCTGTTGCAGGTCAAGGTATTAGCCAGCACTTTGTTCAGGCGGCGACCCTGCCAGTCCGGCAGGAACAGGAACACCGCCAGGCCGGCAATCAGGCTGCCCAGCAGAGTATCGAACAATCGCGGCAGTAACAGGCCGTAGCCGTCGCCCACCTGGTTGAAGCAGAACAGCACCATGATGGTGATCGCAGCGGTCGCCAGGGTGTAGCGGGTGGTGCGATGGATAAAGAACACTACCCCGGCGGCAATCGCGAACAGCGATTGGACCAGGGGGCTCGGGAACAGGTCGAACAGCGCCCAGGCCACGATCAGCCCGATAGCGGTGCCGATGATTCGCTGGCCGAGCTTGCGACGGGTGGCGCCATAGTTCGGTTGGCAGACGAACAGCGTGGTGAGAATGATCCAGTAACCCTGGGACGGGTGGATCAAATGCACCATGGCGTAGCCGATGCTCAGCGCAAGGGGCAAACGCAGGGCATGCCGGAACAGCAGCGACGTCGGTGTCAGTTGGGTCCGCAGGCGGGTCCAGACGTCCTTGAGACTGCGTGGCGAACGGTCCAGCAGGCTGCTGTCGGTGGCGTCGGCGAGGGTGTCCGGGTTGCTCGCATCGCTGATCAGCCGATCGAGGGTGCCCAGGTTCGCCGCCAGCGCACGCAAAGAACGCAGCAGGCCGCGCCAGGCCGGGTTGTTCTGGGTGCGCAGGTGGTCGAGGGAGGCATGCAGGTCGCTCAGGGCTTCGGCAAAGCTGGCATCGTAGATGAACGGCTGACGCATCTGGATTGATTCCGCCAGCGCCCGGCAAGCCTTGCCTTGTTGGCGCAGCAGGCGTTGGCAGCGAAACAGCACGTCGCTGTGATAGAAGGCTTCGGCCAGGGCGTTGTAGGGGTAATGGGAGGAGCTGGCGCGCTCGTGGATGTCTTGCGCGAGGAAGTACAGCTTCAGGTAGCGACTGACTTTCGAACCCGGTCGGCCGTCGCCCACCCGATGCAGAATGATTTCCTTGGTGGTATTGAGCGCTGCGACCACCCGACCGTTTTGCTGGGCCAGTTCCAGACGCCGAGCTTCGACATCCAGGTGGCGGATCGGCTCGAGCAGCGACGACTTCAGTTTCAGGTAGTACCCCAGCTCCCTGAACAGTCGCGCCAGGCTCTGCTGCACTGGCTGGTTGGAAAACAGTACCTGCCACAGCACCGACAGCAAGCCGTACCAGGCTGCACCGGCCACCAGCAGGACCGGTTCATGCCAGAGGTTGGTGACTTCGCCACCGCGCTGCTCCACGCCGATCATGGTGTAGACGGAGAGAATCAGGGTTGCCGAAGCAATCGCCCCGTAGCGCTCACCCAATGCGCCGAGCATGGTCAGACCGAAACTGGCCAGTGCCAGCGCCACGACGAAAATCAGCGGGTAGGGAAACAGCACTTCGACGGAAAACGCCGCGACGCTGAAGCACACCAGCGTCACGGCCAGGGCATTCAGGCGGCCTTGCCAACTGTCGTCTGTCTCGGCCAGGGCGCTGGCGATAATCCCCAGGAACAACGGGATCAGCAGCGCCATTTCATCCAGGTACCAACACAGCGCCATGCTGCCGGTCAGAGCGATGAATACCCGCACGCTGTAGCTGAACTTATCCAGCGCCCAGAGGCGACGCAGAGACTGACGAAACGAAGTTGATGACATGGAGTGGAAAGGCCTTCCGGGGCAATGCAGCTAAATTGAGCCAGTAATGACGACGACGCAATGGCGCCGATCACATCTGACAGCAAAATCTGTTCCGTCCTTGAAGTTCGGAAACACGGTGCCGTGGCTTTGAAACGCGGTCCCGTGTAGGAGCTGCCGCAGGCTGCGATCTTTTGATCTTGATCTTCGGCCGGTTTCGGGGCCGAAAAGATCGCAGCCTCGCTCCGCTCGACAGCTCCTACAGGGGGGGGCGTTGTGTCAGGCGTATTGTGCTGCTGCGTAGCCGGAGGCCCAGGCCCACTGGAAGTTGAAACCGCCCAGATGGCCGGTGACGTCCAGCACTTCGCCGATGAAGTACAGGCCAGGGCTTTTCAGCGATTCCATGGTTTTCGACGAAACCTCGCGGGTATCGACGCCGCCCAGGGTCACTTCTGCGGTGCGATAGCCTTCGGTGCCAGCTGGCACCAACTTCCAGCTCGCGAGTTTTTCGGCGATAGCGGCCAATTCAGCGTGGGTGTACTGCTTCATTGGCTTGGAAACGAACCAGGTGTCGGCGAGCAAGTTGGCCATCTTCTTGGTGAAGATCTCACCGAGCAGGGTTTTCAGCTCGCTATTGGGACGTTCGGCCTGTTGCTGCTGCAACCAGCTTGGTACGTCATGATCCGGCAGCAGGTTGATTTCCAGTGTATCGCCGGATTCCCAATACGAGGAAATCTGCAGAATCGCCGGGCCGCTGAGGCCGCGGTGGGTGAACAGGATGTTCTCGCGAAAGCTCTGATCGTTGCAGCTCACCAGGCAATCCACCGAAGTCCCGGACAGCTCGGTGCACAACTCCTTGAGCTGATCGGTAATGGTGAACGGCACCAGGCCGGCGCGGGTTGCCAGCAGCTCGTGGCCGAATTGCCTGGCCACCTGATAACCGAAACCGGTAGCGCCCAGGGTCGGGATCGACAGGCCGCCTGTGGCGATCACCAGGGATTCGCAGGTCAATTGGCCCAACGTGGTTTCCAGCAGGTAGCCGCTTTCGAGTTTTTCGATGTTCTGGACCGAGGTGTCCAGGTGCAGGCTGACGCCGACCTGATCGCATTCGTCGAGCAGCATGCCGAGGATGTCGCTGGACTTGTTATCGCAGAACAACTGGCCGAGTTTTTTCTCGTGGTAGGGCACGCCGTGCTTGGCCACCAGCCCGATGAAATCCCATTGGGTGTAGCGGGCCAGCGCGGATTTGCAGAAGTGCGCGTTCTGCGAGAGAAAATTGTTCGGTTCGGTGTACATGTTGGTGAAATTACAGCGTCCACCGCCGGACATCAGGATTTTCTTGCCGGCCTTGTTCGCATGGTCGATCAACATCACCTTGCGCCCCCGCCCGGCAGCGGTCAGCGCGCACATCAAACCTGCGGCGCCAGCGCCAATGATCACGACTTCGGTAGAGCGCAAAACGGTGTCCTCTTAATGTGTCACCACAAAACTAACTGTGGGAGCAAGCTCGCTCCCACAGGGGATCTTCGTTGGGGCGAAGAATCCTTACAAAATCCGCACGCGCAACGAGCGGCCTTTGATTTTACCTTCGCTCAAACGCTGCACCGCCTGCTTGGCCATGCTGCGTTCCACGGCCACATAGGCCTGGAAGTCGAAGATGGCGATTTTGCCGACCTGGGCACCCGGGATGCCGGCATCGCCGGTCAGTGCGCCAAGGATATCGCCTGGGCGAACCTTGTCTTTACGGCCGGCACCGATGCACAGGGTGCTCATGGCCGGCAGTAGCGGGGCGCCGCCCTGGGACTTCAGGTTGTCCAGCTGGTCCCAGCTCAGTGGCGACTTCTGCAGCTGCTCGATGGCCTGGGCGCGATGGGCTTCGGACGGTGCGACCAGACTGATCGCAATGCCTTTCTCACCGGCACGACCGGTACGGCCGACGCGGTGGATGTGGATTTCCGAGTCGCGGGCCAGTTCGACGTTGACCACCATGTCCAGCGCATCGATGTCCAGGCCGCGAGCGGCGACGTCGGTGGCGACCAGTACCGAGGTACTGCGGTTGGCAAACATCGCCAGTACTTGATCACGATCGCGTTGTTCCAGGTCGCCATGCAGGCCGACGGCGGAAATACCTTTGGCGGTCAGATGGTCAAC
Organism: Pseudomonas fluorescens; assembly: GCF_902497875.1. GTDB lineage: Bacteria > Pseudomonadota > Gammaproteobacteria > Pseudomonadales > Pseudomonadaceae > Aquipseudomonas > Aquipseudomonas fluorescens_BR. The sequence goes on from NZ_CABVHY010000045.1 coordinate 36,029, forward strand.
GGTTTCCTGGACCTGCTGCTTGGTGAAGCAGAAAGCTACGGTGGATTGCGGACGGAAATGCGCGAGAACTTTGACCACCGCATCCATGCGCTCTTCCGGCGAGATCTCGTAGAAACGCTGCTCGATCTGGCTGTCGGCATGCATCGCTTCGGACTTCACTTGCTGCGGGTTGCGCATGAACTTCGACGCCAGCTGCTTGATGCCCACCGGGTAAGTGGCGGAGAACAGCAGGGTCTGACGACGCTCCGGGGTCTGGGCGATGATTTCTTCGATAGAATCGTAGAAACCCATGTCGAGCATGCGGTCGGCTTCGTCGAGGATCAGGGTGTTCAGGCCATGGAGCACCAGCGAACCCTTGCGCAGGTGCTGCTGGATGCGCCCTGGAGTGCCGACGATGATGTGCGCGCCGTGTTCCAGCGAACCGATTTGCGGGCCGAACGACACGCCGCCACACAGGGTCAGGACTTTGATGTTGTCTTCGGCACGGGCCAGACGACGGATTTCCTTGGCGACCTGGTCGGCCAGCTCACGGGTCGGGCAGATGACCAGCGCCTGGCAACCGAAGAAGCGCGGATTGATCGGGTTCAGCAGGCCGATACCAAAGGCCGCGGTCTTACCGCTGCCGGTCTTGGCCTGGGCGATCAGGTCCATCCCCTTGAGGATCACCGGCAAGCTTTGCGCCTGGATCGGAGTCATCTGGGCATAACCGAGGGAGTCGAGGTTAGCCAGCATGGCAGCGGACAGCGGCAAAGTATTAAAAGCGGTGGCAATGGTGGTCACGGGACTGGCCTGCAAAACAAAATGTCGCGCAGTGTACCAGTCCCCGGCATTTTCCCTGCAAGTTCTGGACGAAAAGTAGCCAAAGCCGGCACCTTTTGTCAGAAATCACGGCTCGATGTGCTCCTGTGGGCGCCGAATGCGCCTGCCATCCGTGGGCGACAGCTGGGAAAAAATCGCCGCAGCCAGCATCGCCATGATGCCGACGGTCAGGAAGGTCAGCTGAAACGCCTCCAGCACAGTGTTCACGCCGTCGTTGCCGGCCTGCGCGGTAAATCCCCCCAAGAGCGCGCCGGCGCAGGCCACACCCAGGCTCAGGGACAATTGCGCGACCACCGACAGCAGGCTGTTGCCGCTGCTGGCACTGGCGTCGTCAAGGTCAATCAGGGTCACGGTGTTCATGGCGGTGAACTGCAAGGAGTTGATCGCTCCCAATACAGCGAGCTGAAACAACAACAACCAGTAAGGTGTCTGCTCGCTGACCAGGCCCATGCTGGCCAGCATCAGGCCGAGCGCCAGGGTGTTGCCGGTGAGCACGATGCGATAGCCAAAGCGCTCGATCAGCGGTCGGGCGACGGATTTGGCGATCATCGCCGCCGCCGCCAGCGGCAGCATGCTCATTCCGGCCTGGGACGGTGAATAACCCAAGGCGATCTGCAGCAGCAACGGCACCAGGAACGGCAAGGCGCCGCTGCCCAGGCGGGCGAACAGATTGCCGAGAATGCCCACGGCAAAGGTCCGGGTCTTGAACAGCGAGGGCGCGAACAATGGATTATCGACGTGCCCGGCGCGCAGCCAGTACGCCGCGAGGCAGGCCATGCCGGCGAACAGCAGCAACATCACCCGCAGGTGCGGCAAATGCAGTTCGCCGAGACCTTCCATGGCGATGGTGATCAACACCATGGCCGCGCCGAACAGCACAAAACCCACGCCGTCGAAGCGGGTGCGCTCGCTGCCGCGCAGGTCGGGAATGAAGCGCCACACGGCATAACAACCGAGCACGCCGACCGGCAAGTTGATCAGGAAGATCCAGTGCCAGGTCAGGTACTGCACCATCCAGCCGCCCATGGTCGGGCCGAGCAGCGGACCGAGCAGGCCGGGGATGGTGATGAAACCCATGATTCGCACCAGTTCCGAGCGCGGGTAGGCCCGCAGCACCACCAGCCTGCCCACCGGCAGCATCAGCGCGCCGCCCAGACCTTGTACGACCCGAGCGCCGATCAGCATGCTCAAGGAGCTCGACAGCGCGCAGAGCAGCGAGCCGAAGCTGAACAGCAGAATCGCGCTGAAGAATATCTTTTTGGTGCCGAAGCGGTCGGCGATCCAGCCCGAGGCGGGAATCAGCAGGGCCACGGTGAGCATGTAGGCGATGATTACGCCTTGCATGCGCAGCGGGTCTTCCGCCAGATCCCGGGCCATGGCGGGTAGCGCCGTGTTGAGGATCGTCCCGTCGAGGGACTGCATGAAAAAGGCGATGGCCACCACCCAGGGCACCCAGTAGGCGGTTGTTGCGTCGAGAGCCGGGCGGTCGGGCATGGGACCTCTTGTGGGTGTGAGTCTATTGTTTTCGTGTGCGCCTTTGAAAAGATCGCAGCCTGCGGCAGCTCCTACAGATTCTGCGTTCACTCACCTGTTGCGGGTGTACCCGGTCGGCGTAGGAGCTGCCGCAGGCTGCGATCTTTCACGGTGTCACAGGGTCAAGGTGAGTCGGCTGACCAGCGCTCCCGGCAGCAGCGCCGAGGCGGTTTGTCGTTGGCTGTAGGTGCTGGCCGACAAAATCAGTTCACGCTCGCGGGTCAGCGCCTCCAGTTGCGAACCGAGCAGGCTGTAGGCGCTGTCGTCGAAACGCATGGTGCTGACGGGGGCCTGGATTTCGCCGTTTTCCACCCAGAAGGTGGCGAAACGGGTCATGCCGGTCAGGCGTGCGGCCGGTTGGTCCGAGTAGTTCAGGTACCAGAGGTTGCTGATGTACAGGCCGGTTCCCAGCTGCTTGAGAATCTCTTCCGGTGCCAGCGAGCCCGCCGCCATGTTCAGCGCACTCGGCGATTCGCCGCCACTGGCACCGTTGGCACTGAGGCCGTATTCCGCGGCGCTGCGTGAATTGACCAGCTGCGCGTCGGCCTTGCCGGCGTTGATCAGCGTCAGGTCGCTGCGCGGATAGCCTTCATTGGAGAACGCCGGGCTCAACGAACCGGTGACCTTTTCATCGAGGGACAGCAGCGGGCTGAACTGGCTTTCAGCGCCGTACAGCCGTTGCAGCGGACTGTTCTTGCTGGCAATCGACTGCGCCGAGAAACCACCCCAGCAGAGCATGCCGATGATTTCCTCGAGGGCCGCCGGGGCGAGATACGCGCGGTATTGTCCCGGTGCCAGGGTGCGCAGTGGCCGGCTCAGGTATTCCAGCTGCTCGCGAGCTTGCTCGAAGCGTTTGGCAAAACCCTCGCTGCTCCAGTCATGCCCGGCGTAGCTGGCTTTGACTGCCTGACCGTTGGCGTGAAACAGGCTGAAATCGAAGTTGAAACTATTGGCCTGGTGCCAGCCGAACGCTCCGGCAGAACTGGCAAAGCCCCGGCTGATGGGGCCGGCGGCATAAAAACCGACCAGATCGAGGCCGTCAGCGGCGCGAGCGATTTCGGCGACCACGTGCGCGGTGTCCGGCAGCGGGTGGTCCTGCACATTCTTGCTCTTCCAACCAGTGTGGTTGAGCAGCAGATACGGGTCCTGCGGCAACAGTGGCAAGGTTTCGCGCAGCTGTTGTAGACCCTCGGCCAGGCGTTGGCGATCGACTTCCGGCTCGCCCGCCAGGGTGATGCCTAGGTCCGCGTGACGCCCGTCGTTGATCAGCTTGAAACTCAGGCTCGCCTGCTGCACATGTCCGGCCTGGCGCACCTTGGCATGGTTGAAACGGATGAATTCCGAGGACTCGGCATCGTAGCCGAGGGTGAACTGTTCCGGCTCGCGCAGGTTGTTGCGCAGCCAATCGACCAGCGTCTGGAATTGTTGCACCTGACTCATGGCAGTACTCATCAGGCATCTCCTCCAAACACATCAACGTTGCTGAAGACACAGGCCGGCGAAGCATGGCCGACCCGGATCACCTGATTCGGTTCGCCCTTGCCGCAGTTCGGCGTGCCGAGGACCTTGAAGGTGCTGGCGTCGCCGACGGCGCTGAGATTGCGCCAGAACTGCGCGGAAATTGCCCGGTAGTTGGGGTTCTTCACCACCCCTTTGAGTTCGCCGTTTTCGATCAACTGGCCCCATTCGCAGCCGAACTGGAATTTGTTGCGCGCATCGTCGATCGACCAGGAGCGGTTGGTCGACATCAGCACTCCGTGCTCAATGCCGCCGATCAGTTGCTCAAGTGACTGATCGCCCGGCTCGATGTTCAGGTTGGCCATGCGGTCGATCGGCGGACGGTTCCAGCCGCAGGCGCGGCTGTTGGCCACGCCGTCGAGGCCCGAACGGTATTGCGACAGCGCGCCACCCAATGGGCGCAGTAGCAACCCTTCGCGGATCAGGAATTGTTTGCTCGCGGCCGTGCCATCATCGTCATGAGCGTAGCTGGCGAGCTGTTCGGGAATAGTCGGGTCGAAGGTGACATTGAGCAGTTTCGAGCCGTATTGCAGGCTGCCGAAGTCGTTGGCTTTGACGAAACTGGTACCGGCGTAATTGCGTTCGTCGCCGAGAATCCGGTCCAGTTCCAGCGGATGGCCAATGGACTCGTGGATCTGCAACATCATCTGGTCCGGCATCAGCAGCAGGTCGCGCGGGCCTTGCGGGGTATTCGGCGCCAACAGCAGTTGCAGCGCCTGGTCGGCGACCTTGGGGCCGGCACCCACCAGCCCGCAGCGGCTGACTACGTCAAAGCCACCTTGCTGGCCGAAGTTCTCGCGGCCCAGGCTGCGGGTCTGGCTGTCATTGCCGTCATAGGCGGTGACCTCCAGACTCGGATAGACAAAACGCTGGGCCTGACGCAGTTCGGCTCCCGCACTGTTGAGGTAGATCTGCTCGACGTGGGTGATGCCGATACTGACTTCCCAGTTCACCAGCCGCTCGTCTTTGGGGACGGCGGCGGACTCGTCGCCGAGCAATTGGTAGCAGTCGCCGAGGGACGGGAAGGGCTGTTCGAGGTTCGGCGAAAGGTAATCGGCGCGCTCGCTGGATACCGGTTGTTGGCGCAGGTCGAGCAGGGCGTGGCCAGCAATCAACCGGGCTTGCTGTTCGGCCCGTTCGAGGGCGGCTTGCAGGCCGGTTTGGGACAGGTCGTTGGTCGCGGCGTAGGCTTCGACGCCATTGACCCGAGCGGTCAGCATCGCGCCTTCGTCACGGCCAAGGTGGGGAGGCTCCGCAACGTTCTTGCGCACCGACAGGTACTGGCCCGACTCGCGCACATAGCGCAGCGAAAAGAATTCAGCGCCTGTGCGCAAGGCAGCGAAGCGCTGCTTGAGCTGGGGGTGGAAATCGAACATTCGGAGAACCTCCTTGTGAGTGGCGGCAGCCTTGAGGACCTCTTCGCGGGCAAGCCCGCTCCCACAGAAAAAATGCGATCACATGTGGGAGTGGGCTTGCCCGCGAAGCTTTTTGCCTTTGCTTAAACCGGGCAACCCTTGGCCCGCAGAATCGCATCGAAACGATCCGGGTCCAGGGTGCCGGCTTCGATCGCGGCCAGCGTGGCTTTTTCGCGGGCCAGCAGGTCGTGGCAGCGAATCAGCAGTTCCGGGAGCTCGGAGCGCGAAGCTGCGACCACGCCGTCACCGTCACCGATCATCAGGTCGCCCGGTGCAACGAGCATCCCGGCGCAGGAAATCGGCACGTTGATTTCGCCGCCACCATCGGTGCTCGGGCCACGGTGTACGCCGCCGATGGCGTAGGCCGGCAGTTCACCGGTCAGCCACTCGTCGAGGTCGCGCAGGGCGCCGTTGATCACTACGCCGACAATCCCGGCCTTGAGGGCCATGGCACGCATGATGCCGCCGAACACGGCACGGGTCAGGTCGGCGCTGCCGTCGATCACCAGCACATCGCCGGGGCGGGCCATCTGCATGGCCTTGAGAATCATCAGGTTGTCGCCAGGGCGCACACGCACGGTCAGTGCGCTGCCGAGCATCGGGGCGTTGCCATGGAAGGCCTTGAGGCCCAGGCCGCCGACATTGCGACCCAGGCAGTCGCTGACGGCAGCGGCCGGGATCTTGCTGAATTCCTTGAGCCATTTTGGATCGAGGGGTTCTGCGTTGGGATTGATCATGTAGCCGGTGGGCCATTTGCTCGAAGATACGACATCAAACATGAGAAAGCCTCGTGGCCAGTCTAGTGGCGGCTTGTCGATTGGGGCGGGGGTGAAACGATTGCGCGGCACTAGATTAGGCCTGCACAGGGGGTGGGATCAAGGGTGAAGCGGTGTGGGGTGGGTTTATGGGGTGTGAGTCAGGAAGTTATGTGGCGTTTGATAGAGAGCCATCGCGAGCAAGCTCGCCCACATTAGATTTGCAGCGGACCACAATGGTGTGGTCAACGCAGATTAAGTGTGGGAGCGAGCTTGCTCGCGATGGCCGCGCCGCGGTGTAACGGTTACTGCGCAGTCCGGCTCACTTCCCGCAGCGGCTTGCCGCGTACCGGCGCATCACCTGCGACGTAGTAGTCGGCGGTGCTGCGTGGCAATGGTTTACGGCCACGGATCTTGTCGGCGATTTTCTCGGCGATCATGATCGTCGGCGCGTTCAGGTTGCCGGTGGTGATGATCGGCATGATCGAGGCATCGACCACGCGCAGGGCTTGCATGCCATGCACACGACCTTCGGCATCGACCACGGCCATCTCGTCGGTGCCCATCTTGCACGAGCAGGACGGGTGGAATGCAGTTTCGGCGTGCTCGCGGATAAACGTGTCCAGCTGCTCGTCGCTTTGCACGTCAATGCCCGGGCTGATTTCACGACCACGGTAAGCGTCGAGAGCCGGCTGTTGCATGATTTCCCGAGTCAGGCGGATACCGTCGCGAAATTCCTGCCAGTCCTGCTCGGTGGCCATGTAGTTGAACAGGATGCTCGGGTGCTGGCGTGGGTCCTTGGACTTGGCCTGGATGCGCCCGCGGCTTGGCGAACGCATGGAGCCCATGTGCGCCTGGAAGCCGTGTTCTTTCACGCCGTTGCTGCCGTTGTAGTTAATCGCCACCGGCAGGAAGTGATACTGGATGTTCGGCCAATCGAATTCCGGACGAGTGCGGATGAAACCGCCGGCTTCGAACTGGTTGCTGGCACCGATACCTGTGCCGTTGAACAGCCACTCGGCACCGATGGCCGGCTGGTTGTGCATCAGCAATGACGGGTATAGCGAGACTGGCTGGGTGCAAGCGTATTGCAAGTACAGTTCCAGGTGGTCTTGCAGGTTTTCACCGACGCCCGGCAGGTCGTGGACCACCGGGATGTCGAGGCTTTCCAGCAGTTTGGCCGGGCCGACGCCGGAGCGTTGCAGGATCTGCGGCGAAGCGATAGCGCCGGAGCACAGCAGCACTTCCTTGCGGGCACGTGCTTCAACACGCTCTTCAGCGTCGCCCACCAGATAACGTACACCGACCGCACGCTTGCCTTCGAACAGAATCTTGTCGGTCAGGGCGTGGGTGACGATGGTCAGGGTCGAGCGCTTCTTGGCGATATCCAGGTAGCCGCGAGCGGTGCTGGCGCGACGGCCGTTGGGCGTCACAGTACGGTCCATCGGACCGAAACCTTCCTGCTGGTAGCCGTTCAGGTCGTCGGTACGCGGGTAACCGGCTTGCACGCCGGCTTCGACCATGGCGCTGAACAGCGGGTTATTGCCGGCTTTCGGCGTGGTCACGCTGACCGGACCGTCGCTACCGTGGTAGTCGTTCGGGCCGATGTCACGGGTTTCAGCCTTGCGGAAATACGGCAGGCAGTCGAGGTAAGTCCAGTCTTCCAGACCTGGCAGTTTCGACCAGTTGTCGTAGTCCATGGCGTTGCCGCGGATGTAGCACATGCCGTTGATCAGCGAAGAACCACCCAGGCCTTTGCCGCGGCCGCATTCCATCTTGCGACCGTCCATGTGTGGTTCCGGATCGGTTTCATACGCCCAGTTGTAGCGACGGCCTTGCAGCGGGAACGCCAAGGCGGCCGGCATTTGCGTGCGGAAGTCCAGGCGATAATCCGGGCCGCCTGCTTCGAGCAGCAGTACGGTGACGCCTTCGTCTTCAGTCAGACGGGTCGCCAGGGTGTTACCGGCAGAACCGGCCCCGATGATGATGTAATCGAATTCTTGGGACATTGAATGCACCCTCTTTGTGTTGGGTCAGGTCAGGCCATGGCGAGTGCTGCGCACTCGATCGCGAGCAGGCTCGCTCCCACATTGGAATGAGGTTTCCTGTGGGAGCGAGCCTGCTCGCGATGACGGCCTCGCAGGCGAAACAAATACCGCCTTAGAAAACCGAGGCGTAATCGCCCAGCTCGACCTGTACCGATTTGATGCGAGTGAAGTTGTTCAGCGAGCTGATGCCGTTCTCACGGCCCACGCCCGACTGCTTGTAGCCGCCGACTGGCATCTTGGCGTCGGACTCGCCCCAGGCGTTGATCCAGCAGATACCGGCTTCCAGCTGGTGAATCACGCGGTGAGCGCGGTTCAGGTCCTTGGTGACCACACCGGCGGCCAGGCCGAAGTCGGTGTCGTTGGCACGACGGATCACTTCTTCTTCGGTTTCATAGCTGAGGATGCTCATCACCGGACCAAAGATTTCTTCGCGAACGATGGTCATGTCGTCGGTGCAGTCGGTGAACACGGTCGGTGCCACGAATGCGCCTTTGGCGAATTCGCCGTCGGTCAGACGATCACCGCCGCACAGCAGGCGAGCGCCTTCTTCCTTACCTTTGGCGATGTAGCCGAGCACGCTTTCCATATGGGCGAAGCTGACCAGCGGGCCGAAGTTGGTGTTCTCGTCTTGCGGGTTGCCGATGCGGATGCGCGCTACGCGCTCAACGATCTTGGCTTCGAAAGCGGCTTTCAGGTGGCTCGGTACGAATACGCGAGTGCCGTTGGTGCAGACCTGACCAGAGCTGTAGAAGTTGGCCATCATCGCGGTGTCGGCGGCGCGATCGAGGTCGGCGTCGTCGAAGATGATCAGTGGGGACTTGCCGCCCAGTTCCATGGTCACGTCTTTGAGCGAGGAGCTCGAAGCGCTGGCCATGACCTTCTTGCCGGTGTCGGTGCCGCCGGTGAAGGAGATTTTTTCGATGCGAGGGTGCTCGGTCAGCCAGGTGCCGACTTCACGGCCGCTACCGGTCAGGACGTTGAACACGCCGTCCGGCAAACCGGCTTCGGTGTAGATCTCGGCCAGCTTCAGGGTGGTCAGGGACGTGACTTCGCTTGGCTTGAAGATCATCGCGTTACCGGCCGCCAGGGCAGGTGCGGATTTCCACAGGGCGATCTGGATCGGGTAGTTCCACGCGCCGATACCGGCCACAACGCCCAGAGGCTCGCGACGGGTGTAGACGAAGGAAGTGGTGCGCAGCGGGATCTGCTCGCCTTCGATGGCCGGGACCAGACCTGCGTAGTACTCGAGCACGTCAGCGCCGGTGACGATGTCGACGTAACGGGTTTCGGAGTACGACTTGCCAGTGTCCAGCGTCTCCAGGGCCGCCAGTTCATCGTTGCGCTCGCGCAGGATGTCAACGGCACGACGCAGGATGCGCGAACGCTCCATGGCAGTCATGGCGGCCCAGATTTTCTGGCCCTTTTCGGCGGCGACAACCGCACGCTCGACGTCTTCTTTGGACGCACGCTGCACTTGTGCGAGGACTTCACCGTTAGCCGGGTTGATGGCATCGAAGGTGGCGTCGCTGCTGGCGTCGGAGTAACCGCCATCGATGTAAAGTTTTTGCAGTTCGAAACGGGCCATAGTGTCCTCGCAAGTGCATAAGTGGTTGGCGTTGACCACTGGGCGTGCCGTATCAGCTGGGGCAGCGCTGGTCAGTGGCGGTTCAGGGGCTGAGCGGTTATGTGTGCTCTAACTCACCTGCTTGGCCAGTTGGAAATCCATGTATTCGTAAGCGATCTGGTGCGCTTGCTCAGTGTCGAAAGCATCTCCCGACAGCGCGCCGCGCAACCACAAGCCGTCAATGAGGGCTGCCAGACCACGGGCGGCGCTGCGCGCTTGATCAAGCGGCAACACACGGCGGAACTGGCAGCACAGGTTGGAATACAGGCGGTGATCGTTGATCCGCTGCAACCTGTGCAATGACGGGTGGTGCATGCTGGTGGCCCAGAAGGCCAGCCAGGTTTTCATTGCCGGGCCATTGACCTGGCTGGCGTCGAAGTTGCCTTCGATAATCAC
>NZ_CABVHY010000046.1 GCF_902497875.1 Pseudomonas fluorescens
CTAGCCATCGCTGTAGGCATATTCGGCAAAGGTTATAGGGACGTTCCTGATGCGACTTTAGGGGGTGTCGCGGTCGCTCAAGATGATCCATCGTTCGGATTTCTCTGGCTGACACCTTCGCAAGGAGCGAACACCCCATGAGCAAGTTGTCCACTTGGCTTTTTGGACGGCAATACACTGACCGGAACTCTCGGTTTGAGGTGCGCGATTCCCCGATCCTGCCGACGCCCGACACAGGCCCGGTCCGCGCATCTTTACCCCCGGAACCAGGCGCCGACGCTCTGCAACCGCTGAAGAACTGGAGCCATCCGTTCAAGGACACGCGCAACCCGCTGCAGCAGTTGACCCACTTGGCCAAGGCGACGGCGGGCTACTACCCCCTGGGGCGCAACGGCCTCTGGCACGGCGGTGTGCATTTCGACAGTGGCACCGCCGACGGCCTGGATCAATCCAGCGTGCAGTGCCTGGCTGACGGTGAAGTGGTGGCTTACCGCATCGACACGCATTCGCCGACCACCCGCTACTTCATCAACACAATCACCGTCGAGAAACCCTTCTCGCGCAATTTCGTGCTGGTTCGACATCGGTTGCAGCCACCCAAGATCGAAGGCAGCCCGGATACGCCGCCCAGCCTGACCTTCTACAGCCTGTACATGCACCTGCAGGACTGGGCGGTGTACCAGGAGAACTCCGCCATCACTCGTCCGGCGTTCTGGCCCGAGGCGCCGACCCGACGCGTCAAGGAGTCGGCGAATGACGTACGCCCCGGAAATCTTGAGCAGCGTGGCCTGAACGTGCGCAATAAGGACTCGCAGGGCAAGGTGCTCGACCTCCTGCCTCGGGGGGCGGAGGTGACCGTCAGCGGCGAGGGTGATTACCGCAAGCTGGAGAACACCCTCGGCCCGGCCAGGCTGACCACTGCCGAGGGTTCTCTCCGCGGCTATGTTTCCATCACTCAGCTGAGACAGAGTGCCGGGGACGAATATCACGTCGCGACACGCTGGGGCTCGCTCAACGTTCGCGCCGAACCGAGCTTTCACAGCGAGGTTCTCGAGAAACTCCCGGATGGCACGCACGTCACGGTCAGCGGTGAAGGCGAGTACCGCAAGCTGGAACGCATCGACCAGTACGTCCATTTCAAATCGCTGCAAGGCGCGCTGGAACCGCTAGCGTCGGATCGGGTGGTGGTGCTCGAAACGCCCGTCGCGATCAAGGCCGGAGCGCTGATCGGTCACCTTGGTAGGTACCAGGACGGCGGCGCGGACCAGCCGGAAGAGAAGCTGCACCTGGAAGTGTTCAGTGGCGATGACGTCGATTTATTCATCGAAGCCAGTCGCGCCTGGGCCCAGCGCCTGCCGGATAAAGACAGAACCTGGTTGAAGCTCACCCAAGGCACCGCCGTGGTGACTCATCCAGAAAATGCCACTGCCGCACAACTGAAAATATTGAGTGCCGCCAGCCCACTCAGTGCTGACGACTTGTTAGTCCCCAAAAGTTTGCTTGATGGTCTGCCGGCCGACAGAAAAATCCAGGTGACCGCGAGCGATAGCCGCAAAGCCAGCAACTGGTATCGCCTGGATGGGCTGCTGCACGACGCGGACAACACCCTGCTCGACGGCTGGGTGCGCGAAGAAGTAGGTGTCACGCCTTGGCTCAGTCCCTGGTCGTGGGAGGGCTATGACGTTATTTTCGACTACAGCACGCCCAAACACGCCATGGCCTCGTTTCTCAGTGCCGTCGACCGCTTCAGTGAAGCGCAACGCGAACGCTATCGTCCCCTGGCCGACAAAGACGACCAGGGGCCGATGAAGAGCCGGCTGTACGACATCATCGACCGCAACCGCGACGGCAAGATGACCGCCGAAGAACTGCAAGCAGCCCTCCACCTGCCGGCCTACGCGCAGTCGATTTCGCAGCTGATCATTTACAAAGAGAGCGAATGGTTTCACCAGGCGCAAAAGTGGGACGCGCTGGATGAATTGCTCGGTCATAGCGGCTCGACCCCACACTTGAACTGGTTGGCGGAGAAGCAGCGGATCGAGCAACTGAGTTGGTGGGGAGAGGTCGCGGAGAAAGTGGGGTTGCCGTCGTGGGGGAAGGCGTATCACTTTCATCCGGTGGGGTTGTTGGGCTGCTTTTCAGTCGCTAATCCTCTGGAAATTACTCATGAACAGTTGAAGCAGATATTCCCCGCTGCAGATGAAGATGATATCGATGTTGTATTAAATGAGATCAATGGCCGCCTGGCTGAATTCAAATTAGACACCAGGCTAAGGCAACGCCACTTCTTTGCCCAAGTCAAAGGGGAGGTAGGAGCCGCCATGAAGGGAGTTACTGAAAGCTGGGAGTATTCGCCAGCAGCGCTCAAATCATTCAGTGTCTACTACCGTGCACATCCAGCCGAGGCAGAAGAGGATGGGTACTTAAAAGACGCGCAGGGAAGGATTGTTCGCAGAGCGAATCAACGGGAGATTGGGCGTAAACACTTTCAACGACTCAATGGGAACCGAGACTCGCACCCTGATGATGGGTATAACCTCCGAGGCAGGGGGTTGATACAGATTACAGGTTATGAAAAATATCATGGGTACATGCGTGATTATAATAAGTACTGGGTAGGACTTGCTCCAGATACAGAAAGCAATCCGGAACTAATTAATACAATGCCGAACGCCATCAGAAGCGCCGTATGGTTCTGGCTTTATAGGTCGCCGTATTCTAATGATAAAGGTAGAGGTTTGGCGGATGTTTCAGGTGTAACTTTTAAAGTAAATGGCGGCTACACTGGGCTCGCAGAGCGAGAGGCCGCCTATAAAGAAATTGAAAGGATATTGAAGTGAATATGTTTATGCCTGCATTCGTAATCGCCTCACTTGTGATTGTTAGTGGCTCTGTGGTTGCGAAAAACAATGACGAAAATCTCTGTGAGCCAAGTGAGATCGAGATTGCGTCATGTCAGTTGGAGGGGAGGTATAAAAAGATTATATCAATTTGTGCGAGTGAGCAAAAAGAATTGGTGTCGTACTACTTTGGCACAAAAAACAAAATAGAATTGAGTGTTGAATTTTCATCGGGCAGCAAAATATATCGATGGCAGGATGCTGATACCTATGTGACTTTTATAGGGTTTAATCGAAATGAATATTCTTACGTTTTCGGTATTCCGCAGGAAACTTTAGGGGCTAAAGCTTTTTTATTGGTAAAGAAAAGTAAAGCTCCCCTCGACTTTAACTCTCCTAGGCTCTGCACCTCGAACTCATTCGGCGAGAAAAATCTGCAGAGCGTAGCCATAGACGACGTGGACGACAAAACCGTCAGAAGTGAAGGTTTTTTATTTCCTCCTGATTGAATCTGCTCGTATGGAGGTAAATGGAAAATTATTCGCGGCCTAGATATCTAGTTTCAATAGCGATTATTGCAAGCTGATACTGAAATATGAAAGAGAGCATTACCTGGTTTCAGAAGCCCTGCGCTCACTCGTAGGTAAGTTAGATAATCGGGGGATCCGTTATCGCGAACAATCGAGCGTCGACCGGCTGCTCCTACAGTGCGCGCCCTGAGCACAGCGCTCTAATCCTGTAGAGCAGGCCAAAAAAATCCGGAGCCCTTGTCAGGTCCCGGATTTTTTTTGCTCATCAAGGAACGCTCAACGATCCTCAGTCAGACTCTCAGAACAACTTCAGCTTCGGCGCCTCTTCCTTGAGCGGCTCGTTCTTCGCAGTCTGTGCGTTCCAGCCGCCACCAAGAGCCTTGTACAGATTGACCTCGCTGACCAGTTGCGCCAGGCGATCGGTAATCAATGCCTGTTGTGCGCTGAATAGCTGGCGCTGGGCATCGAGGAAGGTCAGGTTGCTGTCGACGCCGATCCGGTAGCGACGCTCGGCCAGGCGGTAGTAGTCCTGGTTGGCGTTGACGAAATCACGCTGGGCCTGCAACTGCTGGTTGAAGGTCTGGCGCGCGGCGAGGCCATCGGAGACTTCCTGGAAGGCGGCCTGGATGGACTTTTCGTATTGTGCCACGGTGATGTCTTTCTGGATTTTCGAGTAATCCAGGCTTGCTCTCAGAGCGCCGGCATTGAAGATCGGCAGATTGATTTGCGGCTGGAACAACCAGACCCCCGAACCGCCTTTGAACAGACCGGACAGGTCCGGGCTTGCCGTACCGGCGTTGGCCGTCAGGCTGATGCTCGGGAAAAAGGCGGCCCGTGCCGCGCCGATGTTGGCGTTGGCTGCCTTGAGCTGGTGCTCGGCTTCCAGGATGTCTGGACGACGTTGCAGCAAGTCCGACGGCAAGCCGGCCGGTACTTCGCTCAACAGGTCGTCGGCCAGCGGCTGGCTGCCCGGCAGGTTGGCCGGAATCCCGGTGCCCAGCAACAGCGCGAGACTGTTCTGGTCCTGTGCGACCAGGCGGGTATAACGCGCATATTGCACCCGTGCGTTTTCCACGGAAGTGCGCGACTGGCTCAGATCCAGCGCCGAGGCCACACCCACTTCATTGCTGCGCGCGGTGAGTTTGTAGCTCTCCTCGAATGCGCCCAGGGTGTCCTTGGTCAGCTGGAGCAGTTCCTTGTCGGCCTGCCAGGTCAGGTAGGCGTTGGCCACGCTGGCCACCAGGCTGATCTGGGTGCTGCGCCGCGCTTCTTCAGTGGCGAAGTATGACTGCAGCGCTTGCTCGCTGAGGCTGCGAACCCGACCGAACAGGTCCAGCTCGTAGGCGCTGATACCCAGGGTCGCCGAGTACTGGCTGGTGATGGCCGACTCACCGGTTTGCGACAGGTTCGCCGGAACTCGCTGGCGGCTGCCGCTGCCGGTCGCCGAGACGGCCGGGAACAGGTCGGCGCGCTGAATGCGGTATTGAGCCGCAAAGGCGTCGATGTTCAGGGCCGCGACACGCAGGTCGCGGTTGTTCTCCAGGGCGGTCTGAATCAGTTGTTGCAGCGCCGGGTCATGGAAAAACTGCTTCCAGCCCTGTTCGGCGGCCGCCATGTTGGCGGCCTCGGCAGGGGAGTAGGCTGGACCTTGCGGGTACTGCGCCGCGACCGGCGCTTGCGGTCGCTGGTAATCAGGTATCAGCGAGCAACCACCGAGCACGAATGCAGTGATTGCCAGGGAGAGTAGCGACTTGCTCATTGGCCAGCCTCGTTTGCAGTTTCAATGGTGTCGGGTTCGTCCGTGACTTTTCTTTGGCCCATGGCGGACACGGTGACAAAGAACAGCGGTACCCAGAAGATCGCCAAAACAGTCGCGGTGATCATACCGCCAATTACCCCGGTACCGATCGCATGCTGGCTGCCGGAGCCGGCGCCGGTGGAGATTGCCAGGGGTACCACGCCGAGCACGAAGGCCAGCGACGTCATGATGATCGGTCGCAGACGCATCCGGCAGGCTTCAATGGCCGCTTCGCTCAGCGTGCGTCCCTGCTCATGCAGTTCCTTGGCGAACTCGACGATCAGAATGGCGTTTTTCGATGCCAGACCGATGGTCGTCAACAAGCCCACCTGGAAATACACGTCGTTGGACAGGCCGCGCAGGCTGGTGGCGAGCAGGGCACCGATGATCCCCAGCGGTACCACCAGCATCACCGCGATCGGGATCGACCAGCTTTCATACAGTGCCGCCAGGCAGAGGAATACCATCAGCAGCGACAGCGCATACAGCGCCGGCGCTTGCGAGCCGGACAGACGTTCCTCGTAGGACAGACCGGTCCAGGAGATACCGACACCCGCCGGCAGCTTCTTGGCCAGCGCCTCGACTTCGGCCATGGCCTCACCGGTACTGTAGCCGGGTGCCGGGGCGCCGAGGATTTCCATGGCGGCTACACCGTTGTAGCGTGACAGCTTGGGTGCACCGTAAATCCACTCACCCTTGGCAAAGGCGGAGAAGGGCACCATGGTTCCGCTGGCGTTGCGCACGTACCATTTCTTGATGTCTTCGGGGCTCATGCGGGCGCCGGGCTGACCTTGTACATAGACCTTCTTCACCCGACCGCGGTCGATGAAGTCGTTGACATAACTACTGCCCAGCCCAATCGACAGGGTGGCGTTGATGTCCGTCATGGTCAGGCCCAGGGCGCTGGCGCGTTCGTCGTCGATGGTCAGCTGGTACTGCGGTTCATCGTTCAGACCGTTGGGGCGGACCTGTGACAGCACCTTGCTTTGCGCGGCCATGCCGAGGAACTGGTTACGCGCCTCCATCAGTTTGTCGTGACCGATACCGGCACGGTCCTGCAGGAATACGTCGAAACCGGTGGCGTTACCCAGCTCCAGTACAGCTGGCGGGGCGAAGGCGAACACCATGGCGTCACGGAAGGTGAAGAAGTGCTGCTGCGCCCGAGCGGCGAGCTTGAACACGCTGTTTTCCGCAGAGCGTTCATCCCATGGCTTGAGCATGATGAAGGCCATGCCCGAACTCTGACCGCGGCCGGCGAAGTTGAAGCCGGTCACGGTAAAGACCGAGTTGACCGCATCACCTTCACCACCTTCGGCGCTTGGCCGCAGGAGGAATTCGCGCATTTCGTCAACCACCACCTGGGTCCGTTCGGCACTGGAGCCGGCCGGGGTCTGCACCTGGGCGAACAGTACGCCCTGGTCTTCTTCCGGCAGGAAGGCCGTCGGGATGCGGGTGAACAGCCAGATCATGCCGACCACGATGATCAGGTAGGCCAGCAGGTACGGCGCCTTGTACTTGAGCATATTGCCGACACCGCGCTCGTAGCTTTTCACGCCACGGTCGAAGTTGCGGTTGAACCAACCGAAGAAGCCGCGTTTCGGTACGCCGTGCTCGCCTTTGGGAATCGCCTTGAGCATGGTGGCGCAGAGCGCCGGCGTGAAGATCAGGGCGACCAGAACCGAGAGCGCCATGGCCGAAACGATGGTGATCGAGAATTGCTTGTAGATCACCCCGGTCGAGCCGCTGAAGAACGCCATCGGCAGCAGTACCGCCGAGAGCACCAGGGCAATACCGATCAGGGCGCCCTGGATCTGCCCCATGGATTTCTTGGTGGCTTCCTTGGGTGACAGTCCTTCCTCGCTCATCACCCGTTCGACGTTTTCCACCACGACAATGGCATCGTCCACCAGCAAGCCGATGGCCAACACCATACCGAACATGGTCAGGGTGTTGATGCTGAAGCCGAACGCCGCGAGGATCCCGAAGGTCCCGAGCAATACCACCGGTACCGTCATCGTGGTGATGACCGTGGCACGGAAGTTTTGCAGGAACAGGAACATCACCAGGAACACCAGTACGACCGCTTCGACCAGGGTTTCAACCACACCCTTGATCGACTCGGTTACCACCGGGGTGGTGTCATAAGGGAATACCACTTCCATCCCTTCCGGGAAGAACGGTTGCAGGTCGGCGATGGTCTTGCGCAGGGCTTTTGCGGTGTCCAGGGCGTTGGCGCCGTTGGCCAGTTTTACCGCCAGGCCGGAAGCCGGGCTGCCGTTGAACTGGGCGCTGATGCTGTAGTTCTCGCCACCGAGGCCGACATCGGCCACGTCACCCAGACGCACTTGCGAGCCGTCTTTGTTGACCCTCAGCAGGATGGACTTGAACTGCTCGGCCGTCTGCAGACGGGTCTTGCCGATGATCGTGGCATTCAGTTGCTGCCCCGGCATGGCCGGCAGGCCGCCGAGTTGCCCGGAGGAAACCTGGACGTTCTGCGCGGCGATGGCGGTTTTCACGTCCACCGGAGTCAGGTTGAAATTGTTCAGCTTGGCCGGGTCGAGCCAGATACGCATGGCGTACTGGGCACCGAATACCTGGAAGTCGCCGACACCCGCGGTCCGCGAGATCGGGTCCTGCATGTTGGAAACGATGTAGTTGGACAGGTCGTCCTTGGACATGCTGCCATCGCGCGAGACCACGCCGATCACCATCAGGAAGTTCTTCACTGCCTTGGTCACGCGGATACCCTGCTGCTGCACTTCTTGCGGCAGTAGCGGGGTGGCCAGGTTCAGTTTGTTCTGGACCTGGACCTGCGCGGTATCGGAGTTGGTGCCTTGTTCGAAGGTCGCGGTAATGGTCATGCTGCCGTCGGAGTTACTTTCCGAGGCTACATAACGCAGGTTATCGATACCGTTGAGTTGTTGCTCGATGACTTGCACCACGGTGTCCTGCACGGTCTGTGCAGAAGCGCCCGGGTAGGTCACCTGGATCGCGATAGCGGGTGGCGCAATGCTCGGGTACTGGTTGATGGGTAACTTGAGGATCGATAGAGCCCCGACCAACATGATCACCAGGGCAATTACCCAGGCGAAAATCGGACGGTCGATAAAAAATTTCGACATGGTTTACTCCCCTTTGCCGCCTGCAACTGCGTTTGATGCCGGTGCCGGGGCCGGGTTTTTCGTAGTCACGTTGGTAGCCTCAGTGGCCTTGACTTCAACGCCAGGCTTGACGTATTGCAGGCCTTCGGTGATCAGACGGTCACCGGCCTTGAGGCCATCCTCGATCAGCCATTGGTTGCCGACAGTACGGCTGGCCTTGAGCTGACGCAGTTCGACCTTGTTGTCCGGACCCACCACCAGCGCGGTCGGAGTGCCTTTCAAGTCGCGGGTCACGCCTTGTTGCGGGGCGAGAATCGCGGCGGCGTTCACCCCGGACTGCAACTGCGCGTGGACGAACATGCCCGGTAGCAGGGTGTGGTCGGGGTTCGGGAACACGGCGCGCAGGGTCACGGAACCGGTGGTTGGGTCGACCGAGACTTCGGAGAACTCCAGCTTGCCGTCCAGTTTGTACTGGCTGCCGTCTTCCAGGGTCAGCTTGACCATGGCCGCATTCGCGCCGGCCTTTTGCAGGCGACCGCTTTCCAGCTCGCGGCGCAGCTCGAGCAGCTCTACCGACGATTGAGTGACGTCGACGTAGATCGGGTCGAGTTGCTGAATCACCGCCATGGCGTCGGCCTGGCCGTTATTGACCAGTGCACCTTCGGTGACCGAAGAACGACCGATACGCCCGGACAGCGGGGCGAGCACTTTGGTGTAGCGCAAGTTGATCTGCGCGTTTTGCAGGCTGGCTTCCGATTGCAACCGATTGGCCAAGGCCGTGTCGTATTCCTGGCGGCTGACAGCTTGCTCGTTGACCAACTGCTTGTAGCGATCGGAAATCGACTTGGTCGATTGCAGGTTCGCCTGGGCGCTTTTCAGGGTGGCTTCATAGACCGATGGATCGATCTGATACAGCTGCTGGCCGGCCTTGACCTCGCCACCTTCCTTGAACAGACGTTTGAGAATGATGCCGTTGACCTGAGGGCGGACTTCCGCCATGCGGAACGCCGTAGTGCGGCCCGGAAGCTCGGAGGTCAGGGTAAACGCTTGAGCTTGCAGGGTGACGACGCCGACCTGAGGGGCTTGTGGGGCAGGGGCTGGCTCTTCCTTTTTGCAGCCGCTGAGCAGCGTTGCCAGGGCAACGGCAGCAACCAGAGCGGTAATAGCTGGCTTGAATTGCATGAAAATCCTCGGGTCAGGCGCGCAATTGCACACAAGAAAGGTGGAAGGTTAAAAAATAGGCGCTGAGTAGATAAGTAGCTTGCTAAGGAATATACTTACGTTCATGGTTGTTTGTAAATACCTTGACTACGCAACGTTCTCGTTACAAAAGCCATAAAAAGCGTGAATTGCAGGCTGGGGACGAGACCCAAGAGACTTCGCCCCATATTTTTTCAGATGATCATTACGCATCGCCTGAAAGCCCCCTGATTGAGGTAGTACTGCCATGGTCCGTCGTACCAAAGAGGAAGCCCAGGAAACCCGTAGCCAGATACTCGAAGCGGCAGAGAAAGCCTTTCATGAGCGGGGTGTGGCGCGAACCACGCTGGCAGATATCGCAACGCTGGCGGGTGTGACGCGCGGGGCCATCTACTGGCATTTCAGCAACAAGGCGGATCTGCTTCAGGCCATGCTCGACGCCTTGCATGAGCCGCTGGATGAGATGGCCAGGGCCAGTGAAGATGCAGCAGAGCTCGACCCCTTGGGTTGCATGCGCAAGCTGTTGATTCATTTGTTTCATCAAGTTGCCCTGGACCCGAAGACCCAGCGCATTAATGACATTCTGTTTCATAAGTGCGAACTCACCGATGAAATGTGCGATCTGCGTCAGCAGCGCCGCGTTGCCACCCTGGATTGCAATGTGCGCATCGGGCTGGCGTTACGCAATGCGGTGAATCGAGGTCAGCTTCCGGAGAATCTGGATACCACCCGAGCTGCGATCAGTCTGCATGCGTTTATCGACGGCATCCTTTACCAGTGGCTGCTGGCGCCCGACGCCTTTGAGCTGCACAGGGAAGCCGAGCGCCTGGTCGATACCGGATTTGACATGCTGCGCTTGAGTCCTGCCCTGCGCAATTAAGAAAAATGCGTAATCGAGACCCTTTGTGTCAACAGGTAAGGCGCGGAAGATCGATCGTTAGTTCGCCTTGTTTTGATGGGGTGCCTTTATATACGCGATAGCGCTATCTTCACAGGTAGCGAGCTTTGTATTTTGTAGGGAATTTGTGTCGAGTGTATGAATGAGTGTGAACACCCCGCTGTACAAGGGCTCCGAGCAGCCGGTCAAGGGTATCGCACTGATCGGCTTGGCCGTACTGCTGTTCTCCAGTCACGACGCGCTGTCCAAGTATTTGTCGGGGTTTTATCCGATCGTCATGGTGGTGTGGGCCCGTTATGTGGTGCACACGCTGCTGATGCTGGTGATCTTTGTGCCTCGCAGTGGTTTTTCCGCGGTGGTGCGTACCAAACGCCCCGGGCTCCAGGTGTTGCGCGCATTGTGCCTGATCGGCACCAGCCTGTTTTTCACCACGGGCTTGCGTTACATCCCGCTGGCCGAAGCCACCGCGGTCAACTTCCTCGCGCCGTTGCTGGTGACGGCGTTGTCGGTTCCACTGCTCAAAGAGCGGGTTACCCGTAGCCAATGGCTGGCGGTGTTGGCCGGTTTTGTCGGCGTGCTGATCGTAGTGCGTCCAGGCGGGGCGCTGTTTACCCCGGCGATTATCCTGCCGTTGTGCTCGGCGCTGTGTTTCGGTTTCTATCAATTGCTGACCCGCAAGCTCAGCGGCATCGACAGCCCGACCACCAGCAACTTCCTCACCGGTATTCTCAACAGCCTGATCATGAGCGCGCTGCTGGCCTTCTTCTGGAGCACGCCGACACTGCTTCACGCGCTGTTCATGATCGGCCTGGGCACCTGCGGCATGCTCGGCCATATGTTGCTGACCCAGGCTTTTCGTCACGCCGCACCGGCCATGCTCGCGCCCTTCAGCTATGGGCAGATCCTGTTTGCGGGGATGTATGGCTACCTGATCTTTGGCCATACGCCAGATATCTTCGGGATCATCGGCATTATCGTGATTTGTGTCAGTGGCCTGGCCGTGGCCTGGGGGCAGCGCAAGGGCTAAGCTGACGCAGTAGCGAAAATCGGGGGGGCAGTGCTGGATGGTGCTGTTTCCTCCCGGCCCGAGCAAACAGGCCGTGGCCGCATACGTGTGTGTCGTGGTGAATTCGAGGAAGAATAAGTGAACAAGATTTACTCGAGTGCTGAATCCGCCCTGCAAGGTCTCGTCGAAGACGGTATGACCCTCGCAGTCGGTGGCTTTGGGTTGTGCGGTATTCCTGAGGCCTTGATTGAGGCGTTACGCGACACCGGCAAGCGCGAGCTGACGGTGATCAGTAATAACGCCGGCGTCGATGGCTTCGGTCTGGGCCAGCTGCTGACTACCCGGCAGATCCGCAAGATGATTTCCTCCTACGTTGGCGAGAACAAGGAATTCGAGCGCCAGTACCTCGCCGGTGAACTGGAACTGGAGTTCACTCCCCAGGGCACTCTGGCGGAAAAACTCCGTGCCGGCGGTGCAGGCATCCCGGCGTTCTTCACCAAGACCGGCTACGGCACGCTGGTGGCCGAAGGCAAGGAAACCCGTGAATTCGATGGCGAATGGTACGTGATGGAGCGCTCGCTGCGCGCCGATCTGGCCCTGGTCAAAGCCTGGAAGGCCGACAAGTCCGGCAATCTGCTGTTCAACAAGACCGCGCGCAACTTCAACCCGCTGGCGGCCATGGCGGCCAAGGTTTGCGTGGTCGAGGTGGAGGAGATCGTCGAGATCGGTGAGCTGGATCCCGATCAGGTCCACTTGCCGGGTATCTACGTGCAGCGGCTGGTACTCAATGCCAAGCCGGAAAAACGCATCGAACAACGCACTGTGCGGAGCGCCTGATCATGGCCTGGACTCGTGAAGAAATGGCGCAACGCGCCGCCCAAGAATTGCAGGACGGTTTCTACGTCAACCTCGGCATCGGCTTGCCGACGCTGGTGGCCAACTACATTCCTGAAGGCATGGACGTCTGGTTACAGAGCGAGAACGGCCTGCTCGGTATTGGACCGTTCCCGCTCGACAACGAGGTCGATCCGGACCTGATCAACGCTGGCAAACAGACCATCACCACCTTGCCCGGCAGTAGCTTCTTCAACAGTGCTGACTCCTTTGCCATGATCCGCGGCGGTCACATCAACCTGTCGATCCTCGGTGCCATGCAGGTCTCGGAGCAGGGCGATCTGGCCAACTGGATGATTCCCGGCAAGATGGTCAAGGGCATGGGCGGGGCAATGGACCTGGTGGCTGGAGTCAAACGTGTGGTGGTGCTGATGGAGCACACGGCCAAGGGTGGCAGCCATAAATTGCTCAAACAGTGCGACCTGCCCCTGACGGGTGTCGGCGTGGTGGATCGGATCATTACCGATCTGGCGGTGCTGGACGTGACGGAGCAAGGTCTGAAACTGGTCGAGCTGGCGGCGGGCGTGAGCCTGGAAGAACTGCAGGCGGCGACCGGGTGTCCGGTCAGCGCTTGATCTGATTGTGGGTGCGGGCTTGCCCCAAACCTTTGGCCTGGTGATCAACTGTGGCGAGGGGGCTTGCCCCCGTTCGGCTGCGAAGCAGACGTAAAACCAGTCAATGCGGTTTCCCTGAAGAAATGCATCGCCTGGTTTGGGGAGCGCTTCGCACTCCAGCGGGGGCAAGCCCCCTCGCCACAGAGACCGAGTTGAGTCACTAAACCAAAAAAGCCCCGGCTCTCACGAGTCGGGGCTTTTTGCGTTAGCGCGTTTGCTTTTACAGCACTGGATAGTCGATATAACCGACCGGACCCTTGGCATAGAAGGTTTCAGGATGCGCCTGGTTCAGTTCGGCATCGGCCTTCAGGCGTGCCGGCAGGTCCGGGTTGGCGATGAAGGGCACGCCGAAGGCGATGGCATCGGCCTTGCCGCTGGCCAGCCAGGCGTTGGCGCTGGCCTTGGTGAAGCGTTCGTTGGCGATGTATGGGCCGCCGAAGGCTTCCTTGAGTTGCGGGCCGAGGCTGTCGGCGCCTTCTTTCTCGCGGGAACAGATGAACGCAATGCCGCGTTTGCCCAGTTCACTGGCGACGTAGGTGAAGGTTTCGGACAGGTTGTCGTCACCCATGTCGTGGGAGTCGGCCCGCGGTGCCAGGTGCATGCCGACCCGGCCCGCGCCCCAGACTTCGATCACCGCGTCCGTCACTTCGAGCATCAGCCGTGCGCGGTTTTCCAGGGAGCCGCCATAGTGGTCGGTGCGCTGGTTGGTGCTGCTTTGCAGGAACTGGTCGAGCAGGTAACCGTTGGCGCCGTGGATTTCCACGCCGTCGAAACCGGCGGCCTTGGCGTTCTCGGCACCCACGCGGTAAGCCTCGACGATCTCGGCGATTTCAGCAGTTTCCAGGGCCCGGGGAGTCGGGTAGTCGGCGAGCGGACGCACCAGGCTGACATGACCTTTAGGTTGAATGGCGCTCGGGGCAACCGGCGCTTCACCGTTCAGGTAGGACGGATGGGAAACCCGCCCGACGTGCCACAGCTGCAGGAAGATCCGCCCGCCAGCGCCGTGAATGGCCTTGACCACGTTGCTCCAGCCGCGCACCTGGTCGTTGGACCAGATGCCCGGGGTATCCGGGTAACCGACGCCCATTGGCGTGACCGAAGTGGCCTCGCTGAGGATCAGGCCGGCTGAGGCACGCTGCACATAGTATTCAGCCATCAACGCGTTCGGCACACGGCCTTCATCGGCACGGCAGCGAGTCAGCGGCGCCATGATGATACGGTTCGGCAGCTCGAGGTCGCCGAGTTTGATGGGATCGAAAATAGTTGCCATGGATACAACCCTCTGGATGATCAGTTGGTAGCAGGGGCCAGCTCGGCATTGCCGCTCTGACGAAAAGTAATCAGCGTCACCAGCAGTGCGAGGACTGCCAGTGCTGCAGCGGCCAGAGGCACGCGGGTCAAGCCGAAACCGTGGGCAATCACGCTGCCGCCCACCCAGGCGCCGAGTGCGTTGCCGATGTTGAAGGCGCCGATGTTCAGGGTCGACACCAGGTTCGGTGCGGCCTTGCCGAAGGTCACGACGTTCACTTGCAGCGCCGGTACGGCGGCAAACGATGCGGTAGCCCAAAGGAACAAGGTGATTTCAGTCGGGATCACCGCGACGCTGGTCCAGCTCAGTACGGTCGAGACCACGGCCATGGAGATGAAGACCCCGATCAACGTGGCCGCCAGGCGTTTGTCCGCCAGCTTGCCGCCGATGATGTTGCCGACAGTCAGCCCCAGACCGATCAACAGCAGGGTCCAGGTCACGCCTTTGGGCGAGACGCCGGTGACGTCGCCCAGCAGCGGTGCCACATAGGTGAAGAGGGTGAACATCGAGGCGGCGAACAAGGCGGTCATGCTCAGTGACAACCAGATACCGGCGCCCTTGAGTGCGGCCAGTTCCGCGCGCATGTCGAGTTTTTCTTCATCACGTTTGGCTGGGAGGAAGCGGATCAGGCCGATCAACGCGACCACACCGATCACGGTCACTGCCCAGAAGGTCGAACGCCAGCCGGCTTCCTGACCCAGGGCAGTGCCCAGTGGCACGCCCAGCACGTTGGCCAGGGTCAGCCCGGTGAACATCAAGGCCACCGCCGACGCGCGTTTGTTGGCCGGTACCAGGCCGGCGGCGACCACCGAACCGATACCGAAGAAGGCGCCGTGACACAGGGCGGTCACCACTCGAGCGAACATCAGCACGTTGTAGTCACTGGCCATTGCGCAGAGCAGGTTGCCGACGATGAAAATGCCCATCAACGCCACCAAGGCGGCCTTGCGCGGCAACTTGGCGGTGGCCAGCGCCATGAACGGTGCGCCGATGGCCACACCCAGGGCGTAGCCGGTTACCAGCCAGCCGGCACCGGGAATCGATACACCGAGGTCGGCCGCCACTTCGGGCAGCAAGCCCATGATGACGAACTCGGTGGTACCGATGGCGAAGGCGCTCAGGGCCAGGATGATTAGCGAGAGGGGCATTGTGCAATCCTTGTGAAGCTCTGGGTCAGAGCTCTTTGCTGATGGCGCGGAGGAATTCCTGAATCACTTCCTCGTTGCGTTTGAAGAAGTGCCATTGGCCGACTTTCCGGCTACTGATCAGACCCGCCCGCTGCAAGGTCGCCAAGTGCGCGGACACGGTCGACTGCGACAGGCCGCAACGTTGATCGATTTGTCCGGCACACACGCCGTGCTCGTTGCTGTGACTCTGGTCGGGAAACTCGAGCGTCGGGTCTTTGAGCCAGTGAAGGATTTCTCGCCGTACTGGGTGCGCCAGGGCTTTTATTATTTCGTCGAGGTCGATGGGCATGGCGGTTGCTCGTGATGAGTAAAACGTTATATCGCGATAAGGCGAACTTTAAATCGTTGAATCGCGATATACCAATATGATTTTGATCTGGGATCAGCGTAAATCGGTATATCGAGTTATAACGATATGTGAGGCGTGGTGCTAAACTGCACGCCATGAATTATCTCGCACATCTTCACCTCGGCGGCCAACTTCCGTCCCAACTGCTCGGCAGCCTGTATGGCGACTTCGTCAAAGGCCGCCTGCAGGGGCAGTTCGATCCGCAGACCGAGGCGGCGATTCAGTTGCATCGCCATATCGACGTGTTCACTGATCGCCATCCGCTGGTGGACATATCGCTGTCGCGGTTTTCGCTGACGCGCCGGCGATATGCCGGGATTGTCCTGGACGTGTTCTTCGACCATTGCCTGGCGCGGGATTGGCAGCTGTATGCCGACCGTCCGCTGGACAGCTTCACCGCCGAGGTTTATCGGGTGCTGGCCGCGGAGCCGCAGTTGCCGGGACGTCTGGCGGACATTGCACCGCACATGGCCGCCCATGACTGGTTAGGTTCGTATCGGGATTTTGCGGTGCTCGAGCAAGTACTGCGGGGCATCTCGCGACGCTTGTCACGGCCCGAGGAATTGGCCGCTGCGATGCAGGAGCTGGAAAGGTTGTACGAGCCGTTGAGCGAGGATTTTCGGTTGTTCTATCCCGAGTTGCAGGTGTTTGCGGCGCGGCATATATAGTCAAGATCAAAAGATCGCAGCCTGCGGCAGCTCCTACAGGATTTGCATACATCCGCAATCGTGCGGATGTATGGGGTCGGTGTAGGAGCTGCTGCAGGCTGCGATCTTTTTTGCATTGGTACTGAAATTTTCAGGCAGCAACCAGCTCGCCGACACGACGCGGCTCCGCAGGCTGAACGACTTCACCAAACAACGCTTTTTGCACCGCCTGCTGCGCTTGAAAGGCCAGCGCCGCACGTTCCTGACCGTGACAGGCAATCGGCTTGAGCAGATGGATTTCCACCTCGCCCTGATCATTGGCAAACAAGCGCATCAGGTGCGACAGCAGATCATCGTCGCCAATGAAGGGCGCCAGCGGATCGATCTGACCCTCACGCAAGTAGCGAATGGCCACTGGTTGCAGAGCGACGTCGGCGTCGATGGCGGCGGACAGCAAGCGGCCGTGAAAGGTGCGAAGCGAACGGCCATCGGTAGTGGTGCCCTCCGGGAACATCAGCAGCGGATGTTCTTGCTGCAGATGGCGGCTCATCTGTTTGCGGATCAACTGGCTGTCGCCCGATCCGCGCCGGATGAACAAGCTGCCGGCCTTGGCCGCCAGCCAGCCGGCGACCGGCCAGGTGCGCACTTCGGCCTTGGACAGGAACGACAGCGGCGCCAGCATGCCGAGCAACGGAATGTCGGTCCAGGACACGTGGTTGCTGACCCACAGCATCGGCTGTCGCGGCAGTTCGCCGTGAACGGTCACGCGAAAGGGCAGGGCATTGCCCAGCCGCGCCATGAAAAACCGTGACCAGCGCTGCCGCCGGAGCATCGAGTTGGCAACGCCCATGCGCTCGAACAGGCCGAACAAGCTGGCCATGCTCAACCCCAGGCCAACCACCACCAGCACTCGCGCAATCCGCGCGTACACCCGTAGCCCGCTCATCAGACAGCCGCCTTGAAGTGCCGGGCGTAGCGCGGGCACAACTCGTCACGTTTGAGCAGGATGAACACGTCGGCGACCTGGAAGTCTTCGTCCCAGCAGGGTTCGCCGCAGATTTTCGCGCCCAGGCGCATGTAGGCCTTGAGCAGCGGCGGCATTTCGGCAATTACGTTGGACGGGATGTCGAGGGCCGGCAATGGCTTCTTCGGTTCGGCGCGCAAATGTTCAGTGCACAGGTAACGTTCGCGCAGGCGTTGCATGATCGCCTGGGCCTGAATCCCGCCGTCCTGCATCGGGATGCTGGCGCAGCCCATCAGGTAGCTGTAGCCGCCTTCGTTGAGCACTTCCGCAAGTTCCCCCCACAGCACGGCGATGGTGCCGCCGTTGCGGTAGGCCGGGTCGACGCAGGTGCGACCGATTTCGAGGATCGGGCCCTTGAGATGAACCAGACCGTGGAGGCTGAATTCTTCTTCGCTGTAGAATCGCCCCAGACTGCTGGCGGCCTGATGGTCGAGCAAGCGGGTGGTGGCAACCAGGCGGCCAGTGTTCAGGTCACGCACGCCGATATGAGCGCAGTGAACATCATAGTCATCCATGTCCAGACCAAGTTCCGCGCCCTTCAGCCGGGCGTTGAACTCGCCGCTGAAAACGTTGAAGCGCAAGGCCTGGGCTTCCTGCAAGGCCTCGGCACCGATCAGGCGTTCGGCCTGCAGGCGGCGTTCATTGCCAGTGTCGCTGATGCGGGCGATCTGAGTCATTGCGAATCTCCATACGGGCTACTCACCCGTCGTGGGTTGCAGCCGATCGACTTTGTTGTGCAAAGTCAGGCTATGTAGCCCCGGTGTCATCGCCATGAAGCTTTGGTGATGCTTATATGACAGCCCCTTGAGGAACCTCCCATGCCTTGGCAAGCCCTGTTGAACCACCGCAAACGTCTGCCCGCCAATCCGGATCTGGCCGAGGGTTATGGGGCTTTGTTACAGCAACTGGGCAGTGTCACGCCGTTTGAACTGGCCGTGCGCGGCGGCCGGTTGATGGCGACGCCCGGGCTGGCATTTCTGGTGGGCTATCAGGCGGCGTTGCGCATGCTTTGGCCCAGCGCGCCGCCGAGCCTGGGCGCCTTGTGCGCGACCGAACAGCGCAGCCTGCGTCCGGCGGACATGCAGACCCGTCTGGATGACTTGCGGCTGAGCGGGCGCAAGGATTTTGTCACCGCTGGCGATGCAGCGGACTGGTTGCTCATCGCCGCGCGCTGCGAGGCACCGGGTGAATCGCCACGCTTGAGTCTGGCCGTGGTGTACCCAGGTGAACCCGGGATACGGCTGGAAAAACTGCCGGCGATTGCGTTGATGCCGGACATCAGCCACGGTCGGCTGTTTCTCGACAATGCCCTGTGTGAGCTGCTCGCGGGGGATGGCTGGGACGCCTACGTCAAACCGTTCCGCACCCTGGAAGACATCTATGTGCTCAGTGCCATGAGCGCCTGGTTGTATGGCGTCGGCCAGGACAGCGACTGGCCGCAGAGTCTGCAACTGCGGCTGGTGGCGCTGCTGGCGGGGTGCGCGGAAGTCAGTCGGCAGAACCCGGCTTCGAGTGCCGGGCATGTGGTGCTGGGTGGCTTGTTCGCGCAGTTCGATTCGCTCCGGTCCGAGTTGAACGAAGCATTCGCCGATGGCCCGCCGGAGTGGGCAGCGTTGTGGGGGCGTGATCGGGCGGTGCTGGAATTGGCCGCCGGGGCGCGGGCCAAGCGCTTGGCGAAGGCGTTGCAGGCGTAGGAGGCGAGCTGGCGTAGTCTGCAATCTTTTGATCTTGATTCTCTGTGATACCGATGTGTTTGCGAAAAGATCGCAGCCTGCGGCAGCTCCTACGGGATCTGTGTTTGCCATGAGAGAGTTCAAAACTGTCATCTATCCCGGCTAGGCTCAGCAGGTTCATTCTCCTGAGTCCCCGCCATGTTCAAAGGCTCGAGCCTGCTGATCGCGCTGTTTTTCATGAGTGCTCACGCCGTCGCCGAGTACTGGCCTACCGAACAATGGTCCCAGGGCCCGCAGGTCTCCGGTCCGGCGCTCAAGGCCCTGGAGGACTATGCCTTCCAGCCCCGCGACGACGTCACTCACACAGGTATCCGAACCGACGCCTTGCTGGTGATCCGCGACGGTCAGTTAATCTACGAACGTTATGCCGGGCCCACCACCGCCACCACCGCGCATCTCACCTGGTCGATCAGCAAAAGCCTGATGGCCACGGTGTTGGGCGTGGCTTATGGCGAGGGGCGTTTCAAATTGCAGGACCCGGTGGCGAAGTTCTATCCACCGCTGCAACGGCATCCGGCGATTTCCATGGCCGATCTGCTGCACTGGGCGTCGGGTCTGGACTGGCAGGAAGATTATGAATACGCCCCGCTGAAGTCGTCGGTGGTGGCCATGCTGTACACCCGTGGCCGCAGCGATATGGCCGCTTTCACCACAGCTCATGACGAGTTCAGTGCGCCGGGCCAGGCGTTTCGTTACTCCAGCGGCGACAGCAACCTGTTATCCGCGGCACTCAAGCACATGCTCGGCGCGCAGTACCCGGACTATCCCTGGACGGCGCTGTTCGAACCCTTGGGCATTGGTCATGCCGTATGGGAAAGCGACGCGAGCGGTACGTTTGTCGCCTCGTCCTATGCCTACCTGACGGCTCGCGATCTGGCGCGGATCGGTCTGTTGATGCAGCGCGACGGTCGTTGGCGGGAGCGGCAACTGCTGCCCAGGGACTGGGTCGAGTTCAATCGCCAACCCTTTGCGCACTATCGACCCAACCAGGACGACGCCGTGCCCGGTGGTCATTGGTGGCTCAATCTCGCGCTGGAGGGTGCAAGCAAGCCCTGGCCGGCGGCACCGGCCGATACCTTTGCCGCACTGGGGCATTGGGGCCAGGCGATGTATGTGATTCCCAGCGAGCAGTTGGTGATCGTGCGCTATGGCGATGATCGCGATGGCAGTTACCGGCACAACGAATTGCTCAAACGCGCCCTGGCTGCGTTTGCCCAACCGGTGCAGCCATGAGCCAGCGGGGGTTTGTCCGTCGCCGACCGTTCAGCAGCCTGCTGCTGGTGCTGGTGGTCGCGCTGCTCGGTTGGGGCTGGCAGGAGCGGGTGGCGTTGCAGGTGTTCCCGGACATCTTCGGCGCCTACACTGCCAAGGAGTATTGTTCCTGCCGGTATGTGATGAACAACTCGGTGGAGTATTGCCAGGCTTATGTGAAGCAGTACCTGCCCACCAGCGGGTTTGTTGATGACGCGCCGAGCAAGCGGGTGACGGCCAGTGGGATGGGGCGAACCCACAGCGCCGGCTGGATTGGCGAGCGTCAGGGTTGCCGGTTATTGCCATGACTGTGGCGAGGGGGCTTGTCGGAACGCCGCATCGCCCCGTTCGGCTGCGGAGCAGTCGTAAACCTGTCAACGCGGTTTCACTGCAGAAATGCATTGTCTGATTTTGGGAGCGCTTCGCACTCCAGCGCGGGCAAGCCCGCTCGCCACAGGGGAGGTGCTTGGCGCTGTATCTGTTGTTCGGCGAAGCGACAGATAGTTTGCAACCTGCCTCAGTCCAGTTAAGGTTCAGCTCAGGTTTATTTACCCATGAGTTGTTATGCCCAACGCTTCGTTCTTCAAACTGTGCGCTTTGCTGCTGATGGCCTGCGCCTCTGTGCCTGCCCATGCCAACTGGTACCTGGATGGCGAGTCTTCACGACTGTCGTTTATCTCCACCAAGAACGCGAATATCTCCGAGGTTCAGCGTTTTCTGGTGCTGCACGGCAAGGTCGACCCCAAGGGCATGGCGCAAGTGCAGGTCGATCTGGATTCGGTCAACAGCGGGATTCCGCTGCGTGATGAGCGCATGCGCAAGGACCTGTTCGAGATCAAGACCTTCCCCCAGGCGCTGATATCCGCACAAATCAATCTGCAGCCGATCAACGACCTGGCCCCTGGCGCGCAACTCGAACTGCGACTGCCGCTAACGGTAAAGCTTCACGGCAAAGAAAAGAGTTACAACGCCGAACTACTGGCCACCCGGCTGGATGACCGGCGTTTCCAGGTGGTCACCCTTGAGCCGCTGGTGCTCAATGCCGAGGACTTCGATTTGGCTCCAGGCTTGAATGCGCTACGCAAAACCGCAGGATTGTCGGCGATCAGTCTCTCGGTTCCGGTAGGTGCGGTGCTGATTTTTACGGCGCGCTGACATGAGTGGTCCGGTATTCCCCTGGCGTGAAGGTAATCGCTTCGAACTGCTGATCGACGGGCCGAATTTTTTCCCGCGCATGCTGGTGGCGATTGCCCGTGCCGAGAGTCAGGTTGAACTTGAGTTGTACCTGGTGGAGGCCGGAGCCTGTGCCGAAGCCATGGTCCAGGCACTGGTGCAAGCGGCCGAACGTGGCGTTCGCGTGCGCTGCCTGTTCGACGACTACGGCAGCCTGGCCTTCACCTTGAGTTTGCGCAGTCGACTGATCCAGGCCGGGGTCGAGCTACGGTTCTACAACCGCCTGAGCTGGCGGCGCTGGGTGCGCAACTTTTACCGCGATCATCGCAAGCTGCTGTTGGTCGATCAACAGATGGCGGTGGTCGGCGGCACGGGCGTCACCGATGAGTTCTGGACCCCCGGCGAGGACACCAGCGAATGGCATGAGGTGATGGTGGAAATCGTCGGCCCGCTGGTGCTTGACTGGCAGATGCTGTTCGACCGGCAATGGCTCGCGAACCGCCACCGCAAGGCCTGGAAGCCGGCCTCGAACTTCGGCCTGCAGCGCCTGCCGAAGGTGCCGTCGGCGGGGCAGGGCATGGGCCGGGTGGCGTATGCCGACGCCCGTCAACATCGGGACATCCTGCAATCGCTGACGCGTGCCTTGAACAGCGGACAGCGGCGGATCTGGTTGGCGACCCCGTACTTCCTGCCGACCTGGAAAGTCCGCCGCTCATTGCGCAGGGCTGCAGCACGGGGCATCGATGTGCGCCTGCTGCTCACCGGGCCGCGCACCGATCACCCGTCGGTGCGTTATGCCGGGCATCGCTACTACCCGCGTCTGCTCAGGGCCGGGGTGAAGATCTTCGAGTATCAGCCGTGCTTTCTGCACCTGAAGATGGTGTTGATCGATGATTGGGTGAGCATCGGTTCGTGCAACTTCGATCACTGGAATCTGCGTTTCAACCTGGAAGCCAATCTGGAGGCCCTCGACCCTGAGCTGACGCGTGCGGTGGCGGCGAGTTTCGAGGCGGACTTTGCCCAGAGCCAGGCCGTCAGCCTTGAGGCATGGCGACGCCGGCCGCTGTGGCGCCGGGTCAAGCAGCGGGTTTGGGGCTGGGTGGATCGGGTGGTGGTGAATCTGCTGGATCGGCGGGGGTAGGGCGGTCCATAAGATCAAAAGATCAAAAGATCGCAGCCTGCGGCAGCTCCTACACAGGATTCGCGGATGTACGCGGTCAGTGTAGGAGCTGCCGAAGGCTGCGATCTTTTCGCTTGTGCGGTCTTACAACAACTCAAAACTCTGCTGGGTCACGTCCTGGGAATCCAGGCCGATCTGCACGTTGAACTTGCCGGGTTCGGCAGCGAATTTCAGCTGGGTGTTGTAGAACTTCAGGTCGTTCTCTTCGATGCTGAAGTGCACGACTTTCTCTTCGCCGGCCTTGAGCATGATTTTCTGGAAGTTCTTCAGCTCCTTGATCGGGCGGATCATCGAGCCGGTGACATCCTGGATATACAGCTGCACCACGGTTTCGCCATCGCGCTTGCCGGTGTTTTTAACCGTCACCCTGGCGTCGAGCTTGCCAGTCTTGTTCAAGGTGGCGGCCGACAGCGCCATGTTCGACAGGCTGAAGTCGGTGTAGCTCAAGCCGAAGCCGAACGGGTACAGGGGACCTGTGGTGTCGTCGAAGTACTGTGAGGTGTAGTTGCCCGGCTTGCCCGGAGTGAACGGCCGGCCAATGCTCAGGTGGTTGTAGTAGGTCGGAATCTGCCCCACCGAGCGCGGGAAAGTGATGGGCAGTTTGCCGGACGGGTTGTAGTCGCCGAACAGCACGTCGGCAATCGCATTGCCGCCTTCGGTACCGGCGAACCAGGTTTCGAGGATCGCGTCAGCCTGTTCCTGCTCTTCGAGAATCGACAGCGGACGGCCGTTCATCAGCACCAGTACCAGCGGTTTGCCGGTGGCTTTGAGGGCCTTGATCAGTTCGCGCTGGTTGGCCGGGATGTTCAGGTCGGTGCGGCTCGAGGACTCATGGGACATGCCGCGCGATTCGCCGACCGCCGCCACGACCACATCGGCCTGCTGCGCGGCCTTGACCGCTTCTTCGATCATCTCTGCTGCCGGACGCGGGTCGTCCACCACCTCCGGGGCATCGAAGTTGAGGAAGTTCAGGTACCCGACGATTTTCTGGTCGGCGGTGATGTTGGCGCCACGGGCGTAGATCAGCGTCGACTGGTTGCCGAGTGCGCGGGTCATGCCGTCGAACAGGGTCACCGACTGATCCGGCCGGCCGGCGGCGGCCCAACTGCCCATCATGTCGATCGGCGCTTTGGCCAGCGGGCCGACCAGGGCGATTTTCGCGGTTTTCTTCAGTGGCAGGGTTTCGCCCTGGTTTTTCAACAGCACCAGGCTGCGGCGCGCGACATCGCGAGCCTCGGCGCGGTGCATGCGGCTTTCGGCATAGGTTTCGGCCGGATCTGCCTCGACCTTGCCGATACGCAAGTACGGGTCTTTGAACAGGCCCATGTCGTACTTGGCGCCCAGCACTTCACGCACGGCATTGTCGATATCGCTCTGGGCAATCTCCCCGGACTTCAACAGCCCCGGCAATTCCTGACCATAGAGGGTGTCGTTCATGCTCATGTCGATGCCGGCCTTGATCGCCAGCTTGGCGGCTTCGCGACCGTCCTTGGCGACGCCGTGCTTGATCAGTTCGAAAATCGCCCCGTGGTCGCTGACTGCCAGGCCCTTGAAGCCCCAGTCCTTGCGCAGCAGGTCCTGCATCAGCCACATATTGGCCGTGGCCGGTACGCCGTTGATCGAGTTCAGGGCAACCATGACCCCGCCAGCGCCAGCATCGATGGCGGCGCGGTAGGGTGGCAGGTAGTCCTGGTACATCTTGACCGGGCTCATGTCCACGGTGTTGTAGTCGCGACCGCCTTCGACCGCGCCGTACAAGGCAAAGTGCTTGACGCTGGCCATGATGCTGTCCGATGCATTGGGAGTGACACCCTGGTAGGCCTTGACCATCACTTTGGCTATCCGCGAGACCAGGTAGGTGTCTTCGCCGAAGCCTTCGGAGGTGCGGCCCCAACGAGGGTCGCGGGAGATGTCGACCATCGGCGCGAAAGTGATGTCGAGGCTGTCGGCACTGGCTTCCTTGGCGGCGATGCGCCCGCTCAGGGCGATGGCATCCATGTCCCAGCTCGAGGCCAGGG
This sequence comes from Pseudomonas fluorescens, assembly GCF_902497875.1. Taxonomy (GTDB): domain Bacteria; phylum Pseudomonadota; class Gammaproteobacteria; order Pseudomonadales; family Pseudomonadaceae; genus Aquipseudomonas; species Aquipseudomonas fluorescens_BR. Next base: position 24,753 of record NZ_CABVHY010000046.1, read on the forward strand.
CCAGGCTGATAGGGAAGATCGTCCGATGGCCGTGAATCACGTCATAGGCGAAGAACATCGGGATCTTCAGCCGGCTGCGCATGGCCGCGTCCTGCATCGGCCGGTTTTCCGGGCGGGTAATCGAATTGAAGGTACCGCCGATACGCCCGGCAGCGATTTCCTTGCGGATCATCTCGCGGGGCATTTCCGGCCCGATGCTGATCAGGCGCAACTGGCCGATCTTTTCATCGAGGGTCATCTGCTTCAGCAGGTTGGCGACGAAAGCATCTTTGTTCTGAATAGGTGCCGGCTTGGTGTCGGCCAGGGCAGGGTGACTGGCCAGGCCGATAACAAGGCCCAGCAAACACAACTTCTTCATGAATAGTTTTCTCGCAGGCTAAACCGTTACTGTTGAAACGCGTCGGTTAGCCAAAAATTAGGGAGCGACTATTGTTGTTCGGATAAATGCAGCACACTTCTGAACTGTTTTTCGCGCAGGGCATCTTTTAGCCGATTGGCTCGATGCAATCCAGTGGCGGTGGCAGATTATGCCCCAAGCGCTCGATTTAAGGGTCGCAGGTTCCATTCCATAGGTTGTACAAGGGAGCGTCACCGACATGAAGGTACAACAGCGTTATCGCTCGGGCTGGCAAATCGCGGTATTGATGCTGCTGAGCACAGTCCTCAGCGGCTGCGGCATCAATACCATTCCGACGCTCGACGAACAGGCCAAGGCGGCCTGGTCGCAAGTGCAGAACCAGTATCAGCGCCGCGCCGACCTGATCCCCAACCTGGTGGAGACGGTCAAGGGTTATGCCCAGCATGAGCAGGAGACCCTGACCGCGGTGATCGAAGCCCGGGCCAAGGCGACCTCGATCCAGGTCGATGCCAGCACCCTGGACAACCCGGAAAAACTCAAGCAGTTCCAGCAAGCCCAGGATCAACTGACCGGCGCCCTCAGTCGTTTGATGGTGGTTTCCGAACGCTACCCGGACCTCAAGGCCAACCAGAACTTCCTGGCCCTGCAATCACAGCTGGAAGGCACCGAGAACCGTATCAGCGTGGCTCGCCGTGACTTCATCCTCGCGGTGCAGAAGTACAACACCGAGATCCGCACCTTCCCCGGTCGCCTGTGGCACACCGTGCTGTACAGCGATCTGCCGATCCGCGAGAACTTCGAGGCGACCAGCGCGGATGCTGATAAAGCGCCGCAAGTGAAGTTCTGATCGGCGTCGGGCGCCCGCTGTACAACGGCACCGGGTGCTCGTTGCTGGATCAGGCCAAGCGTCACCCACGGATGAGGTTCCAATGCGCGTGTTGAAAGTTGGCCTGGTGCTGTTGCTCTGGGTGTTGGCAGTCACGGCCCAGGCCGAACTGAAGTTTCCGGCACTGACCGGAAGGGTGGTGGACAACGCCCAAATGATCGAGCCGTCGGTGCGCGAGCAATTGACCCAACAGCTCATGGCCCACGAACAGGCGACTGGCGAGCAGCTGGTGGTGGTGACGGTGCCGGACCTGCAAGGCACCAGCATCGAAGACTTCGGTTACCAGTTGGGCCGGCACTGGGGGATTGGCCAGAAAGACCAGAACAACGGCGCGTTGCTGATCGTCGCCCGTGATGAGCGCAAGCTGCGCATCGAAGTCGGTTATGGCCTGGAAGACCGCCTGACCGATGCGCAAAGCTCAGTGATCATCCATCAGGTCATCACTCCCGCCTTCAAAACCGGTAACTTCAGCAAGGGCATCAGCGACGGGGTTGCCGCGATGCTGGTGGTGCTGGGCGGTAACCCGCTGGATGAGCCTGCCAACCTGGCCGGGTCGGGAGGGGAGCGCGGCAGCGATTTCCTCGAAAGCCACCCGGGTGTGTTCGTGTTCCTGGTGTTGCTGTTTATCGTGACGATTTTCGTCTGCCAGATGCTCGGCATTCTGCCCAGTGGCGGTGGTGGTCGGGGAGGTTCAGGCGGCTTCGGCGGTGGTGGCTTTGGTGGTGGTTCCGGGGGCGGCGGCTTCAGTGGCGGCGGTGGTAGCTTTGGCGGCGGCGGATCGTCGGGCGGCTGGTAACTAAAATAATGAATGGGTATGTGAAGACATGGCATTACTGAGTGAACACGAACAGCGCAAGGTTGCCGAAGCGATTGCGCGGGTCGAGCAACACACCGATGCCGAACTGGTCACCGTTCTCGCTGCCCGGGCCGATGACTATGCCTATATCCCGTTGCTCTGGGCCAGCTTGCTGGCGCTGATCGTGCCGGGTGTCGTGCACTACCTGTCCGGCTGGATGAACATGCACACCTTGCTGCTGGTGCAGTGGGTCAGCTTTATCATTCTGTGCCTGGTGTTCAGGATCCCGAAGGTCACCACTCGCCTGATCCCGCGTTCGGTTCGGCACTGGCGCGCCTCGAACCTGGCGCGGCGGCAGTTTCTCGAACAGAACCTGCACCACACCGCTGGCAGCACCGGCATGCTGATCTTCGTATCCGAGGCGGAACGTTATGTCGAAATCATGGTGGACGAGGGCATTTCCAAACGCCTGGACAACAGAACCTGGGACGCCATAGTCGCGGACTTCACCCGGCAAGTGAAACAGGGCCAGACCTTGCAGGGCTTTGTCACCTGCATCGAAGCCTGCGGCGAACTGCTCAAGGTGCATGTGCCGGTGACCCATGTGCGCAATGAACTGCCGAACCGGTTGGTGGTGTTGGGGTAACAGATCGCAGCCTTCGGCAGCTCCTACAGGGTACGCGGTCGGCGTAGGAGCTGCCGAAGGCTGCGATCTTTTGAGGGCCTGCCCCCGGCGCTCAAAACTCAATGAAACAACCGTCCGGCAAATAACCCCGTGCCCTCGACCCCCATCCCCCCTAAAATACCCGCCATTCCCCGATCCGCACCGCCCGAGGCCGTTTTATCCATGTCAGTCACCGCCACTCCCGCCAGCCTCGCGCCGGATCATCACGCGCAGTTCATCGACCTGCTGCAATCGAGCATCGAGCAGAACGCCTTCATCAAGCTGGTGCTGGCCAAGAACGTCGGCACCGAGGCGGATTTGCAGCGGCTGATCATCAAGCAGCTCACAGTCAAGGATCAGCCGTGCCTGTCCTTCGTCTACCGTTACAAAACTCGCGACATCACCAAGAATCTGTCGATTGCCGAAGGCGTAGCGACGATTGCTGCGTTGTTGCCGGCGTCGTTCAAGAATGCGCATTTACTGTCGCTGACCGACGAAGCCCAGCTCGAATACAGCAAAAAGGGCAAGAGTTCGCTGTTTAAAAGCAAACCCCAGCAATTGCGTGAAGTACCGTCCGCCGAACATAACCGGGAGAAGAACCGCTTCCTCGACCTGAGCCGGCCCTTTCTCGCCGACCTCGGTGTGACCAACAAGCAGCAAGAGCTGATCCCGGCGATGTCGCGCAAGTGGAAGCAGATCAACAAGTTCATCGAAGTCTTCAGCCATGCGCTGACCTCGTCGCCGCTGGCGCTGGGCAAGCCGGTCAAGGTCGCGGACTTCGGTTCGGGCAAGGGTTACCTGACTTTCGCGATCCATGACTATCTGCGCAATACCTTGAAAGCCGAAGCCGAGGTGACCGGCGTCGAGTTGCGCGAAGACATGGTCAACCTGTGTAACACCGCGGCCGCAAAGCTGGAGCATCCGGGGCTGGTGTTCAAATGTGGCGATGTGCGCAGTGTGGCCCCGAGCGAGCTGGACGTGATGATCGCGCTGCATGCCTGCGACATCGCCACCGACTATGCGATTCACACCGGCATTCGTTCCGGCGCTTCGATCATCATGTGTTCACCGTGCTGCCATAAGCAGATCCGCCTGCAAATCCAGAGCCCGGCGCTGCTCAAGCCGATGCTGCAGTACGGCCTGCACCTGGGCCAGCAGGCGGAAATGGTCACTGACAGCCTGCGCGCGCTGTACCTCGAAGCCTGCGGCTACGAGACCAAGGTCTTCGAGTTCATCTCCCTTGAACACACCAACAAGAACAAGATGATTCTGGCGGTCAAACGCGCCGAGCCGATCGACCCGGCCCAGTTGCTGGTGAAGATTCAGGAGCTCAAGGCCTTCTACAACATCAGCGAGCACTGCCTGGAAACCCTGCTGCGGGCCGACGGGCTTCTTATTTAGGGCTTGAGCTCAACCCCTGACGGCAGCGTGCCCGGTTGCGCCGGGCGTACGCTGGTCTTGCGTCCGAGCATCACGGTGACGATCACACCAAAGGCGAACAGCCAAGTGATCGGCTCGATGTGCTCGCCGAAGAACAGCGCGGAAAAGGCGATGGTAAAGAAAATCTGCAGCAGCTGGATCTGACTGACCCGGGCGATGCCCCCCATGGCCAGCCCGGCGTACCAGGCGAAGAAACCGATGAACTGCGAGAACAGCGAGACATAACCGAACGCCCACCAGGTCTTGCTGGAGATCTCTCCCTGGTGCTGCAGCGCCAGGTAGCTCACCGGCCCGATCAGCAGTGGCGTCGACAGCACCAGCGCCCAACAAATCACCTGCCAACCACCCATCTCCCTGGCCAGCCGGCCACCTTCGGCATAACCCAGGCCACCGATGGCAATCGCCCCGAGCATCAACAGATCACCGGCCTGAATACTGCCGGCACCGCTGATCAAGGCATAACTCAATACCAACGCGCTGCCCAGCGCCGCACAGGCCCAGAAGGCTTTCGACGGTCGCTCATGGGACAACCACGCGGCATACAGCGCCACGCACAGTGGCTGCAAACCATTAACCAGCGCCCCATGGGACGCCGGCAAGGTCTGCATGGCCCAGGCCGACAGCACCGGGAACCCCAGAATCACCCCGGCGATCACCAGGCTCAGACCTTTGATCTGTTTCCAGGTCGGCCATTTCTCCCGGCGCCAGAGCAACAACAGCGCCGCCGGAATCGCCGCAAACAGCGCGCGACCGAGGCCGTTGAGCAGCGGATGGATTTCCTGCACGACAATCCGTGTGAACGGCAGGGTCAGGCTGAAGATGACGACGCCGAGCAGGCCAAGGGCCATGCCGGTGTTTTCGCGCGAAGACATGATGGCAACCAGAGTCGAGGATGATGTTAGGTGTCTTCATCTAGCCATAAACCGTGGCGTCTGCGCTGTTACAGCTGCGCGCAGAGTTAGGCGTACAGTTGGGGTAATCCCCCAACGCGTACACAGTGGATACCGTAGTAGCTGGTTATTACCCACCCCTGCGGATAAGGACTACCTTGAGTACTCTTGCATGCCCACGCATTTCCCCGAGGAGTCCTCCCCATGGCCGCTAAAAAAATTCTGATGCTGGTCGGCGATTACGTCGAAGACTACGAAGTGATGGTGCCATTCCAGGCGCTGCTGATGGTCGGTCACACCGTGCATGCGGTCTGCCCGGATAAAACCGCCGGGCAGACTGTGCGCACCGCGATCCACGACTTCGAAGGCGATCAGACCTACAGCGAAAAACCGGGGCACCTGTTTGCCCTGAATTTCGACTTCGCCAAGGTCGATGCCGCGGATTATGACGCGCTGCTGGTGCCCGGTGGTCGCGCCCCGGAATACCTGCGTTTAAATGAGCAAGTCCTGCAGCTGGTGCAAGCCTTCGACAAGGCGGGCAAACCGATTGCCGCCGTCTGCCACGGCGCGCAATTGCTGGCGGCGGCGGGTATTCTTGAAGGTCGCGAGTGCAGCGCCTACCCGGCTTGCGCTCCGGAAGTTCGCCTGGCGGGCGGTACGTTCATCGATATCCCGGTGACCGAAGGCCATGTTCAGGGCAATCTGGCCACAGCTCCGGCCTGGCCGGCGCATCCAAGCTGGCTGGCGGGGTTCCTCGGTTTGCTCGGTACCAAGATCACCTTGTAAAAAAGAGAGGCTCATCCGATGTGCGAGCTCTACGTCAAAGCCGATCCGATTCTCTATGAATCACGCTCCCGTTCGCTGCGCATTTGCGGGGTGGTGACCACCTTGCGTCTGGAAAACCAGTTCTGGGACATCCTCAGCGAGATCGCCGAAGTCGATGGCATGACCACCAATCAACTGATCGCCAAACTGTATGAAGAGGTCATGGACTACCGCGGCGAAGTGGTGAATTTCGCCTCGTTCCTGCGGGTCAGTTGCACGCGTTATCTGACTCAGCGCCGAGTGGCGGCGCCGGAGTTGAGTGTGGTGCGTTCGGCGGTGAAATAGGGCCGGGTTTGGGTTGGTCTTGCTGGCCTCTTCGCGAGCAAGCTCGCTCCCACAGTGGATCTATGTCAGGCCACCCTGGTGTGATCGACACATAACCTGTGGGAGCGAGCTTGCTCGCGATGCGATGTATCAGGCGACAAATCTCTCCTGGAAATCCGCGCGCGATATTGGCTAATCACCGAACAAGGTCTTTACTCTGATGGCGCAGCAAGTCTTATCAATCGCCAGGAGTTCAAGCATGTCCGGATGGTATGAGTTGAGCAAAAGCAGCAATGGTCAGTTCCGCTTTGTCCTCAAGGCGGCCAACGCCGAAACCGTACTCAGCAGCGAGTTGTATACCACCCGCAGTGCTGCCGAGAGCGGTATCGCGTCGGTCCAGGCCAATAGTCCGCTGGACGAGCGCTACGAGAAGAAAACCACCAAGGATGGTCATCCATACTTCAACCTCAAGGCTGCCAACCACCAAATCATCGGCAGCAGTGAAACGTATACATCCGATGCGGCGCAGCAAAAAGGCATTGCCAGCGTCAAGTCCAACGGGCCGACCACAGTGATCAAGGACAAGACCTTGCCGGTGCTGTGATCGTAAAAGTCAAAAGATCGCAGGCTGCGCCGACCGTGTTCACCCGGGTGAACACCGACCCCCTGTAGGAGCTGCCGCAGGCTGCGATCTTTTGATCGTGACAGGGCAAAGCCCGCGACCGCTTTTACCGCAAAGTGGTCAACAACTCCTGCAACTGACTGCGACCTGCTTCACCCAACGGGAACACCGGCAAGCGTGGATCGCCCACCTCCAGCCCGGTCATGCGCAATCCGGCCTTGATGGTCGCAGGCAAGCCACCCTTGAGAATGAAATCCAGCAGCGGCAATTGCCGGTAGAACAGCTCCCGCGCTGTGTTCAGGTCGTTGGCCAGCACTGCCTGGTACAGCTCACCGTTGAGGTTGGCGATCAGATTCGGTGCCGCGGTGCACCAGCCTTTGGCACCGGCAGCGAAGGCTTCCAGGGCCAGCGGGTTGCAACCGTTGTAGAACGGCACCTGACCTTCGCCGAGCAGTTGCAGCTTGTGCATGCGCTGGATATCACCAGTGCTCTCCTTGACCATGGTCACGTTCTCCACGGCGTTGAAAATCCGCAGGATCAGCTCGACCGACATGTCGGTGCCACTGGTGGCCGGGTTGTTGTAGAGCATGATCGGTACGCCGACGCTGTCGCCAATGGCGCGGTAGTGGGCGAGGATTTCCGCTTCAGTCAGTTTCCAGTAGGACGTCGGCAGGACCATCAGCACATCGGCGCCATGGGCCTGCGCGAAACGCGCGCGGCGCACGGCTTTGGCGGTGGTCAGGTCGGAGACGCTGACGATGGTCGGCACTCGTTTGGCGACGTGCCGGATGCTGAACTCACTGACCTGGTCCCATTCCGCGTCGCTCAGGTACGCGCCTTCGCCGGTGCTGCCCAAGGGAGCAATAGCGTGGACGCCGCCGTCGATCAAACGGTCGATGGAGCGGCCCAGCGCATCCAGGTCGATGCCTTCGCCATTGGCGGTGAATGGGGTGATGGTGTAGCCGATGATGCCGTGAATAGAAGGGGTCGACATGATGTCTCTCCTGGTGAGCAAGTAAGTGGATTCAGTTCAGGCAATCGGCGTGTTGGCGCAGGTTCTGCCGAGCGTAGTAATTGAATGCAGCGCCGTGACGTTTAGGCCTGGAAATCCAGTCGTGAGCTTCGCGACCCAGGTCAGGCAGAATCGGTTTGATTACGCCGGCGCTCATGGCCAGCAGTTGCAATTTGGCCGCACGTTCAATCAGTTGCGCGATGACACAGGCTTCTTCGATGGTGCCACCGGTCGACAGCTGACCATGGTGCGAGAGCAGGATCGCGCGCTTGTCACCCAGCGCCGCGGCGATGATTTCGCCTTCTTCGTTACCCACCGGCACACCCGGCCAAGTGTTCAAAAAAGCGCAATCTTCGTAGAGCGGGCAGAGGTCCATATGGGAAACCTCAAGCGGCACTTCGAGCATCGACAACGCCGCGATATGGGTCGGGTGCGTATGGATGATGCAGTTCACATCTGGCCGGGCGCGGTACACCCAGCTGTGAAAACGGTTGGCCGGGTTGGGCATGCCGTGACCTTCGAGCACTTCAAGGTCTTCGTTGACCAGCAGCAGATTGCTCGCGGTGATTTCGTCGAAACCCAGCCCCAGTTGTTGAGTGTAGTAGGTGCCGGGCTGTGGTCCGCGGGCGGTGATCTGCCCGGCCAAGCCGGAATCGTGGCCGCTTTCAAAGAGAATACGGCAGGTCAGGGCCAGCTTTTGCCGGTCGGTCCACGTATTATCCGCCAGCGTACTGTGCATCTGCGTCAGCGCTTGCTTGACCAGTTGCTCTTTAGGTAGTGCTAATGTCTTGGCCATATCGGTGTCCTTGGGATTATTCAATGGACGTCGGATTTGCTGGCCCCCACTGCTCGCAAGGTCGTTGGGTGATAGCAAATGACACTAATGATGCTATATGACACCTTGTGTCATTAGCAAGGACTCCTCGTCGCCTTCTTGATGGATTAATCGCTGCACATGTCTATCCGTTTGAAGATTCTGAGAAAAAAACTGGGCGTGACGCTGGAGGCCCTGGCCGAAAAATCCGGCATGACCAAGAGCTACCTGTCGAAAGTCGAGCGCGGCTTGAATACGCCATCGATCGCCGCCGCCTTGAAACTGGCCAAGGCCTTGAACGTCAAGGTCGAAGAGTTGTTCAGTGAAGAAAGCATCAGCCTCGACAGCTACAGCCTGGTGCGTAGCGACGAGCGCCAGTCGCTGTCAGCCAACGCCGAGACGCCGGGTTATGCGGTGCTGGCCCGTCAGGTCAGTGAGCGCAGCCTGTTGCCATTCATCATCTACCCGCCCACAGAGTTCAGCGACAAGAGCTTCAAGGAGCATTTGGGTGAAGAGTTTCTGTTCGTCCACGAAGGGCAGGTGGAAGTGGACTTCATGAACGAACGTCTGATCCTCAATCGCGGCGATGCGCTGCATTTCAACGCGCAGAAACCGCACCGGATTCGCTCGGTTGGCGAGGTCCAGGCGCAGTTGTTGGTGGTGGTGCAAAGCGGGGAAGAGTGATTCAGGATCGTTCCAGCGGGTTCAATGCAACCTCTATGGCGAGGGAGCTTGCTGTGGCGAGGGGGCTTGCCCCCGCTCGGCTGCGAAGCAGTCGTAAAACCTGTACCTGCGGTCTGTCTGGCAGAACCGACTTGCAGGTTTTAGGGCCGCTTCGCGACCCAGCGGGGGCAAGCCCCCTCGCCACAAAGGTCATTTGTCAGGCCAATATCTCCTCAACGCTCCACAGGCACCGACAGCTGTGGATTTCCCAACCCATGGCTCTTCGAATCGAAAAACCGCAGCGTCACATCCAGCCCCTCGAACAGCTTCGTGTAATGGCGTTTCTGGTGCTGGATAAACGCCTTGCTGCGCGGATAGATCGAGACGGCGATGGTCTTGAGTTGCGCCTGGCGCAGGGCGTGGACGATATGGCTGTCTTGCTCGCCGAGACGGTGGCCGAAGATGCACAGGGCGCCGTCGTGGGTGAGCAGTTGGTCGTAGCAGAAGGACAGATAGTCCGAGCTGCGAATGATCTTGAGCTTGTCCTGGCTGGTGCCTTCGTTGATGAACAACGGTACATCGTCCAGGGTCTTGATGGTGTTGTTGATGGCAAAGCTGCCAAGCAGCGTGCCTTCAGTGGCGGTCAGCTTGCGCGCGCTGCCGTCGGAGTTTCGCACCAGGTGCAGGCCACCGTGCAGGTAGAGCACACGCGCCTTGTCTGTTTGGGTATTGCTCAAGTCGAAATTTGAATCGGCGCCGTTGAACAGGTCGGTAATGGCCTGCGGGTCTTGCATGATCGCCCAGTAATTGAGCAGGTCATAGTTGGTGGTGAACACCGTTGGGTAGCTGCCCAACTCTTGATTGATCTTCGCCAGGCTCGACGCCTGCATCAGACGCCAGGGGATATGCACCCCATGCACGGTGTTAATCAGCGCTTCCTTGATCGCGTAGTAGCGATTGCGCGGCGCCGCCGAACTGACGGCCAGTGCCTTGTTGACCCGGCTGGTGGTCTTCAACGCGCTCAGCACCTGCTCGAAAATCCGCGTGCCCATGGCCTCGAAGACGCTCAACTCGGACTGGCTCAGGGGTTTTTCTTCGACGGTGCGGGCGTTCTCGAACAGCGAGTCATAACCGAAGTCGTCCCACACCACGCGGCTGGCGCCGTTACCCACCAGCAGAGCGGTGAACGAGGTGGTTGCGCGCACGGCGTTCCAGTCTTCAAGTTCGGCATCAAATTCCTGGAAATCCATAATCACGGTTTGTCGTCTCAAAACTGAAGGTGTGCGGGGCGCTGACTTTATCACGACATGGAATTGAGCCAGATCAAGATATGCCTGCACTTATGGGTCGATCCTGCAGGCACCCGCTGGACCGGTATCGTCGGTTCAGCCACAACAAGAGGATTGGTCATGAGCAGCACGTTTTTCATTCCCGCGGTGAACATCATGGGCATCGGTTGCCTCGACGAAGCCATGAAAGCTATTAGCAACTACGGCTTTCGCAAGGCGTTGATCGTCACCGACGCAGGACTGGCCAAGGCTGGCATCGCGAAGATGATCGCCGAGAAACTGGCGATTCAGGATATCGATTCGGTGATTTTCGACGGCGCCAAGCCGAACCCGAGCATGGCCAACGTCGAGAACGGTCTGGGACTGCTCAAGGAAAGTAAATGCGATTTCGTGGTGTCGCTGGGCGGCGGTTCGCCCCATGACTGCGCCAAGGGCATCGCCCTGTGCGCCACCAACGGCGGGCAGATCCGCGACTACGAAGGCGTCGACCAATCGAGCAAGCCGCAATTGCCGGTGATCGCGATCAACACCACCGCCGGTACTGCCAGCGAGATGACCCGGTTCTGCATCATTACGGATGAGTCACGCCACGTGAAAATGGCCATCGTCGATCGCAACGTCACGCCGCTCATGTCGGTCAACGACCCCGCGCTGATGGTCGGCATGCCCAAAAGCCTGACGGCCGCCACCGGGATGGATGCGCTGACCCACGCCATCGAGGCCTATGTGTCCACCGCAGCCACGCCGATCACCGACGCCTGCGCGCTGAAATCCATTGAGCTGATCAGCGGCAATCTGCGCCTGGCGGTCCGCGACGGCAGTGACTTGGCCGCACGGGAAAATATGGCCTACGCGCAGTTCCTCGCCGGGATGGCGTTCAACAATGCATCCCTGGGTTTCGTGCATGCCATGGCTCACCAACTGGGAGGTTTCTATGACCTGCCCCATGGTGTGTGCAACGCCATACTGCTGCCCCACGTGCAAAGCTTCAACGCCAGTGTCTGCGCCGAGCGCCTGACCGACGTCGCCCGGGCACTGGGTGCCGACGTCCATGGTTTGAGCGAGGAAGAGGGCGCCCAGGCGGCCATCGCGGCGATCCGCTGCCTGTCCACGGACGTCGAGATTCCAGCCGGGCTGCGCGACCTGGGAGCCAAGCTGCAAGACATCCCGACCCTGGCAACCAACGCCCTGAAAGACGCCTGCGGACTGACCAACCCGCGTGCAGCGGATCAACGGCAAATTGAAGAGATATTCCGTAGCGCGTTTTGAGCCAGGCATAAAACCCGCGCACGCCCTTCGCGGGCAAGTCGGATCGCCGCACCGACGCTCCGACTTGCCCGCGAATGCGCCAGACCATTCACTAAAAATCCCCGCTTGCACATCCACCGTGCTGAACACCGAAGTGTTTGGCCGGGCAATGCTGGCGGTCGCTCGTGCAGGTGGATCGCAGGCGGTTCTGGAATCGCGAGACATCAATCAACTGGCATCGACTCGCTGAATTGGCGTTATCCTGCGGTTTCCGACTAAGCCGATATCGCCGAGCCTTTGATGCTGCACAAAAGCCTGATACGTCGCCTGGATCTGCTCACGCTGCAGTTGTTCGTTGCCGTCCATGAGGAGGGTACGTTGACTCGCGCCGCTGCCCGTGAGGCGATTGCGGTGTCGGCGGCGAGCAAGCGTTTGATGGAGCTTGAAGAGGCGTTGGGTATCAGCCTGTTCGTGCGCCAGGCCAAGGGCATGAGCCTCACCGCCGCTGGCGAAACCCTGTTGCACCATGCGCGGCAGATGCTGTTCAACGTCGAGAAGATGGGCCTCGAACTCGGTGAACACAGCCACGGTGTGCGCGGTTATGTGCGGATGCTGGCCAACCTCTCGGCGATCATTCAGTTCTTGCCCGAAGACCTGCGGGATTTCTCCGAACGTCACCCGCAAGTCAAGACCGACCTCGAAGAACGCCCCAGCAATGGGGTGATTCAGGGAGTGCTGGATGGTGTGGCCGATCTTGGCATCTGTTCCAGTGACAGCGATACAAAGGGCCTGCACAGCGTGCCTTACCGGCAGGACAAGCTGGTGGTGCTGATGCGCCCGGATCATCCGCTGGCCATTGAGCATGAGCTGGCGTTTGCCGACACGCTGGACTTCGATTACGTCGGCCTGCACGCCGCCAGCTCGATCAACATGCGCACCCATGCGGCGGCGCGCAAGGCAGGCAAAGTGTTGCGCCTGCGGATTCATGTGCCGGGATTCGACGCCATGTGCCGCATGGTCCAGGCCAATATGGGCATCGGCATTCTGCCCCAGCGCGCCTATGAACTGTTTGGACGGGCGCTGGGCCTGCATGCGGTGCCGCTGAGTGACGACTGGTCTGAGCGCACGCTGATACTGGTAGTGCGCGATGAGGCGGCGTTGTCGCCGGTGAGTCAGTTGTTGTTTGAGGCTTTACGGGGGCCGGTTTGACATCTTTGTTGATAGTAATGGCCCCATCGCGAGCAAGCTCGCTCTCACATTAGATCTGAAGTGATCACCCCATTGTGTTCTCGCTGGAGATCCCCTGTGGGAGCGAGCTTGCTCGCGATGGCATTCCTGAGATCGCAGCAAATTTCCCGCAGCGCTTTCGCGTTTGACGAACGCTCCTTGCCAACTGACGGTTGGATTCCAACCCCACCGTTCCTCTAGCCTTGGCACACATTCCAAGAATAAGAGGTACCCCCCATGACTGCCCCTCTGAGTGGCATCAAGGTCATCGAGATCGGCACGCTGATTGCCGCGCCGTTTGCTGCACGCGTACTGGCCGAGTTTGGTGCCGAAGTGATCAAGATCGAAGCCCTCGGCCAGGGCGATCCGCTGCGTAAATGGCGCAAACTGCACGAAGGCACATCCCTGTGGTGGTACTTGCAATCGCGGAACAAAAAATCCCTGGCGCTGAACCTGAAATCCGCTGAAGGCATCGAGCTGGTCAAACAACTGGCCAGCAGCGCCGACGTGTTGATCGAGAACCTGCGCCCCGGCGCGCTGGAAAAACTCGGGCTGGGTTGGGACGTGCTGCATGCCCTCAATCCCAACCTGACGCTGGTGCGGATTTCCGGCTACGGCCAGACTGGCCCGTATCGCGACCGTCCTGGATTTGGCGCCATTGGTGAAGCCATGGGCGGTATTCGCTACACCACCGGCACCCCGGGTTCGCCGCCGGCACGGGTCGGCGTCAGCCTCGGTGATTCGCTGGCATCGCTGCATGCGGTGATCGGCGCCTTGATGTCCCTGCTGCGGGTCAAGACCGGGCAGGGTGAAGGCCAGGTGGTCGACGTGTCACTGGCCGAAAGCGTGTTCAACCTGATGGAAAGCCTGGTCCCGGAATACGACATGCTCGGCCACGTCCGCGAGCGCAGTGGTGGTGCCTTGCCGGGCATTGCGCCGTCCAACACCTACCTGACCGCCGACGGCGCCTACGTGGTGATCGCCGGTAATAGTGACCCGATCTACAAGCGCTTGATGGAAGTCATCGGCCGCGCCGACCTGGCCGATGCGCCGGAGTTTGCCCACAACGATGGCCGCGCCGCCAAGAGTGGCCTGCTCGATGCGGCGATCACCCACTGGACCAGCAGCCTGCCGATCGAACAAGTGCTGGCGACTTTGCAGGAGGCCGAAGTCCCCGCCGGACGCATCTACTCGGTGGCCGACATTGTCGCCGACCCGCACTACCAGGCGCGGGACATGCTGCTCAGCGCTGAATTGCCCGGTGGCACCCAGGTGAAAATGCCCGGCATCGTGCCAAAACTGTCCGAGACGCCGGGGGGCGTCAACTGGTCAGGGCCGAGCCTGGGTCAGCACACCGATGCCATTCTGGCCGAATTGGGCCTCACCGGCCTGGACATCGAACGATTGAAAACCGAAGGGGTGGTGCAATGATCAGCGACTTTTCCGAAACCCTGATCGTCCAGGAAGTCTCCCCCCGCGATGGCTTGCAGATCGAGCCGACCTGGGTCGAAACCGCCGACAAGATGGCGCTGATCAATCAACTGTCACTGGCCGGTTTCAGTCGCATCGAAGCCGGCTCGTTCGTCTCGCCCAAAGCCATTGCGGCCCTGCGCGATGGCGAAGAAGTCTTCCAGGGGATTACTCGTCAGCCGGGCGTGATTTACGTCGCCTTGATCCCCAATCTCAAAGGCGCGCAACGAGCGCTGGAGGTCAAGGCGGATGAGCTGAACCTGGTGATGTCCGCCAGCCAGACCCACAACCAGGCCAACATGCGCATGAGTTGCGAGCGCTCGCTGGCGGCGTTCGGTGAGGTGGTCGAGTTCGTCGACGGTTCATCGGTGCGACTCAACGCAAGCATCGCTACCACCTTCGGTTGCCCGTTCGAAGGGCGAATCGATGAAGACCGGGTGCTGCAGATCGTCGACGCCTATCTGGAACTCGGCATGCAAGGCATCACCCTGGCCGACACCACCGGCATGGCCAATCCGCGACAGGTGGATCGACTGGTGCGGCGGGTGTTGCAGCGAGTGCCCGCGGCCGACCTGACCCTGCACTTTCACAACACCCGCGGCCTTGGTCTGTGCAACGTCCTTGCTGCTTATGAAGCGGGCGCGCGCCGATTCGATGCGGCGCTGGGTGGACTGGGTGGCTGTCCCTTTGCGCCGGGTGCATCGGGGAATATCTGTACCGAGGACCTGGTCAACCTGTGCGATGAAATCGGCATTCACACCGGAATCGATCTGCCGCTATTGCTGCGATTGTCACGAGGATTGCCCGCGCTGCTGGGCCACGAAGTGCCTGGCCAGTTGGTCAAGGCCGGACGCAACTGCGATCTGCATCCGACGCCATCCTGACCAGATAACCCGGTTTCCCTACACAGGTGTCAGAGCACCTGAACCAGACAACAAAAACAATCGGACACCCACGGGCAGTCCGCCTGGAGAAATACGATGAGCCTTAATGTCCTGGAGGCGGGCGCGAGCCCGGCCGTTTCGCACGATGTCGAAAAAGCCCTGGTCAGCAAAGTCACATGGTATGCGTGATGACCGTTATATCGAAGTTAAAGAAGCCTCTAAAACGCACAATTTAGGCTCATATAGTGGTATTAGACTATTTTTGCACGGAGATGCGCACCAGCCGATAACCGGGGGTCCACCAAGCGAGCTGCTGGCCCGGGGAGAACGGCCAACAGTGGAACGCGTGCGTCTGGAACTCGGCCGCGGCAACCTTGCTCGCCAGTCGCGTGGCCCAGCATGAGCCGCACAAGGGTGGCAGTTCATTGCTGGCGGCGTTGCGCATTCCAGGCTTTCTGACCCTGGGCCTGATCTACTTCCTGATCCAGGTTGCGTCCTATGGCCTGAACTTCTGGGCACCGCAACTGATCCGCAGCGCCGGCACCCAGAGCCCGGTGATGATCGGGCTGCTGACGGCCATTCCCTATGTGTGTGGCGCCATCAGCATGGTAGTGATCGGGCGCTTGTCCGACGCCACCGGCGAGCGCCGCAAGTTCGTCAGCGGGTTGGTCGCGCTGGGCGCGGTAGGCTTCTTCTGCGCCGGGATCTTTGCCGATCACACCACGTTCCTGATCGTCGCCCTGAGCCTGTTGGGCGCCGGCATCATCGCCTCGATCCCGACCTTCTGGACCCTGCCGCCGAAACTGCTGGCCGGTGCAGGCGCCGGTGCGGCTGGCGGAATTGCGGTGATCAACACCCTAGGGCAGTTCGGCGGCATCGTCAGCCCGGTCATGGTCGGTCGGATCAAGGACCTGACCGGCACCACCACCCCGGCGCTCTACGTGATCGGCGTCGCCGCCCTGATCGCCGCCGCGCTGCTGCTGTGGGGCCTGCCACAGAAACTGCGCACGCTGGATAAGCTTCACGGGGATTGAAGGCCTAAAAAGATCGCCGCCTATCGGCAGCTCCTACAGGATCTATGTTCCCGGCTGATTCGGCGGCGGATGCAATCGGCGTAGATACCGTCTTAACTCTCACCGGGCAAGCGCAAGTTTCGGGTCAAAGGGCTGGCCCGATTTGATCACTCCAAAGATGATGTGCAGCAGCTTGCGCATTGCTGCACAGATGATCTGCTTGGGGGCCTTGCCGTTGGCTTTCAATCGCTCTTTGAGCGCGATAATCGCTTCGTTGTGCTGCATCGCCACCAGACCTGGCATGTAGAGCCCGGTTCGGAGTCGCGCTGATCCGATTTTCGAGATAAAGGTGCGGCCCTTAAGCTGGCCAGACTCTTCCAGCTTTGGATTTAAGCCCGCCGCCGCCACCATTTGTCGAGGATTCGAATACTTTCGCAGGTCGCCCAGCTCGGCAAACAGCATTTGCGCCGATTTGTCGGCAATGCCATCAATGGTCACCATCAAATCGCGCATTTGGCGCATGTCCGGGTCGTCATCAATGTGTTTCTTGAGAGCCTTTTTGGTTTCGGCAATCTCTTTCTCGA
>NZ_CABVHY010000047.1 GCF_902497875.1 Pseudomonas fluorescens
GCCACCCTGGCTCCGTCCCTGGACCTGGTCGGCAAGATCTAAGTCTGTGACGCGCTACATCAGGGCGGAACTGCGCACCTGCTAAGTAAGCTGCACCGCCCTTGAAAAACGCCCGGGCGAGATTCGCTCGGGCGTTTTTTTATGATTCGACTTTCTACACAATCAAGGAAATCGCCCGTATGTTGGACGCCAATCTTAAAGCCCAGTTGAAGTCATACCTGGAACGGGTCACCCAGCCGATCGAGATCGTTGCCTCCCTCGACGACGGTGCGAAATCCCGGGAAATGCTCGAACTCCTGAAAGACGTTGCCAGTCTTTCCAGCCAGATTACCTTGCTCGACAACGGTGACGATGCACGTAAACCATCGTTCTCGATCAACCGCCCGGGAAGCGACATCAGTCTGCGTTTCGCCGGCATCCCGATGGGCCATGAATTCACATCGCTGGTACTGGCCTTGCTGCAAGTCGGCGGCCACCCATCGAAAGCCAGTAGTGACGTGATCGAACAGATCCGCTCGCTCAAAGGCCAGTTCAGCTTCGAGACTTACTTCTCGCTGTCCTGCCAGAATTGTCCGGACGTGGTCCAGGCGCTGAACCTGATGGCGGTGCTGAACCCGAATATCCGCCACGTCGCTATCGACGGGGCGCTGTTTCAGGCCGAAGTCGATGACCGCCAGATCATGGCCGTGCCAAGCGTCTACCTGAACGGGGTGAACTTCGGCCAGGGCCGCATGGGCCTGGAAGAAATCCTCGCCAAAATCGACACCAGCGGCATCGAGCGTCAGGCCGAAAAGATCAGCGCCAAAGAAGCCTTTGACGTACTGGTCGTCGGCGGTGGCCCGGCCGGTGCCGCGGCGGCGATCTATGCCGCCCGTAAAGGCATTCGCACCGGTGTCGCCGCTGAACGTTTCGGCGGACAGGTGCTCGACACCATGGCCATCGAGAACTTCATCTCCGTGCAGGAAACCGAAGGGCCGAAACTGGCCATGGCGCTGGAAGAACACGTCAAGCAATACGACGTCGACATCATGAACCTGCAACGCGCCGATAAATTGGTGCCGGGCAAGAACGGCGAGCTGCACGAAATCAAATTCGCCAGCGGTGCTTCGTTGAAAGCCAGGACCGTGATCCTCGCGACCGGTGCCCGGTGGCGTGAAATGAACGTCCCGGGTGAGCAGCAATACCGCAACAAAGGCGTGGCGTATTGCCCGCACTGCGACGGTCCGCTGTTCAAGGGCAAACGCGTGGCGGTGATTGGCGGCGGTAACTCCGGCGTTGAAGCGGCCATCGACCTGGCCGGTATCGTGTCCCACGTGACACTGCTGGAGTTCGACGTGCAGTTGCGCGCCGACGCGGTGTTGCAGCGCAAGTTGCACAGCCTGCCGAATGTTACGGTGATCACCCGTGCGCAAACCACTGAAGTCACCGGCGACGGTCAGAAGGTCAACGGCCTGCGCTACAAGGATCGCCAGTCGGACGAGGAGCGCGCTGTAGAACTGGAAGGGATCTTTGTGCAGATCGGTCTGCTACCCAACACCGACTGGCTCAAGGGCACCCTCGAGCTATCGCCGCGCGGCGAGATCATCGTCGATGCCCGAGGCGAGACTTCACTGCCGGGGGTGTTCGCTGCCGGTGACGTGACCACCGTGCCGTACAAGCAGATCGTGATCGCGGTGGGCGAGGGCGCCAAGGCTTCCCTCAGCGCATTCGATCACTTGATTCGGACTTCTGCGCCGGCGTGATCCGATAGCGCAAAAAAAAACAAAACCCCATGAGCGATCGTGGGGTTTTGTCGTGTGCAGCTTGTGAAAGCAGGCATGTACGGGAACCCGCTTTTGTGGGAGCGAGCTTGCTCGCGAATGCAGTGTATCAGGCGACTCAAGGGGTGAATGTGAGTCCGCATTCGCGAGCAAGCCCGCTCCCACATTTGATCTCGGGTGTTCACAAACAATGGGTCCACAGAAGATCCCTGTGGGAGCGAGCTTGCTCGCGAAGAGGCCATAACATTCAACATTGATGTCGACTGTCAATCCGCTTTCGCGAGCAAGTCGGATCGCCGCACCGTCGCTCCTGCAGGGGATCTGCGGCGCATTTTACATGGGTGCCGGCTGAATGATTTCAACCCAGTACTGGTCCGGGTCCTTGATGAAGGCCAGGCTCTTCATGCGACCGTCGTTCAAGCGTTTCTGGAAATCGCAGCCCAGTGCTTCGAAGCGCTCGCAGGCGGCGCGGATATCCGGCACCGAAATGCAGATATGGCCAAAACCACGCGGATCGGTATTGCCGTTGTGATAGGCAAAGTCCGCATCGTTCTCAGTGCCATGGTTGTGGGTCAACTCGAGAATCCCGGGAATCGATTTCATCCACTCGGTACGCTCGGCCGCGTCAGCCGGGATCTGTGCCTTGTCGACCAAGGCGAGGAAGTACAGGCTGAACTCGGCTTCCGGGAAATCGCGTTTTTCCACCAGGGAAAAACCCAGGATGCGCGTGTAGAAATCCAGCGACCGGGTGATGTCCTTGACCCGCAGCATGGTGTGGTTGAAGACGAATTTCCCGGTAGCGGCATCAGGCTGGGCGGTCACGCCCGGGAATGTGTTCAGTTCGTGCAGGCTCATGGGCCCTCCAGAGAATAAGTGGGGCAATCGGCGCCCGGAATCACCAGCAGCCCTCAGGCTTGCGGTTGACCAGGTGTCCTTGCAGTGGGGCAATGATACGCAAGCGATGCCGGCAGTGCCAAACCAAAACCAATGAACTATTGCCTGGTCAAGTCGTGGGGCTCAGACTTTATAATTCGACCTTGGAGTGCGCATTGCAATGATCCGACCCGCTAAATCCTTAGTGTTCCTGCTGGGCCTGATACTCGGTGCTGCCGGCGTTCAAGCCGCCGATCCAGTCATCACATGGCCCGTCGGCTGGGAAGTCGAAACCTTGACGTCGCCGTCCACAGTCTCCAGGCAACGAGCAGTGAAAAATGACCAGGGCGGGACGCCGGTGATGGTCATGGAATTGACCATGACTCAAGTTGAGACTGGGCATCAGGTCAATTTGCAAGGCGTGTTGCTGGAGATGCGCAAGTCGCTGCAGAAGGATTTCGTTTTGGGCGGTTATCAAAGTGTCTGCAACAAGATCCATGCGGCCACACTGAGTCGACTGTCGGCGCTTGAAACCACCTGCACTGTCACGCAGAACGGCCGGCATGTACTGTCGCAAACATTAGTCGCAGCGGTGGATGCCGATAAAGCTTATGTTCTTTCCTATGCAGGACAAGCTGAGGCTTACGCCGCTAGCCAGGATGAGATACTGGCTGTGAGAAACAATTTGAAACTTTAGTTGTTCGTTGAATAAGCACGGTTTTTTCAGCTGAATCTGCGCCTAACTAGTCGATGGGGCTAGTGCGGGGGCAGTGAGCTGCCGGACGCGTCTAACGCAAATGCCGGTTGTCGTTAGATAGTGTGTCGGCTTGAACGAAAAGGCCCCGCAGATGCGGGGCCTTTTAGCTGGCACAATTGCTTAAGCGCGCAACCAGGACTCGACAGTGGCGGCACCGTACTGTTCCTTCCAGGCTTTCAGGCCGCGGTGATTACCGCCCTTGGTTTCGATCAGTTCCCCGGTGTGCGGGTTGTGATAGACCTTGACTACACGGGCCCGGCGGGTTTTCGGAGCGGCTGCCAAGTGGCCGGCTCGCGGGTTCGGGTCGAGGATGGCGATGATGTCGCGCAGGCTCTTGCCATAGGATTTCATCAGGCCCTGGAGCTTTTCTTCAAATTCGATTTCTTTCTTGAGCCCGGCGTCATTCTTCAGCGATTCCAGCTGCGCGAGCTGTTCTTGAAGCGCTTTTTCAGCGGCACGGAATTCTGCGAGTCTGGACAATATCTTTACTCCAATAGTGTATTTGGCTGATACCAACTGCAACAAAGCTATAAGCCAAGAGCCTTAGACGACTCGGTGATAATGGCTCACCTTCCAGTTTTGCACAGGCATGAAAAATTGTAGTAGTTAATGCGTCCAGAGTAAATCATGTCTTTTTCTTTAAATGACAAATTAACGACGCCACTGCACTGTGCCCCTGCTCAAGTGCAACATGGGCGGCGCGTGTCCGATAAACGCCGCTATTTAATGTTTACTTAATGCTCCGAGAAATTCATCCGCCGGCATGGGCCGTGCAAATAGATAACCTTGCAGGAAGTCCACGCCTTGTGCCACAAGGTAATCGCGCTGTTCAGGGGTTTCGACGCCTTCTGCGACGATGCCCAGATCGAGCTTGCCCGACAGTTCGATGATGCTGTCGAGAATGTGCCGGGAGAGGGCGTCGACACCGATCATCGCCACAAAGCTCTGGTCGATTTTCAGGTAGTCCACGTTGAACTGTCGCAAGTAACCGAGGCTTGAGTGGCCGGTCCCAAAGTCATCGATGGCAATCATTACCCCCAGTTCATGCAGCTGTTCGAACAGTTGATGGGTGATTTCCGTGGGCTCGATCAGTTCGCGTTCGGTTAATTCCAGCACCAGCGTGACTTTGCCGGGCGCGAATGCACCGAGAAACGTTCGGCAGTCTTCGATGAGGTCGAGATCCTGGCAGTGGCGGGCGGTGATATTGATACCGATATGAAAGCCATCAATGAACGACCGGGCATGGGGTGCAAGCACGGTTGCGGTTTGTCGCATTAACGAACGGGTCATCGGCACGATCAATCCGCAGTGTTCGGCAAACGGGATAAACAGGTCGGGACGCACCAGGCCGTCCTTTGGGTGATTCCAGCGCATCAACACTTCGATGCCTGCCCATTGCAGGTTATCGCCGCGCACCACGGGCTGAAACCAGGGAACAAACTCGGCCGCCTCCAATGCCCGCTGCAACTCACGGCTCGGTGAGGATGAGCGTTTCTGCAGCCAATGGCCGAGAGTTGCAGAAGTCGCACCGAAGAACATCAGCAGGCTGAACAACGCCGGGTACCTGGCCTTCATATAACGCCAGACTTCGCCCTCGGGCATACCGGCCTCCACCTTGTAACCGTAACGGGAGGAGGAGCGATGGTTATGGGCCACCGGAAAAACCGGCAGGCTGGAGGCGCGGACCTGACCATCGGCAGCTAACCAGTGGGTTCCGACCTGCAGCACCAGGTCGGTATAGCGACTGATCAAGCGCAGGGCATTGGTCAGGTGGTAACCATCGATGGTCGCCAGCGCGCTTTGATTGCCCTCGCTCAGTCGATAGACCAGCAGCGCGGTATTGGGCGTAACCGGGTTGCCATTCATTAACCAGAGTTTGCCTTCGACATAATCTTCAGGATCGAGCGCCGTGGCATAGCGGCTGCCGAACAGCGAACTGCAATAGTTGCTGTTGTGCCACACCAAATTGGTAGAACGGACAAAAGGGCGGCGGGTCACTTGCTCACGCAGGACAAGTTGTTTGTCGTTATCACAGGCCTGCCCGGCGAACGGCAGAATGGCCTGTGCCGCTTCGGCGGTATTGTCGAGCATCAGATCGAACTGGCGTACGGCTTCTTCGGCGGTCTGCGCGGTCGCCTGTTGAAGGGTGCGTTCGGCTTGCACGTAGAGAATGGCGAACCCGAGCGCTATGGGCAGCGCTCCAATCAACAGGGTTATGGCATGGCGAGTGCTGCGTTTGCGAGGACCTTTAACAGTCAGGGGCATTGGCGAATCCTGTCGCGCGATTAAAATAAAGAGTTCTCAAATGCGGGCGGAATGACGACTTTCCTGCACAAAAGAGCTCATGTGCCGACCCGAAGATCGAAAGATCAAAAGATCGCAGCCTGCGGCAGCTCCTACACCGACCGCGTTCATCCGCGAATGATAGAGGCTGCTGCTGGTTTGCGCCTGGTCATGGGTAATCGAGACTCATGGCCAGCTTTATGAAAGCGAGCGTCGCCGGCGATGCCTGGCGTTGATCCAGTACCGCCAACCCGACCTGGCGCTTGACCTGAGGCGACAGGGCTTTTTTCACATAGCGGCCATCGGCGGCGCTCGGCAGCGATAACTCGGCCACCACCGTCAATGCCTCGCCACGGCTGACAGTCTCCAGGGTGCTGAGCAGTTGCGAACTTCGATAACGAATGTCAGGGGTTAATCGGGCGGCAGTGAACATTCTTGAAACCAGTTCCGAAGAGCCGGCCTGGGTGAGAATGAACGGGTCGTTGCACAGCTCGCCCAAGGTCAGGCTTGACCTGGCGGCCAGCGGATGAGTCGCAGGCACCAGCGCGACCATCTGGTCTTCGACCAGCGCAAAGGTGTCGAAGCGCTCTTCGGGCAACACCACAAAACCGATATCGATCCGCCGCTCCTCGAGCCACTGGATGACCTGGCGATCCGGGCCTTCGTCGATGTGCACTTCAATCCCCGGATGGGCCGCGCGGTAATGTTGCAGGATCATCGGTAGCAGTTTCATCGAGGAGGTCGGTCCGAAGGAGCCAATGCGCAAGGTCCCGCGTTTCATTCCCCGGGCATCGGCGGCTTCCTGCTGCAGGGTATTGGCCAGGCCGAGCATGGCCCGGGCGCGCAGCAACAGTTGCTGGCCGATATCACTCAGCTCGACGTGCGCCTGATGCCTTCTGAGCAGCTCGACACCGAGTTCCTGCTCCAGGGATTTGATCGCATGGGACACCGCTGACTGAGTGATGCCCAGCCGCTTCGCGGCACTGGTAAAACCGCGCAGCTCGGCCACCAGGGAGAAGATTTCCAGTTGGGTCAGGGTCATGAGTTTTTGCTCATTTTACGATGACAAGATATTAGGTGAAGAATGGGTCAGGTTCCAAATGATGCCGATCAGATACCCCAGCCTTCGCCCCAGAGAGTCTTATGAGCACCGATATAAAAACCACATCCATCGAATCCGATGTCCCGGTCTACCTGAAGCTGGCCGCTGTCACCATGATCTGGGGCGGGACGTTTGTTGCCGGGCGCTTCCTCGCCGATTCGCTCAACCCGCTGCTCGCCGCGAGCCTGCGCTTTCTGCTGGCCAGTCTGGCGTTGCTGCTGTTCATGGCAGTGGCCCGTATCCCGCTGGCGCGGCCGAATCGCAAGCAATGGTTGCAGCTGATGGTGTTGGGATTCTTCGGCATCTTTTTCTACAACCTGTGTTTCTTCTATGGCTTGCAGTACATCAATGCCTCACGGGCTTCGCTGATCGTGGCATTGAACCCGGCGGTCATCGCCCTGGCATCCTGGCTGCTGTTCCAGGAGCGCTTGAGTCGGGTGAAGCTGTTCGGCATCGGGATTTGCCTGGCCGGGGCGGGGCTGGTAATCGTCAGTCGAAATCAACAGGTGTTCAACGGTGCGGCAGGCGCCTGGATCGGTGACGTGCTGATTTTCGGCTGCGTGCTCGGCTGGGGAATCTATTCGCTGTATTCCAGGGACCTGAATCACTCGCTGGGGCCGCTGCAGACGGTGACCTATTCGATCCTGGTCGGCACCGTGATGCTCTGGGCGACCAGCGCGGTGCGCGGTGAACTGCGCGTCGAGGCGTTGGCCGCGCTGGATTTCGGGCAGTTTTTCAGCCTGTTGTACCTGGGCGTACTGGGGTCGGCGCTGGCCTATATTTGGTACTACGACGGCATCCGTAAAATCGGCGCCACCCGTTCCGGGGTGTTCATCGCGCTCAACCCGCTGACCGCGGTCATCCTCGGCGCGTTGTTGCTCGGGGAGCACATGACACTGCCTATGTATCTGGGCGGTGGGTTGATTCTGGGTGGTATCTACCTGTGCAACAAACCCCTTGCGCGGGCGTCAAACAAGGGGATTTGATAGAGAATGAGGACAAAGGGTTTTACGCTGTGTAGAATCGGGTTACGCATATAAGAATAAGTCTTCTGGCAACAGAGGCCTCGCCCGTACGAGAATGGGTCGACATGAAGCTACTAGGGTTCCAACTGATTTTCGGTGATTTCCTCGCCCGCAGTGTGCGGGGGATCTCCTGTGCACCGCCCGCGGCCTTCAGCATTGATAGCAACTAACGATCCGTTAATTCCAGCTGTTAATTCTAAAAGCATGATGAGGCGCCAACCATGGCAGATTTATACGAAAACCCAATGGGCCTGATGGGCTTTGAATTCATCGAATTCGCATCGCCTACGCCGAACACCCTCGAACCGATCTTCGAGATCATGGGCTTCAGCAAAGTCGCGACCCATCGCTCCAAGGCAGTGCACCTGTATCGTCAGGGCAATATCAACCTGATCCTCAACAACGAACCCCATAGCGTCGCTTCGTACTTCGCCGCTGAGCATGGCCCGTCGGTGTGCGGCATGGCGTTCCGGGTCAAGAATGCCCAACAGGCGTTTGCCCGTGCCCTGGAACTTGGCGCCCAGCCGATTCACATCGAGACCGGCCCGATGGAACTGAACCTGCCGGCGATCAAAGGCATCGGCGGTGCGCCGCTGTACCTGATCGACCGTTTCGGCGAAGGCAGTTCGATCTACGACATCGACTTCGTGTTCATCGAAGGCGTTGACCGCAATCCGGTCGGGGCTGGCTTGAAAATCATCGACCACCTGACCCACAACGTGTATCGCGGTCGCATGGCGTATTGGGCGAATTTCTACGAGAAGCTGTTCAACTTCCGCGAGATCCGTTACTTCGACATCAAGGGCGAGTACACCGGCCTGACCTCCAAGGCCATGACCGCACCGGATGGCATGATCAAAATCCCGCTGAACGAAGAATCGTCCAAGGGTGCCGGGCAGATCGAAGAGTTCCTGATGCAGTTCAACGGTGAGGGCATCCAGCACGTTGCCTTCCTGACCGACGATCTGCTCAAGACCTGGGATCACTTGAAGAAAATCGGCATGCGCTTCATGACCGCGCCGCCGCAAACCTACTACGAGATGCTCGAAGGCCGTTTGCCGAACCATGGCGAACCGGTCGAGGAACTGCAATCTCGCGGAATTCTGCTGGACGGTACGTCCGAGTCGGGCGACAAGCGCCTGCTGCTGCAAATCTTCTCGGAAACCCTGATGGGCCCGGTGTTCTTCGAATTCATCCAGCGTAAAGGCGACGATGGTTTCGGTGAAGGCAACTTCAAGGCACTGTTCGAATCCATCGAACGTGACCAGGTTCGCCGTGGTGTGCTTGCCACCGACTAAGCCATTTCAGCTGTAAAACTGTGGGAGCGAGCTTGCTCGCGATGGCGTCTTCGGACTCAACATAGATGTTGACTGATAGACAGCTATCGCGAGCAATCGAGCGTCGACCGGCTGCTCCCACATTGTTTTGTGTGCGGCTTAAGGTCGGCGATGCCGAACCATATGTTTGAACCCTTCGAAAACCAGCACCACCACCGCCAGCCAGATCGGGATGTAAGTCAACCATTCCCCCGGGCCGATGCTTT
The DNA here is from genome assembly GCF_902497875.1 of Pseudomonas fluorescens. Classification (GTDB taxonomy): domain Bacteria; phylum Pseudomonadota; class Gammaproteobacteria; order Pseudomonadales; family Pseudomonadaceae; genus Aquipseudomonas; species Aquipseudomonas fluorescens_BR. Next base: position 9,344 of record NZ_CABVHY010000047.1, read on the forward strand.
CTCCCAGCAGCAAAGCGACGCCGAGCAACAGCACCGGCTCGACATAGCTGAGCAGCCCGAACAGGCTGAAGGCCAATAGCCGGCTGGCAATGATGTAGCTCACCAGCGCCGAGGCACTGATCAGCCCAAGCACCGGAATCAGCAAGTAAAGCCACGGGTGTTGCCCGACCACGCCGAAACCTTGCTCGCCGCTTTGCACGAACCACAACGCCACCGGCAGCCACAACGTCATGTCGAGCCACAGCCCACCCAGGTTGTCTGTGCCCAGGCGTCGACGCAGCACGAAATAGGTCGGGTACCCGATGATCACCAGCAAGGTGGCCCAGGAAAAGCTGCCAGCCTGATACAGCTGGTTGATCACCCCGAGTATGGCGAAAAACACCGCAACCTTCTGCAGGTACGAAAGACGTTCGCCATAGACCATTCGCCCGGTCAAGACCATGGTCAGTGGCAGCAAGAAATAACCCAGGGATACATCCAGGCTATACCCGTTCAACGGAGCCCACATGAACAGCCAGAGTTGTGCCCCGACCAGCGCCGAAGAGACCAGCAACCCCAGGCCCAGGGCTGGTTGGCCGACCAGGCGCTTGACCAGTGCGACCACGTGTTTCCATTCCCCCGAGGCGAACATGAAGACGGTGATGCACGGCACGGTCAACAGCATCCGCCAGCCAAAAATCTCGACTCCGCTCAGAGGCGAAAGCAGCGACGTGTAGAAATACATGACAGCGAACAGCACTGATGACAGCACCGATAGAGCAATACCTTTGGACACACTGTCCTCGCGGGAAATGGAGTGGGTTGGATAGGGGAGGCAGGATAACGGGTTTGGGGGAAGAATATCGCTGATCCTGAGCAGGCCCCTATGCCCGCCAGTCGAGCAAGCAGTCCCCCGAAAAGATCGCAGCCTGCGGCAGCTCCTACACCGACCGGGTACACATGCAAATTATCAGGTGTACACAAATCCCGTAGGAGCTGCCGCAGGCTGCGATCTTGGCAATCTCTGCCATGCCGGAAGGCTCAAGCAGTACGCGGCAGCCTTCCCGAAACAAAGTGACTGACATCATTGAAACCCGGGGTAGAAGAGTGGCCCGGAGTCACCAGCGAGTCGATAAAGGCTTCGTCTTCGGCCGTGATCTTTACCGCCAGTGCCTTGGTGTAGACGTCCCATTGTTCTTCGGTGCGCGGCCCGACGATGGCCGAGCTGACCGCCGAGTTGTTCAGCACCCAGGCGATGGCGAATTCAACGATACCGACGCCGCGGCCCTGGGTGTATTGCTGGATCTGCTGGGCGATGCGCAGGGACTCGACCCGCCATTCGGTTTCCAGGATGCGTTTGTCTGCACGTCCTGCACGGCTGTTGGCGTCCGGCTTTACGTCCGGCGCGTATTTTCCACTGAGCACGCCACGGGCCAGCGGGCTGTAAGGCACCACGCCCAGCCCATAGTTTTGCGCCGCGGTGATCTGCTCGGTTTCTGCCTGGCGATTGACGATGTTGTACAGCGGCTGACTGATGACCGGCCGGTCGACACCCAGTTTGTCGGCCACGCGAATGACCTCGGCGATCCGCCAGCCACGGTAGTTCGACAGGCCCCAGTAGCGGATTTTTCCTTGGCGAATCAGGTCGCCAATGGCCGACACGGTAACGTCCAGCGGCGTGTTGTGGTCTTCGCGGTGCAGGTAATAGATGTCCACGTAATCGGTGCCCAGGCGCGTCAGGCTGGCGTCGATACCGTTGAAGATGTGCTTGCGGCTCAGGCCGCTGCGGTTCGGCACGCCGTCCACCGGGCCGAAACCGACCTTGGTGGCGAGCACCCATTCCTGACGGTGACTGGCAATCGCTTCACCGACAATCTCCTCGGAACGCCCACCGGTGTAGACATCCGCCGTGTCGATAAAATTGATGCCCTGGTCCCAGGCTTTGTCGATGATCCGCAGGGAATCCTCGGTGCTGGTCTGTTCGCCGAACATCATGCTGCCCAGGGTCAGGGTGGAGACGTGCAAACCGGATTGGCCAAGGGGGCGATAGCTCATGTTCGAAATCCTCTTTCGGAGTTGAGTGCGTGCAGCTACAAAATCGAGGTTCTTTATTACACCGTTCTGTGTTCCCTCTCAATCCTGACAGCGCATACAAATACTGAGCGCAGGGCTTGCCCTGTGCCGGTGAACAATCACAATAAGAAACTGCCATCAAGGATCTCGCCGTTATGTTCGAACTGGATCACGACCTGGCGCAGGATATCGTCGACCGGGCGATGGCCATCCTGCCCTACAACGTCAACGTCATGGACAGCCAGGGGCTGATCCTCGGCAGCGGCGAACCGGAACGGGTCAACACCCGCCACGAGGGCGCCCAATTGGTGCTGGCCAACGGTCGCGTAGTGGAAATCGATACCCAGACTGCCAAACACCTCAAAGGCGTGCAGCCAGGCATCAACCTGCCATTGTTCCTCGATCAGCAGCTGATCGGGGTTTTGGGGATCACGGGTGAACCGGAGCAATTGCGAACCTACGCCGAGCTGGTGCGCATGACTGCCGAAATGCTGGTGGGCCAGCGTAACCAGCAGGGCGAACAGCAATGGCGGCGCCAGCGTTGCGATGACCTGCTGGCCCTGTTGCTCAGCGAGGCTGGAGATTCGCCGCGTTTGATCGACGAGGCTCGGCAATTGGGACTCAAGCCTCAGCTACCGCGCATTCCTTATCTGTTCGAGCTGGGGCTGGAACATGGCCCCGGGCAGACGGTTGAAGCCTTGAGTGCCTGGTTGAAGTCCCGTTATCCGGACAGCTGGTGCGTGAGTTCGGCCAGGTCTTCGTTGCTGTGGTGCCGTCCGGCGACACAGCACCTGGAAAATGAGCGACTGTTGGAAAAACTCGATGGCCTGGGCTGGAACATTTTGCGCATCGCGGTGGGCGGTCAGGCCGATGGCTTGCAGGGACTGCGCCGTTGTTATCGGCGAGTCGGTGACCTGCTGGCTTACGGGCGTGATGTGTTGCCACAGAGCCGCTTGCTGACCCTCAACCGTTATCGCCTGCCAGTGCTGCTTTGGCGTCATCGCAACGATGATGCCCTCGATGAATTGCTCAACCCGTTGCGCAAGGTCGTCGCCAAGGACAACAACGGCCAGTTGCTCGCGACCCTGCGCAGCTGGTGTGAACACGACGGCCAGAGCCAGGCCTGTGCCGAGGCGTTGGGGATTCACCGCAACAGCTTGCGCTACCGGATGGAGCGGATTGCCGAAATCAGCGGCGTCGATCCGTTGCGGCTGGATGGGATGCTGGCGTTGTATCTGGGCGTGCAACTCCTTCCGCAGACCGACACGAAGCCCCTGTAGGAGCTGCCGAAGGCTGCGATCTTTTGATCTTGCTTCTCGGCGATCCTGAGGCCGCTAAAAGATCGCAGCCTTCGGCAGCTCCTACATTGGTATGTGCGAGTGTTCCGGTTTTGTGGAAATGACCAATAATCGCCAGTGCCGCTTGTGCAGCGGACCGGCGTCATTGCTGATGCCAACTGGCAGCATGGCCTCACTGGAACCGGAGAACTCACATGAAAATCATCATCGCCCCTGACTCGTTCAAGGACAGCCTGAGTGCCATTGACGTGGCCGATGCCATTGCCCTCGGCCTGGCCGACGTCTGGCCGGATGCACAACTGGTCAAGTGCCCGATGGCCGACGGCGGTGAAGGCACGGTCGAGGCGATTCTTGCCGCTTGCGATGGCGAGTGGCGCAGCACCGAAGTACAGGGGCCGTTAGCTTCAGTAGTGCAAGCCCGCTGGGGCTGGTTGCCGCAGAGCCACACGGCGATCATCGAGATGGCCGAGGCCAGCGGATTGCAATTGGTTGCTCTCGATCAGCGCGATGCCTGTTCCAGCAGCACTTACGGCACCGGCCAGTTGATTGGCGCGGCGCTGGATGCCGGTGCGCAACGGATCATTCTGGCGATCGGCGGCAGTGCCACTAACGATGGCGGTGCCGGGGCGATGCAGGCGCTGGGTGTGCGCTTGCTCGACTTCCAAGGACAAACGTTGAGCCAAGGTGGTCTGGCGCTCAATGCGTTGGCCCGAATCGATCTGCAAGGGATGGACCCGCGCCTGTCGCAGGTCCGTTTCGAAATCGCCGCGGACGTCGACAATCCACTCTGCGGCCTCCATGGTGCTTCTGCGATATTCGGTCCGCAGAAAGGCGCCTCGCCTGAACAGGTGCAACACCTCGATCAAGCCCTGGGCCACTTCGCCGATCACTGCGCTCAAGTGCTGGGCAAAGACCTGCGCGACGAGCCCGGCAGTGGGGCCGCCGGTGGTTTGGGCTTTGCCGCCAAGGCATTCCTGAACGCGCAATTTCGCCCCGGTGTGGAAGTGGTGGCTGAACTGATCGGGTTGGCAGAAGCCCTACGCGGCGCCGATCTGGTGATCACCGGCGAGGGCCGTTTCGATGCCCAGACGTTGCGTGGCAAAACGCCCTTTGGTGTGGCACGGATTGCCAAACAGTACGGCGTGCCAGTGATTGTAATCGCTGGCACCTTGGGCGACGGTTACGAGCAGATGTATAAACACGGTGTCGATGCCGCATTTGCCTTGCCGTCTGGTCCGATGAGCCTTGCGCAGGCGTGCGCCAATGCGCCGCAATTGCTGCGCGAGCGGGCAGGGGATATTGCGCGGGTGTGGCGATTGGCAGTTCGCAATTCCTGACCCCCAGCGTTGTTTTTTGACGCCGTTCGGATGCTCCGTAACGGCGTTTTCACGTGCCGGGGAAGGCGATATTCAAAGGGGGTACCTGTCAACTCTGACAGTATCGCGGTTTAAAAAAAGGGTGCTTACTTCGCTCACGGCCATACAGGCCTCGCAGAACGACGGGACGCGTTTTGGTATTGCCCGGTGATGTTCGAGCTGCATGACATCCATGATGGTCATTCGATGAAGATGGCCATGAACCGCGTGAGAGGGAGATTCACAACATGGCAAGTTCGGAGACAATACGTAAAGCGCAAGAAGCTCGCAGGGTGTATCTGGAGTCACAGGCCAAGCCCCAGAGTCCCGGAGTAATCCTGCTCCCGCCAACGATTCCGGCAATCAAGGACACGGCAGATAATCTGCTGGACGGTGAAAAACTGGTAAGTGATGTCGGTTTGAAGGTGAGCATTCCGCTATGGAAAGACCCTACGAACAGTATTACACGCCCGGATACCATCACCCTGGAATGGGCACTGACGCAGGGGCCGGACGCGAAGTACGAGGACGTTGCTGCAGAAAAATATTACGACCCAGTGGGGGCAGGACCCTTTACGTTGACGGTTCCTTTTGCCAGATTGCCCAAGGACGGTCTTTGTACGTTTCGCTACAGGCTGAATACCTACAACAACACTAAAGGGGAATCACTTCCGGTGCCACTGAAGTGTGACCTATTGGCGCCTCACTGGCCGAACCGGCCGAGAGCCATGACCCTGCAAGCGCTCATCATCGATGAGGCCTTCTTGGGCGCCAACCCGGAACTGATCGGCAACCTGGCCCTATACGACGGCAGAGCACCCGGCGATAACGTCAAATACTTTTGGGAGACCCAACCTCCTGAGGATTTCTCTGGCTTGGTGCCCGTCGCCACCGTTCCGGTCACCGGTGACAATCAACAGGTGGTCTTTGACAAAGACATAATCACCAAACAGGACGACGGTATATTTTACGTCGCCTATGAGTTGGTCGACCGGGCCGGGAACCGCAGCTTTGTTTCGGATAATACGAAAGTCATTGTCACTCTGGGGGCGTTGCCAATCAACCCTCTTCCAAAACCGGAGCTCCCGCAGGTCATCGGCAAAGGTTACATCGATGTCGAAGATGCGATCCGAGGCATCAACGTGGAAATCCCGAACATTACCGGCACAAAAGCGGGGGACAAGATCAAGTGCATGTGGGGTGCGACGCCGCTGGCGACATACACCATAGGATCAAACGAACCCGATCGGATTAAAATCAAGGTTCCCGCGCAAACGTTGATCACCGAGTACGGCACCAGCCCAATCGGTAATAAACCCACAGCGGTCAGTTACATCATTGAGCGTCATACTCGGGAGTTTGGGCCTGCAGACGAGACATTCCAGGTCAACTTTGGTGTGGTCGGTCCGCCACGAGACCAGCCGGACCTCACCTGGCCAGATCGGCTCAATCCGAAATTGCTCGAGGGGGAGGTCGTTGGCAAGTCAGGTACAGCCAACGTGCTGGTTACAGGTGATAGAGACGAGGCGGTCACCTATACCTTTAAGTTGCCTGCCCTCATCACTGCGGGTCAAAAGATTGTTCCCTATTGGGCTGGTCAGCGAATTGCCGAGTCGGAACTGACCATTACGACTGAGGTAGCAGGTGACGACATCCCGCTGGATATCCCCTGGCCGCGCATTGACGCCGGCAAGAACGGCGAGAAGATCCCGGTGCATTGGCAACTGGGCGTCGATACCGAGCCTAACGAGCAAGTCTCGAAGCCTACCGAGGTTAATGTGAGTTCCTATATCGTCGACCCGAAACCACCGACCTTTCCGGATACGGTTACTGACCCGGATGGTTGGCTTACGTGTGCCGCGCTGCATTATTTCGACTCCGGGGATCCTACCCAACGTGGGGTTCGGGTCGCTGTGCCGGACCTAAGCAACTGGCTGAATGATGGCGATAAAGTCAGAGTGACCTGGACCCCACTTCTGGATTGGGATCCGGCTGCACCGGAGACACCGATTACCCCTGCGATAAAAACCGAAGAGCTCACGCTGGGCACAGAGTATCCGACGACAGGTTTCATCTGGCTGGTCGACGATTACGCCCAACACATCGACCCTCTCTATACCGCAAACACGGCAACCAATGGCGATGGCCGCGCCAAGATCGAGTACGAGTTCACGTTTGGGGGGAGCCCGGCGGGATCAAAAACCGTCGTCTATGCCTCCATGCACGGCTCAGGCACGTCATGTCCGCTGCCTTGACAGTTCAAGGCTGACAAAAGAGGGGCGATAGTCTGGTGCTCTCGCCCCTTGGCGGTCAATGCAACGTGTTCGGGCGCTATCCACCTGAGCGCTGTAAGCAATTTCTGTCAGACGGCAGGATTAGTCCTACATTTTTGGGGCATCTTCAGCTGTAGCCTCACTCGACTTTTCGATCAACCAGCCTGCCCGCCACACCCTGTGGTGCGCAGCTGATATGTCCGTTATTTAGAGAGTGATTCGCTATGTCGGTAACCCCGTTGTTTTCCTTAAAACCATTGACCTGTGCGCTCAAGCTAGCAGTGATCGCGTCTTCGTGGACAGTCAGCCAGCAAGCGCTGGCGTTAACGCAGGTCGATGGAACCCACCTCACCATTAATGGTTCGACGCCGTCGGACAGTTATGAGGTGACAAACGATGGGGCGCTGACCGCGAACGGTGCCAAGACCCGCTGGATCATGGCCACAGACTCGACGCTGAACCTCACTGCCACTGAGGTCAATGCCACGGGGAAAGACGGTGTGAGGCTGCTCGATAGCGACGCGTTTATCGTCAACAGCGAGGTTAACAGTGACGGTATCGGGTTGTCCTTGTGGCATACCCATGCGGGTAAGGGATCCCGAGCGCAGGTCACCGGGAGTACGATTACCGGGGCCGACGTCGGCGTGACGATCGGCGAAAAATCCACGTTAATGCTGGAAAGCACCACCGTCAGTGCCACCCATACCACAGGTGTCGGCGTGCTTGCCTATGGCGCCAACATCACGGCCAGTAACAGCACCATCATTGGCGGCCTCAACGGTGTAAACCTGTACGCCGACCTCGAACTGCCCGCCAGCAACGCACTGGTCCTGGACAAGACCCGGGTAGAAGGGTTATCCGGCTCGGCTATCGTCGTGGATGGCAGTTCCCAGACCAATGACGAAAAAATAAACATCAACGTCAACAATGGCTCCACGCTGGTCGGTGGCAACGGCACGATGCTGGAAGTCATCAACGGCGCCTCAGCCCGGTTCAAGGCCGACAACAGTGAGCTGACCGGCGACATCATCGTCGAAGCCGGCAGCAGTGCCAATGTGACGCTGGAGAACTTCGCGGTCTTGACCGGGCGCCTGGAGAACCTCACCAGTCTGGCCGTCAACAGCGATGCCAAGTGGGTCATGGTCGGTAACGGCGACATTGCCGACCTGTCCATGAATGGCGGTAAAATCCAGTTCGGCAGTCCGACGGACTTCTACAAACTCACTGTAGGAAATTTGTCTGGCAACGGTACCTTCATCATGGATGCCGACTTCACCACCGGCCAGGTCGATACCCTTGAAGTCACCGGTAAGGCAACCGGTAACCATCATGTCTTGATGGGCAGCAGCGGTGCCGACCCAACGGGAGCAGGCAGCATTCCAGTCATTCGAATCGCCGAGGGTGATGCCTCGTTCGCGCTACTCAACGGCCCGGTGGATCTGGGTGCCTATTCCTATGACCTGATCAAACAGGGCGATAACGCGTGGCACTTGAATACCGCCACGCGCGTCATCAGCCCCGGCACTCGTTCGGTGCTGGCCTTGTTCAACACCGCGCCGACGGTCTGGTACGGTGAGCTCAGCACCTTGCGCAGTCGCATGGGCGAGGTGCGGATGAACGAAGGCAAGGCGGGCGGCTGGGTGCGCACCTATGGCAACAAGTTCGATGTCAGCGCCAGTTCCGGCCTGGCGTATCAACAAACCCAGCAGGGCCTGTCGTTCGGTGCCGATGCACCGTTGCCAATCGGTAACGGGCAATGGCTGGCAGGTTTGCTGGGCGGTTACAGCAAGTCCGATCTGAACCTGAGTCACGGCACCAGCGGCACCGTCAACAGCTACTACGTGGGCGCGTACACCACCTGGCTGGATGAGCAGAGCGGGTACTATTTCGATGGTGTTCTCAAATTCAACCGGTTTCAGAATAAGTCCAGGGTGCAGCTCAGCGACGGTAAACAAACCAAGGGCAATTACGACAACAACGGCGTTGGCGCGTCGCTGGAGTTTGGCCGCCACATCAAACTGGACGACGGCTACTTTGTTGAACCCTTCACCCAATTGGCGGGCGTGATCGTTCAGGGCAAGGGCTATGACCTGGATAATGGCCTGTCTGCTGAAGGTGACCGTACTCGCTCCCTGCTGGGTAAACTGGGTGCAACCGCCGGGCGGGAGTTCGATCTGGGCGAAGGCCAGGTAGTACAGCCATATGTTCGTGCCGCCTATGTGCATGAGTTCGCCAAAAACAACACAGTGCGGGTCAATAACAATGCGTTCAACAACGACTTGTCGGGCTCCCGCGGCGAGTTGGGTGCTGGTGTGGCGGTGAAGCTGAGCGACAAGGTGTCGGCGCACGTAGATCTGGATTACAGCAACAGCGAGAAAATCGACCAGCCATGGGGCGCGAATATTGGTTTGCATTACAGCTTTTAAGCGCAGTGCGCGCCACACTGTAGTCGTTCAGGTTGATCATCAGCGCCTCGATTGCGCACACTGAAAGCCCCGTGGGTTGTTGAACAATGGCCTGCGGGATTTTTTTCGTGGGCTTTTTTTATACCCATTGCTTCTCTGCCTACCTGTTAGTTCTGACAGTATACAAAACCGCAGTTTTGTTCTTTAAATGTGGTCAATTGTGCGCCCGTTAAATCGATGGAGAATCCAGCATGGAACGATCCAAACAACTCTCTACGCAAGACTTAAGGCCGCCGTATATTAATGGACAACTACCCGATATAAAGGGAGGGCAGCCCAATCTATTGCCCAAGAGTGTGATCGATCAGACCTTCAAGGTCTGGTTTCCCATGTGGCCCGAGTCCAATCCGTCACCGTCGCGGCCCGAGACAGTGGAGCTTTACTGGAATGGTCAGTCTGTAGGCGACAGAAGCTGGACATCGGCAATACCCTCTTCAGAACTGTTTATTGAGGTCACAACCGATAAACTGATCGAGGGAACCAACCGGCTGCACTATATTGTGAGGCTCTACAATGGAACTCCGACCCCCTCTCTCGAGCACAGCGTAACGGTCGACAGGAGCGCGCCAGCATTTGGTCCCAGCAGCAAACTGGAGTTTGCTGCGGCGATCATTAAAGACGGCGTCACGTTCGACTACCTTGCTGCCCCGGCCAATCGGGACAGGGTAGAGGCCAGGGTCCCCACCTACATTACTGCCGCGCCGGGGCACACCATCATCGGCTATTGGGAGCAAAGTGCCGAAGTCTCCCTCGATCCGATACGGATGCCGCCCCTGACATCGGAAAACCATAATCAACCGCCAGTCTTGACGTTTACCGGTGACTTGATCCGCGCGCGAAAGGATGGTCAGCGATTTGCAATGTATCGCGTGGAGAGCCGGGCCGGTTATACGAGCCTGCAGTCCCTGGCGGTTGAACTTAAAGTCGAAGCCCGCCAACGGCCACGGTTGTTGCCTTGGCCTGAGGTTGAAAAAGCGCTGGGAACCGGAGAACAGCAGACGCTTGACCCGCTGAAGGCTACGTCGGGAGCGGTGGTGGTGATACCGGACACCGCGAACATTTACCCGCAAGACCAGGTCTGGGTGCAGTGGGGGGTACCCGGCAGTCTGGGCGCCCACCGAGCCCCCCGGCCGATCACCCCGGGTTCGCGCCGTTACCAGATTCCGATGCCGTCGATCGCCGCGTATATCGGCAAGAGCTTGCCCGTTTCTTATGGCGTCATCGACGCGGAGGAAGTCGAGTGGCCGTCCGTTGGCCGCAAGGTGAATATACAGAGAATACTCAGCCACAACTTCCCGACCGTTCAATGCCAAGGGCTTACCGGTGGCAGCTTGAGCTACGACAAGGTTCCGGCCACAGGCGCGGTATTAAAGATGGGTACATGGACCTTAATGACGGCCGACCAGTGGATCATGATCAATATGACGGGAACGGGTGCAACGGGGCCGGTTGCATACCCGGCGATCCAACAGCGGCAGGTTACCGACCAGGAAGTCATCGGTGGTATCGGTATGAGAGGAGATGTCACTGTCCCAAAAGCCTTCCTGAATACGCTGCGGCGTAATGAGAGTTTTTCAGTAAAGGTCTATGTGAGTTTTGATGGCGGGCGGACGTGGCCACCGCTCGCCGCCCCTAATTTTCCGTTACTGCAGTTGACGCTGATTAACTGAACGGTTTCGGCTGAAGCAGCCAGCCCCGACCCTTGGTGGTAAGGACCGGGGTTTTCTACTTGTACGTGAGGGTGAAGTTCAACGCACCTTTGGCAGAGCCGGGGCGGATATCCCGGCTGGCTCCGGTCTGGTAGAAGCGCGCGTTAAAGTTCAGCGTGGTGTCGCCGACGGCAATCGGTAGTATCGGGACTTCAGCATTGAGTGCCACGGGTGTCGACCCATCGGCCCGCAATATCTGGATGCCCATGCCTTGCGCCACAGAGTCAGGCGACAGGCTGAACACTCCAGGGATCGGCGGGGTGACTGGCAATGAACCACTGGCACCCTCGAAGCGAATATTGGCGGTGGCTTCATTCACACCCTTGTCATCCGCTATGCAGGAACTGAGGGTGATGTGGAATGGCACCGCAGTTGTGGTGTGGCCTGGGCCGGTAAAGTCCGACACATCCCACTCACCCAGTTGCACGGGATCGGCACTTACCTTGTTACTGCCGCAATGAGCCTGAATCACAGTGCCGATCAGCCCGACACCAAAGGCCTTGCCGGCAATGCCTGAAAAAGAGCCGCTGAACAGCTCCTGTCCGTTCAATGCCTGCGGCCCGGGCGCAATGTTGCCGGTTTTTATCAGCGTGATGTAGCTTTCAAGTTGGGAAAAACTCAACTGCGCCGATCCCATGGGTTTCTCGTGGTGAGCGGTAAAGGGGACTGTGGCATTGCCTGTGTCCGGGACGAATGCATTGCTCGCCGATTCATCGAATGGAAATCCCAGGGTGATCTGGACGCCGACACCGGGGATATTGGTCTGCAGGATCGTCTGGGTACTATTCTGGAGGCTGCTGGCAGGCAGCAATCCGGGATAAAACGGCGCACTGGCCCGAGCGTTGAAGAGCAGTCGTGCGCTGCCATCATTGTCGCAATGGATGGACAGACCCTCGTTGTTGGGCGTGGGTACGAACTGCCTCGATCGGCCTATGACGCTTCCCACAGCTGCATCCCGGGGAACGAAGACACTCTTCATGTCCTGGGTGAAGGTCATGGGGCCGGATCCTGCTCGCCATGCGCATGTGTTGGATGCCGCCATGACCAGCTCTATCTGGCAGCTGGCCGCCAGCCCAAGGAGTCCTGTCAGCCGTCGTATGGATGATTTCATGTTGTCTTTTCCCGAGTGGATGGGGGGACGCGGGTGGTCCTCCCCCTTTTGAGTCATTTGCGCAGGGCGGCGGTTAGTGACACGTGAGGTTTTGCAGTCGGTAGCCCTGCGCCTGCTCCATGCTCTGCGGGTCGATGCTCAATTGGCATTGCGACTCGCTCTGCTCCCCCCAGCGCACGTCCAGCGTCTGGGGCTCGGCGCTGGTCGAGAGCATGACTTGACCGGCCTGGCCAACGACACCGATAACTTCACCTTCGGCATTGCTGAGCTGCGCCCCGAACGGCAGCAACCGGCCATTGGCGGTGCTGGCAGTGATGACCAGGCGAGTGACCGAGCGGGCAGGGAAGGTGGTTTTGACTACCGCACCGCGTCTGGGGACCACCTGGGTGGTGCCGTTATCGATTTCTACCTCAGGGCCCAGCTGGTCGGTTTGCAACACCACGTGATTGACCCGATACGGACGCAGGGAAGGCACCAGGGCGTAGCCCTGTTCATTGGTTTTCACCCCTGTGGCATTCAACACACCGACGCCGGCAATGTCCGGAACCTCCACCAGTGCCGCGGTTTCTCCCAGGTAAGGTCCCAGTTCGATGCCGTCGGCGTGCAGCAGCACCGCACCGCTGGCGTTGAGTGACACGTTGCGATAGTCGCGGCCTTGGGACAGCCCCGCACCGACACTGCCAGCGGGTGTCTGATAGCCGAGCGAGAGTGCCGCCGACTGTTGACGACTGTCATCGTTGCTCAGGGAGGCCCGGTAATTGAGCCGGTTTTCATCGGCGCTGCCGCCCAGACTCGCACGCTGGCTATATCGGTCGCCGTTATTCTGGACATCGAAGGTCGCGCTGGTCGAATGACCGAAGCTCAATGGCACTGTCACACTCAGGCCGATCTGTCGGTCATTGTCATGGGTATCGCTCAGGGACTGAGAGGCGTACAGGTTGTAGCCCACGTCCTTGTAGTGAGTGTTGACGTTGAACTGGAACTGGCGTTGCACATACGCACTCTGCCAATAGTCCTGCTGTGACAAGGTCAGGCTGAGGGAGCTACGGGTACCGATGCTCTGAAAGACCGAAGCTTCCAGTCGACTTCGACGGCTGCCGTAGAAGGTCGAGTTGTTGCTGCGCTGGCGCAAGGCCTCGTCGAAATCCCGGTAGCCTTCGCTGGAGTAGCGATAACCGGCGAAGCGCAGGTTGGTATGGGTTGCGAAAGACTTGCCGTATTTCATCGCGTAACTCACACCCTGTACATTCTGCGAATCCAGGGTGTCGATATCGGCGCTGGAGTGAGTGAGGTCAAAGGCTAGGGCTCCGAATGAGCCCAGATCCCTGGACACGCCGACTGTGCCAGCCCGGTAGAAGTCACTGGCCATCAGGCCGCCATACAGCGTTGAGTTCCACGCCATGCCCATGGCCAGGGTGCCCTGCCAGAGCAACGGATCATCAAGGCCGCTGGCGCCGTTGTAGCGACCCAGCGCGCCGCTGTAGCGCCAGACCCCCTCGCGCAACAGGTTGCTGAGAGTCGAGAAGGACTGGGTAAAGCGTCGGACCTGGCCGTCGGCCTCGGTCAGGACAATTTCCAGCTCTCCACTGCCGCCATTGGTGCTGAGGTCGTCGATTTCATACGGGCCGGGACTGACATAGGTGGAGTAGATCGGATAGCCGTTCTGCAATATTTCAAGCTTGGCGCGGGTTTGCGCGACACCGCGGATGATCGGTGCGTAACCTTGCAGGACATCAGGCAGCATCCCCAGGTCCGAACCGATGAGTACTCCCCTGATCGGCAGACTTTTGAACACATCGCCGCTGGAAAAGGTTTCACCCAGGGTCAGATTCGCATGGGTGCCGGGCAAGTCGCGCTGGGCATAGGTGTAGGCACGGGTCCACTCACGTTTGCCGTCCTGGTTCTGACGCAGCGACTGGTTGCTGCGCAGGCGCCAGGAGCCGAGGTTGAGGCCGCTGTTGAGGTACAGGTCATCACTGCTCTGGTGCCCACGATAACGGCTGGTGCCTTGCTGCGCCGACACCTGGTAGCTGACAAAAGCGGCATTGATGCCGTGGTCCCAGTGCTCGGGATCGACCCGGCCGATCACATCGCGGCGCATGGCGATCTGTGGGATGGAGAGGGCCAGCAGCAGCTTGCTGCCATCGAAGTCGATCTCGGCACCGGGGATCAGCGCCAGCAGATCGACGCACGGACCTTGCAACACAGCAGGGTCGGCCAGGCTGTCGAGTCGCACGCCCAGCTCACCGAGCAATTCAGGCGACAGGCAAGGCAGCAGGCGATCACCCTCGGCGCTGAGGACGAACTCGATTTCGCGCTGGCCGAAATAACCCAGGTTGACCTGAATATCGACCCAGTAGCGTCCCGGGCCCAGGTCGGAACTGTTGGCCAGGGCGCCAAGGGCCAGCGCTCCGGCATCGCTGGCGTGGTCGGGGCTTTGGCGCATGAAGCTGGATTGAAATTCAAGATTGGGTGCCGCCAGGGCGGGCCTTGCTTCGAACAGGGTGGCGCCGCTGCTGCCGATAACGAATAAATGTACAAGGCGCAGCCGGACAGGCGCGCGTCTGCATCCGGGTAATAGTGTCATGGTCAGATTCCGGGCAATGAGCGCAACAGGCACTGCATCAAGGGGCCAGCTGGATCGGCAGGGTCAAAGGGGTGCTATGGCCGCCGTAGTCGTTGATGGCCGAGAACAGCACCTGCAAGCCGGGGCCGGGCTTGACGCTGTCCAGGGGATAGGCCTGGCTGGACAATGGCTCGACCATTGCGACGTTTTGAATGGCCTGGCTCTGGCCGTCGCCTTTCACTTCGAGGCGAATGAAGGACACATGGAAAGGGGTCGGGTTATTCACCACCAGCTGCGGTTTGCCGTTGGCATCCTTGATCGACCACTGCAAATCCTTCAAACGATTGATCGGGTTATCCTTGAGCTGGATGGGGCGATAAAACAGTTTGATGCGGGTGCGCAGGGCGATATTCAGGACGTTGCCTTCGTTGGCATTGGCCTGGGGGATTTCTTGAACATTGAAATAGAACAGCGACTCTCGGTCGGTGGGCAGGGTATTGGGCAAACCGTTGATCTGGACTTGCTGTTCCTTGCCCGGGTTGAGTCGGAACAGCGGCGGCGAAGGGATGAACGGTACCGCCGTGGTGGCATCATCGGCAGCCGTGTTGACCCAGGTTTGTACGGCGAACGTTCTGTCGCTGGGGTTGCTGACGATCAACGAAGTACTGCGCTTGTCGCTGTCGAACACCACGCGGGTTCCACTGAGGGTCAAGGCCGCCTGGCTTACGGGAATAGGTGACGCCAGCATGAACACGGTCACACAGGCGCCTAGGGCTGGCCAGGAAGTGGCAGCCTGTTTAATCAAGCCGAACATAGGTCAGTACCTTTGGTCCCGGCGAAAGACAGGCGCCGGGACGGCATCAAGTCCTCCTTGACTGCAACAGCGCAGTCAGGGAGGGGGAGAAAGGATCAGTTGATGGCGACGATGAACTGGACGTCGGCCGAAGCCGCGCCCGCTGTCACGGTCAGGGCAGTCGACCGGTAATAAGCGTTGAACACCATGTCGGTGGAGCCGCTATCGTTCAGGTCGTAGTCGACGGAGGCTGAACCCGGAGCGATCGAGGCGGCGCTTTTATCCCGCAGCGCAATGACGACACCTTTGGCGCCGTCAGCGGTAGGCGTTACCGCGAAGTAATTGCCGGTAGGATCGGCGGTGCCGTTGAAGGTGACCTTCGCGGTGCTGGATGGCGTCACACCGCAGCCTGGAGCGCCGGACACGCGCAAGGCAAAGCTCTTGCCGGTGTATTCCTGACCGACGGCAGTAAAGCGGCTGGCGTCGACGCTGCCCATCTTCACCTGATTGCCGATGCTGCCGTCTTCCGGGTTGACGACTTCAATCGGACAGGTGCTGCTGGTGATCATGCCTTCGAAGTTGATGGTCCCGGTATTGGCGAACACCGAAGTGCCCGCCAGGCCGGCAGCCAGACCGAGGGAGAGGGCGAGTAGAGACTTTTTCAAACTGTAAATCCTTTTTTAGACGAGTGCCCGGCGTTAAAGGTCGAGACGATGCCGGTGTTGCACTGCAAGGTGAGAAAGGGGTGTCAGGGATGTTGCGTTGTCTCGATGGGGGGCGATTTTAGGAAGTGCAGGGGGGGGCAGATATGAGAGAACTCTCAGTTACGACGATAGGCGCGGGGTTTTCGGGAGGAGGTTGTTACGAGAGTTGTTGTTGAGGCGAAGGCGTTGAGCATTGACAGGGGGGGCTGGAAAAACCAAGTGCAATCCGCGAGGGATTACACTTGGGGTCAGGAGGTTGAATGGTGTTTTAGTTGTTATTTGGGAAATAACTTATCTTGGTGTCTAGTGCCGTGCTCCAGTCGAGAAGAGGGTTGTCTTTCCTAACATCTGTTTTGCCGATTTGCTAAGGGTGCCTGCATTTAAGTTCGACTGTTCAAGTGCCGACAGGCCAGGTGCGCCTGGCACAGATTCTACTGAAGAAATTGATGCCGTCTCTGGATTCAATCCCGCGCCAGTGGTTGAGCCATTCTGGCTCTGGCTAATACTATTGCGCGGAGTTGAAGCTGGAGTTGAAGCGTTGTTGTAGTCAGGGATAGGTGTCGATGAACTCCTCACTGAACCTGGACCTGAACCTGAAGTTGCGTTGGGAACGTTCCCGGCACCCGCACCCGCACCGGAACCGGTACTTGAGAAGCTACCTCTCCCAGCCCCGGAAGCCGAAACCCCAATACTCCCGGCCGCAACACTCCCGGCTCTGACTATCGCCCCCGTCACCCCCCCAGCGTTGGTAACCGCCGCTTTCGCAGCTCTTGCCGCTATTCTTGCCGCTATTTTCGAAGCGAGTGTGGGACCGCCTATTGAGACGACTGCGCCGCCAAGCGACATCCACATGGCGATGTCCATTGCTTCCTGATCATTCTCCAGAGTGGCATAGATACCTAATCCGAGCGCTGCGGCGCCAATCGCGATCCCGACTACCCCGACAGCAAGGCCCAAGGATAAGCCACCTGTAAAGGGGGTGAAGATGATCCCTAAGAGAAGGCCTACACCGAAACCTCCAACGAGGAGCCAGCTTTTATCCTGATTCGGTTCGTAAGGGTCCACATATCCAGGCCCCCCCGGACGACGAGCATCGCTCGGTCTATGGCCGCTGGGATCACGAAAGGCGATTGGATTACCCAGGCAATATACGTATGGATTTATCCCGCCGGCTCCGAACGGACTGAGCGAATCCGGGCTGTGGAAACGCATCAGGCTCGGATTGTAAGCCCGATAGCCACGACCCAGCAGGTACCAACCGTTGCCCTCTTCGCATATTTCACTGTTGAAGGCCAGCAAGCTGCGCAGTTCTTCATCGGCGCTGCGTTCGCCATAAGCGCTGTAGACCACTGTATGCAGCGTTGCCTGCAGGCTTTCACCGATGACGCTGGGGCTGGCGTCGGTCAATAGCAGGATGGTCTGGTGGTGGTCGTCCAGTTGCTGCTGACCCAGTGGCCGGTCTCCGTGGAAGAGGTACTGAATGTGTGTATCGTCTTGAACGGTATGGCTCAGGCTATAGCCCTGGTAGTAGCGCAAGGTTTCGCTTTGGTTGCCTTGGCGAACCCCAATCAGATGGTTATGCCCGTCATAGCGGTAGGTGCTACGGGTTTGTTGCCCGCTCGGGTCCTTGACTGCAAGCAGGTGTCCCTGGCTGTCATAGCTCAGGCGTTGGCCCTGCTCATCGTTGAGCATACGCCCATCAGCGTCGTACTCGAATGTCTGACTGGCCGAATAACCGCCCTCGGTAAAGGTATGAGTGACCTTCAACAACTGGCATGAATCGTCCGCTGCGTAAGTGAATCTCGCGTCATCGATTTCTCCGTCATCAAATGTCGTCAGGCAGCGTTTGATATTATCCAGCGCATCGAAGCTGAAGACTTGTTCGATGATTTTATTGCCGTGGGCGTCCCGGGGCAGGGTCTCGCCGGAACAGTTGTGTTGCTGTAACCGATTGCGCAGGTCATAGATAAACTCTTCCTTGAGCAGGCTGCGTCCGCCCATTTGCAGGTGCCGACTTTGCAGCTGATCGTCAGCCAGCCAGGTCTGGGTGATGGTGCGTAGTGGTTGACCGGAGAGGCACAGGGTGCGTTTGACTTCCCGCCCCAGGCTGTCGTATTCGATATCGGTAACCAGTGTATTGCCAGTGGTCAGGTTATGTGTGGTGGTGCGACTTGGTTGACCCAGAGCGTTGTACTCGAAATCGGCTCGCAGTGTGCCTTGGGTGGTGCTCATTACCCTCCCGCAATCATCATACTCGTAGCGGGTTTCCAGCCCGTCAGTATGGATGCGACTTATTTGTCTCCCCTGCGAGGATGTGACGAAACGCGCTTCGCGCAGGGTGCCGTCAGCATCGATCCAGTTTTCATCAGACAGATGGCCGTAGGGAGAGTACTTATATTCACGGCTGGCCTGGATGTTAGCCGCTTTAGTGATATTGGCGTTTTTGGTGTCATAGTCGTAGGTCGAAACGACTCCGCCTTTGAGCGTCTTGATGACGACGGGTTGTTCGGTCAGGCTCAGCTTGTATTCATAGTCAAAAGTTTGGTTGCTGGGAGTGATCCGTTGGCTGATCTGCATCTGACCGCCGGTATAATTGTAGCGCTCGATCCGCGGGGCTTTTTCTGAACCGACCTTGAGTTCGGTGAGCCGCAAAAGACCGTCGAATGTCTGCTGGCCAACGGTAATGGAGGGTTGTGCGGCATTTCCAGGCGTTACTTGCAGGGTAACCGGCAATTCGCCGACTTGATGCTGAGCAAAGGTACGACTGACGGTCGTTTTGTCGGGAAGCGTTGTGCGCAGCATCCGGCCCCAGACGTCGTATGTGTAGCCTGTTGTGCGCTCCAGGCTATCCAGCAGTTCGTCTTGTTGAATGCAGCTGCCATGTCCGTCATAGGCATAATGGACAGAACCGACCGTTGGCAGTTCCTGGTTCAGGAGTAAAGTGTCCAGGTATCGAACCACCGAGGGCTGAATACCCAGACCTTGAGCCGCCAGGAGTTGATCATTCAACACTTGAGCGTCAAATCGTTGGGCCGAACTCATTTTTCCGAAGCGGTTGTACTCGGTCACGCTCAGACCACTGACCCTGGGCGGTTGCTCGGTACTTTCTTGCCAATTGCGCTCTATCGGACCGTCCTTTCCGAAAGGTGACACATCTCGGATGATCGCGACGCCGTCCGGGCCGGTCACCTTGCGTTGCAAACCCCAACTATCGTATTCGTATCGGCTTTTCAGTTCTCGCGGTTCGTCGCCAAACCAGTCAACGCTGGTTTCCAGGGTGAGGTCGCCCAATGCATCATATTCAGCGGCATAGATCCGGCGCGGCTCGGCAAGTAACGACATGCCTGCTTCAAGATGCCCTTGATAAATCGTCCGGTTGAGCCCGTCGAACCGGGTTTGGATCTTTACCCCCTTGACATCAGTGACCACTTGCTCGGCTTGTTGTCCGTCAAGGGAGGCCAGGTGGTACTCGTAATAACGCGTGGCTTCGAACTCGGTACCCAGTGCTACAGTTTCACTCGTCAGCCGGCCCAGAGCATCGTAGCGAGAAAGTGTCTGTACGTCGTTCATGTCAGGTGTCAGCACCGGTTGGCCAAGGAGCAGCGAGTGCTGTTGGGTCATCACCTTTTGGACTTCGTTGATGCCCGCAACATGGTCGAATCCGGTCAGGGTTTCGACGGTCTGCAGCACCGTTTCACCCGCCAGCATGCTGTCGGGTTTGCAGTATTGGTAGTCGGTGGTGGTGGTCTTGCCGTTCAGGGTTTCCCGATGATTCAGCGCGCGCCCGTGCCGGAAGGCATTACCGGGCTCAACGATGTAACTGCATAGCGTCTGTTTCAGCTCGGTTTCATCGCAGCCATCGACCTGCAGCAGGGTCTCGCTGTCGAGCACCAGTAACTCCTTCAGGCCACTGGCCGTCAAGGGCACCAGCGTACTGTAGCGATAGCGGGTGCGCAGGGTCGGGGCGTCACCCTGGCCCAGCGGTGACGGGTAGACCGTGGTTTCCTTTCGGCTACGCACAAAACCTTCGGGGTCGGGCGGGCAGCCGTCTTCGCCATCCTTGGAATAGTAGCTGTAGGTGGTCTTGATCTTGTCGGCCTGGACCTCTTCGATCAGGTTGCCATGGTCATCGAATTGGGTGTTGGTCTCCTCCGCGCGATATTGAGTTGAATCGTTTTCCATCTCCCAGCTGGTCAGGATGTCTGTAGGCAGCTGGTACTGTGGGACCTGATTTTCGAACGGCTCATCCTTGGCGTAATAGGTGGTCAAGACCCGCTTGACGCAATGCGCCTGGGTGGTTTTTTCTTCGGTCAGCAAGTGAAACCGGTTGTACGTGCGGTCCACCCGCCGGACCTCCTTGCCGTCGGCCATGAGCGTCGCGGTGCTGGCGTAGGCATAGGTGTGGGTGACTTTGAAGAGGTTGTCCAGCCCATCGTCGGCCCAACTGATGTCGGCGCCGTTGCCCAGGAAATTGTGGTGGTTGTCTAGAAGATTGTAGCTGTAGAGCACCTCCATCATCGGCTGTTCGAAGCCAGGGTAGGTGCGATGGCAGGTCACCCGTGGCAGATTGGGGCGTGCCGCGCTGTCAGGATAGCGGTGGCCCTCGTCGAGGTAGTCGATGGTTTCGTGGCCTCCGACCGGGGTCTTGACGTCCCGCAGGCAGAGGATCCCGCGGATCGACTCATAGTTGAAGCGCCAGGAGGCTTGCTCTGCGGTGGGCAGCACGACCTCCCTGACCTCGCCACCGGTCAGCTTCAGCTCATAACGCGCCAGCGGTCCACCCCCTGGCCCATCGTAGGGGCGCAGCAATATTTCGACGGACGAATCGTGGGGGCGGTTGATCTGCAACAACTGGCCTTGGGCATCGCTGACGGTTTCCAGGCGTCGACCGCCCCTGAAGGAGGCGTAGGTCAGGCTGATGCTGTGGCCGGCGGGCGAGTAGAGTTTGGCCGGCAGGGCCACGCTGCTGCCGTCGGTGTCGAGGATTTCGATCAGTCCGGACTTGTGCAGCACGCGGTAGATGCCGCCGCCCTTGTTTTCGAAGTGGAAGCTGTCGAGCTTCTTTTCCTTGATATCGGGTGTTGGGCCGCTACCGGTGACCTTGAAGGTTTCCCCGGTGCTCAAGGCCAGCATGCTGTTGTGCGGGGTGAACTGCGACAGGTTGAGGTTCCAGCCGATGCCGAAACCGGAGTCCAGGGTATTGAGCGGGTTGAAGGCCAGGCTCAATGGCAGGTCAGGGCCGCAGAGGTCGTTGCTTTTGATTTCGGGAAAATTGATTGTCACGGTGTATTGCCCGGTGCGCGGATCGACACCGTATTGCAGGAAACTCATGAAACTGAAGGCTTGGGAATGCACCGCCGTAGAAGTGGTCATGTCTTGGACACCTCATCGTGTTCATTAGAATGGCGAAAGAACGCTGCACGGCGTTGGCGCCATGCACGTTGAAAACAACCCATTTATCTCAGCCCAACGATCAGTTTATTTCGACTGTCCGCAAGTGTCGGTGCCTCGAATGAAATCTGCAGGGGGTGGCGATTACCTTCTTCATCCAGCAATACACACTTGACGCCACCATCCAGTAACTTTCGATACCGCTTATGTTCCTCGCCCCCCGCCATTCCGTCATGCCAATATTTGACATCGTCTGTACGGTGCAAACTGACAATAAGTTGACCAGGAGAGGGTCGTTTATTTCCGTCAAATGAAGTCTTGAGCGTCTTGCCGCGTGCGTTCATCAGTCCCCGCTGATAGACATCGAAGGACAGCCCCTCCGGTGCAGGGCTGTCGCTGTTTTCATAGTTGGCGGGATTAAACGCATAACCGGTATAACTGAAAAACGTTTCTTCGAGCAGTTCACTTTCCCACTGGATCGTCGAGATATTTTGTTCCATGAGCAACGTCGCGAAACCGACAGGATAAGTACGTAGCCGGAGATAATTCAGACGCCAGTAGTCGGTGGACTGTCGGTAGTAACTGAACACATCTCGATTCGGATTATTCTGATCATCCGGTTCATCATGACCGAGCGGATCCTGGTACACGCGCTCACGTTCAAACTTGTAATCAAGCAGCGTCGGCGGGGTGGCTTTAACCCCCTGCACCGTGATTTCACGCTCGTCCTTTATAAGGTCCTTCGAGTTCCATGTTCGACCATTAGAGGCCTTGAACCGAGCATAAAAAGTACGCGGCCCTTCTTTGGCGAGGTGAATGTAAAGTTCTCTGTAGCGTGTGTTGTTATTTTTTGCGACTGGCGGCGCTAACGGGAGCGTTTGCCCAGCGGCGGTAGGGGAATACAGAGTGAAACGGTTTTTCTTTTTGCTCGCCGCCCATTCAATACCACTTTCATATTCAATACCGTCCTGAGCGACATGAGTGAATGGAACTTCGGCATCCGTTATTTTGTCAACAAGGGTTAATGTCGACAGTTCTACATCGCTGACAGGGATATAGTAGTTATCGTCGCCGACCTTGAACGGTTTGGTTTCTATCGTGATAACCACCGGGATTTGCTGCAAACCATTGGTATAGCATTGGTCCGGACCGCCGTTTGTGCTAATTGAAAATTTCTCGAGCTCTGACCAGCGTAGTTCTTCTTTGTGAGGCTCGGACAATTGGATGATGCTGAAACCGCGGGCCAGGGGAACACCACTTTGACTATAAGTACACTGCACCACGCTGGTCCGTGATGTGACCTGCACGGGGGGAGTGTAAAGGCCGCTCTCATCCACTTCCCCCCCGCCCTCGCCGATGACCTCCCACTCAAGAAATTCTGACGGAATGCCGGACCTCAACTGGATCGGTGTCTTCCCCGCGATAAAGGGTACAAAGGCTGGGTCGACAGGTAGAGTGTGCGGCGCGCTCAGCAACACTACCGTAGCCTCGATCGTGTCCTGGGTGGACTTGTCCCTGACCTTGATCTTCAACGCCGTAAGCGGTGCAACCTGTGTGATGGGCGGGGCGTAAACGGCATGGTTATTATCAATAACCGTCAGCACACCCTCGGAAGGATCAAGGGTTGGCCAGATCAATTCCCCCCCGCTCACTGTCGACGCCGCCAATTGCAGCGGCAGGATATCTTTCCCCACCCCGCTGACGCATACCCGTGGGGAAATGCTCATGCTCTCGAAGACCGCCATGACCAATGCCGAACTGACATGCTCTCGACCCGCTTCGGTATAGCGTGCGGTCACTACCGTCGGCACTTGATCCTTGCTCATCCTTGATCTACTGAGTGGTGTGTACTTGCCGCCCCCAGGCGTAATGCCGCCGGCCGAAAGCGGATGGTCCGGGCTGCTCACACTCCATCGGGCATTGTTGATGACGCTGCCGTCACCGCGACGGGCGATGAACTGTCGGTCCTTCGTGTCATCCAGGCTGATAAACAGCGGCTCGATCGACAGGCTCTCGGGGGTTGGTTTGACATTGCCCAGCACCAGCAGGTCATGTGGCCGGTGCGGGTCCCCGGGGCTCTCGACAAAGACGTTCTCCCCCGGAAACAGCAGGTTTTTGAGAATGTCCAGTTGGCCCTCATCGGCCAGTTCAATCCAGTCGCTGTTCAGTACCAGCGAAGCGGAGTACAGGTCTTTGCCTTGCGCCTTATCGTCCGGGATCAAATACGGGAAGCCACTGCCCTCAACAGGAAACGCCCCATCCTCATCCTTGACTTTCAGCCGAATGAAAACCACCACCGCGCCGTCACCATGATTCGTTGCCAAGGGACTCTCGGATCCTGGAGCCCGTTGCGTGCGAATATAAAACTGCGTCGGAGCCAGCGGATTGTAGCCACTGAAATCAAGCAGGCCGAGTTCGAAGGACCGCCTGTCATCCGGTTGGGCGGCCAGGTGGCCCTGGATGAATGCAGCGACTTTTTTCTGGATACCCGGCAGGCTGCCCAGGTTGCATGTCATTTCAGGGTCCGAGGCCAGATCGAGGGTGACCCGCCCCCGTTTATCGACTTCTCCCACTAACTGTCTCAGGTCAATCGTCATCTCGACTTTGAAGCCCTGGTCTTCGGTGATGCTGAAGTCGGACAACAACTTCGATGCGCCCATCGAGGGAACGCTCATGTTCGTGTACGTACCGGCGATGATATTCATGGTCAACGTCAGTCGTGAAGTGTTCAGCGATGCCGACTTAAACGACAGTTCCGGCTTGCCCAGAATGATCGAGTCCAGTGTCACCGACTCCGTTTGATCGTCTGTTACAAACAGATAACCACTGAGCGGTGGCAAGAGTTTTGAGTTATTCAAACTCGCGATATATTGCTCTTCCAGCAATCGATTTAGCTGAGCACGACCGAATGCGGTAATCGCCCCCCATCCGCGGCACACGGAGCGGCCCTTCATAGATGCCAATAATTTTTCCAGCGAATTGACAGACATAATGAATCTCCAAAAAAAATCAAGAAGTGGAACTCAATGACTATCTGGACTTAGCATCTGAATAGTTTCCGGTATCGTGAACAGCGGAATAGGCAAAATGAGATGTCCATCGGAATCGGGGAGTACATCCGGGACTGGTGAAGGCAGCATGACGGTAACCAACGCATAGGGGTGCAGGTGTTTTCCGGCAAAATCGACTTTGAGGATACCGGTTTTCGGATCGAGTTCACCGGCACCTTTCTTCAATTCCCACGTCAAGTCCAGAGCGCCCGGAGCAACGGGGACGTTGCCCTTTCCTGCAATGGCGAGTTGAAGTTGGTTGGGCGGCAAAAGGGCCGTTCTCTCTTCATCAATCATCACGGTTAAAACTGCTGGCCGATGAACAACCAGTACGAAAGAGGACTGAGTGCTTGTGCCCTTTTTAACGACGATTTCATCAAGGCTAAATGCGGTGTCGGGGATCGCCGGGCCTGGGAAGTAGGTATGATCTCCGTCTTTTTCAGTACTTTTGCGTACAGTCGCCCCCGAACCGGGGTTGGCAATAGACCATTGCAGCTGACCTCCTTCCAGGGAACCGGCCGATACCTCACGCCCGTTTGAATCACCGGCACCCACCACCTGAACCAGCGGGTTGATGGTAATGTCGCGCGCCATCACGGTAATCAGTGCCAAACTGGTATGAACACCGGCCTTGGCAGTGACCTTGACGCGGATGGAAGAGCCCTTGATCTGGGCAGCAGTCGGGGGCGTGTACTTCCCTTGTGCATCAATCACACCGACATCACCGGTAGCGCCGGCAATATTCTCCACCGTCCAGGTCAGATTATTTTGGGGGGGATCGGTTTTGAACTCAAAGACCTTGCTATGGGCGATTACCGATTCCAGCGGGCTGACGCTGAAGCGCGTCTGCGTGGGGCCAACCTCGCCGAACAAGGCCAGGTCGAGAGGGAAATGGGCGCTCTTGAGTGTCACAGCGTTATCGCCGCGGAACAACAAACTATTTAGCGTAAAAACATTGATCTCGAATGTCGAACTGACGAATTGCGCTAGGCTATTTCCGTACATCCCCTCAAACTGCGAGTGGAAATAATCACTGATATATGAAAAATCATTGACCACCTCCGGAAGATTTTGAAAGCTTCCAGGTTTCACTTCAGACTTGGTGACCGTACCATCTATTTCATACTCAAGCTTGAGAGTTCCAGTGTCTTGATCCAGAACGTAATCGCCGGAAGCAATCATCGCAAACTCGGAATCAATAGTGCCATCACGTGAGCCTACAGTGAATTCCTGACTCAGCTTGCCGTACCAAAGAAAGACTATCCTCTCGGCCTTTAAACTCAAACTTAGCCAGCCGTCCTCATCGCCAGGTGGTAAAGGTGGTAAAGCATTTTTCCCCATAGGCAGAAACAAGGATTTCAGCTCGAATGTATAGCCCGGCCTGGAGATTGTCGCATTCGGATAATGAACGGCCCCTCCCGAAAGAGTCTTTGAAAAATAGAAACCCGGTGTCGTGCCAGGTTTAAGCTCATAGGTAAAGGGAATGGGCACATTATTTATTCGCCGCGCCCCCTCCACTAACACGGTATTCAACATTACTTTATGGGCCAACAATATCGTTGCCGAGTGCCCATCCGGAATCAAATACCTTAAGTCCTTGGAACTCGCAGGGGGAACGCCATCTGTCCCACCCTCCAAAGTGATTAACATAATGACCGCGCCCGCCCCTTCATTGAGAGCCCCTCGAACCGAAGCGCCAGGAGCGGCCTGGGTACGAATCATAAAGTGCTTCGGTTTTAAAACCTGGCCCGCCTCATACTTCATTTCGCTCAGAACAAACGTCATTTGCTTATCCGGCAACCCGGCAAAGTGCTCCTGCAGGCGCCTGCCGGCAAGCTTGCTCAGAGGTTCACTGTCGGAGTGAGTCAAGCGGTAGTTTCTGGCCGTTTTCAGGTTCAGCACCACACTCCCTTCCGGGGTCACTTCGCCGTCGCTGTGGGTGAGGTCGATCTCCATCACGCACTCCGGTCCGCCCAGCGCATCCTCCAGGGCGACTTTGATCAGCTTTGGGATTGAACCGGGCTGCTGATCATAGGTCAGGCGCGAGCCGCCAACGACCTTCTTGCGCAACTCCGCTGTTGCACTCATTAAATCTGAATCGACGAACGATATTCTTGGCCGGTCAAAAATGTAATTAGCTATCCATTCCTTATAGGTAGGTGTCTGATTATCCTCGACGATCAGGGTGACAGGTTTCATATAATCATCGGTACTGAAGCGACCGATATACTCCTGCAACAGTACCCTATTAGACTTTTCCCGATCATAGACACAAATGGCGTCCCACCCTAGCGTACGAGGTTGTACTTTCAACCATTCCAATAAACTGTCGATTGTATTGTTTTCCATGCTAAAGCTCCTTGACCGACGAAAGGGATAGTTCAATCGGTTAATGTAAAACTTGCATCGTCGAAGGGTGTATAGGTTTCACCACCATCGAAACTCACTTTTGCCTTGAGCGTGAACTGTTCATTGCGTTTCAGCGATAGCAAGAAAGCACGAATCAATTTTGCATCTATCTTCTTGTTGGTGAACTCGGCTGCTGTGACCGGCACAGCGTTGCGCACCGTGACGCGCCCGCTTCCTGTGACGGGTACACCGGTGGCCTCGATCGTCAGCGGTTGGCCTTCGGCCATGAATGGCCAAGCAGGGAACCGGCCCTCGCCTATATAGAGATTCGCCCCCAACGCGTCCACACGACGCAACGACACAGTCCTGGTACCTTGAGCCTCCTTACACTGGACATCCGGGTAGACTGTCGAAGGCTGAGGCAAGATCCGCAGGTTGAAATGTCTGGAAGGCTTGGCGACCCCGCCTTGCGGGGTGACGCTATAGAACACCGGAAAACGCTTGTCTTCGCCCTCCGACATGTTCGCCGCGATCGCGGTGCCTGGAATGAAAAACCGCTTGCCCGTACCACCGATGGGGCTTGCCACGTGACGACCACCGTTGGGGTGCCCCTCCCAATGCATCTTGAGCATATCGTTCGGGCCAACCGTTGCACTTTCAGGTACGTTGACGTAGGCACCCGTTGTTTCAGCTCGCAGATAGCCGTTGCCTTCACCCTCGCCAGTGGCGCCTTCCACTAGCGGCGGCGGCAGATTCAAAGGCCTGCTCACCTCCAACTGCAATGGCTTCCCGGACTCCCCCGCACCGGCGCGGGCGTATTGATAACTTACCGTCACCTTCGCGCCGCTATTGGCCAGCAGCCATTTGGGTTCAAGGTAAAACTCGAGAACACCACTGTCGAGCGTCGAACGATCGACCCGCAACGACTTGATGACACTGGCGCTTCTGACTCCCGTCCAGTGCATCAGCACCCCATCACCGTCCTGGATACCGGCATAGAGCGGTTTGATCTGCAACGTGAGCCCGTCACGCTGCGGGTCAATCGGGCCGCCATCGTAGTCCTTGATAGTGATCTCGGGCAGCAGACTATCCGGATCGGGTGCAACGATCCGGATAGTCTGCTGCTCGGAAACGCTTTTTTGTCCCAGCCCACCGGCATATTCGATGCAGTAGCTGATCTCGGCGTATCCACCAGGAATAACAATCACCTGGCTACGAGGCACGCTGAATTCCAACGGCTGTGCAAGGTGTACGACTTTCAGCGTTATCATTTCAGTGTGCGGTTCGTCCTCGGGCACACCTGCAGAAGAGTATCCTTGCCAGGTAAACGTCACGCTGTCGCCAACACTCATGGCACGATAAGGCGCCATCACTGCGGTGGCCCCTGCGCTACCTATAGCCTTGGGATCAAGCGCAAGTCCATGGGACTCTTTTATCTGCACGACGGGCAATAGCGTCGCTGGAACCGGCCGTTTGCCCACATAGCAGAATATCCGGCGGGATTCGGGCCCACGAGTATTGGGGTCGCCTGGAAGCCCGACGGCATAGGAATAAAATGCCCAGCCTTGATTCAGGAACGTCAGTACATCATTGGGGACGTGTACCGGCATTCCGAGTGACGGGGTATATCCGCCCTCCACCGTGACATCCACTCTGGCGTTAGCAAAATCACGGACTTCGCCTTGTGCACTGCAGCCTCGCCAGTTAGGCCAAAGCCTGTCATTAAGCGCGATGGTGTCATACTTTATGTAGGTCAACAGTGGTTGACTTCCCAGTTTATCGAGATCGATCCAGTCTCCGTCTTGCAAGTCGGAGATTGTCGGGTAGGGCAGTAAATCTGCCATGGGTTTAACTCCTTGAACCGACGTAAGTTCCAGATCCGAGCAGGTCTCGGATCACGGCCATTTATTGATACGAATGAACTATTCTTACCCCGTGAACAGCCCCCTGACCACTAGCAGAACTGCTAGGTTGCCAAAACCGGAATCACTGATACTGTTATTGGCCCTGATGGACAAGTGGACATCCGACAGTAGCTGGCGCTCATCCCCCACCGTCGACCTACTAGCAGAACTGCTAGGTTCGCAAGCACTGACAAGCTGATAATGTCTGACCTGGTATTTTTGTTTTCGTCCACCCCGGGCACAACTTAATATAAGGTAGACTTCAATGAATCCTATCAAAGCAGCTGTTTGTGGATTGCTACTTTCCACCCACCTTGTATATTCAGGACTGGCGTTGACTGATACGTCAATACCCAAGGCGCGCGGCACAATTACGCTCATGGATAAAGACAAGCACCAGTGTAGTCTGGATGTCCCTGAGCCTGGCAAGTCTATAACCTACAGTTTCTACCCTGGTGCTGGCCGCTGCGAAAACGACAAGGCTCGAGATATAGAAGTGAACGAGGTGCCTTCAGCCACTGAGATACTGCTGACTGATAACGGTGACTGCACGCAAGATTCAAAGCATGAATTCTGGTTTAAACTCAGAACCACCAAAAAACAAACGACCACAGATTATATAGAACTTGAATATCTAAAATCCTATACAGCAGGGCAAATTATCAGACCAGGGCTACAGCTTATTGACAAGTGGGTAAAACAAGCCAATCCCATTATTCGAGACAAGCTCTCTTGTGTGAAGATCACAACATCAGCAGCCCCGCCTGCTTCGCAGGGATCCGTAGCGCCGGCACAACCTTGAGCCGTCATCCTGAAACCAATAGCACCCCATCATTTATCCATACTGAGGTTAATAAACATGACCGCCTCCAGTGCTGCAAATTCCCAAGCCTTCAGTTTCATGAGTTTCCTGCAAAACGGTGTCGATCCGCGCACCGGGCAATACACCGCGACGATCAATTTCCCCGAAATCAAAAGCAACGACCTCTGCGGCCCTGACCTGCCATTGAGCCTGGCCTTCAACCCGCTCAATACCCTGGACTCCGGTTTCGGTATCGGCTGGAACCTCAACCTGTCGCAGTTCACCCCGCACAACAGCATGCTGGCCTTGAGCACCGGGGAAACCTTCAAGGTCACCGGCAGCGGCCCAACACCCGATATCAAGGAAAAGAAGCTCGACAGCTTCCACTTCGAAAACAAGGGCGGCGGCATCTACCGCGTGCTGCACAAGTCCGGACTGATCGAAATCCTCGACACCGACGGCAGCAGCGTGGCCCTGCCGGCCAAACTCTACTCGCCCGCCGGCCAC
>NZ_CABVHY010000048.1 GCF_902497875.1 Pseudomonas fluorescens
GCGTCAAGATTTCGATCAAATCCGTAATCAGCCACATCGAGAAAGAGATTGCCGAAACCAAAAAGGCTCTCAAGAAACACATTGATGACGACCCGGACATGCGCCAAATGCGCGATTTGATGGTGACCATTGATGGCATTGCCGACAAATCGGCGCAAATGCTGTTTGCCGAGCTGGGCGACCTGCGAAAGTATTCGAATCCTCGACAAATGGTGGCGGCGGCGGGCTTAAATCCAAAGCTGGAAGAGTCTGGCCAGCTTAAGGGCCGCACCTTTATCTCGAAAATCGGATCAGCGCGACTCCGAACCGGGCTCTACATGCCAGGTCTGGTGGCGATGCAGCACAACGAAGCGATTATCGCGCTCAAAGAGCGATTGAAAGCCAACGGCAAGGCCCCCAAGCAGATCATCTGTGCAGCAATGCGCAAGCTGCTGCACATCATCTTTGGAGTGATCAAATCGGGCCAGCCCTTTGACCCGAAACTTGCGCTTGCCCGGTGAGAGTTAAGACGGTATCTACACCGACCGTGCATACCCTCGAATTATCAGGTGTACGCAAAGTCTGTAGGAGCTGCCGCAGGCTGCGATCTTTTGAGGTCCCAAGACCGGGCTCCGAATGCAGACCTGTTGCAGATCTGCAGTCCCTGTCTTTTAACTAGAAGGCCTCAGACACTACTGGCTTGAGTACTACCCGACGCACTCGCAACTTTTGGATCGTTCGGTTGATGATCCTCCGAAGCATGCAAGGGCTCAGCCAGCGGGATCTCGTTACCTTCAGCGTCATGCAGCTTGCCACCGCTGAAATAGTCACCTTCACGCAATGCCGCGACATCATGGAAGCACAGGCTGCGCTCGGTACCGGCGACGAACACCGACTGTTGATCCGAGTTGCCAGCGGTGAAATGGTTGAATGCCAGGTTCAGGGCAATCGCCATGATTGCCGACGAACTGATCCCGGAATGGAAGATGGTCGCGAACCAGCTCGGGAAGTGATCGTAGAAGGTCGGTGCGGCGATCGGGATCATGCCGAAGCCTATGGAAGTGGCGACGATGATCAGGTTCATATTATTGCGGTAGTCGACCTTGGACAGCGTACGGATACCGCTGGCGGCCACGGTGCCGAACAGGACGATACCGGCGCCACCCAATACCGAAGTCGGTACGGCAGCAATCACCCGTCCCATCACCGGCAACAGGCCGAGGATCACCAGGAACAGTCCGCCGGTGGCCACCACGTAACGGCTCTTCACCCCGGTAACCGCGACCAGCCCGACGTTCTGCGCAAAGGCGCTCTGGGTGAAGGAGCCGAAGATCGGCGCGAACATGCTCGACAGCATATCGGCGCGAAGGCCGTTGCCCAGACGCTTGGAGTCGACCTTGGTATTGATGATTTCACCAACCGCGAGGATGTCCGCGGAGGTTTCCACCAGGGTCACCATGATCACGATGCACATCGACAGGATGGCCGCGAGCTGGAAGGTCGGCATACCGAAATGGAAGGGTGTCGGGAAGCCGATCATCGGTCCTTCGGTGACCTGGGAGAAATCGGCCATGCCGAGAAACACCGCAATCAGCGTACCGATGACCATTGCCAACAGAATCGACAAGCGTGAAATCGCCGCGCTACCGATCTTGCTCAGCAACAGCACCAGTACCAGGGTCATGGCCGCCAGGCCAATGTTCTGCATGCTGCCGAAATCCTCGGCGCGGCTGTTACCACCCATGGCCCAACGTGCCGCCACCGGCATCAGCGTCAGACCAATGGTGGTGATTACAATGCCAGTCACCAGGGGCGGAAAGAATTTGGTGATCCTGGAGAACACCGGCGTGATCAGCAACCCGATCAACGACGCCGCCATCACCGCACCCAATATCGCTGGAATACCCCCACTGCCACCGCTGCCGACGATCGCCACCATGGTGGCGACCCCGGCAAACGAAACACCTTGCACCAACGGCAACTGACAACCAAAGAAGGGTAAACCAAGGGTTTGCAGCAAGGTCGCCAGGCCACCGGCAAACAGCGACGCGGCGATCAACAGACCGATATCCGCCGGAGCCAGCCCGGCCGCCTGGCCGACAATCAACGGCACTGCGACGATACCGCCATACATGGTCAGAACGTGCTGCAGGCCGTAAGCCATATTCGCGCCGATCCCGAGTTTCTGATCCTCGGGCCGTTGTTTTGAAACAGAGGGCGTATTCATGGTGAGGGGGTCTCTGGTTTTTGTTATGCGCACACTGTATGCAACAGTCGGAACAAATGTCCAGCTAGATGTATACAATCTACACACCAGGAAAGGTCATGACTTGCTGCCAGAATCGCTGGATGGCCTGAATTACCAGCGCTCGAACCTGCAGGCGCAACCCAAAAACCGCGACTCAACGCCCGGGCTGAAGTTGCCGAAACCCTTGCGAGGGGTAAACTTAATAGCAGATGCCGGCTTCTCTCAAGCCGGGTCAGGAGGTGTGTCATGCGTGTGACAGGCGCTGGTACCGCCGTCTTGCTGGTGATGATGGGCAGCATGACGCAACCGTTCGCCGCAACGACCTCGGTCGAGGTCAACTTCAAGAATCCCGAATCGTTTCGGGATGCCAGCCTGAACACTACCGGCGATGAAACCGGAGCCGACGATTACGTCATGAAGGAATTGCGCAGCTCTTTGGAGCAGCTCGGCAAACGTTATCTGCAACCTGGACAGGTGTTGCAGATCGAAGTCAGTGACATCGATCTGGCCGGTCGCTTCGAGCCCTGGCATGTCAATGCCAGCCAGGTGCGGTTCATGCGCGACATCACCTGGCCGTCGATGAAGCTGCACTACGTACTCAAGCAAAACGATCAGACGATCCGCCAGGCCGATGCCCAGCTCAGCGACAAGTTCTACCTGCAGCGTCCCGGCCGGGCAGCCAACAGTGATCGCCTCTATGCCGAAAAAGCCATGCTTGCGGACTGGTTCCGCATTGAGTTCCAAAAGCAGAACCTCAGCGGTCGCAAGTGATACTGCATACCCTGCTCGCGCCACCCTGAGCTGAATCGGCACCGTGCGCGGCAGGTAACCCCGGGAGCCTGGCCATGTCCAACCTTCTGCTCATGACGCTTGCTGCGCTGGCCACCCTGACCGCATGTTCCACCCCGCACGAGCAGATCTACCGGGACCAGCCGCTGGTCGCCAAGGTCAGCACCGGCATGAGCAAGCAGCAGGTGCTCGACATCGGCGGGCAACCGGTAGCAGTGAACAAACGCATGGAAAATCCCGGTTCCTGTCTCGACTACCAGTTGTCTCAGGCCGGCCAGCGCCAGGCCTACCACGTCAGCCTCGATGCACGTGACAAGGTGGACCACCAGGGTTTTACCAACTGCGCCGGTTGGGAGCTCCGGCAGCAGGCCGACAAAGAACGCCGGGAGAATAGTGGCGGCGGGTATTAGGTCCCGTCAGCTAAAGCGTTTCAAACGGCTGGCGGGTTGATCAAGCGATGGATGATCTGCCTCAGCTGCGGATGTTGCGGAACCCGAATCGCGAACTCGCTGTGCAGAAGTTCGATGAGTTCGTCAGCATCCGTCAGCTCTCGGCGCTCGCTTTCGAGCCCCATCCGATGCAGGGCATAACTGCCGTTATTGAGCGTTCGACGCAGCCCCTGCCCCATCTTTGCCACCATCAGCTGCCCAAGAAACGGCGAGTCCTTATGGGTCGAGACGTACCAGTTACCGACCTCGTAATCGATCGCCGATTGCGGCTGCAGATAAAACACATAAAGTGCGCGCCATTCGCCGGCGACTTTTGCGCGCAGGGTGTAGCTGTCCTCCCCCTGCGTTATCCGATACGGCTCATGGGGTGTTGGCTGTTCTTCTTCGGTGTCCAGCCGCAGCGGGGTCGTCGGTACCATGCCGCCGAAGCCGACGTCGCTGATATAGCGAATACCGTCCAGGGTCAGCACACTCAAGCGGTGGGTGCGTGCGGTCAAAACGCCCTCGGGACTGCCCATCACCACCCGCCCGGTAATGCCCCGCGCTTCGTATCCCAGCTGTTGTAGCAACGCCAGGAACAGATTGTTGAGTTCATAGCAATAACCGCCCCGCCCTTCGTGCAGGACTTTGCGCTCCACCGACGGCAGATCGATAGGCACCGGAACCTGCAACAGTGTCGACAGCGTTTCGAAGGGGAAAACGCTGGTGTGGCGCAGTTGAAGCTCGCGCAGGGTTTCCAGAGTCGGCGCTGGCGGCACGTTGTAGCCCAGGCGTTGCAGATAAAGCTCGATATTTTGCAGTTGAGGCTGGCTCATGATTGAGTCCTTGCACACGAGGTGTCGCGTACGCCCGTTTCTCCCGGGTCAGCTTATTGGGAAAGGAACGCTTTGCGGATTAACGACAGATATAAGCCATTAGCGCCCCGGAGCAACAATTGATTTAACCAATCAGCACTATCAACGCCGCTTACGCGAGGCCAGGCGAATCCAGCACGGAGCATGATCGCTGGCATGGGGCTGATTCCTGACCCAGGCATCGACGCCGGCCTCGTGCAAGTAAGGGCTCAGGGCTCGGTTGAGCAACAGATGATCGATGCGCAGCCCCGAGTTCTTCTGCCAATGCTGGCGGAAGTAATCCCAAAAGGTATAGAGGCGATCCTGCGGATACAGCTTGCGCAACGAATCGGTCCAGCCCTGAGCCAGCAACCGCTGATAACACTCGCGGCTTTCAGGCTGTAACAGCGCGTCCTTGAGCCAGGAGCGCGGGTTGTAGATATCCAGATCGGTGGGCACCACATTGTAGTCCCCGGCCAGCACCACCGGATGATCGCTGTCCTGCAGCAACTTCGCGTAATCGATCAAGCGCTCGAACCACGCCAGCTTGTAATCGAACTTCGGCCCCGGTTGTGGATTGCCGTTAGGCAGATAAAGACACCCCACCAACACCCCATGCACCGCCGCTTCCAGGTAACGACTGTGGAGGTCCGCATCATCGCCCGGCAAACCCCGGCGACTTTCCAGCGGCTGCGCATCGCGAGCCAGGATTGCCACCCCGTTCCAGGCGGCCTGGCCATGCCAGATCGCCCCATAACCTGCCGCCTCGAAGTCGAGGACTGGAAAATCCTTGTCCGCGGCCTTCAGTTCCTGCAAACAGGCAATGTCTGGTTGCTCGCGCTCCAGCCATTCCAGCAGGTTGGGCAGTCGGGCACGCAGGCCGTTGATGTTGAACGTCGCGATCCGCAGATTCTTCATGGTCAACGCTCGCCGGCAGGAAGTGTCTGACATGTGACCCGCTGGCGCGGCGGTGGTTGCGTTAATGAACTGTCGCGCCCCTCATCATCCGCTACGCTTTCAGACCTGTGTAATTGGAAGAAACACTTCTCCAACCAAGCCTGAACGACTGGCCGCTACCTTTATAGTCCAAAGATGTCCAACCTTTGACGTGGGCCAACACAGCTTCATCCAGTGAACCCTATAGTTGCGACAGGCTGATTTCGGGAATGTCGACATGGATAAGGTGACTCAAAACACCTGGCACAGCCAGACGCCGGAGCACTGTCTCGGGCAACTGGAGGCCAGTGAACACGGACTGAGTGCCGCGGCGGCGGCCGAACGCCTGGCGCGCTATGGCGCCAATCGGCTGCCCCAGGGGCGCGGCAACGGTCCGTTGAAGCGCTTTGCGCTGCAGTTCCATAACCTGCTGATTTATGTGTTGCTGGCGTCCTCTCTGGTCACCTTCGCCTTGGGCGAGTGGCTGGACAGCGCAGTGATTTTCGGCGTCGTGCTGATCAATGCCATCGTCGGGTTTATCCAGGAGGGCAAGGCCGAGCAGGCGATGCGCGCGATCCAGCGCATGCTGGTGGTCGACAGCCGGGTCCGGCGCGACGGCGAGGTGCTATCCCTGTCGGCTGAAGAACTGGTGCCGGGGGACATTGTGCTGCTCGAAGCCGGCGAACGGGTTCCGGCCGATCTGCGCTTGCTCGAAGTACGCGACCTGCGCGTTGAAGAGGCGGCCCTCACCGGGGAGTCGCTGCCGGTGGACAAGCAGACGGCGCCGGTAGAGGCCGATGCCAGCCTGGGCGACCGGCTGAGCATGGCCTACTCCGGCACACTGGTCAGCGCCGGCAGCGCGGTCGGTGTGGTGGCCAGCACCGCAGGTGACACTGAACTGGGTCGCATCAGCCACATGCTGGGTAACGTCAGCGCGCTGCAAACGCCGTTGCTGGCCGACCTGGCGCGCTTTGCCCGGCAACTCACGCTGATTATCCTGGTGATGGCGGCGGCCACCTTTGCCTTCGGCATCGGCCTGCGAGGCTATGAGCCAGGGGATATGCTGATGGCGGCCGTGGGTCTGGCCGTTGCCGCCATCCCTGAAGGCCTGCCGGCGGTACTGACCATCATCCTCGCCCTGGGTGTGCAGCGCATGGCCCGGCGCAAGGCAATCATCCGGCGGATGCCGGCGGTGGAGAGCCTCGGGGCGGTCACGGTGATTTGCTCGGACAAGACCGGCACCCTTACCCGCAACGAAATGACCGTGCAGCAGGTTTTCACCGCAGCCCATCATTACCATGTCGAGGGCATCGGCTATGCACCCCACGGGCGCGTCTCCTGCGCGGCGGGAGATGACTGTCTGCAGGATCATTCGGCCGATATCCGGCACCTGGCACGGGCCGGACTGCTGGCCAACCACGCGAGCCTCAACCTGGCCGATGCGCAATGGTGCATCAGCGGCGACCCTACCGAAGCGGCACTGCTGACCCTGGCGGGCAAGCTCGGCCTGGAGTTGCAGCATGAAGCGGCCAACCTGCCGCGGGTGGATGCGATTCCCTTCAGCGCCGAACACCGTTGCACCGCCAGCCTGCATCAGCATCAAGCTGGCCACGGCCTGATCTACCTGATTGGCGCGCCCGAGCGATTGCTGGAGGTGTGCAATCGGCAATGGTGTGACGGACAGGAAGAACCCCTCGACCTGGATCACTGGCATGCCGCGCTGGAACAAGGCGCTGGCCAGGGCCTGCGGATGCTGGGCCTGGCCTCGCGCACCTTGCCCCAGCACCAACAGGAGTTGAGCTACGCCGATCTCGATGGCGGGTACGTGCTGCTGGGGCTGGTGGGCATGCTCGACCCGCCGCGTGAAGAGGTAATCCAGGCCATCGCTGACTGTCATAGCGCCGGGATCCAGGTCAAGATGATTACCGGCGATCATGCCGCCACTGCGGCCTGCATCGCCGAGCGGCTGGGCCTTGGCGGCAGTCCACCGATGACCGGGGCCGAGCTGGACAAGCTCGATGACAGCCAGCTGGCCGCACGCCTGAGCGACACCCATGTATTCGCCCGCACCAACCCGGCGCAGAAGTTACGCCTGGTGGAAGGCCTGCAAGCCAGCGGCGCACGAGTGGCGATGACCGGTGATGGCGTCAACGATGCACCGGCGCTCAAGCGCGCCGACATCGGCGTGGCCATGGGCATCAAGGGCACCGAAGTGGCGAAAGAAGCAGCCCAGATGGTGCTGGCCGACGACAACTTCGCAACTATTGTCCATGCCATCGAGGAAGGCCGCACCGTCTACGACAACCTGAAGAAATCGATCCTGTTCATCCTGCCCACCAGTGGCGGGCAGTCGATGATCCTGTTGGCGGCGATTGGCCTGGGCTGGACATTGCCGATCACGCCGCTGCAGATCCTCTGGGTGAATATGATCACCGCCGTCACCCTGGCGTTGGCGCTGGCCTTTGAACCCGCGGAAGCCGGCATGATGCGCCGGCCACCTCGCGATCCCCGCCAGCCGTTGCTCAGCCAGGTGCTGCTGTGGCGGGTATTGATGATTTCCGCCCTGATGACCGTGATCTGTCTGGGCCTGTTCCATTTCAGTCAGGAACTGGGCTGGAGCCAGGACGCCAGCCGGGCACTGGCGGTCAATGCGCTGGTGGCCTGCGAAGTGGGCTATCTGTTCAGCAGTCGTCGACTCGATGGCGTGGCGCATTTCGCCTGGCGTGACAACCCGATGGTCTGGAGCATGGCTTTGCTGATCGTGTTCCTGCAACTGCTGTTCACCGAACTGCCGCTGCTGCAGCAACTGTTTTCCACCGCCTCCATGCCCTTGAAAGCCTGGGGCTGGTGCGGCCTCGCGGCGCTGCTCACCTGTGCTCTGGTCGAACTGGAGAAAGCGCTGGTGCGCTGGTATGGGAATCGACGAATGGCAGACTGAGGGGTGAGCGTGGGAGCACGCTTACCCTCAACGAATATCGCTGCGCCGATAAAGACTCAGCCCCACCGCCAGCAACGCCAGCATCCCGGCGCAGCTGCGGTTGACCCACAACATGACCCGAGCGGAAAACGTGCGCATGGCATGCCGACCGCCAAAGGCGTAGATCGCCATCATCACGCAGTCAATCGCCGCACTGACCAGCGCCAGCACCACGTACTGCTGCGCCACCGGCTCATCAGGACGCACGAACTGCGGCAGGAACGCCGAGAAAAACAGCAGCCCCTTGGGATTGGAAAGCCCGACCAACAGCGAACGCATAAATGCCGAACGCCCGCTGGTCGTGCTTGCGCACGATTGCTGCGCCAACGCCCGGGTCGGCGCCTTCCACAACACCCAGGCCAGGTACAACAGATAGACCGCCCCACCCCACTTCACCAGCGAAAACAATTGCTCGGATGCTTGCAGCAACGCCCCCAACCCACAACCCACCGCGCCAATCAGCAACACATCGGAAAGTGCCGCACCGGCAATACCGCAACCCGCAATTCGCATGCCGTGGGAAGCACCGTTATTCAACGCCAACAGCATCGATGGCCCAGGCGTCATCATCACTGCGCTGACTGTCACGATGTAGAGAAATAGCGTGGTTGCATCCATCGAAAACTCCTGGGCGATGTGTTTCAAGACGAAATGAGCAGGCAAGCGGCAGCTTAACTCAGGCACGGGGTTACTTGCTGTAGGGTATTGGCAGGTCCGTCTGTGGCTCTATTCGCAAACACCACGGTTCTTGAGTCGGCACCTGTTCCTGATAGTTCCAGCGACTCAGCTAAGCTAAAAGCACAACCGGAGGACTTTCCCATGTGCGGAAGGCTTTCTCAGTACCGGGGCATTCACGACTTCGTCGCTGCGTTGAGCATGCCCAATGCGCTGGTCAACACCGTGGGTGATCAGCCACTTCAACGGTACAACGTTGCGCCGACGACCCAGGTAGCGCTGCTCCACCTGGAAGGAGACTTGTTGCACGCCGACTTTGTCCGCTGGGGATGGCGACCGCAGTGGGCCGCCGACCGTCCGCCGCCGATCAATGCCAGGGTCGAGAAGGTCATGCATGGTCCGTTCTTTCATGCAATCTGGCCCCATCGGGCGATTGCGCCAATCGACAACTGGTTCGAATGGGTTTATGAAGGCGGCCCGAAGAAGCAACCCTACCTTGTCCAGCGCAAGGACCGTGCGCCGATCCTCTGTGCCGCCATTGGCCAATACCCCGCCGGTGGCCGAGAACCGAGGGACGACGATGGCTTCGTGATCATCACCGCAGACAGTGTCGGCGGCATGGTCGACATCCACGACCGGCGGCCAGTGGTGCTGACGCCGGAACTGGCCCGGGAATGGCTCACCCACGCAACGCCAAAGGAACGCGCCGAGCAAATGATCATGCACCAGGGCGAACCCACGGAGGAGTTCGAGTGGTTCAAGGTCGATTTGGCGGTGGGCAATGTGAGAAATGAGGGGGCCAGGCTGATCCGCCCTATCAGCTGATTGACCCAAGCCTCGCTACAGATCAAAAAGCTCCGCTTCC
Source organism: Pseudomonas fluorescens (assembly GCF_902497875.1). GTDB lineage: Bacteria > Pseudomonadota > Gammaproteobacteria > Pseudomonadales > Pseudomonadaceae > Aquipseudomonas > Aquipseudomonas fluorescens_BR. Next base: position 9,752 of record NZ_CABVHY010000048.1, read on the forward strand.
AAGCCACCATCACTGCGCTTTCTATGGTCGGCAGGTGCGTCACATACAATCAGCAGCAAAGGTCCAGGGCAGTCGGCTGTTGAAAAAAGAGTCATACCCTCTGCGTGATCATCTCCCTGGCCGAAGGGAACATCCAGAATCTTCGTGAGGTCCTTGCTGAACACCACACTTTCCCCGGCCGCCTGTCCCCCGTTTGGCCAGCGACTGACCGTAACCGGTCCATCGAGATCCATTGTCGGTCCGGCGAGAATCAGCAAATCAGATCCGTGCACGCATAAGTCGCGAATCCCCAATCCTCCCAACTGGATAAAGTGCTTGCGATAAGGGCGGCCGCGCTCACCGATCCCGGCCAACTTCAGGCTATGAGGATCGTCTTCTTCCACCTGCGGTTCAATTTCAAGGATGATTGACCAGCCTCTCAATACAGGCCCTCGCAGACCAATGAACAGCCGTTTGCCAACGGCCGCCAAGCCTTCGATATCAAAACCGTTGTCTTTGCCCGGAATCGCGAAAAAGTCCTTCAAGTGCTCATCTTCCTCGAGCGCTTTTGTCAGAGCATTCCAGGACTGTTCCCCGCGCAACTGGGCGGCTGTTCGCCGCGAATCCGTGGTCTCTCGCACAAGGCTGAGGGTGCCGTCCTGATCCACCACAGGGATCCGGGCCAACAGATAACGATTCCCATCGCTACTCACCTTGCTCAGTCGCTCGATATTCTTGTGTCGGTCTCTCTGCGCTTCTGGCTGCTTGCGCTTGAGGCTATGGGAGCCGATCAACCAGAGATAGTGCTCGGTCTCGTCATAGGCAAGCCCCTCTATATCTGCTTCTTCGAAATCTTGCGCAGACACCGGCGGCGCCGGCAGACGCAGTAAATCATTCAGCGAAAACTGCTGATGATCCTCATAAAGAAACTCACCCGCAGCCGTCCGACCTTGGTAAACAAGGCGCTCCAGGGTCAACCTTTCATCATTGGCAAGCCAAAGCGACTGACCGATCTGCAACACGGCCGATAAACCGTCTATGAGCTTCTTCTTTTCACTCAAATCAAATTTACTGTTCAGCTTCAGCAGTACAGTCTTCATACGCCTCCTGTGAGCCACCTTCAGTTGCAATTGTGTGACAGTCTGAAATATCTAACCCGGAACACTCTTTATAATTTCCAAGCAAGCACGCTGAACTATAGATGCCAATGGCAAACACAACAAATCCAGCAGGTGCACGTTTTAGGTGACAAAAGAAGACCCCATACTGTGAGGCCTTCTTTATGTTCTCAACTCAGAAAATCAAAGCGATTGCAAAGAAATGCTTGCACTCTGAGAGTCCTGTGGGCTGTCGGCATCCAACCAGACCCATTGCGTACCATCACCTTGCAGATTATTGGTAATACTCTGAATCTGCGAAGTAACGATGGCTACAGTCCCGCTCTCACCGGCCGTAGGCCCCATGGTCGTGACCTGATTTTGCAGCAGGCCATTAGAGGTCTCGTTAACCACGAACACGGTTGCCTTACTCTCGCGGAACTGGCACGAAATGAACTGAGTAATGGTACTGGCGATCGTCAGGCTCATCCACTTCGACGGAGGGACAGCATAGTAGCGAGCGTACTTGTTGAACGGATACTTCTCACCGTTGGCCTGCAGCGCACTATTGTTCAAACCGGCGGTATTGGTCGGCATGCCGACACTCCCGAGCCAGACCTCAACCTGTGCGTTGCCAGCGGCAACCGGCAGCGAAACCGAAATGGTTTGAGTATCAGTGCCAGAGACAAAACCCAGTGATGCCAGGCCTGCATTGGCCGTGGTGCCGGGAACAGTGATCGTGCAGGGGGCCTGGCTATTGCTCCAGACCACATTGACATTAGCATTATTGTCATTTTGAGCGGAGTTGTAGATAAAGATCCCATAGAGCTGACCCGGACTAAGTACTGTACAGGTGGCTGTATCACCCGCGGTGAGGGTTATACGTTGTCCGCCGTTCCAGTTGATCTGCTCTGCAGAGATAGCGATGCTTTCCATGGGGGGATTTCCTTTTCCTTGAGTGAACACAAGTGACGTACCGCGTAGCCAATGTCTACTTCTGCTGCGCGCCATAGGATGCTAGACGCTATTAACATCACCCACTTACAATATTCAGACTCTTTAGCGATAACAGCAGCCTCTCATTAAAAGCACTGAATCTTTTATACGCCTTACAACTATCACCAAAGAGATATGTAACGAAAGCGACTAACAAAAATAACAATTAGCACCTAAACATTAAACAAGCTGCTATGCCTTTATTACTTTTCCTTTACTGCATATTCCCAAGAAAAAGCTGAACTCCTGCCGCTACGACGTTTCGTAAGTCTATGGTTTGGATTTTTTCTGCGAGAGTGGCGTTCATGGGCATTTCAGGAATACGACTGACCAGCCTTGCGCTGTGCCTGGGTATGAGCCTCACAGGGCTGACCTGCAACGCAGCCTCCAATACCTTCGTCGATGAGGCCTCGACGGCCGGGATGGCCTAAATTGACCCGTGAGTTGAAGGGTCGGCACCATTGCCGCAGATGCTGGAAAGCTTGATGAACCTGAGGAGGCCCCCATGGACAACTCGACTTCGCTGATTGGCACAGGCACCGCCTGCATCGACTATGTTCAAGACACTCTGTTCGGTCCGATCTCAAAACGTATCGAATGCCAGGTCCGGCTTTTCATCCTGAACCTGGCTGGCCAGCCAGGATTCGAACTGCAGGTCCAGGCAGCGCCGGACGATCTGCACAAGGCGCACACCGTAAACGTGCTCCTGAACGGCAAAAAGTACTGTGGCATCGTCCAACATATCAAACGAGGCGACGACCATAGCTTGGTGTTGCAGATAGAAATGCAGTAACCCGCGCTCGGCGTTAATAGTCCTGCATCACTGACGTGATACATCCCGGTCGCCCAGTGCAACGCACTGGGCCCGGTCTCCCGGAAATCAGCTGACCTTTCTGATCGTCTGAATATGCAGGCTGTCCCGTCCAGCCTGAAGTTCGGCGCGCAATTGCGTGACGAGATTGCAGATTGCACTGCTGCTGATCAGTTCCGACGTGGAAATCCCCGTGACGTAGAGATCGACTCGACCAGAGTGTTGATCAAAAATCTGAACACTCAGATATCCGTCAGGGTTGACCCGGCAGGTACAGGAGAGAGGCAGAAAAGCCGATTCAATGATGTGGCGAAGTTCCAGGGTGGAGATCATCTAGCTTTGTCCCATAGGTAGAGGGTGGTTTTTTGTTGTCGGATGAACCTCTCTAAATCTATACGAACTTGCACCATTTTGAATCACCTGGTGACAGGCGGCTATTTGCCATGCGGGAGCACCCAACCATTCCAGGTATCGTGCGGCCGGTCAGTATCGCGCCGGTGTTGACTTGGCCAGAGAGCAGGCGGCAAAGTAAAATCCAGCACCCTGCTGCAACCGCACGAACTGATCAGCAAAATAAATTTCTCCGGTTTTCCATTCATCAGGGGGTTGTGATGCAACCGATCCACGTCAAACACATCGGTTTTTTCTGGTACAGGGATGCCGAGCAATATGCCCAGTACCTCGAAATAGTTGAAGACGTCGATGCGTTACCCAAGACATTCGCTCAATGGCAGAAAAAGGCCCTGAAACTGCTTGAAGACGTGACGCGCCAAGGCCATTCCACGAAGAAAATCTACTCCACGCCGCAGGAGTTCAAGGCCTGGTGCATGACGAACGATGCGCCGCTCAACGGGCTCAGCCGGAGTAGATTTGCAAGCTTTAAAGTTGAAGTGGAAACAACGGGGCACATGAATTTGCTCCATGCAATTCATCGGGCGAACCAACCCGACTAACTAGCGATCTAGCCGGCTGAATGACTCTCGGGCCAGGTTTGCTCGGGAAGAAATGGGTGTGCCTTTTCTTCCGTTGCCCAGGCCTGCCGACGGTTGCAACTGGCTCACTCACCGAACTGGCGGCACCCGAATCTCTCCGGACCGACATTGATTTTTCACGCCCTTGCCGCAGGCCGTGAATGCCAGGTCTTTCCCCATGCAGATACGAACTTCCGACAGTTCAGGCCCTCTACAGAGAATCGCGATGCCATCAGCCGGTATGTCTGGATTGCTCTCCTGGAACAGTCGCGCAATCTCTCGAGCCTCCAGGTAATACGCGGTGCTGAAGGGCTGCAGAGTCTCCGGGATCTGCACGGCACCCACGGCTTTGTCTGCCAACTCCAGATAATCCGCGGCCTCCAGACCGCTACAGGTGCCATGCTTTCTCCACTGATGCTCAAGCAGCTTCTTCGTCGGGAACAACGTCAGTCCCCTCGCCCGCTCCTCTTGCGATAATTGAACCTGTGGAGCACAAGACTGGGGCCAGCCGCCCTTGGCGTACTGGGGCCAGAGACCGTGGAGTACAAACCCGTAGCCTTTTCCCGAGCATTGTTCATTGTCCAGATGCGTCAGGCAAAACGTCGGCGACCAGGACAAGGTCAGAAGATAGTAGTCAAAGACCCCCGCAACCGAATCCGCCCGCTGATTGCCGCTGCGCTCCCGCGCATCGCTCATGCCCACGCTGCAAATCGTCAGCGCAATGAGCGCCCCCAGTGCATACAGTCTTCTCATTTACCCTCTCCATGGGACCGGATCATCCTGTCATCCCATTCTTGTTGATTCACAGCCAATCAAAAACAGCTTGTCCGGCTGATGTGTCTGCCGCCTGACTCGGGCTGTTGAACGCCAGCTGTTTTATCGCTTTAAGCCAAAAATGGGCGGCCTCAGAGGCCAAAGCCGATCAGTTAAGACGTTACGCGAACCGTAGCAGCTGGCGAAGCCTGCGTCCGGCTGCGCAGCAGTCGTAAAATCAGGCACTGCGGTATTCCAGAGAAACCGTGCAAGCAGGATTTTCGACTGCTTCGTCCAAACGCGGCCCGAACCTGACGCAGCCTTCGGCAGCTGCTACGAGGGACAGTGCTGAGCCTGAAACTCCTTAACTGACCGACTTCGGCATCAAAGATCGCCCATCTTTTACGACGACGAAACCTGCGCCTGCAAGCGTCGCCCGATGACGTCCAGCAAATCGCAGCCATCACGCAGCGGAATGGCCAGCACCCGCGCAAAGTCATGCAGGACCACCGCGTCGCTACTTATCTCCTCGCGCATAGCGATGTTCTCCAGCAACTGGGTTACAGCGCTGATGCGGTAGGCAGTGGTGTCATGCAGCACGTCGAGGGGTGCTTCGGTGTCGATCAGCAGGGAGTGGAAATCGTTGTCGATACCGGTGATGGGCATGTAGCGAGCCATGGGAACCTCCATTGGATTATAGGCACTTGTGCGCCTAGATCTCATGAAGGGCTTCCACATCCCTGTCGCTGATTTTGCAGCGACCGGAGGGGCGATAGAGCGCAAGTTCGCTAAAGGCGTCACTGCTTGCAGGAAACGTCAGAAGCATGTGTGCAGCTAGATTTTTTTCGCACTCAACCGAATCAGCTTTGCCAGAGCCTTGCACTCCGGGTCAGTCTCAGCCTCAACGCAGGCATTCTTCATCGCGAGCTTTGACACCCCGCCCCACTCCAGTAGAAAGCCAGCTCGTCGAGCCAGAGAGTCCAGGTACTCGCGTTGGGTCCGGCCGTTTCCTTCCCTGAATGGGTGGATGTGATTGATGCAGCCAAGGGCAATTCCAGTCTCACGGGCGAATCCTTGCAGATCCCATTTCAGGTCAGCCAGGAAAATCGTTTGCGAGAGCCGCTGCCACATCACCTGGAATTCAGCCTCAATCTCTTCGTGGGGTAGGAAAATCGTTTCATTTTTGGCGATACCGACTTTGCGGCACTCACCTGCCCAAGGATAGATGTCTTGGAAAATGAATTTGTGGATGGCCTTCAAGTGCTGAAGAGAGTAGTCGCCTTCAATGGGACTCTCTTGCAGCTGAATGATACGTACGGATGCAAAGTCAGTTTCCGCCTCGCCAAGGGAGGCGGTGTCCTGGATGTTCAGGAGATTAATCAGCACGCCGTTGGGATAGACGTAGGGATCGTCTTCAGCCGAGTAGCCACCAACGTAATAGTGGTCATCACCCTGGCCGTGGGTGATATCGCTGGTCATTTACAGCCGTAACGAGCTTTCGTCGCAGCAAGCAGCTGCGCGGAGGAAATTTTTCCATCGCGGTATTCGGCCATTTTGCTTGAAACAAAGGCACTGGTTCGCGCACCTTCCAGGTTATTGGTCGCCTCAACGTGGGCTACGTTTGCACTACGGGTAGCAGCTTCACGGGTAAGCATGGCGGACACCTAGTGTGGTTGGGTACCCTCACTTTATACAATAAGACGCTGGGGGTTCAAGCAGATGCACGAACTCCGGCGCGACGGACCGGGCATTAGAGGAAAACCACTTCATTTTTGCAACATCCAGCACATCCATGTTTGTTTTGATCGGTAAGGCCGCCACCGTCTTATGAATCCGTACGGACTACCTCCCCCCACCGCCTTATACAGAACAGCCTAATTTGCCAAGTCGTCATCGTGATAACGTGCGCTCAAGACGATAGCAATCGTTAACGCGTGAAAAAACCATTGCCGAAATCCGTTTTTTGCTCCTACACGGAGAATAGTCGGTGTCTGCTTCCTCTCGCGTAATTGAATGGTGTCGTAAGCACTACGACCCGCTGGACCGCCGGTCCGGCTGCACGCCATTCGAGCAGGCCGGCATACAGCGCTTCTACTGCAAAAGCCGCTTGGCCACTGAAACTCAGGAACGTGAAGTGCAGCATCTTCCAGTATGACGACCAGTTGTTGGTACAACAGCAGCATCGGGGTATCAAGATCGAGACCGCACTGCTGGCAACTGACCAACAGCGTTAGGTATTGAACGTACCCCATTCTTGTTGATTGACAGCCAAGATCAAAATCGGCTTTGTCCCGCCGATGTTTCAACAGCCTGACTCGGGCTGTTGAGCCCCAGCTGTTTATCGTTTTAAGCCAATAAATGGGTAGCCTCAGAGATCGCCAATTTTCGTTACGACGCCGAAAACCTGCGCCTGCAAGCGTCGCCCGATGACGTCCAGCAAATCGCAGCCATCACACGGCGGGATGGCCAGCACCCGCGCAAAAGTCATGCAGGACCACCGCGTCGCTGCTGATTTTCTCGCGCATGGCGAGGTTTCCAGCAACTGGGTTACTGCGCCGATTTATTTTAAGAGCCCTCAAGCGTTCCTTTTTTGAAGACCTTTCAGGCGCAGGCTCGCTCGTTGCACGGCGGCCATCTTTTCGGGTCGCTTCATGCGCTTCCATTTCCTGATGTCGTCCTTGGTGCGACCACAACTAACACACAGTTCACCGCTCAATTGGCAAACGGAAATACAAGGGTTCTCGATATCCTTGGCCACGCTTCAACCCCGAGTCGAGCGCTTGCGCGCCAAGCGCTGCTGCCAGTTGCCGGCATTGGCACGCTGACATTGCTCTTCAGAGTCGAAATGCACATGGGCGGAAACCGGACTCACGAGAACATCGGCTTCTCTTAGCGCTACGGCAGTCAGTTCGACCATGCGTTCGCCCTGCCCACTGGCCAGCGCCTGGTCCATATTGGCTTGCGTATCGAAGATCCAGACCACCATCAGGCTGGAAGGGAACACCCCGTAATCGATCTCGTGGGTCAGCCAGGAAAATCCCACTATTTCCGCTTTGGCCGTCTCACACGCCTCGGTCAGGGTCGCCACCAGGCGACGTTCGATTTGCGCCTGATCGCGTTTGCTTAAAAGCATTGGTTGATCCATGAATGACTATCGAAGGAAAAAACCAATCATACGATACCTCAATGCACTCTCTGCGCTCTTACCGGGCAAAGCTCAGGTAAATTGAGCGAAACTTTCGACGGCTGCGGTCAATCAGTAGCTGCCAGTCACGGATGCTCGGAAGGACTCTGGGGGCAATTGGAGCTAGACCCGTTTTGGGGAAGGGCCTGCCCGTTTTCTTCCCGAAATGTTTGATGCGATATCGCCAGTCACCCATTGCACGAATTCCGGAGTAGCCTCACCTCATCTTCACAGGAGCATGAAATGAAAATACGAGCCCAGTCTGTAAGCTACAACGCTGATCTAGAGCCAGAAATCTTCTCGGTCCGCCTGCTCCTGGAGCCGGATGATGGCTATGAAGGCGTCTTCATGGGAGAGACCGTGGTGACCATCCCCTTTGATTCCGAGCTGACGTTTTCGCAAATTGAGCAGAAGGCTATAGCCGAGGCAAAAAGGGTTATCTGAATGTCTTCACGCCTGGTGGGAATTTGTGGCGAGGGGGCTTGTCGGAACGCCGCACCGCCCCGTTGGGTCGCGAAGCGGCCCTAAAACCTGCGATCACATTTCATCAGGCACACCGCATTCACAGGTTTTGCGACTGCTACGTCCGAGCCCGGACCGGCCCATCGGGGGCAAGCCCCCTCGCCACAGGTGCGATGTTCGTTGCTAAACGTCTTAACTGACTGGCATCAGACAAGAATGTCCCCGAATAAACTGTTGAATCAGTAAAAAACCACGACTTATCCCGCAGCTACTTTAATGACTTGCTCGATACGCTCACGCGCAGCGCCTGTAAGCCGTTTGATACCTAACACCCTGGCTATTTCAAGGGGCCTGTCAGAAGCCTGAATCAACGAAGCCAAGGTAAGGAGCTCTTCCGCGGCGATTTCCTCTACAGACCTGGCATCATCAAAAGTCGCAGGAATGCGATAGCTGTTCCAGACAGCGATATCACATTGCGCTCGCCATACAAACTGCCCATCGACGGGATCGTTTTTCAGATGATGATGCTGTTCGGTAAGGTCCAACACGCGATCACGAATCAATCGGCCCGTGCGCTGAAAACCATGGGCCCGTGCAACGCGCTGCACCAGTAATGAATCGAGTATCGGAGCCTCTTGAATCAAGACATGCTCGATCAGCTCGGCAAGGACCTGGTTGTACTCTTGCGAGTAGAAATCATCGGCCTTTATCCGATCACTCAGACCACTAAAATCCGTCACCCGGTATTCACTTCGGATCGCAGTAACCGGTGAAACTTCACCTGGTCCAGCACTTTTCAGCTCTGCCAAAACAGGATCGGCATTAGCTGTGGGCAGCTTGGCTGGCACTACTGGCGGAGTCTGCGCTGCCATCTCGATGGGCACACTTTCCTCAACTAGCGAAAGCTGAGGCGAATGGTCTGGCGCAACAGGTTCCACTTCGATCGCCCTGCTTGAACGGGAGCTTTCAAGCAAAGCCTCCAGGGCAGCGTGCAAACGATCCAGTGCGCCCGCTTTATCAATCCACCATTCAGTCGACCAGAGCCGCACAAGGTTCCAGCCCAAGCCCTTGAGAATCGCGCTGCGTACCTTGTCTCGATCCCTGGCGGTCGCTGCACTGTGATAAGTCGCGCCATCACACTCAACGCCGACCAGGTAGTCGCCGGGCCTGTCCGGATGGACGATTCCAAGATCGATACGGAAACGAGAAACGCCGATCTGTGGCACCACTTGCCAGCCCTTTCGCCTGAGGCCTTGAGCAACGGCCTCTTCAAATGGCGAATCATATCCACCCACCGATCCCTGTACTGCCTCAGCCAACGCTCGCGGCCCACGCTGGGCGAACTCGATAAAATGTTTCAAGTCACGCACCGCTCGAGCGTTGGTGCGATTCAGGTCAATCATGGACGAGTCAAATGAGGAAAACACCAGCATCTCACGCCGTGCGCGGGTGATGGCGACGTTCAGTCGACGCCATCCACCTTCCTTGTTGAGCGGGCCAAAGTTCATCGACATCACTTGGGCCCCCGGCTCAGTCGGGCCATAACCAATACCCAGCATGATCAGGTCACGCTCGTCGCCCTGTACTGTTTCAAGATTTTTGACAACGACCGGCTCCGGGAGATCATCCTGAAAGAACGCTTCAATGTGCGGGTGTTGCTGGCGTGCCTTGTCCAGGAGATCAGTAATCAGTCTTTGCTGATCGGTATTGAGGGTGATGATCCCGATCGAATGCCCGGCCGCCACAAAAGCAGGATCAGTCAACCGCTTCACTGTTTCAGCGACGATGGCTTCCGCTTCCGCCTGGTTATGCCGGCCTTTGCCTTTCGCGTAGACACCCTCTACTCGACGCCATTCAACGGCGCTTGCGCGCGTTTGCGCGGCAGGGAAGGTAATCAGGTTACTGTCGTAGTAACGATGATTGGAGAAGGCAATCAAACTCTCATGGCGGCTTCGGTAGTGCCAACTGAGGCTATGGCTGGGAATCCCTGCACCCAGGCACTCGTCCAGGATGCTTTCCATGTCCTCTGCCGTATCATCATCTTCGGATGCAGAGGCTCCACGGTTGAAAAAGTTGGTCGGCGGCATTTGTCGAGGGTCACCGGCGATGACCACCTGCTTGCCTCTCGCGATGGAGCCAATGGCATCCCATGGGGCAATCTGGGACGCCTCATCAAAAATGACCAGATCAAAAAGCGCCTGATCAGGCGGTAGATATTGCGCAATGGACAGCGGGCTCATCAGCATGCACGGAGCCAGCTTGGTCATTGCATCGCCCATTTCCACTGCAAGCTGGCGTACCGGTTTGTGGCGTCGCGATTTTTGCAGTTCATGTTTGAGGATACCGAAACCACCTTGCTTGCCAATGTCGTTCCTGGACGGAATCAGACCGCACAGTTTTGCCCGCACATAACGAACCGTCAGCCTGGAAAGCTCGTCATCCAGTCGGCCAAATGCCTCAATATCACTGATATGCTCGGCTGGAACGAAATTACGCAGCAGTGGCTCCGAATCAATCACGACCGTTGCGAACCATCGGGCGTAAGCCGTTTCGAAAGCGTCGCTGGTTCCACCTTCGGGCAGCGCATTGAGGGTCAGCGCCTCTGTAAGCGGTTGCAAACCGAGCGCTATCGCCTCCTCCCGAACCCTGGACCAATCGCACCAGGCCTTGAGCTTCGTCTCTTGCTCGACGATGGCGTTGGCCGTATTGAGCAGTGGCTCGAGCATGACCTTGGCATCAACGGAGTTGCCCGCAAGCTCGTTAAACCGTCCAGCTAGCTGATTGAAACGAGAAAGAGCGTCCTTCAGTTGATGCAAAGCCGAGTCGATAAACCCGCCTCCACCGAGCAACTCATTGGCCTCGACGACCAATTTTGCCGTGGTGCTGCGCAGGGCAATCAGATCCTCGGGAGAACTCGAGAGCACACTGATCATGGCGCGGATGCGCTCACTGAGCTCAACCGAGGCGGTGATGAGCGACGTGTCACTGGATACGCCATTGCACCCGGGTATTGATACCAGGTCTGCGGATAGAGCATCCAGAGACATCAACAGGCTACGCATTTTGAAAAGCTTGGGCAGGTCAGACCCGGTATCCGGCAGTCCGGACACACGGCCTTCGGCAGCCAAATGCTTCGTCACTTTGTTCTTTTCCAGCGTCGCAAAAATCCAGAATTTTCGCTGCGCTTGTTGCCAATCGTTGTTTATTTGCTCGAGATTGAGCCCACGGCAGGCCTCTTGCCCATACGGTAACGACAGTGATTGCTCTATCGTTCGATATTCATCTAAAAGCTGAACGGCTCGCTTCGCCGCAACGACTTTCGCCTTCACATTGAGCGTGAAGGCAAACGTCAGATCCAGACCATTGGCGTCGATCAGCAGTGATACGAATGTGGCCAACCGGTCAATGTCGTCGCTCTGTGCAACCGGTAGCGAGAGATGGGTTGCTTCAAGCAGGCTGGCGCTCGCCGCCTTCAATTGCTGGATCGCCCCAAGCAGCGCGCGTGCGCTGGCAACGATCGCCTCTTGCCAACCGTTCGACCACTCAGTACGAGACAACAACCCAAAGTGACTGGAAAGGTCCCGCGCCGCCTGACGGTTAAGATCAAGGCGCCTCGTTACGTCGCGAAACTGCGCGTACATGACGGCGTCATGCACTGTTCCTGCAGGCCAGGCCAGACGAGGCGTGGCTGAAGTTCCGTCACGAACGACACGACCAATCGCCTGATGCACCGATAAGCCATTGGGCCAACGCCGATGCAATAGCTCAACGACCGCGTTCAGTTTATTTCGCAGTTTGAGTATTTTCGCCGTTTCTCCAGCCCACTCTTCAGCCGTCAGCGTGTCACGCACGTCCCAGGCACGCTCCAATTGCTTGAGCACTTCGACTTTGGAAGTCTTGCTCGAGTGGAGTTCCAGGCAGAACTCACCTAAACCCTGTGCTTCCAGCCGACGATAGACAACATCCAGAGCCGCCATTTTCTCGGCGACAAACAGCACCCTACGCCCCAAGGCCAGGTTATGAGCAATCATATTGGCAATGGTTTGCGACTTTCCGGTTCCGGGTGGTCCGTCGAGTACAAAGTCACACCCACTGGCCGAAGCGACTACGGCCGCAAGCTGGGAAGAGTCCGCGGGCAATGGCGTAAACAAATGTGCCGGATCGACTTTGGCATCCAGTTCATCAGGTCGTGGAAACTCGCCTGACGAGGTGAATCCTGCTCCGCCTGCCGGGCGCTCCAGCAAATGCTTGACCAGAGGGCTTTGCAGAAGCTGTTCGGAACGAGCAGCCAAGTCCTGCCACATCAGATATTTGGCAAAGGAGAAGGTGCCCAGGACCAGTTCGGTCGTCACCTCAAACCCAGGAACATCCCGGACGGCCCGTCTCACTGTATTCCAGATACCGACAACATCGATGCCGCGCTCATCGGTAGGCAGCTCTCCTTCCAATCCTGGAATCACCAGTTCAAAGTCGTGGCGCAGCAGCTCAAGCAAGGTCAAATTAAAGCGCGGCTCATCCTCAAGCAGAGTCATCGTCACGCCAGACAACGCACTCTTTCGATCAAGTTTGACCGGCAGCAATATCAGTGGCGCCGAATAGGTTTTTGGGTCGTCTGCAGATTTTTTCCACTTCAGAAACCCGATAGCCAAGAACAGTGTGTTAGCGCCACCTTCGTCAAGATCGCTACGCGCCTTGCGATACAGGTCGATCAAGGCAACTTCGAGCTTGCTCTTCTCTAAGGTGGCCAGCACCTCGCCGCGTGTTAAAGCGCTACGCGCATACTCATCGCGTAAATTCTCTCGATTCTGCTGCTCATAAAGCGCCGCATCTCTACCTCCTGCTTCCAGATCAGGTATTGAGACGATCCGTATGCGCTTGCCACTGGCCAGTTGATCTTCCAGTTCAGCAGGATCCGGGCATACCAGACGAACACCTTTTGCACTCTCGGGTAAGTGCAAAAGCCGGTTACGCGTCGTGAGGTCCAATAGCTTTCTTTGCCAGAGCGTGAGCTTTCCCGCGGGACTATCGACTTCAGCAGTTATTTCCACGTCAAAGCCCGGAAGAACAGGTGCATCCTCCAATGCCTCGAATGCCTGCGGCTCATTACTGTCGTCAACCTTTAGCGACGTTGATGACATCGCCAGAGGGCGAATGCGTTGCATCCGGGCACGGTGTATATCAATCGCCATGATGAAATCATCATCATTGATCTGGCGCTCGGCATTGAACACGGCTTGGCTAAAGCTTGGTACAGGCATCTGGGTTGCCAGCGTGGTTTCAAAAACCAGAACTTCTTTGAGATCGATGCGTTTGCGTACCGCCGAAGCTTCGTCAGTGATGAGTTGAGAAAACTCCTGGGGCTGCAGCCACACACCAACAAACGCGTGCCCCTTGGTCAGAATCAATAACGCATTTAGCCCTGCTTGCTCCAGCGCCGCCGCAAAAAGCAATGCGATGTCCAGACAAGTCGCCACGCCACCTTCCAGAATCAAACCAGGCGTGCGTACCTTCTGTCCTTGAGTTTCAAAACTCGCGGGAGGCACGGCATAGCTCAGCCTGAGGCCACAAACGGCTGACCATATAGCTGAAGCCAGCTCCCAGGTTCTGGTTCTCGATTGGCTGGAATACCCGTCAATGCCGTCTTTCTTTCCTGCACGACGCAGCACGTCAGCAGCAGACTTCAATACCCGATCTACCGCGGGATCATTGGGCATGGCAAACGCCGGCAAAAGCTCCGGCATGGAAAGGAGCCCTCCCCATTCATTTTTCGCCAGAAGTTCCACGGGAAAAGACTGGCTATACAGCACTTCGTCATTACAACTGAGACGCAGAATGACACTCGCGTTAAGACTTTCAGCAAGGTCCGCCAAATACCCGGCATTGAGATTCAGGTTGCGCTCGGTAATGTGAAGACTGGAGTCTTTGCTCAGACGGTCAAGACGCCAGGTCCGCGCTTCCAGAAATGGCGGATCGGCAACGAGTTCAAGAACAAGATCGTTGTAATCGGTATCACCATCGTTGAGCACAGCAAGCTCGCGCATCACTGGCACAGCATTTTGGTGGGAGGCAAAGCCGATTTTGCTGGCAATCACTCCTTCGATCTTGATGGTCATTAACCATTACTCCATGGTGAACTCAGTCACGCTTATCTGAAAAGTGCTGCAATAAAAGACGGCGCATAGTCACCGACATGCCTTTTTTTTGAAACCGCTTTCTGTCGAAATCAAACCTGTGAGCACACACCTCTTAAACGACTGCGGACGAACGCCTCAGCCACCCGGCTACTCTGAATGCAACCGAATATCGATATAGGAAAAAGGCGACAGATTTATCTTTTTGCTGCTCGACGCCGCCCCTATAGAGGCTAGAAAAACAAATCCGTTCCCTTTTCCCCTATGGCTTGTTTTGCGTCGCCACTACAGCCGGGAGCCCTGCTCGCGGCATATCCAGAACAGGCAACTCCGAAGGCAGATTCAACGCCCGCAATACGGCTAAATCGTGCCCATATACATCGGGTTTAAACGCCACTCGCCCATCCTCCTTCAAATCCACCGTCCAATAGGCCAGTAACACCGGCACTTTCACCGGGAGCCTGATGTTTTCTGTCTTGCCGCTGGCCAACTGCGCCTGAATCGCGGCGCTGTTCCAGCGAACCGGGTCGTTGAACAACAGTTCTACCAACTGCAGCGGGTTCTCGACCCTGATGCAGCCGGAGCTGGTGGCGCGGCGTGATTGAGCGAACAACTCCCGATGTGGGGTGTCATGCAGATAAATCGCATATTCATTGGGAAAACGAATCACCACCTGACCGAGGGAGTTGTCAGGGCCCGCATCCTGACGGAGCGTAATGCCGCGCGGGTTGTTCCAATCGATGGTCGACGGATCGACGACATTCCCTTGTCTATCGATGGCTCGAATAAGGTTGGCGTCCAGGTAATGCGGATCTTTTCGAATTTTGGGGAGCATGTCTTTGACGAGAATCGTCGGGGGCACTGTCCAGGTCGGATTGAAGGTGATGTAAGTAATCTCGGACTGAAATACCGGCGTACTGCGAAATGGTTTACCGACCTGTACCCGAGAACGCCAGATAGCCTTGCCGTCGCGATAGAGCGCGACCTTGTACCCGGCGATGTCAACGATAACGAAGGTTCCCTGAAGCTTGTACAGCAACCAACGCGCCCGCTCCATGTTGACTCGAACCTGGTCTATCCGAGCCTCGATGGGTACATTCAGCGCAGCGAGTGTGCCCGCTCCCGCGACACCGTCCACTGGCAGGTATTGCTCGGCTTGAAACCGTTTAACCGCAGTCGTTACGCTAGCGTCATAGTCAATCCGCGTGGTCATTTGCTCGGCCAGATAACCGGCAGCGGTCAATCGGGCTCGCAACTGCGCGACTGAGGCGTCGAGCACTCCTGGTTTGAGCACCTGCCCCGCGGTAATCTGCGGCCACCCGCCGATATCTCGAACCTCGCGCAGCCGCGCCAACCCCTCTCGCAACGTGCCATAAAGCGCTTCCTGTGGCGGCGCTTGATCGAACGCACGGGCTACGTCGTGGGCGTCGAGTGCATCGAAGAAGGCTTTGACATCTTCACGAGGATCGACGTCGACCGGGTCGAAGTTCCAGTGTATTTCCAGGCGATAAGGGTCGACTTTACCGCGCCGCAACTGCAGCAACGCCGTGATGTAAGTCTGGGTGGCCGCTATATCAAAGGCCGCGCGCTGTGCGGGGGTTGGCAGCTCTGTGGGCATCGACGCCCCGGCCTTGGCCAGATCATCAATACGGAAATCAGCAGGGTCCAGACCGTCGGCCTGAGTATCGTTCAGGCGCTTCAACAGCTGGGCGACATCGCTACCGTCTGTCCAGGCAGCACGAAAGCCTCGCTGAGCGTAAAAATCGACGACCGCGCGACTGACATCCACACGCTGGTGGCGCGGCGAGACGGCGGGTAGAGGGGAAGGCGTTGAGCCACCCAGGGCGAGAAGGGCCTGGACCGCCTGAGCCACCGGGTCGTTCGGCGCAACGTCAATGACGCCGGGTGATGGCGTTGTCGGCAAAATCGGCGAAGCGTGCGCTGTCGCCGAGCTGCAGATCAGAAGTCCCATCACAAAAACGCGGCTTAACCTGGATACATTTGATAGCTGCCGCATGGATAATCCTTAATTTCCCGTACATAAGGGCTAGCATCCGTCACACTGCTAGACTGGTACAACTCGCGATGAGATACGCACATGCCGCTAGACCGCTTTGGCTTTTTAATGAAAGCCATGCTTCTGCTGTCCATTTCAGTGGAAGCAGCCTACGCCGATTCGCTCGAAGCCGCGCTGGTCAAAGCGGCTCCAGACGCTAACGCCAAGGTTATCGCGCTGGCCGTACGTGCCTCTCAGTGCAGCCTGGCGCAAGGCGCAGCACCCGCGCAAAGGCTCGCGGTGATCGACTATTCCCTGCCCTCGACCGAACAGCGGTTGTGGGTTTTTGACCTGAAACAGCGCAAATTACTCTTTCACGAACTGGTCGCCCATGGTCGAAACAGCGGCGAAAATATGGCCGTTCAATTTTCCAACCAAAATGAAAGCAACGCCACCAGCCTTGGCCTGTACAGGACAGCTTCAAGCTATAACGGTCAAAATGGCTACTCCTTGCGCATGGAAGGATTGGAACCCGGTTTCAATGACCGTGCATTCGACCGGGCCATCGTTATCCATGGGGCGCCGTATGTCAGTCGTGATCTGGCGCGGGCGAACGGCCGTATTGGCAGGAGCCTGGGTTGCCCAGCGGTGCGCCCTGCCATTGCCCATAAACTGATCGACTCAATGAAAGAGGGTCAGTTACTGTTTTCTTATTATCCTGATCGGCAGTGGCTGAAATCGTCTTCGTTTATCAATTGCGATAAGTCGACTGTGGCGGATGTGTCCAAACCGACTGACGGTTATTAAATGATTTCGGGTCGAAGCCCGGCGTTCACAATTTTTTCACGTTTCGGCGCGTAGTGTTGCTCCTGCTCCTCGCAAGATCTGAAAGCCCGCTAATCCCCATCGCGGGCTTTTCTTTGCCTGAAATTTGGTAAAGATACCTATCGCAACCGCCAGCAGGCGGCGGTCTGCGTTGGGCCTCATGCACCAGAAGCCTGCTTTCGCACCCACATCACCTATGCTCATGAAGGTAAATCGGCCGGAGCCCTTGGCGAGTCCAATAGCCTTCAGGACGCCGAGAGCACAGATGACAATGAAGCGGAGCAGCGCAACGATGAAACCTGACTATTCAGCCTGCATGAAATGGGTCGCTATCTTTGCTGTTGCGTCGACCCTGATTGCTGGCTGCGACAAGAAAGAAAAGCCCATCGCCCAGGCCGAAAAGAAAGACGTGGCTCAGGGTATCGCCGCGCCAAGCATCACCGAGACCAAGGCCATTGCCGAGGAGGCCTTCATCTACGGCCTGCCCATCGTGATGAACTACGCGGTGATGTATGAATTCGCCGTGGACACCAAGTCCAGCCAGTTCAAAGCGCCCTTCAACCAGATCAACAACCAGCGCCACGTTGCGACCTATGAAGACACGGCGGTCGTCACGCCGAACAGTGACACGCCTTACTCGATGCTCTGGCTCGATCTGCGCGCGGAGCCGATGGTGATCTCGGTACCGGCAGTACCAAAGAAGCGCTACTACTCGGTGCAGTTGATCGACGGCAACACCTACAACTATGGCTACATCGGCAACCGCGCCACGGGAAGCGAGCCGGGTGATTACCTGGTGGTCGGCCCCGACTGGACAGGCCAGACGCCCGCAGGGATCAAAAAGGTGTTTACCTCGACGACCCCCTTCTCGCTCACCGTCATTCGCACCCAACTCTTTAATCCCAAAGACATGCCAAACGTGGAGAAGGTGCAGGCGGGATACAAAGCGCAACCCCTTTCCGCCTACCTCAAACAACCCGCGCCACCGGCCGCACCGACCATCGATTTCCTTCCAGCCAACACCCCAGGGATCAAGGCGAACTTCTACGAGTACCTGAACGCCGCCTTGCAGTTCGTCCCACAGACCCCGGAAGACAAGGATGTCCGGGCCAGACTCGCGACTATCGGCATCGGACCGGGCAAGACCTTTGAGTTCAAGGAGCTCTCGCCAGAACACAAGACTGCCGTCCTGCTGGGCATGAAGGAAGCCGATGATAAAGTCGAGAAGTGGCTGTCCAGCGGAATGAAAAACATCAACGGCTGGAGCGTCGGCTCGATGTTTGGCGACCGCGCTTTCTTCAATGGCGACTGGCTCAAACGTGCCGGCGCGGCCAAGGGCGGTCTCTTCGGCAACGATGCCGCGGAAGCCGTGTACCCGTTTGCCCGCGTGGACGCAACGGGCGAAATGCTCGACGCCAGCAAGCACAACTACACCATCACCTTCCCCGCCGGACAACTGCCGCCGGTGAATGCCTTCTGGTCGGTGACGATGTATGACCGCACGAGCCAACTGTTGATCAAGAACCCGATCAATCGCTACCTGATCAACTCACCGATGTTATCCGGGATGAACAAGAATAAGGATGGATCGTTGACCCTCTACATCCAGAAGGACTCTCCCGGTAAGGCAAAGGAAGCCAATTGGTTGCCTGCGCCGAATGACACTATTTATCTGGTGATGCGGTTGTATTGGCCTAAAGACACGTCACCGTCGATTTTGCCGCCTGGGGGCGGGACGTGGCAGCCGCCGGGGGTGGTGGTGGCGAAATAGGGATGTGTGGAGGTCGTGGGCTCGGGGCCGGTTGAGACGGCCCGATGCAGCTAGATATCGCTTCAACTACCAATACTCTATCAGGCCGCTTCAGCGTGTCGCCGATGATGGATCGAAGCTACTGTAATAAAAACTTGTTATATTTCAGTTCGATAGAGACAGATAAATCCTTGCTGTAGCAAAAATTAAGCAGAGAGGCGGGGGTACCCCTCAGAAGGGCAATTTTTCACGCGAGGGTCCGTCCAATCCATGATATGCCGGACCGGCATCCTGTCAGCCGTTCGAAATAACACCTAGCACCAACAGTGCAACGTGATCCAAACTCATCTAATGCCATATGCCGTTATACCCCTAGCACCCCATGCTGGGAACTTTAGCAACCTAACATGTTGTTTTAAAATAAATTTAACTCACTGCAAGGATGGCAAAACATCCGCTTTTTTGTGCTTATGCAAACGGTAAACCGTGGCCTGCAGCGGAGGTTTTGCGCACAACTCTCCCGGCATCCTGCCAACCTCTTCCCCCTTCCCCTCACACCTTATCGCCGGCTGCTAAGCTGAAATCTCAACGGGGGATCTGCGATGCCAAACTCTGACCTGCTCCCTTCCCTGCTATTCAAGATCAACGAAAACCAACTCGCCCTCGAAGCCGCCATCATGGAGCTTTCAAACTGGGTCGAGGCCCGCGGCTCGGCTGACGTCGCCGACAACGTGCGCGGCGCCCTGGACACCATCGATAAGAACGAAGAGTTCATCAAGCTGACGCTAGCGGTACTGATGACACCAGAGTGATCGCTCACAGGCAGAAATCGGCCAGCAGCAGATATGAGCGGGCTCACTACCTTTGTGACAAAGGCGATCAGCTAGTTTGTTTCAGCGTTTGCCAAGTAAAAAGACACATGACACCTGCCCATCGGCGCCCAGAACCAACTCACGCCTAAACTGCGGGTGAACATTGGTGTGGCCTATGATTCATCGGCGGTGGACGACAAGGACCGTACGGTTGACAACCTAATGGGCGACACTTGGCGTCTGGTAACCGGATTCAGCTACGCAGTGGACGACTCTCTGGATCTGCACATGAGTTACACCCTGGTTTGGCTGGGCGACATGGACGTGCAGCAAACCAAAAGCCGTTCCGGCGGCACAGTATCAGGCGGATACTCCGCCGCCGCCCTGCATGTCGTTGGTGGCGGAGCCGTCTGGCGCTTTTAACCGGTGCGATTGTCAGATTCGAGCGTGCTGATTTCTGCTATCAGCGAACGCTTTGAATCTGATACCGGATGAATGGTCGGGCAAAATACGGCGAAGCAATCATGATGCGACTAGCGTTATGTATCCGTACTGCCATCCCGGCATACATATAGCGGTGACTTGCAATGGATAAGATCGCCCGAAAATTGATCATCCCCTCCGTAGCCCGCATTACCGGAGCGGGACTTTCCCTAATCGCCGGATTGGGCATAACTCAAGCGGCACATGCCGATGAGGCCTATGCCAAAAGCCAACTCAAGAACATGTCCGACTATATGTCAGCGCAAAAAAACATATCGTTCAATTATGACACCATTCTTGAAGTCGTCACTAAAGATCAGCAAAAACTGGCCTTGGCAGGCTCCGGTGCTGTGTCGATCAACCGGCCTGACAAGCTGCACACTACACGTTCCAGCGGCTTTGCAGACATGGAAATGTTGTTTGATGGCAAGACGCTCACGTTGATTGGTAAAGGTAAAAATATTTACACGCAGATCGAGGTTCCGGGCACGCTTGACCATCTGTTCGATGTACTACGGGATAAATACGACAGGCCACTTCCCGGCGCTGACCTGTTCATGTCAAACCCTCAAGATCAATTGATGGCAGACGTGACCAACATCAAAGACTTGGGCAGCGGTGTTATTGGCGGTGTCGAATGCGATCACCTGGCTTTCAGGAAGAAAGAGGTGGATTGGCAAATATGGATTGCCCAGGGCGAGCGGCCCTACCCTTGCCGTTACTCCGTTACGTCAAAAAAGGTTGCCGGTGGTCCGCAGTACAGCATTCAGCTAAGCGACTGGAAAAGCGGCGATACCGTTGCGCCTGAAGATTTCGCTTTTAATAACTCAACGAATGCCAAAAAAATCGAGTTGAAAGACCTGCCCAACGCCGAGGACTTACCGAGCAACTTTGTGCGAGGAAAAACCAAATGAACCTCTTGATGAAATCATGCGGCTTTCTTCTGGCTGGATTCGTCCTGATGTGTGCGCTGGAGCTGGGAGAGACCTTGTCGATCCCTGGAGTACACAGTTTGATTCCCCAGGCAGAGGCTGTGGTCGGGCGTCCACTCACACCCGTAAGTGTTGCTGGCGTAGCGAGGCGCACGGCACGGCGAAATTAAGGCACTTTCCAACGGGATTCTTCTCGTCGTCACCTCTCCGGTGTCCTGCCGACCGAACACAATCCCTATTTTCCAAGTCCGTCATACGCCTGCTCACACGTCACTCCCCTTCCTCGGCGTTGATCAGCATCCGCCGCCAGCTCTCCCGCTCGCTGGTCAGCGCGCTTGAACACGTCGGCAAGCACCATTGTGGCGCGGGTAGCTGCCTGGCTTGCGGCGGCAGTGCAGGAATGGCCGCTGCCTTCGCTGGTTGCGAGGCGACGGGCAAGGTCGTCGGCTGCACCCCGCAGGCTGCCAGCAGAAGCGCGAGCGGCATCAGCATCAGCAGTCGCTTGATCGAGACGTTGTTGTCCATTTTGGATTGCCTTGTTGATTGACTGTTGGCGGGCTTGTTCTTTGGTGCGCTCACTGGCTTCGTTCGCCAGCTTCGCGTCGGCGTCCCGGGTGTCGCGAGCATTCCACTCTGCCTGCCATTCGGCGTCCTTCACCGACAGGCCGTGGTGATAGGCGCCGAACAGCAGAGCACCGACAGCCAGCACCGCTGCTATGTAAGGAAGGATGCGCAGCCAGATGGATGTCATGGCACATCCCTGAAAAAGATGTGGTGCCCGAGCTTCAGCATCAGCTTCGCTCCCACAGTCCAGTTCGGAGCCTTCGGCATGGTCGTCGCGTAATAGTGGGTCGCGCCACCGGTAGGATCTGGCGCGGTACCGGCGATCACCTGGTCGGCAGCGCGCTGCGCCTGGGCGAACTGCCCGGCCGGGATCGGCTTGCTCCCGCTGAGGTAGGCGAAGTTCGGGTCGTTCTTGTTCCAGCAACTGAACTGCCAGGCCTTCAGGCACACGCCGGCATAGCCCTCGCCCCACCAGGACTTGGT
Organism: Pseudomonas fluorescens; assembly: GCF_902497875.1. Taxonomy (GTDB): domain Bacteria; phylum Pseudomonadota; class Gammaproteobacteria; order Pseudomonadales; family Pseudomonadaceae; genus Aquipseudomonas; species Aquipseudomonas fluorescens_BR. The sequence goes on from NZ_CABVHY010000048.1 coordinate 31,981, forward strand.
CTTGCCGTCGTTCACGCGGTTGCGGATCGTCCAGGCTACGGCTATTTGCCCGGCAAATCCCTCCCCGCGGGCCTCGCCCCACAGCGTGCGGGCGAGGATGTCGCGGTCTTTCTCTGTGGCAGTCATACTTTTCTCCAGACGAAAAAAAGCCCAGCGCTGGACTGGGCTATGTGATCACCCAAATATGGGCGGTATCGGATCATCAAGACATCGCTCGATACGTTCGCGCATTTCTGGGCTGACGTGCGATAGAGCAAGCTCAAGCTGGCGTTTTTGGCTTGGGCCATTCAATCGCTCGAATGCCTCAATAAGGCCTGCTGCCTCTGCATCAGATATACCCATGCTGCGATCTCCCAATAGCCCAAATAGTGAGACTGCAGCATGGCATCACGACAGTGCGAGCAGGCACAAAAAAACCGCTCAAGGCGGCCGGGATAGCTGGAATGTGTAGTCGATAGGTTATGAAAGTACCTCCAGCGTTTGTAGCTTCAGCAGGACCACCTCAACGGTCGGCAGCTCACGTCCGATAGCAAACGCTAAGTCAGCGATTAGCGTTTGACTTCCATGCTGCCTGTTCCTCAAGGTGGTGATACTGCGTCTCCACAGATGGCCCTTCATTGCCATAGCTTGCGGAATAGCCATTATTTAGCCATCATTGCAGTAGATTCTTATTTACTATACCAGGAAAAAAAAGATGGATCTTAATGACTCCCAAGCCAGAGCCGCTATTACGGCCTTAACAAGCAAATATTTAAGTCCATACCTTTCTATCTATAGCAATGTAACACCAGATACGTATCTAAGCTTCCAAATGGGAGTCTACAACACTCTAATAAAAGGTGCCCCCTCACACCCGGAAGTATATAAGCTTTCCAACCTTTATGCATTCAAGGCGGTAGCGGTATCAATACTTACTGCGGGCCACTACAGCAAAACCGCCTTTGACACAAACAATCCACTTTACAATCCTGGCGTTTTTGGCGACAAGTATATCGAGAAATATTTATCACCCACGATAATTGTTGATTGGTTAACGCCAAACCTAAATACCCTAGAGCGCCAAAAAATATTTTCAAAGTTTACATCAGGCGAATTAGATCAGAAATCTTTTGTCGCAGCGATAGGGCTGCTTTGGCTAAAGGGCAAGCACTTACGTCTACTACGATCCTAGAAGCTCGAGAAAGTCTCTACGGGGATGATGTTACTTTGGACTCGTCGTTTAGAACAACGATTGCTGACACCGTTGGAACCGACGCCATTGACACCGTTCACATGAACGGAGACGCTTGGGTCTACATAAAGGAATACTCACAGACCGATCACACCTTCACGCTCACTAATGCACAAACATCAAAAGAAACTAAGCTAGTAGGTGTCGAGCGCGTGGAGTTTAACGACGGCAAGCGGCTGGCACTGGATATTGAAGGCAATGCTGGACAAACCTATCGTCTCTACAAGGCGGCGTTTGATCGTGTACCCGATAAAGAAGGTCTTGGCTTCTGGATCGGACAGCTAGACAAAGGCGTCAGCATTGATTCGGTTGCTGCAGGTTTCGTCGCCAGCCAGGAGTTTCAAACCATCAACGGCGCCTCACCGTCGAACCTGCAATTGGTAACAAGCCTCTACCAACACATACTGGGTCGAGCGCCGGATCAATCAGGCTTGGACCTCTGGACGGCGCAACTGGACAACCATGCGCTTGATGCAAGTCATCTGCTTATCAATTTTGCCGAGTCGAACGAGAACAAAATAGCCCTGACCGGCCAAGTCCAATATGGAATCGAGTACGTCGTTTAAGACGATGGGTGGCCGCTTACTGCGGCCACCCCTCCTCCAGCATCTCGGCTGTGATCGAGCCGTCGGCCACCGCACCCAGCAACGCATCCTCGCGGTCAAAGCAGAGCTGAACGTGCTCGCTCACAGCGTCAGCAATCGCCAGCACCTGGGCGGCTGGCAGATCGACGAAACCTTCTGAGGTTTGTAAGCGCTCCATAAACCCCACATTCAAAGTCACCGCCTGATCCCCGATGCTGTGCTCCCGATTCCTTTCCGGAGCCAGCACCTCATGATGCGTCCCGATGCAAAAGTCGAAAAAGTCTATCTCTACCCCAAGCCCGTCGACTTCCGAAAATCCATTGATGGCCTCGCTGCTCTGGTCGAACTGGACATCAAGGTTGCGGTGTTTGACCCGGTGCTTTTCGTGTTCCTCAACAAGCCTCGAAACCGAGTGAAGATTTTGTACTGGGAGCGCAATGGCTTCTGCCTTTGGCTAAAGCGCCTAGAGTCCGAGCGTTTCAAAACATCGCCGGATTGTTCGGATGAGGCCATTGTGCTGACGGTTCAAGAACTCAACTGGTTATTGGACGGTTTTGATTTGTGGCGCAACCGTCCGCATCAAGTTTTGACGCCTCGATTCGTCGCCTGATTCGGTATAATCCAGGGCATGATTTCCATGCCCAAAGACCTTCCTGACGACCCTGTTTTGCTCAAGCAACTGCTTGAGCAAATGCTGAGTGAGCGCGAGTCGGATAAGGGCAAGATCGTTCATCTTGAAGAAGAAAACGCACTGTTGCGTCAGCGCCTTTTCGGGCGCAAGTCAGAGCAGACGGCCGATCCCGCGACGCCGCAAATGGCCTTGTTCAATGAAGCTGAAAGCGTGGCCGAGTCTGTCGACGAAACGGTTGAAGAAGAGGTTGTAGCTCCGACCAAGCGACGGGGCAAACGCAAGCCTCTGCCCGCCGATCTTCCGCGTATCGAAGTCATCCATGAACTGCCCGATCACGAGCTGACCTGCGCCTGCGGTTGCCGTAAACACAGCATTGGCGAGGAAATCAGCGAGCAGCTCGAAATCGTGCCGATGCAAATCCGCGTGATCAAACATGTGCGCAAGGTCTACGGTTGCCGCGATTGCGAAACCGCACCAGTTACAGCGGACAAGCCCGCTCAACTGATTGAAAAAAGCATGGCTAGCCCAAGTGTCCTGGCGATGCTGCTGACGACCAAATACGTCGACGGCCTGCCCCTGCATCGCTTCGAAAAAGTACTCGGTCGCCACGGCGTCGATATTCCACGACAAACCTTGGCGCGCTGGGTTATCCAGTGCGGCGAACACCTGCAACC
>NZ_CABVHY010000049.1 GCF_902497875.1 Pseudomonas fluorescens
CCGCAAGACGGATGAACAAAGGATGGAAAGCGAGCGCAAGTTACAGAGAACTGCACAAAAAAAGCAAAAACAGAAGCAGCTTCAATCACAGACAGTGGAGGCAGCAGGCTACGTTGTGGTGGTCACGACCTTGGACTGCCTGAGTGCGCAAGAGGTCTTGGCCCTTTATCGGCACCGCTGGCAGGTGGAGTTGGCGTTCAAGCGGATGAAGTCATTGCTAGGGTTATCGCGCTTGAGAAAGAAAAACCCGGAAGGCGCGAAAGCCTGGCTGCAAGGGAAATTATTAGTGGCTTGCCTTATTGAGCGGTTGATCGCCACAGGCGAGCATTTTTCCCCTGTCGAGAGCGAGGGGCATTCAAGAAAACGTGGCTCAGAGGCGTTGTCGCTGGCGTGAAATGGCCTTTATCCATTGGTTGCTTTGTAGCGTGATCAGTCCCCGCTTGTCGTTGTTTACGTGTCTTGAGAAATGGGATTACTTCAGTCGTGCACTGCGCGAATCCCCGCGAAAAAAGCGGGGATACCAGCAAGATGAGCTATGGAGCGAGAGATTTGGTTAGCGCCTATGGGGCTTGCCCCCGTTGGGCTGCGAAGCAGCCCCAAAACCTGCAACCGTGTTTCCTGAGGTACACCGAGCTCGCTGGCTTTGCGACTGCTGCGCCCGAGCGCGGACCGGCCGACGGGGCAAGCCCTCGCCACAGCAAGCTCCCTTACCACAAGTTTACACCAGAGCCACTACCCAGCACGGTCCCGACCCGGCAAAATGCCCGACATGAATCCGCACCCGCCCCTCCCCGCCTGCTGCACGCCACTCGATGCCCACTGGCCGTTGCCTGTCGCCTTGCCGGGCACGGTGTTGCTGGGTACTCACTTTGATCCATCACAGCTGATAGCGGATGATTTCCGCCGTAGCGCAATCGAACCGCCCGCGAGCATTCAGCGTTCGGTGGCCAAGCGTCAGGCGGAGTTTCTCGCCGGGCGCCTGTGTGCCCGGGCGGCCTTGCAGCAGCTTGAGGGACTCGATTGTTGCCCGGCCATTGGTGAGGATCGCGCACCGGTATGGCCGGCCCACATCTGCGGTTCGATCACCCACAGCACCGGGCGGGCCGCCGCCATTGTGGCGCGCAAGGAGCATTGGCGTGGGTTGGGGATGGACCTGGAAAACCTGCTCAACGCCGAGCGCGCCCGGCGGCTGGCGGGTGAAATCCTCATCCCGGCGGAGCTGCAACGCATGGACGCCGGCCCCGCCGAGCAGATCGCGCTGCTGGTGACGCTGACATTCTCGGTGAAGGAAAGCCTGTTCAAGGCGCTGTACCCGATCGTCCGGCAACGCTTCTACTTCGAGCATGCCGAACTGCTTGAATGGAACGAAAGCGGGCACGCCCGTTTGCGCCTGCTGACCGATCTTTCCAGTGAATGGCGCCATGGCAGTGAGCTGGATGCGCAATTCAGTGTGAAGGATGGGCAGTTGTTGAGCCTGGTCAGTATCAAGGGATAAGGTCTTTTAGCGCCTCTTCCTCTTGTAGGAGCAGCCGGGCGGCGTTCCGTTTGCTCGCGATGGACTCAAGGTCGGCGCGGTTATTCAGAAAACCCGCGTTATCGTTAACGTCCATCGCGAGCAAGCTCGCTCCCACAGGGTACGAGGTCAAGCCAAATCCTCAATTTTTCTCCTGATGCCGTGGCCAGCTCAGGCTGAAACAGGCGCCTCCGAGGTTCTTGCTCTTGCTGATCAACGCCCGGCCGTCATGCCAGTGGATGATCCGCCGCACAATCGATAATCCCAGGCCATGCCCGCCGGACGCGCGAGTGCGGCTGTCGTCCAGGCGCAGAAATGGAGTGAAGATCCGCTCCCAGGCGCTTTCCGGCACGCCCGGACCGTCGTCCTCGACGTCCACCCGACAGCGCTGCTGGCCGACCTGATAGCTGATGGATACCTGCGACTCGGCGTGGCGCATGGCGTTGCTCACCAGGTTCTGCAACGCGCGATGCAAGTAGCGCGGCTCGGCCTCTACCCAGGCGTCGTCGCAGTCGGCGGCGGACAGGCAAAGACCACGCTGCACCTTGACGTCGCCGCGCAACGGCGCCAATTCGCTGATCACCTGATTAACCAGTGCATCCAGATCGACCCGCTGGAAATTCAGCGCCGGCGAGCCCTGCTCCAGGCGGGCATAGGTGAGCATTTCATCGACCAGCCGATCGAGGTCCTGGATATCATTGTCCATGCCCACCCGGTATTTTTCCCGGGCTTGCTCGGTGGTGGCGGAACCGATCATCTCCAGACCGAAACGCAAGCGCGCCACCGGTGTGCGCAACTCGTGGGACACGGCCCGCACCAGTTCGCGCTGAATCGCCAGCAAGCGCTGCAAATGCTCGGCCATGCCATTGAATGCCGCCGCCAGACGCCCGATCGAATCAGCACCCCGGGCCGGTACCCTGGTTTCCAGGCTGCCCTTGGCGATCCGCGTCGCGGCCGACTCCAGACCGCTCAAGCGTCGCTCCAGTTGCCGCACCAGCAGATACACGATCAAGCCGATCAGACTCAGGCCAAGCGCAGCAATCAACACCAGCCACTCGGGCGGATAAGGATTCATCTGATACAGCGGTCCGATTTCCAGGACCCAGGGTGTGCCGACCATCCCGGCAAATACCCGGATCGAATCGCCACCCTTGCCCAGCGCCATCACCGTATCGCCTTCGGAGACCCGGCGACGCTGGTCCTCGTCCATGTCCGCCTGGTCCAGGGTCACCAACTGCAACTCGAAGCCAAAGCCTTTGTCCTTCTTCAGCGCTGCCAGGCGTTGCGGTTGCTCGGCTACCGGGTAGCGCACCAGCTCATCGGCCAACAGGTAAATGGTGGCCCGCGCCAGTTGCTCGCTGATCTGCTGCACTTCACCAGTGAGCACAAGCTGCTCTTTGTTGCTGACCAGTCGATAGACCTTCGCCGCGTACGGACCGGTCTGTTCCACCAGCGCCTGACCACGCAGCACGCGATTACGCTGCCCCAGATCCAGACTGGTCTGGGAAAAGGTCTGCAAGGCCAGGGGAATCCCCAGCAACCGCTCCCACACCAGCAGCGCCCGGCGCCGCTCCATTTCGGTCATCGGTTGCAGGTTGTCGGCCATCAATGAAAACGTACCGTGCGCCAGGCGCTCGCGGTACTGCTCGCTGCGCACCTGATTGAGCAGGTTCAGGGCCAGCACGCCGAGCACCGCCACCAGAATCAGTGCCGCGCACATACCGCCATAGATGCGCAGGAAAATCGAGTTCACAGCGGCATTTCTGTGCAGGCTTCAGGGACAAACAGGTAGCCTTTGCTGCGAATGGTCTTGATCAGCCGCGGATGAATCGGGTCATCGCCAATCTTCGGACGGATGCGCGAGATCCGCACATCAATGGAGCGGTCCTGACCGTCGTAACCGATGCCACGAAGCGCGGTGAATATCTCTTCGCGGGACAGAATCCGCCCGGCATTGGCCACCAACAGCCACAGCAGATCGAACTCGGCACTGGTCAGCTCGATGCCATTGTCATGCAACCAGGCTTCGCGCAACGCGTTGTCCACCACCAGCGGGCCGAATTGCAGGCGCCGGAGTTTTTCCGGCGCCGCCGGTTCCGCCGGCTCGCTGCGCCGCAGCAGGGCCTGGACGCGTGCCAGCAGCAAGCGCGGGTGCACCGGCTTGCAGACGTAATCATCGGCGCCCATGTCGAGACCCAGTACCTGGTCCATATCGTCGGTGCGCGCGGTGAGCATCAGGATCGGCCCGTCATAACGATCGCGTACCTTGCGACAGATGCTCAGGCCGTCTTCGCCGGGGAGCATCAGGTCGAGAATCACCAGGTCCGGCTGTTCGGCAATGATCCGCGCCGCCGCCAGGGCTCCGTTGCCCTCGATAGCCACCCGCAGGCCGTTACTCTCCAGGTACTCGCGGGTCAACTCAGCCAGACGCTGGTCATCCTCGACTATCAATACCTGCCAGGCTTCTTGCTCCACCGGTGACCTCTGCTTGCCAAAACCACATTCAGGAAGGATCCACCCGTCTTTTTGTAATGATTGGAGTGGATAACACAGTCTATAAAACAGCCGATTGTAGCAACGGCCGGCCTCGAGTACACAAGCGGGTAAATGCGCTCGGTAACGGTGTTTTTTTGTGATAGGGTTCGCGCCCGCAAAAATCCGCCCAAGACAGTTTCCGGCGGTAAAAATCTATGACAAACGGTCTACTCCAACGGGGTCAAGGCCTACGCGATGTTTGCGGGTTTCATGCACAATTTACGCACAGATTTATCCACAGGCAGCACGTTGCATTCACCCCCCAAAACGCATTATCTTGTAGCTCGGCGACAAAAAAACCCTACATGTAGGGTTTTACGCAAAAAAACCAAACACAAATCAGACACGAAACTCAAGCGCTTTATTGCTTCTGTCTGGTGGAACCAAAGACTTTTTCAGAAGACCAAACCGCGCCTGCGGATGGCTGCTGTTTTCCCACCTCTGATGGCGAAAACGGTACGGGTGTTGCAGTACTGATAGTGGCACCCTTCAAGATTTCGGTTCTCAGCCCTGCGGCTGGAAACCAAAGACTTCGGCATGGAAGCGACGCCCGAAAGAGCTCCTTCCTCCTGTCTCGAAGTTGTTATGCCCGGCGCTTGCCGGTTGTAGTGCTTCAGACAGAACGGTGGGCACCGTAATGGTGCCCAAACAAACATAGAGAACGTGGAGACACCCATGCAAACCGACACAACTCGCGAGAACCCGCAGGGTACCTTGCCGCAGGCCACCGATTCGAATCTGGATCTGTCCGCCACCGCGCCTGGTCAACTGCGCGTGATCAAGCGTAACGGCACCGTCGTTGCTTACACCGATGACAAAATCACCGTCGCTATCACCAAAGCGTTCCTCGCAGTTGAAGGCGGCACCGCCGCTGCATCGTCGCGAATCCACGACACCGTTGCCCGCCTGACCGAACAAGTTACCGCGACCTTCAAGCGTCGCATGCCATCGGGCGGCACGATCCATATCGAAGAAATCCAGGATCAGGTCGAACTGGCCCTGATGCGTGCCGGCGAGCAGAAAGTCGCGCGCGACTACGTGATCTACCGTGACGCCCGCTCCAAAGAGCGCGCCACCCGTTCCAGCACCGACGAGCCGGTGCAAGCTCACCCATCGATCCGCATCACCCTCGCCGATGGCAGCCTGGCGCCTCTGGACATGGGTCGCCTGAGCACCATCGTGACCGAGGCCTGCGAAGGCCTGGAAGAAGTCGACGGTGAGCTGATCCAGCGCGAAACCCTGAAGAACCTCTACGACGGTGTAGCCCTCAAAGACGTCAACACCGCGCTGGTGATGACCGCCCGGACCCTGGTCGAGCGTGAGCCGAACTACTCCTTCGTGACCGCTCGCCTGCTGATGGACACCCTGCGTGCCGAAGGCCTGAGTTTCCTCGAAGTCGCCGACAGCGCCACCCACCACGAAATGGTCGACCTGTACGCCAAGGCCCTGCCTTCGTACATCGCCAAAGGCATCCAGTTCGAATTGCTGAACCCGGTCCTGGCCACCTTCGACCTGGAAAAACTCGGCAAGGCGATCAACCACGAGCGTGACCAGCAGTTCACCTACCTGGGCCTGCAGACCCTGTACGACCGTTACTTCATCCACAAGGACGGTATCCGTTTCGAACTGCCGCAGATCTTCTTCATGCGCGTGGCCATGGGCCTGGCGATCGAAGAGAAGAACAAAGAAGACCGTGCCATCGAGTTCTACAACCTGTTGTCGTCCTTCGACTACATGTCTTCGACTCCGACCCTGTTCAACGCCGGCACCCTGCGTCCACAGCTGTCGAGCTGCTACCTGACCACCGTGCCGGATGACCTGTCGGGCATCTACCACGCGATCCACGACAACGCCATGCTGTCGAAATTCGCTGGCGGTCTGGGCAACGACTGGACTCCGGTACGCGCGCTGGGCTCCTGGATCAAGGGCACCAACGGCAAATCCCAGGGCGTCGTACCCTTCCTGAAAGTGGTGAACGACACCGCCGTTGCAGTCAACCAGGGCGGCAAGCGCAAAGGCGCTGTCTGTGCCTACCTGGAAACCTGGCACATGGACATCGAAGAGTTCATCGAGCTGCGCAAGAACACCGGAGATGATCGTCGTCGTACCCACGACATGAACACCGCCAACTGGATCCCTGACCTGTTCATGAAGCGCGTCTTCGATGACGGCCAGTGGACCCTGTTCTCGCCGTCCGAAGTACCGGACCTGCATGACCTGACCGGCAAGGCCTTCGAAGAGCGCTACGAGTACTACGAAGCCCTGTCCCAGTACCCGGGCAAGATCAAGCTGTTCAAGACCATCCAGGCCAAAGACCTGTGGCGCAAAATGCTCTCCATGCTCTTCGAAACCGGCCACCCATGGCTGACCTTCAAAGACCCATGCAACCTGCGCAGCCCACAGCAGCACGTTGGCGTGGTCCACAGCTCGAACCTGTGCACCGAGATCACCTTGAACACCAACAAGGACGAGATCGCTGTCTGCAACCTGGGTTCGATCAACTTGCCGAACCACATCACCAACGGCAAGCTCGATACCGCCAAGCTGGAACGCACCGTGAACACCGCCGTGCGGATGCTCGATAACGTGATCGACATCAACTACTACTCGGTGCCGCAAGCGAAGAACTCCAACTTCAAGCACCGTCCGGTCGGTCTGGGCATCATGGGCTTCCAGGACGCTTTGTACCTGCAGCACATCCCGTACGGTTCCGATGCTGCCGTCGAATTCGCCGACAAGTCGATGGAAGCGGTCAGCTACTACGCGATCCAGGCTTCTTGCGACCTGGCCGATGAGCGCGGCGCTTATGAGACGTTCCAGGGCTCGCTGTGGTCCAAAGGCATCCTGCCGCTGGATTCGCAACAGATCCTGATCGAACAACGTGGCCAGCAGTACATTGATGTCGACCTGAACGAATCCCTCGACTGGGCGCCAGTCCGTGCCCGTGTGCAGAAAGGCATTCGTAACTCCAACATCATGGCCATCGCACCGACCGCGACCATCGCCAACATCACTGGCGTATCGCAGTCGATCGAACCGACCTACCAGAACCTCTACGTGAAATCGAACCTCTCGGGCGAATTCACCGTGATCAACCCGTACCTGGTTCGCGACCTGAAGGCTCGCGGTCTGTGGGACTCGGTGATGATCAACGACCTGAAGTACTACGACGGTTCCGTGCAGCAGATCGAACGCATCCCGCAAGAACTCAAAGAGCTCTACGCGACTGCCTTCGAAGTGGACACCAAGTGGATCGTCGACGCCGCCAGCCGCCGCCAAAAGTGGATCGACCAGGCTCAGTCGCTGAACCTGTACATCGCGGGCGCTTCGGGCAAGAAGCTGGACGTGACCTACCGCATGGCCTGGTACCGTGGTCTGAAAACCACTTACTACCTCCGTGCCCTGGCCGCAACCAGCACCGAGAAGTCGACCATCAGCACCAACAAGCTGAACGCTGTTTCCAGCGGCAACCACGGTGACGATTCGGTCCTGGCAGCGCCTGCCGGTCCGGCGCCAGTGCCAAAGGCCTGCGCTATCGACGAGCCGGATTGCGAAGCTTGCCAATAAGCTGAGCCGGTAGGCGCCGCGAGGCGCTTACTCGAAACCCCCGATGAGCCTCTGGTTTGTCGGGGGTTTTCTTTTGCCTTGAGGAAAGAACGATCAAAAGATCGCAGCCTTCGGCAGCTCCTACATTGACCGCGCTTGACCCGATTCATATGTCGAACGCGCTTCTGTAGGAGTTGCCGAAGGTTCGGGCCGCGTTCGGACGATCTTTTGATCTTTGCCATCCTCAACCAACACCATAAAAAAGCCCCTCTTGCGAGGGGCTCTTTGTGCAGCGATGTCAGCCCACCAGCATCAGGTCATCTGAATGATGGTCTGCATGATGGTGCTTTGGGTGGAGATGGTCTTGGCGTTGGCCTGGTAGTTACTTTGCGCCTTGATCAAGTCAACCAGTTCATTGGTCAGGTTGACGTTGGAGCCTTCCAGAGAATTTGCAACGATCGATCCCAGGGTTCCTACTTCGGGTGCATCGAAACCCGGTTGGCCTGAGGCGAAAGTTTCTTTCCAGCTGGTGCCGCCAGCCGGTTGCAGACCTTGTTCATTGTTGAAGCTGGCCAGGGTGATCTGCCCGATCGCCTGGCTCTGTTCGTTGCTGAAGTTGGCGAACAAGACACCGCTGCCATCAATTTTCAGCCCGGTGATTTCGCCCGTGGCGTAGCCGTCCGTAACAGGAGGATTACGGTAGGTCACCGAGTTGTACTGGGTGATATCCTTCATGTTGATGCCAATACCGTCCGGGTTGGCCGCAGCCCCGTTCGAGGCCCACACACCGTTGATCATCGCGCCGGGCTTCCAGGCTCCAGCCCCGGTCCCTGGAATGGTCAGCGTGGTATTGGATACGGCGCTGGGTGGAGTAATGATGCCGGTCAGCGTTCCGGAAGAATCGAAAGAGATGACCGAAGGCACTGGCGCGACTTTGCCGGCGCCGGTCACTGGCGTGCCGTCCGGGTTACGACCATCGATCAGGGTATAGGTGTTCCAGGTATTGGGACCGGTCTTGACCACATACTGATCCATCGGGTGGGAATTGCCCTGGGTATCATAGATGAGGGTGCTGAACTGGTCAGTGAAGGTCGACAGCTCCTTGGGATCGAAGGGCTTGGCCACTTGATCGATAACTTCGCTGGTCGACTTGAGGTTACTGGTGGAGTCAACCGTGCTTGAAGCCTTGGGCGCCAGGTTCGACAGGTTGATCCGCAAATCGGTCAGCCCGCTTTTGTTGATTTGGCCATTGGCATCCACACCATAACCCTGCAGGCGAGCAGAGCCATCGGAGGTGGTGACGTAGCCATCCTTGTCGCGCTGGAAAGTACCGGCACGGGTGTAGGCGCGCGAGCCATTGTCACTCAGGACAAAAAAACCGCCGCCCTGGATCCCCATATCCAGCATACCGCCGGAACCGTTGACCTCGCCCTGGCTGAACTGCTGGGAAACGTTGGCCAGATTGACGCCGCCGCCGACGGTTTTGCTACCGGTACCCAGCTTGGTTGCCGAGTACACGTCCTCGAATTCCGCGCGGGAAGATTTGAAACCGGTGGTGGCGACGTTGGCGATGTTATTGCCGGTAACGTCCAGTTGCTTGTTGGCTGCATAGAGCCCGCTGAGGCCAATATTGAAAGACATATTTCACTCCTTGTGCCGCGTTAGCCGGCTCTATAGACCAATAGTTTGAACTTTGGACAGGGCAATGCTGCCCAGGCCAGCGAGGTTGAGCATCATCTCGCCGCCCGTCTGACTCAGGGACACGCTGTTGACGGTCGCCGGCAGGTAAGTGAGCAATGCCGTGGTGCCGTCGTCGGTCTTGGTGGTCGCCTTGAAGGTGTAGGTCCCCTGCTCGACCTTGACGCCCTTATCGTCAACACCATCCCAGACGAAGTCGGCACTGCCGGCCGACTTAGCACCCAGCTCGATGGTTTTGACTGTTTTGCCATCTTTGTCAGTGATGGTCACTGTGGCATTGGACACCGAAGCCCCCAGGACGACCGAACCGGTGAGACCTTTGGCCGGGTCGATCACTGCGGAGTCGGTCTGCACGATCACCGAACGGCCGACCAGCGATGAAGCCTGCAAGGCCTGGGACGACTTGTAATTGCCGGCCAGGGAGGTTACCGAATCGTTCAGCGTGGTAATGCCTTCCAGACTGCTGAACTGCGCCAACTGCGCGACAAACGCGCCGTTGTCCTGCGGCTCCAGCGGGTTCTGGTTTTTCAGTTGGGTGACCAGCAATTGCAGGAAAGCATCCTTCCCCAACGCTTTACTGCCAGCCGTACTGCTGGCTGCCGACGCCAGGTCATCGGAGGTTGACTGAGTCTTTTTCGACGTGTTGTTGAGGATGTCGCCAAGGCTCGCGCCACTGGTGGAATCGGTAACACTCATCTGAGTCGCCCCTTATCACTGACCGAGAGTCAGGACCTTCTGCATCATGGTTTTGGCGGTGTTCATCATTTCGGCGTTGGTCTGGAATGAACGACTGGCAGAAATCATGTCAGCCATTTCCTCGACCACATTGACGTTTGGGTAGTAGACATAACCCTTGGCGTCAGCAGACGGGTGATTGGGCTCGTAGCGTGCATCGAGGTTGCTTTGGTCTTCGACCACGCCCAACACCTGTACGCCCTGGCCAGCGGCATCCTGATTCTGGAACAGCGAATCGCTGCCGCCGCTCTGGCTGCCCTGGAACATGGTGGCGAATACCGGATGACGAGCGCGGTAGGTCTGATCGATGCTCGAAGACACGGTCTCGGCGTTGGCGATGTTACTGGCGACGGTGTTCAAGCGCGTGGTTTGAGCGCTCATGCCACTACCGGCAATATTAAAAACACTGGCTAGGGACATGGATTACTCTCCGCGCAGGGCTGAGATCAGCCCTTTGAATTTGCTGTTGAGCAGGGTGAAACTGGCCTGGAAGTTGACCGAGTTTTCCGCGTAGTTCGATTGTTCCAGCTGAGCGTCCACGGTGTTTTGGTCGATCGACGGTTGCATCGGCGTGCGATACAACAGCGACTCGTCGCCATTGCCCAGGCCTTCGGCTTCGAGATGACGGTTATTGGTCACGTTCAACGCGAAGGTGCCGCTCTTGGTCTTTTCATTCTGCGCGGCAAGCACGGCAGCGAAATCCAGATCCCGAGCCTTGTAGTTCGGGGTATCGGCGTTAGCGATGTTGTTGGCCAGAACTTCGGCACGCTGAGCGCGAAAGCCCAGGGCTTTTTCATGGATACCGAGCGCTTTATCGAAGCTGATGCTCATGTCGGGTGACCTTTGGGTGACCGGTTTTCTCGTACGATGAGCATAGCAAGCGTCGTGCCAGTTCAAAAAAGCCCGTAAACCGGGGCTTTGCGGGCATCGGCAAGGTGGCAATGCCAGAAAAGCGGCAACTGATTTCCGCTGCCTGCCGCTTTTCTGCCGCTCTCACGGGAAACACCTACCCCTTGTGGGAGCGAGCTTGCTCGCGATTGCGGTGTGGCAGTCAACATCGATGTTGAATGGGCTGGCCTCATCGCGAGCAAACTCGCTCCCACATTGGGCAGGCAAAAAAAACGGGAGCCCCTGAGGACTCCCGTTCTGGTGTAGCCGACCCATCACTTCGCCTGGTAAATGATCCCAGGGCTGCACTGAACCATCTGGTAATGATCCGGCAAGCCATTGAGCGCTTCGGAAGCGCCAAGGAATAGGTAACCGCCCGGCTTCAGCGTGCTGTGAATCCGCAGCAAAATGTCCTTCTTCACCTCGGCGGAGAAGTAGATCAGCACGTTGCGGCAGAACACGATGTCGAACTTGCCCAGGCCGGCGTAGCTGTCCAGCAGGTTGAACGAACGAAACTCAACCCGACTCTTTATCGGCGCCTTGATCGCCCAACGCCCCGGTCCTTTCGGATCGAAATAACGTTGCAGGCGCTCCGTAGAGAGGCCGCGGCCAATGGCCAGGCTGTCGTACTCACCCGTCTTGCAGTTGTTGAGCATGGTGCCGGACAAATCCGTGGCAACGATCTGCGCACCCATTTTCAGCTGGCCCAGGTTGGTCCGTTCGAACTCATCGATCGACATGGACAGCGAATAGGGTTCCTGCCCCGACGAGCAGGCCGCCGACCAGATGCGCAGGCGCTGACCCGGACTGGCCTTGATCGCCTCCGGCAGCACCTTGTTCTTCAGCACCTCGAACGGGTAAGTATCGCGAAACCACAGGGTTTCGTTGGTGGTCATGGCGTCCACCACCATCTCGCGCAATCCACTGCGCGGCTGTGTCTGAATACGTTGAACCAGCTCACCCAAGGATTTTAGGCCTTGCTGCTCCATCAGTTTATTGAGACGGCTCGACACCAGATACTGCTTGTTTTCACCGAGCAAAATGCCACAGGCTTTTTCCAGGAAGACCCGGAATTGTTCGAAATCCAAATTACCCGTAGACAAAGATGCCGCCTCTTAAATCGTGTTGACCACCAGGGGCAGACGCCCCTAGCTGATATCTGCTGCTTTGATCCGGTCGACTACCCGGGATGCCAGGTCATCAGGACGGAATTTGGCAAGGAAGTCATCGGCACCGACCTTCTTCACCATCGCCTGATTGAACACTCCTGACAACGAAGTATGCAGGATGATATGTAGCTTTTGCATGCGCGGGTCGTTGCGGATCTCGGCCGTAAGGGTGTAACCGTCCATTTCTGGCATTTCGATGTCGGAAATCATCATCAGAAATTCTTCTTCCGGCTTCTTGCCCTCGTCGACCATCTTGCGCAGGTAATCCAGCGCCTGTCGGCCGTCGTTCAACGCCACGACTTCAACGCCTACCGTTTGCAAGCAACGCGAGACCTGCTTGCGCGCCACCGACGAATCGTCGACCGTCAGCACCCGCAGGGAAACCGCCTTGTGCCGGGTTTCAACGTCTACCACGCCGACCGAGATGGCTTCCGAGGTTGGCGCCACTTCAGCCAGGACCTTCTCGACATCGATGATTTCGACCAACTGATTGTCAACCCGGGTCACCGCCGTCAAGTAATGATCGCGACCCGTGCCCTTGGGTGGCGGATGGATCTCCTCCCAGTTCATGTTGACGATGCGCTCCACCGACCGAACCAGGAAACCCTGGGTCTTGGTGTTGTACTCCGTGATGATGACGAAGGGATTGCTCTGATCGAGCAATCGACCGGAACCGGTGGCCATTGCCAGATCCAGGATCGGAATGGTCGCCCCGCGAATATTCGCCACACCGCACACGACAGGACTGGATTTGGGCAACAGGGTCAGCTTCGGGCATTGCAGCACCTCGCGAACCTTGAACACGTTGATCCCATACAGCTGTTGGCCGTCGAGACGGAACAACAACAGCTCAAGGCGATTTTGCCCCACCAGTTGCGTGCGCTGGTTTACCGAATCCATTACACCAGCCATGCCCAGACTCCTACACCAACGCTAAGTGTGTTGCGACGCACATTCATCACTAAACGGCACGGCGCTTGCTTTTTAACTCTTATGAACGCACATACGACATTTTTCCGACGCCCGACAGCACAGTACCGCAAATTGCTTTGCGCGCTGTCAGCGTTGTGTTTTTTCAACCTTGGCAGCCCTGCCGTTGCTGATACGGTTACCTTGCCTGATCTACTTATCGGCGTCACTCAAGGCTTTCTTGAATTCACCGTCGAAGATTATCTGGCAACCAGCCAAACCGCAGGACGCTATGAAATCCAGGTCAGCCAGCTCGATCCGCGTCTGCGCATGCCGATGTGCGACAAGGAATTGACAGCGACCCTGGAGAGCCCGGCACAACCGTTGGGTCGCGTTACCGTGCGGGTGCGGTGCGATGGCGCCTCGCCCTGGACGGTTTTCGTCCCCGCTCAAGTGCGCCTGTTTCGAGAAATTGTCACCACCACCCGCCCGCTGAAACGCATGGGAATCATCGGTCCGCAAGACGTCATCTTGCGCGAGCGCGACATCAGCCAGATCAATCAGGGCTATCTGACCACTGTCGATCAGGCGATCGGGCAGAAACTTGTCCGACCAATGGTCAGCGACCAGGTCATCACCTTGGCCTTTATGGAGCAAGCGGAGGTCGTTCGCAAAGGCGACCAGGTAGTGATTTCCGCTCGCAGCGGGACGCTCAGTGTGCGAATGCCCGGCGAAGCGCTGTCCAACGGTGGCCTGAGCGAACAGATACGGGTCAAGAATCTGAATTCTCAACGGGTGATCAGGGCGCGCGTGACCGCTCCGGGCCAGGTTGAGGTCGCCATGTAGGGAACTGGCGCTAAGCTGCGGCGTTCCCTAAACTGTGCCTCAAGCAGGGCAAGAGTCGCTGCGTGCGCGCTCACCGATAATTGGACCTAAAGTTTTTCCGGGTATGGCCGAAAACATGGCAAGCGTCCAAATACCCAGAGGTTTTCCATCATGGTCATCGATTTCAGCCGATTAAATAATGTCCCCACACCCACAGGTAGTACGCGTACCAGCGGCACCCGGGAAACCGGCGACGCCGGTAAATCCGCGCCGGTGAATACCCCGGCCGAACAGGCCAGTACCAGCAAAAGCGGGGAATCGGTACATCTCAGTAATGAGGCTCAACAGTTGCAGAAGGTTACTGACAAGCTGCGCGATCAACCTGCTGTCGACAAGGCCCGCGTGGCCGAATTGAAGCAAGCGATTGCCGATGGCAGTTATAAAGTCGACAGCAACCGTGTAGCCAGCAAACTGCTCAACTTCGAAGCCCAGCGCTAGCCAACGGCCTGCGCCAGGCTTTTGGACGCTTAAAACCCAAGGCCAGCCATGCACGACACTAATCTACTGCAACTGATCACTGACGATTTTGCTCCAGCCGGGCAGTTGCTGGAGTTGCTGCAAGCCGAATCCCTGGCGTTGCACGGTCGCGATATGCGACTGCTCGAAGGTATTCTCGCGCAGAAACAGGCTCTGATCATCTTGCTTGAACAGCATGGCCGTTTACGCAGCCAGATCCTTGTCAGCCTGAACCTGCCAGCCAATCACAGCGGCCTGGAACAACTTGCCGGGCAATCGGCCGTTGGCGATCAACTGCTGGCGCAGAGCGATGCGCTCAATCAGCTTCTGGCCCAATGCCAGGCAGCCAATGAACTCAACGGTCGCTCGATCCAGGTTCAGCAAGCCACCACGGCCAATCAGCTGAAGATCCTCACTGGCGGCGAACCTCCTGCGCTTTATGATGCTCGCGGATCAACCTCCCTGCTGGCGAAGCCGCGCCCGCTCAGTCAAGCTTGAAGTGCGAACGAGCGCGCCCTATGAAGGCGTGACACTTGCTGGCAAAATGCCGGCCCATTGCGTGTAGTGGTATTTTGTCTGGAGATTGATGAACCGTGTTCAATGCCTTAAATGCGGAAGACGCTCCGCAGCCACCGAAGGTGCTCTCCACCTCTTTGGAAATCGCCGCCAATCTGCGGCTGCTGCATGAAAGCCATGACCCACTGATCATCACTTTCCACGAGCGCACTCAGCGCTTTCAGAGCTATCTGGTCGAAGTCGATCGAGACAGTAATACGATTGCGCTGGACGAAATGATTCCTCGCGACGGCGAACGTTTCCTGCTCAACGGCGAAGCGTTTCGCGTCGAGGGCTTCCATGACGGCGTGCGAATCGCCTGGGACAGCAACGGCACACTGACGATCGATGAATCCAAAGACAGTCGCTGCTATCGCGGCACGATGCCGATCGAAGTGGTCTATCACCAACGGCGCAATGCATTTCGCGCAGCGCTGAAACTGGCGCAACTGGTCAACATCGAGCTTGGCGGCACAAAACTCAAGACCCCGATCAATGGCAAGCTGCTGGACATTTCGGCGACCGGCTGCAAGTTGCGCTTTGAAGGCGATATCTGCGGCGGTCTACAGCTTGGCGAAGTCTACGACCGCTTCATCGCCGCCCTGCCCTTCGGTAACATGACCGCGCCGGTGGAACTGCGTTACCTGCATTATGAAGAGCGGATCGACATCACCTTCGCCGGAATACGCTTCCACAACATGAGCGGCCTGGTGCAACGGCAGGTCGAGCGTTTCGTCTATCAGCTGCAGCGTGAAGCGCGCCGTTTCGATAAAGACGATATGTGAAGCTGATGCCGCAATAGAAAACGGGCAGTCCCTCGCGGTGACTGCCCGTTTTTCATTCTAAAGCGCCTAAGGTCTGGCGGCACTGAGGCCGTGGGGATGATCAGCCCCAGGCTCCTCAGGCGGCGTGTCCGGATCAGGATCGGGCTCCGATTCAGGTTCCGGCTCAGGCTCAGGGCTTGGCGAATTTTGCATCTGATCCTGCACCACCTGCTCATCGACCCGTGGGTCAAGTGCTGCCACCAAAGGCGAGCTCGACATACTGTCCGGCATGGCCACGTGATGCAGCGGAGCATCCTCGACTTGATGCAGGTTGGTCACAGCCTTCGGCCGAATGCGCCACACCAGCACCAATGCAAAAAAGCTGAAAAAGGCATACAACATCTGACTGCCGAACAGCTTCATCAGCACCCCCGCCGCCAGCGGCCCGATGCTTGCGCCGACGCCGTAAGTCACCAGCAGCATCGCCGTCAGCGACACCCGCCGATCGCCTTCGACATGGTCATTGGAAAATGCCACCGCCAATGGATACAGACAGAACTGCACCAATGAGCAGAGGAAGCCGGCGATAAACAACACCTCAAGCGTCACCTTGGGCATGATCGCCAGAGGCAAGGCGGCCAGCGCCAGAAAAATCGCGAAACAACGAATCAGCAGCGCGCGATCATAGCGATCCGACAACCACCCCAGCGGCCACTGCACCACCAGACCTGCAAAGATGCAGGTACCCATGAACAGACCGACCTGTTCGGTGCTCAGCCCTTGCTGGGAAGCATATAGCGGCGCCAGCCCGTAAAATGAACCGACGATCAACCCCGACCCAAGCACGGTACTCAACGACTGCGGTACACGTTTGATAAAGAACCGCGGCTCCATCGGTGCCGGATGCAAGGGCGCCGGGTGAATCCTCCGGGTCATGGCCACGGGCACCAGACACAAGGCAAAACACAGCGCCACCAGCATCAACAGTTCCAGGCCCAATTGCGGGTGCATGACCAGTATCAACTGACCCAGCACCAGCCCGAGGTAGGAAGCAATCATATAGCCGCTGAACACCAGCCCACGCTGCTTGGCTTCGGCCTGCTCGTTCAGCCAGCTCTCGATAACCATGTACTGGCACATCATGCCCAGGCCGACGATCATCCGCAGCACCAGCCACGCCGGCAACCAATCCACCAGCCCATGCCCCAGCACCGCTGCGCCGACGATCCCGGCACAGGTCGCGTAAGCCCGGATATGCCCGACCCGGGCAATCAACCGGTGGCCGATTTTCCCGCCCAGCACCAGGCCGAAATAGTTGGCAGCCATCAACGCACCGACCCACAGGCCGTCGACATGGTCGGCCGCCAGGCGCAATGCCAGGTACGTACTGAGCAAGCCCGAGCCGATCAGCATCATCAGCGAGGCGAAATAAAGCGCGCGAAAGGATTTCCAGATTTGGCGCATCGGCGTTCCGAGCGGCTCCTTGCAGTGAGTGTCGGGCTATCGACAACGATAGCCCGACGGCGACGGATCGGTTATGCCTGGGCGGCTAAAACACGCCGTTCCCAGGGCGTTATTTCGTCAAAGAAGCTGGTCAACTCCATGGTCTTCGAAGCGACGTAGCCTTCGATGAATTCCTTGCCAAACAGTTCCTTTGCCAATTGGCTACGTTTCAGACGCTCGAGAGCCGCATGCAAGGTACAAGGTAACGACAAACTGTCCGGCACCTCGAATTCACCCTGGATCGCCGGCGTCGGTTCCAGCTGGTGTTCTATACCGTGAAGCCCGGCAGCGAGGCTCGCGGCAATTGCCAGATAAGGGTTGGCATCAGCGCCTGGCAAGCGGTTCTCGACCCGTCGCGCCACTGGCGCACTGGCCGGAATGCGCAATCCGGCAGCTCGATTGTCGTGGGACCAGCAGGCATTGTTCGGCGACGCGTAAGGATGGCACAAGCGCTGGTAGGAGTTCACGTTCGGCGCAAAAAGCGCGGTGAAATCCGCCATGCCCGCCTGCTGGCCGCCGATGAAATGCCGGAAGGTCGCGGTCGGCTGTCCGGCATCGTCGCTGAACACATTGCGCCCGGTTCCCGACTCGACAATGCTTTGGTGAATGTGCATCGAGCTGCCCGGCGTATGCGCCAGCGGCTTGGCCATGCAGACCACCGTCAAATCATGCTTGAGCGCCACTTCCTTGAGCAGGTGCTTGAACAGGAACGTCTGGTCAGCCAGCAGCAACGGATCGCCGTGCAGCAGATTGATCTCGAACTGGCTGACGCCCATCTCATGCATGAAGGTATCGCGCGGCAGGCCCAGCGCCGCCATGCACTCATAGACTTCGCTGAAGAACGGCCGCAAACCGTTGTTGGAACTGACGCTGAAGGCCGAATGACCTTGCTCGCGGCGTCCGTCCAGGCCCACTGGCGGCAGGAACGGTTGAGTCGGGTCGGTGTTCGGCGCAAACACGAAGAACTCCAACTCGGTCGCCACCACTGGCGCCAGCCCTCGCGCCGCGTAACGGGCAATGACCGCCTTGAGCTGACCGCGAGTCGAGAGACGCGAGCTTTCCCCGGTCAACTCATCCGCGTCGCAAATCGCCAACGCCCGCGGCTGCTTGCTCCAGGGCAGGCGATAGATGTGTTTCGGATCGGCATTGAGCGCCAGGTCGCCGTCATCGCTGCCGTAAAAACGCGCCGGCGGATAACCGCCCATGATGCATTGCAGCAGCACCCCCCGCGCCATCTGCAGCCGCCGCCCTTCGAGGAAACCCTCAGCGGTCATCACCTTGCCCCGTGGCACCCCATTAAGATCCGGAGTAACACATTCAATCTCATCAATGCCCGTCAATCGCTGCGCGAGTGAACTGTGGCCATCGGTAGTCATGACTCAATCCTTGTTGTAGTGCAAGCCGCGAACGGCGACCCGTACAAAATACGCACCACCTGTTCGGGATATCAAGCACTCACAAGCGAAAAGCAGCGATAAAGATGCCGCTCAGACCTGAAGTGCCGGCTGAAACGATAATTCACATTTCACCGCGAGGTTACGCCAGGTGGGTCGTTGGACGTCGACGGTGCTCACGGAAGATAGAGGCTGAACAATGCGCCGCCCAAGGGGCCGCCATTGCCGATCTCGATCCGACCGCGCACGCCGTTGCGCTGATGCAGTTGCGCAATGCGGGCGGCGAAGTACAGGCCCAGGCCAGTGCTGCCACTGTTCTGGTTGATGCCCTGCACGTAATCCGCCTGCCGCTCGATCATTTGCGCCGGATAACCGTCGCCGTCGTCGTTGATGGTCAATAGCAGCTGTCCGGCTTCCTCGCGGACGCTGATCAACAGGGCATGGCGGGCATAGCGGATGACGTTGTTGATGATGTTGGCCAGCACCGAACCGATCAACTCCCGATCGAAGAAACCGAGCGGGCTGAAGTCATCGACCTCATAGCGCGCGACAATCCCTCTGCTGTTGAATACCTCCTGGTGGCAGGCAAGCTGCGCTTCAATGAAGTCATCCAGCTCGTGGTAGGACGGCTGCAACGGCAG
The DNA here is from genome assembly GCF_902497875.1 of Pseudomonas fluorescens. Taxonomy (GTDB): domain Bacteria; phylum Pseudomonadota; class Gammaproteobacteria; order Pseudomonadales; family Pseudomonadaceae; genus Aquipseudomonas; species Aquipseudomonas fluorescens_BR. The sequence continues at coordinate 19,192 of NZ_CABVHY010000049.1, forward strand.
CTGGTTGACGCCCAGTTTGTACAGCCCCAGCAATTGCACCAGCAGGCCATTGAGGTGCGCGAACTCGTACTCGATCACCCCCAGTTCGGCGGTTTGCCGCTGGGTATCAGGCAAGCGTGCGAGCCACTGGGCGTGGCTCAGCATAAGCATGGCCAGGGAGTTTTTCATGTCGTGCACGGTGGAGGCCATCACCGTGGAAAAATCCAGCCCCTGATCTGCGTCGTTCATTCGCCAAATGCCTTGCTTCGCAACTTCTGGTAACGCGGATATCGCGCATCGCTCTCGGGCATCATGCCGACCATTTTCAGGCAGATCTGGCACTCTTCCATCAATGTCGCATCGAGACTGGCGTCGCCACCGTGCAGCAGCGACTGCGCCATGTTCAGGGCAATGCTGATGTTCTTCGGCTGCAACAACAACGCACCGCGGAACAGCGCCCGCGCTTCGGTCAGCGTACCTGCCTTGTAACTGCGCACGCCCTGACGGTTCAGATCGGCTGCGGCAGCTCCGGCATTGAGGATCAACGGGTCGTCGGTCAGCCTGGCAATCCCCTGCATCACCAGCGGGTCGTCACCGTAGATTTCCGCGCAGTTCTTCAACACCGACGCACCGGCCTGCGCATGCCCCAGTTGCTGGAGTTGCCTGGCGACTACCAGCGCCGCCTCGGCACTCATGAAATGCTCCATGCCTTCAAGCCGGGCCAGCGCCTGTTCAGTCAGTTTCTCGGCGGTTTCGGCATCGTTGATCAGCAGGCTGGTGGCTTTCATCAGCCGTGCGCGGACTTGCAGCCCTGGATCGTTGACATGCTCCTTGGCCACTGCGCTCAGGGTCGCGTTGATCTCCAGCCGGGCCCGGGTGTCCAGCCCTTTTTCACTGCCTTTACTGATCAACGCATGGGCCAGTCCGAGATTGCTCTCCGGGTCCTTGAACCGTGACTGCTGCCCCTGGGCTACCGCCTGGCGATAAGCTTTCGAGGCACATTCAAAATCTTCATTGGCCAACGCCAGCTTGCCGAGCAGCGATTGGCGGCGCACAGCCAGCGGCGACAAGCTGACGGCCTCCTCCAGCACACTTTGTGCGCGTCTGCTGTCCCCTTGGGCGACCAGCACATCCGCCATGCCGTCGTAGAGCGCCGGCATCATCGGGAAAGCCCGGAGCGCCGTTTCGTATAGAGTCTTCGCCTGGCTGACCTGACCGCGCTTGATCAGCAACCGCCCCAGCCCCGCATAAGCCCAGGGCAGCGGGCGGTCTGCCAGAATGGCATTGAGAAAGCGCTCCAGCGCCTCATCCTGATTCAGATCGCGCAAAGCGTCGGCACGGAAACGCAGGCACAACGGAGCGAAGCGTGGCTCCTGCTTGCACAGCGCCGCGCAGGCCGCCAGGACTTCAGTGGGCTTGCCACGGTCAAGGGCCTGCAGGATCGGCTTGAGCAGATTCTTGCGCTGTACCAGCTTCTCCAACCGCTGGGCCAGACCTGCGCGATTGAACGGCTTGGTCAAGTAGCCATCCGGCTCATGCTCAAGGGCACTGAGCACCATGGCCTGGCTGGTCTCGGCAGTCACCATGATGAACACACTTTCATGGCTGATCAGCTTCTCGACCATCAGGTCTTCAAGCACCTGCTGGCCATTCTTCTTGCCGTCGCCCAGATGGTAATCCTGCAGAATGAAGTCGTAGCGCTTCTGTGCGCACATGCGCAGAGCCTGCTCGCCCGTGTCGGACGTATCGACATCCTTGACCCCCAACTCACGCAACATCGACCGGACGGAACTGCGGAAATCAGAGAAATCGTCGACGATCAAAAAACTTTTTTGTTGGTACTCGAGCATCGAAGATTCCAGGCAAGTAGGAAGATGAACCCAATGACAAATGCAGCGCAGGTAGACGACTGCATGTCAGGTTATCGGCCACAGGTGGTATTCCCTTATAGGTGGGGGGCAGGCAATTGCCGGTTTATTTTCGACCCTGTACATCCGCGTCACACATCGAAAAAAGCCCCACACTTCAGCCGAAGGCGGGGCTTTTGATTTGGTTGGCGATCACTTCACATCGGTTACATCGCCGTGTGGAAAATCTCTTCGATCTGGTCCTGATTGGCCGGACGCGGATTGGTAAAGCCGCAGGCATCCTTCATGGCATTGGCTGCCAGAATCGGGATATCGTCAGCCTTGGCACCCAGTTCGGCGAGGCCGCCCGGAATACCGACATCCGAAGACAGTTTGCGGATGGCGGCGATGGCCGCGGCGGCGCCTTTTTCCGCATCCAGATGCTGGGTGTCGACACCCATGGCGTTGGCGACGTCTTTCAGCCGGGCCGGACATACGCTGGCGTTGAAGCTGGCGACATGGGGTAGCAGGATCGCATTGCAGACACCGTGGGGCAGGTCGTAGAACCCACCCAGTTGGTGCGCCATGGCGTGGACATAACCCAGCGAAGCGTTGTTGAAGGCCATGCCGGCAAGAAATTGCGCGTAAGCCATATTCTCCCGGGCGTTCATGTCGTCACCGGTGGCAACGGCGGTGCGCAGGTTGGCCGAAATCAGCTCCACGGCCTTGAGTGCACAGGCATCGGTGATCGGCGTTGCCGCAGTCGATACGTAGGCTTCGATCGCGTGGGTCAGTGCGTCCATCCCGGTGGCGGCGGTCAGGCCCTTGGGCATGGCGGCCATCAGCGAAGGATCGTTGACCGACAACAGGGGCGTGACATTGCGGTCGACGATGGCCATTTTCACGTGCCTGACTTCGTCGGTGATGATACAGAAACGGGTCATTTCACTTGCGGTACCGGCGGTGGTATTGATCGCGATCAACGGCATCTGTGGCTTGGCAGACTGATCGACACCTTCGTAATCGCTGATGTGCCCGCCGTTGGCGGCGCACAGGGCAATGCCCTTGGCGCAGTCATGGGGTGAGCCGCCACCCAGGGAAATGATGAAATCACAGTCGCTGCGACCAAGCAGCTCAAGGCCTTTCTCGACATTGCTGACCGTCGGATTCGGTTTGGCGCCGTCAAACAGGGTGGAATTGATGTCTTGCTGGGCCAGGAGTCTGGCTACCTTGTCGGCCACGCCGGCTTTGGCCAGGCCTGCGTCAGTGACGATCAAGGCTTTACGGAAACCATATTTGCGGATAGCGAGCATGGCTTCGTCAAGACTGCCAATGCCCATCATGTTCACGGATGGAATGAAGAAGGTGCTGCTCATGATAAATCCTCTTTAATTCTGGAAACCCGGAAATCAGGTGAGGTTTTCAACTCATAACGCAGGCTGTGAGGCTCGTCTGATGGTCATCATTGACGAAGTTCAGCGGGGGACGTGTGCTGCATCAAGTGTTCAGGCGAACAGTCTTAAGATGCAGAGGTGAATGGGCCATCGCAGCCGGTATCTTTAGATCGTGGTATTGAGCCTAAAGCAACGACGCCAGACTGGAATGGTCCTTTGGCTTTCATTGACTCCTCCTTTAGTACTGGGAGGTAACGCGCCCCGTGGTAGGAGCGAAGCCTGTGGGAGCCGGGCTTGCCCGCGATGGACGTCAACGATAACGCGGGCTTTCTGAATGAATGCAGCGCCCTCGAGCCCATCGCGAGCAAGCTCGCTCCCACAAACCCGGTCCGGTAGACAGACCTCAATCAGATCTTGAAGCTGTCGACCAACTGCTTCAGGCGCTTGGCCTGTTGCGACAAGGCATCACAATCCTTCAAGGTCTCGTTGAGGTTGACCACGCCTTGCTGGTTCAGCAGGTTGATCTGGTTGATGTCGACGTTGAGGGTTTCCACGACTGCGGTCTGCTCTTCCGTTGCCGCGGCCACCGACTGGTTCATGCCGTCGATTTCGGTGATGCGTTGAGTCACGCTGACCAAACGCGCACCGGCCTGATTCGCCACTTCGACGCTTTCTTCGCTGGAGACCTGGCTGGCGTTCATGGTGGTCACCGCTTCGCGAGAACCGATCTGCAGCGAGGTGATCATCTTGTGGATCTCCTCGGCCGATTCCTGGGTGCGGTGAGCGAGGTTGCGCACTTCGTCCGCCACCACCGCAAAACCACGACCGGCTTCACCGGCACGCGCCGCTTCGATGGCCGCGTTGAGCGCCAGCAGATTGGTTTGCTGGGAGATGCCTTTGATCACATCGAGAATGTGCCCGATGTTGTCGGTGCTGGCATTCAAGGTTTCGATTTGGGTGCAGGACAGGCTGATTTTTTGCGACAGCTCGGTCATTGCCAGAATGGTTTTTTCCACCACCTGACGACCGTCATCTGCCTGCTCGCTGGCGCCGCTGGCGTGCTGCGAAGCATCGGCGGCGTTGCGGGCGATTTCCTGGGTCGCGGCGCCGAGTTCATTGATTGCCGCTGCTACGCTGTTGGTCCGCGCACTCTGCTCGTCAGAGCCGACGATCGAGGCGTTCGACGATGCCATCACCCGTTGCGACAGGTCATGCACTTGACGTGTGGCCGACGAGACTTCGCAAATCGACGCGTGAATCCGCTCCACGAACTGGTTGAACGCGCCGCCCAGCTCGCCAAATTCGTCCTTGTTCTCCACCGTCAGACGGCGGGTCAGGTCACCCTCGCCTTGCGCAATATCCTGCATCGCCCGGCCCATGGTAGTCAGCGGACGCATCAACACCTGGATCAACAGACTCAGCAACACCGCGATGGCGGTCACCGCGACGAACATCGCGATCAAGGCTGACGTGCGGAACTGGCTCAATGGCGCATAAGCCTTGTCCTTGTCGATCGACAGTCCAATGTACCAATCAGCGTTAGGCAGACCGGTCACTGGTGTGAAGGACAGGATGCGCTCGTGCTTATTCAGGACGACCCCCTGATTACCCTTCTCGATGCGCAGCGAAGAACCCGGGTAGATGTCCTTGAGGTTCTTCATCACCTGGTCTTTATCCGGGCTGACGATCACTTGCCCGTCAGTGCTGACCAGAAAGGCATGCCCGATGCCGCCGAAGTCCACCGAATTGATGATCTTCACCAGGGTTTCCAGGCTCAGGTCACCACCGACCACGCCCAACAGTTGCCCGTGTTTCTTGACTGGCATGGCGATGGTCACCACCAGCCCGCCAACGGCCGCCATGTAGGGCGGGGTCAGCATAGTCTTGTCAGCCGCTACCGCCTGTTTGTACCAGGGGCGCTGACGCGGATCGTAGCCGTCCGGCATTTTTGCGTCAGGGCGCTGGGTAAAGGTGCCATCGGTTTGTCCGACGTAGGTGAACTGGAAGTTCGAGGTGAAGGCGGGCTGATCGACCAGCCCCGGGTAGTCCGCCTGGGCACCCTGGTGAGCAACGTTCTGGGCCAGGTTTTCCAGTACCAGGATCCGCCCGCTCAGCCAGTTCTGCACGCTGCTGGCGGTCAGGTCGCCGGCCTGCTCGACAGAAGACTCGAGGTTCTGCTGGATGGTATTTCGCTGCAGGTAGTCGTTGTACAAAGTGAACAACGCAAAAGCCAGAACCACTACGCCTGAAGCGGCCAAAAGGATTTTATGGCTGAACTTGAGATTCATGTCATGGGGCTTCTTATGCAAAAGGTGGGGATGCGTCCGGTTGCAACATTCCATGTAACAGCGCAGGCAGCGTTCTATGGCCGCTCTACTTCGGTGCACGCATGTCTCACCAGTCTGTCGGCACGAAGCGGATAAAACTTAGCGCTTTGCAGGAAATGAACGCTATATCGGTCAGAAACCTGCCGAACGGCGTGCTAGAGCAGCCAAAGTACAATTTGGTCTCGACTGATCGAATGGTGGTTGCACAATCCACACCCCTTGAATGACAATGAGACTAATTATCATTCATGACGTTCGGACAGTTGTATTCATGCCATCATCTGATTTTGCAGTGCAGGCGCTTTACAGCAATCATCACGGCTGGCTGAACACCTGGCTGCGCTGCCGGCTGGGCAATGCCGCCGATGCCGCGGATCTGGCCCAGGACACCTTTGTCCGCTTGCTGCAACGAACCGAACGTCTCGAACTGAAAGCCCCACGGGCCTTTCTACGCACGATTGCCCGGGGCCTGGTGATCGACCACTGGCGCCGGGAGGAAATCGAGCGCGCCTATCTGGAATCCATCGCCCATCTGCCCGAAGCGCAAACCCCAAGCGCTGAATCCCGTGCGTTGGTGCTGGAACTGCTGGAAAGCATCGCGCGGATGCTCGAGGGGCTGAAGCCCAAGGTGCGCAAGGCGTTCCTGCTGGCGCAATGCGAAGGCTTGACCCATAAGCAGATCGCCGAACACATGGGGCTGTCCTTACGCTCGGTCGAGCGCTATGTCGCCGATGCGCTGTATCACTGTTACTTGCTGCGATATGAGTCGTGATGCCTGTGGATAACGCTTCGATGAACCTGCGGGCCCAGAGCAATCCGCACCCTCAGGTGGTCAAACAAGCCATCCATTGGCTGCTGCGGCTGCGCAATAACGCCGCCAACACCGGGTTGCGCCAGCAATGCGAGACTTGGCGCGCGGCGCATCAGGAGCACGAACTGGCCTGGCAACGGGTGCAGTCGCTGCAACACGAGCTGAGCAGCAACCTGCGCGCGGTGCCGGGTGCACATGTGGCACTGGATACCCTGGAACACAGCGTGCAACGTTTAGGCCGACGCCAGGCCTTGAAGCTGCTGTCCGGGGCGCTGCTCATGGGCTCGGCTGCCTGGGTGGGCAAGGACCTGGCGGCCTGGCAACAATGGAACGCCGACTTCGCCACCGCCACGGGCGAACATCGTGGCTTTCAACTTCCCGATGGCTCGCGCCTGGAGCTCAATACCGATAGCGCAGCCGATCTGGACTTCACCGCGCAGCAACGGCTGATCAAACTCACCCGCGGCGAAATCATGGTGAGTTGCGGGACCGATCCCCAGGCCGCGAACGGCCGCCCTTTGTTGGTCCAGAGCCGACACGGTCTTTTCGAAGGTCTCGACGCGCGCTTTATGGTCAGACAGGACAGTGACTGCACCCGACTGAGCGTCACCGCCGGGAGTGTCGCAATCCACTCGCCGCATCGAGCGGATGGCTCGTCCGCACAGGTGCACGCGGGGCAAAGCTATCTGATCGACCATTCGCAAGCCAGGCTGGCCGCGCCGCTGGATATGGACGTGGGGGCCTGGGCGGAGGGCTTGATCGTCACGCGTAACATGCGCCTGGCCGACTTCCTCAAGGAGGTGGGGCGTTATCGGCACGGCTATCTGGGCTGCGCGGAGCAGATTGCCGACTTGCGCCTGTCTGGGGTTTTCCGCCTGGAAGACACCGAAAAATTGCTGGCCATCCTGCCGCAAACCCTGCCGATACAACTGCGCTACCGCACCCGTTGGTGGGTGACGCTGGAGCGTCTGGCCTGATCTCTTTTATGCCGCCCATTTATTTTGGCGGGTTTTCCCTGCGAGTCCGGCTTGGTCAGTAAGCACTTCAATAATCTGCCTTCAGCGACCTCCACGGAAACCCATAATGATTGTTCGCGCCATCCGCCAAAGCCCCTTCGACTTATCCCCGGACGCTTGCTCCTGTACGGCACTCGGTCAAGCCGTCCGAGCCGCGCTGCTCTGCACCGCGTTGAGCGTCAGCGCCCTGCCCTCGTTCGCTCAAGCAGCCGATACGCAAGCCTTCGCCACGAGCCGCAGCTACAGCATTGCCGGCGGTTCGCTGAGCGATGTGCTCAATCAGTTCGCGCGCCAGGCAGGCATCACCCTGTCCACGACACCGGAGCAAACCCAGGGGCGCCAGTCGCCGGGATTGCAGGGCGAATACTCGGCGGATCAGGCGTTGAGCCATTTGCTCAGCGGTTCGGGTTTGCAAGCCATCAGCCAGGATGGCAGCAGCTATGTGCTGCGGCCGGTACCCGGGGTCGAGACGCTGGCGTTGCCGACCACCGACATCCGGGGCTTTGCGCTGGGCAATGCTCTGGGCAGCATGGCGGGCTACAACGCGACCCACAGTCAGGTCGCCACCAAGACCAGTACCGCGCTGCTGGAAACCTCGCAAAGCGTATCGGTGGTGACCCGCGAGCAAATGGATGACCAGGGTTCGCAAACCGTGTCCCAGGCCATGCGCTACACCCCCGGCGTCTTGACCAATCCCTATGGCGCCACCCATCGCTATGATTATGTGGCGATGCGCGGCTTCAACGATGGCTCGGTGGACAACATCTACCTCGACGGCCTGAAATCCATGGGCGACAGCGGTACCTACAGCACCATGCAGGTCGATCCGTACTTCCTCGAAAGGATCGATATTCTCAAAGGCCCCTCTTCGGTGCTCTACGGCCGCAGTTCACCCGGTGGCCTGGTCGCCCTCACCAGCAAGAAGCCGCTGTATGAGCCCTACCATCAGGTTCAGGCCACGGTCGGCACTCAGGGCCAACGCGGCATGGGTTTCGATTTCAGCGGCCCGGTGGATGAGGACAAACGTGTTGCCTATCGCCTGACAGGTCTGGCGGACCAATCCGACACCCAATTCGATCACACCGAAGAAAAACGCTACGCCCTGGCACCCACGGTCAGCATCGACTTCACCGATGACACCTCACTGACCCTGCAAGCCTATCTGCAACACGATCCCGATGGCGGTTACCACGGCGGCATGCCGGCCGACGGCGCGTTGCACAAGCGCAATGGCCAGCGGATCTCGGAACACTTCTTCGAAGGTGAGCCAGGGGTGGATAGGTTCAAACGTGATCAGCAGTCGGTTGGCTATCAGTTCGAGCATCGCTTCAACGATGTCTTTACTGCCCGGCAGAACTTCCGTTACCTGGACTCCAAGGTGAAGATCGATCAGGTCTACGCCTATGGCTGGACTACGCCAACCAGCAATGAACTCAATCGCTACTACACCGGTGGCGACGAAAAGCTGCATGCCTTCATTGTCGATAACATGCTGCAGGCCGAGTTTTTCACCGGCGCAACCAAGCACACGGTGCTGATGGGTGCCGACTATCAACGACGCAAGACGGTAGTTGACTGGACCAGCGGTGGGCTGGCACCGATCGATGCGTTCAATCCGGTGTATGGCAACTCGGACATCAGTTACTACAGTCCCATCAGCTATGTGCGGCGTCTGGAACAAACTGGTGTTTACCTGCAAGACTTGATCGAAATGGACAAATGGCGTTTCTCCCTGGGCCTGCGTCAGGATTGGGTTGAAACCTCTGACGAGAATCGCCTGGCCGAATTCAACCGGCCCGAGGGCACTGAAATCAGTGATAACCGCACCAAGCTGACCGGACGTGCCGGCGCGCTGTATCTGTTCGATAACGGTGTGGCGCCTTACATCAGCTATTCCGAGTCGTTCAACCCGAACTCCTATTCGGACGCCGCCGGCAATCCTCTGGCACCTACCGACGGCACCCAATGGGAAGTCGGCCTGAAGTATCAGCCACCGGGCACCGACAATTTGTTTACCGCGTCGCTGTTCCGTATCGATCAGGAAAACCTGGCAACCAAACTGCCCCAGGAAAACTTCTATCGCGGCATCGGGGCCGTTCGCTCCCAGGGCCTGGAGCTGGAAGCGCACATGCAGTTGACCGATAACCTGAAGGTACTGGGCAGCTATACCTTCACCGACATCGAGTTCTCGAAGTCGATGATCAGCACCCTGAGCACCGCCAGCGATGTCATCGAGAACAAGGGCAATTCGCCGACGCAGGCACCACGACATATGGCTTCGGTCTGGGCGGACTATAAGTTCGACAGCGCAGCCCTGGACGGTCTGCGAGTTGGCGGTGGTGTGCGCTATGTCGGCTACAGCTGGGCCGATGCGGAAAACACCATGGAGGTGCCCTCCTACACCCTGTTCGATGCCTCGGTGGGTTATGACCTGGGCAAGGTCGGCTTGAAGGGTGTTGATGTTCGCCTCAATGCCAACAACCTGACTGACGAATCCTATATCGCCTCCTGTGCGAGCCTGGACTTCTGCTACATGGGTGAAGAACGCAATGTCGCCGCAACGGTGAGCTACCAGTTCTAATCATTGGTCATTCCCACAAAGCCAGCACCTGAACCCAGGGGCTGGCTTTGTCGTTTCCAGGGGAAAAATTTCATGCGTGCATTTCTGGTTTTACTTCATCGTTATATCGGCCTGGCCACCGCGCTGTTCCTGCTGATGGCAGGCCTGACCGGCAGTATCCTGGCGTTTAATCACGAGCTGGATGAGTGGCTCAATCCGGGCTTTTACGAGGCTCCTGCGCAAGGCCTGGCACTCCCGCCTGGCGCGTTGGTGGATAAGCTGCAGACAGAGCATCCGAGACTGCAAGTCTGGTACATGGAGTACCCCAACGCAGCCGGTCATACGGCAATGCTCGCTGCAGTGCCACGCAACGATCCGGCGACCGGCAAGCCGTTTGCCGAGCCGAATCAGGTGTTCTATTACGATCCTGTCAGTGGTGAGCAAACGGGCCAGCGTTTTTGGGGAGCCTGTTGTTTCCAGCGCGAGAACTTCATCCCGTTCATCCTCGAATTCCACTACAACCTCGTCCTCCCCGATAACTGGGGGTTGTTGTTGATGGGGCTGGTTGCCATCGCCTGGGTCATCGATTGTTTCATCGCGCTCTGGCTGACCTTTCCCCGAGGCAAGCCGTTCTGGAACAAGTGGGCGACGGCCTGGAAGATCAAAGGCGGGCATGCTTATCGGCTGAACATGGACATCCATCGCGCTGGCGGATTGTGGCTTTGGTTACTACTGCTACCCATCGCCATCAGCAGCGTCGCCATGAACCTTCCAAGCCAGGTCTTCAAGCCTGCTGTTTCATTGTTCTCGCCGATTGAGCCGAGCGTCTACGAAGCCCGTGGACGCATGCCCGCCGAGCAGCTGGGGACTACTCGTCTCAGTTATCAGGAGGCTTATGAGCTGGCCGTGGAAGAAGGTCAGCGATTGGGTCTGAACCTGGCCATCGGCGAGCTGTATTACAGCTTCGAATACAACTTCTATGGCGCGGGCTTTGGCCAACATGATACCGAGGCTCAGGGTAAGTCCTGGCTGTTCTTCCATGGCACTGACGGACGCTTGCTGGGACAGGAAGTAGCCGGGCAAGGCACACTGGGGGAGCGCTTCTATCGGCTGCAACTGCCGATCCACGGGGGACGGATCATTGGTTTCACAGGACAAGTCATGATTGCGCTACTAGGCGTTTTGATTGCAGTGCTGTCGGGGACGGGGATCTACATCTGGTGGCGCAAGTTGCTGGCTCGCAGAAGTAGCAAGGCACGTAGGGGTTAGAAGGACACTCGAGAAGGAACGGTCCTGCAGTAGACCGTTTCCAACCTCACCGCTTGTAGCTTGCAGCTTGTGACTGCCCTGAAAAACAAAACCCCTGTCTGCGTAAGCAGACAGGGGTTTCGGAATTCAATCTTGACGATGACCTACTCTCACATGGGGAAACCCCACACTACCATCGGCGCACGGCATCTCTGAAGGATTGGTGCGCCTGTCTGTCGGACTCGAAGACATCAGCGATCTGCTGGCTGATATCGGCCAGGCATTGGAAACCTGCGCCCACGAATCACGCGCAAAAACAAAACCCCTACCTGCATACGCAGATAGGGGTTTCGGAATTTAATCTTGACGATGACCTACTCTCACATGGGGAAACCCCACACTACCATCGGCGATGCATCGTTTCACTGCTGAGTTCGGGATGGGATCAGGTGGTTCCAATGCTCTATGGTCGTCAAGAAATTCGGGTACTGAGTCGCGGCCAGCTGGCCTCGCTTCAGCAAATTGGGTATGTGATAGCTTTCGGTGTCTTGTGAGTATCTCGAACTTTCGGTTCGTTTCGTCTTCACACACCGCAATCTGGTGCTCTTTCGCTTTTCAGCTCGAAGCATGCAAATTGCTTGGGTGTTATATGGTCAAGCCTCACGGGCAATTAGTATTGGTTAGCTCAACGCCTCACAGCGCTTACACACCCAACCTATCAACGTCGTAGTCTTCGACGGCCCTTCAGGGGACTCAAGGTCCCAGTGAGATCTCATCTTGAGGCTAGTTTCCCGCTTAGATGCTTTCAGCGGTTATCTATTCCGAACATAGCTACCCGGCAATGCCACTGGCGTGACAACCGGAACACCAGAGGTTCGTCCACTCCGGTCCTCTCGTACTAGGAGCAGCCCCTCTCAAATCTCAAACGTCCACGGCAGATAGGGACCGAACTGTCTCACGACGTTCTAAACCCAGCTCGCGTACCACTTTAAATGGCGAACAGCCATACCCTTGGGACCGGCTTCAGCCCCAGGATGTGATGAGCCGACATCGAGGTGCCAAACACCGCCGTCGATATGAACTCTTGGGCGGTATCAGCCTGTTATCCCCGGAGTACCTTTTATCCGTTGAGCGATGGCCCTTCCATACAGAACCACCGGATCACTAAGACCTACTTTCGTACCTGCTCGACGTGTCTGTCTCGCAGTCAAGCGCGCTTTTGCCTTTATACTCTACGACCGATTTCCGACCGGTCTGAGCGCACCTTCGTACTCCTCCGTTACTCTTTAGGAGGAGACCGCCCCAGTCAAACTACCCACCATACACTGTCCTCGATCCGGATAACGGACCTGAGTTAGAACCTCAAAGTTGCCAGGGTGGTATTTCAAGGTTGGCTCCACGCGAACTGGCGTCCACGCTTCAAAGCCTCCCACCTATCCTACACAAGCAAATTCAAAGTCCAGTGCAAAGCTATAGTAAAGGTTCACGGGGTCTTTCCGTCTAGCCGCGGATACACTGCATCTTCACAGCGATTTCAATTTCACTGAGTCTCGGGTGGAGACAGCGCCGCCATCGTTACGCCATTCGTGCAGGTCGGAACTTACCCGACAAGGAATTTCGCTACCTTAGGACCGTTATAGTTACGGCCGCCGTTTACCGGGGCTTCGATCAAGAGCTTCGCGTTAGCTAACCCCATCAATTAACCTTCCGGCACCGGGCAGGCGTCACACCCTATACGTCCACTTTCGTGTTTGCAGAGTGCTGTGTTTTTAATAAACAGTCGCAGCGGCCTGGTATCTTCGACCGGCATGGGCTTACGCAGTAAATGCTTCACCCTCACCGGCGCACCTTCTCCCGAAGTTACGGTGCCATTTTGCCTAGTTCCTTCACCCGAGTTCTCTCAAGCGCCTTGGTATTCTCTACCCAACCACCTGTGTCGGTTTGGGGTACGGTTCCTGGTTACCTGAAGCTTAGAAGCTTTTCTTGGAAGCATGGCATCAACCACTTCGTGTTCTAAAAGAACACTCGTCATCAGCTCTCGGCCTTAAGATCCCGGATTTACCTAAGATCTCAGCCTACCACCTTAAACTTGGACAACCAACGCCAAGCTGGCCTAGCCTTCTCCGTCCCTCCATCGCAATAACCAGAAGTACAGGAATATTAACCTGTTTTCCATCGACTACGCTTTTCAGCCTCGCCTTAGGGACCGACTAACCCTGCGTCGATTAACGTTGCGCAGGAAACCTTGGTCTTTCGGCGTGGGTGTTTTTCACACCCATTATCGTTACTCATGTCAGCATTCGCACTTCTGATACCTCCAGCAAGCTTCTCAACTCACCTTCACAGGCTTACAGAACGCTCCTCTACCGCATCACCTAAGTGATACCCGTAGCTTCGGTGTATGGTTTGAGCCCCGTTAAATCTTCCGCGCAGGCCGACTCGACTAGTGAGCTATTACGCTTTCTTTAAAGGGTGGCTGCTTCTAAGCCAACCTCCTAGCTGTCTAAGCCTTCCCACATCGTTTCCCACTTAACCATAACTTTGGGACCTTAGCTGACGGTCTGGGTTGTTTCCCTTTTCACGACGGACGTTAGCACCCGCCGTGTGTCTCCCATGCTCGGCACTTGTAGGTATTCGGAGTTTGCATCGGTTTGGTAAGTCGGGATGACCCCCTAGCCGAAACAGTGCTCTACCCCCTACAGTGATACATGAGGCGCTACCTAAATAGCTTTCGAGGAGAACCAGCTATCTCCGAGCTTGATTAGCCTTTCACTCCGATCCACAGGTCATCCGCTAACTTTTCAACGGTAGTCGGTTCGGTCCTCCAGTTAGTGTTACCCAACCTTCAACCTGCCCATGGATAGATCGCCCGGTTTCGGGTCTATTCCCAGCGACTAGACGCCCTATTAAGACTCGCTTTCGCTACGCCTCCCCTATTCGGTTAAGCTCGCCACTGAAAATAAGTCGCTGACCCATTATACAAAAGGTACGCAGTCACCCAACAAAGTGGGCTCCCACTGCTTGTACGCATACGGTTTCAGGATCTATTTCACTCCCCTCTCCGGGGTTCTTTTCGCCTTTCCCTCACGGTACTAGTTCACTATCGGTCAGTCAGTAGTATTTAGCCTTGGAGGATGGTCCCCCCATATTCAGACAAGGTTTCTCGTGCCCCGTCCTACTCGATTTCATGACTAAGAGATTTTCGCGTACAGGGCTATCACCCACTATGGCCGCACTTTCCAGAGCGTTCCGCTAATCTCAAAGCCACTTAAG
>NZ_CABVHY010000050.1 GCF_902497875.1 Pseudomonas fluorescens
GGTGATGGGCTGCCTGAATCTGGTGTACATCGCCAAGGCGATGTCCGTTGAGGAAGCAGCTCGCCGCTACTTGCCGGCGATGCGCGGCGTGGTGGAAAAAATCCAGGCTCAATTGGGGTAGATTGCCTGCGGCTGACGCCCTGTAGGAGCCGCCGGGCGGCGTTCCGACGATGGCGGCCTGGCAGCCGGCCTGTCTCTCGCGGATGTACCCAGATCCAATGTGGGAGCGGCGGTGCGGCGATCCGACTTGCTCGCGATGGCGGCCTGGCAGCCGACCTATCTCTCACTGGTGTACATATCCATTTCTGCGGTAACGGCCACTAATGGTTTCGCTTTTACAGCGACTCCCTTTGGCAAACGCCGGAGTGCCGGCCCAGCCCAAAGGAAGCAAAGGTCTCGCCCCGAGCGTACGGCACCTCGCTAAGGCTCGGTGTTCCCTCGCTCCGGTGTCCATCAGGGGGCGCCGCAATGCGGCGGAGTCAGCTGCGCTGACGGCGCTACGCGCCACCCCCCTGATGAACGCCTCCACTCGGCCTGCCGAAGGGGCGGGTAGATCAAGATCAAAAGCCAAGCAAAAGCCAAGCAAAAGCCAACGCAAAAGCGAGGCGGCCTACCGGCCGGCCTGTCTCTCACGAATGTACCCAAAATCACTGTAGGAGCAGCCGGGCGGCGTTCCGTTTGCTCGCGATGGACATTAACGATAACGCGGGTTTTCTGAATAAACGCGCCGCCCTTGAGTCTATCGCGAGCAATGCTCCTACAACAACGGAGACCTCTTTTCCATAACTGCTCGGCTCTTGGGCGCACGCAGCCAGTTGGCCCTATCAGCGCCTTTGGGTTTCTCGTGCTGGACAGCAATGCTGAACCAGCCATCATCATTGATCATCACGCCCTTCGTATCGGATCCACTGTGCAGGTATTGCAACCAACCATACGAAAAACGAGTTCCGAGTATTGGCTGACCACCTCATCAATACCGAGCTTGCCTTCGGGGCGGAACCAGGAGCAGACGTGGGTGAGCATGTTGAAGAGTATGTGGCTGAGCACCTTCGGCTCATCGCAATGGAACACGCCCTCGGCTCTGCCTTGTTCGAGGATCGCCTGTAGTTCCCCCAGGTAAGCCCGGCGAGCCTGTCGGACGGTCTCAAGCTCGCCGTCGTCGAGGCTCCTGAGCTCCATGTTGCCGAGCACACCCTGTTCCTTCCTGAGCAGGTGGTAGCTGACATGGAAGGCGACGAAGGCCTGCAGCGTTGCATCGGCCTTGGCATTGCGGGGTTTGCAATGCTTCCAGGCGAGGGCGAGTTGTTCCAGGTAGTCGAGCACCAGGGTCAGCAGCAGTTCCTTCTTGCCCTTGTAGTAAAGGTAGAGGGTGCCTGGGTTGACGCCTGCCTGGGTGGCCAGTTGGCGCAGGCTCATCGATTCGTAGCCGATTTTCGAGATCAGTAATATGGCCGCCTCGCGAATGGCTTGTTCGGTCCAATGAGCATTCTTCAGCGCTTTATCGGGCATGGTCAGGTTGCTGCCTTGACGGGGCGCAGGAGCTCGAGGTTGAAGTGTCCGAGCGCTAGCCGGCTGTGATTGGGACGCCATCACGCATTCGCCGGCGTAGGGTGTACTGGCTCGTCGAAGCCATGGAATGAGGCAAAACCCGCCACCGGTTCGCGTGGTGTCTCCAGGTTGTTTTCCGGTGCATTGCAGTCTTCATGTCCCAGGGCGATCCCGCAAACCAGTATGTCGTTGTCCGCGACGGGCAGATGTTGGCGGATGACCTGGTGGTACCAGGCAAATGCCGCCTGAGCGCAGGTGTGCAGGCCCTGGCCGCGGGCGGCGAGCATGATGTTCTGGATGAACATGCCCAGATCCATGAAGCTGCCAGTGTTAAGCCTGCGATCGAGGCTGATCAGCAGGCCGACCGGGGCGTCGAAGAATTGGTAGTTGCGCAGCATCTGCTGGTGGCGAGCGAGCGTGTCGTCGCGTTCGATGCCGAGCGCTTCATACAGGTCGAAGCCGACGGCTCGGCGGCGTCCCTGGTAGGGTTCGAACCAGTTGTCCGGGTAATACGGGTACTCGGCGTTGTGCTGTTCAGCCTGGGTTGTCGCAGCGACAAGCAGATCGGCGCACAGCGCCTGCTTGGCTTGGCCGCTCACTACATGGACATGCCAGGGCTGTACGTTGTTGCCGCTGGGGGCGCGTGCGGCCAGGTCCAGTATGTGCTTGATCACGTGCCGGGGCACGCTCAGGGGCAGGAAACGGCGAACGGATTTACGTGAGCGGATGGCGGCATCGATATGCATGAGGCGGATCTCCGGAAGTCAAAATGGGGGCGGGCACTGTGCTCGCGCCTGGAGGGTTACCAGAACTTGAAGGTGTAGCCGACGATCAGGCGGTTTTCGTCGATGTCGGTGGTGTGGCTGCCGCGATAGGCAACATTACGCAGCCGCAGGCTGACGTTTTTCAAAGGTCCGCTCTGTACCACGTAGCCGATATCAACATCGCGTTCCCACTCCTTGGCGTTAAAACCTGCGATTTCAAAGTTGTCGCCTGACACATAGCGTGTCATCAGGCTCAGCCCCGGGACACCGACCACCACAAAATCGAAGTCGTAGCGAACCTGCCAGGAGTCTTCTCGGGCGCGCAGGAAATGGTGGTAGGTCACGGTGTTGAATGCCCAGGGGTCGGTACCGCCGCCAATGAAGGGCATGCCAGTGTCGCCGCTCTGGTTCTGGTAGCTGGTGCCGAGGGCATGACCTTTATAGAACAGGGTGAACATAGCCCCCAGGTTGCGGTTGTCGACGTTAGTGCGGCCTTCATTCTCACTCTGGAAATAACGGACTTCGGACTTCAGGTTTAATCCTTCAGCCAATGGCAGGGTGTGAATGAGATTGCCGTAGTGCTGGTTGTAATTGTCCTGCAACTCGGCAAAAAAGTAGGTAGTGGTCAGGTTCGGCAACAGTGCGTAAGTAGCACCTGCATAGTTGAAACGATCACTGGCTACGCCGCCCCTTGAACCATCGGCAAACAGGGTCATGTCTTCATAGTCGGTCGAGTTACGCAGACGGGTGGCGCGGAACTGGCCGCCGGTTAACGTCAGTTTCTCGATGTCGTTGGAGACAATCTGCGCACCTTGAAACGTCTGTGGTAACAGGCGGGTGTCGTTGCGAAACGCGACAGGCAATGTGGGTGCATGCGTGCCGACGGTCAGTACGCTGCTGGCCATTTTGGCTTTAGCCGTAGCACCGACAAAACCAAAGTCGTCTGAAACGTCACCGTCACGCTGCACTTGCAAGGCGCCTGCACCGCTGGTCCCACGGCCGGAATCCAGTTTCAAGCCGAGCAGTCCGAGCGCATCCACGCCAAAGCCTACCGTGCCTTCGGTAAAGCCTGAGTTGTAACGCAACATAAAGCCTTGGCCCCATTCTTCAGCCTTGTGGTGTGCCGTGCCCGGATTATCGCGAAAATCACGGTTGATGTAGAAGTTGCGGGCTTCAAGTGTCAGGTGGCTGTCGTCGTTGAATTCGGCAACCGCCTGCTGCGCGACAATAGTGCCAACGACAGCGAGTGCGATGGACAGCGTTTTGGAATGGTCAAGCATGGTTGGACCTCTTGTTTTTATTGTGAACAGCCAGCTATTGCGTTTAAGGAGGTGCTGTCTTACTGAACGGCGAGCATTTTTCCGGGACGAGTCATCCCCTGAAGCGAACGTTAAAATTCGCTTTTTTTGTTATGCGTAATCAGTCGCTGAAGGTTATTCAGGTGAGCTCGGCGTAACCTCTGATGCGGATTCTGCCTCTTTCATTGGTGAGTAGAAGTTCAGGTGACTGGGTGGCTGTTTGATAGAGCCGAGGCTGAGCTGGACGGAAAACGGGAAAAACTCAACGCCATGCCGCGACCCGCACGTTTCCAGGGCGATCATGTGACCAAACATCGCCGAAATCTGGAACGAGCGAACTGACGGCGGTGAAGCCATTGAACTTACCGCAGGGCGCGGAGGCAGGAAGGGAAGAGGTGTTGAGCCTGCTAGTCCTCCTGTTTGTCCGGCGACCCGTTGCCAAGGGCGACCTTGGCCAAATCGACATGCAACTTGGTAAGAAAATGCAGCAGGCTGACACTGTCGTCGAAACTGAAGCCTTTCAACGCCTGCTGGTAAAACTGGTAAATCCTTTCCTGCAGCGACTCCCAGAACGCCTTGCCGGTGTCCGTCAGTTGCACCAGACGCGCGCGCCCGTCGTCGGGGTGCGGTACGCGCACCACATGGTTGTCGCGCTCCATGCGCTTGAGCACGCCGTCCAGACTCTGCCGGCTGACCACCAGGTACTCGGTCAACTGGTTGAACGAGATGCCTCCCTCGTAACCTTCGCGGGACAGGGCACCGAGCACCGCCCACTGCACGGTGCTGATGCCCATCTCGTTCTGCACTTGCCGTTGCAGGGTATTTCCCGTCTGGAACAGCCTGAAGAACAGGCGGTTGGGTATTCCCCTGGTGTTATTGCTGGTCATTGCGATTCCTTGTCGGGCCGGTCCGGCGCTGGTGTTTATGACAACACCCTGCCTGCCGGAGCAGACAAGGCGTCACTTGGGAACGAATTCCCGTGCGATGATATTTTTCATGATCTGGGCGGTGCCGTCACCGATTTGCAGGCCGAGCACATCGCGCAGGCGCTGGGCAAATGGCAGGTCCTCGCCGTAGCCGGTATGACCGTGGGCCAGCAAACACTGCTTGACCACGTCGAAAGCGAGCTTTGGCCCCCACCATTTGTTCATTGCCGCCTCGGCATTGTGTGGCAACTTGTTGTCCTTTAGCCACAACGCGTAGTAGCACTGCAGGCGGGCGGCATGCACATAGGTCTGCAATTCGGCCAGCGGATGGGTCAGGCCCTGGAAGGTCGAGAGATTCTGGCCGAAGGCCTGGCGTTCGGTCAGCCACTGCCAGGTCTCGTCCAGTGACTGCTGGGCCAGCGCCAGGCATTGCAGGCCGATCAACGCCCGACTGTAGTCGAAGCCCTGCATCACTTGCTTGAAGCCCTTGCCCTCGTCTCCCAGGCGGTGGCTGATGGGTACTTCGACATTGTCGAAGAAGATTGAACCGCGGCCGATGGCGCGCTCGCCGGCATCCTCGAAACGAGTGGTGCTGATTCCCGGCAAGTCCATCGGCACCAAAAAGGCACTGATGCCGTTGGCGCGCGACTCCTGAGTGCCGGTGCGGGCAAAGACCACCGCAACGTCAGACTGATCGGCCATGGAGATGGAGGTCTTCTCGCCGTTCAGGATATAGACGTCGCCTTTTTGCTCGGCTTTCAGGCGCAGGCTGGCGGCGTCGGAACCGCCGCTGGGTTCGGTCAGGGCAATGCAGACGATCTTCTGCCCGGCGGTGATCGCGCTCAGCCACTCCTTGGCCAGTTCCGGGGAGGCGTGCTGGGCGATGATCTGGCCATTGAGCGAGGTCAGCAGCGGGATATAGCCGACGTTGAAATCACCCTTGGCGATTTCCTCGATGATGATCCCGGCGGTGATGCAGTCCAGGCCGCTGCCGCCGAATTCTTCCGGCAGTTCGCCGCCAAGCAGGCCCATTTCGCCCATTTGCAGGATGACCGACCGCTCGATACAGCCGTCGCGATCGCGCTGGCGGTAGCCGGGGGCGAGCACGTCGGCGCTGAAGCGGGCGACGCTTTCTCGAATGGCGTTCTGTTGTTCATTGAATGCGAAGTTCATCTCTCTCTCTCTCTCCGAGCCAGGGCTAGGGTCTGCGCCGGCAGCAGCGGGACTGCCGGCAGCGGGATCACTTGTAGAACTTGCGGAACTCCGGCTTGCGTTTCTCTTTGAACGCAGCGGTCCCTTCCTTGGCTTCATCGGTGTCGTAGTACAGGCTCAGTGCCTGCATTCCCAGCGCGCCGATGCCGGCGATGTTGGCGCTGTCGGCGTTGAACGAGCGCTTGGCAATGGACAGGGCGGTCGGACTCTTCTCGAGGATCTCGTCGCACCATTTCTGTACTTCAGCATCCAGTTCTTCATGGGGCACTACGGCGTTGACCAGACCCCAATCGTAGGCTTGCTGAGCGCTGTATTTGCGGCACAGGTACCAGATCTCACGGGCGCGTTTTTCGCCGATGATGCGACCCAGGTAGGCCGTGCCGAAACCCGGATCAACCGAGCCGACTTTCGGGCCGACCTGGCCGAAGATGGCCTTGTCGGAAGCGATGCTCAGGTCGCAGACCACGTGCAGTACATGACCGCCACCGATGGCGAAGCCGTTGACCCGGGCGATCACCGGCTTGGGTACTTCGCGGATCAGGCCCTGCAATTCCTCTACCGGTAGACCGATCAGGCCGCGGCCGTCGTACTGACCTTCATGGGCGCCCTGATCACCGCCGGTGCAGAAGGCTTTATCGCCAGCGCCGGTGAACACGATGACGCCGACTTCCTTGTTCCAGCCCGCGCGGTTGAAGGCGTGGATCAGCTCCATGCAGGTCTGGCCGCGGAAGGCGTTGTAGCGATCCGGACGGTTGATGGTGATGGTCGCAACACCCTCGACTTCGGTGTATAGAATGTCTTCGTAAATCATGGAAGTTCTCCTGGTTAGCCGGCCATGGTCAGGCCGCCGGACACGGAAATAACCTGCCCGGTGATGAAGTTGGCGTCGTCGCTGGCGAGCAGAGCGATGATGCCCGGGTAGTCTTCCGGCTGGCCGAGGCGGCGCATCGGAACGGCGTTCTTGAAGGCTTCCATCAGCTTCTCCGGGTTGCTCGAGGTCGCCGCTACGCTTTTCAGCAGGGCGGTATCGGTCGGGCCCGGGCAGACCACATTGAAGTTGATGTTCTTGGTTGCCAGTTCGCGCGCCAGGGTCTTGGACAGACCCACCAGGCCTGCCTTGCAGGCGGCGTACACGGCTTCGCCAGAGGAACCGACGCGAGCGGCGTCGGAAGCCACATTGATGACCTTGCCACCACCGGCTTCAAGCATCTTCGGCAGGACGACGTGGTGCATGTTCAGCGCACCGGTCAGGTTGATCGAGATCAACTGTTGCCACATGGCCGGCTCAGTCTTGAGGAAGGGCATGAAGCGGTCGAAGCCGGCGTTGTTAACCAGTACCGTCGGTACGCCAAGGTCGTTTTCGATGGCTGCCACGGTCTCGACGATGGCGGCGTAATCGGTGATGTCGGCGGCGTAGGCTTTAGCCTTGCCATCGGCTTGTGTAATCAGATCGACGGTGGTCTGGGCGGCGGCGCCGTCACGATCCAGCACCGCAACCAGGCAGCCTTCAGCGGCAAAGCGCTGACATACGGCACGACCAATGCCGCCGCCACCACCGGTGATGATTACGGTTTTTCCAGTAAGACCTTTCATGCAGCAGTCCTCATAGTGTTTTAATTGAATTGCCAGTCATCAGCGCTTGGCTGAGTCCAGGCGGATATCCGCGGCCTGTTCGCGCAGTTTGAATTTCTGGATCTTTCCGGAAGGGGTGCGCGGCAAGGCCGGCAGCACTTCCAGGTATTCGGGCAGGTAGTTTTTGGTCAGGCGCTGTTGGAGGAGGAAGCTCACCACTTCCTCCAGGCTCAGGCTGGAGTAACCGTCATGCAGGGTCACATAGGCGCACAGGCGCTCGCCCAGGCGTGGATCCGGGCAGCCAACCAGCGCCACGGCGCAAATCGCCGGGTGCTTGTAGAGCAGGTTCTCGATCTCCACCACGGGGATGTTCTCGCCGCCGCGGATCACCACATCCTTGGTGCGTCCGGTGATGCGGATGTAGCCCTGTTCGTCCATGCGTGCCAGGTCGCCGGTGGCAAACCAGCCATGGTCATCCACGCCATAAAGTTCGGGACGCTTGAGATAGCCGACGAACACGCTGGCGCCGCGCATCAACAAGTTGTCTTCTGTGCCGCGGGGCACTTCATTGCCGTGCTCGTCGGCGACCATCACCTGGGTAAATGGCAGGGCCAGTCCGTCGGTATGAATGGCGCGCTCGGCATCGTCGTGCAAGCGGGTCATGGTCACCGCGCCGCTCTCGGTCATGCCCCAGGCAGAAATGACCTTGGCATTGACTGCAGTACTGGCTTTTTCCACCAGGGCGCTGGGGATAGGGGCCCCGGCGGCAACAAAAATACGCAGCGATGACAGTTCTTCGCGGTGCTCGGGGGCAATATCGATCAGATCGGCCAGGAACGGGGTCGAGGCCATGGTGAAGGTCGGCCGCTCGGCGTTGATCACCTTGACCGCGAAGCGCGCGTCCCAGATGTCTTGCAGAACCGCCGTGCTCTTCAGGTAAATCGGCATCATCAGGCCGTAGAGGAAACCTGTCTGGTGCGCGATTGGCGAAGCCATGAAAACGATATCGTCAGGGCCCAGCTGCAAGCGTTCGGCATAGGGACGTACGTTGCTGAACAGGGTGTTGGAGGTGTGCAGTACACCCTTCGGCTCACCGGTAGTGCCGGAGGTGTATAGCAGCTGCACCACATCGTCACCAGCCAGGCGGCGTTCGGCAAACAACGCCTGGGTGTCGACCTCTTCCTCCCAGGCGCGTTGCAGCAGGACTTGCTCGAAGCAGTTATTGCTGTGGTCGCCACCAATCACCAACACGTGCGCAAGATCGGGCAGTTCGTTGCGCATCCCCTGCACCATCGCCGGGTAATCGAAGCCACGGAAGCTGTGCGGGATCACCAGTACCCGGCTCTGTGCGTGACCGAGCATGAAGGCCAGCTCGCGCTCACGGAAAATCGGCATCAGCGGGTTGAGGATGGCACCGATACGCACACAAGCCAGGTGCAGAGCAGTTACCTGCCACCAGTTGGGCAACTGGCAGGACACCACATCGGACTTGTTGACGCCCAGTGCGGCCAAACCTGCAGCCATACGGGTAACCAGGCCATCCAGTTCGCGGTAGCTGAGGACGCGGCGTTCATCCTCGCTCACCCGATAGGCAATCAGCGCTGCCGAGTCGGGAACGCTGGATACCGCTTGATCGAGATAATCTGTAATGATCTTGTCATTCCATGCGCCTGACTCAAGCATGGCGGAACGTCGCTCTGGCTGCATGTTCGTCTTTATAGTCATTGTTAGCACCAGCTATACGGAGGTTTGTTATTATTTCCGGCGAAAGCTTTGGCTTTCCGATGGAGCTGAAGATACTCGCTCATTTTTTATTATGTCAACATGTTGTCTTTAATTTTTTATGTGGATAGACTCGATCTCAAGTGTTCGCAGCCGTGCGGCGGATTCGATTCATGCGGCGTGCCGCAGTCAAACAGCGATGGTGAATGTCATGCCCTACGACAATATTCTGGTGGAGCGTCATGAGAGCGTCGGTCTGATCCGACTCAATCGACCCGCGATGCACAATGCGTTGAGTGACGCGCTAATGAGTGAACTGGGCGAGGCGCTGCGTGCCTTCGAACGCGACGACGGCATTCGTGCCATGGTGATTACCGGTAACGAAAAGGTCTTCGCCGCGGGTGCCGATATCGTCGAGTTGCAGTTCAAGGGGTTCGCCGACGTCTATCTGGACAACTTCGTGACGGCCAACTGGGAGGAGGTGACTCGCTGCCGCAAGCCGGTGATCGCCGCAGTGTCCGGGCTGGCTCTGGGTGGTGGTTGCGAGCTGGCGATGATGTGCGACCTGATCATTGCCGCCGACAACGCCCGTTTTGGTCAGCCGGAAGTGAAAATCGGCACGCTGCCGGGCGCCGGTGGTACCCAGCGCCTGGCTCGCGCGGTGGGCAAGGCCAAAGCCATGGATATGTGCCTGACCGGACGCATGATCGACGCGGCGGAAGCCGAACGTAGTGGGCTGGTCAGCCGCGTGGTGCCGGCGGCGAGCCTGCTCGACGAAGCACTGCAGATCGCCCGGCAGATAGCCGAGCAATCGTCGATGGCGGTCAAACTCAATAAAGAAGCGGTCAATCGCGCCTTCGAAACCAGCTTGGCCGAGGGCGTGCATTTCGAGCGGCGCCTGCTGCACGCATGCTTCGCCAGCGAAGATCAAAAGGAAGGCATGCAGGCCTTCGTGCAAAAGCGAAAACCCCTCTGGAAACACCGTTAAGCGTTTTTTTACCCGGCCAAAACAACAATAAAAGCAGGCAAAAGCCTGCAGGAGTCACCCGATGTCTTCTCCCGTGCAGTGGTCCCGTGAAGGGGTGATAGCTGTTGTGCGCATCGATAATCCGCCGGTCAATGCCCTTGGCCAGAGCGTGCGCGCGCACCTGCTGGCAGCGTTCAATGCCGCCGAGCAGGATCCCGAGGTCAAGCTGGTGCTGCTGTATTGCGCGGGTAGAACCTTTATTGCCGGTGCCGATATCCGCGAGTTTGGCAAACCGCCGCAAGCGCCGATCCTGCCGGACGTGACCCGATCCCTGGAAAGCTTCAACAAGCCGTCGCTGGCGGTGCTGCATGGCTCGGTGTTGGGCGGCGGTCTTGAAGTGGCGCTGGCCTGTCATTACCGCATCATTCAGGACACCGCGAAAGTCGGACTGCCAGAGGTCAAGCTCGGTTTGTTGCCGGGTGCCGGTGGTACCCAGCGTTTGCCGCGCCTGGCCGGTGTGGCACGGGCACTGGAGATGATCGTGGGCGGAGAGCCGATCAGCGCGCTCGAGGCCATGCGTAGCGGCATCGTCGATGAACTGTATGACGGTGAGCCGTTGGCCGCCGGCCTGGCTTACGCCGCGCAGTTACTGGCGCAAGGCGCGCAGCCGCGACGGAGTGGCCAGGCCAGGGTGCCAGCGGCTGTCGGCAGCAGCAATGCCGAACTGCTGATGGCCAAGCGCGCAGAGGTGCAACGTAGCCAGCCCGGTTTGTTCTCGCCGCTGCGCTGTATTGCCGCAATCGAAGCGGCGACCGCGCTGCCACTGAGCGAAGGTCTGCAGCGCGAGCGTGCGCTGTTTCTGGAGTGTATGGAGTCGCCGCAGCGCGCCGCGCTGATCCACACATTTTTCGCTGAGCGTCAGGCGGCTAAAGTCGTCGATCGTGATGCGTCGGTTACCGTCGGCAATCGCATGGCCTTGCACTATATCCGCGAGGCCGAGTTGCTGGTGGAGGAGGGGGCCAGTGTGGCGCAGGTGGACGCTGCGTTGCGTGAGTTCGGCATGGCGACGAGCCCCTTCGCCCTGCTCGAGAGGTCCGGCCTGAAGCTCGACGCGGTGGTTGGCGAACCGTCACTCGCGGTCAAGCTCGAGAGCGCTCCACAGCGCCTCTGGCAGCGACCGATCTACGCGTTGATTAACGAAGGCGCGCGGATTCTCGAAGAGGACATCGCCCAACGCGCCAGTGACATCGATGTGATTTTCCTGACGGGTTATGGCTTCCCGGCCCATCGTGGCGGGCCGATGTTTCTGGCCGATCAGATCGGCCTGCCAGCCGTACTGCAGCAACTCCGTGAGTTTCATCAGCAGCACGGCGAGCATTGGAAACCGGCTCCTCTGCTGGAACGCCTGGTCGCCGAAGGCAAGACTTTCGCCGAGCAGGATCAGCAAGGCTGAACAGGCCGCTTGCGGCCGGCCAGCCTGATGCTGGCCCCACACCATCGAGGACTTTGCATGGACATTAACTACACCCCGGCCGAACTCGAGTTTCGCGATGAGGTACGCAGCTTCCTCAGCGTGGCCGTACCTGACGACATCGCCGCCAAAGTGGGTCTCGGCAAGCATCTTGGTAAAGAAGACCACCTGCGCTGGCAACGGGTTCTGGCCAGGCGCGGCTGGTACGCCGCCAATTGGCCGGTAGAGCACGGTGGCACCGGCTGGAGCGTGGTGCAGCGGCACATCTTCGAGGAGGAGTGCGCCGCCTTCGGTGCGCCGCGGCTGATCTCCTTCGGGGGCAACATGGTTGCCCCGGTGATCATGAAATTCGGCAGCGAGGCACAAAAGGCCTGGTACCTGCCGCGCATCCTGTCGGGCGATGACTGGTGGTGCCAGGGTTACTCCGAGCCGGGAGCCGGTTCCGACCTCGCCAGCCTGAAGACCCGCGCCGTGCTTGACCGCGACCACTACGTGGTGAATGGCCAGAAAACCTGGACCACCCTCGGTCAGCACGCCAACATGATTTTCTGCCTGGTGCGCACCGACCCACAAGCCCAGCAGCAGCGCGGTATTTCGTTCCTGTTGATCGATATGGCGACGCCAGGCATCACGGTGCGGCCGATCATCACCCTGGAGGGCGAGCACGAAGTCAACGAAGTGTTCTTCGACAACGTGCGAGTGCCAGTCGCCAATCTGGTGGGTGAAGAGAACAAGGGCTGGACCTGCGCCAAGTTCCTGTTGACCCATGAGCGCACCGGTCAGGCGGGCATCGCCCAGTCCAAGGCGGCGCTGGCGCAGCTGAAAAGGGTCGCAACGCAGGAATTGCGTAACGGCCGCCCGCTACTGGAAGACCCGCTGTTGCGGGTACAGATTGCCGAAGTGGAAATGCAGCTGATGGCCATCGAGATGAGCACCCTGCGCATCCTCGCGGCCGTTCAGGGTGGTGGTATGCCGGGAGCGGAAAGCTCGATCCTGAAGATCAAGGGCTCGGAAATTCGCCAGGCTATCAGCCACCTGCTGCGCAAAGTGCTGGGCGTGCATGCCCTGCCTTTCGCCGAAGAAGAGCTGGACTACGCCTATCCCGGTGAGCTGTTGCACACCGACTACAGCGCCGCTGCGGCCGGCCAGTATTTCAACCTGCGCAAGCTGTCCATCTATGGCGGCTCCAACGAAATCCAGAAGAACATCATTGCCAAGATGATTCTTGAGCTCTAAGGAGGCACCCCCATGGACTTCAATCTCAGCGAAGAGCAGCACATGCTGCAAGACACCGTGGCCCGTTTGGCGCGCGACAGTTACAGCTTTGAACAGCGCGAGCAGTTTTACCGCAGCGAGCTCGGGTTTAGCCGTGAGTTCTGGAACCAGCTCGGTGAGCTGGGTCTCAGCGCGGTGCCACTGGCCGAGGAATATGACGGCTTCGGCGGCAGTGGCGTGGACAGCATGCTGGTGATGACCGAACTGGGCCGTAACCTGTGCCTGGAACCCTATTTGCAGTCACAAATTCACGCGGCCGGGCTGCTCCAACAACTGGGTAGTCCGACGCAGCGTGCCGAGTGGTTACCTCAAGTGGCAACCGGTGAGCTGCAACTCGCGGTGGCTCTGGAAGAAAGCCAGAGCCACTATCAGCTGCATGATGTGCAGAGCCGTGCCGAAGCCGTTGACGGTGGCTGGCGTTTGACTGGGCATAAGTGCGCGGTTATCGGCGGCCACAGCGCCGGACTGATTCTGGTCTCGGCGCGTACCGCTGGCAGCGCTCTGGATGAGGCCGGCATCAGCCTGTTTCTGCTCGATCCGCAGGCTGCGGGTGTGCGCCGCCGTGATTACCCGTGCATCGATGGCCCACGCGCCTGCGACCTGTACCTGGACGGGGTCGTGCTCAGCCACAAACACCTGCTGGGTTGTGCCGGCCAGGCGCTAGGGGCATTGCGTTACCAGCAGGGTAGGGCGATTGCCGCACAGTGCGCCGAGGCCATTGGCAATATGCAGGAAGCCTTCAGCCTTACCCTGGATTACCTGAAAACCCGTCAGCAGTTCAACGCGCCGATCGGTAAATTCCAGGCGCTGCAGCATCGCATGGCCGATATGCGCGGCGAGGTGGAACTGGCGACCTCCATGGCCATTCTGGCTGCCTGTATAGCCGACGAGGCCGACAGCGAGGAGCGCAGTCGCCGCCTGGCCGCCGCCAAGTTCATCGTCACTCGCGCAGCCCGTTTCGTCGCCGAGCAAGCCATCCAACTGCACGGCGGCATCGGCATGACCTGGGAATACAACCTGGCCCACCATGCCAAGCGTCTGGTCATGCTCAGCCACCAGCTGGGCGATGACGACCATCATCTGCAGGCCTATGCCGATTTGCTGCACAGCGCCTGAACACTCACTGCTTGCTAGGGCCAGGCACTGCGCTGGCTGACTCATACAGGAACAGATCATGAAAGTACTGGTCGCGGTAAAACGCGTGGTCGACTTCAACGTCAAGGTTCGCGTCAAAGCGGACAACTCCGGCGTCGACCTCGTTAACGTCAAGATGTCGATGAACCCGTTCTGCGAAATCGCCGTGGAAGAAGCCGTACGCCTGAAAGAGCAAGGTATTGCGACTGAAATCGTCGTCGTCTCCATTGGTCCGTCTACTGCTCAAGAGCAGCTACGTACCGCTCTGGCGCTGGGGGCCGATCGCGCGATTCTGGTCGAGGCCAGCGATGAGCTGAACTCCCTGGCCGTGGCCAAGCTGCTCAAGGCTGTAGTCGACAAGGAGCAACCGCAGCTGGTGATCCTTGGCAAACAGGCCATCGACAGCGACAACAACCAGACCGGCCAGATGCTGGCTGCACTGACCGGCTACGGTCAGGGCACCTTCGCCTCGAACGTCGAAGTCAGCGGCGACAGCGTTACCGTGACTCGCGAAGTCGACGGCGGCGGGCAGACGGTTGCCCTGAAACTACCCGCCATCGTCACCACCGACCTGCGTTTGAACGAGCCGCGCTACGCCTCGTTGCCGAACATCATGAAGGCCAAGAAGAAGCCTCTCGAAGTAGTGACTGCGCACGCGTTGGGCGTTTCCACCGCCTCCACCACCAAGACCCTGAAAGTCGAAGCGCCGGCTGCACGCAGCGCGGGTATCAAGGTCAAGTCGGTGGCTGAACTGGTCGAGAAACTGAAGAACGAAGCGAAGGTGATTTGAAATGACTATTCTGGTAATCGCTGAGCACGACAACAAAATCCTGGCTCCGGCCACGCTGAACACCGTAGCTGCGGCCGTGAAAATCGGTGGCGACATTCACGTGTTGGTGGCTGGCCAAAATGTTGGCGCGGTGGCTGAAGCCGCGGCAAAGATTGCTGGTGTGGCCAAAGTGCTGGTGGCCGACAACGCCGCCTACGGCCATCTGCTACCCGAAAACGTTGCCCCGTTAGTCGCGAATCTGGTCATCGAGCAGAGCACGATTTACAGCCACATCCTGGCTGCTGCCACCTCCAACGGCAAAAACATCCTGCCACGCGTTGCAGCGCAGCTTGATGTTGATCAGATCTCCGAGATCATCTCGGTGCAAAGCGCTGACACCTTCAAGCGTCCGATCTACGCCGGTAACGCCATCGCTACCGTGCAATCAAACGCCTCGATCAAAGTGATCACCGTGCGGGCTACCGGTTTCGACCCGGTGGCCGCTGTGGGTGGTTCGGCGGTCATCGAAGCGGTGACAACCGTTTACGAATCTGGAAAATCCCGCTTCGATGATGAAGCGCTGGCCAAGTCCGATCGTCCAGAACTGACCGCTGCCAGGATCGTCGTTTCCGGCGGCCGCGGCATGCAGAACGGCGACAACTTCAAGCACCTCTACGCCCTGGCCGACAAGCTCGGCGCTGGCGTGGGTGCCTCGCGCGCCGCGGTCGATGCCGGTTTCGTACCCAACGACATGCAGGTCGGTCAGACCGGCAAGATCGTCGCCCCTCAGCTGTACATCGCCGTCGGTATCTCCGGCGCGATCCAGCACCTGGCCGGCATGAAAGACTCCAAGGTGATCGTCGCGATCAACAAGGACGAAGAAGCACCGATCTTCCAGGTGGCTGATTACGGTCTGGTGGCTGATCTGTTCGAGGCTGTTCCCGAGCTGGAACACGCTCTCTGAGGAGTTCTTATGACCACGTTTAAACAGATCGGTGTGATTGGCAGTGGGGCCATGGGTCGTGGTATTGCGCAGTTGTTCGCCAGCGCCGGTGTCGAGGTGCTGCTGCACGACAGCCGCGGCGAAGCGATCGAACAAGCCCTTATGCAGAACCGTGACCTGCTAGAGCGTGCCGCGGCCAAGGGCAAGATCAGCGCCGAAGCACTGGCCGGCACCCTGCAGCGCATGCGTGCGGCGCACACTCTGCAGGAACTGGCCGGCTGCGACCTGCTGATCGAGGCCATTGTCGAGAATCTCGACGCCAAGCAGAACCTGTTCCGTGAACTGGAAAAACTGGTCAGCCGCGACGCGGTGCTGGCGAGCAACACCTCGTCGCTGTCGATCACCCTGATCGCCAGCGCTTGTGAATATCCGCAGCGGGTCGCCGGCTTTCACTTCTTCAACCCGGTCACGCTGATGAAGATCGTCGAGGTGGTGCGCGGTGAGCGCACCGACCCGCAGGTGATCGAGCGGCTGTCGGCGCTGGCGCAACACGCCGGGCATTTCGCCGCGGTGACGCCGGATTCTCCCGGGTTCCTGGTCAACCACGCCGGCCGGGCCTACGGACCGGAAGCGCTGCGCATCCTCGCCGAAGGGATCGCCACTCCCGCACAGA
Organism: Pseudomonas fluorescens; assembly: GCF_902497875.1. Lineage (GTDB taxonomy): Bacteria > Pseudomonadota > Gammaproteobacteria > Pseudomonadales > Pseudomonadaceae > Aquipseudomonas > Aquipseudomonas fluorescens_BR. The sequence goes on from NZ_CABVHY010000050.1 coordinate 16,275, forward strand.
TAGACCGCATTCTCAAGGACTGCCTGGGCTTTCGCATGGGCCCGTTCGAGCTGTTCGACCTGGTCGGCCTGGACATTTCCCATGCGGTGATGGAGTCGATTCACCAGCAGTTCTACCAGGATCCGCGCTACACCCCTTCAGCGCTGGTGCCCACGCGCCTTGCCGCTGGCTTGCTGGGGCGCAAGACCGGGCAGGGCTTCTATCGCTACCAGGACGGCCGTGTGGTCGAGGACACCCGGGTCGAGCTGCCACAGGTGGTGGTCGATCGGCCGTTCTGGCTGGACTGCCGTGATGAGGCGATGCGCGACAAGGTCGCCGCCGTGTTGGCGAGTGCCGGTGCGGTGCTGGAGCAGGGTCAACAGCCCAGCCCGAAGGCTATCTGCCTGGTCACGCCGCTGGGTGAAGATGCCAGCAGCGTGATCGCCCGCAAACAACTGCCTGTCGCCCGCAGCCTGGCGCTGGAAACCTTTGCCGGTTTCGACCTGCGCCGAGTGCTGATGCGTCAGCCGGGGCTGGATCCCGCCGTGCTGGCGCAGGCGCGGCAGGCGTTGGGCGCGGATGGCGTACCGGTGGAGGTGATCAACGACTCGCCCGGTTTCATCGCCCAGCGTGTGCTGGCCAGTATCGTCAACCTGGGCTGCGAAATCGCTCAGCGGCGTATCGTCGATCCAGTCACCCTGGATCGTGCGGTACAGCTGGCGCTGGGTTACCCCCACGGCCCGCTGGGCTTCGGTGACCACTACGGGGCGATGAAGATCGAGCAGATCCTGCACCAACTGCACCACCTCTATCAGGAACCGCGCTATCGGCTCAGCCCCTGGCTGCGTCGCCGCGTACAGCTCGGCCTGCCCCTGACCACTCCCGAGGAATAAGCATGACTGCCTACATTTACGATGGTCTGCGTTCGCCCTTTGGCCGCCACGCCGGCGTCCTGGCCAGTGTGCGCCCCGATGACCTGCTGGCCGCGGTGGTTCGCGCCCTGGTGGCGCGTAACCCGTTCGCCGCGCAAGACTACGAAGACCTGATTGTCGGCTGCACCAACCAGGCCGGCGAGGATGCGCGCAACCTGGGTCGCCACGCGGCCTTGCTGGCGGGACTGCCACCGGCGGTTGGCGGCCTGACCGTTAATCGCCTGTGTGGTTCGGGGCTGGCATCAGTGCTCGACGCCGCCCGTGCCGTGCAAGTCGGTGAAGGCGAACTGTTTATTGCTGGCGGTGCGGAGAGCATGAGCCGTGCGCCCTTCGTCATCGCCAAGGCGCAAAGTGCTTACTCGCGGGATTTCCACGCCTTTGACAGCACCATCGGCGCGCGCTTCCCCAATCCGCGGGTGGAAGCCGAGTTCGGTGCCGATTCGATGCCGCAGACTGCCGATAACGTCGCCCGCGAGTTGGGTATCAGTCGCGAGCAAGCCGATACCTATGCGGCACGCAGCCAGGCGCTGTTCGAGGCGGCGGTGCAGGACGGTTTCCATGCGGGCGAAATCCTGCCCATCGAAGTGCCACAAGGCCGCAAGCAACCGCCCAGGCTGGTCGAGCGCGATGAACATCCGCGCCCCGAGAGCGATTTCGCCAGCTTGTCGCGCCTGCGCCCGTTGTTCGAAGGCGGCGTGGTCACCGCCGGCAATGCCTCGGGGGTGAATGACGGTGCGGCCGCGTTGTTGATTGGCTCGCAGGCCATTGGCGAGCGGTACGGGCTGAAACCGCGCGCGCGAATCCTCGCCGGTGCCATCGCCGGTGTCGAGCCGCGCCTGATGGGTCTCGGTCCGGTGCCAGCGATTGCCAAGGCACTGCAACGCGCCAGGTTGAGCCTGACCGACATGGACCTGATCGAAATCAACGAGGCCTTTGCCGCGCAGGTGCTCGGCTGCGCCAAGCAACTTGGCCTGGCCTTTGATGATCCGCGCCTGAACCCCAATGGTGGGGCCATTGCGATTGGCCATCCCCTGGGTGCCTCGGGTGCGCGCCTGGCTTACAGCGCGGTGCGCCAGCTGGAGCGCAGTGGCGGCCGATATGCGCTGGTCAGCCTGTGCATCGGCCTCGGCCAGGGCATCGCCTGCGTCATCGAACGCCTCGACTGAATAAAGCATCCACCCCACCTGAATTTGGAGAAACACCCATGGCCAACAAGGCAAGCTTCAACTGGATCGACCCGCTGCTGCTCGATCAGCAACTGACTGAAGTGGAGCGCATGGTGCGCGATAGCGCCCAACAGTTCGCCGCCGACAAGCTGGCGCCACGTGTGCTCGAAGCCTTTCGCCAGGAGAAAACCGATCCTGCGATCTTTCGCGAGATGGGCGAAACCGGCCTGCTTGGCGCAACCATTCCTGAAGCCTACGGCGGCAGTGGCCTGAACTATGTGTGCTACGGGCTGATCGCCCGTGAAGTTGAACGTATCGACTCCGGTTACCGCTCGATGATGAGCGTGCAGTCGTCGCTGGTGATGGTGCCGATCAACGAGTTCGGCAACGAAGCCACCAAGCAGAAATATCTTCCCAAGCTCTCCAGCGGCGAATACATCGGCTGCTTCGGCCTCACCGAACCCGACCATGGCTCCGACCCGGGCTCGATGATTAGCCGGGCGAAAAAGGTCGACGGCGGCTACCGCCTGACCGGCGCCAAGATGTGGATCACCAACAGCCCGATTGCCGACGTATTTGTGGTCTGGGCGAAGGACGATGCCGGTGAGATTCGCGGCTTCGTCCTGGAAAAAGGCTGGCAGGGCCTGAGTGCTCCGACGATTCACGGCAAGGTCGGCCTGCGTGCGTCGATCACTGGCGAAATTGTCATGGACAACGTGTTCTGCCCGGAAGAAAACGCCTTCCCGGATGTGCGCGGTCTCAAAGGTCCGTTCACCTGCCTCAACTCCGCCCGTTACGGCATCAGCTGGGGCGCCTTGGGTGCTGCTGAAGATTGCTGGCACACCGCACGCCAGTACTGCCTGGATCGCAAACAGTTCGGCCGCCCCTTGGCACAGACCCAACTGATCCAGAAAAAGCTGGCCGACATGCAGACCGAGATCACCCTGGCCTTGCAGGGCTGCCTGCGCCTGGGACGGATGAAGGATGAAGGCACGGCAGCGGTGGAAATCACCTCGATCATGAAGCGCAACAGCTGCGGCAAGTCACTGGATATCGCCCGTCTGGCCCGCGACATGCTCGGCGGCAACGGCATCAGCGACGAGTTCGGCGTAGCCCGTCACCTGGTCAACCTGGAAGTGGTCAACACCTACGAAGGCACCCACGACGTCCACGCGCTGATCCTCGGCCGTGCTCAGACCGGCCTGCAGGCGTTCTTTTAACCGCACTCGGAACCGGTAAACGAATAGGAACAGACTGCATTGATTCGATCCGGCTCGCCATCTGGCTGATGGACATGCGGGTCGTTATGGACACTGTGCTGGTGGCGCGAGAGGGGTGTTTGGTGCAGCAAAAGCGTTTATCTGTTGGTCAATCGTCGCGCCAGGAAAACCGGGAATCCTTATCCGGTTCCGGGTTTTCCTGCTGGTTTTGCAACAGAGCAACGACAAAGTTTTCCGTTGCGGGAGCAGCGCTTAAGTTCAGGGGTTTCGACAGTCTGGACCAGGCCGGCCTTCATTCCTTTTAGCGCTTGTCCAGATAAGAAGGCAGCGGCTTGTGGCCGCTGCCTTTCACTGTGGTTTGCTTTTGACTCGGGGAAAGACGTAGCCCGACTATGCAGCTTCCTCTTTGACTTTGCTTTTCAACAGGACGCGGTGAGGCACCGTTTCGCGCAGGAACAACGCAACGACCAGGCCCAGGACCGCGCCACTCAGGGCCAGGTAGAGGGTGTTTTCGATACCGTGGTGTTGGGCAATGTAGCCAGCCAGCGCTGGCGCAACACCGCCACCGAACACTTCCCCAATGCCGACGACCAGGCCAGTGGCAGTGGAGACCAGAGCCGGCGGCACTGACTCGCTGGTGAGCGGGCCCACGGTCATGCAGATCATGCTGAAGTTGAAAAAAGTGGTCGCGAAGAGCAACAAGAACAGTTTCACCGGTTCGGCACCGGTTTGAATCATCAGCCACAGCGCCAATCCTGTGGCGAGGCAAGAAAGCAGTGCCACAGGTTTGCGTCCCAGACGGTCGGAGAGGGTGGGCATCACCACCATGCCGCAGAAACCACCGAAACCGATGGCCGACATGACGAACCCCATCTGCTGCATGCCCATATGCAGGTAATCGGTCAGGTAATGAACCTCCCTGCGCGTTGAATCACCCTCGAGTCGTCCCGTGAGCTTAAATCCCTCTTGGAGCCAATGGCCGGCCGTTCGTGCGGGTCAAGCATGGTGATACGAAGCCCTGGGTGCGAGTGAGTACAGTTGTCAGCTTGTTGGTCGTTCGGGCAATTATCATCGGCGATGATGCCGTAGCTGCGATCAGGCGCTTAAGAGAGATAGTGGACGGTTATACCGAAACGATCTGTGACGCGGACAACGAGTTTTTTATCATGTAAAAGGAGCGCAAAATGAGCGACTGGACGTTCGAATAACGTGTCGCCATCTCGGGCACCACGGGTAAGGACATTTCACCGAATACCGATAAGCGCTTTCGCTGTCGACTGCAGGGGCCGGGGGAGGCGCTTTGAAACCATTCCTACTCAGACCAAGTGCCTCAACTCTGAACATGTTGCTGCAAGGGTGCCTGCAACGCCGTGACGCTGTGCCGCCAGCTTTAACGGAAAAAGCGCTCATCCCTGGCATTCCAAGTGCTCGCTACTGGCTAGACCTGGATCTGACTTCGTTCATCCAGGATGCAAGTCAGGCCAACATTCGCGAGCGCGAGGCGCTCGTCAGAGCAGGGAAGCCAAACGACATCCTGCCGTTGGCAAGTATGCTGGCCGTTTCAGGTGGCGGCGACGCAGGCACATTTGCGGCGGGACTTATTGCGGGATGGACCCTGCATGGGACTCGACCTATGTTCAAAGTCGTCACGGGCATCAGCGCTGGGGCCCTGGTCGCCCCTTTCGCTTACCTGGGGCCCCGGTACGACAGCGTCATTCTGGGTATCTCCAACGCAATCGGTCCAAAAGACTTTTTCCATTCGCGAAATGTCCTGACCCGTCTTGCCAGCGACGGTATGGCGAACAGCAAGCCACTGTCGCGGCTCATTGCAAAGTACGTCACTCCCGAGGTGCTTGCGGCGATCGCGTCGGAATACGCAAATGGACGGCTGCTGATGATCGGCACAACCGACCTTGATTCAGCGCGGCCAGTCACTTGGAACATGGGGGCTATTGCCTCCAGTCAAGCACCGGGAGCGCTCGAGCTCTTTCGCAACATCATGGTCGCGTCGATGAGTATTCCCGGCGCAGTCTCACCGGTCATGATCGATGTCGAGGTTGACGGCCATCAGTTTCAGGAAATGCACGTGGACGGAGGGGTCATCACTCAGGTGTTCCTTTACCCACCTGGCACCGTGATGGCGCTGAATCAAGTCCACGGAACATCTTATCGACATGGACGTCATTTCTATGTCATTCGCAATGGGAGACTGGAGCCGCAATGGTCCGGGACCAAGCGCCGTACGTTGAACATCGGCGGTCGAGCCATCAGTGCATTGATTCAAACTCAGGGGATCAGCGACCTGGATCGAATTTACCGTATTGCGCTGCAGGATGAGGCGGACTTCAATCTTGCGTACATCGGCTCCGACTTCTACTTTCCTCGCAATCAGAAATTCGATGGCGAGTACATGAAGCGTCTATTCGATTACGCCTTTCAACTCAGCGCTAAGGGCTATCCGTGGCATAAATCACCGCCGCGCGAGAAGACGTGAGAGGGGGAGCAGTCCACGGGAGAGGGCGAGGACCTGAGTTGAAATTACGTCAGGGTGAAATATACACCTGTGTCAATATTATAGACACAGGTGTACATTTTGCTTGCGTGGCTTCTGGTGACCGGCTAGGATCGAGCCATGAACGAACAAACAAAAGCCGTAGAAACTGGCTGGAGAGGGTCGCTGCAACGCGTCTACTCCCGCCATGGCCATCTGGTGGATGAGGTTTCATCTACCCCTGACTGACCGCGACTTCTGACTGACCAAGGCAGGTTCAAATGATCAACGAACCCACGATAGGCATTATCGGTGGATCGGGATGGCTTGGCCGCTCGATAGCCCTGGCAATGCTCGACAAGGCGTTTATAAAGCCCGGCGCGTTGGTGCTGTCGAACCGTTCTGCAAGCAATCCGTTACCGAGTGAAAAGTGGCCGCAAGTAACCGTCACGCGCAACAACCAGGAGCTGGTGGAGCGTTGTGATGTGGTCATCGTATCGGTACGCCCGGAACAATTTGCCGACGTGGAGATTTTCGCTGAAAACAGGCTGGTGATTTCCTTGATGGCCGGCGTGACCCTGGACGACGTGGTGCAGCGTACGGGCAGTCGGCAGGTGATTCGCGCCATGCCCAATGCCGCGGCAGAAATCGGCAAATCCTATACGCCCTGGTTGGCAGCAAAGGGTGTCACTGACGAGCAGAAAGCCTTCGCCCGCAGGCTGTTCGAAACCTTCGGCAGCGCCGATGAAGTCCTCACCGAAAACCATTTGAACTACCTGACGGCACTGGTCGGAACGGGACCGGCTTACCCGGCGCTGCTGGCTCGCAGCATGCTCGAACACGCCTTGAGCAGTGGCTTGCCTCCCGCCATTGCCCAGCGTGCAGTGAGCGCCGTAGTGGTGGATGCCAGCCAGCTGATCGGCAATGGACACTCCGTCGACGAACTCTTGCAGGCGCTCATCAGCTACCGCGGCGTCACGGCTGCGGGCCTCGAAGCCATGCTCGCCGGCGGCTTCGATAAATCAATAAAAGCAGGTCTGGATTCGGCGACCTCAGTCGCCTGTTCCATGAATCCATTTGCCCATTCTGCTGACACCAAAGAAGGTCCGATGACGCGGTAGTCGACCCTTCTGAATTCTGGGCCGCAATCGCGTTTATGAATATAAAGTCGTTCTCGAAAGACGGGACTTAATCAGCCCCACGTATCAAGCCGCCTTCGGGCGGTTTTTTTTGCGACCGGAGAAAACAACGGTCGCAGTCTTTAAAACGGTTCTGCGAGTGATGACCTCGAAAACTGCAAGCCCGACGAGGTCTCTGCATCGGCATCGAAGCTCCGGGAGCTGAGCCAGTTCAACGCTCACGGTCAGACGGAACAACCCGTCCGCGATCTTGCAGACGGGAAAATCCCTGCTTAACTCTGAATCAATGGTCAGTTAGTGACTCAATAGTCGCGATGATCATCCAGGCGCCCTCGCACTGTCGTTGCTTGCACTTGCTGCCAGGTTAAACCGGCGAGGGGGCTGTGTTGACGCATGAAAATCGCCTGAAGTTATTAATGTGTTTGCCTGGCACTTCATTGTCAGGTCCACGTGTCCTGCTTTCTGCGATATGGCCCTGTGAGCAATTGCTCACGCTGTGCGTTTAGTCCAATGTGTTCCAGGAAGATAATGACATGATGCCGAAAACTGCCATCGTCGAGATCTGCAAGAAGTACAAGGTTTATACCGAGCACTACCTCAACACCGCCGCTGAAAAGACCATCATTCTGGTCAACGGCTCGCTGACAACCACCGCATCCTTTGCCCAAACGGTGCGTTACCTGCAGCCGCGATTCAATGTGGTTCTTTACGACCAGCCCTATGCCGGTCAGTCGAGACTACACAACCCCCAGGATCAACCGATCCGAAAGGAAGACGAGGCACAGATACTGCTGGAATTGATCGAACACTTTTGTGTGCACCATGTGCTGTCGTTTTCCTGGGGTGGGGCGGTTACCTTGCTGGCACTCGCTCAGCGGCCGCGACGAATCGAAAAGGCGGTGATCAATTCATTCGCGGCGCGGGTCAATACGCCGATGCGCGATTACCTGGAAAGCTGCCTGAGCGCTCTCCAGGCCTGCGATCGCCTCAATGTCGGGCGCTTGATCAACAGCACTATCGGCAAGCACCTGCCATCGCTGTTCAAACGCTTTAATCAGCGCCATGTCAGCAGCCTGGCCGAGCACGAATACCTGCAGATGCATTTCCACGTCAATGAGGTGCTGACCCAGGACACCTGTTACGTCGCCTGTGCCGGTGCCATCGAAATCCCGCTGCTATTTGTCAACGGCGAATTGGATGAATACACCTCGGTGGAAGACGCCCGGCTTTTTGCCAATCATGCCCCTCAGTCCCGGTTCCATACCATCAAGAACGCCGGGCACTTCCTCGATATGGAACACCAGGCGGCCTTGCATGACACCCAGCAGGCCTTGCTCGACTTTCTGCAGCCGGCTTCCTGGATCGCACCGCCGCTGGACAGCGGGCAACACTGCGCCGCAGGTCAGCCGATACTCCACTCATCTATGGGATCGCACTGATAAGAGGCTATCAATTGCACTCGCTCGCGCTGTGCACGATTGGTGGGTACGACTAGCCGACTCCAGCATTCGAAAGGGCCTGGGTTTGTAACGGAGGGTCAGGAGGAGGTAAAACATGGCTCTTTCACAGGATCATATTTTCCCGACTACCCCGATGGGCGCGAACCTGACCGCGGGCGGAGCGACGTTTCGCGTGTGGGCTCCGCGTGCCCGGGACGTCTATGTCTGTGGCGACTTCAACGGTTGGCTCAGGAACGATTCCACACAATTGACGCGCCAGCCTGATGGGCGCTGGACGGGCTTTGTCGCCGGCGCGACTGACGGGAATAAATACAAGTTCTATATCGTGGGTGAAGGCTCGGAGGGCTTCAAGCGCGATCCCTACGCCCGCGAGCTGACACGGGAGTGGCCGAATCCCTCCTGCATAATCCGCTTGGCGGTCAGCTTCCCTTGGCAGGACTGGAACTGGCGAATGCCGGAGTTCAGCGATCTCATCATCTATCAGCTACATATCGGTACCTGGTACGGCCTTGGGCTGCCAAACCGCGTCGCCACTTTCCTCGACGTGCTTGCCCGGATCGAATACCTGGCCGATTTGGGCATCAACGCTATCGAACCGCTACCGATCGGTGAGTACAGCACGCCGCGCAGCATGGGCTATAACGGGTCTGATCTGTTCTCGCCGGAAATGGACTACTTCGTCAGCTCAGCAGAACTGGATCCTTACCTGGCGCTCGCCAATCGCCTGCTTGCCCAGAAGGGGAAGTCTCCCCTGACGCGAGAGATACTTGAGATCGGTATCAACCAGCTGAAGGTCCTGATCGATATCTGTCATCACTACAACATCGCCGTGATTTTTGACATGGTTTACAACCACGCGTCCGGCGACATCCGCGGCCAGGCTGAGTCCCTCTACTTCTTCGATCGCGCCGCCGGCATGCACCCGAATGACAGCCTTTACTTCTCCGACCGCGACCACACGGGGCCGGTATTCGCGATGTGGAACAGTGATGTCAGACAGTTCCTGATCGACAATGCGGCATTCTTTGCCGACGAATACCATGTCGACGGCTTTCGCTACGATCAGGTGACGGTGATCGACCAAGAGAATATCGGCAGCGGGTGGCTGTTCTGCCAGCATCTCAATCAGACCATCCGCAGCCGCGATCCTGCTGTCATCAACATCGCGGAGTATTGGGGGCCGGAGCCCGCGGTCGTACGGCCCATGGAACAGGCTGGCGCTGACTTCGATGCAAGCTGGCATGACGGCCAGCGACTCGCGATTCGTGCCCTTATCAAACAAGCAGCGGCGGGAAGGGACGCGCCGCTGGACTGGCAGGGCGTAGTCGATCAAATCCGCGCGCCGGGCTTTCGCGACGCGTGGCGAGCGGTTCAGTGCGTGGAAAGCCACGATGAGGTCTATCGTGACAGGTCCGAGCGAATCCCGTTGCTCGCTGCTGGCGGTGGGAATACGCGAACCTGGTACGCGACGAGCCGTTCCCGCGTCGCGACCGGATTACTTCTGACCCTGCCGGGTATCCCGATGATCTTCATGGGCCAGGAGTTTTATGAGGACAAGAAATGGGCCGATGATCCCGTCAATCATCCGGACACCCTTATCTTCTGGGGTGGCCTGGATTCAGATCGGACCATGAGCGATTTCCATCGCTTCACCAGGGAGCTCATAGGGTTGAGGCGAAGGCAGCCGGCTCTTCGCGGCGAGCAGATTAAAGTACTGATGATGGACAATTTCCAGCGCGTCCTGGTGTTTCATCGGTGGCTGGAACGACTGGGTAGAGACACAGTAGTCGTCGTAAGCCTGAATGAGCAGACGATGAGCAATTTTCGCGTACCTATGCCTGGCGCGGGCCCTTGGTTGGAAATCTTCAACAGTGATGCATACGAGCGCTGGATCAACCCTGCCATCGCGGGCAATGGAGGCATGGTTTCGGCGACAGAAGAACCGATGAACGACATGTCCTGCTCCGCAGCTATTACCATTCCGGCCAATGGGATATTGGTATTTTCTCGTGATTATGGTGACTAGTACTTCCTGAGCCCGACGCTCCTACCAACGCAACTCGAAGGCATGTTTCGCGCCCAGCCGGAGACTGCTGCCCAAGCGTGCGCACTCGCGAGAAAGGGTGTCGTGCAGCCATTGACGGTCATCGCCTTCGGCGCGACTGAGGCGAAAGCGACGCAGGCGGGTGGGTATCAGGTCCAGCGATTGCAAGTGCCCGTCCGGGTCCAACGAGGCAAAGTATAAAAGCCCCAGGTCGCCGCGAAAGGTTGTGTGGCCCTCGATGCCTTCGTAATCATTCAGGAGATCACCGCAGCCATAGAGAATCAGGCGTTCGCGGTACACCTCGATGCCCTTGACGTGGTGCGAGGAGTGTCCGTGCACCACGTCAACTCCGGCCTCGTCGATCAAGGCATGCGCGAACCGGACCTGCTCTTGCGGGATATCGAACCCCCAGTTGCCGCCCCAGTGAATGGAGGCGACCACCAGATCCCGCGTATTTTTGCTCTCGAGAATCCGTTTGGCCACAGGGCGCAGGCTTTGCATCGACAGATCCTCCAGCCGCGCGACGCCCGCGCGCCTGTCCGTGGCGGCCCAGTCCGCCGCAATGCCGCTGTCGGGTGCGCCGAGGCCAAACACCAGCAAGCGCCGTCCGCCAGGCTGCGGCAGCACGGCGGGCGCTTCGGCGGATTGTCGATTGTGCCCGGCACCGGCGCTGCACATACCGTTGCTCGCCAGGGTATCCAGCGTATCGGCCAGGCCGGCTGCCCCCCAGTCCAGCACATGGTTGTTGGCCAGCACGCAGCAGTCGATGCCGGCTGCGCTGATGACCGGGAAGTTCTCCGGGCTCATTCGGTAGTTGATGCCCTTTGGCTCCGGTCGTCCGCGGCGGGACACCGCGGTTTCCAGATTGATGATGCGTGCGTGGGGTTGGCGACGTTCGAACTCATCCAGCGCAGCGCCCCAGACATAGGTGAAATCGACTGGGCGGGGAATCGAGCCATTGAATCTTTCAGCCAGCCGGACGTAATCGCCGGCATTCTTGACGTAAGCTTCGTAAAGCCGCGGATCGCCAGGATGCGGCAGTACCGAGTCGATGCCGCGGGCGGTCATGACATCGCCGGACAGAAACAGCTTAAGCGTATCGGTAATAGCTGCCATGGCACCCTCCCGGGGATCCCGAATAACCTAGTTTCGGCACCCGGCGTGGGCTGCAGTCCACTGCCTGTTCCGTCGCGTGTCGAGGGTTGCCAGCTGATTGCGGTGCAGCGCAGGTGACTCCCCGGTGACTTCGCACAGCAGCGCTGTTATAGCTTCCCCGTTAACCGTGCCGTGCTCTTGCAGAAGATCCGCCACCGCGGTGACAGCGGCCCAGTAACGACGCACCAGACAGCTGGACCGGGCGATTGCCCGGGATTCGGCGTCGAGTAGCTTTCGTGCGGGCAGCAAACTTATCAATTCGTAACCCCGGCGCCGGTCACCCCAGCCGCTGCCAGTGATGAATTGGTCAGATTTGCGGTGCCTGTAGACGGCTTCGGCCACGGGGCCGGCGAAGCAATGGAGAAGGTCGCGTTCAATAGACTCGACCATAGAGGGCAGGTATTCAGCAATCCCGGGAGCGTCGAGGGAAGGGTGATGGACAAAGTAATCAGCCTCTACCAACCCCTCGACGTTTTGCGGGTTGCCGCGTAGATCGATCATTGGGCCGATGACGGCTTCTGTCCTGGTGCGCACAGTGACGCGCTCTATGTGCTGACCATTCCACCAAAAGGCCAGGGCGTGGCCAGCTTCGTGGATGGCCGTGCGACGCGGGCGTTTATTCATGGTCAGGTCCTCACCCGTGCCTGTGTACGCTACTCATATCAGACGCTCCATCCCCCAGGTTCGGGTAAAAGATTATGTCTATCAAGACCCAATACTTCGCCTATTTGCTTCTTCCTCAGAGGGGGCTAGCCTTAATCTTGCGCTGGCGTAAGCCGGCCGGTTGAGACCGGATAAGGAAACACCCAATGAGTTAAAAGCTTACTAGGCCGTGGGTCACCGTGCTGGCAACTCGATTGCCGCTATCGAAGAATTCCCGTGTGGCCACAACGATCAGTTGATCGAACTGTTGGCCCTGCAGCCTATGACATTGATTTCGCTCGTCGCTATTCAGAGCCCAGCCCGGGCCGGATAGCTGGATGAACTCGACCAAAGGTAGCTCACACATGGCAACTGAATCGAAATGCCCCTTCATTCACGCCGCCGCTGGTGGTGGCACGACGAACCGCGACTGGTGGCCGAACCAATTGAATCTGAAGGTCCTGCACCAGCACTCATCCTTGTCCGATCCCATGGACGAGGGCTTCAATTACACTGAAGCGTTCAAAAGCCTGGACTTTGAAGCGGTCAAGCAAGACCTGCATGCGCTGATGACCGATTCGCAAGACTGGTGGCCCGCGGACTTCGGTCACTATGGACCGCTGTTTATTCGCATGGCCTGGCACGCCGCAGGCACGTACCGCACCGGTGACGGTCGGGGTGGTGCCGGCTCCGGTCAGCAGCGTTTCGCGCCGCTCAACAGTTGGCCGGATAACGTCAGCCTCGACAAAGCACGCCGGCTGCTCTGGCCGATCAAGCAAAAGTATGGTCGTAACATCTCCTGGGCTGATCTGATCGTCCTCACCGGCAACGTCGCGCTGGAGTCCATGGGCTTCAAGACCTTTGGCTTTTCCGGCGGGCGTCCGGACGTCTGGGAACCCGATGAGGACGTCTACTGGGGCTCTGAAAACAAGTGGCTGGGAGGCGACACACGCTACGGAAAAGATCAAGAACCCATGCAAGAGCCCGGCGAAGGCCCACTCGTTGCTGAGCCGGGGGAAAATGAGGAGAGCCGTACCGACCAGGGACGCAACCTGGAAAACCCGCTCGCCGCGGTGCAAATGGGCCTGATCTACGTCAACCCGGAAGGCCCTGAGGGCAACCCGGACCCGGTCGCTGCCGCGAAGGATATTCGCGAAACCTTCGGTCGCATGGCGATGAATGACGAAGAAACCGTGGCACTGATCGCCGGCGGCCACGCCTTCGGCAAGACTCACGGCGCCGGACCTGCCGACCACGTCGGCGCCGAGCCCGAAGCCGCTGGCCTCGAAGAGCAGGGCCTGGGCTGGAAGAGCAGTTTCGGCACCGGCAAAGGCGGCGACACGATCACCAGCGGCCTGGAAGTGACCTGGACCACGACACCCACGAAGTGGAGCAACAATTACCTGGAAAACCTGTTTGGCTTCGAGTGGGAGCTGACCAAGAGCCCGGCGGGCGCCAACCAGTGGACACCGAAAAACGGCGCCGGGGCCGGCATCATTCCGGATGCTCATGACCCGTCCAAGCGGCGTAATCCGAGCATGCTGACCACCGACCTGTCCCTGCGATTCGACCCGATCTATGAACCGATTTCACGGCGCTTCCTCGAGAATCCGGATCAGTTGGCCGATGCATTCGCCCGCGCCTGGTTCAAGCTGATCCACCGCGACATGGGGCCGCTCTCGCGCTACCTCGGTCCGGAAATGCCGAGCGAAGAGCTGTTGTGGCAAGACCCTATTCCAGCGGTCGACCATGCCTTGGTCAACGACAGTGACATCGCCTCACTCAAGAGCAAACTCCTGGCCTCGGGCCTGACAGTCTCGCAGCTGGTATCAACTGCCTGGGCGGCGGCTTCCACTTTCCGTGGCTCCGACAAGCGCGGCGGCGCCAACGGCGGACGCCTGCGTCTGGCCCCGCAGAAGTTCTGGCAGGCCAACCAGCCTGATCAACTGGCGAACGTGCTGGCGAAACTCGAGAGTATCCAGAACGAGTTCAACAGCAGCGCGCAGGCTGGCGGCAAGAAGATCTCGCTGGCGGATCTGATCGTGCTGGCCGGTAGCGCGGGCGTCGAACAGGCGGCGAAAAATGCCGGTCACAGCGTGACGGTGCCTTTCACGCCAGGACGTATGGACGCGACCCAGGAGCAGACGGATGTGGAGTCTTTCGGGTTTCTCGAACCCGTCGCCGATGGCTTCCGTAACTACCTCAAGAGCAGGTACCGCGTACCGGCCGAGGCGTTACTGATCGACAAGGCGCAACTGCTGACACTCAGCGCGCCAGAAATGACCGCGCTCATTGGCGGCATGCGGGTCCTGAACACCAATGTCGGACAAACCCCGCACGGCGTCTTCACGAAGCAGCCGGAGGCGTTGACCAACGATTTCTTCAAGAACCTGCTCGATATGGGCGTGGAATGGAAGCCGGTCTCGGAGGCCAATGAGGAGTTTGAAGGACGCGATCGCAAAACCGGCGAAGTGAAGTGGACGGGCACCCGCGTCGATCTCGTCTTTGGTTCAAACGCGCAGCTGCGGGCCTTGGCCGAAGTCTATGCCAGCGCCGACGCGCAGGAGAAGTTCATCAAAGACTTCGTAGCAGCCTGGACCAAGGTGATGAACCTTGATCGCTTCGATTTAAAACGCGGGTAATAGGGAGGAAGCTGTTGCTGTCATTGCCGGCGAAAAGCGCCTCTGCACGACCGGCGCCAACGTCTGTTGAAAGCATCCATCGGCCACAACCTCTGGCAATCATTGTCCAGTCTTTGTGGCCGAGTTGCTTTGCTACCCACATCGGATGCTCACCCGCCGAAAGCATCATCGAGGCGTAAGTGTGGCGGCTTTTGGTAAGGCCTCCTCTAGCGAACGCCTGACTTCTTCATGGCTGGCACCCGGATTACCCTCAGATAGGGCAGATTCTTGCCACGGCTTTTCATTTAAGTGTTGACGGTTCCTGCGTTCGGAATTGATGATGGCTCTTTAGTATTATCCCAACGCTATATTGAGACTTCCTATGAAAAAGGTTCTTGCTGCTGCTGGCCTCGCGCTTTTGGCTATGAATGCTGTCGCTTCGACAATCAACATCGAAAACGAATCTTCGTGGGAAATTCATGAGCTCTATTTCGCACCATCTAGCCAGGACGATTGGGGTGATGACCACTTGGGCGAGCAAGTACTCAAACCAGGCATGAGCCTGACTCTGACGGGAGTGACAGCCGGTAAATGGGATGTGCGACTGGTCGATGAGGACAAAGATGAATGCATCGTCAAAAATCAAAAAATCAGCTCGTCGGAAACATTCTCAATCGGTGACGACGACCTGCTCGGCTGCCAGGCGACAACTGAGGAGTAAGTTCTGAGGGCTCACCCTACAAGCCGCATGGTTCAGGGTGTTTCTGAAAACCCGCAACGCCTTGCTGTGTAGAGGCGTTGCGGGTTTTTTGTTCACTCCACTAAGTCCCGACAGGGTGTCCAGCTGATTTTGAGGTGGGGCAGCCAACCCCTGGCCGATGAGAATAACGAGCCATTCGTTATTAGTTAATGGTGTTCGCGTGAACATTTTTACCGGGTTGCGCAGCAGAAATCGGTAAGGAGTCTAAAGTTGAAATGCATGTATCGGTTCATCACATAGTTGGTGATGCTGCGAGGGATCGGTGGCATGTATGCGGCTTTGGATCCGACACCGGTCCGGTGTAGGCAAAAATGGATTTGAAATCGGAGGGAACCATGACCAATATCGTCGCCACCGGCGAGCCACCTGAAGCCGTCCGTATCATGATCAAGGTTTATGCCTGCGTGCTGCTCGCAGGATTTGCGTTTGTTCCAGCCTATCTGATTGGCTACTTGTACTTCTTTCAAGACCCCACCCTTATATTCGAGAACCACCTGTTCCATATCATTGCGATCACGGCAGCCACCTTGGCAGGCTTGTTTGTGACTTACGTAACGTGGCGCTGCTATCAGTCATCGGGAGACCCGCTGCTGCGATGGATGACGCTTGGCTTTCTCGGTTTTGTGCTGATCTACGCGTTGCATGGTGCGTTCACCGGACTCGCACACCACAATATCTGGCTCTTCCTGCTTTATGGACCGGCCTCTCGACTGGTCATGGCGAGTCTGCTGTTAGTCGGAATGCTTTCGTACCACCGCCCACCTGATGCCCCGGACCAACGAATGAAGGTCCGCCCGTGGTTGACCTGGATAGGACTGTTCCTGCTGGTTGACCTGGCAGTGGCGTACGTCGCGAATTCGTCGATCGCCGGCCATCTCGCGGTGCGCCTCTCGCTGGAAGGTGGTGCCCTCGTTCTTTCCACATTGACCGTGGCAATGCTCCTGCTGCGCCGTATCAGTTCGCCGCTGATGGTGATTGTTGTCATCTCGGTCACCGCGTTCGCATTGTCCTCTCTCGCCTTTATTCTTGCCCGTCCGTGGAACCACATGTGGTGGCTCGCTCATGTGATCTTCGCCGCTGGATTCTTCCTGTTGAGCTATGGGGTCGTGCAAGCATTCCTCACCACGCGGTCGTTCTCGAAGATTTACAGCCAAGAGGAGCTGATGGTGCGTCTTTCCGAGGCGATGGCGTATACCGAGAGCGCCCTGCAGGAACTCCAGCGCACCAATCAGGAACTCGGGCACCTGGCGGCGACCGATCCACTGACAGGTGCTGATAATCGCCGTCGGTTCATGGAGCGGGTCGAAGCCGAAATTGGCCGGACCGCGCGCGGCGGTGCGCCATTCTCTGTGTTGGCGCTCGATCTCGACAATTTCAAGGCGATCAACGATCGCTTCGGGCATCAGGTTGGCGATGACATCCTGAAGAGGTTCGTGCAGAAATGCCTCGATTCGATCCGGCCGTATGACGGCGTAGCCCGAGTGGGCGGGGAAGAGTTCATGATACTGCTACCTCAGACTTCACTCGAAGGCGCGCAGGTAGTCGCCGAGCATCTGCGAAGCACCGTTGCAAAGACTTCTTTTAATGGCCTGCAGCGGTCAAGCGCGGTCACAGTGAGCATCGGTGTATCGCAATCCGGCCGCGACGGCGACACCATCGAGGCCATTCTGCGTGTAGCCGATCAACGCCTGTATCACGCTAAACACCAAGGCCGTAACCGGGTGGTCACTGCCATCAAAACCAGCCTCCAACCTCTGCCC
>NZ_CABVHY010000051.1 GCF_902497875.1 Pseudomonas fluorescens
TGGCCTTGACGTGCTTGGTGCCAGCGTCCCAGACACGATTGTAAGTCCAGATGGTCCCGTTCACCGTGGCATCGGCCAACTTACTATTGTCCCAGTTCAATACATCAACAGCCGTCGCTCCTAGCGAACAGGTCCCCCTAATTTCCACATTCCCTATGGGATGCTTGCTCCCGTCTTGCGGCGCGCTAACAACTGGTGGGACTGGCTTAACACCGCCGGCCATCTTCAAATCACCTGAATACGCCCAATCACTCCAAGTATCCCAAAATGCCACGCGCTTGGCATAGTCGAGCCTGAAGTAGAAATCTGCTCCTGGCCGGATCAAATCCCTGGGCACATTAAACGCAATCGCCATTCCAGCGACTGGAGTCCCGCGGTACTCTCGGATTAAAGTGGGGCCATAAAAAAACTGTGCCCGCCATTTAGAGGCGGTCGGCACCGTCACTATTGCGTCAACAAGAAAACCGGGAGAAACGGTAGTGCCAGCTCCCGGACTAAAGATAAGGGGCGCAATCCACAAGAGTTGCGGGGGATCTTCATCCACATTCGTAATTACTTCGTCGTCAGCCATGATTTCAACGCTCCTTTCCTAACCCTACTGCAGTTTCAGTAGGCAATTTCTACTGGCAACCCAGAAGCAAAACCACCTGTAAAAACTGACAGTCTCGACGAACGGCATTCACTATCACTGCGACTTTATCCAACTTTTCAAGCTCCCCACCGACCACAACACTCTACATTGCTGCCTCCGCAAACCAGACGGGCGGTATCTTTTTTAGACGGCTTTTTGCCTCAACCTGTTATTTCTAACAGTAGCCAGCGTTGAACTTCAGGTCTTCAATGAGTCGCGAGAGCCTATCTCAGGTCGTGAGTCACACACCAGGATAGTCACGACATCACCTTATGGAGATCCGGATCAATGAACACGCCCATCCAACCTTCGGCCCCAGTACTTGGGCAGTTCAGTACCCATGATGAAAACGTGCACTTTCCCTGGTCCAGCATGAGCCCGGCGGTACGACATGCTCAATCCTCACTTCCTGGGGGCTCTAACTATGTGATCGTTGAGAGCACTCGCATCCACATTAGCGATCCGCAGCTCTATGATTTGGCAACGCGGCTTGCAGTAGGGTTCGCCGCCGCCGCCAACCTCAGCAAGACACCAGAGGTATTGATGGAAGGCGTTGTTTTCCCGGGTGATGTACTATTGCGACTCGAAGTACCCAACTTGTCTGATGTTGAAATCCCGCCCGCTGGCGTGGGCGAAGCGTACCGGATCAATATTGATAGCAACTTTCGCGCGATTTTCGTCATCGCTGCGACCAACGTAGCAATGGCCCGCGCATTAACGACTTTGCATAAAGCGGTCCAAGTCTCCGCCACTCTGGCTCCAGGGGAGGTGATAGATTCACCCGCCTACGCCGAGCGTTCGGTGATGATGGATGTGGGACGAAAGTATTACAGTCCGGTGTGGATGAAGAATCTGTTGCGTGAGATGGCCTGGAACCAGCTCAACACCCTTCATTTGCACCTCACCGACAATGAGGGTGTTCGGGTTATCTTTCCTTCTTTCCCGGACACCGCCAGCCCCGATGCCTGGAGCGCAGCGGAACTCAAGGACATTCTCGACACTGCCGCGTCCTATTACATCGAAGTCATTCCAGAGATTGAAACGCCTGGGCATATGGACTGGATGCTGCGCAACAGACCGGAGTTTCAACTTCGGCTCAGCAACAGTACGATTGTGTCAAAAGCACTCGATTTCAGCATCCCTGCCGCTCGCGATTTTCTCAAGACGATCATCCGAGAAACCCTCGATATGTTTCCACACAGCTGCCATTTCCATTTGGGGGCCGACGAGTATTTCCTCCATCCAATCGATCTGAAAAACACACCACAACTGGCTCAGTATGCGCGTGAAGAATCCGGAAAACCCGACGCGGACTCAGAAGATGCCGTGAGGTACTTCGTCAACGAGCTGGCGAAGCTCGTGCAGGAGAAAAGAAAAATTGCGCGGGTATGGAACGATGGCGCGGTGCGACGAAATCCAGCCATCGCTCTGGATAAAGAAACTGAAATCGAGTGCTGGAGCATCTGGGGGACAAAGCGTGGAGAGATGAACGTGCAAGAGTTGGTCGATAACAGATACAGGGTGAAAAACGCCCACGGAGACTACTACTTCATCATTCGTGCAAACTGGGACAATCTCAATCACCCCAAACACTCACCTCACGGTATCTATGATGACTGGCGAGCTAACCGGTTTATGGACAAGGCAGGTGAATCGTTTACGGTAATTACTCCCGAAAGTCGATGTATGGTGGGCGCAGGTATACAGGTCTGGGCAGACGAACCGGACTTCTGGCCGCCGGAGGAGGTTTGGCGGCAGCTGATTCAGTGGATATTGCCGCTGGGGCAGCGTACCTGGGATTCGCCGCACGCAGCCCCAACCTACGCAAAACTTTCGGACATTGCCCGCTCGGTTGCGCATCCGCCGTCTGCATTCTGAGGTTAAAAACTCAGGCATTAATAGCAGGGCCTGGCACTCAAGGTGTCTGGCTCTGGCTCAGAGGGCACGCCCTCTCGAGACTTAACGCGACTACACAACCTTGCGCCGCTGCCTACACATCCTCCAGAATCCCCCGGCTTGTGCGCCTGGGCACCACGCCACTAAGGTTCTCCTGTCGCTGCCCATCAGCGATCGGGTTTAGTAGCCCGTGGGTTGTCAGTCAAGGTGCATCAGCTCCACTCAGTCGGGGATTCCTATCCCTGCACTTGATGGTGGTTGTGCGCAGGGCGCTTCGGCGCGCCGGAATTGGCTGACTCCCCGGTCTACTAACCTGCGTACAGCCGCCACCCCTACGTTTAGTAGCGAGGTGGTTGCGGCTCACTCAAGGAGTTTCAGCCGATGTTCAAAGTAACCCCTAATCCACCCGAGACACCAAACGTTTCACCCTACGATTCCCTCGATCCGAAAAAGCTTCACGAGGCCGCCTACCGAGCCCTCGATCATTACCTGACCCCGCCACCGTCGGACAAGCCGCGCTTCAGCGACGAGCGTCCCAAGCAGATCTTCACCGTCGCCCCGAACATCAACCCCGAAGCCTTGATGGCCCATACCTACGAAACCTTATGCTCGGCCAGCACCCTGACCCTGGATTTGTCCGATGATCTGGAGGGGAAACAGCGCAACCTGGCCCTGGCGATTTACAGCCTGATGGAGTTGGGGGTGCTGCTGGTCGAGAAGGCGCTGGATCGCGAGCATTCGGTGAGGGTGTAGCTAAAGGCGGAGCAAGCACCCTGTGGCGAGGGGGCTTGCCCCCGTTCGGCTGCGAAGCAGTCGTAAAATCAGCTGATGCATTCTACTTGATTAAACGCGGTTGCCTGTTTTAGGACCGCTTCGCGACCCAGCGGGGCGATGCGGCGTTCCGACAAGCCCCCTCGCCACAAATGTCCTCCACCAGCCTTGAGAACTAGGCCGAAGCCGGCAACGGATAAAAGCTGAAGTACTGCCGCAACGCGCTGACCAGTTGCCCATATTCAGCCGGCGCCTGGAGCACGACGAAGCCCGCATCGTAGTGATGGGGGGTCGTGTCTTCATGGCACCACAGGCAAGTGGCGGTAAGGTCGATCACCTGCAGGCAGGTATCGCTGGCGGGGATTTTCAGGCGCAGCTGGAAGTCGGCGCCGATCATCATCGGCAACTGGCTGATCAGCATCAACCCGTCTTCGGAAACATTGCCCAGAAAGCCAATGGGTTTGTCGGTAAGACTGTTGAATACCCTTAAAAAGTACGGCAGTTGATGCCGCTCGATCCGGCGGTCGGTGTACATGCGAGGTATCACTCTAGAAGGCCATTAAGCATGACCGCACTAGTGCTTCGGAACGGGCCTGCGGTGGCAGGCTCACTCTCTCCGGTCACGGTGCGACAGTGGCTGTGCTGGCCCTGTCACCTACATCTGCCAATCCCGGATGATGCTGTCGTTCAGATAGAAGCTCCTGAAACGGCCTATCCAAATGTTAGCTGAATGCTCACCGTCGGCCAGTAATCAGAAGTCAAATGTCATCAGTAAGTGGCCGGCCTGGTCTGCGCGGCGCTGCGGGTTGGGTAATGCCCCAACGATTGCAGGGTTTCCAGCCGCGCGCGGGCGCGGAAGGCATATTCGCTGTACGGGTACTGGGTGATGATGAACTGGTAGGTCTGGGCCGCATCGATAAACCATTTCTGACGCTCGAGGCATAACCCGCGCATCATCGACACTTCCGGTTGCACATAGCGCCGCGAGCGGCTCTCGCGCTCGACCTTGGACAGTTCGAGCATCACCTGCTCGCAATTGCCCCGGTCATAAGCGTGGTAGGCGTTGTTCAAATGATGGTCCATCGACCAACGGGTACAGCCGACGGCACTGACGGCCAGCACAGCAATGAGCACGAATCGCATGAGGTTCTCCTGTCTTGTGCACTGTATCGGCCCGCCCGCGAGAATCTTCAAGAATGTTCGCTCAAGAAACAATCGAATAACAAGAAACAAACAAATAAGTAGTGCAACTGAACAATGACTACAACTCACGAGCATAGTAGCCTCTGCTTGCGCTTGAACTCAGGAGTCTCTGCATGTCCGTCCGTCGCACTAAAATCGTCGCTACCCTTGGCCCTGCCAGCAATTCGCCGGAAGTTCTTGAACAGCTGATTCTGGCTGGCCTGGACGTTGCTCGGCTGAACTTCTCCCACGGTACCCCGGACGAGCATAAAGCTCGCGCCAAGCTGGTGCGCGCGCTCGCCGCCAAGCACGGCCGCTTTGTCGCGCTGCTGGGTGACCTGCAGGGCCCGAAAATCCGTATCGCCAAATTTGCCAACAAGCGTATCGAGCTGAAAGTCGGTGACACCTTCACCTTCTCCACCAGCCATCCGCTGACCGAAGGCACCCAGGAAGTCGTCGGTATCGACTACCCGGACCTGGTCAAGGATTGCGGCGTCGGCGACGAACTGCTGCTCGATGACGGCCGCGTAGTCATGCGCGTCGACACCGCGACCGGTGACGCGCTGCATTGCACCGTGCTGATCGGTGGCCCACTGTCTGACCACAAAGGCATCAACCGCCGCGGCGGTGGCCTGACCGCTCCAGCCCTGACCGAAAAAGACAAGGCTGACATCAAGCTCGCCGCGGAAATGGAAGTCGATTACCTCGCCGTATCCTTCCCACGCGACGCCGCCGACATGGAATACGCCCGCCAACTGCGCGACGAAGCCGGCGGTACTGCCTGGCTGGTCGCGAAGATCGAGCGCGCCGAAGCCGTGGCCGACGACGAAACCCTCGACGGCCTGATCAAGGCCAGCGATGCGGTGATGGTTGCCCGTGGTGACCTCGGTGTAGAAATCGGCGACGCCGAGCTGGTGGGCATTCAGAAGAAGATCATTCTGCACGCACGCCGCCACAACAAAGCGGTGATCGTTGCGACCCAGATGATGGAGTCGATGATCCAGAACCCGATGCCGACCCGCGCCGAAGTGTCTGACGTAGCCAACGCCGTGCTCGACTACACCGACGCCGTGATGCTCTCGGCCGAAAGTGCCGCCGGTGCCTACCCGCTC
The DNA here is from genome assembly GCF_902497875.1 of Pseudomonas fluorescens. GTDB lineage: Bacteria > Pseudomonadota > Gammaproteobacteria > Pseudomonadales > Pseudomonadaceae > Aquipseudomonas > Aquipseudomonas fluorescens_BR. The sequence continues at coordinate 5,593 of NZ_CABVHY010000051.1, forward strand.
GAAGCCGTCCAGGCCATGGCACGGATTTGCATCGGCGCTGAAAAGCACCCGACCAGCAAAACCTCCGGCCACCGCATCGGCCAGGTCTTCGAAAGCTGCGACCAGAGCATTGCCCTGGCGGCCATGTACACGGCCAACCACTTCCCGGGCGTGAAAGCGATCATCTCCCTGACCGAAAGTGGCTACACGCCGCTGATCATGTCGCGGATCCGCTCCTCCATCCCGATCTACGCGTTCTCCCCGCACCGCGAAACCCAGGCCCGCGCGGCCATGTTCCGCGGCGTCTACACCGTACCGTTCGACCCGGCATCGTTGCCGCCTGAGCAAGTCAGCCAGGCTGCGATCGACGAGTTGCTCAAACTCGGCGTGGTCGAGAAAGGCGACTGGGTGATCCTGACCAAGGGCGACAGCTACCACACCACCGGTGGCACCAACGGCATGAAGATCCTGCACGTTGGCGATCCGATGGTCTGAGATTCAGACCGCTGAAAAATCAAAGCCCCGCAGCTTATAACTTCGGGGCTTTTTTATTAAACGCACATTAACAATCCACACCCTACCCCTACAAATACACCCACAATTAGAACCTCGCCATCCGTATAAAAAATAAAACAACAAACTAATCAAATGATGAAAACCACAAACATTTCACCCTGCTAATTACATCCAACACCCACAATGCACAATAGCAATTCTAACTACCACTCACAGCCACCAAGCAAAATCCCCTTTATGAATACGACACCTCCGAAAGAACCGTAATCCTTTTCCAACCTAAAACTCTAGACATATTCGCACACACCAACACAGTTGCAATACATCAAATTTTATATATAAAGCTCGAGCCCCCAAGGTAATATTTCTACGCAAACACCGCCACTCTTGCTCTTTCGAACAATGACCCGTGCACGCCTCCCTGTCAGCGCATAACTTGTATAAGCCGCACATTTCTATTATCCAGGCCCTCCCAGCGACTTCAGTACAACAATAATATTTTCAGGAGTTCCCGCATGAAACAAAACACGCAATGTGAAAAGCCCATAGAAATCGAGGTACTTACATTCACGGACATGCAAGCCAAGTGGCTGGAATCCAGTGCGATTGAAATGGCCAGGGCTGGAGGTCCGCAGTCAGCCGGATCAACGTCAATCGCCGGCTGTTGCGCCGCCTGTATTGAAGCAAACTTCACCGCACAGCAAGCCCATGCATGCCATCTCTACGCCAGAGGGGGATTGTCGGCGTTAGTGTTCCAAGGCCTGCTTGCCCCAACTGACGATGTCCCACCCACAACGCTTCCCTCCCTCCACGAACTGGAGGAAGACTTTCACTGCATGCACCTGGCATCGCGCAATCAAATCCTTTTAAAACTCGTCCAGCACACTGCGTTTGCCTACGATATCGATAATAAAGGAAAGATTGTTCGGCTGGTCGGCAACTTTAAAGGCGGCGGCAAGGAAAAGCTCAGCCATGAAGACTGTGCACAGCGGATAGAGCTGAGTTCACATGCCGGGCTTCGCCTTGGCCCGCATACAGAGGCGCCTTATCATTGCTCGATAAACGCTGTTAATGGTCACTCTCCCGCACCCTCCGCACTCATCCTGACCGCGCGCTGGAATCCTGAAAACCAGCCGACGTGTGTCATACCCGCGGGCCAAGTCATCAGCAAAATCGGCGCCCTTTCAGCGCTGGCGCTGACCTCAAACTCGTTCAACTACTCACGCAGCGATTCCTTTATTACTGAAAAAGGTGAAGACGGGGTCGACGTATCCATTCTCTGTTTCGATGAAAACGGTTCATTTGCGTTGAGATACAACGCTTATCGCTTCTCCCTCAATGAACGCGCAAGCGACAGTGTAAAAGTTGCCTTTAGCCGATTCCGGGAAGAAATCGAGCACGCCGAAATGCTGAAGATTTCCTTGCAACCCACGACCGCCCTGCTCATTAACAACTGTCGAGCCTTACATTGCCGCGATGTCATTGAAGACAACCGGCGCTTGCTTGTTCGGCTGTTTGGTTATTCTCGGTTCGCCACCCCCATCGTCTTGAACAACGACCCTCTTTTAGTCCAGGGGTAGTTCCCCGGCCATGCGCCAATTCGAATAATAGTAGGGAGTTATCATGGGCGGTATTGATCTATCCATCCTCTTGAGCCTCACGGCTGTTGCAATGGTTGCCGGTTTTTTTGACGCTATCGCGGGCGGTGGCGGCCTGATTACCTTACCGGCCCTGCTGATTGCCGGTATCGACCCTCTCGCCGCGCTGGCGACCAACAAACTTCAGGCCGCTTCGGCGACGGTTTCAGCAACAGTAGCTTTTGCCCGAAAAGGCATTATCGAATGGCGTAGCGGTTGGCCAATGGCGGTTATGGCCCTGTGTGGAGGAGCCCTTGGCGCCTTATCAGTCAGCGTAGTGCCGCGTGCCGTATTAGAGGCAATAGTGCCCATTCTGTTGATAGCCGTCGCCATCTACTTCGCACTGACACCCAAACTCGACAATGACCAGAAGACAGCGAAAATCAGCCTTCTGGTTTTTTCGGTGACGATTGCACCTTTGGTGGGTTTCTATGACGGTGTCTTCGGACCGGGTGTGGGCTCGTTCTTCATGGTCGCGTTCGTCATTCTGATGGGCCAGGGCATTTTACGCGCCGTCTCGAACAGCAAACTGCTGAATGCCTCGAGCAACATTGGCGCGCTGATTGTTTTTTCCATCAAGGGCACCATCATTCTGCCGATTGCCCTGTGCATGGCGGCAGGAGCATTCATTGGCGCACAATTAGGTGCACGATGCGCGGTACGTTTCGGTCCGCGAATCATCAAGCCGCTGCTGATCATTGTGTGCTGCATCATGGCGGCCAAGTTACTGCTCAATTAAGGCAAACAGACGCAAAGTGGGTGGGGCTGATTGTCGGGCTTATACAGAAACTTGTGTGGGCATTGCTGACGTCTTCGCGTTCAAGCCCCCTCCCACAGTGTCCTTGTGGGAGACAGATTCAAACCCTGTTGAGAAACCCCAACAACGCCGCAATCGCCTCCGGCGAGCGCAGCCGCTGGGTGAACAAGGCTCCCTCTTCTTCTATCACCTTGCGCAGTTGTTCGCGGTCCGGCGCTTTCATCAGTTGTTTACTGATCTGCACTGCATCCGGTGCCAGTTGTTCAAAGCGCAAGGCCATCTCGCGAGCCTTGGCCAATGCGGCGGCGCCGTCGGGCAAGGCAGCAGTGGCGATGCCCCAGGCTGCAGCCTGTTCACCATTGAATCCTTCGCCGAGCAGCAACAATTCGGCGGCTTTGGCCTGCCCAAGCAAACGCGGCAGAATCAGGCTCGAACCGAACTCTGGACATAACCCGAGGTTGACGAACGGCATGCGCAAACGAGCATCGCTGCTGACATACACCAGATCGCAGTGCAGCAACAACGTCGTGCCAATCCCCACCGCGGCCCCGGCCACAGCGGCAATCACCGGTTTACGGCATTCGAGCAGGCTGCGCATGAAGCGGAACACCGGGCTCTCGAGGCTGCTCGGCGGCTGCTGGAGGAAGTCGGCGATGTCATTGCCGGCGGTGAAGCATTCGTTGCTGCCGGTGATCAGCACGGCGTTGATGTCAGGATCGCTATCGGCGTGTTCCAGGACCTCGGCCAGCTGGGTGTACATGGCGCGGGTCAGGGCGTTTTTCTTTTCCGGGCGGTTGAGGCGCAAGATCAGCAGCCCGCGTTCACGCTCCAGCAGTATGGCGTCAGTCATGGTAAGTCTCGCGAAGGATAATCAGCGCTCAACCACGGGGCAAGTATACGTCGGCCAGCAGTTGGTTGCGCGGCAGCCCCGCCAGGTACAGGCGTGACGCTGTCGGGGCTCCCGCAGGGTAAGGCCAGGGTTTGCCGGGAAACAAGCCGCAGTTGCGCCAAGGCCACCGGCAGTTCAGCCGCTGTCAGCAGTCCGATCTGCAGATGAGTCAGCCAGGCCGCGTTCGACGAATTACTGAAAATCGGCGCGGTCGAGAAAGGCGACTGGGTGATCCTGACCAAGGACGACAGCTACCACACCACGGTGGCACCGACGGCATGAAGATCCTGCATGTCGGCGATCCGATGGTCTGAGTTTCAGACAGCCGTAAAACAACAGCCCCGCCGCTTCTAAGGCGAGGCTTTTTCGTTTTGATCAAGTAAGAACAAGCCTGAGGCACGTTGCCACCTGTCAGTTCTGACAGTAGACAAACCGCCCGCCAAACTCGCTTAATCGACTTCGTCCCTTGCTATCGCCGTCATCAAGGCTTTTTTTTGTGCTTGGCTTTTGCGGCCCGTCATTGGCAGCAACTGACGGAAAACCAATTCTGGCTAAAGGAATAGAAAAATGACCACAGACAAAACGCTTCCACCCCGCGCCGCTGGTTATCTTGATCCTGGTTTCGGAGAGCAACACGACGGCAAGGTGATTCTGTCCTTCCCCAATGTTCGCGATACTTCAGGCGAGTGCATCGCCGAAGGCCCTGACGGCAGAATCTATGTTGGCGGAGCCGTCGACGCCGAAGTTAATGAACATATACACAAGGCAGGTCTTGCCTGCCTGCGGAATGATGGCACCCCAGACCCTGAGTTTGGCAGTAATGGATTTGTGATCGTGCCTTTCGCACCGACACAAGACGCACACGTGCGTCAGATCCTTTTTCTGAAGCACGAGGGAGAGGACAAAATACTTCTTTGCGGCGTGAACACGAAAAACAGCGAGAATCTGCTGGCGCGCCTTCATGCTGACGGGCGCCTGGATAAAAAATTCGGTGATAACGGCTGCCTGACGATCCAACTGCCTTCAACTCTTGTGGAAAGCCCTGGGCTGCCGCCAGCACAAGTGGTGACCGCAAGTGATAGCGGCTCAGGCCACTGCACGTTGGCCGATGGAAAAATCTATGTCGTCACGGAAATTTACATGCCGATCTGGATAGCCACGGTCGCAGTACTGATCCGGCTCAACAATGACGGCTCGCTTGATACCAGCTTCAACAATACCGGTTATGTAGCGGTTACCAATCAACATGGGGGCAATAGCATCATCAACGACGTTCTGGTGCAGAACGAAAAAATCACCGTGTGCGGAGCGCTTAACGGCAATGGCATGGTGGCTCGCCTCAAGGATGATGGCACTTTCGACGAAGAATTCGCCATCAAGGGGTTCGCGCTGCTCGCAGGGTCCGAGCTCACGTTCGAAAAGCTCACGCAGCATTCCGAGAAAGGTATTCTTGCTGCAGGTTGGGGGTCTTCTTACCAGGGCGTGCTGGCTTGCTTCACCGAGAACGGCCAACTCGAGCCAACATTCAACGGTGGCAAGGTATTGTTTCAATCCTTCGGAGAAAGAAGCAAAGTCCTGTTCTATGGTGTCGGACAGGCCCATGGAAAAACCATCGCCTCAGGGAGGTTAACGCAACCAGGCAATCGCCCCGAGTTCGTGGTGGCTCGTTACCTAAGTACTGGAATGCCGGATCTCGACTTTGGCAACGGAAAGGGTTGGAACTCTACCCGATTCGAAAAGCATTTCACTGTCGCTAATGCCATGGCCCTACAAAAGGATGGGAAGGTACTGGTCGTCGGCGATTCCACCTCCCTCAGCGAGGCGGCCCTCATCGCCCGCTTCCTGAACGACGCCTAGGAATAGACGCTCCCTGAAAAGGCAACTTTCGCCCGCCGCGACAACGCCATAAATCGACGCGAATGAACATCAGCGCTCAACCACGGGGCAGGTATACGTCGGCCAGCAGTTGGTTGCGCGGCAGCCCCGCCAGGTACAGGCGTCGGGCAAAGGCATCGACACTGTCGGGACTGCCGCAGAGTAAGGCCAGGGTTTGCCGGGAAACAAGCCGCAGTTGCGCCAGGACCACCGGCAGTTCGGCCGCTGTCAGCAGGTCGATCTGCAGGTTGGGATAGTTCGCCGCCAGCGCTGCCAGGGGTTTAGCCAGATAATGCTCATCCGCATCATGGGCCAGGTGAATGACCCGGATGAGGCCGTGGTGATCCTGACGCAATGCTTCGCGCAGTATGCCGAACAACGGCCCCAGGCCAGTACCGGCCGCCAGCAACCAGAGCGGTCGAGCCTGCCAGTCCGGATCGTAATGCAAAGCGCCGCCGCGCAGTTCGCCGAGGCGGATCGGGTCACCGATCTTGAACTGACGAGCCGCGTCGCTGAACTCACCGGATTGCCCACACTCCAGGTGGAACTCGAGAAAGCGGTCCTCTTCCGGCAAGCTGGCCAGTGAATACGGGCGTGCCACCTTGCCAGCCCACAACACCAGGTGTTGCCCGGCTTGATAACGCAGTGGCCGTTGCGGCTGCAAACGCAGGCGCAGAACGCTCGGGCTCAGCCAGTCGGCACCCACCACTTGTGCAGGTAAACCGTCGCACAAGGGGTCGAAGATTTCGATCTGCAAGTCCTCGACCACCTGACATTGACAGGCCAGGCGCCAACCGCATTGACGCTGTTCTACCGTCAGCGCATCCGGTTTGCTGTCACTCGGCTGGCCGCGCAGGCAGTGCACCAGGCACGCATGGCAACTGCCGGCCCGACAGCTGTAAGGGACCGCCACACCCGCCTGGTTCAAGGCATCGAGCAGATTGCTTCCCGCTGCCACCGACCACTGTCGTTCACCGACCCGTAATTCAGGCATCGACGTTTTCCCAGGCCGCCGCGCAACGGTTGCGCCCGTCACGCTTGGCCCGATAGAGCGCCTGGTCCGCGCGCTGCAAGGCGTCATCCAGATCATCGCCGAGCTCAAGCAACGTCATCCCCGCCGACAGGCTCAGGCCCTGCACGCTCAGGCCGATCAACTCGACATCAGTGAAGGCAACGCGCAGACGTTCGCAGCAGGAGGTCAGGCGCTCGGCATCACAATCGGGCAACAACACGACAAACTCCTCACCGCCGTAACGGGCCAGAACATCGCCGTCGCGCAGGCAGGCGCTGGCAACGGCGGCAAAGGCCTGCAACACCTGATCGCCCGCCGCATGCCCATGGATATCATTGATACGTTTGAAATGATCCAGATCGATCAGCGCCAGGCCGTGGATGACATCGGCGTCCATCGTGTGCAATTCACGAGTGGTCAGGCGCAGAAAATGCCGGCGATTGAACAGCCCGGTAAGTTCGTCGGTGGCTACCAGGTCTTCGAGCTGGCGCATCATCCCGCGCAGGGTGTCCTGGTGAGCCTGCAGGGCGAAGCGCCGTTGGCGCATGCGCTGACGTGAGGCCTGGACGTAGCTGGCATAAAGGCAGAGCCACACCAGCACGATAAACAGCACACAGACTTGTAACGCCGCCAGTGCCGGGTCGGCCAATTCGAAGCGGTAACCTTCCCAGAGATTGATCCCGGCGAAACCGAAAAAAACCAGCGCGGCACAGCGCACGAATACCCGCCGCGGCAAGTGAAACAGGCCGAACAACAGGATCAGTACATAGAACACCAGAAACGCGCCGCGGGCCGTGTCGAACTGGGCGATGAACCAGGTTTGCCAGGCCAGGCCCAGCACTACTTGCACTTCGGTCAGGCTGGGGTCGACGAAGCGCAGATTGCGTCCGCGGAGAAATATCCCGAGCAAGGCAAACTGGCTGAGGACCACCAGCACCGTGGCAATCACTGCGCTGCTCATCGGCGCGCGATAGTGATCGCCGAGAATGGCCAGCCACAGCAGCAGCAACGCCAACCCATAGGTGCCCGCCGCCAGGGTGAAGCGCTTGAGTAACAGACGTTGTATGGCTGTATGGGTCAATCTTTGACTCACCGTGCAAAAGGAGGCTGAACGGGTTTCCTACCCTACGAGCCACATACCACTTTAGTGGTGTGTCTGAAAAATGACTATTCAATTTTTGGATGGCCGGGTCTGACGTATTGCTGGCGGCGAATGGACCGACGCCAAGATCAAAAGATCGCAGCCTGCGGCAGCTCCTACCGGGGATCGGCGAACCGACGGATAAACGCGGTCGGCGTAGGAGCTGGCGAAGCCTGCGATCTTTTGTCAGACACCTCGGGATCCGCGTAGGGTGGTGATATGCGACCTTCGTTTATCCACCAGCGGGTGTGCCCAAGCCTTTGGCGGGTTATACTGCCGCGCCTTTTTAGCGTCGCGCCAGCATGCCCGGCGTGCCTTAAAAGGTGTTTTCAGTGACCAGATCCACCCGACTGAAGACACCTTATTAAATGTTCCCGTCTTATAGAGGAGCGCGACTCATGACCGTGATCAAGCAAGACGACCTGATTCAGAGCGTTGCTGACGCCCTGCAGTTCATTTCCTACTACCATCCCGTGGATTTCATCCAGGCCATGCACGAGGCCTACCTGCGTGAAGAGTCGCCGGCTGCCCGCGATTCCATGGCGCAGATCCTGATCAACTCACGGATGTGTGCCACCGGCCACCGGCCGATCTGCCAAGACACCGGCATCGTCACCGTATTCGTCCGCGTGGGCATGGACGTGCGCTGGGATGGCGCGACCATGGGCCTGGACGACATGATCAACGAAGGCGTGCGTCGCGCCTACAACTTGCCGGAAAACATCCTGCGTGCTTCGATCCTTGCCGACCCGGCAGGCGCTCGCAAGAACACCAAGGACAACACCCCGGCAGTGATCCACTACTCCATCGTTCCGGGTAACACCGTTGAAGTGGACGTAGCGGCCAAGGGTGGCGGCTCCGAGAACAAGTCGAAGATGGCCATGCTCAACCCGTCCGACTCGATCGTCGACTGGGTGCTCAAGACTGTCCCGACCATGGGTGCTGGCTGGTGCCCACCGGGCATGCTCGGCATCGGTATCGGCGGCACCGCCGAGAAAGCCGCGGTAATGGCCAAGGAAGTGTTGATGGAATCCATCGACATCCACGAGCTGAAAAAGCGCGGCCCGTCCAACCGTATCGAAGAGATGCGCCTGGAACTGTTCGAGAAGGTCAACCAACTGGGCATCGGCGCCCAGGGCCTCGGTGGCCTGACCACCGTCCTCGACGTGAAGATCATGGACTACCCGACCCACGCCGCCTCCCTGCCGGTGTGCATGATCCCGAACTGCGCGGCAACTCGTCACGCGCACTTCGTGCTCGACGGTTCCGGCCCGGCTTCGCTGGAAGCACCACCTTTGGACGCCTACCCGGAAATCGTCTGGGAAGCCGGCCCGTCGGCGCGTCGGGTCAACCTCGACACCCTGACCCCGGAAGACGTGCAGAGCTGGAAGCCGGGCGAAACCGTCCTGCTCAACGGCAAGATGCTCACCGGTCGCGACGCCGCGCACAAACGCATGGTCGAGATGCTGAACAAGGGTGAAACCTTGCCGGTCGACCTCAAGGGTCGCTTCATCTACTACGTCGGCCCGGTCGATCCGGTACGCGAAGAAGTGGTTGGCCCAGCCGGCCCGACTACCGCGACGCGGATGGACAAGTTCACCCGGCAGATTCTCGAGCAGACGGGCCTGTTGGGCATGATCGGCAAGTCCGAGCGCGGCCCGACCGCTATCGAAGCGATCAAGGACCACAAGGCCGTGTACCTGATGGCTGTTGGCGGCGCTGCCTATCTGGTAGCCCAGGCGATCAAGAAATCCCGCGTAGTGGCCTTCGCCGAACTGGGCATGGAAGCGATCTACGAGTTTGACGTCAAGGACATGCCGGTGACCGTTGCGGTGGATAGCAAGGGTGAGTCGGTACACATCACCGGTCCTGCCATCTGGCAGAAAAAGATCAGTGACAGCCTGGCGGTAGAAGTGCAGTAAGGGCTTCTTTTTCCAGACAAAAAGGCGGCAGGGGCAACTCTGCCGCCTTTTTTGTTGCCTGTCCGTTGAAGGATCGCCGTTCGACGCTTAGCAATAAAAATGATGTTCGTGTAACCATTTTATTCTAAGCAACACCCCTCGAACTGTCAGATCTGACAGGTTACACCCTCTTCGTTTATCGCTAGTTTGAACCTGCCGGGCGCTCCGAGAGCCCCCCCTTTCTGGCAGGAGATCGATTAGATGGACGGAGAACAGAATTCCCTGGTGCACTCCCTGGTCGAGACCGACGGCCAACCCAGGAAGGGCCGTATGAGTTTCAAAACGGCCATGCAGAAAATGGGGTTTACCTCGGTCTTCGACATCATTCGCCTGCCCAGGGCCGAATTCGCCGAGCAACTCGCCAGGCTGAGCGATGCCGACGCCCACCAGGCTTATGACAATGCCATGGGGTATGCCCAACAGATCGCCCGTTTGTACAGGGAACACCAGATATCCTCCGGAGCTCCCCAACATCTGGGCCAGCGCACCGGAGTTCGCGCCTTGCTGGAAATAGGCCCCGGTTACCAGAATTTGTTCGGGGAGAGCTGGGATGAGTTTTGCAAAACAGGAGCGCTGGCGGCCGTCGACGGACCGGTGGCCTACCTGAACACGCTCTATACCTTTATCAAGGAACTGGAAGCATCAAGCAAAGATGACCGCAGAGTCGTGTTGGACAAACGCCGTCCGGACATCAAGGAACTGCTGATAAACGAGGACACGACCAACACACCCATCCCGATGTTGAATATCGTCAATGAAGTGCTGACCCAGACTATTCAAAGTCACCTGAAAAAAGATATTTACGAAGAACTGGCCAGCCGGCGCTATCCCTTCGAGTTTCCCTACAATCTTTATCATCACCAGTGTTTGCTGGGATTAACCGCGGAAAAACCGGGGCTGGGGGAGTTGAACTATCGGGTCAGTATGTTGCTGCCCCTTACTCAGAACGCCGATAACGCTTATGGCCAGGTACTGACAAATCCGAGCGTCGAAGCCCAGCGTTTGTTGTCGGGATTAAGTACTGAACAGCAAACGCTGCTGATAGAACGCTCGCTATTCACGACGTTTTATCTTTCAAGTGCCGACCTGAGCACTGGCTGGGCAAGCCCTGGCACCACCTACATTCGGCCACACCACGCCTGGGGCTCCTGTTTTCTATTGCCATCGCCACAACCTGACATGGGGACCGTGGAACCGGCTGCTGACACACCAGGAACCGTTGCTGAGGGAACAAACTTGGCACAGGTCAACTTTTTCAAGGCAGGTGACACGACTCCAAAAGCCGTGACATTGAAGTTGAACTCATACGTTTTGAGCAACGACACCTTCTGGCAGTTTAACTATCTACATGGCGCGACATCCACTAACACCGGCTCATTTATCCAGTTCAAGGAGGCTTTGCCCTCCCCGCCGGAATCGGGTTATAGAGCGACCTTCTACGTCGTTACCAGCACACAATCGTCGGGCGTAGCAAAGCAAAGCCTCACCCTCACGCTGGACAATCAGTACACCCTGACAGACCTGGAAAGTAACTTCTTTACCGAGCACTACGGCCTGACTGCTCTAAAAGATCCCACTCTAGGTCTGATCGAACTGAACCAATTCATGCAACGCACCAGCCTGAACGCCGAACAGGCTGAAGCACTTCTGTCACAGCGTACGCAATTCCCCCGGTTGTCCCCCAACTGTCCAAGTACCCACCCCCAGCATGCCGGCATGCCGGATCCAAAAGATCCGACTAAAAAAATCCTGCCCTTCCCTCACGCGTCCCACTATGGCGCCTGTTATGTCAATGGCACCGGCTCCGATCTGTATGACAGTACCGCCACATCGTTGTATGGGGAGACCCACGCAGATCGTTTCGACAACTCCATGGGACTGGAAGAGGTCAACTACGGTACAGCGGACAACAAGATAATTGTCTGGTACCTGAGCAAAACCTCCCTCAACCGCTTCGACCGCCTGCAACGCATGATCCGCCTGCAACGCTGGACGGGCATTCCCTTTGCCGAGCTGGATACGCTGATCATCAGCGCCATGCGGGCCGAAGGCGAACGCAACCTGGGCCTGGAACTCAATACCAACACCCTGCGCGCCCTGGGGGTTTATCGCTACCTGGAGCAGCGCTTTGGCATCAAGCCGCAAGAGTTCGCTGCTCTTCTGCATGACTTGTCACCCTATGCGATTGGCGATCGATTACCGCTGTTCGATGAGGTGTTCAATCGGGTGAAGCTGTTCGATACAGCGCTGGTGCTCGATCAAACACCCTTCACCCTGGACAAGCCGGATGCCGCGTCACAAAAAACCCTGCTGCAACTGTGCGCCGGGCTGAGATTACAACCGACAGAAGACTCGTTGCTGCCCTTGGTCAAACAGACAAATGAACACTTCACATCGCTGAAACGCGACCTGAGCACGGTAACGTCCATCTACCGCCAGGCACGGATTGCCCGAATGCTCGACCTGTCGCCCGTGGACTTCCTGGCGCTGGCGGATCTGCTTGGCGGTGCGGCCTATAAAACAGCGCTGACCACGGGCCTTCTCGCCTCCCGGAATACGCCTGCGGATAACGCCCCGGACATCCTCGACATTCTGATGCAAATGGTCTGGGCGGTCGACTGGCTCAAGGAAAGCCAGCAGAGCGTGCCGCAGCTGCGCCAGCTAATACAGCGGGACGCCGACAATGCGCCACCCACCCAGACACTGAAAGATAGAGTGACCCGGTTGGTAATGGAGACACCGAACAGCCTGGTGACCGAACAACAGCTCAAGGCACTGAACCTTCCAGCCAATGAAGATAAGAAGCCCGCATCACGCGATTTTGGAGACGTCATCGACTGGTTCAAATTACTGCAGGACGACAAAGGCGCCGCCCCCAAGAAGCCCGTGATCGATGCGAAAGGCTTGGTGTGTACCTTGCCTTTTACCTCAAGCGATGAAACCTCCACTCAACTCCAGGCTGCAGTAAAAAACCTGATCGCCCCCTTGAAGCTGGTAGACGCCGTCAAGCAGCAATGCCTGGAAAAACTCAGCAATCTATTACTCAAGGCCCACGACCAACAGGCGCACCTGATCGAAGGCCTCTTGCAGGAAATCGGTCAATTACCGATAGACCGTGCAGTCACGGTGGTGCATTGGGCGAAGACCACGGTGAACGCCCTGCTCACGGCAGCACTCGGGGCGAAACCTGAACCGCAAAAACCAATTGACGACTCGAAACTGCAGGCACTGATCGCCCTGTTGCAGCCGGTCTTTGGTCATGCCCAGGCTTCCCGGCAGCTGCACCTGAGCAACAATGCCTTGCGCTTGTTCGTGGTTTCCCCGGCATGGCTGGGCCTGGATGACTACCCGCCCGCAACCACCCCATTGTCGCTCGCCAACCTTTACCTGCTCGAACGTTTCACTCACTGGCTCAATACCCAGAAGCAGCCAGAAGAAAAGCTCCTGAATTACTTCAGCATCGCTAACCCGCCGTCAGCCCAGCTGAAAAACAAAGCCCTGCGCAAGGCCGTCAACGAAGACGCTGCCAGCTATCTGGCCACGCTGCTGGAATGGAATGCCCAGGAGATCACCGTCCTGAGCAAAACCTTGCCGGACGAGCGCGCTCGATCGATGGCGCACATCGACTGGCTGCGCCGTTGCCAGGCTGCCTGCAAAGCCAGCGGGCTGTCCGCGGCCGCGCTGTTGTTGGCCACCCACCTGAACGAACACAGCACGCTTGCAGATTGGAAACCGGTCGGTGAAGCGGTCATGGCCGCCAGCCACGCCTCCCGCTAACGGCCAACGCTCAAGGAACGATCATGTCCACATCCATCGACAGCCAGCTTAACGAATCCCTGCGTGATGCGCTGGTCGCGCTGTTTCTGCATGTCGTCGTACCCAACGACGAGACCATCAAAGCACTGAAGCTCGACGACAAAATCAAGACCGCCAACGATATCTACGAGTACCTGCTGCTCGATGTGCTGGTCAGTCAAAATGTGCCCACCAGCCCGGTGGCTTGCGCCCTTGCCAGCCTGCAGCAATACGTCAACGGCATCCTGATGAACATGGAGCCGGGTTACGAGCAGGCGAGCCTGACGCCTGAGCAAATCAAGAGCTGGCGCAATGAGATGCACCAATACCCGCTCTGGGCGGCCAACCAGGCGTTGCGGCATTTCCCGGCGCTCTATCTGGCGCCTGCGCTGCGGTTGAACAAGACCGACAACTTCCGCCAACTGGAAAACGACATCAACCAGAACCAGATTCAACCCGAAACCGTGCAGACGGCGGTGTTGGCTTACCTGGCGCGATTCGAGGAAATCGCCAACCTGAATGTGCTCAACGGTTACATCAACGGTGAAGACTTCGCCAACAGTCTTTATTACTTCATTGGCAAGTCCCGCGCCGAGAACGCCTATTACTGGCGTTCGCTGGATATGCGTCAGCGCCAGCCCATTGATCCACATCACCATCCGGATGAAGTCCCACCGCCTTCTAAACACGATACTCCGGAGCCCGACGCCTGGTCCGACTGGAAGCGCGCCAACCTGCCGATCTCGGACAATGCCGTCGAACACTCGATTCGCCCGGTCTGGTTCAATAATCGGTTGTTTGTGGTTTGGGCAGAAATCATTTACCAGGACCCATCAGCGGTCAACCCTGCCACTGGATCGGAAGCAGAAACCACATCGAAGACCAACCCACAGTTGCGTTTGAATGTTTCCTATAAAAAATACGATGACAGTTGGAGCGCCCCGCAGACCTATCTTCAGGGCTACGGCACAGACACAAAACTGCATGAAAATCCGCATCTGTTAAATCAGATAGTCAATACCATTGCGGTATATGACCACTCCACCTCACCGGAAACGCTATTTATTGCTTTATATGTCGGCTATAAAGAGGGAAGCTTAGTAGACGGGACGAACGACGAATACACTTTCTTAAAAACGGCGAGAATCGACAAAAACTTTAACGTAACACCTATGTTTCCGTCAAATGAAAAGGTACCCAACAAGACACAAAAACCGGCTTTACCCATTTCAAAAAACAACGACACCGAGACCGAGAAACATGTTTTAACAGTAGGTAGACTTTTTGCCAGCACACAGTGGAACCTGGATAGATTTCAGTTTTGGCTACCGAGTTTCGTTACCGTATTCACGGACGTGAAAAACACTTCAGAACATACTGGAACAGATGACTGGGATTATAAAGGACTTCAAAAAAACATAGCAGACCTGTCTAAAAATATCGACGTCACTTACGATCGCAAAACGGCAAACCTTCAATTTAAATCAAAGATAATCGACACTATTGATGGTAATGCCACTGTATCCATCCTATTTAACGACGCCAGTAATAATTCACTACTCCGTTTGACTTTAGTTTTTTATCCAGCGCCACCAACCCATGGACGAACCGTTCTTCTAGCGGGGTCAATTCTGGAACCTGTCGGAACGAGTTTTTTCCTCCATCCCAGCCAGGAATACCACTTCCAGTTTCAGATTCCAAACCCTGGAGGGGACCCGACGATTAGCGATCTCTACGCTTTAATAACTGACCAAGATAAATTAGATGACGCTAAATATATATGGACTACACTAAACAGCACACCAGAGGGTGAGAAACTCTCTCTTGAGGGAAAATTCATAAAGAACACCGCCCTACCCTACTTACTCTCTCATTCTACACAAGAGTATACAGGCTTTGTTGTTTCAAACTCGACAGGCAGCCCAACTCTCGAGGCAGGAAAAACATCAACCACGGCCACTAAACCCCTGGTACTACAACACATCATTCTGCATCCAAAGGAATCCACACAGGCCACCCCACAACAGTACGACGACATGATTGTATTGGCAACTTCCCCCCCTCAAAGCAGGTTATTAGCGGGCGAGGGCCTTAGCCTCTCAATTCCTATCGACCAGAACACCATGCACCCCCATTGGCCAGGTGATTGGCCAGACAATCCTTCATCCATTCCTTTTATCCACGGAGTCGCTATAAGCGAAGCTCCAAATTCAGGAGAAACACAGGGCGCGTTTATAGGCTTCGCATTCAAAGCCGTCTCCGTGATCTGGGGAGAAAAGAACGACGCTGCAGACCAGATTTCCCCAATTATCTGGCACCAGGAAAGCCCTTCGCTGGGAAACGCAGAGTCCATTGATTTCGTCGGCACTGCGATCCACCACAGCGATGGATCTAAAACAGCCGAACGCCCTCCTATCCGCATGAACACTACCTTTGCCCGTCATCTGATGAATCTCGCCGAGGCAGGCCTGGGCGAGCTGCTTACATGGGGTACACAACAGCTGACAGAGCCGCCGACCTTTATTGACACCCATGCCGAGCCCATGGACTTCAACGGCGCCTATGGTCTGTATTTCAGGGAGCTATTCCTCTACCTGCCCTGGCTGGTTGCCGACCGTTTGAACCAGGAACAACAGTTCCGTGAGGCCGAGCGCTGGTTGGAGTATGTCTTCGATACAAATCGTAAAAAAGACAGCTCCGGCCGCCCCGACTACTGGAACGCGGTTGCGCTGGATGACTCCAAAGCTCCGCCCGCTCCCACTTGGCCGGCACCGTGGCCAAACGACCCCGACTTTATTGCCCGCAGCTCTCCGGTGCACTTTCGCAAGGCCCTGTACCTGCTGTACCTGGATGTCCTGGTCAATCGTGGCGATGCGGCGTATCGGCAGTTGACGCCTGATGGCCTGGCGGAGGCCAAGCTCTGGTACGTGCGGGTGCTGGACCTGCTGGGCCCGCGCCCGGACGTGCAAACGGTTGACTCATGGGCGCCGATCACCCTCAAGAACCTGAATGCAGCCAATAGCCCGCACCTGCGCGCTTTTGAACAACGACTGATCGAGCAGGACCGGCGTCGCCTCGAAAGCCATGCCCGCAACAACCGCGCATTCGGTCAACCGGGAACTGTCTCACGGCTGAGTGTGAGTGCCGATGCTTCACAAACACTGGTGTCGACCATCGACAACCCGTACTTTCGCTTGCCGTTCAACCGTGAGTTGGTCAAGTACTGGGACCTGTGTGACAGTCGCCTGTACAACCTGCGAAGTAACCTCGACATCACCGGTAAACCGCTGCACCTGCCATTGTTCGCCCCGCCGCTAGACCCGCGGGCCTTGTTGGCGGCCTGGGGTCAGGGCGTGTCAGGCGACGGACTTGATCGGTTGCTGACTCCGGACATTCCACCTTATCGCTTCAGCGTCATGTATATCCATGCGATGAATGCCGTCGACAGCGTGATCCAGTTCGGTGCCACGTTGCTGTCGTTGATCGAGCGCAAGGAGCAGGCCCAACACCTGGAATTGCAACAGCAGCAAGCCTGGGATATGGCGAAGATCGCCGTCGACCTGCAAACCCAGGCGCTGATGATCGAGGGGAAAAACAGGGAGGCCCTACTTGCCAGCCAGCGAGTCGTCAAGGGGCGAGTCGATTTTTATGCGAAGTTGCTGGTTGAAGGGATTAATGAGGAAGAGCGAGGAGCCAGCCAAAACTATCTTGACAGCCAAGTCGCAGAAGACTCGGCGAGTACAGCTCAGACCATTGCTGCCTACGCAATGTGTGCCCCCAATATCTTTGGTTTGGCTGACGGAGGGCAACGCCTGGAAGGTGTGCCCTTTGCTGCCCAATCTGATTCCCAAGGTTTGGCCACCTCTCAACGCTCAGCAGCCCTGGCCCTCGACCGCACCGCCCAATTCAACCGCCGCGCCCAGGAATGGGAGCAGGCACTCGATCAGGCAGAGAACGAGTACGCGCAACTCGACGCCCAACTCGCTGTCCAGGCCGAGCAGGAAAAAGCCAGCCGCCTGCAATTGCGCCAGGCCGAAACCGCACTGGCCCAAACCAAAGCCACCTACGATCTGCTCACCAACAGCAACCGCTTTACCAAAACCCAGACCTACGAATGGCTCAACAGCCAGTTCGCCACCTTCTACTACCAAGCCTACGACGCGACCCAGTCGTTATGCCGGGCTGTCGAAGCTTGCTGGCGCTACGAACGCGCCGATTACAGCAGTCCATCCTTTATTAAACCGGGCGCCTGGAATGCCACCTGGCGCGGTCTTGGCGCCGGCGAGTCGCTGAAGACCAGCCTGCTGCAAATGCACAGCAAGTATTTGCTGGAAGACGAGCGGGAGCTGGAAATCAGGAAGACTGTGTCGCTGAGCAAGCTCCTGGGGGCAGGCTGGAGCGCTGCATTGAGCGATTTGAAGTCCAACGGCTCAATCGCTTTCAAATTGCAGAAGGACACCTTCAAGGATGACTACAACAGCCTCTACCTGCGGCGGATCAAAAGCGTCAGCGTCTCCCTGCCGATCGTCGCCGGCCCTTATGAGGACATCCACGGGAGCCTGACCCAGATCAACAACACCATCGAGCTGTACGACAAGTCCGAGCTCAAGGATCGACGCGCCAACCAACAAGTCGCTCTCTCGACCGGTGTCGATGACAGCGGTCTGTTCAACTTGAGCTTTCAGGATGAACGCTACCTGCCCTTCGAATTCACCGGACTGATCTCGGAGTGGACACTGGAATTGGCCAATACCACCCCAGAACAGAAAGCCATGCTCGAGTCCATCACGGACATCATCGTTCATATCCTTTACACAGCCAGAAAGTGACGGAGGCTCGGCATGAACGACCCATCTGCGATGGAATTCACCGCCCCATCCCTGCCCAAAGGCGGTGGTGCGATTCACAGCATCGGCAAGGGCATGGGCCCGGTCGGCACCACGGGCGCGGCCTCGTTTGAAGTCGGGTTGCCCATTTCTCCGGGCCGCGGCTTTGCCCCGGCCTTGAGCCTGGGGTACAGCAGCGGCGTGGGTAACAGTCTGTTCGGTATCGGTTTCAGCTTGTCGGTCAATGCCATTACCCGCCGTACCAGCAAAGGCGTACCGACCTATACCGACGACGATGTGATGGTCGGCCCGAGCGGTGATGTCTGGATGGCTGAGCGTGATCAACGTAGCGGCGCGATCATCTCCAGAACCGAAACCACCTACAACCATCAGCCCGTGGGCAGCCATACCGTGGTGCGCTATTGGCCACGAACCGAAGGCGCGTTCGATTTGATCGAGCATTGGTCCACTACCGCCGACAAACCAGGCTTCTGGCTGATCCACGGCACCGATGGCAGCCTGCATCTGTTCGGCAAAACCCAGGCTTCACGCCGCGCCGATCCAAAGGCGGCGGAACACGTTGGTGTCTGGCTGCTGGACGAGAGTCTGAACCTGCGTGGCGAACATATCGTCTACACATACAAGGCCGAGGCCCCATCCACTGACCCGACGCAGTCTCGTGACTACAGCGCCCAGCGCTACCTGAGCAAGGTGTACTACGGCAACTTCAAGGCCGATGGGAATCTGTACTCGTGGCAAGCCGAGGGCTGGAAAGAGGACCAGTGGCACTTTGTCCTGCTGTTCGACTACGGCGAGCGCACCACCGACTACGCGCTGACGCCTGGCTATGCCGAGGCCGGAAAATGGCTCGAACGCGACGACCCGTTCAGCAACTTTGCCTACGGTTTTGAACTGAGTACCCGGCGCCTTTGCCGACAAGTGCTGATGTTCCACCGGTTTCCCGATGAAGCGACGATGGGCCCGGAACCGCTGCTGATCCAACGCCTGTTGTTCGACTATCAGCAAAGCCCGCTGGGGTATCACCACCTGAAGGCCGCCCACCTCCAGGCCTATGACGCCAAGGGCAGGATGGAAAGCCGCCCCCCGGTGGAGTTTAGCTACAACCCGTTCGAACTTAACCCCGAAGCCTCCGGTTACCACGCCTTCGATGCCATGCCCGGGCTGAACGACGGGCAGCGTTATCACC
Organism: Pseudomonas fluorescens; assembly: GCF_902497875.1. Classification (GTDB taxonomy): domain Bacteria; phylum Pseudomonadota; class Gammaproteobacteria; order Pseudomonadales; family Pseudomonadaceae; genus Aquipseudomonas; species Aquipseudomonas fluorescens_BR. The sequence goes on from NZ_CABVHY010000051.1 coordinate 25,188, forward strand.
TGGTCGACCTGAATGGCGAGGGCTTGCCGGGAATTTTGTATTCAAGCGACAAGGCCTGGTATTACCGCGCGCCGCTCAGGGCAAACCCCGCCTCCCATCTCGATGAGGTGGCTTACAGTGACTGGGAACGGCTCCCCAATCTGCCGAATGCCGACAGCAGCAAACCGCTGCGCCAATCCCTCACGGATCTAAATGGCGACGGGCGCCTGGAATGGCTGGTGACCCGACCCGGCTACAGTGTGTTCTTCACCCGCAATCCGGACCAGCGCTGGTCAAGCCCCATCCCCTTCGCCGCGATGCCGACGGAATTTTTCCATCCCTCGGCGCAATTGGCCGATCTGGTAGGCGACGGCCTTTCCGACCTGGCCATGATCGGTCCCAAGAGTGTGCGGCTGTATGCCAATGGGCGCGAACAAGGCTTCGAAAAGGGCGTGGATGTGCCTCACACCCCGAACGACCGCTTGCCCCTGCACGGCAACTCACAGACCGAACTGGTGGCTTTCGCCGACCTGCTCGGCAGCGGCCAGCAACACCTGATCCGCATCCGCTACAACGAAGTGTGGTGCTGGCCAAACCTGGGCCGGGGCGTGTTCGGTGAAGGTTTTCGGTTTTCCACGCTGAGTGGCTTTGAGTACAGCACCTTCAACGCCGCGTACGTTCAGTTGGCGGATCTGGATGGTTCGGGGGCCGTGGATATGCTTTACCTGAAACCCGATCACGCGCTGATTTTCATGAACCGCTGCGGCACCGGGTTCGAGGGCAAACCGGTCGAGTTGCCTTGGCCGACCGGTGTGCGTTACGACCGTTTCTGCCAGGTCAGCCTGGCGGATCTGCAAGGGCTTGGCTGCTCCAGCCTGATTCTGACGGTACCGCACATGTCGCCACGGCACTGGCGCTACGACTTCGTCGATGCAAAACCCTATTTACTCAACGCCACCAACAACAATATGGGGGCCGCCGGCAGCGTCACGTACCGCAGTTGCGCACAAGAGTGGCTGGATGAAAAACAACGGTTGCTGGCTGAACATAGACCCGCGATTTCCTACCTGCCGTTCCCCGTACCAGTAGTCAAACAACAGAGCCAACTCGATGAGATTACCGGTAACCGGCTGACCCAGCTTTTTGAATACCGACAAGGGTATTACGACGGCATCGAACGGGAGTTTCACGGGTTTGCCGTACTGCTGGCCACCGATACCGAAAACCAGGCCAACGCCGCCCTTCAAGAGGGCTATACCGCGCCGATTCTGACCAGGACCCGTTTCCATACCGGTCGTGATGTGGACATGCCCAGCGATGACGACTTCAGCCTCGACACCGATGCCCGCCCGCTTCAAGGCCACGTCTACACGCGTTACCATCCCGAAGACGAGGCCGATGAGATCAGAACCCCAACTCTCGAGGAAGCACGGGAAATGGCCCGCACCCTCAGTGGTTCGGTGCTGAGTGTGGAAGTGTATGCCGCTGCAGACTATGTCGCCAAACCGAAGACCGCCGTGCCCTACTCGGTGCAGCACAACCGTTATCTGGTGCGTGAACTGCGAGGTTTGACGCCGCTCCAGCCCTACTCGGTGATGTTGCCGCTGGCCCTTGAATCCATCAGCTACCAGTACGAACACTACCCCGATGCCCCGGACCACTTCGACCCACTGTGCCAGCACACCCTCAGCCTGAGTTGGGACCGAAAAGGCCACCTCACCCATGGCGTGTCGATTGCCTATGCACGCCGCAAGATCGACAAGGACACACCGCCGTTCAGTGATACGTACCCACAAACCTGGTGGCGTGATGCTCACGACAACGCTCAGCAATATCACTACCTGACTGAAACCCTGGCCGAATACATCCACCTCGACGAGAAAGGACTGAACTGGCAAGGCTGGCGCCTGGGCCTGCCTTATCGCCAACGCGGCAATGCCATAGCGTTGAAAAAAAAGACCGCCCCAAACCCCTTCATCATCTGCTGGGAATCCTTCGCCAAAGACAGCGCCTACAATCCACTGGACCCGATAGACCCGGAAGATCCAGACGATCCGCATCATCCAAAAGTCGAACGGATGTTGGCAGGCATGTCCGTACAACGTTACAAAGACGCGAAAACCGGTGAGACGTTGAACGACGGTACCGCTCGTTTCGACGCGCTGCCCGACTACACCGAAACCGCCGAACTGGATGAAGTCGCCCTCAAGGCTTACGAGGTTCTGCCGCCAGCGGACCGTCCAGACGATGCGAAATTCAAAGCCATTGGTTACCACGAAATGCCGGCCTTTTTTCCAGACGACAAACCGCTCAAGCTCTGGTCGGTCAAACGCGGTTTCGCCAAATACGGCGGGCTGGATAGGTTTTACAACGTCGAGACCTTCCAGGCGACCAAGAGCCATGGCATTACCAGCGTCGACTACGACCCTTACTACCTGCTGAGCATCTCGGTCACCTTGCCGGATGGCTGCACCACCCGGGTCGAGCAGGTCGACTACCGCACGGGGCAGCCAGCCCGCATCGTCGATCCTAACGGAAACTCTCGGGAGGCCTGCTATGGCGCTTTTGGGCAGCTGTTCGCCACGAGTTTTTACGGCACCGAATGGGACAGCTCGGTTTGCGCGGTAAAAGCGGTCGGTTTCCATCCCATTGAACAGTACCTGCGCCCCGAGGATGACAGCCCGACCTGGGCGATCGAGCATAAAAAGGACGCCCTGCTGAATGCTGCCACGGCGAGCTTCGAAGATTCGTTCAGCTGGATGGGGCGCATCCCCGAGCCCGAGAAACAAGACCCCGAGTGGCTCAAACAGTGGGTGGCTCAAGGTGATCTGCTTATGCCCGGCTACTGCATACGGGCCTCGGCCCGGATCCGACTGGAACACCTCAAAGACCTGACACCGGCCGATACGAAGTTGCAAGCCTTGATCAAGGCAGCGCAACGCGAACCCGCACATGCCGCCACCCTACAGGCCGATAGGTACCCCTACGATCCAGAGGAGGAGAAACAATTTCGCTGCGCCATCGCCTGCTGGGACGGCTTCAGTCGCCTCTTGCAAACCAAACAGGAAGTCGAAGCAGGCAAGGCCTATGTGGTCGACGACAACGGTAACTTGAAACTCGATGACAAGGGCGACCCGCTGCAAGCAGAAGCAAAACGCCGCTGGAGGGTCAGCGAACGCAAGGAATACAACAACAAGGGACAGGCGATCCGGATTTATCGCCCCTACTTCGCCGACCAGTACCGGTACATCAATGATCAGTCGTTCAGAAAGCACGGCTACCACGACAAACAGTTCTATGACGCCCCCGGCCGACCCACCGAAACCTGGCTGGCCAATGGCTGGATGCGGCGGATGACCTACTGCTCCTGGTATCACTACCTTGAAGATGAAAACGATACACAAGAAGAGGTTCTGGCCCGAAATAACAGTCACTAGGAAGGTGTGCAATGAGTGCCGCGTTGCATCGCAACACCCCCACGCTGAGCGTCATCGACAGCCGTGGTTTGCCGGTCAGACAGGTGGCTTATCTGCGCACCGTAGAAAACGATGAACCGCAAGCACGCATCACCCGCCAGCAGCGTGACGCTGCTGGTCGGGCAGTCGCCCAATGGGATCCGCGGCTCTTTGGAAAAGTGGCCAATCTGACGAGTGTGTACATCCAGTCGTCGAACGCTTCACCTATGGCGATAGCTCGTCAGACTCCGCCAGGCACAATCAATGCGGCCGGTTGACCCGTCAGTCATTACTTCACTGACCTGGCACCAGAAGCCCGGTCGCAACAAGCAACATCGGAGACGATTTTTGGCATCCGCAGATATGGCAATTTTCGCGACAAAATGAGTCATTACTTCGAAATCAACACCGAAGCGCTGCAATTGACAGAGGACGCCACCAACAACCACATACTGTATGTGCCGACCGTCTTTGGTATACCTTTGCGGTATGTCTCCAGCTCAAGTCGACAGGTCAACCGGGTGATCAATCATGGCGAGACGTTGCCACGCTGGGGAAGAACAGCACCTTGACTATCGGATCTTCGACCGCACCATTTGGCAAGGTGTCCGGCGGCCCGCATGCTATGGTGCCTCCCCTATATCCCTCTGTTCCTGACGAATGATCTCGACCTCCCGCACCCTGCGCCTGGCGCTGTACACGCTGCTGATCATCGCCGGTGCCGCACTCGCGGCCGGCCTGGCCATGCGTCACACCGAGCGCCAAACGCTAGTGGACGAGGCCGCCCTCGCCAGCGAACAACTGGCGCTGTATGCCAATTCCCTGCACACCCTGATCGAACGTTATCGTGCCCTGCCCGCCGTGCTGGCGCTGGACCCGGAGCTGAGCAACGCATTGAAAGGCCCGGTGAGCGGTGAGCAGCAAGACGCGCTGAACCGCAAACTGGAGAAAATCAACGGCGCCGCCCAGTCCTCCACCCTGGAATTGCTCGATCGCACCGGCCTGGCCGTGGCCGCCAGTAACTGGCGCCTGCCGAGCAGTTATGTCGGCCACAACTACGGCTTCCGCCCGTACTTCAGCCAGACCCGCAGCCAGGGCAGCGGACGTTTCTACGCCGTCGGCGTGACCAGCGGCATTCCCGGATATTTTCTGTCCAGCGCGGTAACCAGTGAAAGTGGCGAGTTCCTCGGCGCCATGGTGGTGAAACTGGAATTCCCCGAGCTTGAGCGTGAATGGCGCCAGGGCAGCGACACACTGTTGGTCAGCGACGCCCGCGGTATCATTTTCATCGCCAACCAGTCCGGCTGGCGATATCGCCTGTTGCAGCCGCTGTCGGAAAATGATCGGGCCGAGATCAAAACCACTCGTCAGTACGACAAGCAACCGCTGACCCCACTCGAATACCGTGCCATCCGGCACTTTGACGAAAACAGTTACCTGGCTCGTGTCGAGGGTCCGGACGGCACGGCGGAGTATTTGTGGGAGTCGCTGCCACTGACCTCCGAAGGTTGGACGCTGCACCTGCTGCGTCGCCCCCAGGTTGCCTTCGAAGACAGCCGCAACGCTGCGCTCGCCGCTGCCGGGTTGTGGCTGGCGCTGGTGTTTCTGCTGCTGTTTCTCAACCAGCGCTGGCGTCTGGCCCGGCTGCATCAGCGCAGCCGCGAAGAGCTGGAAAAACTGGTGGAAGAACGCACTCGTGACTTGCGCACGGCTCAGGACGGCCTGGTGCAGTCCGCCAAGCTCGCCGCCCTGGGGCAGATGTCCGCGGCGCTGGCCCATGAAATCAACCAGCCGCTGACCACGCAACGCATGCAGTTGGCCACGCTGCGCTTGCTGCTGGATCACGGTCGGATAGACGACGCCTATAAAGCCCTCGGCCCGCTGGATGAGATGCTGACGCGCATGGCCGCCCTCACCGGTCATCTCAAGACCTTTGCCCGCAAGAGCCCCAGCGGTTTGCGCGAGCGCCTCGACCTGGCGATGGTGGTCGATCAATCCTTGCACTTGCTCGACGCGCGCATGCGCGAGGAACATGTTAGCAGCGTGCTGCACCTGACCCGCCCGGCGTGGGTGCGCGGCGATGCGATACGCCTGGAGCAGGTGTTGATCAACCTGCTGCGTAACGCACTGGATGCAATGCACGACAAACCACTCAAGCGCCTGGAAATCCGTATCGAGGCCGATCAGCATCTGTGGCGCCTGACCGTTGCCGACAGCGGCGGCGGTATTACCGAAGAAAACCTGGCCAATGTGTTCGACCCGTTTTTCACCACCAAACCGGTGGGTGACGGCCTCGGTCTGGGGCTGGCGGTGTCTTATGCCATCGTCCACGAACATGGCGGGCGCCTGAGTGCCGGCAATCACCCGGGCGGGGCGATCTTCACCCTGACCCTGCCTATCGCTACGCAGGAGCAAAGCCCATGTTGAACTCGGTTATTGTGGTCGACGATGAAGCCAGTATCCGCAGCGCCGTGGAGCAATGGCTGAGCCTCTCGGGTTTTGTGGTGCAACTGTTCAGCCGCGCCGAAGACTGCCTGGCGCAACTGCCAAGGGATTTCCCCGGGGTGATTCTCAGCGACGTGCGTATGCCCGGCATGGGTGGCCTGGAGTTGCTGAGCAAGGTCCAGGCGCTGGACGCCGACCTGCCACTGATCCTGCTCACCGGCCATGGCGATGTGCCGATGGCGGTCGAGGCAATGCGCGACGGTGCCTACGACTTTCTGGAAAAACCCTTCAGCCCCGAGACCCTCCTCAGCAGCCTGCGCCGGGCGCTGGATAAACGCCGGCTGGTATTGGAAAACCGCGCCCTGCACGAGCAGGCCGACAACCGTGCCAAGCTCGACGCCAGCCTGCTGGGAGTTTCCCGTGGCCTGCAAACCTTGCGCCGACAGGTGCTCGACCTCGCGGCCTTGCCGGTCAATGTGCTGATCCGTGGTGAAACCGGCAGCGGCAAGGAGCTGGTCGCCCGCTGTCTGCACGATTTCGGCCCGCGCGCCGACAAGCCGTTTGTGGCGCTGAATTGCGCGGCCATCCCCGAGCAGTTGTTCGAAGCCGAGCTGTTCGGCCATGAAAGCGGTGCCTTTACCGGCGCCCAAGGCAAGCGCATCGGCAAGCTCGAATACGCCGATGGCGGCACGCTGTTTCTCGATGAAATCGAAAGCATGCCGCTGGCCCAGCAGGTCAAACTGCTGCGGGTGTTGCAAGAGCAGAAACTTGAGCGGCTGGGTTCGAACCAGAGCATCCGGGTCGACCTGCGGATCATCGCCGCGACCAAGCCCGACCTGCTCGATGAGGCCCGCGCCGGACGTTTTCGCGAAGACCTCGCCTATCGGCTAAACGTCGCTGAATTGCGCCTGCCGCCGTTACGCGAGCGCCGCGAAGACATTCCGCTGCTGTTCGAGCACTTCGCCCACAACGCCGCTGAACGACTGGGGCGCAGTTTCCCGCCATTGAGCGGTCCGCAATTGAGCCGCCTGCTCAGCCACGACTGGCCAGGCAACGTCCGTGAACTGGCCAACGTCGCCGAGCGTCAGGTGCTTGGGCTCGGCGAACCCGAATCTGAAGGCGTCGAACCCGGTCAGTCCCTCGCTGCGCAGCAGGAGGCCTTTGAAGCGCATTGCCTCAGAGCGGCGTTGACCCGGCACAAAGGCGATATCAAGGCGGTGCTTGCCGAGTTGCAACTGCCGCGGCGGACCTTTAACGAAAAGATGCAGCGCCATGGGTTGGCGCGGGAGATGTTTTTGAAGGAGGAGTGATTCTTCTGACCTTCATTTTAGGTTGCCTGTTCTGGCCCCATCGCG
>NZ_CABVHY010000052.1 GCF_902497875.1 Pseudomonas fluorescens
GGTGCGGCGATCCGACTTGCCCGCGAAGGCGATTTCAGGATTTGCGCCGATTTCCCCGCGGACAATACCTTTTCAATCAGAACGGCTTGGTCGGCAGGTACTTGCCATCCAGCGTGATCACCGCGCGGGAACCGCCGTCCGGGTCTTCGACTTTCTTGATGTCCAGTTTGAAGTTGATGGCGCTGATGATGCCGTCGCCGAACTGTTCGTGGACCAGCGCCTTGAGCGTCGAGCCGTAGACCTGCAGCATTTCATAGAAACGGTAGACGGTCGGATCGGTCGGGATGCCGCCCTGGATGCTGCCGCGCAAGGGCACGCTTTGCAACAGGCGGCTGGCATTCTGATCCAGGCCGAGTTTGTCGCAGACTACGTCGGCGGCCTCCACCGGTAGAGGGTGTTGACCGAGCAGGGCGGCGGTGACGAAGGCCAGGCTCAGGCCGGTGCCGTCGGTCAGGTCCTGCCACGACAGGTTTTTGCGGGCCTTGGCGTCGATGATGGTGTCGGCCAGGGCCAGACGTGGAGCTTGAGCGAATTGGGATTGCAGCATGGTGATTTCCTCTTGGGTGAAGTACGAAAAGTTGCTTCCACTCTGGGTCAGGCGGCGTGTGGCAATTTGCTGGACTGGGCACAGGTCTTTGGGTAGTCGGTGAGCGAAACGAAGCCCTGTCTGACGCCGTCCAGCGCGACGATGCCGCCGCTTTCAATGTCGTAGACCCAGCCGTGCAGGTTCAGTCGACCCTGCTCCAGGGCCAGAGCGACTGAAGGGTGAGTCTTGAGATTGGCCAGTTGGGCGATGACGTTTTCCCGTACCAGCGAATCGAGTCGCTCTTCGGCCGATGCGTGAGTCCGGGAGGCGTTGATCACCTTGGCCGACTCGGCGTGGCGCAGCCAGTTGGCCACCGCCGGCAGGTGATCGAGGCATTTGCAGGTGGAAATGGCGGTCATCGCACCGCAGTCGGAATGGCCGCAGATCACGATGTCGCTGACGCCGAGCACGGCGACGGCATATTCCACCGTGGCTGACACACCGCCCGGCTCTGGACCATAGGACGGCACTATGTTGCCGGCGTTGCGGATCACGAACATGTCGCCGGGTTCCTGCTGGGTCAGCAGTTCCGGGACTACACGGCTGTCGGAACAGGTGACGAACAAAGTGCCCGGGCTCTGGCGGGTAGCCAATTGCTTGAACAGTTCGCTGCGCTCCGGAAAAGCCTCACGCTGGAACTTGAGAAAGCCGTCGATGATGTCTTGCATGGTGATTCTCCTTGCGTCGCTGATGGGGCAAGGATGAAATTTTTCAGCTATAGCGTCCAAGACCGGTTTATTATTGTCGCCATAAGCCCTTCCTATAGTTGAGCGGCCATGCTGTTACGTCATATTCGCTACCTGCTCGCGGTTGCCGAGCATCGCAACTTCACCAGAGCCGCCGAAGCGCTGCATGTGTCGCAGCCGACGCTGTCGCAGCAGATCAAGCAACTGGAGGACTCCCTCGGCGCGCCGTTGTTCGACCGCTCGGGACGTTGCGTGCGCCTGACCGACGCCGGTGAGGCCTATGTGCGTTATGCACGGCAGGCCTTGCAGGATCTGCAGGCGGCCAAGCGAGCGATGCATGATGTGCAGGATCTGAGTCGCGGTTCGTTGCGCCTGGCCATGACCCCGACCTTCACCGCCTATCTGATCGGTCCGCTGCTGACCCGCTTCAACAGCCTTTACCCGGCAATCACCCTGAGCGTCGAGGAGATGACCCAGGACCGGATTGAAGCGGCGCTGGCGGAAGACCGGCTGGATATCGGCATCGGTTTTTACGGTGAACATCTGGCCGATATCGAATCACAAGCGCTGTTCGCCGAAACCCTGAGCCTGGTGGTGAGTGATACCCATCCGGGGTTTGTCGGGCAACAGTCGCTGAGTGCTCACGAACTGGGCGAGCAGGCGTTGGTCTTGCTCAGCAGCGACTTCGCCACTCGCCAGCACATCGACCGCTACTGTCGCGAGCAAAACATCGCGCCACGCATCGTTATGGAAGCCAACTCCATCAGCGCGATCATCGAGATCGTACGCCGCAGCCCCTTGGCGACCATCCTCCCGCAATCCGTTGCCCGCGAGCAGACGGGCTTGCAGGCGCTGGAGCTCGAACCAGCACTGCTGCAACGCACCGTGGCCTTGCTCAGTCGCAAGGGTGCTTACCGAAGTACCGCGTGTGGGGCCTTTGTCGAGTTGGTCGAACAGCGGGGGAATGTTTAGCCAACCCACAACCAAACTTCGTAAAATCCGGATTTAACGGCTTATCCGCCCGTGTGACGCTGCTCGGCATCTGTCTACTGCGGTTTTTGTATGGACGCTCGGCTGACCGGAATCACACACAAGGCTTCGCCTGGCGTCAGCGCCTCGGGCCTTGGTTATCGATTCACGCCTGCCACCACACCAAACCTGTCTGCACTCCCTTCTGAACTGGCCTTCTGGGCGCTGTGGCACTGTCGTCACGCGCGCCCACCGGATGCCTGTATTTCCCGTTAAGTCTTTATACGGATCGCACTTGGCCCTACATGGCACGGTGGATCGAACCGGCGACGCCTGTGCGTCTGCCTGACGCGGAAATACGAGAGTTCCCATGAGTTTTGCCACGACCCCCTTTGCCTCCCTACAAGAAGCCCAGACCTTTCTGGCGAACAATCCGGATATCGAGATGTTCGAGTTGTTCATCCTCGACAACAACGGCGTGCCGCGGGGCAAGTTGCTGCATCGCGATGAACTGTTGGCGGTGTATGAAAGCGGTCGGCCGCTGCCGAGCACCATCCTCGGGTTGACCATCAATGGCGACGACGTGGAAAACTCCGGGCTGGTCTGGGAAGTCGGCGATATCGACTGTCGGGCGTATCCGCTCAGCGGCAGTTTGCAGCGCATGCCGTGGCGGCTGATCCCTACCGCGGCGGTGCAGGTCAGCATGCACCCGCAAGAGGGGATGCCGGCGACCGTGGCCGATCCGCGGCATCTACTGGCCCAGGTGATCGATGGCCTCAAGGCCGATGGTTTTTACCCGGTCATGGCGGCGGAGCTGGAGTTCTATCTGCTGGATCGTGAGCGCGACAGCAACGGTCGGCCGCAGCCGGCGCGGGATGTCGACGGCGGTCGACCGCGTTCTACCCAGGTCTATGGCTTGCGTGAACTGGAGCAGATCGAACCGTTTCTCGCCGATCTCTACAACGCCTGCAAGCTGCAGGGCATTCCGGCGCGCACGGCGATTTCCGAGTACGCACCGGGGCAGGTGGAGATCACCCTTGAGCATCGCAGCGATGCCTTGCAGGCAATGGATGAGGCGGTGCGCTACAAACGCCTGGTCAAAGGCGTGGCGCACAAGCACGGCATGACCGCCTGTTTCATGGCCAAACCCTTCGATGACCTGGCCGGTACCGGCATGCACATGCATGTCAGCCTGGCGGACAAGGATGGTAATAACCTTTTCGCCAGCGAAGCGCCCGACGGTACGCCGCTGCTCAGGCAGGCAGTCGGCGGCATGCTCAGCACCTTGCTCGACTCGTTGCTGCTGTTCTGCCCCAATGCCAACTCCTACCGGCGTTTCCAGACCAACAGTTACGCGCCGCTGGCCGCGACCTGGGGCGTGGACAACCGTACGGTCAGCCTGCGAGTGCCGGGTGGCCCGGCGTTTTCCCGGCATATCGAACACCGTATCTGCGGCGCCGATGCCAACCCGTATCTGGCGGCAGCGGCGATCCTGGCGGGTATTCATCGGGGCATTCGCGAACAGCGCGACCCTGGCGCGCCGGTTGAAGGCAATGGGTACGCTCAGGCCACCGAGCTGCTGCCGACGGACTGGCTGACCACTTTGCGTGCCCTGGAAGGCTCGTCCTGGGCTCGGGACGCCTTCGGAACCGAGTTTCTCGGGGTCTATCTGGCCGTGAAACGTGCCGAGTACCGGCAATTCATGGGCGAAGTGGGCGAGCAGGACTGGCGCTGGTATCTACATCAAGCGTAATGCGTCGCGCTCCAGATAAAAAGTTTTGGCAAATTGCCACTTGCCAACTATTTGTTCGCTTATTTTTCACGAAAAATTGATGGTTGGCTGCTTAAAGTTTGTGCTGTCGTGGGAAGTGAATGTTCTTGTTACTTCCTGACGGCACTACTTTCAAGGATAAAGCAGACCGTCATGTGGACTATTAAAGCCGTGCGCCCCGAGTGGGTGACGTTGGTGGCCAGTGCCTTTTTATTAATCGGCTTCAACTGTGTGCTCTGGCAACACCTGTTCGACATTACCTCGTTCGACGGGCAAGGCATGGCCATGCGCGTGGCGTTTGGGGTGATGATCGGGTGCGCGTTCAACATTGTCCTGACCCTGCTGGCCTTTCCTTACGTGCTCAAGCCGGTGCTGATCCTGTTGTTTTTAATCAGCGCTGGCGTGGCTTACTTCATGGCGCAGTACGGTGTTTTGATTGATAAGGGAATGTTGCGTAATTTCGCCGAAACCAATGCCACGGAAGTGCGTGATTTACTCTCGATCAAATGGCTTGCCTACGTTTTTTTTCTTGGCGTGTTACCGTCGTGGTTGTTATGGAAGACCCCAATCAACTATCGGTGCTGGCACCGCGAAGTATTAAGTAAAGTGTTGCTCGGTGTTGTATCGGGGGGTGTGCTCGGTGTTGTCGCTCTGGCCAACTACCAGGGTTTGTCTTCGTTGTTTCGTAATCACCATGAGTTGCGCTTGATGATAGTGCCGAGCAATTACATTGGCGCGTCCGTCGGCTATTTGCGTGAGCAGGTGGTGTCCTCCCGGCAACCATTCGTCAAGATTGGTGAAGATGCGCAGAAGAACCCGAGCTGGCAGGCCCATGCCCGCAAGTCGCTGACGGTGCTGGTGGTGGGTGAAAGTGCTCGTGGGTCGAATTTCGGCGTTCTGGGTTATGACCGCGATACCACGCCGAAACTGAATAAAGAGGCCGGCTTGATCGCTTTTACCAACGTGCATTCCTGTGGCACGGAAACCGCAGTGTCGGTGCCATGCATGTTCTCCAATATGGGCCGCAAGGACTACAACGCCAGCACGGCAAAGAACGAAGAAGGTCTGCTTGATGTGCTCAAGCGTGCCGGGCTGGAAGTGATCTGGCGCGACAACCAGTCCGGCTGCAAAGGCACCTGCGACCGGGTCACGCTTCAGGATGTGAGCAATCTCAAGGATGCGGGGTTGTGTGCCAATAGCGAATGCCGCGATGAGATCCTGTTGCAAGGTTTGCAGCACTTCATCGATAACCTCGATAAAGACACCGTGCTGGTGCTGCACCAGATGGGTAGTCATGGTCCGGAATACTTCAAGCGTTATCCCAAGGAGTACGAGCGCTTCACTCCGGTCTGTGAAAGCAATACGCTGAACAGTTGCAGCCGCGAAAGCATCATCAACGGTTACGACAACACGCTGGTGTATACCGATCACGTGTTGGCGACCCTGATCGACTTGCTGCGCAGCAATCAGGACCAGGTCGATACCGCGATGCTCTACCTGTCGGATCACGGTGAGTCGCTCGGTGAGTACAACCTGTTCCTGCACGGCACGCCTTATATGCTGGCGCCGGAACAGCAGAAGCATGTGGCGATGCTCGCCTGGTTTTCGGACAGTTATCAGAAGTCTTTCTCGGTGGACACCCATTGCCTGCAGCTGAGCCGCGAAAAGCCGCTGAGCCAGGACAATCTGTTCCATTCAATGCTTGGCCTGCTGGAAGTCGACAGCAGCGTTTACAACGCCAACCTGGATATGTTTGCCGGTTGCCGCGGGGCTGTGCTCGATGGGGTGTTGGCCACTCAGTGAGATCTTCACTGCCGTTCGACCTTTTTTTCACGTGTCAGTGGCTAACCTGCCGCCCCTTGATCCTTTTACAAGAGTCCGAGTGTCATGTCATCGCAACTCCCATCCACCCTCGAGCTTGAGCTCGCCAGGCGCTACGACCAGGAGCATGCAAAAGTTTGTCTGGACGCGCGCCCCGTCGGCCTGGCCCGGCGGCTCTCGCTTTGGCGCGCTGAGCAGTTGGTTCGCCAGGCGCTCAAGATGGCGGGCGAGCCCGGCCTGATTCTTGACCTGGCCTGCGGTGCAGGGCGTTTCTGGCCGGTGCTGGCGGAGCACGCAAACCGGGTCATTCTGGCGGCGGACAACTCTCAGGATATGCTTGATCACGCCCAGACCCATCATTCGCCTGGCCTGCTCAAGCGGGTCAAAACCTTTCAGAGTTCGGCGTTCACCATTGGCCTGTCGGCCAATGCCGTGGACTGCATTTTTTGCATGCAGTTGTTTCAGCACATCGTCAGCAGCGAGCACCGACTGCTCTTGCTGCGTGAACTGCATCGCGTCAGCCGAGACACAGTGATTGTTTCGGTGCAAGTCACCAGCAGCTTCAGGGTTCGCCGCCGTCGGGCTCCAACTGCTGACCTGGAGGCATCGGCGGATGCTGCAAAACGCCCGTTGGCCAGTAAAACGCTGGTTGAGGGCGAGTTCAGGCAGGCGGGGTTCGAGATTCTCCACTCTCAAGACTTCATGCCCGGCTGCGGCCTCTCGCGGGTCTACGTGCTGCGTAAAGCCCGCTAGTCTCTCCTGTCGGACTATTCTGATAGTCCGATAGGTGTTTTCCCTCACGCTCTTCTGCAGTGAATGCTCGGAAATCGCCGGGGTCGATATATACTGCGCGCCATTCTTCAAGGGAGAGCCGTGTGGCCATCGATATTCACTGGATTCGCGACAACGATAGCCTCGGTCAGTTTTGCGCCGAGTGGCAGCAATTGCCGTTCGTTGCCCTCGACACCGAATTCATGCGGGTCGACACTTTTTATCCGATCGCCGGGCTGCTGCAGATTGGCGATGGCGTGCGCGCTTACCTGATTGACCCATTGACGATCGATAACTGGCAACCCTTGGCCGCCTTGTTGGAAAATCCGGCAGTGATCAAGGTCGTACATGCTTGCAGCGAAGATCTTGAAGTGTTGCTGCGCTTGACCGGCAGCTTGCCGGCACCGTTGTTCGATACCCAATTGGCCGCCGCCTATCTGAACCTGGGCTTTTCCATGGGCTACTCGCGCCTGGTCCAGGAAGTGCTGAGTATCGATCTGCCCAAGGGCGAGACTCGATCCGACTGGCTGCAACGCCCGCTGTCCGAGACCCAGATCAGCTATGCCGCTGAAGATGCGTTGCATTTGGCCGAGGTCTACATCCGCCTGCGTCCGCAGTTGTCGGACGATAAATACGCCTGGGTGCTGGAGGACGGTGCCGAACTGGTGGCCAACCTGCGTCGCGAAGTCGACCCCTACGAGGTCTATCGCGAGGCCAAACTGGCCTGGAAACTTTCCCGCGCCCAGTTGGCTGTATTGCGTGAACTCTGTGCCTGGCGTGAACGCGAAGCGCGTGCCCGTGACCTGCCACGTAACCGGATTGTCCGTGAGCATTCCCTGTGGCCATTGGCCCGGACCCAGCCGGACAACCCCACGGCGCTGGCGAAAATCGAAGACATGCACCCGCGTACCGTACGTCAGGACGGCGAGTTCCTGCTTGAGCTTATCAAGCAAGCTGGCAGTGTCTCCCCTGATCAATGGCCGCCAGCGGTGCCCGAGCCATTGCCGATGGAAGCCGCCGCGCTGATCAAGCGTCTTCGGGCAATCGGCCAGGCCGAAGCCGAGCGCCTGAACATTGCGCCGGAGCTGATGCTGCGCAAGAAAACCCTGGAAGCCCTGCTCAAAAGCGGCTTCCCCGAGGGCCCTTACCAATTGCCCGATTCATTGCGTGGCTGGCGCCGCGAATTGATGGGCCAGAAGCTGCTCGACAGCCTGGCCACCGCCGGAGAACAGCCTTGAAACGTATTTGCTCCATCTACCGAAGCCTGAAGAAAAACGAGATGTACCTCTACGTGCTGAAAAGCGATGCGCTGGAGCGAGTCCCCCCAAGCCTGCTGCTGGCCTTTGGCAAACCGCACCACGCCTTTGACCTGGTGCTGAGCCCGGAGCGCACGCTGTCCCGCGAGGACATCAATGTGGTGCTGGAGAACCTTGAGAAACAGGGCTATCACCTGCAAATGCCGCCGGCTGAGGACGAGTACATCGAACATTTGCCCGAAGAGCTGCTGCGGCGCAATGATCCTATGTGACGGACGGGGCCGGGTGCTCTGTGCGGAGCGCTCTTACACATGAAACTGAATAATCCGGTGGCGGACGTTAATGGTGGGCACCCCCGTCGACGATCCGCTGCACTGTTTTTGAAAGGTTTGAACCATGCGCGTTCTGATTGCTGAACACGACCACGCTCTTTACGCCCAATTGTTGAGTCAGGCCGCTCCTGACCTGGAAGTACTCACCAGCGGCGACTCCGCGGAGCTTGCGAGCTTTGCCGCGGATTGTCCGATCTGGCTCGGCCAGCCGGACCTGCTGGCGACGCTGCTGCGTCAGGGCCATGAGCCGCAGTGGTTGCAATCGACCTGGGCGGGGATCACTCCGTTGCTCGCAGAGGGCTTGCCGCGGCATTACCGCCTGACCCGGGCGGTGGGGATTTTCGGTCAGGTCATGGCCGAGTACGTGCTGACCTACATGCTCGGTCATGAACGCGAAGTGCTGGCACGGCTGGTCAGCCAGGTCGAGCGCAAGTGGGATAACCGCCAGGTCCAAAGCCTGGCCGGGCGCAAGGTGCTGATCGTCGGTACCGGCGACATCGGCTGCAGCGTGGCGCAGTTCCTGTTGCCATTTGGTGTCGAGTTGTATGGCATCGCCAGCGAAGCGCGTGAGCAGGCGCCATTTATCGAGGTCGCCGGGCTGGAAGATCTAGGGCGGTTGGTAGGGGAGGTCGATTATGTGGTCAACCTGCTGCCCAATACGCCGAACACCCATGATCTGTACGACGCGGCGCTGTTCAAGAAATTCAAGCCGACCGGGTTGTTCATCAACGTCGGGCGCGGTGTGGCGGTGGTCGATGCGGACCTGGTCGAGGCCTTGAAAGAAGGGCATCTGGCCGGGGCGGTGATCGACGTCTGCCGCCAGGAGCCGTTGCCGCAACGTCACCCGTTCTGGACCGCCTGGGGCTTGCTGCTGACCGGCCACAGTTCGGCGCCAACTTCACCATCGATGATGGTGCAGTTGTTTGTCGAAAACCTGCGGGCTTACCAGGCTGATACGCCGTTGCGTGGGGAAGTGAGTTTCGAGCGGGGATATTAGGTCCTTTGGCGATCTGACCGGTCCCAAAAAGATCGCAGCCTGCGGCAGCTCCTACAAGGATACGCGTACACCTGTAGGAGCTGCCGCAGGCTGCGATCTTTTGCTATCACTCAAATCTTACAGGCTGAAATCACCCTCAGCCACGGTCTCGCTCAACGGACGGCGCGGGCTTGGGACTTCACGGGCCTGCAGGTACTCGGCCAGGGTCGCCTTGTCCCCCAGCTTGCCGATCGCCACGGCGGCGTGCAGCGCGTAGCCTTCAGGAATATTCAGCTCCTTGCGGGTCAGCTCCTGATCAAAACCGGCCATGCCGTGAGTGTGCCAGCCGCTGAGGCTGGCTTGCAGCGCCAGATGGCCCCAGGCCGAGCCGGTGTCGAAGGTGTGCCACAGCGCCGGCGTTTCTTCTTCGGCGCCTGGAGCGGTGAAGGTGGTTTTCGAGATCACGATTACCAGCGCCGAGGCATGTTGCGCCCAGCTGCGGTTGAATTCATTCAGCAGACCCAGGTAGCGTTCCCAGTTCGGCGTGTCACGACGAGCGTAGAGGAAGCGCCATGGCTGCGAGTTGTAGGCCGAAGGTGCCCAGCGCGCGGCTTCGAAGAAACTCAACAAGGTTTCCTGCGGGATGCTTTCACCGGTGAAGGCGCGGGGCGACCAACGATCGGTGAACTGCGGATGGATGGCATAGTCGGCGACGCGGGGATTAGCGCTCATGAACAGAGATTCCTTGCTGCGTTTGAGTATGAAAGTCGAAAAAAAACCGGCGGGCGCAGTTGAGCTGAGCGGTGAGGTCTTCTTGAGCCGTGGCAGTTCACCTGAATGCAACGCGGTTGAGCGTTAATGGCACTTCGGTTTGGCTCTTTGCGATTGGCAAAGCTACTTCGCCGCGCAAGAACTGACAAGCCCCGTTCTACCGGCAGTCGCAAGCGCTTGGCCGCGGAGCCCTTGCGCACTAGACTGGCGGCCTTTTCACTGCCTGATACTGATGCTTGAGCCATGGCCGCCAAAGTCGAACCTTTCTGGATACGCAAAACCCTCGAACAACTCGATCAAGAGGAATGGGAGTCGTTGTGCGACGGCTGTGGCCTGTGCTGTCTGCAAAAGCTCGAGGACGAAGATGACAACAGCGTCTACTACACGCGCATTGCCTGCAAACTGCTGGACCTGAAAACCTGCCAGTGCAGCGATTACACCAATCGTCGCGACTCGGTGCCCGACTGCATCCAGCTCACACCGGGCAAGGCCGACCAGTTCAAATGGCTGCCGCCGACCTGCGGCTACCGTTTGGTCAGCGAGGGCAAGGACTTGCCGCTCTGGCACCATCTGGTCTGCGGTGATCGCGATGCGGTACACCACGAACGTATCTCTCAATCCGGACGCATGCTCGCCGAGGGCAGCGTGGCTGAAGAGGATTGGGAGGATCATCTGATCTTTCGTGCGGGTTAAGAGCAGGCCGGTTTAGCGTTTCAGGTTGATTCACGAAGGAGTGTGTATGGCTGTGGGGGCAAGGCTACCGTTAGCCTGTTTATTGCTGGCGCTAAGTTCGCCGCTGTGGGCGGCAAAGAAAGTCGATCTGGATTACCACGTGCGCCTGTTGCCGCAGAGCGATCAGGCCGAAGTGCGGCTGACCCTGGCCGACGGCGCTGCGATACGCAGTCTGGACCTGGATCTGGGCAATCGCGGCGACTACAGCGATTTCAAGGCCGATGGCCAGTGGCAATCCTCTACGCCGAAAACGCCCGAAGGGCAGCGCGGTATCTGGCGTCCTGCCAATGGCAAGGCCAGCCTGACCTACCGCGTGCGCATCAGCCATGCCCGCAAGAATGGCACTTTCGAAGCGCGCATGACCCCGAGTTGGGCGTTGCTGCGCGGTGACGACCTGGTACCTGCCGCTCGCCTCGACCAACAGGACGGCATCGAACTGGTGTCGCGCCTGGAATTCGAGTTACCGGCGGGCTGGAAAAGCGTCGAGACCGCCTGGCCGCGTATCGGCAAGAACCGCTTTCGGGTCGACAATGTTTCGCGTCTCTTCGACCGGCCGACTGGCTGGATACTGGCAGGAACCCTGGGCAGCCGTCGCACTCGCCTGGGAGAAACCGAAGTCACGGTCGCCTCGCCGCAAGGGCAGGGCATGCGGCGCATGGACGTGCTGACGCTGCTGACCTTCGTTTGGCCGCAAGTGCAGGCAGCATTCCCGCGTCACCCCAGCAAATTGCTGATTGTCGGCGCTGGCGACCCGATGTGGCGCGGTAGCCTGGCCGGGCGGGATTCGATCTACCTGCACAGCCGCATACCGCTGGTCAGCGAAAACGGCACCAGCCCTTTGGTGCGCGAGTTGGCTCAGGTGTTTGGCCGGATCCACGACAGTCAGCGCAGCGACTGGATCAGTGAGGGGTTTGCCGAGTATTACGCGATCGAGCTGGTACGCCGGGCTGGCGGCATGAGTGACGAACGTTATCAGAGCCTGCAGACCCGATTGGCCAAGGACAGTCATAAAGTCAGCACCTTGCGCGGCGAGCAAATCAGCGGATCGACGGTCGCCAGAGCGGTGTTGTTGCTGCAGGAACTGGATAGCGAAATTCGCCTGAAAACCCGCAACAAGCGTTCGCTGGACGATGTGCTGCACGCCGTCATGCGCCTGGAAAGCGTCAGCACCAAAGAGTTCGTGCAGATGAGCGAAAGCATCCTCGGCGAGTCGTCGTCGGTGCTGGATAGCAAGTTGTTGCAGTAAGGGCAAAGATCAAAAGATCGCAGCCTGCGGCAGCTCCTACAGGGGTACGCGTTCGGCGTAGGAGCTGCCGCAGGCTGCGATCTTTTCGGCTAACGAAAATTTGACTGGTACACCACTGCCATCAAACCCCGGCTTTAGGCGATTCCACCGAGTCATTGCCGGTCACCGTCGCCGTGCGGGTCGCCGCTTCGGCATTGGCTTTCATCCGGCGCAGATCTTCACCGGCCCGTTCGATTTTCGAGCGAACGTTATTCATGTCCTGACGGCTTTTCTCCAGCAGGTCTTTTGCCGAACTGTGGCCAGTAATGCCGCGGGCCAGGGCCACGCCGCCAATCGCTACCTGGATCAGACCGAAGACCCCGCCACGGCGCAGACCTTTGCCCATCATCACTACGCCACCGGCCAGCGAACCAATGCGTTCCCAGCCATGGACGTTCTGCGTCGGCCGGGTCTGGAACGGGGTGGATTCGATGCGCTCTACGATTTTGCTGTCGCTCATGATCTGTCTCCAGGAGGGTGATGGATATAAAGCTGACTGCGCGAGCGCGTCGCTTGTTCCGTCGGTTTTCTATATTTACAAACTAGAACTTCGGCCCGGAGCGGGTGTTATTGCCCTTGGCCATGCGGTCATAAAGCACCACGTTGACAGTCGCGGCAAGGTTCATGCAACCGGTGGTCGGGATGTAGACCACGTCTTCGCACCAGTCGCGGATGTCTTTATCCAGCGAACCGTCTTCCGGTCCGAAGATATACAGCGCGCGATCCGGGTGGGTGTATTCCGGCAGCGAGCGAGCGCCTTCGACCAGTTCGACAGCGACCGGGATGCAGCCCAACGGCAGGATTTTCTTCAGGTCTTCGATGCCGATCAACGGAATGTCCTGGTGGACTTTCTTGGTGTCGGTGACGAAGTCGCGGGCGCGTTCATAACGCTTGCCAGTGTAGAACACCGACGCCACGCCGTAGCAGCCAGCGGCGCGCATCACCGAACCGACGTTCTCCGGTGATTTGGGGTTATACAAACCAATGCAGCTGTACCGTTTGTTGGCCACGAGCGGGGTGCCTTCGAGAAAAACCGTGATTATACGGGGATTGCTCGAGGGGCGGGGCATCAAGGGGGAGATAGCCGGTGAGGGCCGAAAAGATCGCAGCCTGCGGCAGCTCCTACAGGGAGTTCACATTAATCTGTAGGAGCTGCCGCAGGCTGCGATCTTTTGCTTTCAGTCTTCTTTCTTCATCAGCCCCGCCAGCGCGGCGAACGGATTGTGAGTGGCCTTGGCGATTTTCGGCGAGCTGGTGGAGCTTTCGCTGAAGTACTGCTGGTCGGTGTAGCGCGAGTGTTCGTTATCGTGGCAGTACAGGCACAGCAGCTCCCAGTTGGAGCCATCCTGCGGGTTGTTGTCGTGGTTGTGATCGCGGTGGTGCACGGTCAGCTCGCTCAGGCGCTTGCCGGAAAACTCACGGGCGCAACGACCGCAGACGTGCGGGTACATCTTCAGGGCCTTGTCGCGGTAACCCATCTCGCGGTCGCGCTGGGCGTCGGCGAGGATGCGGTCCAATTTGGCAGTGTTGGACGGAGGCGTTGACGAACTCATGGGTTCACCTTTGTAAAAGACTAATGACGGTTATGCAGCAAGTTTAGCTCAGGCCTTGAGCTTCTCGGCAATCCAGATGGTGTGCCGTGTGCCTTTGTTGCCGTGGGCGAAGACTTGCACTTCCTCGGCCTTGAAGCCAGCCTTGCGCAGCTTGTCGGAAAACTGCCGGTCGGCACTGGCCGACCATACGGCGAGCACGCCTTTGGGGCGCAGGGCCTTGGCGCAGGCACTCAGGCCGCCCGGGGAGTAAAGCCAGCTATTGGCCTTCTGGGTCAGGCCTTCGGGGCCGTTGTCGACGTCGAGCATGATTGCGTCGAACCCCTGTGGCTCGGCTTGCAGCACCTTGGCCACGTCTTCCATGCGGATCACGGTGCGCGGGTCGAGTAGCGGCCGCCCGGATTTTTCCCCCAGCGGCCCGCGATTCCACTCCACGACACCCGGCACCAGTTCCGCGACCACCACCTCGGCGGTCTTGCCCAGATGCTTGAGGGCCGCGGCCAGGGTGAAGCCCATGCCCAGGCCCCCGATCAACACCCGCGAGCCGGGACGACCGGCGACCTTGCGGCAGGGAATCTCGGCCAATGCGTCTTCGGAGCCGTGCATGCGGGTGTTCATCAGTTGCCCGCCGTCACCGCCCTGGATCTTGATGACGAAATCCTCGCCGTATTCGAACAGGCACAGGGCACCGCCGTTTTCGGGGATCGGAGTGGTGTCGAGCAGAACGAAACGTTTCATGGAACTCTCATTAGGGAGGGGAAACTGGCATTGAGAAAGGCAAACTTGCGTCGTTGGGAGTAGCCTGAATAGACGACAAGGGCAACGGAGCCATTGATGAAGCGCACCATTCTAACGGTCATTGTGTTGGCCGCGCTCTCGATAAGTTCAGCGCGGGCCCAAGAGTTGCAACCTGTGCCGATTGCGCCAGCGCCGATGCCGGGTTCGCCGGGCACCGCGACCCCCACGCCGTATCCGCAGATCACTCCTCCGAGTATTCCCAAGGCCGGTGGCGGCGACGGTTCACCGTTGCTGCCGCCGATGCCGATGCCCAGGCCGCCCAAGGACCAAACGTTGCCCGGTTTGGAGCCCGACCCGCCGAAAGCCAAGACGCCTGGCGGTTAGACCAGTTGCGAGAGCAATTGCCCGGCACCCGGTATCAGGGCCGGGACGCCGTGCCGAGTGTCTCAGGCGATACCCAGCACCTTGAACACAAAGGCGTACTCGAGCGCTACATCACGCAATCCCTGATAACGACCGCTCATTCCCCCGTGGCCCGCACCGAGCTCGGTCTTGAGCAGCAGCAGATGGTCGTCGGTCTTGGTCGCTCGCAGCTTCGCCACCCATTTGGCGGCTTCCCAATACTGCACCCGGCTGTCGTTGTAGCCGGCGATCACCAGAGTCGCCGGGTAGGCCTGGGCCCGGACGTTTTCGTAGGGCGCGTAAGCCTTGATCCGCGCATGGACTTCAGGTTCTTCAGGGTTACCCCATTCGTCGTATTCGGTGACGGTCAGCGGCAAATCCGGGTCGAGCATGGTGTTCAGTACGTCGACAAAGGGCACTTCGGCGATCGCTGCCCGGAATAGCTCCGGACGCTGGTTGAGCACTGCGCCGATCAGCAGGCCGCCGGCGCTGCCGCCACTGATCGCCAGTTGCGATGAAGTGGTGAAGCCATTGGCGATCAGGTGTTCGGCGCAGGCGATGAAGTCGCTGAAGGTGTTCTGTTTGTGTTCCTGCTTGCCGGCGCGATACCAGGCTTCGCCCAGTTCACCGCCGCCGCGCACATGGGCGATGGCAAAGGTGACTCCGCGATCGAGCAGGCTCAGGCGCGCATGGGAAAACCAGGGGTCGAGACTTTCGCCGTAGGCGCCGTAACCGTAAAGGTAGAGCGGTGTCGGTTTGCCGAGAGATTCGCGTTTGACCACCAGGCTGATCGGCACCTGGGTGCCGTCGGCGGCGGTTGCCCAGAGGCGCTGGCTGACATAAGCCTCGGGATCGAACGGGCCAAGCACCGGAGTTTCCTTGAGGACTTTCTGCTCGCCAGTCGCCAGATCAAGCTGGCGGATTTGCGCGGGGCGATTCAGCGCTTCGTAGCGCAGACGGATCTTCTCGCTGACAAACTCCAGGCTGTTCTGCACATGCAGGCTGTAGGCCGCGTCGGGCAGTTGCACGCGGTAGGCGGGCAGGCCCTCGGGGCGGACCTCAATGATCGGCAAGCCACCTTCGCGCAGGCTCAAGGTCAGCGCCGAAGCGTTCAGGCTCATGCCGTCGAGCATCACGCTGTCGCTGTGCGGGACCAGGTTCTGCCAGTCGGCCTCGGACGGTACGATGCCGTTGTCGGCGGCCTGGTACAGGGCGAAGTTGATGCCGTCGCGGTTGCTGCGAAACAACCAGGTCCATTGGCCATCGAGCTTGCCGTGGTCGGCGTCATACTCATGCGCTTCGACCCGTGGCGCCAGGCAAACAAAGGGCTGCTGCGGCTGCGCGGCGTCGAGGACCCAGACTTCGCTGGTGGTCTTGCTGCCCAGAGACAGTATCAGCTGGCGTTCGGAGCTTGAGCGGTAACAGTGCAGGAAGAAACGTCCGTCCGTCTCATGGAACACTTCTTCGGCTGCGGTGCCGTCCAGGCGATAGCGGAACAGTTTGTGCGGGCGATGGGTGTCATCCAGCTCGCCGAAGAACAGCGTCAGGCTGTCATTGGCCCAGGTCATGCTGCCGTCGCAGTTTTCGAACGACAGCTCGCTGACCCGGCCGTCGGACAGTTCCTTGACGAACAGGGTGTAGGTTTCTTCGCCGTTGGTGTCCAGGCTGTAGGCCAGGCGTTGGTGGTCCGGGCTGATGCTGAACGCGCCAAGGGAGAAGTAGCCGCCGTTGGCCAGCTCGTTCGGGTCGAGCAATAGCTGTTCCTGGCTTTCATCGACCTGTTGGCTGTCATCGGCCGGACGCGGGCAGCGGTAATGCCGGGCGTATTCATCACCAGCCGTGGTGCGGGTGTAATACAGATACGGGCCCCAGGGCGAGGGCAGCGACAGGTCGGTTTCGCGAATCCGTCCCTTGATTTCTTCGAACAGGGTTTCGCGCAGCTCGGCCTGATCGGCCAGTTGCGCCTCCTGATAGCGGTTTTCCGCCTTGAGGTAGTCGAGCACAGGCCTGCTATCGCGCTCCTGCAGCCAGGCATAAGGGTCGGCACCGTCGGCCTTGTGGGCGATCGGGGCAGCGAGAACGTTGGCGGTTAGGGGCATGAATGGCTCTCTGCGTTGTGCAAAAGAAGGGTTCGCGGACGGCGGTGCAGCCTGACATGCGAAAAGCCGTTATCATAAGCGCCTCTTTGCCTGCCTTGCCATGGACACCATGACCGAGAACGACTATCTGATCGCTTGGGGCCTGTACGCCTTTGCCGCTTTAGGCTGCCTGTTGGTGTGGATGCGCATGACCCGCTGGATGTGGCGCTGGTTGCGTGAGCCATTGCGCTTGCTGATGGCCGTGCTGCTGTTCACCCCGACCATTATCGACCCGGTGAAGGAAAAGTTCGCCCCGGCCCTGGCCATTACTGCGCTGGACCTGCTGTTCAAGGTCGGCAATAACGCCTGGCGCGCGGTCTCTGACCTGTTCATGTACGGCATCATCGCCTTTGGTATCTACCTCATATTTGCCCTGATTCGCTGGCAAATCGAGCGTGCCTCCAACGCCCGCAAGGAACAGGCCGCTGCGGCGAAAGCGGTGGCGTCGGCGCAGGAGCCCGAGGATGACCAACCTTTCGGTGGTGCCGCCGGTGATGACCGCTATGGTCGTCCACCCGTTCCGGGCAACCCCCAGCGCTTGCGGGTCGAACCGCGTTTGTAACTCCGTCCTGCATTGAAGCGAGAGTCCGAGCATGTGTGAGTTATTGGGCATGAGCGCCAATGTACCGACTGATATCGTGTTCAGCTTTACCGGGCTGATGCAGCGCGGTGGCCGCACCGGTCCGCACCGTGACGGTTGGGGTATCGCGTTCTACGAAGGCCGCGGCTTGCGTCTGTTCCAGGACCCGGCGGCCAGTTGCGACTCCGAAGTGGCGCAACTGGTGCAGCGTTATCCGATTAAAAGCGAAGTGGTGATTGGCCATATCCGTCAGGCCAATGTTGGCAAAGTCTGCCTGTCCAATACCCATCCGTTCGTGCGTGAGTTGTGGGGGCGTAACTGGTGTTTCGCGCATAACGGCCAGTTGGCTGATTTTCAGCCGGTCGCCAGTTTCTATCGGCCGATCGGCGATACCGACAGCGAAGCGGCATTCTGTGATTTGCTCAATCGGGTGCGCCAGGCCTTTCCCGAACCGGTGGACGTCGAGCAATTGCTCCCGGATCTGGTGGCAGCCTGCGCCGAATACCGCAGCAAAGGCGTGTTCAACTGCCTGCTCAGCGATGGCGACTGGTTGTTTTGCTATTGCTCGACCAAGCTTGCCCAGATTACCCGCCGCGCACCTTTTGGCCCGGCGCGCTTGAAGGATGTCGATGTGATCGTCGACTTCCAGGCAGAAACCACGCCCAATGACGTGGTGACGGTGATTGCCACCGAACCCTTGACTGAAAACGAGACCTGGACCCGCTACGAACCGGGCCAATGGAGCTTGTGGCGGCGCGGCGAATGCGTCAGTCAGGGCCAGACCGAATAAGGACGTCCCGTATGTTGCTCAGTTATCTGCGACTGGTGTTGTTTGCCATCGGCCTGCTGGTCGGTGTGCAAGTGCCGGGTTTCATCAGCGACTACGCCAAGCGCGTCGAAGCACACTTGATCGAAGCGCAGACCGGTTTGCGCGGCTTTCAGGGCACTGCCCAGCAGTTCTTCAAGGGTGATTTGCAGGCGTTGGTAGACCATTATCGCGCCAGCGAGGACCCGGTGTTTCGCAGCGATGCCGACAGCCTGAGCACCTTGCTCGGCCGCCAGCTGGCACTCGACAAGCAATTCCAGGCCATGCAAGGCCCATGGTACATCCGCGTACTGCAGGTGGCTCTGGCCGCCGATCCGGAGATTCGCAAGGAAACCTGGAACGGCTACAGCTATCAGATCCTGCTGACCCCTGAAGCAATGGGCTGGGGCCTGGGCGGTGCGATGCTGCTGTCGTTCGGTCTGGAGTGCCTGTTTCGCTTGATCGACTGGGTAGTGCTCGGCGGCAAACGCCTGCGCCAGAGCCGGCCGATTGAAGAGCGGGATTTGAAGGGGTTGTAGTGTGGTGTGATGCCCGAAAAGATCGCAGCCTGCGGCAGCTCCTACGGGATTTGCGTCGGGCGCGGCCTGTGTAGGAGCTGGCGTAGCCTGCGATCTTTTGATCTACCGCTTTAGCTGCTGGAAGGCTTGCTCAACACGATATACCCCTCACCCACCTTCTGTGCATAACTGCGCACGACTTCCTGACACAACACCACTATCTCCTCGACCAACTCCACCCCGACCCGCCATGACACCACGACCTGCAGATTCGGCGGGCGTTGTTCGATCGCCAACAAGGTCAACTCGCCCCGCGCCAGCTCTTCGCTGACCAGCACCGGCGGCAGCGCGGCAATGCCGAAACCGTCGCGCAGCAAACGAGTGATCGCCGACACCGAGTTCACGCAGTTGAGCCGCGGGGCGGTCACGCCGTTGGCCTGCATCAGGCTGACCACCTCCTGATGCGGGTGGGAGTTTTTCGAGTAGGTGATGATCCGCTCGCGGCCAAGGTCGGCGACACTCGAGTACTCGCGGTTGTAGATCGAATTGGTGGCGGCGATCCAGCCCATGGGATGACTCGCCAGCTCCAGGCTGCGGATGGTTTCCTGACGCAGCAGATCAGTTTGCAGCGCGATGTCGAGAAAGCCTTTTTGCAGCTGATCGCAGAGGTTGAGTGAGGTATCGGCGACTAACTCGATTTCCACCAGGGGATAGGTGTCCATCATTTCCGCCACCAACGGGCTGAGCCAGGTATGGATCACCGTGTCCATCACGCCGATGCGAATTCGCCCGACCTTGCTCGAACTCGTCTCGATCGACTGCTTGAGCGCCTGCATGGTGTCCATCATCTGTTCGGCGTAGTCGAGCACCTTCAAGCCTTCCGGAGTCAGCCGCACTCCGCGCGAATCACGCAGGAACAGCTTCACCCCCAGTTCGCCTTCGAGCACGGCGATGCGGCTGGATATCGAGGCCTGGGTGGTGAAGAGTTTCTCCGCGGTCAGGCGAAAACTCTTGAGCCGGGCTACCCAGACGAAGGTTTCGAGAAACTTGAGATTCATGGGATCAACTTTTTCTTATGTCTTGGGGCGGTTTTTATTAGTTGGACGCAGGAGGGCATGGGTGCCAAAAATCAGTCCTCCTCACGATATGCGTCGTCGGGGCTCAGAACAATACCAATAAAATTAACGTGGAGATTTTGCCATGAGTGCGCCCGACACCCTCGACGTCGCCAAGCCCGCATCCCGCCCCGGTCCCTTCGACTGGTATCGCAACATCAATCAGCAGGAACGCCGGACATTCTGGAGCTGCAAGATCGGCTATGGCCTGGACGGCATGGACACGCAGATGCTCAGCTTTGTCGTGCCGACCCTGATTGCCATGTGGGGCATCACCACCGGTGAGGCCGGGCTGATTCACACCAGCACCTTGATCGCTTCGGCCATCGGCGGCTGGGTCGCCGGGATTCTCTCCGATCGAATCGGTCGCGTGCGCACGCTGCAACTGACCGTTTTGTGGTTCGCCTTCTTCACCTTCCTCTGCGGTTTTGCCCAGAACTACGAGCAATTGCTGATCTCCCGCACCTTGATGGGCTTCGGCTTTGGCGGTGAATGGACTGCCGGCGCGGTGCTGATGGGCGAGGTGATCCGCGCCAAGGATCGCGGCAAGGCGGTGGGCATGGTGCAAGCGGGCTGGGCGCTGGGTTGGGGTCTGACGGCGATTCTCTACGCGATACTGTTCTCACTGCTGCCGCCAGAAGATGCCTGGCGTGCGCTGTTCCTGTTGGGTATCGTGCCGGCGATCTTCGTGATTTTCGTCCGTCGCCTGGTCAAGGATCCGGAAATCTATCGTGAAGCCAAGGCCCTGCAGGAACCGAGCAACCCGGCGAAGTTCTACGAGATCTTTGCTCCAGGCATGCTCAGCACCACCATTCGTGCCTCGTTGCTGACCACCGGCGCCTTGGGCGGTTACTACGCAATCACCTCTTGGCTGCCGACCTTCCTCAAGAACGAGCGGGGTTTGAGCGTGCTGGGTACTGGCGGTTATCTGGCCATGGTGATTGTCGGCTCCTACATCGGTTACGTGATCAGCGCCTACCTGACCGATATTCTGGGTCGCAAAAAGAACTTCATCCTGTTCGCGGTCGGCTCCTTCATCATCGTCGTGCTCTATACCCAGCTGCAGGTCAGCAACGACGTGATGCTCTGGCTGGGCTTTCCACTGGGGTTCTTCGCCTCGGGGATTTTCAGCGGCATGGGCGCCTTCCTGACTGAGCTGTTTCCAACCCGGATTCGGGGTTCAGGCCAAGGCTTCTGCTACAACATCGGCCGGGCACTGGCGGCGTTCTTCCCGCTGCTGATCGGCCTGCTCAGCCAGAAAATCTCCCTGGGTATGGGGATCGGGGTGTTCGCGGCGGTCTCTTACGGCGTGGTGATTCTCGCGGCCTTGAGCCTGCCGGAAACCCAGGGCAAACAACTCGATGCGCAGTAGCTGGTAATCTGCGGGACGCTGACGAACGGTCCCGCACTAGAATATTCAAAGGCCTACAGGAGTGTTCACCGTGAACCGCCTGCTATTGAACTGCGACATCGGCGAAAGCTTTGGCAACTGGACCATGGGTCTGGACGCCGAAGTGATGCCATTCATTGATTGCGCCAACATCGCCTGTGGTTTCCATGCCGGCGACCCGAGCATCATGCGCAAAACGGTTGGCCTTGCATTGGCCAACGGCGTACAGATCGGTGCCCATCCAGCCTATCCGGACCTGGTGGGTTTCGGCCGCCGCTCCATGGCCTGCACCCCGCAGGAGATTCAAGACCTGTTGCACTATCAGATCGGCGCCCTGGATGGCATTTGCCGAGCCCAGGGCAGCCGCGTGAGTTACGTCAAACCCCACGGTGCGATGTACAACGACATGATGGCCAACCCTGAGCAGTTGCGTGCGGTGATCCAGGCCGTGGCCGCCTATGACCGGCAATTGCCATTGATGCTGATGGCGACCCGCGATAACAGCGCGGCTCAAGCCCTGGGCGATGAATACGGGGTGTCGCTGTGGTTCGAGGCGTTTGCCGATCGGGCCTACGACAGTGCCGGGCGCCTGGTGTCGCGGCAGCTACCGGGGGCGGTGCATCACGACCCTGAAAAGATCATTGAACAAGCACTGATCATTGCCCGTGGTGACAATCTGGTCGCCAGTGACGGCAGCGCCTTACACCTGCAGGCCAACACATTGTGCGTACATGGCGACAACGCCAGTTCGGTGGCTGCCGTGCGGCGTATCCGCGAGGCCTTGAACCAGCAGACTCAACCATGAAGCCACAGATTGAAGTGGTGGCGATCGATTGCCTGATGGTGCGTCTGTTTGAGGTCATTGCTGAAGACAATATGCCATGGATGCTCGCCGCCACCGAGCGGTTGCGCGCCGGTTTCGGCGAGTATCTGATCGATCTGGTGCCGTCTTACACGACCTTGATGGTGCATTACGACCTGATCGCACTGATGCCATCACAGGCCCGAGAACTGATAGCCGAAGCCTTGACCGACCTGGCGCCGAACCCGCAGACCCGCGGCCAGTGCCACGTGTTGCCGGTTTGGTATGACCTGAGCGTCGGGCCTGAACTGAACCTGCTGTCCCTGCGTAGCGGCCTGGCGGTCGACGAAGTGATTCGCCGCCACAGCGAGCGCGAGTATCAGGTTTTCGCCTTGGGCTTTGCGCCGGGTTTTGCCTTTATGGGCCTGGTGGAAGAAGCGTTGGCCGCACCGCGCTTGAGTACACCGCGCAAGCGCGTAGCGGCTGGCAGTGTCGGCATTGCAGAGCGCCAGACCGCTGCTTATCCGGTGGTGTCTCCGGGTGGCTGGAACCTGATCGGGCGCACTCCGAGCAAACTGTTCGACCGCGAACGTGACGGCTATAGCCTGATGCAACCGGGCGACACCGTGCGTTTCGAGGCCATCAACCATGCAGAATTCATCCGCCTGGGCGGTGATGACACGCCGCTGGAGAACCTGGCATGAGCCGACTATTGATCGAAGCCAGCACACCGTTGTGTCTGCTGCAGGACGCCGGGCGTTTTGGTGTGCGGCATCTGGGAGTGACTCAGGGCGGGGCGCTGGATTGGGTGTCGATGTCCTGGGCCAATTGGCTGCTGGGCAACTCGCTGGACGCGGCAGTGGTCGAAATCACCCTCGGTGGTTTTACCCTGGTGGCGCAAGACGATTGCTGCCTGGCGTTGGCCGGGGCCGATCTTGGCGCGCAACTCGACGGCCAGCCTCTGGCACCGTGGCGCGCTTTCAGCCTGAAGCAGGGCCAGCGCCTGCAGTTCACCCAGCCGCAGCTCGGGGCACGAGCTTATCTCGCTGCGCCAGGGGGATTCGCCGCGACCAGCGTGTTGGGTAGTTGTGCCACGGTGGTGCGTGAAGAATTGGGGGGGCTTGATGGTTTTGGCCAGGCGTTGGCCAAAGGTGCCGAGCTGAGTTACTTGCGGCCGGCTATTAATGTGCGCGAACTGCCTCGTGAACAGATCCCGGATTTCAAACTGAATCTGCCAATGGAGGTGGTGCTGGGCGCGCAGATCGGCGAGTTCAGCGGGCAAAGCCTGTTCGATGCTTTCAACAGCAGTTGGACGGTCGACAGCCGCGCCGATCGCATGGGCATTCGTTTGCAGGGGCCGGAGTTGCAGTACCAGGGGCAGCCGATGATCTCCGAAGGCATCCCGCTGGGGGCGATTCAGGTGCCACCGGACGGGCAGCCGATCGTGCTGCTCAATGACCGGCAGACCATTGGTGGTTATCCGCGGTTGGGAGCGTTGACGCCATTGGCGCTGGCGCGGCTGGCGCAGTGTCTGCCGGGTATGCAAGTGCGGTTGACGCCGGTGGTGCAGGAGACGGCGCATCAGCAGCAGGTGAGTTATTTGCGTAGATTTGCGTGAGCCCGAAAAGATCGCAGCCTGTGTAGGAGCTGCCGCAGGCTGCGATCTTTTGGCCATCACCCCATCATTTCGACAAAAACCGCATCCCTTCTTCCAGCCCACGCAAGGTCAGCGGGAACATCTGATCTTCGACCAGCTCACGCACGATGTTGGTCGAGGCGGTGTAACCCCAGGTGTCTTTCGGGTACGGGTTGATCCAGATGAGCTTCTTGTATTTCTCCCTGAAACGTTGCATCCACACATAACCGGCTTCTTCGTTCCAGTGCTCGACGCTGCCGCCGGGCTGGGTGATTTCGTAGGGCGCCATGGCGGCGTCGCCGATGAAAATCACTTTGTAGTCGGCGCCGTATTTGTGCAGCAGGTCCTGGGTCGAGGTCCGCTCCGAGCTGCGGCGCATGTTGTTCTTCCACACGGATTCATAAATGAAGTTGTGGAAGTAGAAATACTCCAGATGCTTGAACTCGGTCTTGCAGGCCGAAAACAACTCTTCGCAGATCTTCACGTGGGCGTCCATCGAGCCGCCGATGTCGAACAGCAGCAACAGCTTGATGGTGTTGCGCCGCTCCGGGCGCATCTGAATATTCAGTAGCCCGGCGTCACGGGCGGTGTGGTCGATGGTGCCATCGATATCCAGCTCTTCCGCCGCGCCCTGGCGAGCGAATTTGCGCAGGCGACGCAGGGCGACCTTGATGTTGCGCGTGCCCAGCTCGACCGAATCATCGAGGTTCTTGTACTCGCGCTGATCCCAGACCTTGACCGCCTTGCCCTGACGTTTTCCGGCATCACCGACCCGAATGCCTTCCGGGTTGAAACCGCCGGAACCGAACGGGCTGGTGCCGCCGGTGCCGATCCATTTGTTGCCGCCGGCGTGTCGTTCCTTTTGTTCCTCGAGGCGTTTCTTGAACTCCTCGATCAACTTGTCCAGGCCGCCGAGGGACTGGATCTGTGCGCGTTCTTCATCGCTCAGGCTGCGCTCGAATTCCTTGCGCAGCCAGTCTTCGGGGATCAACGCCTGAAGGTGATCGTCGAGCTTTTCCAGGCCATTGAAATAGGCGCCGAACGCCCGGTCGAACTTGTCGAAATGCCGTTCGTCCTTCACCAGAATCGCCCGGGCGAGGTAATAGAACTCGTCCATGTCGGCGAAGATCACCCGCTGTTTCAGCGCGTTGATCAGATCGAGCAGCTCGCGTACCGAGACCGGGACCTTGGCTGCGCGCATTTCATTGAACAGGTTGAGCAGCATGGCTGTCGCCCTTGAGATCGTAAAAAAGGAGTGTCAGCGAGTGCCGCGACGGCTCATGAACGCCAGACGCTCAAGCAATTGCACGTCCTGCTCGTTCTTTACCAGCGCGCCGGCCAGGGGCGGGATGGCTTTGGTCGGATCGCGTTCGCGCAGCACGGCTTCGCCGATGTTGTCGGCCATCAGCAGTTTCAGCCAGTCCACCAGTTCGGAGGTCGAAGGTTTTTTCTTCAGGCCCGGCACCTTGCGCACATCGAAGAACACGTCCAGCGCTTCGCTGACCAGATCCTTCTTGATGTCCGGGTAGTGCACGTCGACGATTTTTTGCAGGGTGACGCGGTCGGGGAAGGCGATGTAGTGGAAGAAGCAGCGGCGCAGGAAGGCGTCCGGCAGTTCTTTCTCGTTGTTGGAGGTAATGATGATGATCGGGCGTTTCTTGGCCTTGATCGTCTCGTCGATCTCGTAAACGTAGAACTCCATCTTGTCGAGTTCTTGCAGCAGGTCGTTGGGGAACTCGATATCGGCCTTGTCGATTTCATCGATTAGCAGAATCACCCGCTCTTCGGATTCGAAGGCTTCCCAGAGCTTGCCCTTTTTCAGGTAGTTGCGAACGTCGTGGACTTTGTCCACACCTAGCTGCGAGTCGCGCAGACGGCTGACCGCGTCGTATTCATAGAGGCCCTGATGAGCCTTGGTGGTGGACTT
The DNA here is from genome assembly GCF_902497875.1 of Pseudomonas fluorescens. GTDB lineage: Bacteria > Pseudomonadota > Gammaproteobacteria > Pseudomonadales > Pseudomonadaceae > Aquipseudomonas > Aquipseudomonas fluorescens_BR. Next base: position 25,558 of record NZ_CABVHY010000052.1, read on the forward strand.
GATGTGCCAGGTGATCAGCCGCGCGCCGAAGGACTCGGCCATCTGCTCGGCCAGCATGGTCTTGCCGGTACCCGGCTCGCCCTTGACCAGTAGTGGCCGCTCCAGCGTGATGGCGGCATTGACCGCAAGCTTGAGGTCATCGGTAGCGACGTATGCGCTGGTGCCTTCGAACTTCATCTGCAATTCCTCGAACGGTAACGCCGACCTGAGCAAAGCAGGGCGGGCGAATTAAATCTCATCGCTGACTATAACGCGGCGCCCGGTCGACTGTGAACGCAGACGGCCTATTCAGTCTCTGACTGCCCGGTACACTCCGGAACTGTCGGGTCGGCTGAGAGCCTTGTACTATACAGCCTCCAGCGATTCGGCACTGTGCCACATACCCCAGTATTCAGCGCTTGGATGCGCCACACGTCACCGGCGCATGCCTGCGACACGTGCCACGGAGAAACCATGTCCTATCTCACTCGCCGCGACGGACGTTACAGCTACCGCCGTCGATTCCCCGCAGAAGTAGCCGCCCTGATTGGCCGGAACGAGTACCGCAAAGCCTTGGGGACTGCCGATCGGGCGGAGGCGCTGCGGCTATCACATGCCGTGTCTGTAGAGTTTGACCGTATCTGTGGTGAGGCGCTGGCCGTACCGGCTGATCCAGCACAGCCGGGCACAGAAGCTGCTCCGGTCAAAACGCAAGCCCAGACCGCCGCCGAGGTGCTGAACAATCTTGACGCCGTAGTTCGGGGCTTCACGTTGAATATCACGGAGCGGATGCAGTCGTCCGGGTGGCAAGCGGAGCTTGGATGGCGTAGAGCGTCCCTTGAGGCGCATGCCCGAGGGACTCTGGTGTTGCCGGGTCTGGACATACACCCTGTACAAGCTCGGGCTATGTTGCGGGCACTGGACGACACTCTGGCTGGGAATCCCCCACGGTTCGACTCACCTGCACCGGGCGGGGCTGCTGCTCCTGCTACCGCTGCCGTGCCAATGCCCGATACCGTCACCGAGGCGGTGTTCCAGTCGGTGCTTGAGGATTACTACGAAGGCGTAGGGCCTAGCCGGGTGAGCAAGATAAAAAGCCTCACGCGCCGTGTACTTGCATGGCCTAGCACTCAAGCGGAGCAGCTTGAGCGGGTGATGCAGTACTGTGCTGAGCGGTTAGAGGCGGGCGGTAAGGCCACGTCTGTGCACGGTGACGCTGCGGGATTAATCACTGTGCTGCGCAGGGTTCCCGGCTGGCAGGGTATCGCCTTGCCGAGGACTGGCGCAGTCGCTAGAGCCGTCCGATCCGGTGGCGGGATGAACGTGAACCAGCGCTCAAGTATTCCCTTGGAGCGGATGCTGAACCTACACGCTGAGATGCAGCGGCAGGTTCCTGTGCATTACTCAACGGTAGTCCTGTTGGCTCGGTACGGGTTACGGCCCGGTGAGCTGCTGCAAGAGGGGCCGGATGCGTTGGGGTATCGCGTGGATATTCTCGGCAACCGCGAGCTGGTGTTTATGGCCGCCCTGACTGGTGGTAAGAACGCCGCTGCCCGCCGGGATATACCTGTGCACGCTGATGATGCTGGGATGTTCCGAGAGGTGCTTGCAGGCCTTGGAATCGCTGCTGATGCTACCCCTGTCCAGCGTGACAGACGGATTCGCCAGCGTGTGCGGAACGTGTCGCGGGTGTTCAACCGTCTGCTTGGCGAGGGGGATGGGCTGTCGCTGTACAGCCAGCGTCACACCTGCGCGGACCTTCTGCGGGCTGTGGGTGCTACGGCGGAGGAAGTCGGTGGTGTACTCGGCCATACCGCTGCTGGATCGAAAGCCACCAGCATTTACGGCGGGAGCCAGCCTTTGGACCGACCGCGTGAGCTGTTGGAGAAAGTGCGGGAACTGATTCCAAGCTGAGAACCCCAGCAACGCACTTGGGACAGCTGGAACCGCGCCCCGAACAGCACCGCTAGAACCATTGATCTAGAGGCTTCGCAATAGCAGGACGCTACTAGTACAAGTGAAGGCTAGCAACACCACTGAGCAATGCTTTCGCACTTAATGGACAGGGGAAGGATGTCTGCACTAGCTGCGGTCCTCCCTTCTCAAGTACCAGAGCCTACGAGAGGAAGACCAACACAAGGAGACTGACGAATTGACCGATTTAGATACGAACGACCTGGAGCCGATGTTCCAAGACCCGACCGTAGGAATGAGCGCTCAGCAGCGCGTGTGGTGGGACGCTTTGAACGCTGGCTCCGAAGTGAACAAAGCTTACGAACAAGTACCGGCGTACAAAGCAGTAGCGGACCTGTTCGCTGAACACACCGGCAAGACCCGCGTCAGTAAATCCCGCGAGGCGTATCTAGCGAAGCTCCGAGCCGATCAGGCTTTCTACAAGGCTTGTGCCGCTGAGCATGTTGGTCGGTACAGAGCAAGCCAACAAACCGTTGATGCTGCTGTGCTGCTGGTGATTGATGCAGAGGGCAACACCCAACCCCGTATAGCACTGCTGGATGCCGGTGTCCCTGCTGAGGAAACCGCACGGATTGCCAGCAAGACCGGCGCACGTCGCAAGGTCAAGAAAGCATTGCAGAAGCACGCGCATCACCAGAACGCCCAACGGATGATCCAGAGCGAAGGCAAACGGGAGTACATGCGAATGGCCGCAGACACTCTATCGGGAAGCCTTGAAGGAATCGCTGTGAACATGAAGACACAAGCCCGACTGGCTCGACTTGAGCAAAGCGAGGCCGACCACGCCCGCCGTATTGCAGAACTGGAAGCACGTCTAGCGGCAATGGATGCGCGACACGCTGTAGATGATGCCGGAGTCGATCCAAGGGCTGAGGCACTACGCCTGCACACGGAAGGGCTAGGCTACAAGGCAATTGCTGGCCGCATTGGCCGTAGTCAATCTACCGTACGGAACTGGGTCAAAGCAGCTTGAGTGAACTGGGTGTCAGGTTTGGCACCCTTTGGCACCCCTGAAATAGACTCAAACTCTAAAGGTACTACGTACCTATTTCTCTTAACTTTGGATGGAGCCAACATGACCCATATCTACCTCCCCGACGGCAGTTTGATAATTGATGATTCCGAACTAATGCCCCAGCACCAAGCTCGCCGCATGGCACACGAAGGTATGCCGCCTGCTGGTATCGCCTCCGAGCTGGGCGAGCCCCTTGCCGATGTACAGCAGTGGATTCAAGAGGCGCCGTATGAGACGCCTGAGGCGTACTGGCTGCGACGGTACAACGAAGGCACTATCGATGATGATGAAGACGAGTAATCCCGCCGTTTAATCGGCACCCTTTCCCCGCTGTTCTGATTGGTCGTCAGAACAGTAGCCAGCGCTGTGTACTCCTTCGCAGACGCTGGCACCCTATTCGAATGGAAGCCCTCGGCTTCCTGTTCGCCCTGACCACCCGCTGTAATCCGCAACGCCGCCTGACGCTTTACGCGACCGGGCCTTCCTGTAAACCCCCGTAAACACTACCCAGAACCAGCGTCTCGCTGCACAAGAATCGATGATCGTCCTGAATATGCATAACAGCGTGTTCGGAGGGAGATCGTGTGTTCTTGCGCAGCGCTGTGCCTGTTTCGACCAATGGAGGCACTAATGAACACCTTGATTAAATGCACCAAACCACGCCCAAGCACCCGCCGCGCTGCTGAGGTGTACGCAGACCGGGAAGCCGCTCAAGAGTTTGCCCGCGAGAACCTAAAGCTGGACTTCCACAAGGACGACACCACGTACTGGACTGAGCAAGCCAGTAAACGCGGGATGCTCCTGCCCGACTGGTGGATTCCAGCCACTGGCACTCGCCTTGCTCGGTACGCTGAACAGATGGGTTTGAACATCCAGCACGTTATCGCTGCCACCGGCTGCCGGTCGTTCAAGGTCTTTGCTGAGCAGAACCCCACGTGGCCCCTGTTCGCGCAAGTGGGTTTGCTGCTGGAGCTGGCAGACGCTGAGGGTGTGCTGCATAACCTTGCCCCGGCTGGCTGGACTCCCGGCCCCGGCGTGCAGAATCTCGCCCAGCACGGTTACTGATCCGTCACAGAGTCACCCTGGCCCCGGCCAATTCCCGCTGTACCAATCCCGACCCCCCCCCAATCACCTGATAAGGAGACACACCCGTGGCTACTAAAAAATCCAGCCTGAGCTACACGGAACGCACTCGCATTGAGTTTCTCACCAGTCACCTGCGTAGCTCGTCCCGACCATCGGTGAAGGCTAAGTATGTAGATGAGCTTGCTCAGATTCTCGATGGCAAGGAGCTAACTCGCGGTGACATGGCGTTGGCCTCGTACTACCTCGGCAACTCCGGCACCGATGCCGAATCCGTCGAGTTGTCTCAATCGTTCGCTCAGGCGTACCGCGAAACCCCTGCTCAGTAAGCAGCGGCACCACCACATAAGGAGATTCACTTTGACCACATTTAATCCAACTGCTGCACAACTTACCGCACTGGCGAGCCTGTCCGATGCCGATCTAATGGCCCCGCTGACTTTCGACGGTACATCCCCGGCCTCTGCACCAATTGCTGCCGAGCGCTTCGGCGGTTTCCCTGACGTTCCGGCGTTGGACTCGCTGCTGGCGCAAGCCGATGCAATCGCGCTGGCCGGTGCTCTCACCGATCTGCCGCCGCGCTCTCTGCGTGTTACCGGTGTTCCGGCTGGAGAGTCCGTATCCAGTCACCTGCGCAGCAATGGCGGAAAGCTCAGCGCAGCCCTGCGCCAAGTAGTGGGCGACCACATTAAGACTGCGGATGACCTACGTTACGCCTTGCGGGTGTTAGCTTCCCACGGTGTGAATAGCCTGATCGGGAACCGCTACCGGGATCTTCTGGGGCGTGAGCGCACTGCGGCGGAAACGATCCATACCGACTGGCAAGACCGTTTACGGGTGGCTGCTGTCGGTGAGCTGGCTGCCATCGACGCGGCTGAGCATTTGAGTACAGAGGAATTCCAGTTTCTGCTGGAACTTGTGGATACCAACCGTGCCGGTATGGCTCAGAACCTTGCTGGCCCTGCCGTGAATGTTGCTGCGCTGGTTCAAGGCAGAACCCAAGACTGGCGTGTCATCGCAGATGAGTGGGCTGGCGTCTGCCAGTCTCGGGGAACCGTCACGTTTGAAGGCACGGGCACCGCAACTGCGGGTTGCTCTTACAGCGTTGAAGTCAAACCCGGTCAAGGTTGGGTACTCAGCAAATACGTCGGTCAGACTTGGATGCCGGTTGAAGCCTGCGCCATTGGTCAAGACCGTGCGGTTGAGGATCGCCGCCGTATAGCTCGCGATTGTGCGCACGCGGCACGTCCCACTCCGGTCATTGCCGGTGGCTTCGCTGACAAACTCCGGGCGCTGGTGTGAGTACTGAGCGGCCTGCGCTTCGGCGCGGGCAGCACCCATCCGCTGACGACCTAGTAAAGATGAGGCTCGGATACCCCGGCTATGAGGCTCGATTGCAGAGCATGCGGGCAATGAAGCCCGCCCGGTACGCTGCTGTTATGTCCGGTGCTAGGACGTTCGATGATCCGGACTGGTGTTGCACTGAGTGCAGCGGGAACGAGCGGCACACTCGGAACCTTACGTGTCGGGCCTGCAATGGTGCCCGCGTAGCGAGCGTGTTCAAGACACTGCCCGATGGTCAGACCGTGTACGTGTCAAAAGATGATTCAGCCTCTGATAACTGGCAGCAGCGACACCTGCGAACACAGCGCCTGCTAGATCAGAAAGCCATCTTGAACCGCTTGGGGCCAGTGGTCGTCGGTCGGTACTGCCTTGAGGGTGGCTGCGTGCTGCGTGCCGGGTCCGTGGCGCTCGACACTGAGTCGCTGATGCTTGCCGTCGATGCCCTGCTGTCTGGTGATCCTGAACAGTCCCGCATTGCGATTGAACCGCTTATCCAGCAACACCGTGAACTGGCGTTGTGCGTCCGCACGATCGCCCAAGCCCTTGCGGCACCTAAACCAAATCGAACTTGATGCCTGCCCAATGGGTGGGCTGCACCTATTGGAGACATTAAATGAAAGCACGAATTACAAAGTCCGTCCTGTCCGGCATGTGCGCCGCTTTTACCCCCGACTTAACCTCGCCGTCTGGTCTGCGCTGGAACCGCTGGAACGGCACCACAGGTACGCGCAGCCGTGAAGCTGGCGACGTGGCTGGTAGCTGCACAAACTCAGGCACTTACGTCGTTACTCTGGAAGGCAGCAAGTACCTGGCTGCGGATGTCCTGCTTGCTCTGCACCGCGCCCAGCATCGCACCGCTGTGGTGTCAGCATGAGCCGCGCCCGGACAAGGATCGAGGCACGGAACCAGCAGCCGGAGATCAAACCTTGGGATGAGGAGTTCATGCTATCGGACTCGTCACCAAGTGGCCTACGGCTTCTGGTGAACGGTAATCCCAGTGTGGTGGCTGGCTGTGCGATTGAGCTGACTTGGCCACATGATAAGAGCATGGCCGAGCATTGCATCTGGCCTCGGCATTACAGTACGTCGGTGATCGTCGGCTGGGAAGGTACGGACCTCGGCGGATTCACGAAGTGGGATATGCAGCTGGAAACTGTGTCCGCTTGGGTTGTCCGTGAAATCCTGCTGGAACACGCCGCGCGTGCTCAGCAGATTCAATTGCTGGAACAGCATCTGGAACAGCATCTGGAA
>NZ_CABVHY010000053.1 GCF_902497875.1 Pseudomonas fluorescens
CCCCTGCAGCGCCGGACATTTCATCGCCACGGTCGGTGCCTGCTGGATCAACTGTTCAGTGATCCAGCCCAGCCATGCACCCGATTTATTGATCCGTTTGAGCAGGCCAACGTCCGATAGCTCCACCCAGTCCCCAGCGCGCGCGCGTTCCACCGTTTCGACCATCGAGCAATCAGCGCTCAGATACATCAATAACGTGCGCAATAAACTCTCCGGGCCGCTGAAGCGGCGACCGAACTTCAGCGCTCCCAGCTCTTTTGCCTTGGCTTCCCATCCCTGCGGCAATAGCGCCAACAGCTTCGGCCAATCTTCATCCAGTCTTTGTGTCACGCTTGCTTTCCCTGCTGCTCACTTTGCTTGGTGAATCAGATTCTACTATCTCTTGAGATTTGGTTAGCGCCTATGTGGGTACGCCCATCGCGTTGTCGTTGGGTGTGCCGATGGGAACCTGGCTGGGTGGATTCATGGGCTGGCGCATGGCCTTTGGATTGATGTCCGGCATGACCCTGGTATTGATCGTTTGGGTGCTGATCAAAGTGCCGGATTACCCAGGCCAATCATCCTCACAGCGCATGCCGTTACGTCTGGTGTTTTTCACCCCAGGCGTCCGCTCGGTATTGGCTGTCGTCTTCACCTGGATGCTGGCCCACAACATTCTTTACACCTATGTCGCGCCCTTCGTTTCCAAGGCTGGGCTGAACAGTGACGTCGATTTGGTATTGCTCACATTTGGTGTCGCGGCGCTTGCCAGCATCTGGCTCACGGGCCGACTGGTTGACCGGCACCTGCGAACAACCGTGCTGGCCAGCCTTGCAACATTCGCAGCGGTTTCGATTTTCATCGGAGTGTTCTCAGGCTCCGCCGCGGCCATTTACGTGGGTGTCTTCATTTGGGGGCTGACCTTTGGTGGCGCGGCCACCCTGCTGCAAACAGCACTCGCCGACGCCGCAGGTAAGGGCTCTGACGTTGCGCTCTCCATGAACGTAGTGGTCTGGAACAGCGCAATTGCCGGCGGTGGACTGCTGGGTGGCGTGTTACTCGGCCAATGGGGAACGAGTGCATTTCCGGGCGTGTTGCTGGCGTTGCTATTGATCAGCCTGGCCATTGCATTTCGGGCACGGGCGCATGGTTTTCCGCAAGGTCAACGGCACACCACCCAGGCGATCCACAGTCATTGATCGGGGGATAGCACGCCTTCGCATGGTCGTAATTTTCAGTCATAACTTGATGGATAAATAAAATGAAAAAGCGCATTAGATTGGCCCTCGCCGCAGTCGCAATCACCCTGGCTTTGCCATGCTTGGCTCAAGCGGCAGAGTTTCCTGTTCCAGCGGGATTCAAGAGTGAATTCAAAACCATAGACGGCGTCAGGCTCCACTATGTGAAGGGCGGTTCCGGGCCTTTGGTTTACCTGGTCCACGGATTTGGTCAAGCCTGGTATGAGTGGCACAGCTTGATGCCCGAACTCGCGAAGACTCACACCGTAGTTGCGGTGGATTTACCGGGCCTGGGCGAGTCGGAACCGCCCAAGACCAGTTACACCGGCACTGACGTCTCGAAATATCTGTTCGCCCTCGCGACACAGCTAAGCGGCAATCAGCCGTTTGATCTGGTTGCGCATGACATCGGTATCTGGAACACCTATCCAATGGCAGTAACGCACCAAAGCCAGATAAGGAAACTGGTGTACATGGAGGCACCGATTCCCGACAAGCGCATGTACGATTTCCCGGCATTCTCACCACAGGGTGAGTCACTGGTCTGGCATTTCAGCTTCTTTGCCGCTGGCAACCAATTGGCCGAAAAGTTGATCACAGGGCATGAAAAGTTTTTCCTCTCGCACTTCATCAAAGAACACGCGACCAACAAGGATGCCTTTACGCCTAAGCTGCTCGATCTTTACGCCAAGTCATACGCCAAGCCCCATACGCTGAACGCGTCGTTCGAATACTACCGAGCGCTTAATCAATCGATCACTGAAAACGTCGAGCTGTCGAAGATTTCCTTGAACATGCCCGTGCTGGCAATCGGCGGTGGAGGGCACGGCGGAATGGGGCAATTTCAAGTGGATCAGATGAAACAGTACGCGACCAATGTACAAGGCCAAGTCTTGCCCAATTGTGGGCACTGGTTGCCGGAGGAGTGCTCCGCTGAATTGAATCCTCTGGTGGTCAAATTCTTGAATAACTGACGGATGCTCTTGATGCGTAAGGTGGCTGCTATTTGAGGCGCGGCAGCCACCGGTGTGAACCGTGGTCGGGGCTTGGCAAATGTCCGCTTTTGGCCGATTGCTGCCTATCGCGACCGGCTGAAAACGACCCGAAGCGGCCTTTCCCGTTGAAGGCTAGCAGTCGACTCAGTGTGCTAGGTTCGTGATTTTATGAATGGGGTGGTTAGGCTGAAGCACAGCAGCCTCTCTGTGAAGGCCAGAACACTGATGGACGTTTCGCTTGATCCATGTGTAACGGCGTTTCCTAGCAGGTTTGATTTTTCTTTTGAGCGAGATGGTAGGAATTTGTCCAGATGGTGTCGGACTAGGCTGTTCAACGCCATGGCGCAGTAGTGAATATCTAAGGCAACTGCGCCGTCACCGGCGATACATTGAGTCAGCGCGGAAAAAAATGGTCACCTTCCGACAAGAGAAAGCGACCTCTCTCCTGTCGGTCCCAGCCATACATTTGAGTTTTTCCGCGCTCGGCACAACTGTGCCCGAATGAGCACGCCCTGTAATTTACGATGGTGGTGGGATTACTTTTCGACCAGTATTTTCGGGTTGGCACTGCCCCAGACGGTGTAAAGGTCGGCCAGAAGCGCGCCGTTGATCTCTTCGACTTCAGCCTGGCTAACTTCGCTTGCGCCTTGCTTGCCAAACAGCACCACTTCATCACCTGCCTTGACGTCGGGTGCATCCGAGACATCGACCATCACGGTGTTCATCGAAACCTTGCCCACCACCGGCACGCGATGACCATTGATCAATACTACGCCTTTATTGGTGAACACGCGGCGATACCCATCGGAGTAACCGACCGTGATGTTGGCAAGTTTCGAGTCACGTGTCAGGGTGAAGGTGCGGTCGTAACCCACTGTGTTTCCAGCGGGATAGCTATTGACCGAGGCCACATGGGACTTGAATTGCATCACGCGCCGATATTCTGTGCGCGAAATGACGGTATCGCCAAACAACGCGCCGCCCGTGCGCACCATGTCCAGGCGCGATTCGGGTACTTCCAGGGTGGCGAAGGAGTTGGCCACGTGCAGGGTGATTTTCTTGCGATCGAGCTGGGCCACATCCATCAGCCAGGCCGCTTGTTCGTTGAAGGTTGCCAGGCCCTTGCGTACGTCGTCCTTATCCTCAACCGCGAAGTGGGTCATGATCGCGACCACTTCCAGATTCGGTACCTCTGTGATTGCCACGGCGTCTTTCTTGCCCTGTTCGGTGGCCATTTCCACGCCGTTACGGCTCATGCCGCTTGAGTTGAGGCCGATGTGCACCTGCAGTTTGCGACCGTGTTTATGTGCAAGATCGGCCGCCTGGCGGGCGAAATCGAGGTTGCCAACCAGTTCCTCGACATTGTACTGCAGAGCATTTTCCAGCTCACCCAGGGAGGCGGTGCGAACACGGATTAACTGGCCTTTAAAGCCGCTTTGGCGAACCACTCGCGCCTCTTCGTTACTGGCGACCGCCACACACGGTACACCCATCGCGATCACTGAAGGCATCACCAGCCCGATACCATGACCATAAGCGTCGGCCTTCAGTACCGCACAGAGTTTCGACTTGCCGGCCAGCTCCGCCTGCAGGGTACGGATATTGTGCTCTAACGCGGTCTTGTTGATTTCAATCCAGGCATTACTGATTTGTGCAGTCAGCTCGGAGGTACCGTTAGTGAGCGACAGCGGCGGCGCCGCCTGAGCTTGGCTCTGCAAAAAAATCAGGCCGAGCGACAACGCTAAAACAGTACGGGTAAAGGGCATTTGAAACACTCCGTGTAATCAGTCTTTTTGTTATTGGAGTGCCGATTATTGGAAGGCGATGTAAGTTTTCGTTGTATGCCGGGTTCGAAGATGTAAAAAGAAGTAAGGAATTTGTTCGCGCTCACCTTGGCCCTAAGCGATGGCAGCAGGAATGTGTGTTACCTGGATGTCTACCCTCTAAGCTTATTTCGAGTTACGACGCAGGCAATGGACCGAATCGCTTTTGGAGCTGCTGATCTTCATCGGAGTTAGGGTGTGAGATCGCGGATGACCGCTTCTGGCCGTTTTCTGCCTGTCACGAAGGGCCGCAACCCAAATCGGCCAATCAAGGTTGTCAAGCGGTTGGTGTATGGTTGCTGTGACTAGCGAACTCTTTGTATGAAGATCAAGCGCGTCTTTCCGAATATCGGTGAAGAGCTTTTTGTATTGGGAGCATAGATGGCGATCTAGACCACGGCCCCAAGCAAATGCCCCACCAGTGCGGTGACCCCCATGGCCAACGCGCCCCAGAAGGTTACTCTCCAGGCGCCGGTGATGACGCTGGCGCCGCCGGCTCTGGCAGCAATGGCGCCCAATGTCCCGAGAAACACCAATGACATGGCCGATATCCAGCGCACCGAGCTGTGCTCCGGTGCGAAAAACGTCACGGCTAGAGGCAATGCGGCGCCCACCACAAAACTGGCGGCCGAGGCCAGAGCGGCCTGCAAGGGTTTGGCGGTGAGGGTGTCGCTGATGCCCAGTTCGTCTCTGGCATGGGAGCCCAGCGCGTCGTGGGACATCAATTGGTCAGCCACCTGATGGGCCAGTTCCGGCGAGACGCCGCGATGCATGTAGATGTTGGCGAGCTCAAGGTGTTCTGCTTTCGGATCGCTCGCCAATTCTGCTCGTTCCCGGGACAGGTCGGCCCGCTCGGTGTCAGCCTGGGAGTGAACGGAAATGTACTCGCCTGCAGCCATGGACATGGCACCGGCCATCAGCCCTGCCATTCCTGTGACCAGCAAGGTGGCGTGGCTCGCATTGGCCGCAGCGACGCCAATCAGCAGACTGGCGGTGGAGACAATTCCGTCGTTGGCCCCTAAGACTGAGGCGCGGAGCCAGCCGATCCGATCGCTTCGGTGGTACTCGGTGTGCCTGTACATGAATTTCATTGTTTGATGAGACTCACTGTCGTCGGTGGTTAAGAGGTTCAGGTGGCTGGCAATTGGCGTGGACGCCTTTGAATCTGCGCCTGCAACTGGCCGCCGACAATGGATATTTCATTGAACTGTTCACCGTCGCGCAGCACGAACAAGGCATCCATCCCGCGTGTCTGTGCCAAACGGGGGCCTTCGGTTTCGCCCAATACCATCAGCGCCGTAGCCCAGGCATCGGCGAGCATGCACGAGGCCTCCACAACGGTGACGGCTGCGAGCGAGTTGCACAGGGGTGCGTCGGTGGCCGGGTTCATGGTGTGGGCATAAGACTGCCCCCTCACATCGACCCAGTGTCGGTAGTCGCCGGACGTGGCGATGGCGGCATCGCCGAGCTCCATTACACCCATGACTTTACGTGCGCCCCGGCAGGGTTTTTCAAGGGCCACGACCCAGGGTTGAGCATCCGGTTTGACGCCACGGGCGCGCATCTCGCCGTCGATGCCGACCAGGTAGCGAGTGATGCCAAAACCGTCCAGGCAGCGGGCCAGTTCGTCGACACCAAACCCTTTGGCGATGCCGTTCAAGTTGAGGTTCAGTGGCGCGCGTTTGCGCACCTGATTGCGTTTCTGGTCCACCACCAACGCCGCATTGGCAGACAGTCGGGCTCGCGGCGGCAGGGTGTCGACCGCCTGTTCGGTGATCGACTGCTCGCCGGGGCCGAAACCCCAGGCGTCCACCAGATCGCCAATGGCGATGTCGAAGGCGCCGTTGGATTGCTGACTGACCCTTAACGCGGCGGACAACACTGCGGTCAATTCCTTGGGCACCGACAGCCATTCTTGCTCCGGGGCGGCGTTGAGGCGGTTGAGGTCGGAATCGGGTTTCCAGGTCGACATTTGCTGGTCCACCCGACCCACGGTGCGTGCCAGGCTGTGGCTGATTTCGTCGGTGTCGATCCCGGCTGCGGCGTAGAACAGGGCGGTGTAGCGAGTGCCCATGGTCTCGCCGTTCAGGCTGTAGCGTTGTAAGTCAATAGACGTCTTCACGGTAGCGTCCTTGTGCCTTGAGGGTCAGCACGGTCAGGTTCAGAGGGGCGAGCACTTCATCCAGGGCCAGCATCACGCCTTTGGCCATTTCGCGACTGCCACACACCAGGATCTGGGCTCCCTTTTCGATCAACCGGCGCAAGGCCAGCGCATCGTTGATCAGCCGGTCCTGGACGTAGCTGCGGTCCTGAACCTGAGAGAAGGCGGCGCGCAATGCGGTAAGGCGTCGGTCCGCCAAGTACTGGCTGAGCTCCGATTCATAGAGGAAATCCGAGGCAGGGTTGCGTCCGCCCCAATATAAGTGCATCGGGTGGCGGGCCTTGTTGTTGCGGATAAACCCGGCCAGGGGACCAATGCCGGTGCCCGCGCCGATCAGGATCACCGGGTGCGCGCCTGACGCCGGACGAAATTGCGGGTTGGGCTGAATAAACGCTTCGATCTGCGAGCCAATGCTCAGACCATGAAGGAATTGCGAGCACACGCCACTTTCGTGTTTGCGTACACAGATCTCCAGCATGCCGTCCTGCGAACCGCTGGCCAGTGAGTAAAAACGTGGCGCCGGGCTGCCCGGGGGCACAATCCCTACCAGGTCACCGGCCTCAAAAAACGGCAGCGTGCCCGCCGCTCTGAAACGCAAAACGTGGGTCGGCGCATTCACTTGGTTGCCGTAGACGATGCGTTCGCTCAGCTCCAACCGATGAGTAGGTGGCTGCTTCGCGACATGCACCAGATTCAGGTCCTGTCCCAGCACTTCGCCCAATGCATGGCCCCACCGAGCAAATTCCTGAACGGACTGGCGGTTGATGGTTTCCAGTCCCAGTAACGCTGTGCCACCGGCCTGTGACATGGCGTCCTGCACCTGATGGGCGAACTGACAGAACTGCGGGAATTGCCGGTCACCGAAGCCCAGCACGGCAAACGGCTGTCCGGGTTTCAGGCCGACCCTGGACAATCGTGTCAGGAACTGCGAAGCCGAAGCCGGTGCATCGCCGTCACCATGAGTTGCTGTGAGGATAAACAGGCGCTCGGCTTTGAGGTAAACATCCGACCATTCATCCATGGACGCGCAGTGCACCTGATGGCCGGCCTGGCGCAAGGCGTCATGCAAGGTGTTGGCAAAGCCCCAGGTGCTGTTGTTTTCGCTCCCTACCAAAATCACGCTGTCGGCAGATCGTGCGGGGCTGTTGTGGCGGATCTTCGGTCCGGCCTTGCGGCGGCGCCACCACAGCAGGATACCGGTGACGCTCATCAACGGGACGCAGAGCGCACTAAGCCCGAGCGCCAGGCCCAGCCACCAGAGGCCTTCGCCAGTGTGCAATCGGTAGACCCATTCATAGACGTCGCGCATCGAATCGTGGGGCTGGTAGGACAGCAATGCCCCGCTGAACGGGTCCACGTAGCCTGCGCCCTGGGCCGTGCGCAGGGAAAACACGTCCTGCGGGTTGCCGGGGCTCGGGTAAACCAGCTCGCGCAGGTCACTCAGATCGGTGGCCTGCAAGGCGTGCAGATTGGCCACGGGCAAGGTTGGGCCGGCGCTGAGGTGAGTGGGGAAGGCGGGTTCACTTTGAGTGCCGTCCGCGATCAAGCCGAAGGTGGTAGCGCACATGTAGAGGCCGGTCAACGCCGACAGCAGCAACCCGAGCAAAGCCATGCGCCCGGCTTCTGCATGCCAGCGCTGGCTGAAGGTGCCCCGCAATGGCTGCAGTAATTTACGCCATCCGCCCTGGCGCCGGGCCAGCAACAGCGTGCCTGACACCGACAGTATCAGCATCAACAGCGCACCGCCCCCCGAGACCCCGTGACCCGGTGCGCCAAGGAACAGTGAACGGTGCAGGTCCTTCATCCAACGCGAGAGCGCGGATGGTTCGTAAGACGCAAGACCTTGGCCGGTCAGCGGGTCGACCTTCTCGGCCCCGGCCTGGCCGTGCTGGTTGTAGTAGACGATGACGGTGCCGGATGCTGTGCGCTGGATCTGTTCGACGCCCGGGAAGTGATTGGCAACACGTCCGGCGAGTTGGCCGACGTTGAGTTGCCCGACAGCGACGGTCTTGTTGTGCAGGCGTTCCAGGGCGGGGTCGACCGACAGCACCGCGCCGCTGATGGCCAACAGCATGACTAACAGTGCCGCAATCAGACCGGGCAGTGAATGGAACTGGCGAAGCATGTTCAGCCTCCAGAAATACCAGGTGCTACAGATCGTAAGTAAAGGTGTCGACGTAGGCACTGCCGGTCGCTGGTTTGCCAGCGCCTTTGGAAGTCAGGGGCACGCTGACATCGGCCCGGGCGTCACGTTTGTCCTCGACGGCGCTGTCGATGCGGATCTGATACCCGGCATCGATCAGGGTGTCTGCCAGCTCGACACTGACTTTGAGCGTACGTCCACTGCCAACACTGGCGCCGCTGATGCCGTCAAACTCGCTCGGTTTCAGCCCGCTGCCACGGGCCCAATCGGTCAGGTGCTTGTAGTACTTGGCCTTTTTGCCCGCCACCCAGAGGGTTTTCTGATAATGGCCGGTGGCGTCGGTGACATAGATCGCCAAATAGGCATCGTTGCCGCCGTAGTCCTTGAGCTGGGTGGTTAGGGTCACTTCACGAGCCTGGGCCAGCCCTGGCAGGGCAATAGCGCCGGCGAGGCAGGTTGCTGCGATGAGCTTTTTCATGGGGACGTCCTATTAATGGTTAGGTGAAAGCCTGGACTTGCTTCCTGACAACAACCTGAAGCGCAGGAAAACTCAGCGGCAGGTGAGGCGTCATTCGGGGAGCGGGCTGCCGAGGTAGTCCGTGACGTCGCCGTCGCCGTCGTCGCGGAAATGGATCTCCAGTGCGCGCAGGCGCAGCGATGCCGGCGAGTAACTGGCTTCGATGGCATTTCCCTTGCGATCCAGCCCTTTGAGCTCGTAACAACCGTCGTCGACCTTGATGCGCTGCACGCTCCAGCCATATTGCAGCTCCACCAGATGACGCAAGGTGTCGCGCGGCCGCCAGTCGCTCACCGGGTCACTGCAGTTGTCATCGGCCAGGGCGTAACCGCTGAGCAGGAGACTCAACAGAGTGGTACTGGCAATAAAACCTGATTTCATGATCTGTCTCCCGCCGAGGGTGGCGTCTGTGGCATACCCTAAGGTGCATTCCTGACAACCACCTGAATCTTCAGATTCACGTCAGGTGAGGCGATTAAGGTGCTGCACGAGAACCATCACAGGAGATGCCAGATGCGGGTTTTATTGGTCGAGGACGCACCAGGATTGGGGGAGGCCGTACGTGAACAGATCGCCGATGACGGCCACGCCGTCGATTGGGTGCAACGGCTGGACCATGCGCGCAACAGCGTGCGTACCACGCCGTACGACCTGATCCTGCTGGACCTGATGCTGCCGGACGGGCGCGGGCTGGACTTCTTGCGTCAGCAACGTTCGGCTGGGGACGTGACCCCTGTGATCATCCTGACGGCCCAGGACCAGATCTCTGATCGGATCGCCGGCCTCAATGCCGGGGCCGACGACTACCTGGTCAAACCATTCGACCTGTTTGAACTGTCGGCCCGTGTGGCCGCGGTGGCTCGACGTTACAGCGGCAACCCCAACCCACAGATCAAACTGGGTGAACTGCAAGTCGACATGAGCGCTAGCACGGTTAAGCGTGCTGGCACCACTGTGGACCTGACGGCCCGCGAGTGGGCGCTGTTCGAAGCGTTTCTCCAGCGTCCCGCGGCACTGCTGTCGAAGTCCCAGCTCGAAGAACGGCTGTATGCCTTCGGTGCCGAAATCGAGAGCAACACCATCGAGGTATACATCAGCCGCCTGCGCAAAAAACTGGGGCGGGACCTGATTGAAACGGTGCGCGGCATGGGTTACCGGTTGATGTCCGCATGAAGCCGTCTTCGAGCCTGCAAAAACGTCTCGGCCTGGGGTTGACCCTGGGCATGACCTTACTGTGGCTGGGGGCGACGGTCGGCGCCTGGCTAGTGGTGCAACATGAGTTGAACGAGGCGTTCGACAGCGCACTGGAAGAAACTGCGCAACGCATCCTGCCTCTGGCCGTACTGGAAATTAGCAACAGGGAAGAACCCAGTGAGGCACAACACGTCGCTACCCTGAAAATGCACAAGGAGTATCTGACGTACCTGGTGCGCGATGCCAAGGGCGAGATTCTGATGCAATCCCACGACGCCAACCCGGAGATCTTCAATCGACAACCGACTGAAGGTTTTTCCACTTCTGAAAAGTACCGCTTGTACGGCGCCAGTGCGTTGCGCGAGACGCTGTTCATCGAAATCGCCGAGCCGCTGGATCATCGCCGTGAAGCAGCGCGGGAGGCTTTGTTTGCCTTGTTGTTGCCTTTATTGGCGTTGATTCCTATCAGCCTGTTGGGCACCTGGTTATTTGTGCGTATCAGCCTGCGCAGCGTGTTGGCTTACCGTCGTGCTATTGAAGCGCGCGGTGTGGGTGATCTGTCGCCGATCAAAGTGGCGCGCCTGCCGGCAGAAATCGATCCGTTGGCTGAGGCGGTCAACCACCTGCTGGAGCGCTTACGCAAGGCCCTTGAGGCCGAGCGCAGCTTTACCGCCAACAGCGCCCATGAACTGCGCACACCACTGGCCTCGACCCTGGCGCAGATCCAGCGGTTACATCACGAAGCGCCCGAAGGTCCGCTACGAGTGCGTGCGGCGAAGATCGAAAACGCGTTGCGCGAGCTCTCACGACTTTCGGAAAAACTCATGCAACTGGCCAAAGCCGAGGGCGGCGGGCTGTTCTCCGAAACGCCGCAAGACCTGATTCCGTTGCTGGCCCACGGGGTGGATGAGTGGAACCAACGCAGCGGGCAGCGCATTGAGTTGCAGCTGCCAAGCCAGGCCAGCGTGTACTCGACCATTGACCCGGACGCCTTCGGCATCCTGTTGCGCAACCTGATTGAGAATGCGCTGAAGTATGGTGCAACGGATCAACCGATCGAAGTCAGCCTCACCGAACAGGCACAGCTACGGGTGGTCAATA
Organism: Pseudomonas fluorescens; assembly: GCF_902497875.1. Taxonomy (GTDB): domain Bacteria; phylum Pseudomonadota; class Gammaproteobacteria; order Pseudomonadales; family Pseudomonadaceae; genus Aquipseudomonas; species Aquipseudomonas fluorescens_BR. Next base: position 11,152 of record NZ_CABVHY010000053.1, read on the forward strand.
GCGGCCCGGCGGTGCCGCAGTCGGTATTACAGCACCTGACCGAGCGCTTTGTGCGCGGTCACAGTGAAATCAGCGGTTCAGGACTGGGCTTGGCGATTGCTAAAACCATAGTGCAGGGGGTCAACGCGAGAATGAAATTGTTCTCCCCGGCAACAGGTCGAAAAGAGGGATTCGAAGTCTGCGTCTGGTTACCGCTTGCCCCCATCATAAAAGACTGAGGGGCTCGCCAACGTTCCTTTTTCGATGTGAATTTTGCAGCCCTTATCTGGGGCAGAATGGTGTTCAACGCACAGAATGCCGACGGTTTTGTTCTAAAGCAGTGAGGGCGATCGAAAAATACGCTGTCTAATGCATTTAAGGACAATTTGCCTGAGTTGTGAATGTGATCGAACAGGTTCAATACAGTGACTGCTTTTGGCCGTTTTCTGCCTGTCACGACTGACGGAAATCGACCCAATATGCCGGTCGTGGGCTCTACGAAACCATGGACGAATTAGGTCTCGCCCTACCCTGACGCGAAGCGTCAGCAGAGCCTAGTGTGATGTCTAACAACTTCGATGCCATTCGCATGGGAGTGGTATTGGGTTGATCCGGGCCATGATCGGGTGCCTGGATGGTTACGGCTACGAGTGCTATGGCTTGAAGGGGGCGCCCCACGACATCGATTTTATATGTCGTTCTCTATTCCCGGCTCACATCGAGCTATACGTAATCTCCAAGAAGTGCTGGCGGGCAGCCCATTCGTTGCGATGTGGCCCTGCTGGCGTCAAGCAGCTCACGTACATAGGAAGCTTTGAGGTCTTCCTGAAAGCGAAAACATGGGAACGACACGCTCATTCCGGCAATCACCACGCCCATCCGGTTGAACACCGGAACGGACAGGCAGCGCATGTTTGCTTCGAACTCCTCGCGATCCTCGCCATAACCATTTGCGCGAATCTGCGCCAGCTCCTTCAGGTAAGTCTCGATATTCGGAAGAGTATTGGAGGTACGCGGCTGGAAAGTTTCGCCTTCCAGATGCTTGAGCACCTCGCTCTCTTCGAGCCAGGCCATGAGGACCTTCCCAATGCCGGTGCAATAGAGCGGTGCGCGCAACCCGATCCGTGAATACATCCGCAGGTTGTAGCTCGAGTCAAGCTTGTGAACGTAGACGATGTTGCCTGCGTCGAGAATACCCAAGTGCACGCTCTCTCCGGTGAGCGCATTGATATGACGCATAGCCGGATCCGCCTCGCGCACCAGGTCGAGCTGCGGCAGTGACTTGGCACCCAGCTCGAACAGACGGACGCTTAAGCGGTAGCGATCATCCTCATCCTGGATCACATAACCAAGACCCTTGAGCGTTTGCAGGAAGCGATAAACGGTGCTCTTGGACATATCGAGTTTTTGGGCGATCTCCGAGACGCCGCAATCACGCTCGACCTCACCCAAGGCATCGAGAATGGCCATGGTGCGCATGACCCCGGTGACTGACTCGCTATTGTTGTTGGTGGCTCGATCCATCTCTGTTCCCCAGTGAAAATCGACTCCAGTATAACCCCTAATTTTTATGAAACGGCGTTTCATTTTATCTTGACCCGGTGCAGGTCAGGGATTAGATTGGCCTGAAGTGACGCAGTCACAGCGACTTTGTCAGATAACAACAATAAAGAGAGGACGGACGATGAAACTAGTAATCGCGGGTTTTGTGACAGCATGTCTTATTGCGGTCAATGCCATTCCTGTCGCCAGCGCGGCACCGCTCAGCATCAAAGTTGCCTACGAGAACAACCCGGGGGAACCACTGGATAAGGTGATGCACTACTGGGCCGACTTGCTGAAAGAGCAAAGTAAAGACCAGATCACATTAGAGCTGTACCCAAGTTCGCGCCTGGGCTCGAAAAAAGATGTGACGGAGCAGGCGATGATGGGGATGAATGTCATCTCGCTTAGCGATGTCGGTTTCCTGACTGATTTCGACCCTGACCTGGGCATCCTCTTTGGCCCCTACCTGACAGACGATCCAGAGCAACTGTTCAAAATCTATCAAAGCGACTGGTTCAAGGAGAAGGATCAGGCATTGCGCAAGAAAGGCATCCATATCGTCATGAGCAACTATTTGTACGGTGTGCGTCAAATTCTTGCGAAAAAGCCCATCAGAACTCCGGCCGATATGGAAGGATTGAAGATTCGCGTACCGAATAACCCGATGCAGGTCAGCGCCATTCAGGCCATGGGGGCAACGCCCACTCCGATGCCGTTGGGCGAGGTCTATCCAGCGCTGACGCAGGGTGTGATTGATGGTGTGGAAAACCCGGTCTCCGTGCTCTACGGGCAAAAGCTGTTCGAACAAGCCAAATACCTGAGCATGGTCAACTACCTGACCAACGTTTCACTGTTTATCGGTGGCGAAGCGTTCTTCAGTACCTTGTCTGAGGAGCAACTGAAGCTGATTCATGACACCGCCTATCAGGCCGGCCTCTACAGTCAGAAGGTCACCAGCGACGCCGATCAACAGATGGTCGAGAAGATGAAGCAACAGGGCGTCGAGGTCATCTACCCCGACACCGCGCCATTCAAAAAAGCCTCTGCAGCGGTCTACACCCAGTATCCGCAATGGACACCTGGGTTGTATGTCCAAATCCAGAAAGAACTCGCCGAATAAGCCTCTGCGCAAGCTCGATGCATCGGTATTTGTCACAGAGATTAAATAATGAAAATAGCAAAGTTCTGGGACTACGCGGCGGCCTGCATTCTGCTCACGCTGGTGGTGATCACCATTACGGCTGTCACAATGCGCTACTTTTTTGGCAGCCCCTTACAGTGGACAGAAGAAGTCTCCGGGCTGCTCATGGTGTGGATCGTGATGATCGGCGGTGTCGCCGCAGAGCGGGACAAAGAGCATCTGAGCATTCCTCTGTTACTGGATTGCCTGCCGAAAAAGGCAAGTAACCTGATCAATTTTCTGGTCTGCGCAGTATCCATTGCGGGCTTGCTTTACATGGCCTTCCTCGCCTACCAGTTGGCAATGATGGCGCAGTTCAAGCGCACGCAGATCCTGCAAGTATCCTGGTTCTGGATTGATATTGCGGTGACCGTCGGTGCCGTCGGTATTGCCGGCTATCTAACTTTCAGCCTGATCGACTATGCCCGTGATTTCATGCGTAAAGAGCAGCCGCAAACCACACCTCTATCGTCGGATAGCCAGGAGAGCAAAGTATGAATATGGCAATTCTCGCGGTGGTGATGATCGGTTTGTTCGCCGTCAACATGCGTCTGTTCCTGGCACTGTTTATTGCTGCATTGTTTTATTTCGTGTTCTTCGCTTCGATACCCATTCCAATCTCGGTGCAGCAGTTTATTGGCCCGAGCCAGAACAGCTCGCTGTTGGCGATCCCCTTCTTCATCCTGCTTGGCACTTTGATGAGTCACACCGGTATTGCCGAGCGCATGCTCAAGGTGGCTGATCTGCTGGTTGGTAAACTCACCGGGGGCATGGCCTTGGCCAACATTATGCTGAGCACCCTGATGGGGGGCATTTCCGCCTCCAACCTCGCCGATGCGTCCATGCTTAGCCGCATGATGGTTCCGGAGATGGAAAAGAAAGGTTATAGCCGAGCGTTTGCGGCTGCGGTTACCGCGAGCGGTTCATTGGTCACGCCGATCATCCCGCCCGGCATAGCGCTGATCATCTACGGGCTGGTGGCTAACGTTTCGATTGGCCAGATGTTCGTCGCCGGGATACTCCCGGGTCTGCTCTGCGCAGGGCTGCTGATGGTGGCCGCCTACGTCGTGTGCAAGCGTCGCGGCTATGCACCTTCACGGCAAAACTGGCCTGACCGCAAGGAAGTTGGCAGTGTCATGGCCGGCGCCTGGCCGGCACTGATTCTTATCGTTGCCATTATCGGTGGCATTCGCTTCAATGTATTCACGCCAACCGAAGCCGGCGCATTCGCCGTGGCCATTGTGTTGATCATTGGCTTCTTCATCTATCGCCAGTTGAAAACCAGTCATGTTGTTCAAGCGCTGGTTGAAACAGCTAAATCAACTTCAGCGGTGATGCTGGTAATCATGGCCAGTTCAGCGATTGCCTGGGTCTTCTCGCTGGAACATGCCGGTGAGCAGTTAGCTCAGTTCGTTACCGGCTTGACCTCGAACAAATACGCGTTCCTGATAGCTATCAATATTCTGCTGTTGCTGCTGGGCATGTTGATTGAAGGCACCGCCATCATGATTATCCTAGTGCCACTGCTGATGCCTGCTGTTCATCAACTGGGCATTGATCCGGTGCACTTCGGTATTGTCATGATTCTCAATCTGGCGATCGGCACACTCACACCGCCCGTCGGCACGGTCATGTTGCTGGTCTGCAACATCACCAAAGTCCGTGTCGTTGACTTTATCAAAGAGTCCGGCTTGTTATTCCTCGCTCTGCTCGTGGGCTTGGTGCTGGTCACGTTTATTCCGGCTATTTCCACTGCGCTTGTCTAGTCGTACTGGTCGCTAGGCGACAACCACCGCAGTGGCAGCGCTTTTATTCTGGAGAGAAACATGCTGACTGTAACTTGTGAAAAACCCGGAGTTCTGATATCCCAGGACCGTCCGGTGCCCGTGCGCGCGGCAGGCGAGACATTGATTAGAATCAAGCGCGTGGGTGTTTGTGGTACTGACCTGCATATCTTCAGCGGTAATCAGCCGTTTCTCGAATACCCACGAGTCATGGGCCACGAGTTCTCCGGCGTCGTTGCCGAAACCGATGGGGCCAGTGGCTTGGCAGTCGGTGATGCGGTTTATGTCATGCCTTATCTGTCTTTCGGCAGCTGCGTGGCCTGCCGCCAGGGAAAGACCAATTGCTGCACGCGCATCCAGGTGCTGGGGGTTCATTGCGATGGCGCCTTTACTGAGTTGCTGAGCCTGCCGCACCAGTTTGTGCACAAGGCGCAAGGCATCACACTCGACCAGGCGGCGATGGTTGAATTCCTCTCGATCGGTGCGCACGGCGTGCGCCGCTCTGAGGTCAAGGCAGGCCAGCAAGCGCTGGTGGTCGGCACGGGACCTATCGGTATGGCCGCCGCTATTTTTGCCAAGCTGCGCGGCGCTGTGGTCACTGTGCTCGATACCCGTGACGACCGTCTGAAATTCTGCCTTGAGCAGCTCAAAGTCGATGCGGCGGTAAAGATCGGCGATAGCGACAAGCAGCAGCTCAGCGATCTCACCCAAGGTGACTTTTTCGACGTGGTTTTCGATGCCACCGGCAATTCGAAAGCCATGGAGCGTGGTTTTGAATTCATCGCGCACGGCGGCAAGTACGTGCTGATTTCCGTGGTGCGCGATTCCATCACCTTTTCCGATCCCGAGTTTCACAAGCGTGAGGCCAGCCTTCTCGGTAGCCGCAATGCGACCGCCGAGGACTTCCAGTATGTCGAGCAGTGTCTGCGTGACGGCTTGATTCCGGATGCCGCGCTCAACACCCATCGCATGGCGCTGGGTGATGTTGCCGAAAAGTTTTCAACGTTACTCGATCCAAATCAGGCCGTCGTCAAGGCCATCGTCGAGTGCTAGGAGTCCAGTAATGGAGCAGCCCCGTTTTGCCCCCATCGTGCAGTTTGGCACCAGCCGTTTTTTGCAGGCGCATGTCGACCTCTTCGTCTCGCAGGCGCTGGAGCAGGGAGCCGCCATCGGCAAAATTGCCGTGGTCCAGACCACTGACAGCCCGGGCAGCACCGCGCGGATCAAGGCACTAGCCTCAGGCGATCCTTACCCGGTGCGTATCCAGGGGCTGCAGGAGGGGCTGCCCGTCGACATCCTGTGCTGGTCGTCGTCCGTTCAGCAGGCTGTTCATGCCGCCAGCCAGTGGTCACTGCTGCGGCAGGCCTTCGTTCGCGATATTCAGGTGGTCATCTCCAACACGGGTGACCAAGGTTATTGCCTGGATGACGCGGACAATGCCCACTTGCTCGCTTCGGATGCCCGCGCGCCCATCAGTTTTCCAGCAAAACTGCTGGTGTTGCTACACGGTCGCTGGCAGGCCAACCCGGACGAGCCGGTCTCACTGTTCCCTTGTGAGCTGGTGGCGCGCAATGGCGATATATTGCGCAATATTGTGGTTGAGCTTGCCGTGGCATGGAGGCTGGATGAGGCCTTTTGCGACTACCTCAGGGGCCAGTGCCGCTGGGCCAACTCGCTGGTTGACCGGATCGTCTCGCAGGCGCTCGAGCCAGTGGGCGCAGTGGCCGAACCCTATGCCCTGTGGGCCATAGAACAGCAGCCGGGGTTGACCCTGCCGTGTACGCACCCGGCCATCGTGATTACCGATGACCTCGACCACCACGAGCGGCTCAAGCTGTTCATCCTCAACGCGGGCCACACCTACCTGGCGGAGCGCTGGTTGCTGGACAAGCGCGACGCCGATGAAACCGTGTATCAGGCAATGAACGCCACGGCATTGCGTAAGGATCTGGAAGCCATGTGGCGTGAGGAAGTGCTGCCAGTGTTTGCCGCCCTCGGCCAGATGAGCAGCGCTCAGGCCTATCTGGAGACGGTCCGGGATCGCTTTCTCAACCCGTTCCTCAACCACCGTATCGCCGATATCGCCGGTAATCACTCGATGAAAAAGCTTCGCCGCATGCAGCCTATCGTCGAACTTGCCGGGCAGCATCTGGCTGACCTGGCACAACCCAAGCTCAAGGCGGCTCTTGCGAGTGACTGCTGACCATCCTGTACCCCTCGCTTAGGAGCGCGTATGACTGAGCAAAGCCAATTACTCTTGGTGTTAGCCTCTGGTGACGATGTAGCCGTGGCTCGTCGTGATATCGCCAAAGGCAGCGAAGTGGCATTCGAAGGCGGCCGGTTGCTTGCCCGCGATGACATCCCCTCGGGCCACAAAATCGCCCTGAAAGCCGTCGCGCCAGGCGCACCCGTTATCAAATACGGCCAGGTGATTGGCCAGGCAGTGTGTCCGATCGCGCCGGGAGATCACGTCCATGTCCATAACCTGGACATGCCAACCGCCAGTTCCGGCTACAGCCTGCAGAACAGCTATGTGGCGAGCACTAGCGCCGCACCAAGGGTCCACTTTGAAGGGTTCGCCCGGGCAGACGGACGCGTTGGCACGCGCAATTACATCGGCATTATCGCCAGCGTCAATTGCTCGGCCACGGTGTGCAAGCACATCGCTGACGCTTTCCGCGATGATCTGCTACAGGCCTATCCGAACGTCGACGGCGTGGTCGCCATTACCCATGGCAGTGGTTGCGGCATGGGCGCCAAAGGCGATGGCATGGACATTCTCAAGCGTACGCTGGCCGGTTACGCTAACCATGCCAACTTTGCCGGGATCTTGATGATCGGCCTTGGCTGTGAGGTCAATCAGTTGGTCCCGTTGCTGGGTGAATTGACCCCCCGGCCCGCAGAATTGATGGCCAGCCTGGTCATCCAGGATGCCGGTGGCACGCGTGATACGGTCAAACGCGGAATCGCTCTGGTCGAGCAGATGCTCCCCATCATCAATGCCGCGCAACGCACCCCAGTACCCGTCAGCCACCTGACCGTCGGGTTGCAATGCGGTGGATCGGACGGTTACTCGGGCATCAGTGCCAATCCTGCCCTGGGCGCGGCGGTCGATATCCTGGTCAGTCATGGCGGCACCGCCATCCTCTCAGAAACACCGGAAATCTATGGCGCGGAGCATTTGCTGACAGCACGTTCAGCCTCCCCGGAAGTTGCGGACAAGTTGATGCAACGTGTGCGCTGGTGGGAAGACTACGTCCGCCATAACGATGGCGACATGAACAACAACCCGTCACCGGGTAACAAGGCCGGCGGCATCACCACCATTCTTGAGAAGTCCCTGGGGGCCGTCGCGAAAGCCGGTACCAGCGGACTGATGGCCGTCTATCAATACGCTGAAACCGTCGATCACAACGGCCTGGTGTTCATGGACACGCCCGGCTATGACCCGGTGTCGGCCACAGGCCAGGTCGCCGGAGGCGCCAACCTCATCTGCTTCACCACGGGGCGCGGTTCGACCTACGGCTGCAAGCCGACGCCATCACTGAAAATCGCCACCAATACTCGCCTGTTCGACCACATGCGGCTGGATATGGATTTCAATGCCGGCGTGATTGTCGACGGTGAATCATCGGTTGCCGAAGCGGGCGCCCGACTGTTTGAACTGATGCTGGCGACCGCCAGCGGGCGCAAGACCTGCAGCGAAGAAAACGGGCTGGGCGATAACGAATTCCTCCCTTGGCAAATTGGCGCGGTAATGTGAGATGGAAATGACCACAGCAGTCGATGTCGTGACCTGCGGCGAGCCGATGGGCCTGTTTGCATCAGACCATGTCAGTAGCCTCAAGGATGCCGGGCGGTTTGTGCGCCTGCCTGCCGGCGCGGAACTCAACGTTGCCGTGGGTTTGTCGCGGCTGGGGCACAAGGTCGGCTTCATCAGCAACCTAGGCGATGACAGCCTCGGTCACTGGTTGCTCGACGTACTGGCAGGAGACGGTATCGACCATCGCTTCGTCACCCTCGATCCCAGGCATCCGACCGGCCTGATGTTCAAGTCACGACGCCAGGACGGTGGCGATCCGGATGTTGAGTACTATCGCAAGGGCTCTGCCGCGAGCGCCATGAGCGTCGAGCATTACCCGGCAGAGTACTGCAGGTCGGCCCGCCATCTGCACATCACCGGGATCAGCCCAGCACTGAGCCAGAGCATGCGCGACTTGATTTTCCACATGGCCAAGGATATGCGCGCTGCCGGTAGAACGGTGTCCTTCGACCCGAACTTGCGCAAGACGTTGTGGCGTTCCAATGAAGAGATGATCGACTGCCTCAACCAACTGGCGCAAAGCAGCGACTGGATCTTCCCTGGCTTGAGCGAGGGCCAGTTACTGACAGGGCTACAGGAACCTGGTGAAATCGCTGACTTTTACCTCGCCCGTGGTTGCTCGGTCGTCGTGGTCAAATTGGGCGCGCAGGGCGCCTACTACGCCACCCATGAAACACGCGGCTTTGTGGCCGGCGTGAGCGTGGAGCAAATTGTCGATACGGTTGGCGCAGGTGACGGTTTTGCTGCAGGAGTGGTCAGTGCCCTGCTCGAAGGCCTATCTGTTCAGGATGCAGCCAAGCGCGGCAACGCAATTGGCGCCCGCGTACTTGGTTTTCCTGGTGACAGCGATGGTCTGCCCACACGAACTCAATTGACCGAACTCCAAGACAGCCAGACAGATTAGCGATTGGGCGGGGCGAAACCATTTTGAGGGACAGCACTGAATGGCAGATTCTGGCCGGCTGCTACCGGTTGCGAAGGGCAGCAATCGATCCGAGACGGATTTCACCCCACACCGATACGCTGCCCAAAAGCTGCTACTTGTTTTGCGCGTTATGACATGCGCGATTCGCGTGTCGCGCTGCTCAAGCACTCGGCCGTTACACCGATGCGCGAGAACACCAGCCACACAAACAGCAGCACACTGCAGCCAATGAGGATTGATGCGGCGGCAATCAATGGTTCGACTGACGGGAAGCCCTTGAGGCGCAGCGTCAGTGCCCCGAGCATTACCGGGACGCCAACGTTGTAGGTCCAGAACTGTGCTGCGACAGCGCGCCCTTCGGTGATTGACGGGTGCACTGTGCCGATGAGTCCGAACAGTGCCATCGACACCCATCCCAACAGATTGACATGGGCATGTACCGCGAAGAGCGAGTGGTCGCCGGAAGCGCCCATCGCCACACCCAGCACCACGCCAATGGCAAAGTAGATGGCAGCGAGCCGAAACCAGGTCCGCGAACGGGGGTTGTGATTCATGGCATTCACCTCATGCGCCCTGAGGCGCGCTCAGTTGCTGAAAAATCGATGTGAAGTCGTTATGCCCGGCACGGCGGTCGTGCTGCGCACAGGGCCAGTGGCCTATCCCGTGACATCGTGTTCGATGGCGTCGACCCTGGTGTTCGATCCACCGTCGACAACGTCCCTGGACTTGAAATGGAAGCGACGGTCAATCATTCGATCGACCTGCCGTTGCTCTGGGGTGCTCATAATGGGCGACCTCTTGTGGGTTGGTTGCCATGTGTCTATTATGAGACTCAAGTCTCATTACAAGACGGAGTATCATTTATTCCATGTCGACCCCGAAGTCAAGCCCGTCTGTCCGTGATGGCGATCAGGGCCGCGCCAACCAGCGCCACCGAACACGCCAGGCGCTTATCGATGCCGCCGTCGCATTGCGGGACGAGGGCCATAACCCTACGGTTGCGCAAGTGGCCGAGCGCGCGATGGTGTCGCGCGCCACGGCGTATCGTTACTTTCCCTCGATTGAGGCGTTGATCAGCGAGACGGCGGCCGATCGTGACATGAAGCCGCTGGAGCGCATCTGGCGGCCGGGAGACGATCCGGTAAAGGGCATTGGGCTGGCGGCGAACGCGTTGAACAAACTCTTGATCGACGACGAGATCGGCCTGCACGTGATGGAACGTTCGTTCATGACGGTGTGGCTCGAAAACGAGTCCCACGAGCCCCTGCGGCCTGGCCGACGCATGAGCTACATTGAGCCGATTGTCGACTCGCTGAAGGACGTGCTCTCACCCCGGGCGCGCAAACGACTGAAGCAGGCGCTGTCGATCGTCATGGGCACCGAGGCGTTGATCGCCGTGCGCGATATCAGTCGGGCGAGCATCGAAGAATCACTCGACACCGCCGCCTGGGCGGCTCGGGCGCTCGTTCGTCAGGCACTGGCGGAGGATGAGCAAGCGCGACGAAAGCGCAACACGACTTTGCCGAAGGCACAGTAGAGGATCTACCGGTTCAGGTTGACCAAAGGCAGGCCTCGGCACTCGGTTTATCCCTATCAAGGACAGTCAGCCAATGCTTTTTTCCCTTGTAACAAACGGTGATCTGCTAGAGCCCAAGCAGCCTGAAGTAGTGGTTCCCTGGTGGAGCTTTACGAAGACTGTGTTGGCTGCGGCATCCTTGTCATTGGTGCGTGACGGTTTGGTTGGACTTGACGATGAAGTCCCTGAAGGCCCGTTCACGTTGCGTCAATTACTGCGGCATCAGGCTGGGCTGGCAGACTACGGCGAGCTGGCTGAATACCATGCCGCCGTTACCTGTGGTGAAACACCCTGGTCGGCTGATGAAATGTTGCAGCGCCTCGATGCCTCCAGGTTGCGTTATCCGCCCGGAACCCAGTGGCGATATTCCAATGTCGGCTACCTGTTCGTTGCGCAACTTCTGGAACGTTTGACCGGCCTTTCGCTTCAGGAGGCATTGAATCAACGTGTCCTGGCGCCTCTCGGCTTGTCGCATGTACGCCTGGCAACGTCACGCCATGATCTGCAGGGTGCATGCCTGGGAGTGGCGCCCGGTTATGACCCTCGGTGGGTCTATCACGGCTTGTTGGTCGGACCGCTCTCGGAAGCGGCCTTGTTGCTGGACCGGCTAATGAGCGGACCACTACTCCCGCATGTGTTGCTTCAGGAAATGCAAAGCACACTCGTCCTTGGGGGGCCGATTCCCGGTCGGCCCTGGACTGCACCCGGCTATGCCCTTGGCTTGATGATTGGCGCAGTGAACGGCGGCTTGACGCTTTGCGGACACACGGGAAGTGGGCCGGGCAGTACAGTCGCGATCTACCGCTGCGTTCACGGTGACAACACTGCAAGCTGTGCTGTGTTCAGCGAAAGCGACGATCAGGGCCATGTAGAAGCGCAAACCCTGAGCCACCTTTCGGTTGCCCTTGGTGCTTATTGTTCCAGCCCGGTATCGATGACATAGTTGTGAAATACTCTTCCAGCGACAACTTCCTGCCACCCGTGGGGAGTGCACACTGCCCATCGCCGGGCGCTTCGAACGCTATACCGGCGCGTTCGGCCAACGCAGAATTGCGCTGCGGCTGAACCCTGACCTCTGAGCAGGGGGCGTCCCGTCAATAGCAAGCAACGAGCGGGGATAGACGTATTTCATCGGATTTGGACAGTATTTTTCAGAGTTCTCCTAATCATTTTGACTGATCGGAAACAAGTCGCTACCCCATTTAGTCCCGGGAGACGTGATGCTGACTATCTAAGTCTATATGTAGCGAATAGCTTTTAAACGAATAACTTAATGTTGGAATTGGAATATCCGGGCGTCAGGTTTTTTTCAGAGAAAGCGCTGGTTCTGTCCATGCACTATACTTCTGGCTGACTTTGTCGTCAGGGTGGGCGGTAGTTGTCTACCCTGTTTGGGCGTCAGATGGATATTAATTTGACGGTGCTGTTTAGTGGCGATGCTTTTGGATAGCCAATGAGCAACAGGAATAGGATGAAGAGAAAATGGCGATCGCAATTATCTTGATTCTAATCGTTGTTGCGTCAGTGCTGTTCCACATCCTGGCGCCTTGGCATGCGACACCGGCAGCCTCCAACTGGGGGTCAATAGACACCACTCTGTTCATCACCCTGGTCATTAGCGGGATATTTTTCATCGCCATCACGGTATTCATGGCGGTAGCCGTGATTCGTTATCGTCACAAGGAGGGCGCCAGGGCGCACTACCAGCCAGAAAGTAAAAAACTGGAATTATGGTTAATTATCGTGACCTCGGTAGGTATTGCCGCAATGTTGGCGCCCGGGCTGGTTGTTTACAATGATTTCGTTCGGGTGCCGAAAAATGCTTATGAACTTGAAGTGGTCGCCCAACAGTGGCAGTGGGCCTTTCGATTTTCCGGTCAAGACGGGAAGATGGGCAGATCGGATATCAAGTTTGTTGATTTTGCCAATCCCCTCGGGCTTGATCCCAAGGATCCGGCTGGGCAGGACGATGTGCTTATAAAAAACAATGAAATTCGCCTTCCGCTCGATCAGCCGGTAAAAGTTTTACTGCGTTCTAAAGATGTGCTGCACAATTTCTATGTACCGCAAATTAGAAGCAAGATGGACATGGTGCCAGGAATGGTGTCGCACTTTTGGTTTACGCCGACTAAAACCGGGAAATATGAAATCCTTTGCGCTGAATATTGTGGCGTAGGTCATTTCAACATGCGTGGCCATATGATCGTGGAAGAGCGGGGTGCCTTCGATCAATGGCTGAGCGGCCAGCCGACTTTTGCGCAGACATTAACCACAGCTGCCAAGCCCAGTCGGGACAGCGTGCTGGAAAAAGGCCGCCTGTTGGTCGAAAACCTCGGCTGCGGTGCCTGCCATAGCCAGGATGGCAGCGCCAGTCTCGGCCCGGGATGGAAGGGGCTGTACGGCCGCACCGAACAGCTTGCCGATGGCACCAGCGTGCTGGTCGATGAGGCGTACCTGAAAGAGTCGATCCTCGATCCGAAGGCCCGATTGGTACAGGGTTACCCGCCGGTGATGGTGGCCTATACTCTCACTGACGATGAACTGGGTGCGCTCGTCGCCCTGATCAAATCACTGGGTGCTGAGCCTTCCGCCAACGAAGCATCGGACCCAGGTGGCGACCTGGCGACGCAGGGCCAGCGGCTGGCCGAATCGCTCGGCTGTCTGGCCTGCCACAGTGTCGATGGCAGCAAGGGTGTCGGCCCCAGCTGGCAGGGCCTGTATGGCGAGCCAGTAATCCTTGCCGACGGTACGACGATAAAGGCCGATGATAGCTATATCAAAGATTCGGTTGTTAATCCGAATGCCAAAATCGTCAAGGGCTATGCCGCCGTCATGCCGGCCTTTGCTCCGAGCGATGAGGAGTTGAACGCACTGATCGCTTTTATCAAATCCAAAGCGAATGCCGACGCTGATGCGAGCCAGGCGGAGCCAGGGAAGTCGCCGTAAAGCAGCCAGAAACACACCGAAACTTCGACAGGAGGATGACGTGATGGCCTATGCGGAGCATGCCGAAACAGAAGCGCTGCACGAACCCAAGAGCTTCCTGACCAAATATATCTGGAGTCAGGATCACAAGGTCATAGCCGTCCAATATTCCCTGACGGCTATCTTCGTGGGTGTTATAGCCGTGGTGCTGTCCGGCTTGATGCGCATGCAGATAGGCTTCCCCGGTAGTCTGGAGTTCATGGACGCCAGTACTTACTATCAGGCGATGACCATGCACGGCATGATCATGGTCATTTATTTGCTGACAGCCTTGTTTCTGGGTGGCTTCGGTAACTATCTGATCCCGTTGATGGTGGGTGCCCGCGACATGGTCTTCCCCTATGTCAACATGCTGAGTTACTGGTTCTACCTGCTGGCGGTACTGGTGTTGCTCTCCAGTTTCTTTGTCCCTGGCGGCACCACCGGTGCGGGCTGGACGCTCTATCCGCCACAGGCCATTACTCAGGGGACGCCGGGGACCGAGTGGGGCATCGTCTTGATGCTCGTCTCACTGGCGATTTTTATTGTCGCCACCACCATGGGCGGGTTGAACTACGTAACCACGGTGTTGCAGGCCCGCACGCACGGCATGACATTGTTTCGCATGCCGCTCTCCGTATGGGGAATCTTCATTGCCTCGATCATGGCTTTGCTGGCCTTCCCGGCGTTGTTTGTCAGTGCGGTCATGATGCTGTTTGACAAACTGTTGGGCACCAGCTTTTTTATGCCGGCGATGATCTCGTTGGGGCAGCAGATCGATCACCAAGGTGGCAGCCCGATATTATTCCAGCATCTGTTTTGGTTCTTCGGCCACCCGGAAGTCTACATCGTTGCGCTCCCCGCGTTTGGTCTGGTCTCCGACTTGATCAGCACGCATGCGCGTAAAAATATCTTCGGCTACCGAATGATGGTGTGGGCCATTATTGCGATTGGCGTACTCAGCTTTGTGGTCTGGGCACACCATATGTATGTCAGCGGAATGAACCCCTATTTTGGCTTTTTCTTCGCCATCACCACCTTGATCATCGCGGTGCCGACCGCACTGAAAGTCTACAACTGGGTGCTGACCCTGTGGCGGGGCGACATCCATCTGACCGTGCCGATGCTGTTTGCCCTGGCCTTTATCGTCACCTTTCTGGTCGGCGGTCTGACCGGGTTGTTTCTCGGCAATGTGATCGTCGATATTCCGCTCTCGGACACCTATTTCGTCGTCGCCCATTTTCATATGGTCATGGGTGTCGCACCGGTACTGGTGGTGTTCGGCGGCATTTATCATTGGTTCCCGAAAGTAACCGGGCGCATGACGAACGAGATCCTGGGCAAGTTGCATTTCTGGATTACCTTTCTGGGCACCTACGCCATCTTCTTCCCCATGCACTACCTGGGTTTCCAGGGTATGCCGCGCCGCTACTACGCTTTTGAAAACTACGAATTCATCCCGCAGTCGGCGCAAGATTTGAATGCCTTCATTACGGTGGTCGCATTGATCGTCGGCGTTTCCCAACTGCTGTTCCTGTTCAACCTGGCCTGGAGTGTATTTAAAGGCAAGCCCGCGGGCAGTAATCCCTGGGGCGCGGCCAGTCTGGAATGGCAAACGCCGAACACCCCGCCGATACACGGTAACTGGGGAGCGGAGCTGCCGGTCGTGCATCGCTGGGCCTATGACTACAGTGTGCCGGGGATAGCACAGGATTTCGTTGCGCAAACGGTCTCCGCCGAGGAGCTGGAGCATCTGCGGCAACTCAATGCCGAAACCAAAATAGCGGACGTTAAAACATGAACAGACTGCTATTGAGAAACGCCGACGGCGCTGACCCCGGCGGCAGTTGGAATCGCGATCCTGAGGGTCTTCAGGCCGCCGACGGTGCCGATAGAAGCCAAACCGCAAGGATAGGCCTGCGCTTGTTTCTGGTCGTGGTGAGCTCGTTATTCTTTCTCTTCCTGATCGCCTTTATCGCCCGCTCACAAATGGCCGACTGGCTACCCCTGACAGAGCCCTTGGCGCCGTTGGCCAATCCATGGCAGCTATGGCTGAATTCGGCTTTGCTGGTATTGAGTTGCATCGCACTGCAGTGGTCGCGTATGGCCGCCCGACAGGCTCGACTGGACGCAACGGTCATTGGCTTTGCATTGGGGGGCGTATTTGCAATGGCCTTTCTGGCGGGGCAAGTCTGGGTCTGGCAGCAGTTTGTCGCCTGGGGTTACTTTGTCGCCAGCAATCCAGCCAACAGTTTTTTCTACCTGTTGACCGGCCTGCATGGGCTCCACCTGCTGGGCGGGCTGATAGCCTGGGGCAGAACCGTCGCCAAATTCCTGCAGCGCGTACCGTTGCCGCAACTCAGCGCCAGCGTAGAGCTCTGTGCCATCTATTGGCATTACTTGTTGGGTCTTTGGTTTGTGCTGTTCGCTTTGCTGACCAGCACACCGGAAACCTATGAAGCCATTGCCAGATTCTGCGGCCTGAGGTGAAGAGCCATGGCATCGCACCCACCAGCCCCAGGCGAGTCCGGTTCAGCCAATCCACCAAGCTTGCCACCTGCACCGGGATGGCAGGGCATCGCCAGCGACTGGGCCTCGGATAGAGAGGCTTTCAAGCAGGTCCCCTGGGGCAAGGCGATGATGTGGATATTCCTGCTCAGCGATACGTTTATATTCACCTGTTTTTTAATCGGCTACATGTCGGTACGCATGACCATCACCGTCCCCTGGCCGAACCCCAGTGAAGTGTTCGCATTGACGATCGCCGGTAAATCCATCCCGCTTATTCTGATCGCCATCATGACCTTTGTGCTGATCAGCAGCAGCGGCACCATGGCCATGGCGGTTAATTACGCCTATCGCCGTGATCGCGCGAAAACCGCTGCCCTGATGCTGGCGACCGCAGCCTTGGGTGCGACCTTCGTTGGCATGCAGGCATTTGAATGGAGCAAGCTCATCGCAGAAGGGGTGCGTCCCTGGGGGAACCCGATGGGGGCGGCGCAATTTGGTGCCAGTTTTTTCATGATTACCGGTTTCCACGGACTGCATGTGTCACTCGGCGTCATCTACCTCAGCATTGTGGCGCTGAAAGTATTGCGGGGAGATTATGAGCGCACCGGAAACTATCAGATCGTCGAGATAGCCGGTCTTTACTGGCACTTCGTGGATTTGGTGTGGGTGTTTATTTTTGCTTTCTTCTATTTATGGTAGGTCTGAAGAGGAGCACTGATGATGGAACATGCTCAGGGTCAGCAGCATCCAATCAGTTTGTACCTTAAAATCTGGGGGCTGTTATTCGTCCTCAGCACGATGTCGTATCTTGTCGACTATTTTCACTTCCAGGGCTACCTCAGGTGGTCGCTGATTATCACGTTCATGTTGTTGAAGGCAGGTTTGATTGTTTCCATCTTCATGCATATGGCGTGGGAACGGTTGTCCCTGGTCTACGCCATATTGATGCCACCTTTGTGTCTGCTGGTGCTCGTCGGCTTGATGGTCTCCGAGGCGGATTATGTTTTCCTCAGCCGGGTAGTTTCCTTCGGCCAATAAGTGACTTCCGGATGGCCTTGAGTCTCCAGGGGTTAACCCGCAACAAATGGCTATATCGTTCGCTTGAACTGATGCCATCTCTGCAGCCAGGCGACTGTCCAGTGGGGGGCTGCCGTTCCCGTGCCGGCGATCTTCAGCATTGGATGATGTTCGATTACCCGGTCCAATACCGGTTCCTGATCCGGTTCAACATCCACGAAGAAGATATGTTTGCCTTCGTCTACCACCTGTTTAAAACTGCGGAAGTGAGTGTTCGGCACCTGGATCCCCAAAAAGCCGCCTTCCCAGATGCAGAAGCCCAATACAACAATGGCAAGGAATATAAAAGGCACCCAGCCTGCGGCGGATTCGGTCCAACCCATCCACCAGGCGCCGCCAAGGACCAGCGCCGCGAGTGGCACCCCGATCAGCGCACCAATCTCGCCATCGCGAACCACATCTTGTTTCATTAACGAGTTAACTTCGTGGAGGTGATGTTGTTCAACATCAGCAACGTGTTCACTGAGCACATGAATTTGTTCGGTATTGATGCCGTTGGCTTCCAATTCATTTTCAACGGTTTCAAGATCGTCGAGATTGTCACTGATGTAATAGTGTCGATTCATGCCACACCTCCCATCTCGTGTCTGCTGTAGACCTCCTCTGTCTTGCAGCGGTTAACTGAGATTTGCAGTTGGTATCTGTACCCGTGGAGAACGTTGCACACTTCATGCAATCACAGCGAAGTATAGCACCCCCTGCATGCAGGGTTGGCGGCGTCAAGGTCTAAAAGCAGCAGTAGGGCCTGGCGCATCCCGACGAACGCTTTTACACACACCGGGCCTATTCCCGCCGGTCACGGCTGGCGCGTCCGTGCACCTGGACCGAGTAATGGCTAAAGCAGCTGAGCAACCAGAACCGCGTTGGTATAGATCAAGCTGCCATCACTCGCCCGATGCCCGACCAGATGGAAATGGCCACGCTCCTCATGCAAATAGACACGCATCTGGCAGTCGGATAGAGGGCCATATCCCTCCGGCAGGATCAATTCCAGCGTATTCATATCGACATCGACCATGACTTCCGGCTCGTGGGTCTTTTCCAGGTGTTCTTCGGCCTGCTCCAGACGCAGATGGAGATCGCCATCGACGTAAAAATGGATTTCGCCCACTGGGATGGACTTTTGCGCACCGCTGGGTTTGCACCAGCCTTCGATCGTCAGGGTACTCATGGCGAATCCTCTGATGTGGACTGTTGGACGCTGTAACACCAGCGCCTACTCAATTTTAGACCTGAATGTTCAATTGACTGGTGCCGCACGGAAATCGATGCAGCAAGCCTTGGGCGTTTTCCACCGCGACGTCGCCCAAGGTTTTCACGTCTGCTCACCAGCATAGCCGACGATAGGGCTGTAAACTGGCCGCGCAAAAGCCGTTGCCTCATTAAACACCGCAGTGGGCTTGGCTGACCGACGCCGCTGACAATGTCGAGCCGGCCGCCCCCTT
>NZ_CABVHY010000054.1 GCF_902497875.1 Pseudomonas fluorescens
GCGTTCAAGCGGATGAAGTCATTGCTAGGGTTATCGCGCTTGAGAAAGAAAAACCCGGAAGGCGCGAAAGCCTGGCTGCAAGGGAAATTATTAGTGGCTTGCCTTATTGAGCGGTTGATCGCCACAGGCGAGCATTTTTCCCCTGTCGAGAGCGAGGGGCATTCAAGAAAACGTGGCTCAGAGGCGTTGTCGCTGGCGTGAAATGGCCTTTATCCATTGGTTGCTTTGTAGCGTGATCAGTCCCCGCTTGTCGTTGTTTACGTGTCTTGAGAAATGGGATTACTTCAGTCGTGCACTGCGCGAATCCCCGCGAAAAAAGCGGGGATACCAGCAAGATGAGCTATGGAGCGAGAGATTTGGTTAGCGCCTATGGGGGCAAGCCCCCTCGCCACAAGGTTTGTATCACTCCAGAGGACGCGGCGGTCAAACCGGCGGCAATCGCCACTCGATCGGCGTCTCGCCATTCTGCTCGAGAAACTTGTTGGCCCGACTGAAGTGCCCACAGCCGAGGAACCCGCGATAAGCGGACAGCGGCGACGGGTGGACCGAGGTCAGCACCAGGTGCTTGGTGGCGTCGATCAGCTTCTGCTTGCTCTGGGCATGGGCACCCCACAACAGGAATACCAGGTGCGGCTGGTGTTCGCTGACGATCTCGATCACTCGATCAGTAAAGTGCTGCCAGCCCTTGCCCGCATGGGCGTTGGCGTTGGCCCTCTCCACGGTCATGGTGGTGTTGATCATCAACACGCCCTGGTCGGCCCAGCTTTGCAGGCAGCCATGGGCGGGGATGTCGATGTTCAGGTCGCGTTTCAACTCTTTATAGATGTTCACCAGCGACGGCGGCGCCGGCACGCCTGGTTGCACCGAGAAACACAACCCGTGAGCCTGACCCGGGCCGTGGTAAGGATCCTGGCCGAGAATAACGACCTTGACCTTGTCCAGCGGCGTTGAGTTGAGCGCGTTGAAAATCATCGGTCCCGGCGGATAGATCTCCTTGCCCGCGGCGCGTTCCTGTTGCAGGAAAGTGCGCAACTCTGCCATGTAAGGCTGGTCGAATTCGGCACGCAGTGCCTCCTTCCAGCTCGGTTCGAGTTTGATACGGTCGTCGGAAGTCATCACAAGGTCCACAAAAACAATGGGCGCACCCTAAGAAAGCCCGCCACGCTTGTCAATTGATCTGACGCAGAACCGGCACTTTCCCACATTGCGATCATACTGAACGCTTAAATTCGAAATCGAGGTCACGATGAATCTGCACTTCGAAGAGCTTACCGGTACCGACGGCGCGCGAATCGGCATCGCCAGCCTGGATACCGAAAAGTCCCTGAACGCCCTTTCCTTGCCGATGATCCATGTCTTGAGCGAGCGTCTGAACGCCTGGGCAAAAGACCCGGCGATCGTTTGCGTACTATTACGCGGCAATGGCGCCAAAGCGTTTTGCGCAGGCGGCGAGGTCCGTAGCCTGGTTGAAGCCTGCCGTGCTCATCCCGGTGAAGTCCCCCCCTTGGCCGGACACTTTTTTGCAGCGGAATACCGCCTCGACTACAGCCTGCACACCTACCCGAAACCACTGATCTGTTGGGGTCATGGCTACGTGCTCGGCGGTGGCATGGGCCTGTTGCAGGGTGCCAGTATCCGCATTGTCACGCCCAGCAGCCGCCTGGCCATGCCGGAAATCAGCATCGGCCTGTACCCGGATGTCGGTGCCAGTTGGTTTCTTTCGCGTCTGCCGGGCAAGCTCGGATTGTTCCTCGGCCTGACCGGGGCCCATATGAATGGCCGCGATGCGATCGATCTGGATCTGGCCGACCGTTTTCTGCTGGATGAACAGCAGGAAGAACTGATCGAAGGCCTGTTGCAATTGAACTGGCAGGAACAGACCGCCATGCAACTCAACAGCCTGCTCAAGGCCCTGCAGCAGGAGGCCCTCGGGCTGATGCCCGAGCCGCAATGGTTGCCGCGGCGCCAGCAGATCGACGAGCTGCTGGATGTCAGTGATGTGCGCTGCGCCTGGCGCGCCATCAGCCTGCTGCGCGATCACAACGACCTGCTGTTCAGCCGGGCGGCCAAGACCCTGATCGAGGGTTGCCCGCTGACCGCGCACCTGGTCTGGGAGCAGATCATCCGGGCCCGCCACCTGTCACTGGCCGAAGTATTTCAGATGGAATACACCATGAGCCTGAATTGCTGCCGTCATCCAGAGTTCAGCGAAGGAGTGCGCGCCCGCCTGATCGACAAGGATCAGAAGCCCCATTGGCATTGGCCGGATATCAATACGATACCGGACGCAGTGATCGAGGCGCATTTCCACAAGGTGTGGGAAGGTCGCCATCCGCTGGCGGATTTGTCCGACTACTGAGCATAAAAAAGCGGCGCATGATGCGCCGCTTTTTCGTGGAGAGGCTTAGCGGTTATGGCTTCCTCGATGATCTCGGTCGCGATGATCGCCACGTCCGTTGCGCTCACCTCGATTGTGGCGATCGCCATGGCGGCTGTCGCTCTGGCGATGATGGGAATCCCAGCCTCGATTCGGGTAAGACCGGTGTACCGAGCGTGGAGCCTGCTGGTAATGCCGTGGAGACTGGTAGTGCCGTGAAGACTGGTAATGGCGTGGAGACGACTGGTAATACCTTGGAGAAGGCTGGTAATACCTGGGCGCCGAGTAGTATCGCGCTGGCGGAGCATAGTAACGGCTCCGGTCCTGGTAGTAAGACCCGCCTCCGTAATAGCCCGGATTCGGCGAGGTATAGACATCAGAACGGTAGTAGCTCGATCCTCCATCGGAATAGGGCACGCACGCAGAAAGAGACAAACCCAGTACAAAAATCAGCAGAAGTCGTCGATACATGGCGGCCTCCTGGACCGCGAATGAGCACACACCAGCGACGCTGGTCGGCGACAGTCAACAATTGGCTGGCTGTCGAAACATCTGACAGCGAAATCGGGATCTGGTGCGTCTCTGCAATACGTTGATACAAGTGGCCCGAGACAGCTTTGCCGGTGACCGAATCCCGAGCACAAGAAACGGGCACCGCGGGATTCGAGCACAGGGAGCTGGTCGGCGCCAGGCAACACAGGTTCACCGATTTGAAGCGCCGGCGGTTTGAGTGCAAATCTTCTGACCCGTGGCGACAGCCGTCACTCAAGAACCGAAAACACACAACCACCTTCTTCTTTGCTGGTGCATACGTACATGTGTAACCCGGTAGGTGAGTTTCTTTTCTTCCAGTTTTCTCGGTCCAGCAGACGCACCGAGAGTTGAAGAGCTTTGTTGGCATGGAAATTCAGGTCGACCATTTCATTGGACGCTGTGCGGTAAGTGCATCGATGCAGTATTCCCCTCTCCATACCCTCGGTCGGGTTCGAAAAATAGACCGCCCTGATGAACCGCGTTATGGCCGCAGGGGCATCTGAAGACAGCGCACCGATCCATTGTCCTTGGCGACTTATTGTTGAGGCGGTGTATATGCCCTGTTTATTTTTGATTCTTTCTGGTGTGGGACAGTGATCGATATCCATCGCCCAACCACTTACCGGGAGCGTAAAAAACAACGAAAAGAACACACATCTGAGCATCAAGAGATCCCTCTCATTAAAAAATGACGGCAAGGAAGAACGCTCCGTTCTTCCTCTGTGGGTCACTCTCTTACGTCATCCTTCTACTTCAGAAAACGCACAAACGCCGGGAGCTTTGTTCGCGCATTCATACAATACAAGACCCAGCCCAGTGGTTATTTCTTTCCAATTCTCGGCATTCCTGAGTTTAACCGCGACGTCAGGTGTTTCGCCCGGACGATAACGCATGTTCATCGATACACCGTCCTGGGTTTTATACTCACAATAACCCACTGTACCGACATTCCCACTCTGGTTGCCGCTGGGATAGAACACAGCGCTTTCGAATGAACTGATGGCCGATGCGGGGCCACGGTTGACGACGCCTAGCCATTCGCCTTTACCACTGGCCGTCGGCGCCGTGTAGATGCCGTTTACTCCCTGGATAGCGCTTGGGCCCGGGCAACTTTCGAAATTGACTGCCCACGAACTGGCAGAAAAAACCACAGGTAAAACAGCGGCGATAACTTTCAACATCATAAGCAGCACCTCAAAATTATTTAATAAATCCGCCTCGCTGTTTGCCTCACGGATAACATTAAAACGGGTACTACTGAGGTTATCCGGCGATGGATATTTCACAACCGGAAAACCTGTAGTCCTTATCTGATAAAGCGCCAGGAAAAAACAAACCTCCTTATCCAGCGGGCCGTGTTCCATTGCGGTGCAAGAACGCACCATCACAAGGCAAAAAAATCCGCGTCTGCACTTTGGCAAAAGCCACAACCCCTCTAGCGCAAGGGTTCCGGCAATCTGGCACGGCTCTCGCTTATGTAAGAACGTGCAGGAGTCATCACAGGTTCGCGGCACCACAATTTGCAATGGCTGACTAGGGTTCCGGCTCGCTTAGGCGAGTGGCTGGTCCGAGAGTTGGCGACCTCCAGTTGAGGTTACACGGCGGGATAAAAGCCCGGGAGACAAGCCACCGTTCACGGTGCCGCGTTGCTCCTGTCCGCCCTTGATCAACTGGAGAACCATCCATGTCCCAGCTTCGTTTACCTACCCTGCTCGCCGCTGCTTTCGCGGCCCTCGTGAGCTTCTCGTCCCAAGCCGCACAGAAAGACCACTTCAGCGTCTGCTGGACTATCTACGCCGGTTGGATGCCCTGGGAATACGCAGGCAGCCAAGGCATCGTCGACAAGTGGGCGAAAAAGTACGGCATTACCATCGATGTGGTGCAGCTCAATGACTATGTCGAATCCATCAACCAGTACACCGCCGGCCAGTTCGACGGCTGCACCATGACCAACATGGACGCGCTGACCATCCCCGCCGCCGGTGGCGTCGAAAGCACCGCACTGATCGTCAGCGATTTCTCCAATGGCAATGACGGCATCGTTCTCAAAGGAGAAGGCAAGACAGTCGCCGACCTGAAAGGCATGAACGTCAATCTGGTCGAACTGTCGGTCTCCCACTACTTGCTGGCGCGGGCGCTGGACTCGGTCGACCTCACCGAGAAAGACTTGAAGGTAGTGAACACCTCCGACGCCGATATCTCGGCGGCCTTCAACACCGACGAGGTACAAGCCCTCACCACCTGGAACCCGATGCTCTCGGACATCAAAGCCAAGCCTGGGGTTACCCAGGTGTTCGACTCGAGCAAGGTGCCCGGCGAAATCATGGACATGATGGTGGTCAACACCCAGACCCTGAAGGACAACCCGGCACTGGGCAAGGCACTGACCGGCGCCTGGTTTGAAGTGGTCGGCCTGATGAGCGGTAAATCCGCCGCCAGCAACGCAGCGCTGGAACATATGGCCAAGGCATCGGGCACCGACTTGCCGGGTTTCCAGTCGCAACTGGACACCACCAAGCTGTTTGCCACGCCCAGGGAAGCCCTCGATTTCGCCACCAGCGCCCAACTGCCCGACACCATGCGCAAGGTTGCGGAGTTTTCCTTCCAGCACGGACTCCTCGGTGAAGGCGCCAAGGACACCAGTGCCGTTGGCATGTCCTTCGCCAATGGCGTGACCAGCGGCGACAAGACCAACCTCAAGCTGCACTTCGATCCGAGCTACGTGCGGCTGGCCGCCGAAAGCAAACTTTAAGCTTGCGGAGGACACGGCCATGCGCCTGATCAATCGCCACCCGGATCGCCCGAGTCGCCTGCTGCTGGTGATCCTGCCGTTCGCCCTGATGCTGTTCGCCTACTTCATGGGCTCGGCCGAGCGGCTGACGGACAACCCCAACGACAAGCTGCTGCCCAGCGCGGTGCAAATGACCGACGCGGTGAAACGCCTGGCCTTCAGCGCCGATCCGCGCAGTGGCGACTACCTGCTGTGGCAGGACACTGCTTCCAGTTTGCGTCGATTGGCTATTGGCCTGGGCATCAGCGCCCTGGCCGGGCTTTGCCTGGGCATCGCCGCCGGGACCCTGCCGTTGTTCGGCGCGCCCCTGTCGCCTTTGCTGACGGTGCTGTCGATGGTGCCGCCGCTGGCGATCCTGCCGATTCTGTTCATCGTCTTCGGCCTCGGCGAGCTGTCGAAGGTGATGCTGATCGTGATCGGCATCACCCCGTGCCTGGCCCGCGATCTGGAACAGCGCGCCCGGGAAATTCCGCTCGAGTTGCTGATCAAGGCGCAGACCCTCGGTGCCTCGACCTGGACCGTGATTCTGCGGGTGGTGCTGCCGCAACTGCTGCCACGTCTGCTGATCTCCCTGCGACTGATGCTCGGTTCGGCGTGGCTGTTTCTGATCGCCGCTGAAGCCATCGCCTCCACCGACGGTCTGGGCTACCGGATTTTCCTGGTGCGCCGCTACCTGGCGATGGACGTGATCCTGCCGTATGTGGTGTGGATCACCCTGCTCGCCTGGCTGATGGATTGGGGCCTCAAACGCCTGACCCAATGGGCCTTCCCCTGGTATGAAGGAGCGCGGGCATGAGCTTCATCACCGTGAACAACGTCTGGCAGCAATACGCCGATCAGGTGGTGCTCGAACGGCTCAACCTCAGGGTCAATGAGGGCGAGTTCTGCACCCTGGTGGGAGCTTCGGGTTGCGGCAAGTCGACCTTTCTGCGGCTGCTACTGGGCCAGGAAAAAGCCAGTCGTGGCGAGATCCTGCTGGACGGCCACGCGCTGGCCAGCGAACCGGATGCCAGCCGTGGCGTGGTGTTCCAGCGTTATTCGGTATTCCCGCATTTGACCGTGCTGGACAACGTCGCCCTCGGCCTGGAGTTACCGCGCTCGCCACTGCTGGGGCGCTTGTTTGGCAGCGCCAAGCGTGAGGCGCGTGAACAGGCATCCGTGCTGCTGCACAAAGTCGGCCTCGGTCACTCGCTGGACAAATACCCCGCGCAGCTGTCCGGTGGCATGCAACAACGGCTGGCCATCGCCCAGGCACTCATCATGAAACCCCGGGTGCTACTGCTCGATGAACCCTTCGGCGCCCTCGACCCGGGCATTCGCAAAGACATGCACAGCCTGCTGCTCGAACTGTGGCGCGAGACGCAACTGACGGTGTTCATGGTCACCCATGACCTGTCCGAAGGTTTCAGCCTCGGCACCCGCCTGCTGGTGTTCGACAAGGTCCGCCTCGACCCGCACGCCCCCGGCGCCTATGGCGCACGCATCACCTACGACATCCCTTTGAACAGCGACCGCCGCGCCAACAGCAAAGCCGTCGACGCCCTGCCGGCTGCGCTGGCGGGCACGCTTCGCACCGCTTGAGAGGACTATTTCAGATGACTGATTCGACTCAACTGTTCCGACCCTTCGCCGAAGAAATGCTTCCCGGCGGAGGTCACCGTTCCTTCGTGCTTAAACGCGGCCAACTGCTGCGTCTGACTGACCTTCGCGGTGGAGCCAATGTCAGCCTGACCCTGCTCAACGCCAACGAGAAAACCGAGCGGCTGAACTTGCCCGACAGCCTTAAATGCCAACACACCGCCAAACTCACCAGCGGCCATTGCCTGTACTCGGACATGGGCCGGGTGCTGGCGGCGATCACTGCCGACACCTGTGGTTGGAGTGACAGCATCGGCGGCGTGCTCTGCGCGGAGGAAGTCGCGGAAAAATACGGTCAGGGGCGCTTTCAGGAGCTGCGCAACGGCTTCTACCGCAACGGCACCGACAACTTGCTGGTGGAGTTGGGCAAATGGGGCCTGGGCCTGTCCGACCTGCTGATGACCCTCAACCTGTTCAGCAAAGTCAGCGTCGATGCCGACGGGCGTTTCCACTTCATCGAAGGCAACTCCAAAGCCGGTGACTACATCGAGCTTTATGCGCCGATGGACACCCTGATGGTACTCACCGCCCTGCAGCATCCCATGGACCCGAACCCGCAATACGCGCCCAAGCCACTCAAGCTGAGCTGGATGAACGCCGACTCCAGCGTCGCCGAGCACTGCCGCATCTCGCTTCCTGCGAACGAGCGCGGCTTCATCAACACCAACCGTCTGTTCGCCTGAGGATCAGCCATGTCTTTAGCCATCGCCAGCACCGAAAAGCATCCTGAAGCCGCGGTGTACCGCGCGACCATCCCGTCCGGCGAACCGTGGTTGATGGAGGTCAAGGCCGGCCAGACCCTGCGCATCCTCGACCTGGAAGGCAATCAGGCGGTCGACACCTTGTTCTACAGCCTGCAAAACCCCAGGGAACGCTACGACGTGCAGCGCACCCTGCGTCGGCAAAACAGCGTCTACCTGAGCACCGGCAGCGTGCTCTATTCCAACCTCGGCCGGCCGCTGCTGACCATCGTCGAAGACACCTGCGGCCGGCACGACACCCTGGGCGGTGCCTGTGCCCAGGAGAGCAATACCGTGCGTTACGCACTGGAGAAACGCTACATGCACAGCTGCCGCGACAACTACCTGCGGGCCTGTGCCCATGACGGGCGACTGGGCAAGGGCGACATTGGGCCGAATATCAATTTTTTCATGAACGTGCCGGTAACCGCCGACGGCGGCCTGACCTTCGAAGACGGCATCTCGGCACCGGGCAAGTACGTCGACCTGCGGGCCGAGATGGACGTGATCGTGCTGATTTCCAACTGCCCGCAACTTAACAACCCGTGCAACGCCTACAACCCGACCCCTGCGGAGCTACTGGTATGGAACTGAAACTCGCGCACCTGCGCCGCTGGTTGTTCGCCCTGTGCCAGAGCCGCTCGGGGCAATGCATCAAGCAATAACACCACCCCCGTAGGAGCTGCCGAAGGCTGCGATCTTTTGATCTTGTTTTTTGGGGTATCCCCTCAACAAGATCGCAACCTACGGCAGCGAGTGAACCTCTGCCACCCGGGACGGCCCTGGTGCATTTCGAAAAACTGCGGGACGGCCCGCATCCCAAGTCGAGGCTGAGTTGCCATCAGCCTCCAGGGGTTTTGCCATGTTCAAAAAACTGTTGATCGCCAACCGTGGCGCCATTGCCTGTCGCATTCTGCGAACCCTGCGTGAACTGCAGGTCGAGGGGGTGGCCGTGTACTCCGAGGCCGATGCCACCAGCCTGCATATCCTGCAGGCCGATGAAGCCCACAGCCTCGGTGAAGGCGCCGCACCGGCCACCTACCTGGCGGTTGAAAAAATCCTCGCCATCGCCAAAGCCTCCGGCGCGACGGCGATTCATCCCGGTTACGGCTTTCTCTCGGAAAACGCCGCGTTCGCCGAAGCCTGCGAAGCGGCCCATATCGCCTTCGTCGGGCCGACGCCAGAACAACTGCGAGTGTTCGGCCTCAAGCACACCGCCCGCGCCCTGGCTAAACAACAGGGTGTGCCGATGCTCGAAGGCACCGAGTTGCTGGACAGCCTCGAGGCTGCGCTGATCGCAGGTCTTCAGGTCGGCTACCCGGTAATGCTCAAAAGCACCGCTGGCGGTGGAGGCATCGGCATGCGCGTGTGTCACAGCGCAGACGAGTTGAGCGATGCCTTTGAAGCGGTGAAGCGCCTCGGGCAGAACAACTTCAGCAACGCCGGGGTGTTTATCGAGAAGTACATCCAGCGTGCCCGGCACCTGGAAGTTCAGGTGTTCGGAGACGGCCAGGGCGAAGTGATCGCGCTCGGCGTGCGTGACTGCTCGGTGCAGCGGCGCAACCAGAAAGTCCTCGAAGAAACCCCGGCACCGAACCTGCCTGAAGGCATGGCCGAAGAACTGTGCATGGCGGCGATCAAACTGGCAAAAGCGGTGAATTACCGTAGCGCCGGCACCGTGGAATTCGTCTTCGACAGCGACGCCCAGCGTTTCTACTTTCTGGAAGTGAACACCCGCTTGCAAGTCGAGCACGGGGTCACTGAACAAGTGTGGGGGGTGGATCTGGTGCGCTGGATGGTGCAACTGGCGGCCGGTGATCTGCCGCCATTGAGCGAGCTGAGCGGCACCTTGAAACCTGCAGGCCATGCGATCCAGGCGCGGTTGTACGCCGAAGATCCGGGCCGGGATTTCCAGCCGAGCCCCGGCCTGCTGACCGCCGTGAACTTCCCGGTGGCCGACAGCAAACAGCTGCGAATCGACACATGGGTCGAGGCCGGTTGCGAGATCCCGCCGTACTTCGATCCGATGATCGCCAAGCTCATCAGCTGGGCACCGACCCGCGAACAGGCCCTCGCCGACCTGCATCAAGCCTTGGGCGACAGCCTGCTGTATGGCGTGGAAACCAATCGCGACTACCTGCGGCAAATTCTGCTCGACGCGCCGTTCGCCAGCGGTCAGCCCTGGACTCGCTGCCTCGAAGGGCTGGTCTACCAGGCCAACACCTTCGAAGTGCTCAGCGCCGGCACCCAGACCAGCGTGCAAGATTATCCCGGGCGCCTCGGTTACTGGGCGGTCGGTGTGCCGCCATCGGGGCCAATGGACAGCCGCGCGCTGCGAATGGGCAATCTTCTGCTGGGCAACGACGAAGGTTTGGCGGCGCTGGAAATCACCATGAGCGGGCCCTTGCTGCGCTTCAACTGCGAAGCCGTGGTGGCGGTGACTGGAGCGGTGATTGCGCTGATGCTGAACGGACAGCCCGTGCCGATGAACACCAGCCTGCTGATCCCGGCCGGTGCCACCCTGAGCCTGGGCTCCATTGCTGGAGCCGGCGCACGTAGCTACTTGTGCCTGCGCGGCGGGCTGCAGGTGCCGGACTATCTGGGCAGCAAAAGCACCTTCACCCTCGGCCAGTTCGGCGGCCATGGCGGGCGTGCGTTGCGTGCCGGGGACGTGCTGCATGTTTGCCGGTTGAGTGACCACAGCACTGGGCAATGCCTGGCGGTTGAACAGGTGGTCGAGTTGCCTGAAGTGCGGCAGATTCGAGTGATCTACGGTCCCCATGGCGCGCCGGAATATTTCACCGAAAACTACATCCAGACCTTCTTCGCCACCCAATGGGAAGTCCACTTCAACTCCAGCCGCACCGGCGTACGGCTGATCGGACCCAAGCCGGAATGGGTCCGCGCCGACGGTGGCGAAGCCGGGCTGCATCCCTCGAATATCCACGACAACCCCTACGCCATCGGCGCGGTGGATTTCACCGGCGACATGCCGGTCATCCTCGGCCCCGACGGCCCGAGTCTCGGAGGGTTCGTCTGCCCGGTGACGGTGATCGAGGCGGATCTGTGGCAGTTGGGGCAGCTGAAGGCTGGGGACAAGGTGCAGTTCTCCCCCGTCAATCTACAGACGGCCCGCGCACTTAAATTGGAATGCGATCAATGTGGGAGCGACGGTGCGGCGATCCGACTTGCTCGCGATGAGGCCAGAACAGGCACCGCATCAACTTCATCGCGAGCAAGCTCGCTCCCACAGGGGTTTGGGTCGCCAGTGGTATTGGACCTCGGCCAGAACGACACTCGCTTGGTCGCCCGCCTCTCCGGCGATACCCATCTGCTCCTGGAAATCGGCGCCCCCGAGCTGGATCTGGTCCTGCGTTTCCGTGCCCATGCGCTGATGCAGGCGCTGGAAGCCAAAGCCCTGCACGGCGTGATCGACCTGACGCCGGGCATCCGTTCGTTGCAAGTGCACTACCAACCCGAGCAACTGCCGCTGGCCGATCTGCTAGGCATCGTTGCCGGCGAATGGGATGCGGTGTGCGCCGCCAAAGACCTGCAAGTGCCATCGCGCATCGTCCATCTGCCGCTGTCCTGGGATGATCCGGCCTGCCAGTTGGCCATTGAGAAATACATGACCACCGTGCGCAAGGACGCGCCCTGGTGCCCGAGCAACCTGGAGTTCATCCGTCGCATCAACGACCTGCCCAACCTCGATGAAGTGCAGCGCACGGTGTTCGACGCCAGCTATCTGGTGATGGGCCTGGGCGACGTCTACCTCGGTGCGCCGGTCGCCACCCCGCTCGATCCACGGCACCGGCTGGTGACCACCAAGTACAACCCGGCACGAACCTGGACCGCGGAAAACTCGGTGGGCATCGGTGGCGCCTACATGTGCGTCTACGGCATGGAAGGCCCCGGTGGCTATCAGTTCGTCGGCCGCACTCTGCAGATGTGGAACCGCTACCGCGAGGTTGCCGCGTTCGACGGCAAACCCTGGCTGCTACGCTTCTTCGACCAGATCCGCTTCTACCCAGTGAGCGCCGATGAGCTGCTGCAGATCCGTCGCGATTTCCCACTGGGGCGCTTTGAGCTGAGCATCGAACAGAGCCAGCTCAAGCTTGCCGACTATCAGGCCTTCCTGAACAAAGAAGCCGGGAGCATCGCCGCGTTTCGCCAGCAGCAACAGAGCGCGTTCAATGCAGAGCGCGAACGCTGGATCGCCAGCGGCCAGGCGCATTTCGATAGCGAGGAGCTGGCGCCGGAACAGGCTGAAGATGCACCTCTGGAAACCGGCCAGCAAAGTGTCGACAGCCACATCGCCGGCAACCTCTGGCAGGTCCAGGTGGAAACCGGCAGCCGGGTCGCCGCCGGAGATGTGCTGGTGATTCTGGAGTCGATGAAAATGGAAATCCCGGTACTCGCGCCAATGGCCGGCGTGGTCCGGGAAATCCGCGTGCAACCCGGCTCCGCCGTGCGCGCCGGGCAGCGGGTCGTTGTGCTGGAACTCGACTGAATCAATCGAATAAGGACTTACAAGCCATGACCATCAATCTGCAATTCGACACCCTGCGTGCCGCCTACCGCGCCGGCAGCACCACGCCTCGGCAGCTATTGCTGAGCCTGCGGGAAAAGGCCGCGGCGCTGAACCCGGACTATCACCTGTTTATCCATCTGCTCAGCGTTGCCGAACTGGAGCCGTACCTCGCCGCCCTGGATGGTCGCGACATCGATAGCCTGCCGCTGTACGGCGTACCGTTCGCGATCAAGGACAACATCGACCTGGCCGACATTCCGACCACCGCCGCCTGCCCGGCCTTCGCCTATGTGCCGCAGCGCTCAGCAACCATAGTCGAACAACTGCTGGCCTTGGGCGCGATTCCGTTGGGCAAGACCAATCTCGACCAATTCGCCACCGGTCTCAATGGCAGCCGTTCGCCCTATGGCGTCTGCCCGAACAGCGTATTAGCGGAATATCCGTCGGGGGGCTCCAGTGCCGGTTCCTCCCTGGCCGTGGCGCTCGGGGTCGCCAGCTTTGCCCTCGGCACCGACACCGCGGGCTCCGGCCGAGTGCCGGCGGCGCTGAATAATCTGTTGGGGTTGAAGGCCACCAAAGGCTTGATCTCCACCGCGGGTGTGGTCCCGGCCTGTCGCACCCTGGATTGCGTGACGACCTTTACCGCCACCGCCCGCGAGGCCAGTCAGTTGTTGGCCCTGACCGCACGACTGGACCCACGTGACGAGTACAGCCGCAGCAACCCGTTGTGGAATGACGGCTCGGCCTTCGGCACTCCACGGCCATTTCGCTTTGGAGTGCCACGGGCTGAAGACCTGGAGTTTTTCGGCTGCACGCAAGGTCCGCTACTGTTCGCTGACGCTATCAGACGGCTCAAGACCCTTGGCGGTGAAGCAGTGGAACTCGACCTGTCGCCGTTCCTCGAAGCCGCTCGTTTGCTCTATGAAGGGCCGTGGGTCGCCGAGCGTTACAGCGTGGCCGGTGAGCTGATGGAACAGAATCCGCAAGCCGTACTGCCGGTGATCCGCGCCGTGCTGGCCAAGGCACCAGCGGTCGACGGCGTGCAAACCTTCCGCGCCCAGTACCGTCTGCAGGCTTTGAAAGCACTGTGCGACAAAGCCCTGGACAACCTCGACTGCGTACTGACCCCGACCATCGGCCGCCCGGTGACCCTGGCCGAGCTTGCGGCAGAACCGGTACTGCGCAACTCGGAACTGGGCTACTACACCAATTTCATGAACCTGCTGGACTACGCCGCCGTCGCCGTGCCCAGCGGTTTCATGAGTAATGGCTTGCCGTGGGGCGTGACCCTGTTTGGTCGGGCGTTTACCGACCAGTACCTGCTGAGCGTGGCCGATGCCCTGCAACGTCAGCAAGGCTCGAGCTCGCCAGCGCCCGCCAACCCGGCCCGCAACGATCGCGCCCGGCTGGTGGTGTGTGGTGCGCACCTGGAGGGGCTGGCACTGAACTGGCAACTCAAGCAACGCGGCGGTCGGCTGGTGGAAACCACTCAAAGCTCGCCGCACTACAAACTCTACGCCCTGGCTGGCGGCCCACCGTTTCGCCCAGGCATGGTCCGCGTGGCTGAAGGCGGTATGGCGATCGCGGTGGAAGTCTGGGAATTGCCGAGCAGTGAACTGGGCTCGTTTCTGACAGCAATTCCCGCGCCGCTGGGGTTGGGCAAAGTGCAGCTGGCCGACGGACGCTGGGAGAGCGGGTTTATCTGTGAACCTTATGGACTTGAAGGGGCGATGGATATCAGCCACCTGGGCGGGTGGCGGGCGTATCTGCAAATCCGGAGTTGACCCGCTCCCGTAGCAGCTGGCGCAGCCTGCATTCGGCTGCGCAGCGGTCGTGAATCAGGCAACGCCGTCTTACTTGGCAGACCGCGTTCTGAGGTTTTACGACCGCTACGCGCCCGAACGCAGGCTGCGCCAGCTGCTACGGGGATCTCGAATACCCCTGCGAATGAAGCAGTTATTTCCGGCCCGTGCCATTAGAATGCCCGCACCCGGTCTCTGCCCACGGAATCGCTATGCCGCTTCGCTCCGCGCTGTATTCGCAACGCTCGCTGGTGCTCACGCTGATCGCCTTGCTGGGCTGTGGTTTCCTCGCCACCTCCTTGCTCAGCTACTACGCCTCGCGGGCATCGATTCGCGACAGCATCATCAATACCGAGCTACCGCTGACCTCCGACACGGTCTACTCGGAGATCCAGAAAGACCTGGTCCGGCCGATCCTGATTTCCTCGATGATGGCCCGCGACACCTTCATGCGCGACTGGGTCGTCGCCGGCGAGCGCGACCCCGAGCAGATGACCCGTTACCTCAACGAGGTCATGACCCACTACGATGCCTACACTGCATTCTTCATCTCCAACAGCAGCCTGACCTACTACCACGCCAAGGGTGTGCTGAAAAAAGTCAGCGCCGACGAGCCCCGTGACGCCTGGTATTTCCGCGTGCGTGATATGACCCAGCCGTATGAGATCAACGTCGATCCGGACCTGGCCAACCATGACAGCATGACCTTCTTCATCAACTACAAAGTCTACGACTACAAAGACCAGTTCATCGGTGCCGCCGGTGTCGGCCTGACCGTCGATGCGGTGATCAAGCTGATCGACAAGTACCAGCAGCGTTACCAGCGCAGCGTGTACTTCGTCGACACCTTCGGTCGCATCGTCCTCACCGGTGCCGAGGGTGGACCACAAGGCGCACGGGCTGGCCAGACGCTCAGCGAACTCGAGAGCATGAAAGACCTGCTGACCAAACTGCCCAAGCCCCACAGCGGCAGCTATGAGTATTCGGCCCAGGGCCAGGGGCATTTTCTCAACGTCCGATTCATCCCCGAGTTGAACTGGTACCTGTTCGTCGACAAACGCGAGGACAGTGCGCTGGGTGAAATCCGCCAGTCGCTGTACCTCAACCTGCTGATCTGCCTGGTCGTTACACTGGCCGTACTGGCCCTGCTCAACCGCGTGGTCAATCGCTACCAGCGCAAGATCGAAGCCCAGGCCACCCTCGACAGCCTCACCGACCTGCCGAACCGCCGCGGCTTCGACCTGCTGGCGATCCAGGCCATGCACGAGGCCCGGCGCGAGCCGAAACCGTTGACTGCATTGCTGCTCGATCTGGACCACTTCAAGCGCTTGAACGACACCTATGGACACCTCGCCGGCGACCAGGTGCTAAGCGGTTTCGCCCACGACCTGGAAAGCTGCCTGCGTCAGTCCGACATCGTCTGCCGCTGGGGTGGAGAGGAATTCATCGTGCTGCTCAAGGACACCGACGCCAGCAAAGGCCTGATGATTGCCGAGAAGATCCGTCAACAGATCGAACAACAGCGTTATGCCTACCAGGGACAATCGCTGCAGGTCACCGTCAGCATCGGCCTCACCACCCTGCAAGCCGGCGACACCCTGCACAACCTGCTATCGCGCGCCGACCAGGCAATGTACCGTGCGAAACAATCTGGCCGTAACCGAACCTGTGTGGAAGTGCCCCTCCTCCAACCATGAATAAACCCGACCTCTGCCCGGCCTGTGGCGCCCGCAACGACTGCACCCTGGCCGATCCGCGAACCGCCGACCAGGCCTGCTGGTGCTATGCCGTCAGCATCGACCCGGCGGTGCTCCAGGCGCTGCCCGCCGAATTGCGCAACAGCTCCTGCCTGTGCCCAGGCTGCGCCCAGGTCGAGTCGCAGTTGCAAGCAGCCGCCTGGTCAATCGCGTAAGATGCGCGGCCCTTTTCCGATCTGCCGATAGTCATGCGCGTTGACCGTTTCCTCAGCAACCTGCCCCGCTTCAACCGCAAACAAGTGCGCTTGCTGCTGGTGGAACGGCGGATCAAGGTCGACGGTCAGGTCGTCAGCGACCCGCACTTCGATGTGCGCGAGTTCAGCCGCGTCGAGTGCGACGATGAAGTGCTGCAAGCCGGCAAGCCGCCGCGCTACTTCATGCTGCACAAACCGCCGGGCTGCGTCAGCGCCACCAGCGATCCTGAACACCCGACCGTGCTCGACCTGATGAGTGAGCCGGACCTGCACGAGCTGCACATCGCCGGGCGGCTGGACTTCAACACCACCGGCCTGATGCTGATCACCAACGACGGCAGCTGGTCGCGTCGCCTGACCCAGCCACAGACCAAACTGGCGAAGATCTACTACGTCGAAACCGAACAGGACATCGGCCCCGAGTATGCACAAACCTTCGCCCAAGGCCTGTACTTCGCCTTCGAAGACCTCACCACCCAACCAGCCGAACTGCTGGTACTCGGGGCAAAATCCGCGCGACTGAGCATCGTCGAGGGCCGCTATCACCAAGTGAAACGGATGTTCGGCCACTTCAATAACAAAGTCCTGCGCCTGCATCGCGAACGCATGGGCCCGCTGGTACTCGACACCACCCTTGCACCGGGTGAATACCGCCCGCTGACGGCCGAAGAAATCCAGCAAATCTAAAACCCGCTGCCAAGTCACTACCATTCAGCAGAAAGTTGCCGTTCAATTCACCAATGGCACTTGCGGGATAAGTCGCACCCTGCTTGAATCAAGCCGTCGGCCGAAATGTGACCGATGAGTCACCCACATACTTCCAAGAAACTTTTTGTCGGCAGAGAGCCCCAAGGCTCCACCTCCCCGACAGACTGCCCGCCAATAACAATACCCGTCGACCAGACCGTAACGGATCGACATGGGCCTCAAAATTCCAAGGCGTATGCCTACCTGTCACAAAGCTCGTGCAATCTCATTGCGCGCATACCCGCTTGCCAGGAGTCTTACGACATGAGGCCAGAAATCGCTGTGCTGGATATACAGGGTCAGTACCGGGTTTACACGGAGTTCTATCGCGCAGACGCCGCAGAAAAGACCATCATTCTGGTCAACGGCTCAATGGCCACTACTGCATCGTTTGCCCAGACCGTGAAGAACCTGCACCCGCAGTTCAACGTCGTGCTTTACGATCAGCCCTACGCGGGCAAGTCCAAAGCCCACAACCTGCACGAGAAAATGCTCACCAAGGAAGTCGAAGGGCAGATCCTCCTGGAGCTGATCGACCACTTCGCCGCCGAACATGTGCTGTCGTTCTCCTGGGGCGGCGCCGCGACATTGGTCGCCTTGGCACACCGTCCACGGCGCATCAAAAAAGCCGTGATCAGTTCGTTCTCCCCAGTGATCAACGAACCGATGCGCGACTACCTCGAACGCGGTGTCGACTATCTTGGCAGCCGGGATGGCGACCGGGTCGGCAACCTGGTGAACAGCACCATCGGCAAACACCTGCCGTCGCTGTTCAAGCGTTTCAACTACCGCCACGTCAGCACCCTGGCCGAGCACGAGTATGGGCAGATGCACTTCCACATCAGCGACGTGCTCAACAGCGATCGCCTGTGCTACATCAACGCCGCGAAGAAAATCGACATACCGGTGCTGTTCATGAACGGTGAATGGGACGAGTACACCGCCGCCGCCGACGCCAGAATCTTTGGCAACCACCTACAGCACAGCACCTTCAGCACCCTCCAGGCCACCGGGCACTTTCTCGACATGGAACACAAATCCGCCTGCCGAGACAGCCGCAACGCCTTGCTGGGCTTCCTGAAACCCGCCCAACACGAACACCGACCGCGTTACCAGTACGTCCAGGACCACCATGCATTGGCCATTTGAAACAGCGTCATCGCGGGTCAGCCAGCGCCCCTAAGGATCACGCAATACCTGTGGAAGCATGGCTTGCCCGCGAAAGACCGCAAAGCGCTCTCAAAAACTTTGCGCACCATCATTCGCCCGGCCTGGACCCAGCCGCCGTCGACGATTGAATGCGCCCCGCTGCTTCCCGTGAAAAATCATGCAAACACAAATTCCTTAAAGAAAAACTTCAAATCCCCGCCCACATCTGGTACAAAGTCAGCCGCTCTGAGCGGGTGTCGTATAATGGTATTACTCCAGCTTCCCAAGCTGATCACGCGGGTTCGATTCCCGCCACCCGCTCCACTTTCAAATACCGCATGTTCCCGCTTAAACCGGCGAGCAGTGGTCCTCAGATAAACCGGCTAATTCAGCCGGTTTTTTTGTGTCTGCCTTTTAAACGTCGCCTTTTAACTAGGCTCGACGTGCACACCATTCAGCTAGCGCACTAGCATGGGGTGCTAGGGTGTAGATGGGTTCACACCAACATCGACGATGTGAATTTTCTTTTGCTCGATAGTATCCAAGTGGATACAGCCTTCTCATGAATTATCTTACTTCAGCAAACGCAGACCTTCGCTACCTGGCACTCATCGATTCGTGACTTGCGCGCGAAGGTAGCCATCGCCCACCGAATTGATCGTGCCGCCGCAGGAAACCTGAGGGATGTGAAGTCGGTAGCTGATGGGATTTCGGAGCTTCGCGTGGATATAGGCCCCGGCTATCGAGTGTATTTCACGATGCGTGGCGGCATAGTCATTGTGTTATTGGCCGCGACAAGTCTTCACAAGACGCCGATATTCGGCGAGCAAAGAAACTGGCAAAGGAGGTTTGAGCATGAGCCAAACTCTGACGACATTCGATATGGCAGCGCTACTCGACAGTGACGAAGCTATCAGTGAGTACCTTTCCCAGGTGCTGGCCGACGGCGATAACGAAGAGTTACTCCGAGCCATTGGCTATGTGGCCAAGGCACGAGGTATGGCTCAAATAGCCAAAGACTCAGGCATGGGCCGCGAAAGCCTGTACAAAGCCTTCGCGCCAGGTTCGAAACCACGCTTCGACACCGTACTCAAGGTGATTCACGCCCTTGGCATTGACCTGCTCGCACAGCCTGGGCACCCAGTTAATCATTCGATTCTCTGACGCAACGGCGGAGCTGATCAGAAGTGCCGCTTTCAAGGCTGACGTACCGGCGGTACTGAAAGAGTCTGGCAGGACAAGCACTTCGACCGTGATTACCGAGTTGCCACAATGAACAACCGTGGAAACGGCAGCAGCACCCCGCCATCCGCCAACACGGGATAAGCCCGTTCGATCGCCGCGGTATAGCGCCTCAAGTATTCCTCCCGCTCAGCCTCGTCGAGCGGATCAAGAAAGGGCCGCAGGCCACTGCCCTTGAACCACTCCACCACCGCTGCGGCGCCAGCGAGGGGGTGATGGTAGGTGGTGTGCCACACATCCACCCGGGCACAGTTTGAACGCAACAAGTCGTAGTAGCTGTTTGCGTCCGCCATCGCCAGGCGCTGGCCAGCGGCGCCGGTGAGCTTGTCGGCCCATGGGCCTTGGGCTGCCGTTTCGCGCATCAGGCGATGGGCGGGTTGGTCGAGGTTGTCTGGCATCTGAATGGCCAGACTGCCACCCGGAGCGAGCCGAGCCACAAGGGACGGCAGCAGAATCTTATGGTCAGGCACCCATTGCAGAACGGCATTGGCCAGAATCACATCGAACGGGCCTGGCTCATCCCACGCTTCGATAGCCATCGTGTCGAACTGAACATTCGGCAGGCGTTTGCGGGCGGCTTCAATCATGTCGGACGAACTGTCCAGCCCGCGGACCGCTGCCTCTGGAAAGCGCGCCGCCAGTAACTCTGTTGAATTACCGGGGCCGCACCCGATATCAATCACGGAGCGGGCTTGCATCGTGGGTACAGCGGCCAGCAGATCACGTGCCGGACGCGTGCGCTCATCTTCAAAGGCAACGTATTGCTTGGCAGACCAACTCATCGTGCGCTCCTGTCGGTTTGATTCTTTGTGCTGACGGGTAGACCGATTTCATTCGGGCAATCACCGCAAAGCTGCCGAAAAAATTCCCGCCATCCTTACCGCCTCACTGGGGAGTCAGGGTGTATTGATAACGCGGTTTTCCGCTGTCTGGCTCAACGAACCAGTAATCTTTGTTATCTGCTTTCACCCGATAACACTCAGTACGGAGTCCCGTTGCCGCGAAGCAGAGAACCCCGTCATTGACTGTCCAGTATAGCGTTTGAGGTTTCGCGCCAGAGCGCTGGAAGATCTCCGTTCCATCAGCGTTAAAGCTCATCGACGTGGGTTTTTGAACATTGTTGAGCTTGTTCCCGATCAAAGCATTTCGGATCTGAGCGTCATTCAGAGCCTTGGCAGAAGGTGGGACGGGTTTTGTCGGAGCACCACCCGAAGAGACGCAACCTGACAGCACCAGGGCTATCACCGTGTAGCTCAAGATTTTCAGATTCATGGCGCACCTCAGGTTATGTTTCTTGTGGAAGCTTGCTGGAGCCTAGGCAGGTGCAGTGGACGCTGCCACCCCCTCCTCCTTCTCTTTGTGACAACCAGCCATGGCAAAAAAATAACTGAGTCTGCGTCAGCACCTGTTCAACCTCGAGTATTACTTGCGCGGCATCGACACCATTGAGGAAGGGACTTGGAATGCGGCTCGGCAGCTGGGCGCTACCTGGAAGGATTCAGAAACACAGAATTCAATGGCGGTGAGACGCCTTTCCTCCATGCCTCCTTACACTTCGACCTTAACCCTTATCGGCATCCATCAAGTTTTCGGTGGTTATAGTGTTGATAGGATAATTTAAGTGGGTATAGTAACCACCTACACACCACATGGAGGTGATGTGAATAGCCGATATTTGATAAGCCAAATCGTCGCGGATGGATGGTATCTGGTCAGGGTCAGAGGCAGTCATCACCATTTCAAGCATCCCACGAAGCCCGGAGTGGTGACGATCCCACACCCGAAAAAGGATCTACTGAAAAAGACGGCCACCAGCATATTGAAACAGGCCCTGCTCTATTGAAGCGGCTGCACACCGTCCGAGGAGGACAACGAACATGCTTTACCCAATTGCGATCTCGATGGGCGATGACGAACACGCCTGGGGTGTAGAAGTGCCGGATATCCCCGGTTGCTTCTCGGCCGGCGATGACCTGGATGACGCCATGGCCATGGCCCGGGAAGCCATTGAAGGCCACTTCGAAATTCTGGCTGAAGACGGAGCGCAAATTCCGCCGGCCAACAAAGTCACCGTTCATGCAACCAATCCGGAATATGCAGGTTGCACCTGGGCTGTGGTTGATATCGATGTGACCAAATACCTTGGCAAAGCCCAAAAACTCAACATCACACTGCCCGGCTATCTGCTGAACCGTATAGATGAATACGTGCTGCACCACCCGGAAGAGAAAAGCCGCTCAGGCTTCCTCGCCTCAGCAGCGTTGAAGGTGCTGCAGCAGGGTTGAACGCCATTTTTCCTGGAACGCTGTAAGGCACTGACCGCGAACAATGAAAGCGCTGCAATGACTCAAAACATCTATGACAACCCTGAGTTCTTTGCAGGCTACAGCCTACGCCGACCGTGTTTAGCCTCGAATCATGTTTTTCAGGGATCTGAGAATCTAAAAACCGGCCTTGAATGGCCGGTTGAACCAACGACGCAGCAGCGCTTACTCGTAATACCCAACCGTTTTTTTCAACCGGTCTGAATACTCGTAGATCTCATCAATGGAGCTAATCGGATGCCGGGTTTCAACCTTCTCTTCGTCGAAGATTCCGATGTACTTCTGTGTCCGGTTGAAATGCAGACGGCAAATCGGTTTGCGGTTGTTGTCATCCAGCAAGATACCGAAATAGCTTTGTGTGTCTCGCTGCACGATGCGCTTGGCATCTACGACTGAGCGGACCACCGCGCGGACGATGTGATACCCCTCAAGCTCTTCAAGAGTGGTCAGAACCCTCTCTGCTTCATCACGCGCCTCTGCTTCCAAGGCACTTGGTCCAGAAACGGGAAGTGCAGACAACGTGGGCTGAAGGGCTCCACTCATGGCTGACTTGAGGCGGTCATTGATCTGATCATTAAGAAACTGACCGAGCGCTTTTCTCGTCAACTCATGGAATTGCTCCCGGACTTTCTGGGTGATGACACCGTCGTACACCCGTGAAGCAAAGACTTTGACGAAGTCGTCGTCAGGCTTGCTGACTTGGGAAGCAATCACTTTTTTGATCTGGCTGACGTATTTCAACTCGCCTGCGGCGTTGATGATTGAATCCACGTCAAACGCTGACTTGGTCAGCTTCGTCAGCTCAGGAACGGAATATTCATCAATGTCGAGGAGGTCGAGTTCCAGGAAGGGTTTCTCGTCCATTTTGTTGGGTGCGTCCAGGTCGGTGAAGAACTTGTAGACCTGGCCGTTGGTGAGAATGGAGATTCTAGCGCTGGTGACATGGAAGTAACGGAACAACTGCGAGGCGTGATTGATATGCAGTGGCTCGCCGATTTTCTTGCACTCGATCAGGATCTGGACCTCTCCTCCATTCATGATCGCGTAATCGATTTTTTCTCCCTTTTTCGTCCCGACATCGCAAACAAACTCTGGGGTCACCTCTGTCGGATCGAAGACGTCGTATCCCAATACAGTACTGATAAAAGGCATGACAAACGCATTTTTAGTCGCTTCCTCCGTCTTGATCGCGGCCCCTTGCAGACGAACCTTGGCGGCGAGACTTGCTAGTTTTTCGAAGAATTCCATGAGTTCCCTCTTACCTGTTCCGATCCGTATATGAGCATGATGGCAAATTGACTGCTCTTGGATACTAGACACAAACGGCTACAAAGAAAGAATCCGGCGAAATATAGAAAAAGAAACATAGATTTCCCACGAGCTTCTCGTGACGGTGAGGCCGCTAGCGGCCCATTAACAGTGAGCGCGATTCTTCAGCCAAGTGAAATATGTGGCGAGGGAGCTTGCTCCCGCTGGGTTGAGAAGCGACCCAAAAACCGACATCGGGGATGTTTCAGATAAAACACATCAGCAGGTTTTGACAACTGCTGCGCCCGAGCGCGGACCGGCAGGCAGGCAGGAGCAAGCTCCCTCACTACAGGTATGCGCTTGACGCTGCTTTTCCTATATCCCTATATCCCTTTGTCCGTGTTGAGCGAAGGATTCTTACGGTTGTGTAAATCCCTTGGCGTTGTGTGCTACGCCAGAAGCCGTTCGCCCCTGCCGTCCACTTATTTATCATCACCCGACTCCTGCATCTGCACCGAGGATTTGCTGCCGTCGGTGTTGTCTTTGGTTTCGTTATCCGAGTTGTCGAAGCAGCCTTGCAGGGCGAACAGGCAGCAGGTCAGGCAGAGGGTTCGGGCTATGTTCATGAGGGTGCTCCAGGGTGAGGGGCTTTGAATTGTGACCTGGCATGGAGGCAAATGGTTGCGACTATCTATCCGTTAGGCGACAGGCGTTGGAGTGATGAAAAAACTCTCCCGTTTGATTGAATGTCGCTTTGTAAGAAGAAATTTCGCGTAGCCGTCGCTGTCTGAAAATCAGGCGCATCCCAATAAGGAATACGGCAATGAAATTCGCGAAAATCTCACAGACTCTGGCCTTGTGGGCGGGTAGCCCAAAGACCTTCCTGGGCGCAATCAGCCTGATTTTTCTCTGGGGCCTGAGCGGCCCGATCTTCCATTTCAATGACACCTGGCAACTGATCATCAACACCTCCACCACGATCATTACCTTCCTGATGGTGTTCTTGATTCAGAATACGCAAAACCGCGATACCGATATCCTGCACCTGAAGGTCGATGAATTACTGCGGGTCACCAAGGATGCGCAAAACGCGATGCTCGGTCTGGAGGGGCTGGACCTCAAGCAGTTGGAGGCGCTGAGAAAGCAGTACCGGAAAATGGGTGAAGACGAAGCGATGTCGCTGAAAGGTACTGCCCCCGATGAACAGCCAAAACAGGATTTGAATCAGTGCTGATCAGCGGCATGCGAGCGGCTTCAGGCGACTCGCAGGCTCATCTTACCCTTGCTCAAGGCAGCGGATTGCCACCGGTCACACCGAAGACTTCACCGGTGATGTAGCTGGATTCCTGCGAGGCCAGAAGCACATACAGCGGCGCACATTCAGCCGGTTGACCGGGGCGCTTCATCGGGGTGTGGGCGCCAAAGGTCGGGATCTTTTCCCGGGGCTGGCCGCCGCTGGGTTGCAGCACGGTCCAGATCGGGCCGGGGGCGACCGCATTGACCCGAATCCCTTTCTCGATCACTTGCTTGGCCAGCGCCTTGGTGAAAGCGACGATTGCCGCTTTGGTGGTGGCATAGTCGAGCAAGGTGCCCGATGGGTCATAAGACTGGATCGACGCGGTGTTGATGACTGTCGCTCCAGCCGGCATCAGCGGTAGCGCAGCCTTGCAGATCCAGAACATCGCGTAGATGTTGGTTTTCAGCGTGGCATCGAATTGTTCGGTGGTGATCTCGGCGATATCTTTTTTCGCGACTTGTTTACCGGCCACGTTGACCAGAATGTCGAGACCGCCGAGTTTTTCATTAGCCGTGCTGACCAGTTTTTTGCAGAATTCTTCGTCGCGGATGTCGCCTGGAATGGCAATGGCTT
The DNA here is from genome assembly GCF_902497875.1 of Pseudomonas fluorescens. GTDB lineage: Bacteria > Pseudomonadota > Gammaproteobacteria > Pseudomonadales > Pseudomonadaceae > Aquipseudomonas > Aquipseudomonas fluorescens_BR. Next base: position 24,945 of record NZ_CABVHY010000054.1, read on the forward strand.
TGCGCCCTTCGGCTTCGATCAGTTCGATGACCTGACGCGCATCCCGCTCCTCCACCTGCAGGTAGTTGATCGCCACATCGGCCCCTTCACGGGCAAAGGCGATCGCCGCGGCACGGCCAATGCCAGAGTCACCACCGGTGATCAGCGCCTTGCGCCCGGCGAGACGGCCAAAGCCCTGGTAACTTTTTTCGCCGTGATCGGGTTGCGGGATCATGTCTTGATCGATACCGGGCGCAGGCTGCGGCTGGTCGGGGAATTCGGGTTGCGGATACTGGGTCAGCGGGTTCTGCATCGCATATTGATTGGGTTCTCGGCGAGTCGACATGGTGCGTCTCCTTGAGAGGGCAAGTTGGCGCGCAGATGAGCCCGGCCAACCTGCGAAATCTGGTCAAGCCGTCCCGGCGAGCGGTTACCGGCTGGCCAAGGCCCGGGCCCTCTGCAGATGGTTTTCGAGTTTGGGCAGGGTCTCTTCGGCGAAGGCTTTTATTTCGGGCACCTGGCTGGTCTGGGCTTCCTGTTGCAGCTGCTGGATGGCCTCTTCGGTGCTTTTTACCTGACTGGCGGCATAGGCTTCGTCGAACGCCTCGCCTTCCTGGACATCCGGCATCAGGGTCTTGGCCTTGCTCACTACCTCTTCTCTGCCAGCGATCGGCAGCTCGAGTTTCTTGGCGATTTTCACCAGATGCTGGTTGGCCGTGGTGCGGTCGTTGATCACCTGGATGGTGTAGTCCTTGACAGCTTTGGAAGAGGTTTTCTGATGCGCCAAGCGGCTGGCTTCGATGTCGGCGATACCTTTGGCAGAAGCCTCGTTGATAAATTCGGCAGGCGTTTGGGCAAAGGCACTGCTGGCGCCAAGTCCCAGCAGCACGGCGAAACTGGCGGTGCGCAATCGGCTGGTTATCCGGCTCATGTGGGGTGCCTCCTTAAAAAATTCAAGCGGGAGCTTGCGCCCCCGCCTCTCATTCACTGACTAGCTGCGGCCACTGCCTGGGCTGTTTTGACCACCTTTGCGCCCGGCTTCGCCTTTTTCTTTATCGACGTTTGTAGTTGTGGTTTTCCCGCCTTTACGACCGGCTTCAGAGGCCTTGTTACGGTCATTGGGGGTGCTTCCCATGTTCGGATTTTTTGAGGTAGGCATGATTTCTCTTCCTCTTATGAATGATTCAGCGAGCAAGGCCCGCATAGAATCTGAATTTTTACGGCCACAAAGGTTTAGAAAAGTTGCGTCTGCTGCGACGAACGGTGCCTAAAAACGGCAAAACCCGATCAATGATCGGGCTTTGGCGTTGAATGGGACTGGTACAGGAACCGCCTGTCGATTTAATTCAGGGCCAGTATTCGCTGTGCTCGTTTGGCCTTATACATTGCTTCGTCGGCGTGCTTGAACAGCTGTTCTTCTTCACTGCCGTGCTCGGGGTAGAGCGCGATGCCGACGCTTGGCTGGACACGCAGGCTGTGGCCGTCCAGTCGCAGTGGCTGGTCGAGCACGTGGCGGATTTTATCGCCCACGGTGCTGGCATCCTGCGCCTCTTGAATGCTGTCGAGCAGGACCACGAACTCATCGCCGCCGATGCGCGCCACCGTATCGGTTTCGCGCACGCAGCCTTTGAGGCGATTGGCGATGGCTTGCAGCAGCAGGTCGCCGACCCCATGCCCATAGGTGTCATTGACCTGCTTGAACTTGTCGAGGTCGACGTACAACAGCGCCATGCGCCCGGACTCTTTTCTGGCTCGTGCCAATGACGCTTTCACCCGTTCGTGGAGCAATCCCCGGTTAGGCAGACGGGTCAATTGATCGTACTGCGCCATGTACTGCAGCCGGGCATGCAGCTGTTTGCGCTCGATAGCCGCCGCGACCTGCGCGCATACGTACTGCAGCAACTCTTTGTCCTGCTCGGTGTAACGCTCGCCACCAGGCGTGCTTTTGACAATCAGCGCGCCGATGGTGCCCTTTTGTGAATTGAGCGGCACCCCCAGCCAGCACGGGGAATCCTGCCCCCGAATCAGCTCCAGAAACTCGGGCAGCGGACCGTAATCATCGGGGGTCAGCAGGATCGGCTGGCCACTGCGAATCACCTCGGCGCACAGGCTGCCGGTGGCCGTACCCGCGGGCTCCGGACATTGCTCGTGGTCGTCGACATGGTAGGGAAAACTGATGTGCCCGCACTGTTCGTCGTACAGTGCCACGGAGAAATTCAGCGCCGGCAGCCATTCGCCGATGATCCGATGGATACGCTCGAACAGCGCCAGCAAATCCTCTGCGGCATGCGCCGCTTCAGAGATCGCATAGAGCGCTGCCTGCTTGGACTCGGCCTGTTTGCGCTCGGTGATGTCCCGGGCCACGGCGATGCGCAGTTGATCGACTTCGGACCAGCGCGCCGACCACATGATGTGCGCCACTTGCCCGTCCTTGCGCAGATAGCGGTTCTCGAAACTCGGCTTGGGCTGGCCGTCCATGATTTCCCGGGCAGCCTTGAGGGTTCGCTCGCGATCGGCGGGATGCACCAGATTGATCATCGGCTGACCGATCAGCTCTTCCGGCATGTAACCGAAGATACGCTCGCAAGCGGCACTGACAAAAACAAAGCGCCCCTCGGCATCAACCGCACACACGGCATCCAGCAACAGGTCGATGTAGCTCGCCAGCGGCGCAGAGTTCTTGCTTGCCATCAGGAATCGATACTGCCCATAAAGTTGAAGCGCTGAGTATCAATCCTTCGATCCGATCAACGACGGTCGCCGGTGAGTTTTTTTTGCTGCCGCAGCCCTGCAGTCAGCCTCAAGTCTTGTTCGCTAACAGCCCCGGCACCGCATGCAGCAAGGCATTGATGGCAAAACCGATAAACATTACCCCGCAAACCCGGGTGATTGCCAGCTCATGCCGTTGGTACACCCTGCGCACTCGCCGTGCGCCGACCACTGCGATGAGAATAGCGTATGCAACGAGCCCGCCAACAAAACTCAAGAAGATCAGCCACGGCAACATCGACCAACTCAACAACTCGGCACGGCTGGAGAGCAACGCGGTGAAGGTCGCCACGGCCACCGGATAGGCTTTGGGGTTGGTCAGGCCAAACATGATGCCGTGCCAGAACGGTTGTCGCGCAGGGCCCTGGGGCGTTTCGGTGCTGTCGCGGCGGGCGCGAATCGCCCGTGCGCCGAGCCAGAAAAGGTAGAGCCCACTGAGCACACCCAGCACATCAAACGCCGTGCTGCCGATCTCCCGCGCACCGACGATGGCGATCAGCGCGGTGCTGCACCAGACCACATCGCCCAGCAGATGCCCACAAAGAAACCCTGCCCCGGCACGTCGTCCGTGGGCCGCGCCAATACCGAATACCGCCAGCACCCCTGGCCCGGGGGTGATGCCATAGATGAAGCCGGATGCCAGTACGGCCAGGAGCAGAGAGGGTGTCATCAAGGATTCTCAGCAAGCGCCATGCCTCAATTGGCGGGCGAACCGCCCGGATTCTAGCGCAAGCCAGGCGGATTGCGGGATACCTTCCGGCAAGCGCTCATGAATCCGCAAAGACCTTCATTCCGGCATAAGGATGCTGCTGGCACCTCACGAGACGCAAAGATCAAAAGATCGCAGCCTGCGGCAGCTCCTTGTATCTCGACTATCGCTCCGCCAGGAGCGATAGTTCTCGACTGATCATCGAGGGAGGGATCTGGAAGCCGTGCAGCTCCTTAGGCCTAGAGCCTGCGACGTAGATCGTGCTCCAACCCTCCACACTCACTCGTATAGTTCGAACGGTATCTTGGGCCCGTCTCTGGCGAGAGCCCGCATTCGCAAGGTTGGACAGAGTGCAGTGATGATCACAATTGATCCAATTGGAGACGATCATGTCCGATTATGTTGGCGTCGACGCCGCTAAACACACCTTTGACATCGCCAAATACCTGCCTAACGGCAAACATAAAACCAAAGCCAAGCTGGCCAATGCAATCAAGGGGTTCGAGGAGTTCCACGCCTGGCTGCAGAAGCATGTCGAGCCTTCAGCCTTGATCGTGATGGAGGCCACCGGCATCTACCATGAAGCGCTGGCCGAGTTCTTGTACAACAAGGGCTATCGGGTCTGCGTCGTCAATCCTGCACAGACCAAAGCC
>NZ_CABVHY010000055.1 GCF_902497875.1 Pseudomonas fluorescens
GTAATCGAAGCCCCATAAAGATCGCAGCCTGTGGCAGCTCCTACGAACCTGTGTACATTTGATCATTCAGGCTGAACCCGGTCGGCGTAGGAGCTGCGGCAAGTTCGGGCCGCGCTCGGACGATCTTTTTACCTCCCCCCCGACGGCTATTTGCTTTCTTGGGAGGCCTACCTTCATCAGTGCGTCTACCCTGACAAGTACTCCATCAAGTCCGCAAAGAATCATTCAGACAAAAAGGGACGCTTTTTACCTGATGCAGAGCTTAATGCTATTTATCTGGTTGGCTCTCTGCGCTGCGCAGGATATTCAGCAACGCCAAATTGCCAATGGTCTGACCCTTGGTGCGACGGTCATTGCCCTGGTGTACTTGCTGTGGAACGGCACCACCTGGATGGGCGCGAGCGCAGAGCAGGGGGTCGGGGCGTTCTTGCTGGCGCTGGCCTTCACCTTGCCTGGCTATACAATGGGGCGCCTGGGGGCGGATGATGTGAAACTGATGGCAGCGCTGGGGTTGGCGAGCGACAACATGCACCTGTTGGGAACCTTCATTGGTGCGGGCATCGCCAGTATTGTCTGGCTACTCATGTCTCCCAGACTCTGGCCGCTGATAAACAAAAAACTGAGAGCCCATCTGCAATACCTCGATCCGAAAGAATCGACACAACAACCCTTTGCGCCGTTCGTTCTGGTCGGGATGCTGCTGGCCGTCGCCTGGATCAATTAGCCGCCTGAGTGGCGAACTTTATGTACACAGTCAGAAAGTGCGTCTATTTTCAGTGCGTGTACAGCCATTGGCTGTCGGTGCAGGAAGAATAAGTCTTCGGTTTGCTCAGCATGGAGTCGCGCGTGATCAAGCTTAACTCTCTGATAAAAGTGCTCGTAGTCGACGATCAGCCGCTGATTGTCGAAGAACTCTGTAAGTTTCTGGAAAGCAGTGGTTACCGCTGCATTCCCTGCACCTGCGGCAAGCAAGCCATCGAACGGTTTAGCGAGGACCCTGAAATCGGTCTGGTGCTGTTCGATTTGCACCTGGCAGAACCGGGCGGCATTCAACTGGTGCAGGCACTGCAGGAGCTCGCCGGCAACCAGCGAGCATTCGAAGCGATCATGCTGACCAGGGCGTCTGACAAACAGCAAGTGATCAAGGCCTTGCGTGCCGGGGTTGCCGACTACTACCAGAAGCCTGTCGATCTGAATGAATTGCTTGAAGGCCTGCGGCGCCAGGAAGCGGTCGTGCAGGAGCGGGTGAAAAACCTTCAATTGAGTCAGTTGAACCAGAAACTGCAAAGCCTCGCCGATTCCATCGACACGCTTTATCAAGACCTCGACGAGGTTCGACGGGGAGCTACGAGCGAAACGCAACCCGCAGAGATTCCAGCCATCCTCAATCAGCTGTCACCGCGCCAACTGGACGTAGCCCGCCTGGTGAGCAAGGGGCAAACCAACTATCAGATCGCCTGTGAACTGGGTATCACCGAAAACACCGTGAAACTTTATGTCTCCCAAGTGCTGCGCCTGACCCAGATGCACAATCGCACGCAACTGGCGCTGGCCTTGGCACCGGGGCGTTCGGGGTTGAGGCAGAGTGCCCGTTAAACCGCGTTATCGTTCATCGCGAGCAAGCTCGCTCCCACAGGGAATTTGAGCCAGACGCGGCTGGCGTGATCGGCGCATAACCTGGAGCGAGCTTGCTCGCGATAGCGGCGGGTGAGTCAACCTCTCGTTCTCTGAGATTATCGGGCAGTTGTTGCACTTAACGGGGCGGTTCTCCTGTAATCCGCTAATCTGGATCCAACTTGTTTGTCTAATTAGTCACAGGTATTGCCTATGAATTCCTCTCCATCTTCACGGCAACAGCTTCTCCTTGTGGACGACGAAGAGGACGCCCTCCTTGAATTGGCGAAATTGCTGAAGGGCGAAGGCTTTTGTTGCTTTACCGCGACCTCGGTCAAGCTCGCCTTGCGGCACTTGACTCGCAATCCGGATATCGCGCTGGTGATCACCAATCTGCGCATGCCGGAAGAAAGCGGCATGTCGCTGATCAAGCGCCTGCGTGAGCACACCTCGCGCCAGCACTTGCCGGTGATCGTGACCTCGGGCCATGCCGACCTGGACGACGTCAGTGACATGCTGCGGCTGCAGGTGCTGGACCTGTTCCGCAAGCCTATCTACCACGTGCGCCTGCTGGAAACCCTGAACAACCTGTTTCCGCAGCCGAGGGTGTATCAGGCCAATTCTTAGGGTTGTGCATTCCTTCCTTGATATCAACACACCGCTTAAAAGATCGCAGGCTACGCCAGCTCCACAGGGGGCTCGCGCACACCTGTAATGTCATCTACAGGCATTGTCGTATACTGCGGCGCCTTATTCCCCGCTGGAGAACACTATGCCTGCCCCTGTCTGGTGGCTGCTTTGCCTGCCCTTTGTTGCGGGTGCCTTTCTGCCGTTGCAGGCGGGGATCAATGGTCAACTAGCCAAGCAGGTTTCCAGCGTTCTGGCGGCGGCATTGATTTCGTTTTTTGTCGGCTGTGTGGCATTGCTGCTGCTGGTCATGGTTCAACGTGAAATGCCAACACTGGGCGCGCTGAAAAGCCTGACCTGGTGGCACTGGAGCGGCGGGCTGCTCGGTGCGTTCTTCATCACTACCGCCGCGTTCGCCGGGCCGCGCATCGGCGCCATGTTGTTCATGACGCTGGTGCTGGCCGGGCAGTTGGGCATGGCTCTGGCGCTGGACCACTTTGGTTGGGCGGGATTTCGCGAAGCACCGATCAGCGCCGGCAAGATTGCCGGCCTGGTGTTGATCCTCGCCGGGGTGTTCCTGATCCGGCGGGGTTAAGCCGCGGTCTCAGGTAATCGATCGCCAACTGCCGGTCATGTGCTGCAGGTCGCCGGTCCCCACCAGTTGCAAGTCTCCACTGGAGCCCGGTGTGCTGGACAGCAGTGTCACCTCGCTGGGCAGACGCACCGGTTTCTTGAACTCCACGGCGATCTCCACCCTGGAGGCGGGCAGGTGCTCGCTCAGGGCTGCCAGGGTGCGCGCCTTGTTCCACAAACCATGGGCGATGGCCTGAGGGAAGCCAAACAGTTTGGCGCTGGCGGCGCTCAGGTGAATCGGGTTGTAGTCCCCGGAAACTTTGGCGTACCGCCGGCCGATGTCCGCGGAAGCCCACCAGCGTGTCAGTTCGTTCAGTGCGACTGTCGGGTTCTCCTGTTCGATGATCGGCTCGCCCGGTAGCTTGACGCCCTTGCACAGCATGCGGCTTTCGGCTTCCCATAACAGTCCGAGGGGATCTTCGAGGGTGGTGATCAGGTCGAACACCGCACCTTTGGCGTGAGGCTGCAGGTTCTGCACGTGGACGCTGACCCGCACGCTGCTGACGCCACCCATGGGCCGCAAGACGCGGATGCGGTTGGCCAGGTGGATCAGCCCCAGTAGCGGGAAAGGGAAGTTTTTGGCCGTCAGCAGTTGCATCTGCAAGGCGAACGCCAGCACATGGGGAAAGGTCGGCGGCAGCAAGCCATTGCCGACAAAGCCGCAGACCCTTCGATAAGCCTCCAGTCGTTTGTGGTCGACATCGACCCAGCAACGTAGTCCGTCTTCCGGCAGCGTGGTGCCGGTGATCTTGCGACGCGTGGCCGCCCGCACATACAGCTCGGGCAAGTGTGGGGCATGGTTCAATGGGTGCCAGTTGATTGCCATGGTTATGCTCCCAATGCGCTTTGCCCACAGACGCGCAACGCCTGCCCGCTGACCGCGCCACTGCCCGGCTGGCTGAGCCAGGCCACGGCTTCGGCGACGTCCTGAGGCAAACCGCCCTGGCCCAGAGAACTCATGCGCCGCCCGGCTTCGCGCAGGGCGAACGGAATGTGCGCGGTCATCTGGGTTTCGATAAAACCCGGCGCTACCGCGTTGATGCTGATGCCGCGTTCCTGCAGCAGCGGCGCCCAGGCCTGGGCAAGGCCGATCAGCCCGGCCTTGCTCGCGGCGTAGTTGGTTTGCCCGCGGTTGCCGGCAATGCCGCTGATGGAGGCCAATAGAATCACCCGACCGTTGTCGCGCAAGGTGCCGCTGTCCAGCAGCGCCTTGGTCAATACCTGTGGCGCATTGAGGTTGACCGCAAGCACCGCATCCCAGAATTCCGGGGTCATGTTGGCCAGGGTTTTGTCGCGGGTAATGCCGGCGTTGTGCACGACAATATCGATGCCGTCCGGCAAGTTTTCGATCAACTCCATTGCGGCGTCTTCGGCACAAATATCCAGCGCGATACTGCGCCCGCCCAAGCGTGCGGCGAGGGCATCGAGATCGGCTTTGGCCGGCGGTACGTCGAGCAGGATGACTTCGGCGCCATCCCGGGCCAGGGTCTGCGCGATCGACGCGCCGATACCCCGTGCCGCACCGGTGACCAAGGCCTTGCGCCCGGCCAACGGCCGACTCCAGTCCTGCACCTGGCTGTTGCAGGCATTCAGGCGCAGCACTTGTCCGGAAACATAGGCACTTTTGGGCGAGAGGAAAAACCGCAGCGCGCCTTCGAGCTGCTCTTCGGCACCTTCGCCGACATACAGCAATTGCAAGGTGGCGCCGTTACGCAATTCCTTGGCCAACGAACGACTGAAACCTTCCAGCGCCCGCTGGGCACTGGCGGCGAATGGATCGCTGAGGGTTTCCGGTGCGCGCCCGAGAATTACCACGTGGGCGCTGTGATCGAGGTTTCTCAGCAGCGGCTGGAAGAATTCGCGCAGTTGCTTGAGTTGATCGGTCTGGACGATAGCACTGGCATCGAATACCACCGCCTTGAGTTTCGGGCCGTGGCCGGGAATCCAGGCGGGCGCTACCAGCGGTTCGGGACCATAGCTGTAAATCGCATCGGTCAGTTTGTTGCCGAACGCATTGATGTTCTGCACCAGCGGGCCGCCGCCAATCAACAATGCCCCTTCGATCGGCCGCAGGCGTCCGGCCTCCCAACGCTCCAGACGTACCGGTGACGGTAGGCCAAGGGCCCCTACCAGGCGGTGGCCGATGGCCGAGTTGGCGAAGTCGATATAGCGGTCAGACATGGAACGCTCTCCAGCAGCTGAAATTCAAAGTGTGGACCGCGAATGACAAACAGTCGTTCGATCGGCGAGATCCGGCCTACGCTTGTGGGGGGTAGCACTCACAGCAGGTTAGTCCGAGCCGGGGCTCACTGCCTGCGATTTCAGTTTTTGTGGGAGCAGGCTTGCCTGAAGCACGCTGACGCGGTCTATCCGATCGAGCGCTGCGGCTGATTCGCGAGCAAGATCGCTCCCGTTCGCAGATAACCTTAGGGGGTTTTTCATGACTCAACTGCGCCGCGTCGCAATTATTGGTGGTAACCGTATTCCGTTCGCCCGCTCCAACGGCCCTTATGCCACCGCGACTAACCAGGCGATGCTGACCGCAGCGCTTGAAGGCTTGATCGAACGCTATAACCTGCACGGTCTGCGCATGGGCGAAATGGCGGCTGGCGCGGTGCTCAAGGACTCGCGGGATTTCAACCTGGCCCGCGAATGCGTGCTCGGTTCGCGGCTGTCACCGACCACCCCGGCCTATGACATTCAGCAGGCCTGCGGTACCGGCCTGGAAGCGACGTTGCTGGTGGCGAACAAAATTGCCTTGGGGCAGATCGAGTGCGGCATCGCCGGCGGCGTCGATACCACCTCCGATGTGCCGATCAGCGTGAGTGAGGGCCTGCGCAGGATTCTCCTGCAGGTCAATCGCAGCAAGACTACCGTCGAAAAGCTGAAAACCCTGTTGCAACTGCGACCCCATCATCTCAAGCCCGAGCTGCCACGCATTGGCGAGGTGCGCACCGGCCTGAACATGGGCGAGCATTGCGAGCTGATGGCGCAAACCTGGAATATCCCGCGCGCCGAGCAGGATCAGCTGGCGATGGAAAGTCATCAGAAAATGGCCGCCGCTTACGCCGAGGGCTGGCAGAACGATTTGATGACGCCGTTCCTTGGCCTGACGCGCGACAACAACCTGCGCCCGGATCTGTCCCTGGAAAAGCTCGCGTCGCTCAAGCCGGTATTTGAACGCAGCGCGAAGGGCACGCTGACCGCGGGCAATTCGACGCCGTTGACCGATGGTGCGGCACTGGTGCTGCTGGGCAGTGAGGCGTGGGCCAAGGAGCGTGGCTTGCCTATCCTGGCGTATCTACGTGATGGTGAAACCGCGGCGGTAGATTTCGCCAAAGGCGCGGAGGGGCTGTTGATGGCCCCGGTGTATGCAGTGCCGCGCCTGCTGGCGCGCAATGGTCTGACGCTGCAGGATTTCGATTACTACGAAATCCATGAGGCCTTCGCCGCTCAGGTGTTGTGCACCCTCAAGGCCTGGGAAGATCCGGAGTATTGCAAGACCCGCCTCGGCCTGGACGCGCCCTTGGGTTCCATCGACCGCAGTCGGCTCAACGTCAAGGGCAGCTCATTGGCTGCCGGGCATCCGTTTGCCGCCACCGGCGGACGGGTTGTTGCCAACCTCGCCAAGCTGCTGGACGCCGCAGGGCAGGGCCGAGGCTTGATCTCGATCTGCGCCGCCGCTGGCCAGGGCGTGACGGTGATTATCGAGCGCTGACCGCCACTTCAGCTGGCTGCTCGGCGATCTGCCGATTGCGATTGGCGTAACCCTCGGCCAACACCGAGCAGACGATCAACTGCAACGGGTGATAGATCATGATCGGCAGCAGGATCAGCCCCAGGCCCGGGTTGGCGCCGAAGATCAGCGCCGCCATCGGTGCGCCGGCGGCCAGGGATTTTTTGCTGGCGCAGAACACGGCGGCGATCTCGTCGGCCGGGCTGAATCTCAAGGCGCGGGCGGTGCGGGTGGTCATCCAGAGGATGAGGGCCAGCAGGGTCGTGCTGCCGACCAGAGCGCTGAGAATCACCGAGCTGCCCTGCTGCTGCCACATCCCTGAAACCATCGAGTTGCAGAACGCGGCGTAGACCAGCAACAGGATCACCAGCTTGTCGACAATGCTGGTGTAGCGCTTGTGCCGGGCGAAAAACCGGCCGCAGAATGGACGCAGCAGTTGGCCTAATACCAGCGGCAGCAACAACATGGCGCAAAGATCAATCAGGGTCGACCCCAGATCTATCCCACCCGCGCCGCTACCCACTACCAGACTCACCCACAACGGCGTGAGGAAAATCCCCAGCACGCTGGACAGGCTGGCATTGAAAATCGCCGCCGGTACGTTGCCGCCGGCGCTACCGGTCAGGGCCACCGACGAGGAGATGGTCGAGGGCAGGGCGCACAGGTACAAGAAGCCGAGCATCAGCAACGTTGGCACGTGAGCCCCCAGCAGTTTGTCGCTGAGCAGCCAGATCAGCGGAAACACCCCGAAGGTGAAGCCCTGCACCATGAGGTGCAGGCGCCAGTTCTTCAGACCCTGACTGATCTGTTCGCTGGGCAGGTTGACCCCGTACAGGAAGAACACCAGGAACACCCCAATATTGACCACCCATTCGGCATGCATTGCGCCGCCCGCCGCACCAAAGCGTGGGAACAGGTACGCCAGCAGTGTCGCCACCAGCATGCCGCACAAGAACCAGTCGGTGACCACGCGTTTGAGGTGTTTGAAGGCATGCATATCCGGCACCCGGGAGATTGTAAGAATTGGTGACTTAGCCTAACGTCAGTGCCATCAGCCGTCTTGCGATATAAGGCCAATCAATGCCGACAAACGGACAGCAACGTCAACTCGAACGGCAAATTCCCACCCTGACGGCATTGCCGCGCCCGCTGTATGCGCGGGCTGAAAGCCTCGGCGCCGGTTCCTGGACGCCGTCTCATTGCCACGACTGGGTGCAGTTTTCCTACGCCATCAGCGGCGTACTCGGTGTACACACCGCCGAGGGCAGCTTCTTTGCACCCCCCCAGTGGGGAATCTGGATTCCGGCTGATCTGGAGCATCAGGTAGTGACATCCATGCGCGCGGAAATGCGCAGCCTCTACGTGCGCCGCGAAGATTGCGCCTGGGCGCCGGAGCGTTGTCGGGTGCTGGAAGTGACGTCGCTGGCGCGAGAATTGATCAAGAGTTTTTGCCAGTTGCCAGTGGATTATCCACAGGGCGACAGCCGCGAAGCGCGTCTGGTGCACGTGTTGCTGGACCAGTTGGCGAGCTTGCCGGAAGTTGCTTTCTCCTTGCCGCTACCGCGCCAGCCACGCTTGCTCGGACTGTGCAACGAGTTGATCGCCAGCCCCGAACAAAACGTCACCTTGCGCGAATGGGCGCAGCGCTTGGGAACCTCGGAAAAAACCTTGATGCGTTTGTTCCAGCGCGAGACCGGTTTGAGTTTTCGCGGCTGGCGTCAACGCATGCGCCTGTTGTCGTCGCTCAGCATTCTGGAGGAGGGTGACAGCGTGACCACTGCCGCGTTGTCCTGTGGTTATGACTCGACCTCGGCGTTTATTGCTGCGTTCAAGGGGTTGTTCGGGTTTACACCTGGAGAGTTGTTCAAACAGTGACACCGCTAAAAGATCGCAGCCTGCGGCAGCTCCTACAGGAGAGCGCGATCGGCGTAGGAGCTGCCGAAGGCTGCGATCTTTTGATCTTTTGATCTTGCCTCAGGTGCGGAACCTTCTCACCAGAACATCCAGCTCATTGGACAAGCCCGCCAAACTCCGGGAGTCCAGCTGCGCCGAGTTCGCCAGTTCGGCCACCAACTGCGCATCGCCATGGATCTGGCTGATGTGGCGGTTGATGTCTTCAGCCACCTGATGCTGTTGTTCGGCGGCGGTGGCAATCTGGGTGTTCATGTCGCGGATCACGTCCACCGACTCGCGGATCTGCCCAAAGCTGCTGCGCGCCAGGCCGATGCGGCTGACCGACTGTTGCGACACTTCGAGGCTGGCATGCATTTGCTGCGCGACCTGACTGGTGCGCTTGGCCAGGTTGCCGAGCAGGCCATCGATCTCCGCCGTGGAGTCGGCGGTACGTTTGGCCAGGGCTCGCACTTCATCGGCCACTACCGCAAAACCGCGACCTTGCTCGCCGGCGCGGGCGGCTTCGATGGCGGCGTTCAAGGCCAGCAGGTTGGTTTGCTCGGCGATGGAGCGAATGGTGCCCAAAATCGACTGGATGTCATTGCTGTCGCGCTCCAGTTGCTGCATCGACTGCGCGGACTGTTCGATCTCCTGGCTCAACCGATCGACGCTATTGACCGCGGCATCGATCTGCTGCTGGCCTTCGCGGGCCTGGCGCTGGCCGCTGTCCGCTGACTCTGCGGCCTGGCTGCAGGAGCGTGCAACTTCATTGGCAGTGGCGACCATTTCGTGGAAGGCGGTGGAGACCATATCCACCGCTTCGCGCTGGCGCCCGGCGGCTTCGGCCATGTCGGTGGAGACTTGGGTCGAGCTCTGGGAGGTGGCGAGAATTTTGGTCGCGGCCAGGCCGATGTGTTGAATCAGGCTGCGGATCGCCGCCAGAAACTGGTTGAACCAGCTGGCCAGTTGCGCGGTTTCATCGTTGCCACGGATCTGCAGGTTCTGCGTCAGGTCGCCTTCACCCTGGGCGATCCCTTCAAGGCCGCTGGCGACGCTGCGGATCGGCCGCACGATCAGGCTGGCGAAACTGGCACCGACCACTGCGAAAACCAGCGCCAACACCGCGGCGATGATCGCAATCAACCAGGTCAACTGGGTTGCCGCGCTCATCACTTCGGTGTGTTTGATCAGGCCGATAAAGGTCCAGCCCAGCTGTTCCGACGGCCAGACATTGGCCATGTAGCGCTCGCCATTCAGCTCGACTTCGACCAGGCCTTTGCCGGCCTTGGCCAGTTGTGCGTAACCCTCGCCCAGGCTGCCAAGCGCCTTGAAGTTGTGCTCCGGTTGCTTGGGGTCGACCAACACGGTGCCGGTGTTTTCCATCAGCATCAGGTAACCGGTCTCACCCAGTTTGATCTGTTTGACGATTTCAGTGAGCTGTTCGAGCGTCACGTCGATACTCACCACGCCACCCGGACTGCCGAGTTTGTTGCTGATGGTGCGCACGGTGCTGACATAGGTCGCGTTCTCCGTTGCCCAGTAATAAGCCTCGGTGCGAAACGGTTTGCCCGGATTGGCCATGGCGGCCTTGTACCAGGGACGCTGACGCGGGTCGTAGTTGTTCAGCTTGGCATCGTCTGGCCAGGAAACGTAGCCGCCGGAATTGGTTCCGACGATTGCGTAGGCGTAAGACGGATGACTGGTGCCCAGACTCTCGAGCAGCGTGAAAATCTTTTTGTCCATTTCTCCCTGTGGAATGTCCGCTGCGTTGGCACTCATGTAGGTCTTGAGGCTGTCATCGGTATTCTTGATCAGGGGCTGGGTTGCCAGATAGTCGACGTTCTGGCTGATGCCATCGAAGAATATTTGCATGGCGTTGCTGACCTGACGAATTTCGCGGCCACTGCCGTCGACGAAACCGTCCTTGGCCTCACTGCGCAGGTTCAGCACCACCAGGGTGGCGACCAGTATCACGGGCAAGCAGGCAATAATTGCAAAGGCCCACGTCAGCTTTTGTTTGATGTTCATCCGCGCTCCAGATTTTTTTCTTATATGCCCACGAAGTGCTGATGACTCGCGGATTGACGGCAGCCGTAAAAACCTTGCGGTATGTCTTGCAGTCCCTGGCACCCTGCAAGATGGGCGGTCTCCATCAGGAGCACCCCTTTGATGAGCTGGCGTCTTTTTTCTGATTGTTGGACAAAATCCTTTTCTCTCTGATGACTTCGGCTGGTGGCAGGGAAAATTGAGGCTGTTTGGAAAAAATCCTACGAGTGACCTGGTACCGCGGCGTCGGCTTCTGTCGGACATTCTCTGATTTCTTGTCACCAACAACAGCAGGACTCTCGGCTATGATTCCGAGCGGTCGATCAAAGTCGGCGGTTTTGTCTGATTTATCTGGCACATTGAGTGCTTCTGAAGTGTTCATAGGTCGGCAACCTCTCCCCCCTGTGAGAGGATTGCCGTATAACGAGTGACATTCGCGTGTTTGGTAATAAAGGACCCACAATAAAAGCTGATGAAGACTCCAAAACGCATTGAACCCCTGATCGAGGACGGTCTGGTCGACGAGGTGCTGCGCCCACTCATGAGTGGTAAAGAAGCAGCTGTTTATGTGGTGCGCTGCGGCAACGAGTTACGTTGCGCGAAGGTTTACAAGGAGGCGAATAAACGAAGTTTCCGTCAGGCAGCCGAGTATCAGGAAGGCCGCAAGGTGCGCAACAGCCGACAGGCTCGAGCGATGGCGAAGGGCTCCAAGTTCGGCAAGAAAGAAACCGAAGACGCCTGGCAGAATGCCGAAGTGGCGGCATTGTTCCGTCTGGCCGGTGCTGGCGTGCGAGTCCCCAAGCCGTACGACTTCCTTGAAGGCGTGCTGCTGATGGAACTGATCGCCGATGAATACGGCGATGCGGCGCCGCGTCTGAACGACGTGGTGCTCGATCAGGAGCAGGCGCTTGAGTACCACGCCTTCCTGATCCAGCAGATCGTGTTGATGCTGTGTACCGGTCTGGTGCACGGCGACTTGTCCGAGTTCAACGTGCTGCTGACGCCGACCGGTCCGGTGATCATCGATCTACCGCAAGCGGTGGACGCGGCAGGCAACAACCATGCGTTCAGCATGCTGGAACGGGATGTCGGCAACATGGCCTCTTACTTCGGGCGTTTTGCCCCGCAGTTGCGCAATACCCGATACGCCAAGGAAATGTGGGCCTTGTACGAAGCCGGCACCTTGCACCCGGCCAGCGTATTAACCGGTGAATTCGACGAGCCGGAAGAGTTGGCGGACGTCGGTGGCGTCATCCGTGAGATCGAAGCCGCACGCCTCGATGATGAACGTCGGCAAGCGGCGCGTGCCGCTGACGATGCGCCACCGAGTAAAGCCGAAGAGCCGCCTCCACCCTGGATGCAGTGATTGGTTAAACAAAAATCCGGCCTCGGCCGGATTTTTTGTGGGTGGTGTAAATCTCTGGCCTGACGGGCATTTTGTGGCGAGGGAGCTTACTGT
Source organism: Pseudomonas fluorescens (assembly GCF_902497875.1). GTDB lineage: Bacteria > Pseudomonadota > Gammaproteobacteria > Pseudomonadales > Pseudomonadaceae > Aquipseudomonas > Aquipseudomonas fluorescens_BR. The sequence goes on from NZ_CABVHY010000055.1 coordinate 12,009, forward strand.
GGCGAGGGGGCTTGCCCCCGTTCGGCTGCGCAGCAGTCGTAAACCGACGGATGCGTTCTACCTGGAAAACCGCGATTACCGATTTTAGGGCCGCTTCGCGACCCAACGGGGGCAAGCCCCCTCGCCACAGGATTGCGTTCGGCTCTTCTCTCCATAACTGACTGGTATCAATATCAGGCAACACCCTTCTCACAACATCCCCCCGAGGCCAGCTCCTTGAGAATCGGGCAGTCGGGTCGGTGATCGCCATGACAGTGTTCGACCAGGTCCTGCAAGGTGTCACGCAGCTGCCCCAGTTCGCGGATCTTCAGGTTCAATTCCTCGATATGCTGGCGAGCCAGCGCCTTGACGTCGGCGCTGGCGCGCTGCCGATCCTGCCAGAGGGTCAGCAGTTTGCCGACCTCTTCCAGGGAAAATCCCAAATCCCGAGAACGTTTGATAAACGCCAGGGTATGCAGGTCGGCCTCGCCATACACACGGTAGCCGCTGTCGGTGCGATGGGCCGCCTTGAGCAGGCCGATCGATTCGTAATAGCGGATCATCTTCGCGCTCAGGCCGCTCTGCCGGGCTGCTTGGCCGATGTTCATTCAGGTTTCTCCAGGTCTTTGGGCTTCCAGGTTTTCAACAGTAGCGCATTGCTCACCACGCTGAGGCTGGACAAGGCCATGGCGGCGCCGGCCAATACCGGGTTGAGCAGGCCGAACGCCGCCAGTGGAATTCCGATCAGGTTATAGACGAAGGCCCAGAACAGGTTTTGACGAATCTTCGCGTAGGTCTTGCGGCTGATCTCCAGCGCCGCCGGTACCAGTCGCGGGTCGCCTCGCATCAGGGTGATCCCGGCGGCCTGCATGGCGACGTCGGTGCCACCGCCCATGGCAATGCCGATATCGGCCGCGGCGAGAGCCGGGGCGTCGTTGATGCCGTCGCCGACCATGGCCACCACCCCAGTCTTTTTGAGTTCGGTGACGGTGGCGGCTTTATCGGCTGGCAGCACTTCGGCGTGCACGTCGGTAATACCCAGTGCCTGGGCGACGACCCGAGCGCTACCACGGTTGTCGCCGGTCAGCAGGTGGCTGCTGATATGGCGCGCGCTCAGTTGTTGTACCGCTTGCAGGGCCCCGGGCTTGAGCGTATCGCCAAATGCAAACAGGCCGAGTACGCGCGGTTGCGGGCTTTGTTCGATCAGCCAGGACAGGGTCCGGCCTTCGGTTTCCCAGTCCTCGGCGGATTGTTTCAGGGGGCCGGCATTCAAGCCGCTTTCCACCAGCAAGCGTCGATTGCCCAGCGCCAATTGGCGGCCGTCCAGCGTGCCGGCGATGCCGCGTCCGGTGAGGGATTGGCTGGCACTGACCTCGGCCACCGGTAGATTGCGCGCGGAGCAGGCGTCGAGCACGGCTTTGGCCAACGGGTGTTCGCTGCCGCGTTGCAGGGCACCGGCCAGTTGCAGCAAAGTGCTTTCGTCTCCATCGACGGTGTGCAGGTGGGCTATTTGCGGAGTGCCGGAGGTCAAGGTGCCGGTCTTGTCGAACACCACTGCACTGACTTCATGGGCACGCTCCAGGGCTTCGGCGTCCTTGATCAAAATGCCGTGGCGGGCCGCAACGCCGGTCCCGGCCATGATCGCGGTGGGGGTTGCCAGGCCCAGGGCGCAAGGGCAGGCGATCACCAATACCGCGACCGCATTGATCACTGCGGTTTCCAGCGGGGCGCCATACAGCCACCAGCCGATCAGGGTCGCCAGTGCCAACAGGAGGACGACGGGCACGAATACCTGGCTGACTTTATCCACCAGTTTCTGGATCGGCGCCTTGCCCGCCTGGGCGTCCTCCACCAGGCGGATGATCCGCGCCAGTACGGTTTCCGAGCCCAGGGCCAGGGTGCGCACCAACAGACGACCTTCACCATTGATCGCACCGCCGGTGACTTTGTCACCGGGTTGTTTCGGCACCGGCAGGCTTTCGCCGCTGATCAATGCTTCATCGGCATGGCTCTGGCCTTCGAGTACTTCGCCATCCACCGGGAAACGTTCCCCGGGTTTGACCATGACCAGATCATTGAGGCGCAAATCGCTGATGGCGACGTCCTGCTCACGGCCGTCGATGACTTGCATCGCCCGCTCCGGGCGCAAGGCTTCAAGGGCGCGGATGGCGCTGGCGGTCTGGCGCTTGGCGCGGCTTTCCAGGTATTTACCAAGCAGCACCAGCGCGATGACCACCGCCGACGCTTCGAAATACAGGTGCGGCATGCTGCCCGCAGTCGCCGTGGCCCATAGATAAATACTCAGGCCATAACCGGCGCTGGTGCCCAACGCCACCAGCAAGTCCATGTTCCCGGCACCGGCCCGAACAGCTTTCCAGGCTGCAACATAAAAACGCGCACCAAAGATGAACTGCACCGGTGTCGCCAAGGCAAATTGCGCCCAGGCGGGAAGCATCCAGTGCAGACCGAAGGGTTGCACCAGCATCGGCAACACCAGCGGCAACGCCAGGAGGATCGCCAGCAGCAAGGCCCAGCGCTCGCGACGCAAACGCTTTTCTTGATCGGTTGAAGTCGCTTGTTCGCTTTGCCACAGGCGGGCGGAGTATCCGGCTTTGCTGACGGCCGCGAGCAACGTCGCAGGATCGACCTGGCCCAGCAACTGGAGGTGCGCACGTTCGTTGGCCAGGTTGACGCTGACGCTTTTGACCCCGGCGACTTTGCCCAGTGCACGCTCGACCCGACCGACGCAGGAGGCGCAGGTCATGCCACCGATACTCAATTCCAGGCTCTGGGCCGGAACGCTGTAACCGGCTTGCTGCACGGCCTGCACCAGGGCTGGCAGGCTGTCACTCGGCGCCTGGACGCGGGCCTGTTCAGTGGCCAGGTTGACGCTGACGGCACGGGCACCGATGACCTTGCTCAAGGCGCGCTCGACACGCCCGGCACAACTGGCGCAGGTCATGCCGGCAATCGGCAGGTCGAAGGTGGTTGATTCAGGCATGGGTGAAACTCCCTGTAGAAATGACCTACAGGATCAACCTTGCCATGCGGGCAAGGTCAAGAGGGTTTTTTGTTGACGCCAAATGCAGAGCCTGTGGCGAGGGGGCTGCCCTGCTCAGCGCGGGTCCCGTAGCAGCCTTCGGCAGCTGCTACGGGGCCAATGCTGAGCAGGGCAAGCCCCCTCGCCACAATTGCTCAATACACCCAACTACAGCCGAACCGATCAATATCCCAGCCCCGCCCGTTTCAGGTACAGCCCATCCTGGGTCATGGCGATGCGGTATTTCTGAATTTCACCGGCCTTGAGAGTGATGGTCTGCGAACCCGCAGGCAATAGGCCAGGCTGGCAGCCCGGCGCCTGGCCCGGCAACAGTTTGAGCCGTAGCGAAACATTGCCTGGTGGCAAATTGAACGAGGTGCTCTGCTCCTGGAATAATCGGGCAGACAGCTGATCGTGGATGTACACGCCGATTTCGCAGGAAGTCGCGACCTCCAGGCGCTCGCGGGAAATAATCAGCACGCCATAATCTTCCCCGGCGGCGCTGACGGTTTGCGCGACACCGAAAAGGCTGAGGATGCTCAATAGGCTAAAGGCGGACCAGCGCATGGGCTGAATCTCCTGCTCGTGTCATGGATGACGCAGCTTGGCCGAGCAGGGCGCCGATTGCCAGCCCGGCAGATCACTTCAGAACTTGACCTTGCCATGGTGACAAGGTCGAGGATGGCCACATCACTCATTCAAGGAGTTTCATCCATGCAAGTATTCAACGTTCAAGGCATGTCCTGTGGCCACTGCGTTCGGGCCATTACTCAGGCCATACAGGCCAAGGATCCGGCAGCCAGCGTTCGGGTCGATCTTGGCGCCAAGGAAGTGGGCATTGAAAGTCGGCTGTCGGCAGATGAAGTGATCAGCCTGATCAGCGAAGAAGGCTACGGGGTGAAGCTCGTCTGAGTCTTTTTATTAGTTAGCGACCTATCGGAATGTTCACGGCCTCCAGGCGCGGCTAGACTGTCGGGCTGCTAGCCGACGCTTACCTGGATACTTGATGAACCTGCGCACAATCCTGATTCTTGGCGCCTTGAGCGCTTTCGCACCGCTGGCGATCGATTTTTATCTGCCGGGTTTTCCGGCGATGGCCCTGGCCTTTGGCACCGATGAAAAACACATCCAGCTAACGCTTGCGGCTTATTTCCTGGGCTTGTCCCTCGGGCAACTGGCCTATGGTCCGGTGGCGGATCGTTTCGGGCGGCGGATTCCGTTGCTGGTCGGGGTCACTTTGTTCACCCTGGCGTCCCTGGCCTGTGCCTTTGCGCCGAGTCTCGATTGGCTGATCGGCGCGCGCTTCGTTCAGGCCCTGGGGGGCTGTGCGGGGATGGTGATTTCCCGGGCGGTCGTCAGTGACAAGTGTGATGCGGTGGCGTCGGCCAAAGTCTTCTCGCAATTGATGCTGGTGATGGGCCTGGCGCCGATCCTCGCGCCAATGCTCGGCGGGCTGATGGTCAATCTTTACGGCTGGCAGTCAATCTTTATCGTGCTGACTTTGTTCAGTGCCCTGTCGGCATTGGCCGTGGCCCTGGGGCTACCGGAAAGCCTGCCGGCCCATCAGCCACGCCAACCGTTGTCGGGCGCGTTGGGCCAATATGGTCGGTTGCTGGCAGACAAGGTCTTTCTCGGGCATGCCTTGACCGGCGGGATCGCGATCGCCGGGATGTTCGCCTATATCGCCGGTTCGCCCTTTGTGTTCATCAAGCTCTACGGGGTACCGCCGGAGCACTTTGGCTGGCTGTTCGGCAGTAACGCGGCGGGCTTTATTCTGGTGGCGCAGATCAATGCGCGGATGCTGTCCAAGCGCGGACCGGCCTTTTTGCTGGTGCGTACGGTATGGATTTATCTGGCTGCCGGATTGACGCTGCTGGGTGTCAGCGCATTGCATACCACGCAGTTGTGGCCGCTGTTGGTGCCACTGTTTATCTGCATTGCGAGTCTGGGTTGCATCATTCCCAATGCCTCGGCCTGTGCGATGAATGGTCAAGGTGCGCGGGCGGGTAGTGCTTCGGCGATGCTCGGTTGTCTGCAATTCAGTGTCGCCGCCGGGGCGGCGTCACTGGTAGGCGTCTTGCATGACGGCAGCGCCATGCCGATGGCGATGGTGATCAGTCTGTGCGGGATACTCGCGGTGAGCGTGGCCATGGTCACCCGCCGATTGCAAAACGCGCGGATCGCAGTGCAAGCGGCGGCCTGAATCAGCCGGCGGCTTGCTGCTGACGATCGGGAAATCGGTGGGGGGCCTGCAGTCGGGTTTCCAGGGTCTTGGCAAAGGCGCGGGCTTCGGCTTCACTGCGGAATGTCACCACATGTTGGTCGATGCGGACTTGCCATTGATGGCTTGGAGATTTTGCCGGTTCTTTTATCAGGATCTTCATTGCTGACCTCCTCAAGTAAAAGACAACATTGCAATGGCCCCGAGTGTAGACCCCGAATGCCCTCGTAAATATGACAAGGGTCAAGTCTCTGACTGACGGTGTCATCCGCATCCCGCGGCAGTTGCGGATGACTCCCCTGGAGACTGCGTCTCAGAAGCCTTCGAGTACTATTTTACCTTTGGACTTGCCGCTTTCCAGCAGTTCATGGGCACGCCGCAGGTTGGTCGCATTGATGCTGCCGAAGTGTTCGCCGATGGTGGTTTTCAAGGTGCCGGCATCAATCAGCTCGGCCACGCGGTTGAGCAGCTTGTGTTGTTCGAGCATGTCGGCGGTTTCGAACAGCGACCGGGTGTACATGAACTCCCAATGCAGCGACAGGCTTTTGCGCTTGAGCTTGGTAACGTCCAGCGCCTTCGGATCATCGATCAATGCCAGTTTGCCTTGGGGCGCCAGCGCTTCGACCAGTTGATCGAGGTGTTGGTCGGTCTGAGTCAGGCTGGCGACGTGGGTCACATGAGTCTGGCCAGCATGCTGGAGTTCTTCGCTTAGCGGTTGGCTGTGATCGATCACCAGATCCGCCCCCAATTCACGCACCCAGCTCTGGGTTTCAGGACGTGACGCGGTGCCTATGACTTTCAGGGCGGTGAGTTGGCTCGCCAGTTGGGTCAGGATCGAACCCACGCCACCGGCGGCACCGACGATCAGCAGGCTTTGACCCTGGTCGGTTTTACCTTCAGCCACCTGCAGCCGTTCGAACAGCAGTTCCCACGCGGTAATCGCGGTCAGCGGCAGTGCGGCGGCTTCAGCGAAACCAAGGGTGTTCGGCATGTGGCCGACAATCCGCTCGTCAACCACGTGCAGCTCGCTGTTGCCACCGGCACGGGCGATGGAGCCCGCGTAGTAGACCTTGTCACCGGCCTTGAACAGGCTGACTTCGCTACCAACGGCCTTGACCACTCCGGCCACGTCCCAGCCTAAAACCTTGGCCGCGCCACCTTCTGGTTGGACGTTTTGCCGGACTTTGGTGTCCACCGGGTTGACCGAGATAGCTTTGACTTCAACCAGCAGATCTCGAGGGCCGGCCACGGGTTCAGGCAGCTCGATATCCTGCAGGGATTTCGGGTCGTTGATGGGCAAGGACGCATAGTAGGCAACGGCTTTCATGGGAACTCCTGGAGGCAATAGGTCGATGGGCAGATCATTGGCTATTTCTCTCGCAGATAAAACCCGCTAAAACAGCAGTCTCTTTCAATATTTTATTGATAATCGGTCGGTGATGACGATGTTGCGATTCGATGACTTGCAGGTGTTCGTGCGTGCCGCAGACCTGGGCAGCTTGTCTGCGGCGGCGCGGGTGATGGATATGTCAGCGGCGGTGGCCAGTGCCGCGCTAAAGCGTATCGAGCAGCAATTGGGGGCCCGGTTGCTGGCGCGTTCGACCCGCAGCCTGCGTCTGACGGCCGAGGGCGAAGGTTTTCTCGAGTACGCCAGGGCTGCGTTGAGCAATCTCGACGAAGGCCGGCGGTTGTTGGCCAGCGGGCAGGATCAGGTGAGCGGAGTTTTGCAACTGTCGGCGCCTTCGGATTTCGGCCGCAATTTGTTGTTGCCCTGGCTCGACGAGTTCCAGCGCGAACACCCGAAACTCACGGTGCGCTTGCTGTTGGGAGACCGCATTGCCGATCTGTTCCGCCAACCGGTGGATATCGCAATACGTTATGGCGAGCCGGAAGACTCCAGCCTGGTGGCATTGCCGATCGCGCCGCAGAACCGTCGGGTGTTGTGCGCCGCTCCCGATTATCTGGCCCGTTATGGTGAGCCCCGGCAACTGGAGCAATTGGCTCAGCATAATTGCCTGTTGTTCATGCTTGGCGGCCGGGTTCACGATCACTGGAGTTTCCATGATGGCAAGCGCGAGGTGGGGCTGACAGTCAGCGGTGATCGATTCAGTGATGATGCCGATGTGGTGCGCTTGTGGGCCGTGGCAGGGGCGGGTATTGCCTACAAGTCCTGGCTCGATGTGGCCGCCGACGTGTTGGCGGGGCGGTTGCGAGTGCTGATGCCCGAGTTGCTCTGTGAGCGCGCGCCGCTGAATTTATTGTGTGCACACCGCGCGCAATTAAGTAAACCGGTGAACTTGTTGCGTGAAATGATCAAGTTACGTTGTGAGAAATTATCCCGTCAGAGCCCCGTCTTATTTGTTACCGATCATTAACCTCTTCAAAATAGAGACAATTCCTTCAGGAACTATCACCTTCAAAGGTTTCCCCATGACGGGAGCCCTTGATTTTCGCGTTTATACTAGCGCCTGCCTATTTTTACCCCGTTGATATCAGGCATTCAAAACCGCGTTTATATCGGTTGAGCAGCCAGTTGTTGGCGGTGACTAGTGGATGGTTTCGAAGGAGTTGATCGCTTTAGTTTGTAACATCACCCGGTTTTTGGCGGTTTTCACGTCTTGGCCGGTGATACATTACTGGCCATTATGTCTCAGCGCTGTAGACGAATGATTCAACAGGGAGTGAATACATGGAATATGCACCTTGCATCAGCCAGATTGCCACGCTGCTGGCGGACCCGAAGCGCAGTGCGATGATGTGGGCTTTGATGGACGGAGCAGCCCGGCAGTCCGAAGAGTTGGCGTTACTGGCGGGTTTGTCACCGTCTTCGGCCAGCGCGCATCTGGCGCGCTTGTCCGCCGGCGGGCTGTTGAAAGTTGAAGCGCGTGGGCGAAAGCGTTTTTTTCGTCTGGCGGCGCCCGAAATAGGTGCCGCAGTCGAAGCCCTGGCCAATGCTTCTATCGTCAGTGCGCCACGAGCGATGCCGGACATATTCAAGCGCAACCTCTCCCTGACAAGAGCCCAGACTCCACCGTCCTCGTTACTCAAGGCTCGGATGTGTCATGACCATCTGGGCGGCGAGCTGGCGGCTGATCTGTATCAACGATTGCTCGATGCCGGCTGGATCGAGCAGACCCATCAACGCATCGAAGTCACGAACAAGGGCGCAAGCCAATTGGCGAGCCGGGGTATTTTTATCCAGGCGCTTGCCCAGCGAAATGCCCAGATTGCCTGTTCCTGTCCGGACTGGAGCGAGCGCCGCGCCCATCTGGGGGGTGCGTTGGGGGCCGGGTTGCTGCAGTTGTTCATGCAGTCTGGCTGGCTGAGCATCCCCAGCCAATCCCGCGCCCTGCAGATCACCCCATTGGGGCAGCGAGAAATCGCCAGGTTCGCCAAGGTGACCGAACTGCAGATGGTCACTTAGCGTCTGGCTGCAGCCTTGCCCACGAAGACTCACTACGGTCTGTCAGAGGCACCGCGTCATCGTTCTTCGCGGGCAAGCCACGCCCCCGGAGGTACGTGGGATCCGTGGAAATCAGGTTTGCCCGCGATGGCGGCCTTACGGCTTGACCAAGCGTGCATCCAGACTGTTCTGGGCCAGACGTTTGGCCTGATCCTGAGTCATGCCCAGATGGGTATACAGTGCGTGGAAGTTCTCGGTGACGTAACCGCCGAAATACGCCGGATCGTCCGAGTTCACGGTAACCTTCACCCCACGCTCGAGCATGTCGAGAATGTTGTGCCGGGACATGTCGTCGAAGACGCAAAGCTTGGTATTGGACAGCGGGCAGACGGTCAGCGGAATCTGTTCATCGATAATCCGCTGCATCAGCCGCTCATCTTCGATGGCGCGCACACCATGGTCGATGCGCTGGATTTTCAGCAGGTCGAGGGCTTCCCAGATGTACTCGGGCGGACCTTCTTCACCGGCGTGGGCGACCGTCAGAAAACCTTCGTGGCGGGCGCGATCGAATACTCGCTGGAACTTGCTCGGCGGGTGGCCCATCTCGGAACTGTCGAGGCCGACGGCAACAAACGCATCGCGAAACGGCAGCGCCTGATCGAGGGTTCTCTCGGCTTGCGCTTCGCTCAAATGTCGCAGGAAGCTGAGGATCAGGCCGCTGGTGATGCCCAGTTGCTGCTCGCCATCTTTCAGCGCGCTGGCGATACCGTTAAGCACCACTTCAAAGGGCACTCCACGATCGGTGTGGGTCTGCGGATCGAAGAACGGTTCAGTGTGAATCACGTTCTGCGCCTTGCAGCGCAACAGGTAAGCCCAGGTCAGGTCATAAAAGTCCTGAGAGGTGCGCAGTACATCCGCACCTTGGTAATACAGATCGAGAAACTCTTGCAGGTTGTTAAAGGCGTAAGCCTTGCGCAGGGTTTCGACGTCGCCCCATGGCAGGGCGATCTTGTTGCGTTCTGCCAGGGCGAACAGCAGTTCAGGCTCCAGCGACCCTTCCAGGTGCAGGTGCAATTCGGCCTTGGGAAGGGCGTTCAACCAGTCGTACATTATTGAATTCTCATCAGGTGCAATGGAGGCATTCTACAGGTCGACGCTGAGGGTTTTGGTAAAACCTGACCAGTCGGTTCATTTCGCCGCCTGCAGTTCTCGCCGATAAGCATAGGTGTTGGCAAAGCGCGACAGCAGAAATTCCGCGCGGGTGGTGATCGGATATTTCGCCGGGTGCTGCCCGCCACTGCTGCGCTAAGGTGTAACGAAACGTTAGCAACTCACCGCAGTCTGTAGCTCATCGTTTCCGGTTCTCTTCATTCGGCAAAAGGCCCGCGATGCTCACCTTACTCAAGCAAGAGAAATTCCTGCTGCTGGCGCTGCTCGCAGCGTGTACGGCCTTCGCGCTGGAGCACTGGCTGCTGCACAGCGGCCAGATGACGGCCCTGATCGGCGGGTTGGTGCTGGTGGCCTTTATCGTCTGCGCCTCGATGCGCGTCGCCCATCACGCGGAATTGCTCGCGGAAAAAGTCGGTGACCCCTATGGCACGATGATCCTGACCCTGGCCGCGGTGCTGGTCGAAGTGGTGATCCTGGCGATCATGATGAGCAACGAAGCCTCAGCGACCCTGGTGCGCGACACCATCTACTCAGCGGTGATGCTCGACATCAACGGCATCCTCGGCCTGGCGGCACTGATGGGCGGGATAAAGCATGGCGAGCAGTCCTATAACGATGACTCGGCGCGGACTTATAGCGTGATGATCCTGACCGCCATGGGCGTTTCCATGGTGGTCCCGGAGTTCATTCCCGAAGCGGATTGGAAGATTTACTCGGCCTTCACAATTGGCGCCATGGTGATGCTTTACACCTTGTTTTTGCGGATGCAGGTTGGGCCCCATAGCTATTTTTTCAGCTACAGCTACCCGGAGAAACGCCGTAAGGGCGAACCTGCGCACGACACGCCTGCGATCAACCTCGGGCTGTCCATTGGGACCTTGGTGTTCGGTGTGGTGGTGATTGGCGCACTGGCCGAGGTGATGTCGAAAACCCTCGACCTGGGCCTTGAAGGCACGGGCGCGCCACCGGTGATGACGGCGATTCTGGTGGCGGCGATTTCCGCCGCACCGGAGATTCTGACCGCATTGCGCGCGGCGCTGGCCAACCGCATGCAGTCGGTGGTCAATATTGCTTTAGGCGCTTCACTGTCGACGGTGATCCTCACGGTGCCGGTCATGGAAGCCATGGCGCTCTATACCGGCCAGCCGTTCCAGATGGCCATGACCCCGGTGCAGACGGTCATGGTGTTCATCACCCTGATCGTCAGCGCGATCAACCTCAACGATGGCGAAACCAACGCCATCGAAGGGATGACGCACTTTGTGCTGTTTGCCACTTTTGTCATGTTGTCGTTGTTGGGTCTCTAAAAAGCTTCGCGGGCAAGCCCCAATGCGTCGAACGCAAAACTTGTGGCGAGGGGGCTTGCCCCCGCTGGGTCGCGCAGCGGCCCTAAAACCTGCAATCACATTTAGTCAGGCACACCGCATTCACCGGTTTTGCGGCTGCTGCGCACCCGAGCGGGGGCAAGCCCCCTCGCCACAAATGCCCGCCAGACCAAAGATTTAGGTTAACTGACCGGCATTGGGGCAAGCTCGCTCCACAGTTGATCGTGTCGTGTCAGATGCCTGCGATCAACTGCCGCGCTGCTTGGCTGTGATCAGCAATCAATTCCTTCAAATCCAGCCCCTCAACCTGCCCGTCGATCACTCGCCATTTTCCTCCTACCATCACCCGGTCCGCTCGATCTGCGCCACACAACAGCAGCGCCGACAACGGATCATGACTACCGGAAAAACGCAGCTCATCGAGTTTGAACAACGCCAGGTCCGCCTGCTTGCCCACCGCCAGTTCGCCGATATCGCTGCGTCCGAGCAGTTGCGCCGAACCGCGGGTGGCCCAGCCGAGCACTAACTCGGGAGTGATTTTTTCCGCGCCATAACGCAGGCGTTGCAGGTAAAGCGCCTGTCGGGTTTCGAGGATCATGTTCGACGCGTCGTTGGAGGCCGAACCATCCACACCCAGGCCCAATGGCGCGCCCGCTGCGATCAAGTCCAGGGTCGGACAGATGCCTGAAGCCAGGCGCATGTTCGAGCTCGGACAATGACAGATGCCGGTGCCAGCCGCGCCCAGGCGAGCGATTTCATCCGGGTTGAAATGAATGCCATGGGCCAGCCAGGTACGAGGCCCGAGCCAGCCGACGCTGTCCAGATAATCCACGGTGCGCAGGCCGAAACGTTGCAGGCAGAAGTCTTCTTCGTCGAGGGTTTCGGCGAGATGGGTGTGCAGGCGCACGTCGAGCTTGTTGGCCAGTTCCGCACTGGCCGACATGATTTGTGGGGTAACGGAAAACGGCGAGCAGGGCGCCAGGGCAATCTGGATTTGCGCGCCATCGCCACGTTCGTGGTATTCGGCGATCAGGCGCTGGCTGTCGGCGAGAATCACTTCACCTTGTTGCACGGTCTGTTGCGGCGGCAGCCCGCCGTCGGCTTCACCCAGACTCATCGAGCCGCGGGTGAGCATCGCGCGCATGCCCAGTTCGCGCACGCTCTGGACCTGTACATCAATGGCGTTTTCCAGACCTTCGGGGAACAGGTAGTGGTGATCGGCCGCGGTGGTGCAGCCAGACAGCAGCAACTCGGCCAGAGCGACTTTGCTCGCCAATGCCAGTTTCTCCGGGGTCAGTCGAGCCCAGACCGGATACAGGGTTTTCAGCCAGGGGAATAACGGCTGATTGACCACCGGCGCCCAAGCGCGGGTCAGGGTTTGGTAGAAGTGGTGGTGGGTGTTGATCAGCCCGGGAAGGATCACATGTTCGCGAGCATCGAAGACTTGTCCACAGGGTGCGGCGGGTTGTTGCCCGGCACCGAGTACTTCGACGATCAAACCGTCTTGCAGCACCAGGCCGCCACGGG
>NZ_CABVHY010000056.1 GCF_902497875.1 Pseudomonas fluorescens
GCTACCCGCCAGAGCCCGGGCACTTTGTTCGTCACCTGTTCCGACAGCCGTGTAGTCCCGGAACTGCTGACCCAGCAGGAACCCGGCGACATGTTCGTGATCCGCAACGCCGGCAACATAGTGCCGTCCTATGGTCCAGAGCCGGGCGGTGTGTCAGCCACGGTGGAATATGCCGTCGCCGTGCTCGGCGTCAGCGACATCGTGATCTGCGGCCATTCCGACTGCGGTGCGATGACCGCCATTTCCACCTGCAAATGCCTCGATCACCTGCCGGCGGTGGCCAACTGGCTGCGCCACGCCGAGTCGGCCAAGGTGATCAACGCCTCCCGGACTCACGCATCGGCCGAAGAGCGACTCGATTCGCTGGTACGGGAAAACGTCATCGCCCAACTGGCCAATCTCAAGACTCACCCTTCAGTCGCTCTGGCCCTGGAGCAGGGTCGACTGAACCTGCACGGCTGGGTCTACGACATTGAAAGCGGCGGCATCGTCGCGCTGGACGGCGTCAGACAGGGCTTCGTTTCGCTCACCGACTACCCAAAGACCTGTGCCCAGTCCAGCAAATTGCCACACGCCGCCTGACCCAGAGTGGAAGCAACTTTTCGTACTTCACCCAAGAGGAAATCACCATGCTGCAATCCCAATTCGCTCAAGCTCCACGTCTGGCCCTGGCCGACACCATCATCGACGCCAAGGCCCGCAAAAACCTGTCGTGGCAGGACCTGACCGACGGCACCGGCCTGAGCCTGGCCTTCGTCACCGCCGCCCTGCTCGGTCAACACCCTCTACCGGTGGAGGCCGCCGACGTAGTCTGCGACAAACTCGGCCTGGATCAGAATGCCAGCCGCCTGTTGCAAAGCGTGCCCTTGCGCGGCAGCATCCAGGGCGGCATCCCGACCGATCCGACCGTCTACCGTTTCTATGAAATGCTGCAGGTCTACGGCTCGACGCTCAAGGCGCTGGTCCACGAACAGTTCGGCGACGGCATCATCAGCGCCATCAACTTCAAACTGGACATCAAGAAAGTCGAAGACCCGGACGGCGGTTCCCGCGCGGTGATCACGCTGGATGGCAAGTACCTGCCGACCAAGCCGTTCTGATTGAAAAGGTATTGTCCGCGGGGAAATCGGCGCAAATCCTGAAATCGCCTTCGCGGGCAAGTCGGATCGCCGCACCGCCGCTCCTACAGACGCATCAGACCCCGATAGCCGTCTTGGTGTAAGACTCCCGGTCAATATCCAGAATCTCCGCGCACAATTGCACCTGGACATTGGCCGGCCATTCACACAGGTCCTGCAGTACCGCCAACAGGCTTTGCGACAATTGCCGCTTGGTCTCGGCCGAGCGCCCGCTCAGCAGCGCCAGCTTCACATGCACGAAAGCCCGCTCGCCCAATCCGGTGCCGACCCGAAATGCCCCCACCTGCACTGCCCGGCTCTTGATATCGAACTCCGCCGCAAACTGCCCTGAAGCCACCAACGCAAGGTTGAGTCGCAACAATGCCTTGTCGGCATCCAGTCCCGGCAGATTGGGGGTGTATTCCATATGCAGGTGAGGCATGAAAGTGCTCCTGATCGCGTGAAGGTAAGGTGGTAGATATAGCACAGGGACGCCTTGCCGCCGCCGCCCCGGCTCTGCTTTCAGAGCGGTTTGGGAGGGGTCGCCCCGCGCTCACTCATGAACGCTTCCAGCCGCGAACGCAGCCAGCGCTCGGCGGGGTCGCTGTCGACGTGGCTTAGCCAGACCATCGACAGATCCAGGGTCGGTGTCTTGAACGGAAATGGCTCATTGAACAACTGACCGGAAGCCGCCATCGCCGCGGCGGTGTAATCCGGCAGGCTGGCGATCATGTCGGTGCCGGCGAGCAATGCCGGCAACGAACTGTATTGCGGCACCGAGAGCACCACCTGGCGCGTACGGCCGATTTCCGCCAGCCACTCATCAGCGAAACCACTGACATTGGCGGTGTGGGACACCAGCACATGCGGCCGTGAGCAGTATTCATCGAGGGTCAGCGGGGTGTCAGACTTATCCGCACGCAACACGCTGGGCTGAATATGCCTGAGCAACTTGCGTTTAGCGTTGGCCGGCAGGCCGCGGGTCTGGCTGATGCCGACGGTAATGTCGCCGGACGCCAGCAAGTCCGGGATCCGCCAGTAGTCGACGTGCTGAACGACGAACACCACCTGTGGTGCCTCGTGGCGCAGCGCCCGCAACAACGGCGGCAACAAACCGAACTCCACATCATCGGACAGGCCGATGCGAAAGGTCATGGTGCTGCTGGTGGGGTCGAAATCGTGGGTCAGGCTCAAGGCGGCCGACAGCGAGTCCAGCGCCGGCGAGAGATGCCGAATAATCTCCTCGGCCCTTGCCGTCGGCTCCATGCGATGCCCGACCCGGATAAACAACGGATCGTTGAACATTGTGCGCAAGCGATTGAGCGCCGAGCTGATGGTCGGTTGCCCGAGAAACAGCTTCTCGGCGACCCGCGTCACATTGCGTTCGAGCATCAGCGTTTCGAACACGACCATCAGATTGATGTCGGCCTTGCGCAGTTCGTTACGATTCATCTGTTGCCCTCAGTCTCCAAGACTGCTGACAGTTTAGGGAGGGCCGAGGCCTTTGCCCAATGAAACGAAGCTGCCCCCTTGTGGGAGCAGCTTTCGGATCATCAACGATGAAGCGCAAATACCGTCCTCAACCGCCAGCACCAGTGCCTCGTGCGGGTGATGGCCGAGACTCGGGAGAAGACCGGCTGGCCAATGGGTGAGCGCTCTCCTGCCCCTGACGCAAACGCAACGCCGCCAGTGCGGCAACCACCAGCACCACCGCGATCACCTTCAAGCCATTCATCGCATTGCCGGTACTCATCTCGATCGCACCCATCACCGACGGACCGACGAAGCCGCCCAGCAATCCGCAGGAGTTGACGAAGCCCAGGCCGCCGGCCAGTGCCACACCCTTGAGCCGTGAAGCCGGGTACAAAAAGATGATCGACTGGACCACGAAAAACATCAGCGCCGCCAGGCAGAACCCCAGCAAACTGAATACTGGTCCCGACACCGCCGCGATTCCCAGGCCCAGTGCCATGGTCAACAGGCCGGTCACCAACAAGTGCCGGGCCCGCCGCGGGTTGTTCGCCAGGCGTGGCAACATGACGGCGCCAATCGCTGCGGCGATCCACGGCAACGAGGTCAGCAAACCGACGCTCATCGAACTCAAGTCACCGTATTTGCCAATAATGCTCGGCAGGAAAAAGATCACCGTGTAGACCGTGATCTGGTGACAGAAGTAAACGAAGATCGCCAGCAGGATCTGCGCCGTGAAGCACTGTTTGAGCGAGTTTCCGTGGTGACCCGCGCCCTCCTCGGCTTCGGCCGCCAGGCGTTGTTCGATGCCCCTGGCTTCCTCCGCGCTCAACCACGGTGCCTGGCCAGGACGGTCTGGCAGTTTGCGCCAGACCACCCAGGCAAACAGCACCGCTGGCAGACCTTCGAGCAGGAACATCCACTGCCAGCCGCGCCAGCCGAGCATCCCGTCCATCTCCATCAGCGCCGCGCCAAGCGGCCCGCCGATGATGTTGGCAAAGCACACACCCAGCAGGAAATAACCGGTGGCGCGCGCTCGCTGCTCACGCCCGAACCAATAGGTCAGGTACAACATGACCCCCGGGAACAAGCCCGCCTCGGCAATGCCCAATAACAGGCGCAAGACGTAGAACGAAGTCTCGCCTTGAACGAACGCCATGGCTGCCGAGAGCAAGCCCCAGGTGACCATGATCCGCGCGATCCAGAAGCGCGCGCCGACCTTGTGCATGATCAGGTTGCTGGGAATTTCCGACAGCGCATACGTCAGAAAAAACAGCCCCGCGCCCAGCCCGTAAGCCGCCGCGGAAATACCCAGATCGATATCCAGATGATGTTTCGCCAGTGCGATGTTGGTGCGATCGAGAAAGCTGAGCACATAGGCTGCGATCAGCAGCGGCATCAACTTGAAGAACATCAGTTTATTCAGCGTTTTCTGGTCGCGGGGCATGGACGATTCTGTAGTGTTCATGCTGCACACCTCCCGTCGAGCGAGGTGGGCGCCATTGGAGCGATCTTCTGGTCGACCTCCCGCACCGGGTCTGCGCCCAGTGAGGTCTTGAGGCCTGCGACGATTTCATTTCCCATCGTGATATCCCTTTTTTGTTTTTGTGCGGGATGGACGCTGGCTGCACATGAGCAACCAACTGCGATTATGAACAGGCCTTAGAAAGCGACCTGGTCCCGCCCCTTGAGCCCGAGCATTTCACGGGCTTCGTCAGGGGTGGCGACACGTCCACCGAGGGCTTCGATGACGCTGCGAATGCGCCGGACCTGATCGGCATTCGATGCGGCCAGCTTGCCAGGGCCATCCCACAGCGAGTCCTCCAGCCCCACTCGAGCATTGCTGCCCATCGCCAGGCCCATGGTCGCCAGTGGAATCTGATTGCGCCCTGCACCCAGGATCGACCACACGTAATCATCACCGAACAGCCGGTCCGCAGTACGGCGCATATGGGCCAGGTCTTCGGGGTGGCCGCCGATGCCGCCGCGCAGGCCGAACACCGACTGAATGAACAGCGGTGGTTTGAGCAGACCGCGCTCCAGGAAGTGCGCAGCGGTGTACAGATGGCCGATGTCGTAGCACTCGATTTCGAAACGGGTGCGGTTCTCCGCGCACGCATTGAGGATATGCGCGATGTCACGGAAGGTGTTGCGGAATATCCGGTCGTCGCTCTCCTCCAGATAGGGGCGCTCCCAGTCGTGCTTGAATTCGGTAAAGCGGTTGAGCATTTCGTACAGGCCAAAGTTCATCGAGCCCATGTTCAGCGACGCCAGTTCCGGCTTGAACTCCAGAACCGGTTGCAAACGTTCTTCAACGCCCATGGTCGGCGCTCCGCCGGTGGTGAGATTGATCACCACATCACTGGCCGCCTTGATCTGCGGCAGAAACTGCCGGAACAATTCCGGATCCTGGCTCGGGCGGCCATCTTCAGGGTCCCTGGCGTGCAGGTGCACGATGGCGGCGCCCGCTTCGGCGGCACCAATGGCCGCCTCGGCGATCTCCCGCGCAGTGACCGGCAAATGGGGCGACATTGAAGGCGTGTGAATAGCCCCCGTAACAGCACAGGTAATAATGACTGGACGATTTTTGGACATGACTGTTCTCCGACTTTTATTCTTATTGAAAAAAATCCTGGTTACTTCAGTAAGTGCACTCTTCTGGAACTACCGCCGTTGATCCAGGCGGGTCATTCAGCCAAACAGTTACAGGTACTCGACGTTGCCATCGACACTGATCGCCTGGCCGGTCACGTTGCGCGCCGCCGGCGAACAGAGAAACAACGCCATGGCCGCGACATCCTCGGCAGTGACCATGCGTTTGAGGGAAATCTTCTTCAGGTACTCCTGGCGCATCTCGGCTTCAGGCACGCCAACTTGCTCGGCACGGGCACGGATCACGCTATCCATCCGCGGACCTTCAACAATGCCAGGCAACAAGGCGTTGACCCGAATATCGCTCTCGCCCAATTCCGAGGCCAGGGACTTCATCAGCCCGACAATCGCCCATTTGGTCGCGGCATACGGCGTGCGCCAGGCATAACCAAGGCGTCCGGCAACCGAAGCGATATGCAGCAGGTGAGCATGCGCTGACTCGCGCAGCAGCGGCACTGCATGATGGGCGAAGCGGTATTGCGCGGTCAGATTGATGTCGATGGTGCGCTGCCAGTCCTCATCGCTGATCGAATCGATGCCGCCGGTAGGCCCGGCAATTCCGGCGTTGTTGACCAGTACGTCGAGCCCACCGAACTGCTCGCGCTGAACCTTGAACACCGCCTCGATCTGCGCCGCATCAGCAACGTCGGCGCGGGTCGCCACGCTGCCTGGATAACGATCACGAAAAGCCGCCAGCGCCGACTCACTGACATCACAGACATGCACCTTGGCGCCGGCTTCAATGTAGGCCGCCGCCAGCACTTCGCCGATACCCGCAGCCCCGCCGGTAATCAATACGCGTAAATCCGGATAGGGCTGCAACCGTTGCAAGACACTCATGCGCTTTTACCTCCTGAGACAGACGACCGCGAACGGTCGTTCTTGACGAGCAGGCGCGACAGGGAATCGGCGGCCTGCATGATGTCATCGGTGACCGCTGCTCGCGCAGCCGCCCCATCGCGCGCTGTCAGGGCGTCGACAATGCGCGTATGCGCCTCCATCGAGCGCTGCAGATGCGCCTTGTCCGGGGCGACCAGGGCAAAACAGGGTCCCATGTGCAGCCAGAAATTCTCCACGGCAGCCATCGTCAGCTCGGCTTGAGCGACCGCGTAAATCCGCCGGTGAAAGGCAAAGTTGGTCCACAGGTAACGAGAAACATCGACCTGATCGGCAGCCTTTTGCATTTGCTGGCAAAGGTCGGAGATTTCCGCCAGATCGGCCTGGTCGAGCAGCAACACGGCCTTTTCGGCCAACAGACCTTCCAGCGCCACCCGCGCATCACGAATCTCGCGCAACCGCTCGACGGTCATCATGCGCACCCGCAGACGGGAAGTTTCGGTGACTTCAAACGCATTCTCGGCGCTCAGACGCTGCAGCGCTTCGCGCACCGGCATCGGGCTGGAACCCAGGGCTTCGGCCAGACCGCGAATGGTCAGCTTCTGGCCAGGCTGAAAACGGCCGCTCATCAGGGCTTCACGGATCTGCCGATAGACCTGATCCTGCAAGGTATCGCGGGAAACCTGGCGCAGCGTGGGGAGAGGAATCGGACCATCTGTCATGAGTCAAACCTGTGTTGTGGTTCTTATGGGTTAAATATGTGATCACAAATCAAATATGTCAAACAGTTTTCGACAAAGGCACCTGAGTGCCTGATTGCAAAACCTCGATGAAGTCAGCCCATGACACAGTCGCCCGTTGTGTTCGCCTGAGCAACGCACGGGCGCAGTAGCTGGCTTTGTCTTCGGTGTTGAGCATTGGGGAGTGCGAGACGATGTGCTCGCTAGCGAGATCAAGGCCTACTTGTCCGCGCCCATGTCGCGGGTTGAGGTCACGGCTTCTGCGCCAGGCAAAACACCGTCAAACCAGCCAGACGGTTCGCGCCCATGAAGGGAAGCTCAATACTGCACAAGGTCTTCAAAAGCCTGTTGACCAGCGGGTGATGCCGCTTGAGTTGCGAGCGTGGTGGCGAAGGTTGCGCACCTTTGGGCATTAGCCGCAGGGTGGCCGCTATCGGGAATACCAGACCGAAGTAGTAAGCGCCCTGCCGGACCGTCAAACCTGCGTCTTTGGCTAGCGTCTCCAGTTGCGGCAACGTGTAGCGACGTTTGTGTTCGAGAAAGTCATCGTGTCCGCTCCAAAGGAACTGGAACGCAGGCACTGTCATCAGAAAACGGCTCCCGGACGGAACCTTATCGACGTAAGTCTTGAGCAATCCAAGATCGTCATCGACATGCTCCAGCACGTCCATCAACAGCACCAGATCGGCCTCCACAGACTCGATCGAACGGCGGTAGTGCACCGGTTTACCGGCGGTCGCGGCATCCGAATCCGCCCCATAGCTGATGTCCACGCACCAGGCCTCGGTGGCGGGGGTGTGGGTCAGCAGATAATGGGTAAAGAACCCGGAACCGGCGCCTACATCGAGAATCTTGTCGAATGGCGCATCACCCAGCAGACGAGTCGTTGCCGCGGCTTTTGAACAGTAATACCAATGTTGGTCAATGCTTGAACCGAGGATGTCGGTTTCCTTGAGATCCATGGTCAATCCTCGAAAGCCAGCTCCAGACCAATCAGTGTTTCATCCCTGAAGACGCCGGTAATCCTGGCGATGAATAGCTCCCCACGTTATAGACCAGCCTCAGTTTCTGCGTTTGGAAAGCGGACGATCACCTCCCCTTATATCGCTGAATTGCCAGTTCCCTAGCGATTTATCGACTCAAGAAAGACCAAGATGACTACTGGCTGGGGAAGCCGGATACCGGAGAGGTGCACTACCGCTGCACCCTGAGTCCGCAGAGAGAGAGAGGTCGCAAGGGAATGAAACAGGTACCCCATACTCACCAGACGAAAAAAAGCCCCGAGGGCTATAAGCGCTCGGGGCTTTTAAATATGGCGGAGAGATAGGGATTCGAACCCCTTCACACGTCCCTCAGGTCCGCTCTAGACCATTAAAAACGGCGTTTTCGTAGTTTGTCTGAGGCGTACTGCGGCCTGTGGCGGCCCCTGATTTGCCCTAATTTTGCCCTAAACCTTTCTAGCTTTAGCGGCGCTGAGCCGTACTGGAATCGGAAATTTCAGATGGCCTAAGGGAAGCCTAACGATTGCCAATATGAATACTTGCGATAGACCGTTTTCGGCCCAGGCTGTGTGAAAACGCATGCACCGTTGTAAAATCTGCGTTGCTACGTAAAATCTGCCAGCGTTTGGGATCCACCCTTGATCAGCGCATAGCCCACCAGGCAGAACACGTGAAACATTCGACACTTACTGCCGCGCTGCTCTGTCTATTACTCGGCACTCCCGTCAGGGCCGAGCAGTATCAGGTCGTTACTGAAGAGTGGGCGCCGTACAACTACCAGGAGAACAATCAGCTCACCGGCATGGCCACGGAGATCGTTCGGGGCATAATGGCGCTGACCGGGGATGACTTTGAGGTGGTGCTGCTACCCAGTATGCGAAGCACCCGCGCATTGAAGACCCGGCCCAAGACCATAATGTATTCCCTATTCCGCACGGCGGAGCGCGAACCGTTATACAAGTGGGTCGGACCGATCGTGGAAGAGTCCATTCACCCCTATCAGTTAACCAATGCGCAGCAGCCGGTGAATTCCTTAGAGCAGCTACTGCACGCCCCACAGATCACGACGAGACATGCCGGCCTAATACCCGAGATTCTGCAGTCGCGGGGCTTCAACAACCTCAAAAAAAGTGCAACCGGGAGCCTGCAGCTCTATCGCATGCTGCTAGCCGGGCGCACCGACATCATCATAGGCGACACCACTGCGGGGGTGGCTTACTACAGCCGCCAGTTGAACATCGCCCCCGGCACGCTGCGGCAGATTCCCATCGAGCTCTATCGCTCATCGCTGTACATCGCCTTCAGCCGCGACTGTGACGACGAACTGGTAGCCGCCTGGGTCAGCGCCCTGGAGCAGCTGCGCCACTCGGGCGAGCTGGAGCGCATCCAGGAGCGATACAATCAACCCATCGGGCAATGAAAGCGCGGAACCAGCGCAAGCCCGCCTCGCACTTATCTACCCTTGCTCTCTCATTCAACGTGGAGGATAAGCCACGAACATTATTGCTACATACAGCCATCAGCCTTGAAATAAGGGAATGGCTCGACGCGGCCACGCCAATGGAGCGGGCCGAGCAGATGGCGCTACTGTAGGGCGAGCCTTCCGAGGTCTTCGAGTGGTTCAGGGTCGATGTGGCTGTGGGTAATGCGCGGAACCAGGCGCAGGGCCTGATCCTCCCCGCTCAATCAAGCGTCTGCACTGACCCTCTCAGCGCTCGCTGATAAAATTCATGCACCGCAGTCGTGAGCGATTCCACATGGATCCTCAGCCGTTCGACCTCCGCGGCCGGCTTCACGCCTTTCGCTTCGTAGTACCCTATCAGCGCTTTCAACGCCTGTTGAATTAGCGGCTCCACTGCGGCGATCTTCTCGCCAAGGTCTTTCATGCACACTGCGTCATCCATAATTGCCATCCTGACTATGAGCCCTATCGGGGTGGACCAGTCAGGATGTGAGCCGTTCAAACAAAAGCACCATCTATCAGCATCCATGGCGAAACAGTTTAATTGAGCCAAACTTTTTTTTGCCATAGGCCGTTATGGTCAGGAGCGATGACCGCCCCCCAAAACCCCTGTCGGGAACATCAAATGGTACGGAAAGTGGTACGAGAAACATCCCCTCTCCGGCGTCCTGCCGACCGAACACAATCCACCTATCGCATTAGTGAATCACCGATAGCTGCCGGACCGGCCGGCACACGGTAGCCGCTTTTTACTTCATACCTTCCCGCCCAATTGTTTAGCGACCCGACTCGATAATTCCGTGATATCAAGGAATCGCTTGTTTATTCGTCTCTTGGATCAGTTGCCACTGTTGGCTCTTTCCACTCGACACTTGAAATGCTGCCTACGGCAATCGCAACGGCCTCTACCTCTCGCACCAGTCTTGCGTACACAACACCACTCCAGGCTGTCTGCTACGGTCGTTTGATGACACCTAAAGCTTTCCTTCAGGATCTAGAACTCGACGCACTCCAGAATCAGTAGGCAAGACGTTCGTGTAACGTTCGGGACCACCCTCGCCTTTAAATTCGACTAACCCCAAATCAAGCAAGCGCTTAAACGGCTCGATGTCCTTACCACTAACTTCAATTTGACCTTCATGAATTCTGGCCAGGAGCTCATCCAGTTCTTCCGTCTTGTATGAAGGCATTACATCCACCTCGTCATTTGTATAGCCGGTATTGGCAAGACTTCAGTGAAGGCACTAGGTCGGCGCTTGTCAATTCGACGGTTCGCCTCTCCGATTTTTCCTGAAAACGCATATCGGGGGCGGAAAGATGTTGGGTAGTTCCTGCCAAATGCGGGTCAGATTACCCATCACAGGGCCAAAAAGGTGAGGTGATCCAAAAGCCAAGGGAGATTCTCAACCGCTCCCCGATTGGCCAGGACGCAGGTGATGACCCTCATCGCTTCGGTGGCCCATCTTCCTATTGGCTAGGCTGTGTCGCGCCGTACTAGGTGGGCGCACGGCTGAAGCCCTCAGGGCCCTGCCAAGAACCGCAGCGAGATAGTCGGCGAATTGCAGAGTTCACATCGATTTGCAGGTCAACGCAATATGGGCGCCAGAGGTAACATAAAATTTTCGGTGCCCATTGCCGTTGCGAACGTCAGGGCACCAGAATCTTCAGTCGCTTCTCGATCGCCGACTCGAACACCAGATAGAGGTTTTCGGCATCGCCAGCCCTTAGTGCGCCCGCTGTCTCCAGACCCAGCACAAAGCCTTCAGCTCGCGCACCGGCCTTCACTGCGGCAATCATGGTGTCAGCCCGCCTGATTTGCGCCAGCAACCGGTCAGCCTCGCACCTCGTTTTCGGCCCCAACACTACGTCTTCCACACTGCCATCCTGTCTATGAGCCCTATCGCGATTGACCAGCCTGGATGGGAGAAGTTCGGAAAATCACCACCCATCAGCATTATGAACAAAACAGTTCAACTTCGTCCAAACTCATTCAGTGCCATATGCCGTTATGGTCAGGAACGATGACCACACGCCGAGCGATTTCCTGTGCTCGGCGCCTGACTTGAAGGAATGCCAGGAGAGCGTTTTCCCCTTCGAGTCCTGCCAGAAGGAAATGCCGCTATGACCCCGATCACTTCGAAAAAAGCGCAAAATCCCCAGCGACCTGCATCCATCGACCTCAGCAATCAACTTTTCATTGAAGCTGATCAGCTCAGTGAAGCAGCCTATGCGCTCTTGAGTAACCAGCCTATTTCCGCTCAGACCCTTCATGAATTCTCGGAACTCAAAAGGCGTGCGGACGAAAAGTACCTAGAGGCCCGCCAGGAATGGCTGAAGGCCAAAGACAAGATCAATCGGTAAGCTGGAATGGACTTCAAACGCTTTGTTGCGCTGCTTTTTTAGTCATAGGTGCGGTGTAGCTGGCAACGGCCTTCGGGGTGGTCAGTTGGCTGCTGGAAGACTGCTTCGAGCCTGGCAGTGAGCGCTCCCGCGTCCATTCACCAGCTCAATGAAGCGTCCGCGCCGGACCACCCAGCAACCGAGATACATACTCCGACACCGCCGTCATGAGCGCTTCCGCTTCGAGGCGAAGGCACTCGACCTCCTCTGCCGGCTTCGCGCCTTGCGCTTCGTTGTACCGGCGCAATGCCTGCAGAGCCTGCTGCATTAGTGGCTCCCCAGCAGCTATCTTCTCGTCGAGATCTCTCATACTGGCCTCCATTACCGATGACGAAGACTTTACGACCTAGGAACATTTCCCGGATTGGGTGCCTGAGCCGCATTTTCTATCTGTCACCCTACGGCTGATGGCGAGGAGCATTCTCGGGGTTGGTCAAATGCTCGTGCATCGAAAGGTGGAGTGGAGTGGGCAACACCCCAGTCAAACATGAGGGAATCGAGGTCGACGTAATCAAGAATGGATTCACGCGAGGAATCATGTTCTAAGAGCAATGACCACTTGAAAGACGTACCAAGACAAGGGAGTTCTACACCAACGACGCGAGCTTCGTAATTGAACACCTGCCCGGAACGTAGCGTCTCAGTGAAGCGATAGGATTTACCGAGCAGATGCATCGGATTGGTAGGATAGGAAGTAGCCATGATGTTCTCCGACCAAGACGAGTGGTTAGCCTTAAGAATTATTTTATGCGGGTAGTATAGGCAGCCTCGCACGCCAGGCCAGCTATCCGGGCCCGGTCATACGCTGCCGCCAGTTCTCCCGCTGTTTTGTCAGCCCGCTGGAGCAGGTCGGAGAGCACCACGGCAGCGCGGGTGGCAGATTGCGCCGAGAATAGCTACGCTCCCGACACTTATCAGGAGGGATTTCGTGTGGAACCTAACAGCTATGAGGATGAACAGCTTGGCTACGCTATTCAGGACCTTGTTGACGAAGGTCTGCTGAAGGAGGGACCGACATCGTGTGGGATTGCCTTGCACGATAATTGCCACGATTCTCTAAGTGACGCTGAAAAACGTGTCTTCGATCACCATGTGGCACCTTTGCCGTCGAGAAGGGCGAGGCAACTCGAGCGCCAGCGCATAATAGATTCAAACCCTGACTGATCCGCGACAAGCCTCAGCTGCCGTCGAGAGTTCTAGCTCGTACCCGAGCCGCTGCCGGCGTTCAGCTAGCAGCGCCCTCCTCCCGGCGTTCTGCCGACTGAACACCATCCCATCATCGACACACATTTATCACATAAGACTGCAACGCCCTCAAGGCAGCTTGGTCGGCAATGATCCCGGCGCGGATATCGAAAACAGTCCGTCCAGCAGCTGGAGCGAGTTCGAAGGTTCCGCCATCGCCCAGGCTGGCGGCGCTGGCGGTACCGGGCACATCACCGGCACCGGCACGACAACTCCCGGCGATGCGCAGCCGGCGATCACCATCGGCAACAGCGCGGCGCAGAGTTTCATTTTCAGCGAGGTCATGCATTTTCTCCTTGGTGGTCTTGGCATCGAGGTCGGCCAGGGTCTTCTCGGCGGCTTGCTGCTTCTTCAGGGCCTGGCGCACTTGAGCCGAGGCCGCATTGCTGATGGTGGCCAGGTCAGCCTGGTGCAGGCCGGACTGTTCCGCGAGCTGCTTGCCGTAGCGCCAGTCCTGTACCTTCCACGCCGCGCCCACCGTCAGCAGCAACAGGACCAGGCCAATCACCGCCGACAGCCTCAGCGCTGCGGGACTCATGGCACCTCCTTGAAGAAGATGTGGTGCCCAAGCTTCAACGTCTGCTTCGCTCCCACAGTCCAGGCCGGAGCCTTCGGCATGGTGGTCGCGTAATAGTGGGTCGCACCACCGGTAGGATCGGGCACGGTACCGGCGATCACCTGGTCGGCAGCTCGCTGCGCTTGGGCGAACTGCCCGGCCGGGATCGGCTTGCTCCCACTGAGGGAGGCGAAGTTCGGATCGTTCTTGTTCCAGCAGCTGAACTGCCAGGCCTTCAGGCATACGCCGGCATAGCCCTCGCCCCACCAGGACTTGGTCTTGCCGTCGTTCACGCGGTTGCGGATTGTCCAGGCGACGGCGATTTGTCCCGCAAGCCCTTCCCCGCGAGCCTCGCCCCACAGCGTGCGCGCAAGGATGTCCCGGTCTTTTTCTGTGGCGGTCATGCTTTTCTCCAGGCGAAAAAAAGCCCGCACTGGGCGGGCTGGATAGCTGAAATTTGTAGTCGATAGAGACCCGATCGGCGGTTGGCGAGCCGGATTGGCGCTGGTAGGATTATTCCCACGTTCTCTCGTATTAAAGGGTGCAGGAGAAAATAGAAACCCCGACGGTCGAGAAGCGTCGGGGTTTTGCTTTTTAGTTTCTCGCTGCTAGGCTCTTCCGCAAGCTCTCTGCTCCCCTTCGTAGAAGCTAGAAGCCCTTGCAATGGCCAACATTCAGGGGCTTCGTCTTTTCAGCGCCCAGACGAAGAAAACCCCGAACGTGTCGGGGTCGTGGTGTATTGCTTGGCGCCGCCCTAATGCTTTGCTATCCAGCTACAGTTGTACTCGGGTCGATATCTGTGCCGCTGGTTTTAATAGGAGCGCCCACATTACTCGAAGTATCGACTTGTTCATTGGCGCTCAAGATAGAACTCCCCTCACCGGCATGGTTGATCTCGAACGAGCCCATTACCTGCTGCTTCCAGCCAAAAGACACCGCCCATACGCACGCCAGCGCAAATAAAAAAATCATCTGTATCGCCACTTTTGAAATGCTAGGCATGGGTTCTCTCCTCGACCGTATTATTTTTATTTGAGCATAGAACTATTTCAGCGTGATGGCAGACAAGGGCAGCATGAGTCACCTACGCACAGCGTACTGCTTGGCGCCGCCTACCCTGACGCCAGCCCAGAACAGCCAGGCCCGCCATCGCGCCACACCCTCCGCACGCAACGCCCGATACAGAACCGCATCAGCTTCCTTGCGGCTCGCCTGTCCGCCGAAATACAACCAGTCATGCACCGTCGCGGCGTAGTTGCCGTATCCGGACACCAGGGCGAACAGTACGAACAGGAAGGCGTTGTGCAGCACCTTGATGCTCGCGAAGTCCGTGACGAAGCCGGCGGGCACGGTGATCGTGCGCTCGTCCTCGTCGGCAAGTACCAGGTCATCGAGGAGCGTGTAGGTTCGCCGGTCGGTTTGATCGGTCTTCAGGGTGGTGACGAAGCGGCTCATGCTGGCCACCCCTCTTCCAACATCACCGCGGTGATCGATCCCTCGGCCACAGCACCCAGCAACGCATCCTCGCGGTCAAAGCAGAGTTGAACGTGCTCGCTCACGGCATCGGCCACGGCCAGCACCTGCTCTGCCGTCAAATCCACGAATCCCTGCGATGTCTTCCAACGCAGCACATAGTCGGCACTTCGATCAGCGCGGAGTGCAGCACCGTTAATCAGCAACTTGCTGCGGTCGTCTGTGTCGATGGCCATCCCGCCGAAGGTAGTGCCGGATGTCTCGGCGCTCCAGCGGCGGGTAGCAATGCGTTCAGCCCACTCTGCGGCGATAGCAGAATCCCGCGCCGCCTTCTCTGCCGTGGTCATGGCGACCTGCTTGCGGGCGACTGTGACCACCTTGCGCGCAGCATCGACAGTCAGAACTTCCGCGCCCCACTTCTTGTTAACGCCCAGTTCGCCCTCGATGTTTTCCTCTGGCCACCAGGCGCAGTCTTGCACGCCGAGTTCGACTGGAGTCCATGAAAGGTCGACGAGGGATTCAGGTTCGCGGGGGAGGAAGTCGGGGATTGGTTCGCGGGTTGCTATGTTGTTTTGGACTCGCAAAAATACAGACATAGGATACTGCCCCTTAGTTGAACTCTACTACTTGCACAAGAAAAGTGGCAGCCTGATAAGTTGTGCCGATGAATGTTCGTGATAGATGCAATTGATTTTGGTCATACAACATCTGAAATATTGCCCGCCCTGACCCCCAGTTATCGTTAACGTTAATGCTGTTAAGACTCGAAAAAAACAAGCATTTCCGCAAGTTTAAACCGTCAGGAAGCGGAACTTGTTTGTTTGCAACATCCAGAGTGCCTGGGGTACCAGCCGCCAGCGTCACCAGTACCTTAACCACCTGCTTGCAATTGGCAAACTCTAAAACGGTCACATCGGCTGCATCGCCACTGTACGGAGCATTACTAACCCCGATACTAACTGATTCATCGGTCCATGCCACTAATCCTGATAAGCAGTCACCATTAGGGTTAGGGCTCCCGCATGATCGCAGTATGACTACTGACTTGGACATGTCTACCTTCTTTGTAAAAGGCAGAACCCGGGTATTACCAACACCCCCGAAATAGGTAGTGTAGTAATACTGTTGAAAACTTGTTATTTCAGCACTTCCGCTTTTTCTTGGTTCGGGTAGGCCGGGAAGCATTGCCGATCCAGTACCGATATCATGAAGATCGTAGATGCTCATCAGAAATCTGCCCCCTCGCCAACAAATACAACGCCCGACGCCAGCGCGACCTGAGTGCCGATCCAGAGCTTATCGCCTGCGCCCAGTCGGATCGGGTTCGCCGGAGTGATCTTCGAGAACAAGGTCTGAACGATCTCAGTCGTTGCGCTCATCGCGTAGGCTGCCATGAGCGCCGAATCTTTCAGCGCAAACTTGCTATGCGGCGTCGGCGACTCATCGGCTTTGGTGATAAAGAGGACCAGCGAGTTTGCTGTGGCCGTGGCCCGAGGCATTGCCGAAAGCTTGGTGAGCAAGCTGCCCTTGGCACCCGCCAACATAAGCTCTACAACGTTGGTCGGTGTATCTGTCGCGATATTGCCAACTGCCGCCGTGGCTACTGCTTTAACAAGGCGAGGGGTTTGCGCAAACGCTGGAACGGCTGTCATGACCATGATTCAAATCCTTAACTGAATGCGAGAACGGCTGCATAAACCGTGGCGAGATTGCCGGATACACCGCCAGCGCCTTCGGCGGCAGCGGCGGAAGCTGCTGCGTTCACTGCGGATGCCAGGGCGTCATTCTTTGCAGCCACAGCCGTGGCCGAAGCCTCAATGGCTTCGCTGGCATCGACGGCGGTGTCATTGATGAAAGCCACGGAGGTGTTCATGGCCGTGATCGTAGGCTGCAAGGCCGCGATCATTGCATCTGCTTTAGGCGTGAAATCAGCCGCGCCGTCGCTTCGAGTTGGCGCTGGCGGTAGGTTAGGAATAACAGGTGGAATAGCCATCAAATAACCCCCTCAACAGTAATTGAACAATCGGAAACACTCGGACCGGAAAACACGATCTGGAAGTCCTTGTAAAAACCAAACAGGATGGTGGCCTCATAGGATTCTTCGCCGATCCAAACAACGGGAGTTGCCCGCAAGTCGGCAAGCAATCTGCGAACTCTTGTTACTTCGGATGTGTCGAGAGCAATATCAAACTCCGCCCGACTGGAGAACGAGCGCTGGATAACGACCGTGTTGCCGAAGTCGTCCGTGGTCTTTCGGCTGTAGTCGTTGATGCCGACCGACGTACCGTAAAGGGCGGTGCCAATCGTCTTGACTGAGCCAATTACAAAGTGCCCGACTGCGGCAACTTCGGCCCCTGCATCAATGGTTACAACGATATTGGCCGAGCCGTACGCCGGCATATCCAGCACGACGACATCAGTGCGAATTCCAACCGGTTCAAAAAACCAGTCGTACCAATTGGTGACCGCCGCATCAACAAGGCTGATTTGCTTTCGGTATACCTCACCTTCCAGCGCGTCAACCATCGTGACTGTTACTGACTTGCCCTTAAGGTTGAATAGGGCCAGCGAGTTAACGACCGCCCCCGGCAGGATCGTGACTTCAATCGTGCCGGGGTTGGTCGTCAGGGACTCGACCTTGTTGTCGAACATCCGCCAGCGGTTGGTAAACCCCAGGTCCTGCCATTTGGTGGCATCCGAAGGATTGGCGGTATTGGCCGCAGCCAGCGACTCATAGATGTGATGGTCTCTGATTCGCTTGTCGCCCAGCGCGTAAGTACCCGCCACCCAGGCCGGATAATCCGTTTCCGGCACGTTGCTGCTGATCAGCTTTGCCGGTGTTATTTCAACCGGCTTGATGAGTCTCATAGGGCGTAATCCCTTTCCTGGGGCGTGCCTTCGGCATCCCACTTCTGAAGCAGCGCTGCAACTTGCTGATTGGTCTTGGCGATCTGGAACCGCTGCGATTTGTTTTCTTCGCGCATCTGCTTGAGTTCGGACAGAAGCGCAGCATTGTCGCTGCCACCCCGCAGCATCCCCGCCGTCTGGTTCGCGTTGAAGATCCGGCTCGGCCCTGTGACTTCCAGTTGCGGGCCGGTTTCCCCGACACCGCCACCGCGGGCAAACGCCGGCAACTGCCCAGCGTTCATTTGATCGAGTAGCCCGGTACCGAACATCCGTACCGCGTCAGCGCTCATGACGTACTCGCCATTCGAGAGCCGAGCAAAGATGCTGTCGCTGGTTCCAGTGCCAGGGCCGTAAACCTTCCCGCCGTTGGCATAGGCAGGAAGCTGACCGTTGCCGATCGCCGCATCGCGGATCGCCGCCGCGATCTGGTCATAGGGGATGGCCCCGCTGTCCAGCGCCGCTTGCCAGAACGCCCTGCCGCCGGCGTCCGCCTCACGCCCGAGCACCGACTGATAAATACTGTCGATGACCGTGCCGTTGTTTTGCGAGGTGTTGGCCACAGCGCTCCCTGCACCAGTGCGAGGCAATGTCGCCAACGCGGCGACCACTGCCGCATTCATGGCCGCGACCGCTGCGGCCACTGTCATGATCGACGTGTCGACACCATTCAAAGCATCAAGCTGGGCCTGGGCGAACGTCAGTTCCGATTCGAACTGGGCGGTCAGGAGTTTGTAGTTGTCCTCTGCCAGCTTGATCTGCTGCTCCAGCCCTTCCAGCGACTTCTCAGCCGTTGTGAGCTGCTTGCCGTTGAGCGCATTGAGTTCGGCAACCACGTTGGCAGTCCGGCCCTGGTCCCGGTTGAAGTCTTCCAGCGACCCGTACAGATCGGTGTTGTTGTTGCCGATCGTGTCGAGCGCGTCGTCGAGTCCGCTGAAGCCCGCCAAGGAACCGCCCGCCTTCGCTGTTGCCAGCGCACTTTGCAGCGTGGCCTGAGCCTGAGCCCGCAGCATCTTCACCGCGTCATCCGAGTCGCCGCGAAGCGCTTTCAGTGCTGAGCTGAGATCGTTGCCGACCGACGTCAGGCCCGAGACGTTGCTCGCAGCAGTGGCCGCCATATCACTCAGCGATGCGTTCGTTGCGTTGTACGCATCAGATGCCGATTTCTGCTGAGCCGTGATCGACCGTTGCAGCATCGACATTGCCGACGTTGCGCCGGCGATTGCGTTGGATTTCAGCGTCTCAGCCCGCTGCGCGACGATCGAGAAAGCATCGCTCGCATCGCCGGCCGAGCCTTTCAGGAAGTCGAAAAGCTTCTTGCCTGACTCTCCCGCCTGGCCAGCGGCGTAGACCATCTCCTTATAGCCATCTTTTGTCGCGGGCAGCACGACACCCATCGCCGCAAACTGAGCAGTGATAGCGATCAACTTGTCGTTGGCTCGCTCGGCTTCAGTGGTGAACAGGGTGTAATAGTTGGCGTTGGTGGCTGCCTGCTTCTCGGCAACTATTGCCTGGGCTTCGGCTGCTGCCTTGGCGCGCTCCTCGAGGATGCCGTATGCAACCGCAGCGTTCTGCGCGTACATGGTCATTGCATTGAACACGGACTGGCCGTACGCGCCGGTCATGTCGAGTTGCTCGAGCATGTCCTTGTAACCGTCCCGAGTGCCCGGGAGGACCAGGTTCAGGTCGGAGAACTGCTTTGTTACTGCCGCCAGGGTGTCGTCGGCTTTCTTCGTGTCGCTGGTGAAGTTGTCGTAGTAGCTGGAGATGTTGGTCTGCAGCTTCTCCATGCCTCCAGCCAGGGCCACAAGGCTCTCAACGGCGCGACCACCTGCGACGTTGAAGCCCACCATTTTCATGCCGAGCAAGTCAAAGCTGGCGTTCATGGTGTACAGGCTGTTAACGAAGGTGGTCAGACCCTCAAAGGTGAAACCGTCCAGGCCGGCGCCCGTGGCTGTGTTCATCGCAGCCACTGCGGAATCGCCGAGCGCGTCGAACCAGTCGTTCATCGCGGTCTGGACGTATTCGTCCGACTTGCCTTTCGTGTTGATTTTCTTCTTGGCGATGTTCAGGCCGTCGAATGAATTCTCATCCACTTTGATGCCCAACATAGAAGCAAGACCCATGGTGCCAAGGATCTTCTCGTTGAACTTGCCGCCGACATAGCCGCCTGCCTCCTCACCCAGCGGGCCGTATTTGGTTCGGCTCTTGCTGCTACCAGAGATCCACCCGCCTTTTTTCTCCTGCTCAAGGTACTGACGAGCCTCAAGCTGCCCGCCGTCTACCTCAAGAGCAATACCGGAGTTCTTGTTTTTCCACTCGCCGCCGAACAGCTTCTCACCGACTTTCTTCGTGAGCGCCTGGTGCAGAGTCGAGCCGGTCAGAATGGCAGCCAGCTTGCCACCCACCAGCTTGCCCAGCACATCGTCCTGGACTTCGAAGAAATCAGACATGGCCGCGCCGGGCGCCATTGCGACCTTGCCGAGCGTTGTTCCGCCCGCGCTGTCCCTGATCTCACCACCGTCCGGCCGGACCCCTTGGTCGTACAATTTTCCGGATTGATACATTCCCGCGACGACCGCGAGTGGCCACATGGCGGCCATCGAAGACATTGCTGAAGAGAAGGCGGACGCCCCACCGGCCGCGTAGGTGGCTGAGCCCGCAGTGCCTGTTACCAGGGAACTCCCTAGCGCGTAGCCGGTCCCGCTGGCGGCAGCGGTCGCTGTCGTGGTGGCGGCGGTCTGGAGACCTACCGCTGTTGCTAAGTTGGTGAGGCCAGTCGACAGATAGCCCGCGGTATTACTGATCAGGGTGCTGTAGTAGCTGATGCCCGCCGATGCCGCGCCACTCGCGCCGCCACTGGCCCAGCCTGCAACCATCTCCGCACCCACGCCCGTGACCGCGTTCCAAGCTGAAACCAGATCTTTGCCGACGCTGGCCAGACCGCCAAACATCGAGCCGCCACCAGATGAGCCAGAAGACCCGCCGGCGCCACCCAGCAACTTGCCCCAGACCGCAGACAAACCCTGCCCGTTATCGGTACCGGTCAGCCAGTTGCTGATCGAGGCGAGCAACGGCTTGGTGGTGAGCATGTGAGCGATCTCGCCCAGCGTCTGCTTGAAGCCTTTCTTCAGGTTGTCCCACAGGCTCTCCGCGCCGTTGCCGATATTGCCCCAAGCGGTGGCGAACGCTTCGTCGATACGATCGATGGCGCCCTCAGTCATCCGCCCCCACAGGGTGGCCTTGGAACGGTTGACCTCGTACTCGTTGCCTAGCTTGACCAGGGCATCCTGATAGAGCGCCGCATTTGCTGGATATCGGCCAATAGCGGCGTTCAGCGCATCCTGTTCGTTCGTGAAATCGCGCAGGAGTTTGGTCTTGGGATTAAGGCGATCAACGATGCCTTCGACTTGGCCCGCCTGCTCCAGCGCCTTGTTGGCTTTAAGTTGCTCCTCAGTCTGCAGCTTGAGCAGCTCGTATTCCTTGCTCCCCTCTGCGATATTTTTGCCCGACAGCGCAATCGTCATAGCCTTGGTGACGTTGAAGGCGTCGAGTGCATCCTTGCCCTGAAGGGTGGCGGTGGCCTGCTTCAGGATTTGCTCAACTTCGACCTTCAGCTCACTGGTGGCCTTGGCCACATCGCGCCGATCCTCGGCGTCCTGCAGCGCGTTGACCGCCGCGGTGACCTTGGCGCGCGCGCCAGCCCCGGTCTTGAGCAGCTCTTCCTCGATCCGCTGCTGAATCGTGATCGCGCGAATGTTATCGGCGCCCGACAGATAGGCCTCGGCCATTTCGTTGGCCGCCGCGGTCGAGATCCCAGACTTGGCCAGCAGATCGTCCAGGGCCTTCGCCTGGTTCTTCAGTGCGGTTGCCGCAGCGTTGGCCGCCTTGTCGACATTTTTGTTCGCTTCCGTCGTGGCGTTGAGCTGGGCGATGGCTGCATCGGCGCGCTGAGTGGGGGTCGCCGCCGGGACCGCCGGAACCGCCGGGGCGAGACCGCCGTTCGTGAGCAAACCGTAGCCCGACAGCGCTGACTGCGGGGTAGCAGCGCCCAGGGCCACGCGGGTGGCCGCCACCACCGCGAAGTTGGCGGCCTGTTCGATGGCGGTGATCTGCCGCCGCGCGCTGTTTTCGGCGGCGGTGGCCGTGTCGGCGTAGGCCTTGCTTTGTGTGGCGGCGGCTTGAGTCGTGGCCGCCTCGGCCGTGTAGAGCGCCACCAACTGCAGTTTGAGGCTGGCCTGCTGGACCTTGTCGCCGTCCTTGATCGCGGCCTGGTACTTTTTCAGCGCATCCGTTTGCTCGGCGATCAATTTCGCCTGGGCCACTTGCGCGGGCGTGGCGCCCATCTTGGCCGCCGTATAGGCCGTCTCGGCCGCCGTGTTCGCGCCGAGCAGATCGCGGGTTTTGGTCAACTGCTCGACGTACTTGTCCCACGACGCTTTGACGGCGTCGGTCTGGCCTGAGTCTTTTTGAGCGACTTTCAGTTTTTCGGTGCTGGAAGTCACAGCAACGGTTGCGCCGCTGACCGCGCCTAGAATTTTGCCAAGATCTCCTGCCTTTTTAGAGGTCTCTTCGTAGGCGCTGGAAGACTCGGACAGCTTCTTGATTTTGTCATCGGTGAGGCCTGCATCTTTTTTGGCCCACTCAGTGACGCTATCCAGGGTGCGCTGGCCTTTTCGCACCTCCTCGATCATTTCCTTGAACTTGGCCCGGTATTCATTGGCGTCATAGCCAATCTGCAAAAAAGCTTCGGCACCATCTGCGGAATACTTATTGAGCGCTGCGTTGGCCGACTCGGTGGCTTTAATTTGCTCCTCTGCCCACGTGATGGACTGATAGCGGCGCTGAGCTGCACCAAGCTCATCAAACTTCTTGATCGACTCATCTACTGTCGAATTTTGGTCTATCAGGGCGGCGGTCGCGCTGTCGGCACTGTCGCCGAAGTCAATGAAGGACGCGGCCACCAGGCCGGTCATCGCGATCAAGCCCACCGGGCCACTCAGCAGGGCCAGCAAGCCGCGGCTGGCCGTGGAGAGCACCAGGGCGGCCTTGGCGCCCGCGCTCGCCGCGCCAGCGGCCCGATCAGACGCCACCATGGCGGCGTTGGTCGCCGCGGTGGTTTCCGCCAGCACCCCGCGGGCGGCGGTCTGCGCGCCCAGGGCGGCGGTGATCGAGGCGGAGGTCGCCACGGTCGTCGCGGCCAACGACACTTCGGCGGCCTGCACCAGTTTGATCGCCCCGGCTTCGGCGATGCGAAGTTCGGCGATGCGCGCAATGGACAGGCCACGGCCCTGATCGGTGATCTGCGATTTAAGGCGCTGCCCCTCCAGTTCGCGCTCCGCCGTTAGCGTGGTCTGAACCAGCTTAAGATTGCCCAGCTCGGACGCTTGGCGCACCCGGTCAGAAGCGACCTTGCCTTGAGCGGCCGCCAGCTCCAAGGCTGCACGCTCGACCAAGCCCTTGGCTTCCAGTTGCCGGGTCTGGGCGGTGAGCAACGATTGCCGGGCCAGCGCCGCTTCGGCCGTCAGCGCCTCCAGGCTGGCCTTGGTCGACAGCGCTAAGGCGCCCGCTTGCACAATAGAGGCATCGGCGGCCTGCAAAAACGAGACCACCAGCTTCGCGGAGCCCAGCGCGAGCGCGGCCGCCCCCACATACGCCACACTCTCCAAGGCGCTGCCGACGTTGTGCATGGTTTCCGCGAAGGCATCGCCATCCGCCGTGAGGGCGTCCATGGCCCGGGAGGCGGAGGTCAGCGCCGCGGAGATCCGGACGCTCATCCCGCCGAGCTTATCGCCCTCGCCGATCAGCTTGGTGAACGAGCTTTGCACCCGGGTCATTCCGGTACCGATGGTGTCCTGCATCTTGCCGAACAACGCATCCACCGCACCCTGTTGCGCTTGCAGGGCCTGCACCACCGACTCCGCGGTCAGCTGACCCTCAGCACCCAGGGCGCGCAGCGCACCCACCGAGACGCCCATGCCTTTGGCGATGGCCTGACTGAGCGCGGGCGCTTGCTCCATGATCGAGTTCAGTTCTTCGCCGCGCAGCGTGCCCGAGGCGAAGGCCTGGCCGAGCTGCACCAGCGCCGCGCTCGACGACGCGGCCGAAGCCCCGCTGATCACCATCGTTTTGCTGATGGTCTCGACGATGCTGGCCACCCCCTTACCGCTCAGCTTGAGCGCGTCTTGGTTTTGCGCGATGCGCTGATACAGCTCCGCGGTGGCACTCAGCGGCTGGCCGGCTTTCTGCGCAATGCTGAACACCGCGTTTTGCGCGGCGGTGAACTCGGCGCTGTTCGAGGTGACCAGTTTCAGCCGGTTGGCAATTTGCGTGTAGACCTCGGCCTGGTGGATCAAGGCGCCGATCCCGGCACCGCCAATCCCCAGGGACAGGGCGCCCGCGAGCAGACCCCCCGCGCGTTGCGCGCTGAGCCCCACGCGATCAAACGCGGCATCCACCTGCGCCAACTGCCGGTCAATACGTCCGGAAACCTGCGCCACCGACGAGTCGGCACGCGCCAGCTCTTGGCGCATCTGCGCGGTAGTGGCTTCGAG
>NZ_CABVHY010000057.1 GCF_902497875.1 Pseudomonas fluorescens
GCTTTGGTCTGTGCAGGATTGACGACGCAGACCCGATAGCCCTTGTTGTACAAGAACTCGGCCAGCGCTTCATGGTAGATGCCGGTGGCCTCCATCACGATCAAGGCTGAAGGCTCGACATGCTTCTGCAGCCAGGCGTGGAACTCCTCGAACCCCTTGATTGCATTGGCCAGCTTGGCTTTGGTTTTATGTTTGCCGTTAGGCAGGTATTTGGCGATGTCAAAGGTGTGTTTAGCGGCGTCGACGCCAACATAATCGGACATGATCGTCTCCAATTGGATCAATTGTGATCATCACTGCACTCTGTCCAACCTTGCGAATGCGGGCTCTCGCCAGAGACGGGCCCAAGATACCGTTCGAACTATACGAGTGAGTGTGGAGGGTTGGAGCACGATCTACGTCGCAGGCTCTAGGCCTAAGGAGCTGCACGGCTTCCAGATCCCTCCCTCGATGATCAGTCGAGAACTATCGCTCCTGGCGGAGCGATAGTCGAGATACAAGGAGCTGCCGAAGGCTGCGATCTTTTTGCATTCAGCCAGGTTTTTCAGGGATGTTTGATGCTTTTGAGGCTCATCAACCCCGCCAGTGGCCAGTCACCTTCCAACTCGACCAGGCCTGCGGTGCCCACCCGCTGCAGTTCACGCCAGTGGCCGTGTTGCAGATAGGCAATCAGGTTGCTGACGAGCGGGTTATGGCTGACCAGCAGCACGTTGTCCAACGAGTCGAGCTCATCCACCACCGCCGGCGGATCGTTGTCGGGAGTCAGCCACTTCACGGTGCGGACCTCAGGCTCGAAGCCCAAGGCTTCGCGCACCAATTGCGCGGTCTGCTGTGCCCGCGCGTAAGGGCTGGCGTAGATCGCGCTGAGAGGTTGGCCGATGAGTTGCGCGGCGCTGCTCAGCACTTCCTTGCGACCATTCTCGGTCAGGTTACGCTCAGCGTCGCTACGGGCGTGGGGCTCGGCTTCGCCGTGACGCAGCACCCAGAGCTTCATAGCTTCGGCTCCTCGTCCCGTACCGGGTGCGGTGCCGGCGGTACGGCATGCGGCGTTTCGCCTTCCGGTGTACGCGGGGTCGGCCAATCGGCGAATGGCCAGGGCTTCTGGTCGCTGTGGAAACTGCCGAAGCGCCCGATCTGCGCCAGGAACTGGCTCAGGCTGTCGCCGAAGTTCATCAGGCTGGCACTGGGTGCACCGTAGATCAGCCGGTAGATGAGCTGCACCAGCACCACAGCGCCGAGCATGAATTGCGCCACTTGCCAGACCAACACGTACACCAGCATCCACAGGACGCGCAGCAAAATGGACTCATACCCGGCTTCGGATGTTGTGGATGGATCCTTCGGATCGTTCATGTCCCGCTCCTTTCCTGTCAGTTGAAACCACTGGTGGAGATAAAGTCGACATCGGTTTTCGGCTCACCACGCATCAACAACTCGATCACCTGATCAAGCGTGCGCCCTTCGAACAGAATCGCATGCAATCCGGCGACCAGCGGCATATACACCCCGACTTCCTGGGCCTTGGCCTTGAGCACCTTGAGAGTATTGACGCCCTCGGCGACTTCGCCCAGCCGCGTCACCGCATCCTCCAGGCTCAAGCCCTGCCCCAGGGCAAAACCCACCTGGTAATTGCGGCTCTTGGGCGAAGAACAGGTGACGATCAAATCACCCACCCCGGCCAGACCGAGGAAGGTCATCGGATTGGCGCCCTGGTTCACCGCGAACCGGGTCATTTCCGCCAGCGCGCGCGTAATCAGCATGCTCTTGGTGTTTTCACCCATGCCCAAGGCTACCGCCATGCCGGCGATGATGGCATAGACGTTCTTCAACGCACCACCCAGCTCGACGCCAAAGCGGTCGGCGCTGGCGTAAACACGGAAGGTGCGGCCATGCAGCGCCTCCTGGACGCGCTCGCAGAGTTCCTCGTCTTCGCTGGCGACCACCGTGGCAGTCAGCGCATGTTCAGCAATTTCCCGAGCCAGGTTCGGCCCCGACAACACGCCGATTCGCGCTTGCGGAGCGATTTCTTCGAGAATTTCGCTCATCAGCTTGAAGGTGTGCGCCTCAATGCCCTTGGTCAGGCTGACCAGCAATTTGCCGCTCAACAGCTCAGCATGCGGGGCCAGCACCGAGCGCAAGGCGCTGGACGGCAATGCGACAAAGCACAGATCGCAGTCGGTCAGGGTCGCCAGCAGGTCCGTGACCGGTTCTACCGTCGGGTGAACCTTGATGCCTTTGAGGTAACGCGGATTCTCGCGATTGACCCGAATAGCCTCGGCCTGTTCCGGGTCACGCATCCACAACCGCACGCCAAGACCGTTCTCGGCCAGCAGATTGGCCACGGCGGTACCAAAACTTCCGCCTCCCAGGACCGCAATAGGGCGCTGTTCAGTCATATGCAATCCATTAATCCATAGCAGTGGCGATATCGGCATTATACGGGGCAGTCCTCAGGCGGCCAGCCCTGCGATCAATTACTGGCAAATGACCGGATCTGACAATTTCACCCTATCATTTGCGGACCAGTCGACTGGCAAACCCGCCACGCTCGGTTAACATGCGCGGCAATTACCTGTTATCAAGGCTGTGCCGTGTATTTTGGCCCTCCCCCCTCTCGCTCACCATGGGTATCCATACCGTCAGCTATAGCCTGCGGCTGGTCAGCGGGATCACGCCATGGGCTCTACCCCAGCGCGGAGTTAGCGTTCTAGCATGGATCAATGCCAGTCATGGATGAAGCCACCCCTTGGCCGCCTCATCGGCTCAGTGTGCCTGGGGATCATCTGCCTGCTCGCCAGTCTTGCGGGCCGAGCCGCCGAGATTGTCCTGACGGGTGCCGAAGACAGCCCTGGCGTGCAGTCCTTCACTCGGGCCTTGAGCACTTTGCGGCCTGAAGATCGGGTGCGTTTCCGCTTGCTGGCGACCCTGCCGGCACCGAGTCAGCTGGCCTCGGGCACACGCCTGATCCTGCTCGACCTGCCAAGCCTCGAGTGGCGCCTGCAGGACGCCCAAGGGCCGGCGACCCTGGTGCTGCGCATCAATCGGCTGCAAGCCCGGCAACGTCTGAGCAACGATCTGCCCGCCGGCCTCTGTCTGCTGTGGAGCGACCCACCGCTGGACCGGCAATTGCGCCTGATCCACAGCATCCTGCCGCGAGCCCGGCGGGTCGGCGTGCTCTATGACCGCACCAGCGAATTTCTCTTGAGAGAGCTGCGTCAACACGCGCAACCGCTGGGACTGGAAATCGTCGCCGAGCGCTGGGAGAACACCGGTGACAGCCGTCCACTCCAGACCCTGATGAAAAAAAGCGACGTGCTGCTGGGTCTCGACGATAACGACCTGTACAACCCGAAAACCGCGAAGAATCTGCTGCTCAGCAGCTATGCCCGGCAGTTGGCACTGATCGGTCCCAATGCAGCGTTCGTCAAGGCAGGAAGCCTGGCCAGCACCTACAGTGATCAAAACGACTGGCTGGCCACCCTCGACACCTTGCTCGACCGCCCGACCAGCGACTGGCCGCGGGCGCTGTATCCGCAACATTTCAAAGTGGCGAGCAACCCGCAAGTGGCACGCTCGCTGGGTATCGAGCCGATTGACGAACAGTCTGTCGCCACCCGGCTGGCCGAAAGAGAGCAGCATCGCCCATGACCTTCCGTCGCCGTTGGGACATCAATACCCGCACCCAGATCATCAGCCTTGGCCCGGCTTTGCTACTGACCTTGCTGCTGATCAGCTTCTTTACCTTCGTGCGAATTCAGGATTTGCGCCAGGAGCTGAATCACACCGGCCAGCTGATTGCCAACCAACTGGCGCCCGCCACCGAGTACGGGGTGATTTCCGGCAACAACGAGGTGCTCGAAAGCCTCTTGAAGGCCACCCTGGCCACCCCGCACGTACGTTTCCTGGAGGTACAGGACAGCGCCAACAATATTCTGGTGTACGTCGAGCAGCCTTCGGAAGCCATCAACCGCTCGCAACAGGTTGAAGTGTTTCAGGCGCCGGTACGCCTGCAACGGATCCATCTGAACACTGATTTCTTCGAGAACGGCAAAGCGTCGGTCAACGCCCCGCGAGAGGATTACCTGGGTCGGGTAATTGTCGGCCTGTCGAACGATGCCTTCAGCCAACGCCAGCAGGAAATTCTGCTCAAGGCAGGCGTCCTGGCGCTGTTCGCGTTGCTGTTTACCTTTCTCCTGGCCAGACGCCTGGCCGCCAGCCTGTCGCAGCCGATCAGTGCCATGGGCAATGCGGTCAAGGCCATTCAACAGGGCGACTACAGTACCCCGCTGCCGATCGTCGACGATGCCGAGCTTGGCAACTTGTCACGGCATATCAACAACCTCGCCGACGGCCTCGAGCAAGCCAGCCGCGAACAGCATCAGGCAATGGCCCAACTGATCCAGACCCGCGAAGAAGCGGAAAAAGCCAACAACGCCAAATCCGACTTCCTCGCGATGATGAGTCACGAACTGCGCACGCCGATGAACGGCGTGCTGGGGATGCTGCAACTGCTCGAAACCACCGAGATGACCGAGGAGCAGATCGAATATGCGGCGCTGGCCTCGGAGTCCACCGAGCACCTGCTCAAAGTGATCAACGACATCCTCGACTTCTCGCGCATCGAGCGTGCGGCATTGGAACTGGAACATATTCCGTTCAATCTTGCCGAACTTATCAGCAGTTGCGCCCAGGCGTTCCAGCACAGCGCCGCGCAGCGTGGTCTCGATTTTGAGCTGCAGATTCCGGCCGGCATGGAGTCGCTGCGGGTCCAGGGCGATCCGACGCGGATCCGGCAGATCCTGGTCAACCTGATCGGCAATGCGCTGAAGTTCACCGAACAGGGCAGCGTGACCATCGAGCCACAGTGGCAATCCCTGGATCACCAGTTGCTATGGTTTACCTGCAGCGTACGCGACAGCGGCATCGGGATATCGGCGCAAAGCCTGGAGCAGATGTTCAATGCGTTCCAACAGGCCGACAGTTCGATTTCCCGACGTTATGGCGGCACCGGGCTTGGGCTGCCGATTGCACGTACCCTCGCCGAACGGATGGGCGGCACCCTGCGCGGCCAGAGTGAAGAAGGTCGTGGCTCGGTGTTTACCCTGGAGATCCCCTTGGCCCTGTACCAGCAGAGCCTGCCAGTGCTGCCACCTCGAGTGCATTCAACCAGTGCCCATGGCGAGGGCCGCAACGTACTGCTGGTCGAGGACAATCCGGTCAACCAGACCGTGATCGAAGCGATGCTGCGCAGCCTGGGCTTCACCGTCAGCATCGCCACCGACGGTGCGCAAGCCATTCGCAGCGCCGAGAGCCTGATATTCGAAGCGATTCTGATGGATTGTCGATTGCCGCTGATCGATGGCTATGAAGCGACCCGCCGGATCCGCCAACTGCCCGGCTGCGCCGAGCTGCCAATTATTGCCCTGACCGCCAACGCCTTGCAGGGCGATCGCGAGGCCTGCCTGGAAGCCGGGATGAACGATTACCTGGCCAAGCCGTTCAAACGCACTGATCTGCAGCAAATTCTGCAACGCTGGGTACACTAAGGTCTGTTGACGTTTAATAACAAACCAAACGTTAACAGACCCTGAAACTGAGGTTTCGACGATCTGTGACTGGCGTGAAATGCGAAAGTGCGGCAGTCTTAGGCACCCGAACAGGCCCATAAACAGGCCTGAATAAAAATTTCAGTGCACAAGTGTACATTCGTGCCCTTTGTGCTGTGACTTTCACTACAACGCAATAGTCTATGAGTAGGCTGTCGATTCGAGGCATGAACGCTTCGATCGGTCGGGAAGATTTGCCCCACCCTGCCGCATGGGACTATTGAGGAGCTCGCATGACCAAACAAAACGCCTTTACTCGGGAAGACCTGCTGCGCTGCAGTCGCGGTGAGCTGTTCGGCCCAGGTAACGCGCAACTGCCCGCCCCGAACATGCTGATGGTGGATCGCATCACCCATATCAGCGCCGAGGGTGGCAAGTACGGCAAAGGTGAATTGGTCGCCGAGCTGGATATCAATCCGGACCTGTGGTTCTTCGCCTGCCACTTTGAAGGCGACCCGGTCATGCCGGGCTGCCTGGGCCTGGATGCCATGTGGCAGCTGGTCGGTTTCTTCCTTGGCTGGCAGGGTTTGCCAGGCCGTGGTCGCGCATTGGGTTCAGGAGAGGTAAAATTCTTCGGCCAGGTCTTGCCGACTGCCGGAAAAGTGACTTACAACATTCAGATCAAGCGCGTCATGCGCGGCAAGCTGAACATGGCCATCGCCGATGGTTCTGTCAGCGTCGACGGCCGCGAGATCTATACCGCCGAAGGCCTTCGGGTCGGCGTATTTACTTCCACTGACAACTTCTAAGGGTTATCCGCATGCGCCGCGTCGTTATCACTGGTCTGGGCATCGTTTCGTGCCTGGGCAATGACAAAGAGACCGTCTCCGCTAACCTGCGTGCAAG
This sequence comes from Pseudomonas fluorescens, assembly GCF_902497875.1. Lineage (GTDB taxonomy): Bacteria > Pseudomonadota > Gammaproteobacteria > Pseudomonadales > Pseudomonadaceae > Aquipseudomonas > Aquipseudomonas fluorescens_BR. The sequence goes on from NZ_CABVHY010000057.1 coordinate 6,453, forward strand.
CCGCCCTGGCATCCGATTCAACCCGGAATATGCCGAAATGGGTCTGCGTAGCCAGGTTTCCGGCTCCATTGACCTCGACCTTAAAGAGCTGATTGATCGCAAGACCTTTCGCTTCGTCGGCCACGCAGCGGCTTACGCCTACCTGGCCATGAAAGACGCGATCACTGACTCCGGCCTGACCGAAGAGCAAGTGTCCAACCCGCGCACCGGCCTGATCGCCGGTTCCGGTGGCGCCTCCACGCTGAACCAGATGGAAGCGCTGGACATTCTGCGCGAGAAAGGCGTCAAGCAAGTAGGCCCGTACCGCGTGACTCGGACCATGAGCAGCACTGTTTCCGCTTGCCTGGCCACACCGTTCAAGATCAAGGGTCTGAACTACTCCATCGCTTCTGCCTGTGCCACCAGCGCTCACTGCATCGGTAGCGCCATGGAACAGATCCAGATGGGCAAGCAGGACATCGTGTTCGCCGGCGGCGGTGAAGAAGAGCATTGGAGCCAGTCGTTCCTGTTCGACGCCATGGGCGCACTGTCCAGCAAGTACAACGAAACCCCGGAAAAAGCTTCCCGTGCCTACGACGCCAAGCGTGACGGTTTTGTCATCGCCGGCGGTGGCGGCATGGTCGTGGTTGAAGAGCTGGAACACGCTCTGGCCCGCGGCGCGAAGATCTACGCGGAAATCGTCGGCTACGGCGCGACCTCCGACGGCTACGACATGGTCGCTCCAAGCGGCGAAGGCGCCATCCGTTGCATGCAGATGGCCATGTCCACCGTCGATGGCCCGATCGACTACCTGAACACTCACGGCACTTCGACTCCGGTCGGTGATTCCAAGGAGATGGAAGGTGTCCGCGAAGTGTTCGGCGACAAGGCTCCGGCCATCAGCTCCACCAAGAGCCTGTCCGGTCACTCCCTGGGTGCCGCCGGCGTTCATGAAGCGATCTACTGCATGCTGATGATGGAAGGCAACTTCATGGCCGGCTCGGCCAACATCGACGAGCTGGACCCAGCCGTCGCTGACATGCCGATCCTGACCAAGACCCGCGAGAACGTCACGCTCAACAACGTGATGAGCAACAGCTTCGGCTTCGGTGGCACCAATGCCACCCTGGTCCTGAAGCGCTGGCAGGGCAAGTAATCTGCCTCTGAAAAAACGGCACCTGCGGGTGCCGTTTTTTTTGCCTGTTTTTTTGTACGACCTTGTAATACCAACTGATCTAGTCAACGATGCCAGTTGGCCTTCGTCCCTAGTCTTGTGCCCTGGACCCTGCCCCTTTTCCTGAATGTTCGGGACTAAAGTTCGCGCACTTTACCCAAACAAGACGTGATGACAGCAGGGTTCTCGCGGACGCTGCTGCACTCTCGGCAAAAAGGGACGCCATGCCAGAATATGATCGCGCCGGAATCGGACGCCGTGATAACCCCAAGCGATTGCACAGCGCCTGGCTACTCAGGGTCTCTTCGATTACGGTTTTCTGCCTTTTCACCGCCGCTCCCGGATACAGTCAGAATTTGCCGAATCCGCCAGGCGCGGCCGACGTCGCAAAGGTGACGGTGCATCAGGCGCAGCAAAGGGTTTCCAGGGCCACCCTCGAAGCAGTTCGCTGGAGCGGCCCGGTATCCGGCCCGTCTGCCCGGCGCGGCAAGAGCATCGCCTTGGTCGCGGAAGATTTACGTAATGGGGGGATTGTCGGAGTCGCGCAGGGTGCCCGTGAGGCGGCTACGGCGATGGGCTGGACGCTGAAGATATTCGATGGCGGCGGATCAACGGCCGGGCGCGCGAAGGCTTTTGCCGATGCCTTGGCAGCAAAACCCGACGGGCTGGTTCTGTGTGGCTCCGATGCTCTCGAGAACACTGCGGCGCTGACTCCGTTCGCCCTCCAGGGTGTGCCAGTGGTTGGCTGGCACGCTGGCGCGCAGCCCGGACCGATTCGTGGCACGCCGGTGGCGATGAACGTCACCACTGACCCACTGGAAGTGGCTCGCCTCACCGCCATGGCGGCAGTGGCACAGTCAAACGGACAGGCCGGTGTGGTCATCCTGACCGACTCCCGATACAGCATCGCCACAGCGAAAGCCCAGGCCATGGAAAGCGTGATCCGGGCCTGTCAGGAATGCACATTGCTGGAAGTACGCGATGTCGCGATCTCGCAAAGCAGCGAGCAGATGCCTGCGCTCACTCGGGAACTGCTTCAGCGCTATGGCAAGCGCTGGACTCATACGCTGGCCATCAACGATATCTATTTCGACTACTCGATTGTCGCCTTGACCGGTGCCGGGATACCCAGTGACGGCATGAGTCTGCTGTCTGCCGGGGATGGCAGTGCTTCGGCGTTTTTACGTATACGGGCAGAGACCTATCAAACCGTCACCGTCGCCGAGCCGCTCAACCTGCACGGCTGGCAGGTGATGGATGAATTGAACCGGTTGTTTGCGGGGCAGCCAGTAAGCGGCTTCGTGGCACCGATTCACCTGGTCAATATCGACAATATCGCTTTTGACGGCGGGAAGAAGTTTCAGTACGACCCGGACAATGGTTACCGAGATATCTACCGCCACCTTTGGAATCCCTGACAGTGGACGTGACTTCCCGGCTCACAAGCCTGTATCGCCAGCTGCTGCCGCAATCGTTGCGGGCGCAGTTCACACTGGCTTTTCTGGCATTGGCGCTGCTGATCCTGGCCGGTGGCGCGACTGCGGTCTACGCGTTGCGGACCTCAAACAGCGCCACCCGCCAGCTGACGGATGAGCGTCTGGTCCGTATGCAATATGGACAGGACATGGTGCAGAACACACTGCTGATCGAACGCCAGACCGATCAACTACTGACGACCCGCTCATTCCAGACCCTGCATTCAACCTATGCAGCGACCGTCGAACAGCTTGAAGCACTTGATCGGCTGGTATTGCAGCTGACGGCCGCGAACAATGGCGTAGCCATACTCGACGTGCATCAGTCGAGCCAGTTGTTCCGCAATACCGCCAACATCGTGGCACAGCTGCGAGAAAGCAAGTTGCAAACCGAAGTCAGGTTCGAGCAAAGCCTGCAGGAGCGCATCGTCCAATTAACCGCAACCCGAACCCAGGCCAGCATGGGACTGGCGGTGGTACTCTTTGACCTGCCGCGAGCCAGTGATAGCAAGGCCGTACAACTGCTGCAGAGCCGGTTCGAAAGCCTGTCACGAACGGCAGGCAGGTTACCCGTGGCGCACCTGGACACACCTGATCTGTTCTCCCTGCGCCTGAGGATCATCAACCAGCACGATGTCATACAGCGTTTCCATGAGGAACTGAGAAATCAGGCAGCAATGCTGGTCGCGGTGGCCCGAACGCAATCGAACGCTTACACCCAAGATTATCGCGAAGCCGTGCAACGCTTGGTCGAGGCCTCCAATCGAAGCCAGCAATGGGTACTGATCATGTTGGGCGCCAGTCTGCTGTTCGCCTGGTTCGTGACCCGCGTTTTCATGGGCCGCCATGTACTCGCGCGGCTGAATGAAATAAGCCGGCAACTGCGTCAGGAGCACATCGACGACGCGCAATTGATGATGGCCAAGCACGGCGAGGACGAGATTGGCAACATGGCTCGCGCGGTGAATCAGTTCCTCAAAAACCGTCACCAGCTGGAAAGAAAAACCACCCAACTGAGTACCGCCACCGAGCGCCTCGCGGTGCAAAACACCCAATTACAGCAAGAAGCCGTGATCCGCGCCGGACAAGGTCAAGTCCTCGAGCTGATCGCCAGAAGCACCGAGCTCGAAGAAGTCCTCGACAGCCTTGCTCACCTGATCGAGTCCCAGCTGGAGGGCATGATGGTGTCCATCCTGCTGCTCGACGAGGACGGCACGCACCTGCGGCATGGAGCAGCCCCCAGTCTACCGAAGGCCTACACCCAGCTCATCGATGGGGTCGCGATCGGTCCGAAGGTCGGTTCGTGCGGCACCGCGGTGTATCGGCGAGAACCGGTCATCGTCACGGATATCGAGCAAGACCCGCTGTGGGAGGAGTACCGTTCACTCGCTGCGCCTTATGGATTTCGCGCCTGTTGGTCAACGCCGATTCTGTCCCATGAGCGCAAGGTACTGGGTACATTTGCCTTGTACTCCCAAACTGTGCGCAGCCCGACCACGACCGAGACGCAACTGATCGAAATGGCGACGCACCTGGCCGGCATCGCAATAGAGCGCCAGCACACCGAACAGCGCATCCGTTTCATGGGTGATCATGACGCGCTGACCGGGCTGCCGAATCGCACACTGCTCGAAGACCGTCTCAAGCAAGCGATCCTTTACGCTCAGCGCTACAACCGTCTGGTGACGGTGGTGTTCCTCGACCTGGATAAATTCAAACTGGTGAACGACAGCCTGGGACACAGCGCCGGAGACCAGTTGCTGAAAACCGTCGCCCAGCGAATGCTGGAGTGCGTACGCCGTTCCGACACGGTGGTACGACTCGGTGGCGACGAGTTTGTGATCATCCTGTTCGACCAACCCTCTAACCTCGACGGCATTACGCCAGCCGTGCAGAAAATCCAGGAAGCTATCCTCCAGCCGATTCAGCTCAGCGGGCATACACTCCACGTCACTTGCAGCATCGGGTTGGCCTCCTACCCTGCCGACGGCACGGATACCGATACCCTGCTCAGCAATGCCGACGCCGCCATGTACCGGGCCAAGGAATTGGGTCGTAACAGCTACCAGTTTTATACCCATGAGATGAACAGCAAAGTTCAGGGCAAGCTCGCCATGCAAGATGGGCTTCGAAATGCACTCAACCATAACGAGTTCCTGTTGCTGTACCAGCCGCAGGTGGATTTACAGTCGGGTCGGATTATCGGCGTGGAAGCACTGATCCGCTGGCAGCACCCCTCGCTCGGCATTGTTTCTCCGGTCAAATTCATTCCACAGGCCGAAGAGACTGGTTTGATTGTACCCATCGGCGACTGGGTGATTCACACCGCGTGCAGACAGAACAAGGCCTGGCAAGATGCGGGCAGACCGCCGATTACCATTTCCGTGAACATATCAGCTCGCCAATTCATCGAAAGGGACCTGATCGATCGGGTGAGAAATGCCTTGCAAGAGTCCGGACTGGACCCGATGTACCTTGAGCTGGAACTGACTGAAAGCCTGATCATGCAAGACCTTCAGCAAGCCGTCTGCAAGATGAAGGAACTGCAGGCGATGGGGATCCGTCTCTCGATCGACGACTTCGGTACCGGTTATTCCAGCCTCGCTGCGTTGAAAAGTTTTCCAATCGCTCGACTGAAGATCGACCAGTCTTTTGTGCGTGACCTCCCCGCCAACGAGAATGACAAAGCCATTGCCACCGCAGTGATTTCGCTTGGACACAAACTGAATCTCAAGGTCATTGCTGAAGGTGTCGAAACCGAAGAGCAGAAAATCTTCCTTCGTGAAAACGGCTGCGATGAGATGCAAGGCTACCTGTTCAGCAAAGCCGTCAGCGCAGAGCACATCAGTCAATTGTTGCGCACTCCCCGGCGGTCTCGACCGGGGCTTGTGCAACATCATCAGACCTGACCCTGGCTCACACCGAAAACCGCGCCGCCAGCGTATTCAAGTCGACTGTCAGTTGCGACAACTCCAGGCTGGGCGCAGGGGTCTAGCGCACGGTAAAGCGCTGTTGTGCCAGCAACCGGTCGCCCTGGAACACCATGAAATGCCACTCGCCGGGGATCACTTCATGGCTTTCGGTGAATTCGTAGGCCATTACGTCCTGGGGTGCGCCGGGCAACAGTTTCTGAGTCACTTCGATTTTATCGTGCCGTTGGCCGTCCGGGGTGCGGATACCCGGTGTGAAGTAGAGCAAGGTCAACGGCAGGTCTTCAGCCACTTTGCCGGACAGTTGATAACGCAGGCCGAACTTGGTGCCGAGTTTCGCCGGGACGATTTCTGTCTGTTCGATCGCCTGGTTGTTGCGGCGCAACACCCGCTCACCTGACTGCAACTCGGCTTTCGGGCTTTCGAAAACCCCGTATTCCACCGGACCTTGCACATGAACTTCGGCACTGGCCAGGCCACTGATCATCAGCGCCGCCAGAGCGGTTAAACGGGTGAGGTGCATATCGCGCTCCTTGATTGAGATGGGCGCGAGGTTATGACGCAGGCGTGACAGGTTGATGACAGATGCGAGTTCCCCTGCTCCCACAAAGGACGGTGTTCACTTCATGGAAAGCCGCGGCAGGATCGCCAGGAAGTTATCCCGCGCCACCTTGCGCGCCACGTCCTCCGGCAAGGCATCCAGAAACGGATCAAAGCTTTGCAACTCCTGGCCCAGCTTGTTGAAGCGCCCCACCACGTCCGAGCCCAGCATGAAACGCTCCGGGAAGCGCTTCACCAGCTTTAGCCATTGCGGTCGAGGCTGACCCGCATCGTCCAGCAGATAAGGCGTGAGCACGCTCCAGGACAGGTCGATGTACAGATTCGGATAGGCTTCGAGCATCCGCGTCAGAGTCGGCAACAGAAAGTCCATCTGCGTCTGATGCCGATGGATTTCCACACTGCTTCCGGCATGGGCCCAGATAAACCGTGTATGGGGATGATTGCGCAACGGTTCTTCAACTTCCGCCAGGTACAACGGATTTTTCTCACGCTTGGAAGTGATGTTGGAATGCAGCAGCACCGGCAGATCGTTTTCCGCTGCAAGGTGGTAGATCCGCGTCATCGCCTCGTTATTCGCCCGCGGGGTATCGCCGGTCGTCAATGCGGTCAGGTCATCGTGACGGGTAAAGACTTCGCCGATGCCTTGCCACAGACCCGGATTGAGATCGAGCATGCGCTGGATATGCGCAGCGGAATTCTTGTCGTTGGGATTGAAACCCGAGAGAAACGGATGAAAGCGCGGACGCTGTTCGGGGGTCAGTTTGTTCACCGCCGCAGCGACAATCACATCAGTGGCGCTGTACCAGTAGGCATCAGCGTCGTCACCGGCGTAATAACGCGGACGCTTGGGTTCGTCTTCATGCCATTTCTTGGCCACCGGGACCCCGGCAATCATCACATGCTCGATGCGGTTGTCGGCCATGGCCTTGAGCAATGTGTCCATGCCGGCAGACTCCTGGAAGAAGTCGACGTAATGCAGGTGCGCGTCGCTGTAGGCATATTCGCGGGCGTCGGCAAAGGCGCTCGAAAGGACCAACAGCCAAGCGCAACTCAAGCGGGTCATCTGCACGAGCTATCTCCAGAGGGTATGAGCAGGATAGACCCCACCCTGCAAGCGAGGGTTCAGTGGCAAAGAAAGTGGAACGCCTGTCGGAGCAAATGTTCTATAACTGAATGCTGTTTCCTGCCGCGATCCCTTGCCGGGGCGCGACCTTTCTCACTGCCTATGAGGTTTAACATGACCGTTACTGTCAATACCGAATCCAGCGAAGGCTTTCGTCACAGCATCCAGGTCGACGATCACGAATTCTTTACCGACCTGCCCAAGGCCCAGGGCGGCGAAGGCTCCGCACCGGAACCCCATGATTACTTCGACGCCGCGCTGGCTGGCTGCAAGGCCCTGACCCTCAAGCTGTATGCGCAGAAAAAAGACATCCCGCTGACCGGGGTCACTGTCGAAGTCAAACATGACAACAGCCAGGAGCAGAAAGGCAAGTACGGCCTGCAGGTCAAGCTGACCCTCAAGGGCGTGCTGACCGACGCCCAGCGCGAAGAACTGCACCGTGTGGCTGACCGCTGCCCGGTGCACAAGCTGATGACCAGCAGCGAAGTCAGCATCGAGACCATTTTGTCCGAAGGCGCGTTCAGCCAGTAGCGGCAACTGCCTTCTCAGCGGGTTATGCTCCCGGGTATAACCCGCTGAACCTGGAATACGCCATGAACACACCGACTGTGATCCGCCCTCGCGCCGAGGATGTCGAAGGTCAACCTATTCTGCGTCCGCTGCCGTCGGCCAAGTGCCGCAGCGTCGGACCCTTCGTGTTTTTTGACCATATGCTCCAGACCCGCTATCCGGCGGGCAAAGGCATGAACATCCGTCAGCATCCGCATATCGGCCTGTCGACTCTGACCTATCTGTTCGAAGGGGAAATCCAGCACAAGGACAGCCTCGGCTCGGATCAACGGGTGAAACCGGGCGAGGTCAGCTGGATGACGGCGGGCAGTGCCATTGCCCATGTCGAGCGCACCCCGGAATCCCTCAAGGCCAGTGGCTTCAGCATGCATGGCTTGCAAATCTGGCTGGCCTCGCCGAAAGAACACGAACAAGGCCCGGGCCATTACAGCCACTACCCGGCCGACAGCCTGCCGGTCAGCGATAACCTCGGGGTGCAGATCCGGATGATTGCCGGTTCAGGCTTTTGCCTGGAGTCTCCGGTACCGGTGCTCTCCCCTACCCTGTACGCCGAACTGCGCCTGCAGACGGCAACCACGCTGCTGATCCCCGATGAGCACGAAGAACGCGCGCTGTATGTGCTTGACGGTGACGCACAGCTGGATGGCGAGCCCGTTGAAGCACATTCGCTGGTGGTTTTGCCTGCCGGGGAAGTCATGACCCTGTTCGCGCAAAGCGATTGTCACGCAGTGCTGTTTGGCGGCGCCCCGATGGACGGGCCACGGCGGATCAACTGGAATTTTGTCGCCAGCGATCCCGCGCTGATCGACCAGGCCCGCGCACGCTGGGCGGCCGGGGATTGGCCGACAGTGCCGGGAGAGACTGAGCGGATCGAGTTGCCTGTGGGTCGAGCCGCGCCGACACCGCTCTAAATGTAGAAAGCCAGCGGCCCTAAAAAATCGCAGCCTGCGGCAGCTCCTACATGGACCGGGTTGGCGCCGATTCTTTTGTAGGAGCTGCCGCAGGCTGCGATCTTTTGATCTTTATGCGTCGAAACCGAAATCAGCCCTTGAACACCTCATCCAGTAAATTGTGCATCGACAAAAACGCCCGGCTTGCGGTCCTGGCGTCATACATCATCTTGCCCGGCATATTGGCCTGCGGATCGGTGAAGGAATGCACCGCGCCGCCGTAGCTGAGCAGTTGCCAGTCGACACCGGCGGCATTCATCTCGTCTTCAAAGGCCGGTAGCTGTTCCTTGGGAACCAGCGGATCGCTGGCCCCGTGCAGCACCAGCACCGAACCTTTGATGTTCTTCGCATCCGCCGGATCAGGCGTATCCAGGGTGCCGTGAAACGACACGGCGGCTTTCAATGGCGCGCCGGTGCGGGCCAGCTCCAGTGAGCAGCAACCGCCGAAGCAGAAACCGAAGGTCGCCAGTTTCGAGCTATCAACAGCCGCTTCGCCCTGATGTTGCAGCGCCTCGAACGCCGCCTGCATACGCTTGCGCAGCAAGGCCCGATCATTTTTCAATGGCATCATCGCCGCGCCCGCTTCATCGGCATTTTGTGGGCGAAGCGCCTGACCATAAAGATCGGCAATCAACACCACATAGCCTTTGCCGGCTACCGACTCGGCAATTTCTTCGGCCCCCGCGCCAACACCCATCCAGTTTGGCGCCATCAGCAGGCCCGGTCGCGGGTCCTTCCGGCTGGCATCAAACGCCACACGACTTTCATAGGGTTGGCCATCGATCTGGTAGACCACGGAACGAACAATGACTTGGCTCATTTCAGACTCCTGTTAACGGATCAGCAGATAAAAAAAACCCGCCGAAGCGGGTTTTTTTAACAACCTTGTTAAACCGACAGCTCAACCAGCAACTTGTTCAACCGGCGGACATAGGCGGCCGGGTCTTTCAAGCTGTCCCCGGCGGCCAGGGCAGCCTGATCGAAGAGAATGTGCGAGAGGTCGCCGAAACGCTCTTCGCCCTGCTCGTTGTCGAGTTTCTCGATCAACGGGTGAGTTGGGTTGAACTCGAAAATCGGCTTCGAATCCGGGACTTTCTGGCCGCTGGCTTCGAGGATCTGGCGCATCTGCATGCCCAGGTCCTGCTCGCCGATCGCCAGGATTGCCGGAGATTCGGTCAGCCGGTGGGAAACCCGTACTTCGCTGACAGCCTCGCCCAACGCGGTTTTGATGCGTTCGACCAGTCCTTCTTTGGTCTTCGCGACTTCTTCTGCAGCTTTCTTGTCCTCTTCCGAGTCCAGATTGCCCAGGTCCAGGTCGCCGCGCGCCACGTCGACAAAGCCCTTGCCGTCGAAGTCGCTGAGGTAGCTCATCAGCCACTCGTCGATACGATCGGTCAACAGCAGCACTTCGATGCCTTTCTTGCGGAAGACTTCCAGGTGCGGGCTGTTCTTGACCTGCGCGTAGGTTTCGCCAGTCAGGTAGTAGATCTTGTCCTGGCCTTCCTTGGCACGAGCCAGGTAGTCGGCCAGTGCAACCACTTGCTCGCCGCCCTCTTCGTGAGTCGAGGCAAAACGCAGCAGGCCGGCGATCTTCTCTTTGTTGGCGAAGTCTTCAGCCGGGCCTTCTTTCATGACCTGGCCGAAGTTCTTCCAGAAGCCCTTGTATTGCTCAGGCTCGTTCTTCGCCAGTTTTTCCAGCATGTCGAGCACACGCTTGGTCAGCGCCGACTTCATGGAGTCAATGATCGGGTCTTTCTGCAGGATTTCCCGCGACACGTTCAGCGACAGGTCGTTGGAGTCGACAATGCCCTTGGTGAAGCGCAGGTACAGCGGCAGGAACGACTCGGCCTGATCCATCACGAACACGCGCTGCACGTACAGCTTCAGGCCTTTCGGCGCTTCACGCTGGTACAGGTCGAACGGGGCGCGGGTCGGTACGTAGAGCAGCGAGGTGTATTCCAGCTTGCCTTCGACCTTGTTATGGCTCCAGCTCAGCGGGTTCTCGAAATCGTGGGCGACGTGTTTGTAGAACTCCTGGTATTCCTCGTCTTTCACTTCAGTGCGAGGGCGAGTCCACAGGGCGCTGGCGCGGTTGACGGTTTCCCATTCAAGCGCTGGTGCCTCTTCGCCTTCTTTGGCAGCCTGTTCTTTCGGCAGCTCGATCGGCAACGCGATATGGTCGGAGTACTTCTTGATGATATTGCGCAGTCGCCAGCCATCGGCGAACTCGTCTTCACCGGATTTCAGGTGCAGCACGATGCGGGTACCGCGATCGGCTTTCTCCAAGGTCGCGACGTCGAACTCGCCATGGCCCTTGGACGACCAGTGCACGCCTTCGCTGGCAGCGAGGCCGGCACGGCGGCTGAACACCTCGACTTTATCGGCAACGATGAACGCGGAGTAGAAACCGACACCGAACTGACCGATCAGGTGCGAATCTTTTTTCTGATCGCCCGAGAGGTGCTTCATGAAGTCGGCGGTGCCGGACTTGGCGATGGTCCCCAGGTGGGTGATCGCATCTTCGCGGCTCATGCCGATGCCGTTGTCTTCGAGGGTGACGGTTTTAGCGTCCTTGTCGAAGCTCACACGGATTTTCAGCTCGGCGCCACCTTCCAGCAAATCTGGCTTGGACAGCGCCTCGAAACGTAATTTGTCGACTGCGTCAGAGGCGTTCGAGATCAATTCGCGAAGGAAAATTTCCTTGTTGGAATACAGCGAATGGATCATCAGGTGCAGCAGCTGCTTTACCTCGGTCTGGAAGCCCAGGGTTTCCTTTTGAGTTTCCACGCTCATGGTCATCAAACTCCAATTGGATGGCATTGGCCGCGCCCTGCATGGGTGGCGGCGGGATGTCATCAAAGTTGGGGGCTAAGACGAGGATTTCAAGACCCTGGTGTCTCTTCAATCTTGAAATGTGCGCGAGCCGTGGCGATAGGCTCGGCCTCAGTGGTCTGCCACGCAGTGATTGCCACGTTGGCCACGCGTCGGCCCTGACGGCAGACCTGGCATTTGGCAAAAGTGTCGCGAAACTGCCCGGCACGCAGGTAGTCGAGGGAAAAGTCGATAATCTTCGGCACCCCGGGCGACCCGGTGAAGACCAGCAGATGCAGGGCCGCGGCGAGCTCCATGAACCCGGCAATGACCCCACCATGGATGGCTGGCAATATAGGATTACCAATGTTGTCCTTGTTCGCCGGCAGACGAAACAGCAACTCATCTCCCAGTCGCGAGCACTCGACTCCAATCAGTTTGGCATAGGGGATCCACTCCAGCAGTGCGGCGTAATCGCCCTGCGCATGAGCCTGTTGCAGTTGTTCCTTGAATGTGTCCGTCATACCGCACCGCCACTGATTGCGCCGCCAAAAACTTTTGTTCCTTTAATGCCCTTGCCCATGCGCATAAAGGTACCCACTACATGAGCGATCGGTTGCTCAGGGTCATCCTGATAGGCAAAGCCGCGAGCGAATATCACGTCGGTAGTCACTCGATAGCACTGGGCAAAGCCATAAACATCCTTGTGGGGTTCAGCGGGATGCATGTAGTCAATGCGCAGGTCGAGGGTCGGACAAACCTCGAATTCCGGTAATACGCACAAGGTCGCCATGCCACAGGCGGTGTCCATCAGGGAAGTAATTGCGCCTCCGTGTATTACTCCGGTGAGCGGATTGCCGACTACGTGCGGGCTGTAAGGCAGAATCAGCGTGATGCCGTCCGTCGAGGCGCTGGAAACGCCGATCCCCAGCACCTGACAGTGCCTAAGGGCCGACAGGAAGCGCGTCGCGCGTTCAAAAACAAGGTTTTGCGGCATTTGGTTAACTCTCTTCTTAGTATCGCTGTGGTGCAATTATCGATTCAGGTAAAAGTTCCATGATCGGCGGTCTTAATATATCTATGCCTTTCAAGGAACTTAACCTGTGAGCCTGTGCTCGAAAGGCCAGAAGATATCTTCACTAAGGAGAAACACCCCATGCGTAAGACTTTAGCTATTGCCTTGATGTTGACCGCTACCCTCGGTCTCGCTGCCTGCGATAAAAAATCCGAGGACAAAGCTCAAGATGCAGCCAAACATTCTGAGGAAGCTCAGCAAAAAATGAACGAAGCTCAGGATAAAGTGAACGACGCTGCGAAAGAAAACGCCGAAGCTGCCAAAGCTCAGGCTGAATCGAACAAAGCAGCTACCGAAGAGACCGCTCCGGCAACGGCGCCTAAAACCAACTAATCCGGTTTTAGCTCGTCCAGGTAAAGCCCGCCTTGTGCGGGCTTTTCTTTGTCCGCAAATTGTTCAGATCAGAACAGTGCGAAAAGTTGGACTAAGCATCAATAACAGCGTGCAGACAAATCCGATACCCCAAACCAGACTGCGCTGCCAGGCCAGGTCCGTCCAATAGCAGAGCAGGTAAAGCACCCGGGCGATCACGAAGATGATTGCCAACAAATCGATCAGCCATCCCGCCGTCTGCGTGGTGTGCGCCATCAACACCCCCGCCGCGAACAGCATGAAGGCCTCGAAACTGTTTTGATGGGCTGCCAGTGCGCGAGCCCCGAAACCGGTCAATTGTGCCTGCTGGTTGCGCGGCGAATGGTTGTCATAACCGCCCAGCGCCTGCATTTCCCTGGCGACCGGAATCTTGGCGATGATAATCAGCAGCGCGCTGATAAACACGCACCAGAACGGAATACTCATTAGTTGATCTCCTTGACCACCTCGGGCAAAGGCGCCTCAGTAGGGGTATAGACCATGACATCCAATACGTCGGAATGAAATTCCCGGCGATACAGCACGAACACCACCCCGGCACTCATCAGCATGAACAGCCAGGGGCTGACGAACCAGGCCAGCATGGTCATGCCGAAGTAGTAAGAGCGCAGACCGAAGTTGAACTGGTTGGCAGCCAGCGAGATGACTCGCGCGGCACGCATGGCAAACGCCTTGCGCTCCTGTTCGGAGACATGCCGCTCGCCAATCATTGGCGCCGAGCCGACCAGAATCGCCGCGAAGTTGTACTGGCGCATGCACCAGCTGAACGTAAAGAAGGCATAGACAAAGACTACCGCCAGGCACAGCAGCTTGATCTCCGACATGCCTTGAGAGGCCTGTTGCACCATTGGAATGTCCGCCAGCAGTGACACCGCCCGCTCGGAAGCGCCGAGCACAGTGAGAATACCGGCCAGGATAATCAGGGTGCTCGAGGCAAAGAACGACGCATTACGCTCCAGATTGCCGATCACACTGGCATCGGCAATGCGGTTGTCACGCAGCAGCATGCGGCGCATCCAGTCTTCGCGATATAAATGCAGCACACTGGCCAGGCACGCGGTGTCGCGGCCCTTCCACGTGGCATAACGGGTATAGCCGCCCCAACAGATGACGAACCAGAGCGCGGCGAGGATGTGGATCAGATTCGCGTGAATGAACGACATGCAGGTCCTTGTGATGTAGATACGGATGGCCGGTAACCTGTGGGAGCGAGCTTGCTCGCGATTGCGGACTATCAGTCAAAATCGATCTGAATGTCAGGCCCTCATCGCGAGCAAGCTCGCTCCCACAAAGGGCTTTGCAGTGCTTCGACGTTAGCGCAAGGAAAAAGACACTGCCTCACGCCCATAAAAAATGCCCCGTATCGATTGATACGGGGCATTTCTGTTTTTGCTTGAGACCCGCTTGTGGCGGATCTTAAAGCTTAAGCCAGGGCTTCGGCGCGCTTACCGAGCAGACGATCGCAAACCACAGCGACCACCAGGGTCATCACCGCCGGCACCAGCCAGGCCAGGCCTTGCTCGCTCATCGGCAAGTGCGACAGCTGGCTCGGCATCCAGTCCGCCAAACCCGCGCCCTTCAGCGCGTCGATCAGGCCGAACAGGAACGATACCAGCATCACCGGGCCGACGATCCGCCCCTGCTCATGCCAGAAGTCCTTGCAGAAGCTCAGTGCAACCAAGGCGATGCACGGCGGGTAGATCGCGGTCAGTACCGGGATCGAGAACGCGATCAGTTTGGTCAGGCCCAGATTGGACACCAGCAGCGAGAACACCGCCAGGATGATCACCAGCGTCTTGTAGGACAGTGGCAGGACCCGGCTGAAGTATTCGGCGCAGGCGCAGGTCAGACCAACCGCTGTCACCAGGCAGGCCAGGGAGATCAGCACCGCAAGAAAACCGCTGCCCAGGGAGCCGAAGGTGTGTTGCACATAAGCGTGCAATACGGCCGCGCCGTTGGCGGCACCCGCGGCCACTTCATGGCTGCCCGAACCGAGACGGAATAGGCTGACGTAAACCAGCGCCAGACCCACACCGGCAATCAACCCGGCGATGATCGCGTAACGGGTAATCAGCGCCGGCGACTCGACACCACGGGAACGAATGGCGTTGACGATGACAATGCCGAACACCAGCGCACCGAGGGTATCCATGGTCAGGTAACCATTGATGAAGCCTTGGGAGAACGGCGCGGCAACGTATTCCGGGGTGGCGGTGCCGACGTCACCGGCTGGCAAGGCAAATGCCGCAATACCCAGTGCCGCCAGCGCAATGATCTTCATCGGAGCCAGGAAACGCCCCACGGTATCCAGCAGGCGGCCCGGGTACAGCGAAATGAAGAACACCAGCAGGAAGTACACCGAACTGTAGAGGAACAGCGCCAGCGGGCTCTCGCCGGTCAACGGCGCCAGGCCCACTTCGAAGGATACGGTGGCGGTGCGCGGTGTGGCGAACAATGGACCGACGGCCAGATAGCACACCGCAGCCAACAAACCGCCCGCGACTTTGCCGATCGGGCTGCTCAACGCATCCATCGCGCCACCGACCTTGGCCAGGGCAACCACGGTGATCACCGGCAAACCGACCGCGGTGATCAGAAAGCCCAGCGCCGCCATCCAGACATGAGGCCCGGACTGCAAACCGACGATAGGTGGGAAGATGATGTTGCCGGCCCCGACGAACAGGGCAAACGTCATAAAACCAAGTGCCAGGATGTCCTGGCCTTTCAACACTTTCATTAAGGAAATACCACACTACTGAATCGGAATTTAGAGGGGGATTTCCCTATGGGTGAGGGAAATGCTGTCGGTCCGTATAGGACTGACCCGTTAAGCGCGCAGCTTCCTTGTGGGAAGCGGACGCAAAAATGGCTGCTAGCCTAACGAATTTGAGCGAAAAACGCACTGTTAGGGTGCGAACTGTCCGATATACGACATTTCAATGTCGCGTTTACATACTAAAAAGATCAAAAGATCGCAGCCTTCGGCAGCTCCTTGTATCTCGACTATCGCTCCGCCAGGAGCGATAGTTCTCGACTGATCATCGAGGGAGGGATCTGGAAGCCGTGCAGCTCCTTAGGCCTAGAGCCTGCGACGTAGATCGTGCTCCAACCCTCCACACTCACTCGTATAGTTCGAACGGTATCTTGGGCCCGTCTCTGGCGAGAGCCCGCATTCGCAAGGTTGGACAGAGTGCAGTGATGATCACAATTGATCCAATTGGAGACGATCATGTCCGATTATGTTGGCGTCGACGCCGCTAAACACACCTTTGACATCGCCAAATACCTGCCTAACGGCAAACATAAAACCAAAGCCAAGCTGGCCAATGCAATCAAGGGGTTCGAGGAGTTCCACGCCTGGCTGCAGAAGCATGTCGAGCCTTCAGCCTTGATCGTGATGGAGGCCACCGGCATCTACCATGAAGCGCTGGCCGAGTTCTTGTACAACAAGGGCTATCGGGTCTGCGTCGTCAATCCTGCACAGACCAA
>NZ_CABVHY010000058.1 GCF_902497875.1 Pseudomonas fluorescens
CAACATCAGCAACGTGTTCACTGAGCACATGAATTTGTTCGGTATTGATGCCGTTGGCTTCCAATTCATTTTCAACGGTTTCAAGATCGTCGAGATTGTCACTGATGTAATAGTGTCGATTCATGCCACACCTCCCATCTCGTGTCTGCTGTAGACCTCCTCTGTCTTGCAGCGGTTAACTGAGATTTGCAGTTGGTATCTGTACCCGTGGAGAACGTTGCACACTTCATGCAATCACAGCGAAGTATAGCACCCCCTGCATGCAGGGTTGGCGGCGTCAAGGTCTAAAAGCAGCAGTAGGGCCTGGCGCATCCCGACGAACGCTTTTACACACACCGGGCCTATTCCCGCCGGTCACGGCTGGCGCGTCCGTGCACCTGGACCGAGTAATGGCTAAAGCAGCTGAGCAACCAGAACCGCGTTGGTATAGATCAAGCTGCCATCACTCGCCCGATGCCCGACCAGATGGAAATGGCCACGCTCCTCATGCAAATAGACACGCATCTGGCAGTCGGATAGAGGGCCATATCCCTCCGGCAGGATCAATTCCAGCGTATTCATATCGACATCGACCATGACTTCCGGCTCGTGGGTCTTTTCCAGGTGTTCTTCGGCCTGCTCCAGACGCAGATGGAGATCGCCATCGACGTAAAAATGGATTTCGCCCACTGGGATGGACTTTTGCGCACCGCTGGGTTTGCACCAGCCTTCGATCGTCAGGGTACTCATGGCGAATCCTCTGATGTGGACTGTTGGACGCTGTAACACCAGCGCCTACTCAATTTTAGACCTGAATGTTCAATTGACTGGTGCCGCACGGAAATCGATGCAGCAAGCCTTGGGCGTTTTCCACCGCGACGTCGCCCAAGGTTTTCACGTCTGCTCACCAGCATAGCCGACGATAGGGCTGTAAACTGGCCGCGCAAAAGCCGTTGCCTCATTAAACACCGCAGTGGGCTTGGCTGACCGACGCCGCTGACAATGTCGAGCCGGCCGCCCCCTTTATCCCCTCGAGCAAGAGATCCCCATGGCAAACCACGACCTCACCTTCCTCCCCGACCCCGACCCGGAGTCCATCTCCAGCGACGTCGCTGGTATCAAAGGCCTGCTGGTCTCCACTCAGATTCCCACCCGCGCCGACGGTAGCCTGGAGCTGGGCGGCATCATTGAGCAGAGCGAGTGCACCCTGCAGGCGCTGAAGTCAGCGCTGGAGCGCGCCGGCAGTTCCATGGACCGGGTCCTGCATCTGACCATCTACCTCACCGACATGGCCGACCGTGCCGCCTTCAACGAGGTCTACCAGCGCTTCTTCGCCAAGCCCTGGCCGGTTCGCGCCGCCGTTGGCGTGGCCGCCCTGGCAGTCGAAGGCATGCGCGTGGAAGTTACCGCGATGGCGGCCAAGGGCTGAGTCCGCGGCCTTGTCCGGCGGCCCGGCTCAGCGAGCGGCCGCCGGCGAAAAAAATGGTGCCTTAGCCTCATCGCAGCCTACGTGACAATGACCCAACGCCGAGTATCGGCTGCTCAACTACGACTGGGCGCCTTGCAGATACATCCGTTCTGCAAAAGCAGTCAGGCCTTGACCCACCGTTGACGGCTCCAGCTGCTCAATGTATCGACGGCGAATACCAGTAACAGCATGGCCAGAATAACCGTGCTGGCTTGAGCTTCCTGGAACAGGCTGAGGCTGACATAGAGCATTTGCCCCAAACCCCCGGCGCCGACGAAGCCGAGCACACTGGCCATGCGGATATTGTTTTCCCAGCGGTACAGGATGTAGGCCAGGAGCTGTGGTAACAGGTTGGGCAGTGTGCCGTAACAGAAAGCCCATACGGCATTGGCGCCCTGCAAACGGATTGCTTCGGCCGGTTCTGGCGGGGTGTTTTCCAGCGCTTCGGCGAACAGCCGGCCGAGCACGCCGGTGGTGTGCAGGGCTAATGCCAGGGTTCCAGCATTGGGGCCGAGCCCGGCGGCAAGGACCATCAGCGCGGCCCACACCAGTTCCGGCACCGCGCGCAGGGCGTTGAGCACAAGGCGCGACGCGCTCTTGAACGGCCAGCCGAATCGCCCGGCCGCGGGCAGTGCCAACAGCAGGCCGAGCACCGCCGCGAGCAGGGTGCCAAGGGCGGACATGGCGATGGTTTCCAGGGCGCCATGGCCGATGGCTTGCAGATGGCTGTTGCTCAGGTCCGGGCTGAGAAAACGCTGTGCATAGGCGCCCATCTGCCTCAGGTTGTCGCTGCCGGCCAGCTCGCCGAGTTCGATGCCCAGGTAGGTGAACGAGGCGACGATCGCGGCGCCGATGCAGAGGAGAAGGATCAGGTTGATCAGGCGATTCATGCCAGCCTCCAGCGCAGCAGGCGGCTGAGTTGATCGGCAAACAGCACCAGGACGAGGAACGTCAATAACAGACTGGCCACTTCACCGCCGGCGAACATGCGCAACGACAGATCCATTTGCTGGCCCAGGCCACCGGCACCGACGAACCCCATCACCACCGAGGCGCGGATCGCGCATTCCCAGCGGTACACCGTGTACGACAGCAGCTCCGCAGCGACATTGGGCAGGATCCCGTAGCAAAAGGCCGCGAGCCGACCGCTGCCGGACTGCAGTAGCGCGTGGGCCGGGCGCTGGTCGACCGACTCGAAAATTTCCGCGTAGACCTTGCCCAACATGCCGCTGTAGGTAATGGCAATCGCCAGTACCCCGGCAGTCGGGCCGAGGCCGACAGCGCGCACGAACAGCAGGGCCCAGACGATTTCCGGCACGCTGCGCAGGAAGATCAGTAAACCGCGTACAGGCCACCGCAGCAGTTGCCCCCAATAGCTCGGGTGGCCGGCACGGGAGGCAGCAGACAGCGACAGAGCACGACTGGCCAGCAGACTGGCGGGGACTGCCAACAACAATGCCAGGGCCATGCCGGCCGTGGCGATGGCCAGGGTCTGCAGGGTGGCTTGCAACAACAGCGCAATGAACTCCTCGCCGTGGGCTGGTGGCCAGAAGGCTGATACGAACTTGCCGATCTCGCTCTGACTGTCACTTGCTACCAGTACGCTCAGGTCCAACTCGCTGAAGTGGATGCCCGGCCACAGCAGGGCAAGGGCCAGCAGAGTGAGCAGCAGGCGGGGCAGGGCGGCCGGATCGCGGGTGCCAGAGGTCAGCATCGGGGAATCTGCACACTCAAGGGCGCCGGAGGAACCGGCGAGAATTGCAGCTGCTCGTTGGCGTAGAGCTTGTCGAGCAACGCTTGGTCGACAGCGTTGGCCGCAAGGTCGAACAGGATTTGTCCATCACGTAAGCCAATAATGCGAGAAAAGTTCGCCAGGGCCAGCTCCACCGCATGCAGGCTGGCGACCAGGGTAACGTTTTGCTCCCGGGCGTGGCGACAGAGCACCGAAAGCGTGTGCTGGGCCAACACCGGATCCATGGCCGATACCGGCTCATCGGCCAGCAACACCTCGGGCGCTTGATACAATACGCGGGCAATGCCCACGCGCTGTAGCTGTCCACCGGACAGTTGCTGGCATAGCGCGAACAACTTTTCGCTCAGGTCCAGCCTGGCCAGTGCGGCGCGAGCGCCCGGAATATCCAGCGGATGCAGCAGGTTCAACAGGCTCTTGCCCAGACCCCACTGACCCAGCTTACCGGCCAGAACCGCGGTGACCACGCGCTGGCGCGGTGGCAGGGGAGGTGATTGGTGTATCAGACCGATGCGCGCGCGCAGACGCTGACGCTGACGGGCAGACAGCTGCCAGGCGCGCTGACCGAGCACCTGCAGCTCACCGTTGTCCGGTCGCAGGGCGGTGGCCAGCAGGTTGAGCAGGCTCGACTTACCCGCGCCGGACGGGCCGATGATGGCGACCTGTTCGCTGGCAGCGATGTGCAGGTCGACGCCACGTAGCGCCTGGACGCCGTTGGCGTGGGTAAGGCTGACCTGGGTCAGATGCAACGTCATTTGAGCAGTTCGGCGGCGCGTGCGGCTTCCTCGATGCCCTTGTAGTTTTCAGGCTTGGTTTCGATGAACCGGCTGGCGGCCTGCAGATCCAGAATCTCCTTGTCCGCAGGCTTCGCCGGATCGAGAGCAAGGAAGGCTGCCTTGATCTTGGCCGCCAGCGCCGGGTCGAGGGTCCCGCGCACCGTCCAGTTGTAGTCGAAGTAGGCTGGAGTGGTCGCAAACACTTTGACCTTGGTGGTGTCGACTTTGCCGGCGGCGACCAGTTTTTCCCACACGCTGGCGTTAAGTACGCCGGCGTCCACCTTGCCGGCCTGGACCCAGGCGACGGTGGCGTCATGGGCACCGGAGTAGCCCACGCGGCTAAAGTAGGTTTCCGGCTTGATGCCGTCCTTCAGCATGAAGTAACGCGGCATGAGACTGCCTGAAGTGGAGGACACCGAGCCGAATGCAAAGGTCTTGCCCTTGAGGTCGGCCAGCGACTTGACGGCTGGGTCGGCGGTGATGAACTTGCTGGTGAATTGAGCGTCCTGTTCGCGCTGTACCAGCGGTATGGCATTGCCGGTTTTCAGGCGTGCCTGCACGAATGTGAAGCCGCCCAGCCAGGCCATGTCGATCCGGTCGGTGGCCAGCGCCTCGACCACGGCCGGATAGTCACTCACCGGCACGAACTCGACTTTCATGCCTATTTGTTGTTCCAGATAGGCGCCAAGCGGCTTGAACTTGCGGAGCAGTTCGGTAGGGGCCTCATCGGGAATTGCGCTGACTTTCAGGGTGTCGGCGGCCTGCGCCAGCAAGTTGCAAAATGACAAAGTCAAGCCGACGGCCAATGCCAGGGGGCGCTTGAGCATGGAAGTTCTCCGGTACATTAACGCAAAAAAATGTCGATGCGCCTGGCACAAGATGAATGCTGCATGGCGTATTGTGAGGGTAGACGTGTTCTGGCGCGAGCCAGGCCGGTATTTCCCCTTGGGTGACAAAGGCCGGCTCTGCATCCTTGATGTCCACCGCATACGCGCGCAGTGAAGGCAGGTCCGTGGGGATCAGCAACGCCATCATGAATCGTTCGGGGCCACACGGAATCGTGACGCTTATGGCGTTACGATCCGTGCACTAAATGTGGTTAGCGCTCAATCAATAACGATAATACCGCGCTCGCCGCACAGAGTCCCGCTACCGTCGGAAAAATGATCGACGTACTTCCGGTTAAATCGATCATATGGCCGATGACCGGTTCAGGATTAAGCAAGATGGTTGAGCGCGATATCGATAATGTCGAAATTACGCAGGCGACTGGGGTTATCGATACCGACTAACTTACGGTTGAATATGAGGGGTACTTTTTGCTCGGATACACCACCGTGTGAACGCAAGGGCACCGTCAATCCGGACAAGTCGTGTTTGTCGGCAGCACTTCCAAGCACCGTCAACCGTTCTGCGAGTACCACTAGATCGCCAATCCGGTCTTCGGGCAGTTCGAAACGCTGGCTGGCTTGCGTACGGGTCAAAACTGCCTCGACACCAGCGATGCCAGCGAGAAAGTCCAGGACATCGCGCTGCTGTCCTGCGTCGTGCAAATAAACCGTCGCATAAGATCCCAGCGCACCGTGATGCACCACGTACGGGTCGGTAATCGGCAGCAGCACTCGCGCGTGCTGCGCGCCGTAACGGGCGTCCAGAAGGTCTTGCAAATATAAGATGTTCGGGCGACCTATCGCATCGGTCTTGGCATTCATTCCATGATCCGCCGTAATCGCCACTATCGCGCCTTCCTCGTGATAACGCTTGAAGTAGCTGTCCATCATCACGTAGAACGCATTGGCTTGGGGTGTGCCCGGCGCATGCTTGTGCTGTACATAATCGGTTGTAGACAAATACATAAAATCGGGGCGTTCATTAGTCAGTAAAGAGAGCCCTGCGGCAAACACGAACTCCGAAAGCTCCGCGCTGTACACGCAAGGCACGGGCATGCCGACTCTTTCCACAATGTTCTCAATACCGTGTTCCAGCAGATTCACTTCATCGGCTTTTTCAGCCGAGAAGCAGATACCTTTTAACTGATGCCCGAGCAGGTTGCGCAATTTGTCCTTTGCGGTCACCACTGCGACGAGCTGACCCGCTCTGGCCATCTCGGCAAGAATAGTCGGCGCGCGAAGGTACTTCGCGTCGTTCATCAAAACCTCCTCTTGCGTCTCCTGGTCAAAAAAGAAGTTGCCGCAAATACCGTGAACGGACGGCGGTGCGCCGGTAACGATCGACAGGTTGTTCGGGTTAGTGAACGATGGAACCACGCAGTCACCGGTTAACACCGTGCCGAAACCGGTTAGCTCTGCGAGAAACGGCGCCTGTCCGGCCTGGATCGCCTGGTTGATATATTCCTGCTCGCATCCGTCGACGCAGATAACAATCGTCGGTGTCGTGAGCTGAACCTGACTCACGGCGCGGTTAGCCGGCAAATCGCGACCCTGGAG
This sequence comes from Pseudomonas fluorescens, assembly GCF_902497875.1. GTDB lineage: Bacteria > Pseudomonadota > Gammaproteobacteria > Pseudomonadales > Pseudomonadaceae > Aquipseudomonas > Aquipseudomonas fluorescens_BR. The sequence continues at coordinate 6,421 of NZ_CABVHY010000058.1, forward strand.
GAATGGCTCGGTCAGCCGCTGTTTGTGCGTGACGGGCAGAGCATGGTGGCGTCTCCCCATGCGCGGGCGCTCGCCCGAGAAATCAGCGCCGCGTTCGATCACATAGCGGACGCCGCAGAACGCTACGGCAAAACCCGCCAGCTAAAGATCATCCGGGTCAGCGCCCCCGCCACAGTCGCGATGCGCTGGCTTATCCCTCGCTTACCTTCATTTGCGCAAAAGTGCCCTGGAGTGGACGTACGCGTTTCGACCGTGCTTTCGACACAACCTGCGTTAACGGGAAGTTTTGACGTGGCGATCAGACGGGGCGTACCAAACGGTGGCCAATTTCAGGCATTGCCATTGTTCAGGGAGTCCAACACGGTGATTGCGAGCCCATCTCTGCTCGCCAGAACAGGCATCAAGACGGTAGAGCAACTGGCCGACCAGACTTGGTTGACGACCGAAACCCGTCCAGGTGACTGGGAATCCTGGGCAGAGGCTTCGAACCTGCCTATGCTTCGAGCCAGTCGAACGTTGCGGTTCGACCATTATTTTGTGACCTTACAGGCAGTAGTTGATGGGCTCGGTTTCGGAATAGGCCCCTTTCCAACGCTAGAGGCTGAATGTGCAGCCGGACGGTTACAGAAGCCGTTTCCCTCTTTGTGCGTCCTCGGCTCGACCTACCATGCATTAGTACCGCTCGATGCTGACAAACCAGTCTATATGAGGGCCTTTGTGGATTGGCTGCAATCAGTGAGCGTGAAAGGTGACACTCATTAACATTGCTATCGCTGAATGACTGTTCTTGGGCCGATAGCTGTCTCTCGTCAAGGAGCAGCTATCAAAACAATGAACTCTTGACCCTATAGCTTGGTCCTGACAAAGACCGACTGCCAAGCCGACTCAATACGTGACGGGGTTAATAGTCATTTTTTTTTTCCTACCTTCTCTCGCCTCGGGTTTCCTCAAGTATCCTCGCGGCATCTCGTGCCGGCGGTAAGCCAAATACCCGTGCGTAATCGCGGCTGAACTGGGTAGCGCTTTCATAGCCGACCTCAAAGGCCGCGTTAGTAACACTTTTGGCGTTGGCCACCAGCAACGTACGAGCCTGAAGTAGTCGAACCCTTTTTTGATATTGCAACGGGCTAAGCGCGGTGACGGCTTTGAAGTGACGGTGAAAGGCTGACACGCTCATCGCAGCGCGTTGTGCCAGTATCTCCACCCGGATGGACTCGGCAAACTCCCGGCGAATGTACTGAATGGCCAGGCTGACCCGAGCCATGGCGCTATCGGGTGCCGCGATGTCCCGCAGCATCCAGCCGTGTGGGCCTTGTAAAACACGGTACAAAATCTCCCGTTCGTATACAGGCGCCAGGGCCGCAATTTCTTCAGGCCGGGTCATCAATCGAAGCATGCGCACCCAGGCATCCATCAAGTCGGGCGTCACGGCGGCTACCGAAAAGCCTGCATCCTTGTCGTATTGCCCGATGGGCTTTGGCAGGTCGGACAGTAGAGTCGCCAGGACCGTCGGGTCGAGTGTCAGGCTGACTGCCAGGTAAGGCTCACCGGAAGAGGCAGGGTGTACTTGACCGACCGCAGGCAACTCGATGGACATGACGAAATAAGTCGCCGGGTCATAGCGAAGCGTGCGGTCGCCGATGGTCATTGATTTACTGCCTTGCAGGATCAGGTTGATCATCGGGTCGTAAACGGCGGCCAGCAGGTGTTCAGGGATTTCGCCCTGGACCATGGCTACACGTGGGATGCCCGTCTCCGTGCGGCGGTTTTTGGCACGGGAAGCCAGCGAGCGAAGTTCATTCAGTTGGTTTGTCATGGGGAACATCTGAACCCAGGCTGATACGCCCAGGCAAGCAAAAAGCAGAAACAGGCAGGATTCGAGTAGGAACGGCTGCGCTCGTTGCGAAGGCGATGGTTACTGTGGTGACTCATCTCAGTGACATTGGAGCAGCGCATGAGCGTTATCGTCATCACCGGTGGCAGCCGGGGCATCGGCGCCAGCACGGCCGAACATTGTGCTCGACGCGGCATGGGGGTCATCCTCACCTACAAAAGCCATGCTGATTCGGCAACCGCTGTTGCCCAGCGTATCCAGACATCGGGCGGCAAGGCCGTGGCGCTTGAACTGGACGTTGCTGATGTGAGCAGCTTCGAGCACTTCCGAGAAACGGTGGTGCTCACCTTACAGACAACCTGGGGTGTGGCAACGCTCGGCGGTCTGGTGAACAACGCGGGCCATGGCTTGTTCCATCCCCTGGAATCGGTCACCGAGGCGCAGTTTGACTGCTTGTTGAACGTTCACCTCAAAGGCCCGTTGTTCCTGACTCAAACCTTGCTGCCGCTGATGGAAGAGGGCGCCAGCATCGTCAACCTGACCAGCGCCACGACCCGAGTGGCCACGGCAGGCGTCGCGCCTTATGCGGCTTTCAAGGGCGGACTCGACGTGTTGACTCGTTACATGGCCAAGGAGTTCGGCCCTCGGCGCATCCGTGCCAACTCCGTCTCGCCGGGGGCGATCCGCACCGAACTCGTTGGCGGCTTGAATGACGAATTCGAAGCTTTACTCGCATCGCAAACCGCTCTTGGCCGGGTGGGCGAGCCGGAGGACGTAGCTCGCGTTATCGCCATGCTGCTGTCCGAAGAAGGAAGCTGGATCAATGCCCAGACTATCGAAGTCGCGGGCGGGTATTTAATCTAAATCAGCATCTGAAAAGCGAGGCAGTCGCAATGCTTGATCATATTTTTATCTCGGTAAGCGACGTTGATCGTTCCATCCGTTTCTACACGGCGACACTGACCCCGCTTGGCATTACCGGCAGGCTTGATTACGACGGCAAGGACGGTCCGCCAGGCCACCCGGACCTCAAGGGCTTCGGTGCCAATGGGCGGGTGTTTTTCTGGTTACGCGAGGGTGTTGTGGAGGGGCGGGCGGTTCATGTTGGCTTCGTAGCGAACAGCAAGGCCGAGGTTAACACAGCTTACGCGGCGGCTATGGAGAATGGCGCTGTAGACAACGGTGCACCTGGCGCACGTCTGTATTACGACCCGAATTATTACGCCGCCAATGTCCTTGACCCGGACGGTTACAGCCTCGAATTCGTCTACAAAAACTGGCAGCACGCACAATGAATCAATTAATGATCTACGGGGCGACCGGCTATACCGGTCGCATGGCTGCCGAGCATGCCAAAGCGCAGGGGCTGGACATTGTGATCTCTGGCCGCAATGGAGAAAGGCTGGAGTCACTCGCTGCGCAACTGGGCGTGCCCTATCGAGTGTTCACCCCTGATGCCCAAGCAGCCGAATCCCTGCACGGCATCGGTGCGCTGCTGAATTTCGCAGGGCCTTTTGCTCAGACGGCGGACGCCTTGATGCAGGCCTGTATCAAGGCCGGGGTCGACTATCTGGACATAACGGCCGAGATCAATGTCTATCGGCTGGCAGAACGGCTTGGCGCTCAGGCTATCGAGGCGGGTGTCATGCTGCTGCCCGGAGTCGGCTGGGATGTGGTGCCGACAGACTGCCTGGCGATGCATGTCGCTCGCCGTGTGCAGGATCCGCAGACCCTGAAGGTGGCGCTACATGTCGCAGGCTCCATGTCACGGGGATCAGCGTTGAGTGTCAGCGAGATCATTGTCGCGGGCCTTTTGGCACGAGTGGACGGACTGCTGGTCGCCACCCCGGATACGAAGCCGCAGCACTTCGATTTTGGCGACGGCCCGGCACTGTGCGCGCCACTGTCTTTCGGTGACCTGGTCACCGGCTGGCACTCCACCGGCATTCCCAACATTTCCATGTTCGTGCACATCACCGGCGATGCCTTTCCTGAAGGCGATCTCTCACAACTGCCCAATGGCCCAAGCGCGGAGCAGCGTGAAGCCCACCGCGCCCGAGCCGTGGCTGAAGTCATTGGCGCTGACGGCACAAGTGCGCGCTCAGTGATCGAGACCGTCAACGGCTACACCTACACACCGTTGGCCGCTGTGGAGGCTGCACGCCGGGTGCTGGGCGGTGAGCGACGACCAGGCTTTGAAACGCCTGCGCGGGTGTTTGGCGTCGGATTCGCCGAGACGATTGTAGGGACGACAATCACAGATTTTTAGGGCTCGACAACACCTCTGCCACCAAGGGCGCGGTCGATACGTTGACGTTCGCCTTGGCCAGAGAGCTTGGGCCGCGCGGTATCAGGGTCAACTCGATCTTGCCCGGCCACACCAATACCCCAGCGACTGAAGGCAACTTCGCCGGTGAGTTTGGCGAAAAACTTATAGCGGGCACGCCGCTAGGCCGATTCGGCGAACCAGAAGACATTGCACCGCTGGCCGTCTTCCTGGCGTCCGAGGACTCGCATGGGGTAACAGGCGAATCCATTCGGGCTTCGGGTGGCATACGAGGCGTTGGTTACTAAGCACCATTGATTAATGCTATCGGCGCACGGTGACGTGCGTCTGTAGGGCTCCAGGTTTCAGATAATGACGCAAGCCTCGGTCGCAGCAGATTCACACACCACCTCATACCGCACTTTCACTCCTTCTCCAGCCACCGCTTGATGGAGCACGGTAGCTGCCATTGGTGTGTGGCGTTCGCTCCGTCATACGCCCAATTTGGTAGATGCGCTGCCAATTTCCCTAAATAATGCGGAGGACCGCTTTTGGCCGATTTCTGCCAGTCGCGACCGTCTGAAATCGGCCTATTCTGTTGAAAAAGTCGGCTTCGTTTTCCACTGTAGAAAAGTACGCGTCTGAGATTGAAATCCGCGCTTTGCGCAGATCGTTCAGGGTTCAGATTTGACGTAGCTACGTGCAAAAAGGTGTTTTCATCGATCAATGCATAGACCGCCAGGCTGGAGCGACTTTTTCAACACAATCGGCCAGAATCGGACGTTCAGATGTGTCTATAGAGCCGGGGCGGATTCACTTCCCTTGCTGGAGCTGTTACAGCCTTTAGCGAACCTGTTCATTTTCAAGGTTACGATTGGGCATAGCGCTGATACAGGCCTTCAAGCTCCTGCTGATACTGGTCACCAGTGAACCTAAATCTAATATTCCTGATTTCGTCAGTCGCAACTACAACCGCCTTCGTGTCGTTTTGACCGTTTTTTGCTGCATATTCTCTCGCGGCCTTTATAACTGCCACTTCAGTTACGTTCATGGCTACCGCATCGAACTCAAGGGCGAATCGATGCGCAGGCGCTCGACGAAATTGACGGCGATGGGCTCTTCAGACTAACAATGCAAACTTGCGTCACTGCGCTCCGACTGCCTGGCCGGATGAGCGTGGAACAGGTGGCCGGATGTGTGTGGAATGACTGGCCGGATGGCGTGGAATCTGCACAAGGTGTGTCTAACTCGAACAAAAAAGGAAATCACCTAATGCAATTATGGATGCCAAAAATTTTGGTAGTCATGGCGCTAGCAGCTCCGTCGCTTGCAATGTCGGATGTATTGTCGCTAAAAGTCGAGAATGATGTTTTGTCCGGCGGTGACGATGGACATTACTCCAATGGACTTGAGCTGGGGTGGACCTTTAAACCGCAAAGCGATCATTGGATGCAACGTATAGGATCGTTAATTCCAAGCTGGGGTCCAGCAGGTGTCGACCTCGCAGCCTATCGTTTCGGCCATCAGATCTACACGCCGGATGACATTGAGCAAAAAGAACTACAACGTGAAGATCGCCCCTATGCGGGGCTCATGTATATCGGTTTTTCCATCTTTAAAAATACTCAGCTGCAAGGCCGACGAGAGACCGGAGAATTGGATGTCGATCTTGGTGTCGTTGGCCCAGTAACGGGTGCAGAGAAAATCCAGCGAGGGGTGCACCATCTAACGGGTAGCGATGAGCCTAAAGGGTGGGACCATCAAATCCGTAATGAGCCATATGTTAGTGTCGGCTTCGAAAAACGCTGGTGGCTGCAAAGCAGGGTCGCCGGGCTAGACCTTGAGTACGGGCCAAGTGCTGGACTCACGGCGGGCAATCTCTATACATATGCTTCAAGTGGATTGGGCGTACGCATCGGACAAGGACTTGAGCGCAGTTATAGCCTGCCGAATGTGGCTCCATCTTTCAGTGGGAACCAGTACTTCCAAGAGGGTGGTAATTTCGCCTGGTATGGCTTTGCTAACCTCCAAGGTCGCTATATGGCGCATAACATGTTGCTAGATGGCAACACTTGGAAAGACAGCCCTTCTGTTGATCGACGCGAATGGGTCGGTGATGCGCAGGTCGGAGTAGCGATGATCTGGGATCAATGGCAGGCCGAGTTTTCTACCGTCTGGCGAACCCGTGAGTTTCAGGGGCAAGACCAGCACGATCAGTTTGGATCTCTTGCGGTTTCTACTGTGTTTTAAAGCGTAGGGATGACGTCCAGTTTTGGTCTGAAGAGGCGTACATGAAACGCCGCTTCTGGCCGTTATCTACCTGATGCAAAAGCCAGTTATCCCTGGCAGTGCAGCCGGCCCGATGCGCTCGGCTATCGGTCCAGCAGAGGTGCCAGCAGTGCACACATGCCGCGCCAGTGCGAACCCTCCCAGTAAACCCGTTGGCAGGCGTCGCAGCGCAGGAAGTGCGAATAGAGGGCGCCAATGCTTGGCGGCACCTGCGGTCGGGCCAGTTCCGGGCTGATCTCGTGCAGCGGCAGGTTGCAATGAAGGCACAGGCTGAAGGGTCGCGCGCTACGCGCCAGGTCGAGGCGCTCGTACAATTCGCGCAGCTGCAGGGACGGTTTCAGGGCATGCACGTAACAGCCGTGGCTGATGATCCGCCGCTTGAGCAGTTCGCGATCGCGGGTGAGCACGATGCGTCCGTGCTGCGCGGCGATCTCGGCGATCTCGCCATCCTCGAAGCCATTGTCGTAGAGAGTGTCGAAGCCGCTCATGCGCAGCAGCCTGGCCAGCCCGCCAAGGTGCGCATCAGCGACGAAGCGCAACACCCGTAAAGGTTGCGTACGAACCTTGAGCAGCGGGCTGATGTCCAGCGCTTCGAACTTGGGATAAACCGCCAGCCGGTCACTGTCGAAGATCACCCGCTCGAAGCCCACCGACTCGCCGTTGAGCAGCACCAGCTCAACCTCGGTGTGCGGTATCCCGAGCGCCTCGATCATGTGCTTGACCGTCGCCCCTCGCGCGCACTCGCAAGTGAAGGACTGCCGCCGCCGTTCGGCCGGCAGGAAATCGTTGAGCTCCTCGTAGAAGCGGAAGGTTGCACGGGTCATGCTCAACAGTATGGCAGGGCTGCAGGATGAGTGAGTCCAGGGCGCGGTCGGCCTGCGGGATTTTCGTCCAATTGCGCGTAGGTGAGCTGGCAACTTTCATCCAGTCGGTATCGGTCCAGCCGATTCAAACCTGCGAATTATCGATTTGAGCTGTTGTTGATGGACCCCGAGTATGGGACCACTTCCAACAACAATCGAAGGACCCGCCATGACTGCCCGATTCCACAATCCAGTTGACACGCGTTTCGGCTGCGGCAGCCTCCTGGAGCTTGGCTCAATCACCGAAAACCAGAAAGTTGCCCTTGTGATCTTTCCCGAAGCGCGTGGGCTGGGATTAGTGGAGCGTATTCAGGATCTACTGGGCGACCGGTTGGTGTACATCATTGAGGATGTCCAATCCAATCCAGACGTGGCGCAACTGCGCAGTACCTATGAGCGCTTTTGGCAAGAGGCTGGCGATTGCCAGACTGTCATCGCCGTGGGCGGTGGCAGCGCGATCGACACCGCCAAGGCGCTGATCGTGGGTACCGATTCCGGCAGCTTCGATGAATTGCTCGCGTTGTTGGCTGCGGGTAAACCCTTCGTTCCCGCGCGTAGCAAGTTACTCATTGCGGTCCCCACCACGGCGGGTACAGGGAGCGAAGTCACGCCTTGGGCCACTATCTGGGACACCGCGAGCCAAAAGAAATACTCCCTGCATCTGGACAGTACCTGGCCAAAAGTAGCCATTATCGATCCGGAGCTGATGTTGACAGTGCCTGCCAGTGTCACCGTTTCTACGGGTCTGGATGCCCTGTCTCATGCGCTGGAGTCGATCTGGAACATCAATGCCAATCCGATTTCGGACACCTTTGCCATTTCCGCCATTGAAGACATCCTCGAATGCTTGCCGCTGCTGCATCGAGACCTGTCTAACAAGGAACTGCGTTCGCGGATGGCGTTGGCCGCACTCAAAGCCGGGCTGGCCTTCTCCAACACCAAAACTGCGCTGGCCCACTCCATCTCCTACGAGATGACCCTGCGCCACGGCCTGCCCCATGGTATCGCCTGCTCCTTCACCTTGCCGCTGGTCCTGGGCCTGGCCTGGGGGCATGACGAAGCGCGCGACCGAACCCTGCAACGGGTGTTCGGCAACGACCTGACCACGGCCAAGGCTCAGTTGCGCGATTTCCTGCACAGCCTGGATGTGAAAACAGAGTTTGCCGACTACGGCGTAACGGCAAAGGAAGCTGAGGAGATGATTAGTTTCGCCATGCAAGGCGCACGCGGCAAAAACTTCATCGGCGCGCAGGCGGCCTAGCGGCTCCCCTCAAGCACTGCCTGCGGCGTGACGGGCCGCGGCGATTTCCTGCAGCACCGACAAAAGAGTGCACCCTCCGACTCCACTCAGAGGGAACAAACAATAATAAGGAAAAGATCATGAATCGTGCGCAAACCATGCCTGGTCTCGCTACATCCACTTCATCGTTCCGAGTTGCCCAATGGCGCATGCTGCTGGCAGCCATGTTCTGTTATTTATTTTTCTACACCGGTCGGCAGACCTTTGGTTTCGCCATTCCGGGGATCCAGGCCGAGTTCGGCTTCACCAAGGAAACCCTCGGCTGGGCATCGGCAGTCATGCTCTGGGCCTATGCCATTGGCCAGGCAATCAACGGCAACCTCGCCGACAAATTCGGCGGCCGACGCATTATGACCCTTGGCGCCGTATTGTCCTGTAGCGCCAACTGGGTAACGAGCTTCGCCAGCGGTCTTGCCAGTTTGATCCTGCCTTGGGGTATCAATGGTTACTTCCAGGCATTGGGCTGGGCGCCGGGAAGCCGACTCATTTCCAATTGGTGGAGTGCTGGCGAGCGCGGCAAGGTATATGGCTTGTATGTGTTTGCTGCTGGTTGTGCGTCCGTTCTTTCCTACGTGACCTCAATCGTCGTGCTCGAGGTCCTCCAACTGGAGTGGCGCTGGATCTTCCGTTTGCCCGTGCTGCTGATGCTGGCGGGTGGCATTATCTTCTACCTGGTTGCCCGTGAACGTCCGCAAGACCTTGGTTTTGAACCGCTCGCCGACACCGGTGTGGCCAACGCCAATGACAAAGACCACGAAGTGGCACAGGGTGAAGTCGAAACGTCCGCGCAACGTTACAAAGCGGTACTGAAGAACTTCCGCTTGATCATCGCAGCCGTGTCGCTGGGTTTTCAGAACGCTGCCCGCTATGGCTTGATTGTTTGGGTGCCGGTGCACTTTCTGGGTGCCAACTGGAAAAGCGGCGACAGCATGGTCGATCCGAAGTGGATTACCGTGGCCCTGCCAGTGGGCATGGCCATCGGTGCCCTCAGCAATGGCTGGGTATCGGACAAGCTGTTCGGTTCCAAACGCTACCTGGCGATCATGCTCTACATGTTCCTCGGTGCAGCGACCAGCCTGTGGATGTGGAGCCTGCCTCCTCATAGCGCACTCGGCCTGGTGGCGTTGTTCCTCTGCGGTTTCTTCGTCTACGGCCCGGCGTCGAGCTTTTGGGCACTCTGCCCGGACCTGGTCGGGGCCAAACGGGCGGGGACGGCAACCGGTGTGATGAACTTCTCGTCCTATCTGTTCGCAGGCCTGGCGGAACCCCTGATCGGCGGTATGCTCGACGCTACCGGCAATACGTCGCTGATCTTCATCGTGGTAACCGCCGCCTGCCTGTGCAGTGCCACGGTCGCGCTGTTTATCAGACGTTGATTGCCTGGCTATAGATGTTTGAATTAGAGACGGCAGCTCAGGAACAGGATCTTGTATGTACCAGTACCACAAATGGCTACGTTCCTTTCATGCGGTAGCGAAGACCGGCAGTTTCACGCTCGCCGCCGAGTATCTGAGCGTTGGTCAGCCGACGGTAAGTGAACAGGTCAACGCGCTGGAGAAGAAGTATTGCGTGGAACTCTTCCATCGACGAGGCCGTTTTATCGAAATGAGCTGGGCCGGACACCAGCTCTACTCGATCACCCAAGGTCTATTCGGCCAAGAGGATGAAGCTGTGCAACTTCTGCAAAGTTTCAAGCAGCGCAAAACCGGCATGCTGCGACTGGGGGCGGTCTCTCCTCCTGTTGCAATGAATCTCACCTATGAATTGATGCAGCTACATCCGGACATAAAACTGGAAACATCATTTTCCCCTGAAAAAGAGACGCTGGAGCGGCTGTTCAACTTCGATATTGATGTGGCGATTCTTGCCCTCTCCGAATTCGACCAGCGTTTTCACACTCAGCTTTACCGGCGCTATCCGATAATTGCCGTTGTCCGCGACGATCATCCCTGGGCTCATCAGTCGCAAGTACGCGTTGAGGAAATCAGCGCCGAGAAGTTGGTCCTTCGCGAAAAAAGCTCGCGGACTCGCCAATTGGTGGAAGAAAGCTCCCAGCGTCTCGACGTCGCCCTGAACTGCGTCATGCAGTTGAACAGCCGCGAAGCCATCGTCCACGCCATCGCCAAGGGCATTGGAATCGGTTTCGTTTCTGCCGTCGAGTACGCCGAAACACCGGGCACAAAACCGATCACTTTTGTCGATCACCCGTTTTTTATCGATTACCACCTGTGCTGCCTGGGTATTCGCAGAAACCGGCCGATGATCGCGGAGTTGTTCGACTCCAGTCCGATACCGGAATCCTGACCCCGCAATACCCTCAAACAATCAATAGGCTTACTTCTTTCTTACGAGAAGGACGGCCTACTCATACCCAAAAATGGAGACGTATCATGCATTACAAACAACCCACTCAACTGCAAGCTGTGGTCCTGGACTGGGCGGGCACCGTCGTTGACTTCGGTTCTTTCGCTCCGACTCAAATCTTTGTCGAAGCGTTCGGTGAATTCGGTGTAGCCGTTTCATTGGAAGAGGCCCGCGGCCCGATGGGCATGGGCAAATGGGACCACATCCGCACGTTATGCAATCAACCGCAGATCGCCGAGCGCTACCGTGCTGTCTTCGATCGCCTGCCCACCGATGATGACGTCACCGCCCTCTACGAGCGCTTCATGCCACTGCAGATCGAGAAGATCGCCCTGCACTCGGCGCTGATTCCCGGCGCTCTCGATGCTATCCATGCCTTGCGCGGCAAGGGCCTGAAGATCGGTTCCTGCTCGGGTTATCCGGCGGTGGTCATGGAGAAAGTGGTAGAGCTGGCCCGGCAGAACGGCTACATCGCCGACCACGTAGTGGCCACCGACGAAGTGCCCAATGGTCGTCCATACCCTGCTCAGGCTTTGGCTAACGTGATTGCCCTGGGAATCAGCGACGTGGCTGCCTGCGTGAAGGTCGACGACACTTGGCCGGGCATCCTTGAAGGTCGCAGCGCTGGCATGTGGACTGTCGCGCTGACCTGTTCGGGCAACGCCCTTGGTTTGACTTTTGATCAGTACAAGGCCCTGTCAAAGGACCAGTTGAATCAAGAGCGAGTACGCATTGCTCAGATGTTCGAAGGTTCGCGTCCGCATTACCTGATCGACACCATCACCGACCTGCCGACGGTGATCGACGACATCAACCAGCGCCTGGCCCGCGGTGAGGTACCTCAATCCTGCTGAGCGTGTTTTGAGTTTTTGGGCTACCTGCCGGTTCTTGCGCATCAAGGCGGGCAGGTAGCGGCCTGAGAATTCAATCTGGAATACATGTCTCTTCTACTACAACCCGCAAGAGCGCACCCGTCTGTTCCTCAGCCAGATCGTCGCAAAGACCGACCTTTTCATAATAAAAAAAACCTGGAGCACAGAATGTACAAGCAAACCCTGACGGCGGCCGTTGCGCTTGCCAGTATCTCCTCATTTGGCGTCCATGCCGCCGATGCTGCACCTCAAGGCTTCATCGATGGCAGCAAGGCAAGCGTCAGCTCGCGCACCCTGTATTTCAACAACGATAACCGCGTTGGTGGTGCAGATCAGAAAGAAGCTGCCGAAGGTCTGCTGTTCAACTACATTTCCGGCTACTCCCAAGGTACCGTTGGCTTTGGCGTCGATGCTCAAGCGTTGGTGGGTATCCACCTGGACGGAGGTAAAGGCCACCACCCGGATAACAACAGCTTTTCTCCAAGCGACTCTGATGGCTCGGCTGAAAAATCGTGGAGCCGTGGAGGTGCCAACGTCAAGGCCAGGATATCCAAAACCGATCTGAAGGTGGGCAGCGCGCTACAACCTAACCTGCCGATCCTGGTTGCCAATGACGGTCGTGTGCTGCCTCAAACCTTTCAAGGCGGCATGCTGACTTCGAAAGAATTTAACAACGTGACGGTCAACGTCGGCAAGATCACTCAGGCAGCCGGTCGTGCATCCAGCAACTGGGCAGGGCTCTCAATAGCCGGTGCTACGCAAGACTCCAACAATTTTCAGTACGGTGGCGCGGACTGGAAAATCACCAAGGATTTGACCGTACAGGCATACCATTCGCAGCTTGAAGACTTTTACAAACAAACGTTCCTCGGCCTCGTTCACGTCTTCCCGATTGGCGACTCTCAAAGCTTCAAAACTGACCTTCGCTACTTCGATAGCAGCTCCAATGGCAAGAACGGGGACGCAGGCTACCGTTTCAACAACAACAGCGGTTACGCGAAAAATGCAGGCGAAGTCGACAACAAGACCTGGAGCGCCATGTTCACCTATACCCTTGGTGGTCACTCGCTGATGCTCGGCCATCAGCGCGTGAACGACGACGGTGGTTTTGTGTGGGTAAACAACGGGAACATCGTTGACAGCCGTGGGCGCAATGAGGGCGAGGGCGGCTCCAGCTTCTACCTGTTCACCGACAGCATGATCAACCCGTTCGTCCGTGCCGGAGAAAATACCACCTTCGGCCAGTACACCTATGACTTCGCTCCCGTTGGCGTGCCCGGCTTGAAAGCCAGCGTCGCGTACCTGCATGGCGATGATATTAAGGATGTCGGCAACGGTAGCGATCACTCGGAGTGGGAACGCGACATGCGCGTCGACTACGTTGTACAGAATGGCCCTCTGAAAAACTTCGGAGCGACCCTGCGTCACGGTGTCTATCGTGGTGACGATTCAGGCTCGGTACGTAATACCGACCAAACCCGTCTGATCTTCAACTACACCTACACCTTCATGTAAAACCACCTGTAATAAAAGGCTCCGTCATTCCACGTAATGCTGTTCACTTAAGCTCGGGGTTTCAGGCACACACATGCGTAGTGAGGGGGCGATGCATCAAGAGTAAAAGCGAGGCGGTATTTTGTTGATCGTGTACATATCCGTTGCTGCGGTCACGGCCACTGGCGGTTTCGCTTTTACAGCGAGTCACTTGGAAAAGCCCTTGGTTACTTGGGGCTTTTCCA
>NZ_CABVHY010000059.1 GCF_902497875.1 Pseudomonas fluorescens
ATGGCGTCGAGGTCCAAGTGGTTGGTCGGCTCATCGAGCAACAACAGATCTGACGGACACATCAGTGCCTGCGCCAGGTTCAGACGCATTCGCCAGCCACCGGAGAAATCACCGACCTGGCGATCCATCTGCTCGTTGGTGAAGCCCAGACCTGCCAGCAGCTTGCGCGCCCGGGCATCGGCGGTGTAACCGTCGGCGCTATCGAGTTCGGCGTGCAGGCGCGCCTGAGCGGCACCGTCATGGGCCGCTTCGGCGTCGGCCAGCTCACGCTGCACCTCGCGCAGGCGCAGGTCGCCATCGAGCACATAGTCGACCGCTACCCGCTCAAGGGTGTCGACCTCCTGGCGCATATGGGCGATACGCCAGTCCGCCGGCAGGAAGCAGTCGCCCGAGTCAGGGGTCAATTCCCCCTGGAGCAAGGCGAACAGGCTGGATTTACCGGCGCCGTTGGCACCGATCAGGCCGGCTTTGTGACCGGCGTGCAGGGTCAGCTCGGCGTCTTCTAGCAGACGTTGCGGGCCACGCTGTAATGTTAGGCTTTGAAGTCGGATCATAATGGCGGCGGAGTCTACCAGCTTCGCTCGCAACTGGCGCGAGAAGGAATATGTCCTCTGACCTGTGGAGCTCTACCCTGACGACCTACGCCCGACCCGGCGTCGAACGGGCCTGCCTGGAACTGCAGAGTGCGGGCGCCAATGTCTGCCTGCTGTTGTGCGCGGTCTGGCTTGGCCAGCGTGGCGTGGTCTGCAATGCCCAACGTCTGCAGCAGCTGCAGTTACTGGCCGGCCCCTGGCATGACGATGTCGTGCAACCCCTGCGGCAACTGCGCCAGCAATGGCGCTCGGCGGCCCTTGAGGATGTGCAACTGACTATTCTGCGCGAACAGGTCAAGGCGCTTGAGCTCGAAGCGGAGCGACAGTTGTTGTTGCGACTGGAGACGACGGCACGAGACTGGCCAGAAGAGGAGGCAAAGGATTTGCCAGCCTGGCTGGAAGGAGTGGCGGTACAAGCCACCACCCTGAACCGCGACGCGCTGAATGAACTGCGCGTCGCGGTAACCGGGGCTTAGGAAGCGCTGGTTGGGGTGATGCTGCTCGCAGAGGCTGCTGGCGTTGTTACAGGCGACGCTGCAGGCGTGCTCGCAGTCGGTGCCGGCGATGCTGCTGGCGCTGGAGTCGCAGGCTTGGCCGCGACAGCAGCTGTTGCTGGCTTAGCGGCGACCGGCTTTTTCACGGCGGGTTTGGCTGCCGGCCTGGCAGCAGGTTTGGCGGCGGGTTTCGCTGCTGCCGGTTTGGCTGCAGCAGGTTTCGCTGCCGGTTTTGCTGCGGCTTTGGCAGGTGCTTTAGCGGCAACCGGTTTCGCCGCGGCAGATTTGGCCGCTGGTTTTGCAGCAGCGGTTTTAGCCGCTGCAGGTTTGGCTGCTGGCTTGGCCGTCGCAGGTTTCGCGGCAGCAGTTTTGGCTGCTGGTTTGGCTGCCGTCGCTTTCGCCGCAGCGGGTTTGGCCGCAGCAGTTCTAGCAGCAGGCTTGGCCGCCGGTTTTGCCGCGGTGGATTTAGCGGCGGGTTTGGCCGCGACCGGTTTTTTCACCGCCGGTTTTGCAGCAGGTTTGCTGGCTGCTTTAACCGGAGCCTTGGCAGCTGGTTTGGCCGCGGCTTGTGCCGGAGCCTTGGCCGGCGCTTTGGCAGCAACCGGTTTGGCCGCGGGCTTCTTCGCCGGGGCAGCGGCAGGCTTGGCGGAACGCAGGGTCAGCACCTTGCCGACAGCTTCTTTCACTCGACCAACACCTTGCGCCAGTTTCAGGCTTTCCTGGGCATCGCGCTTGAGTTGAAGAATGTAGCTGCGGGTTTCGGATTGACGATCCTTGAGCGCATCCAGCAGCTCTTCAAGTTCCTTCACTGCGCCCTTGGCTTTGGCTTGTGCCTTGGCCTTGCCGGCCGATGCCGCGCTCTGCAGTTTGGTGCGTGACTTGTGGAGTTTTTCTTGGGCTTTTCCGCGTTGTTTTTCCAGCTTGGCGAGCAGTTTTTCAGCATCAGCCAAGGCTTGGGAGCAGGCGTTTTCCAAATGCTCGAGCAGGCTGCCCGAGAGCTGTTGGAGTAAATGCAACGGAGTATTTACAGGCTTCTTATTGGCCGACATGGTTTACCTCCTGGCTTACGTTATTGCGGCTCATACTAGACCTCTGCTGCTACCGCCGCTAGGGCATGTTGACAGTATCGAAAGCTCTACGTTGCAGTAGATTGAAAATGTTCTTCGTGGCGTTGAAATCAGCGAAGCCGCCAACGCGTTCGCACTGGCATAATCCCTCGCATCTCAGGCCGGAGCGTGCCCATGTCGCGTTATCTTTTTTTATCCTTGTGGCTGTTTTTTTCCCTGGCCCAAGCTGCTGAAAAATCCACGGAAAATGACTCCCGCGATCTCGCTTACAGCCTTGGCGCCAGCCTCGGCGAACGCTTGCGCCAAGAGATTCCCGATCTGCAAATTCAAGCGTTGCTGGAAGGTTTGCAACAGGCTTATCAAGGCAAGCCGCTGGCACTCAAAGATGAACGGATCGAACAGATTCTTGCCGAGCATGAGAAGCGGGCCGCAGAGAAATCCGGCCGGCCGCACAGTGAGATCGCCCTCGAAGCGCAGAGCCGTTTTCTTTCAGCTGAAAAAGCCCGACCAGGCGTTCGTGAATTGGCGGATGGAATTCTGCTGACCGAGTTGACTCCAGGCACCGGTCCAAAGGCGGGCCCGAATGGCAGCGTCCAGGTTCGCTACATCGGTCGCCTGCCCGATGGCACGGTGTTCGATCAGAACAATCAGGCGCAGTGGTTTCGCCTCGACAGCGTGATCAATGGATGGCGCAGCGCATTGCCGCAAATGCCCACCGGGGCGAAGTGGCGGCTGGTCATTCCTTCGGCCCAGGCGTACGGCGCCGATGGCGCGGGTGACTTGATTGCGCCCTACACCCCACTGGTGTTCGAAATCGAGTTGCTCGGCGTCGCTGGCTGAGTCAAAGCCCAAACGAAAAACGGCGCGCATAGCGCACCGTTTTTTGATGATCTTTTTCGCCTAAGCGAATACTCAGGCTTGAGCCGGAGCCTCTTCCTTGTGAGCCGTGTGCAGCACTTCGATCAGGCAATCTTCCAGTTCGAAGCGTTCGTGCAACAGACCGCCCAACTCTTTGAATTTTTCCGCGACACACTTTCCTGCGTCACAGAGATCGTTGAACGCCAGCAGCTTCTCGGTGATCACATCAATGCGCGGGTAAATCGTCTCGGCCAACTCCAGCCCACGGGTGTCGCCAAAAGCCTTGGCTTCGCCGGTCAGCTGTTCGTAGATCTCGAAATGCCCGGCCGAAACATAATCAACCAGGACCCCGCAGAATTCCTGCAATGGCTTTCGGTTCTCGCCCAGCGCTTCTGGCTTGGCGCCGAGAGCATCATAGGCCCGAACCAGTTCGTGACGCTCCTGCAACCAGCGATCGATCAGCAGATGCACTCCACCCCAACGTTCTTGAGCATTCTGACAACTTTCGAGCATGGTCTCTCTTCCCTTATGGGTCGTGCCGCCCTACACCCGCCGCAAGACTTGAATGATCAAGATTCGGCCAAGCAGGACACCACTGAACAACATAATTCCAATAACACGTGCGGGCCAGATTATGCCCGCGCGACAACTGCTTCAAGGTACGCAGGAGATAAAGTTCATACAAGCGTTTAATCTCCAATGGTATAGCCGTGCCACAATCATCCCTTGACCGCTATCCAGCCGGTGGAGCGCAGGAGCTGCAGCAGCTGAAAAATGCCCAGGCTGATCATCCCGACGAAGAACAGCAGGCTCCACTCAGGGATGCTCATATCAAACAACGTCCATGAAATTCGTGTGCATTCAGCACTTCCCTGGAAGACCTGTGTCAGCGCACAACGCCAGGACATAGTGCCCAGCAGGTACTCCAGGCCAGGCGAACAGGCCAGCCAGCGTTCCACAGGCTCATTTTGCAACAGCACATGGCGCCATGCAGTGACCATCCCGGCCAGACAACTGACTATGTTCAACAGCCAATACACGTAACAACCCGTGCGTTTTGGCCCATGCAAGGTTGCGATCAGGCAAACCGCCGCAAACAGGACCAAAAAGAACCGCTGCACCGTACACAAGGGGCAGGGTTCGAGCCCGACCACATATTCCAGATACAACGAGGCACCCAAGGCCAGCGCACCTGCGGTAAACGCCATGAAGAACAAGGAGCGTGAGCGGGCCAAAAACATGGCTTATCCGTAACAGAAGAGACAGGCAGTTACGGTAGAGGAAAGCGCGCAACCCTTACAAGGCGGGCTTTAGCGGACACGTCCTCAATACTGTAGGGAATTGCCGACAGAAACAAGGAGATCAAATGTAGTCCCGCGTAGGACTCAGGCCAGAGGGAAACAATGCGCGGAAAACTCCGGCACTTCTGAAGTGGCCGGCCCCACCCTGACAGGAGAGCCAGCCATCCACAGTTCTGCTTACACGCGAGCCGGTACGGGCAGAGGCGAGGCCAGCAAGCGTTCGTCCAACAGCCCCAGGCCTTCCTGAAACAGCTGATTGCTGCGCTCGGTATCACCCAACTGGGCCAGCAAGCGCGCGAGCTCGGCGCACGCTTCCGGATTGCGCTGCAGCCGCAAGCTGTTCTCCAGGTAGTCCTTTGCCTTGCCCCACAGGCTGCTCTGCAAACACAGGCGCCCCAGGGTCAGCAGCAGGCTCGGATCCGCCGGGTGATCTTTCAACCAACCCTCGGCGAGGTGCAATTGCCGCGAAGGATCACCGCCACGAAGCAGTCCGTAAAGCCGGACCAGATGACTATCGTATTGGCGCTTGAGGGCTGCGCGCAGGACCTCCTCGGCCTCGACCTCGGCACCCAGTTGCCGCAGTTGTTCGGCGTAGGCCAGCACCAATTGCGGCTCCTGACGCTGAGCGGCAGTGAGTTGCTGCCAGGCACGATTGAGCGATTGCAGGCCCGCCGTGTCGTCTTCTTCCCGTCGAGCCGCCAATGTGAGGTTTTCACCCCAGGCTCTGCGTTCCAGTTCGGTCAGCTCGCTGGGTGGCAGAACCTTGTCCTTGCGCAATTCCGGCAGCAGATGGATCACCGCCGACCAATCGCCGCGCTGCTGATGCAGGCGCTGCAACTGGCGCAGCACCTGAACACTGCGCGGATGACGCTCATGCATGGTTTCCAGCGTGACCAGGGCGCCGTCGGTATCACCGCGATCGATCTGCAACTGGGCGTGACTCAAAGCGATCGCCAGCTCGGCCTGAGGCTGACGCTCAAGGGCCCGCTCCAGCAGGTTGTCACATTCGTCATAAAGACCCTGTTCGTTCGCCGCCCGCGCAGCGCCCAGGTAATACAGCAACGGTTGGGGCTCGGCTTCGGCAGCCCGGTGCAGGTGGCGCTGCGCGCTGGCCCAACGGCCTTCGGCGAGATCCATCTGGCCATGCTCGATAGCCAGTTGCACGCGGCGACTGCGGTTGCGTCGCGACCAGGGATTGACCACGCCACCCGACGTCGTCAGCAATTCGATCAGCAGCTTCACCCCCCAGACCACCAGCCAGATGATCGCCAGCAGTGCCAGGGTCGCCCACAGGCTCGACTCATAACGAAAGCTCTTGTAGGCAATCAGCACATAGCCGGCGTGCTCGGCGATGGCCAGCCCCAGCAACGCTGCGGCGGCAATGACCAGGAACAAAATCACGTAGATGCGTTTCATGGGCTGGTCTCCTGCTCGGTGTTCGCGGCAGGTTTGGCAGAGGTATTCACCGACTCCTCGACACTCGGAGTGCGTCGTTCCAGATAGGCCTGGACAGTGCTCAAGGTCGACGTCAGATCAGGGGTAATCACTGTCACCGGTTGCTTGCTCAGCTCACCGACCCGCTCAAGCATCAATTTGCTTTGCGGGTTGTCCTGATTGAAGTTGCTTTTGAGGACATCCCGCGCCTCGGCCAGGGCCTGGGTATACACCGCCGCCTGCCCATTGAGCGCAGCCCATTGCGCCTGTTCGAGCGCCAGGCTGAGTGCCAGCCGGACTTGAATCAGGCTCTGCCCCGCCAGTAATGGCCGGATATTCTTGCCGGCATTGAAGTCGATGCGGATGTACCGCGAGATTTCATCCCACCACTGCGCCCAGCGACTGGCACCGTCGCCATCGGCTGTCAGACCCAGCAGCGACTCGCCACGGTCCTGATACTCCGGCGCCAGCGCGCTGAGTTCGACCACCTGATCGCGCAAGGCCCCCAGTTGCAGGAACAGCCCGGTACGGTCCGGCTGCTCGGTACTGCGCAGTGCCGCCAGGCTTTTTGCCAACTGCTCGCGGGCGGCGAAGGATGCAGGGTCATTCTGTTCGCGGAGGATCTCATCGGCGCCTTGCACCAGGGCGTGGGCGCTGCTGATGTCCTGCAGTGCCGACAGACGCAGGCTGGCCAGACGCAGCAGGTGTTCGGCTTCGGCCAGGCGCCAGTCCTTGCGGCTGGCTCCCAGCACCGTTTCGAGTCGCTGATTCAAGCGTTGCTGATCACCTTGCAACTGCGCCACCAGACGCCGCCGATCTTCCAGCTCCTCGGCGGCCGGCAATTGCTCCAGTCGCGCCGTCAGCCGTTGCTCGTTGAGCTTGAGGGTCTGGGCTTGATCGCCGAGTGCTTGCAACTGCCCCAGCTGTTGCTGGTTATTGGTTTGCAGGCTGCGAACCTGCCAAACCCCCCAACCGCCAACAGCGACTCCCGCTGCTCCCAGCAACAAGGCCAGAATCACCAACCCATTGCCCCGGCGTTGCGGGGCGGCGGTCGCAGGTTCAGCCGGCGCTTCGAACGCTGGCTGGACTTCATCTTTAGGCAAGGTTGTTTCGCTCACGTATCCATCCTTTGCGTTAGAGAACGGGCACGGGGTGCTCCCGTAACGCCGTCAGCAAAGCCGCGGCACTGGCGCCGCGACAATCCACAACTGTTTGGGCGCCAGCAGCACGCGCCATCTCGGCGACCCGAGGGCTTGGTACAAACAATGGCAACCGCGCCAACTCGGACCAGGCCGGGCCTGCCAATTGATGCAGGTGCTCAAACCCCTGCCCACTGCTGACCACCAGGCCGTTCAAGCGTTCCGCGGCAATCCGCGCAGGCAGGTCCGCCGACGCATACTGCGGCAGGCAGCGACGGTAGAGTTCCAGATAATCGACACTAGCACCTTGCTCGCGTAAACGCTCAGCCAGCAGCTCGCGCCCGCCCTCACCGCGCATGATCAAAACCCGCGCACCCGGCCGCGCGATGGCCTCGCGCAACTGCGGCAGCTCAAGCAAGGCTTCGCTGTCATCGCCCGCCTGGGGGTTGCTCACATCAAGACCGTAATCGGCGAGAATCTGTGCGGTGGCCGCGCCCACACTGAACCAGCGCTGGATCGGCGGCTGCGGCCAGTACTGGTCGAGCAGATCCACACCCAGCCGGGCAGCAGGCTTGCTGACCACAATCACCGCACAGTAGCGATCCAGGTCGAGAATCGTCGCGCGCTGAGCCTCGCAAACCGGCAGCGCTTCGATTTCCAGCAACGGCAGACTGCTACTGAAAACGCCGACCTCAGCCAGGACCGTGGCCAGCGCTGCCGACTCTTCCGTCGGCCGAGTCAGCAGCAGACGCCAGCCCTTCACTCTTCGTCGGCCTCGCCGTAGACCCTTTGCAGAATTGCATCGGCCCCTTGAGCCAGCAGGTCTTCAGCCACTTGCACACCCAGTGCCGCCGCCGCGCTTTGTGGGCCTCGGGCCTCGGCGCTCAGCAACAAACTGCCATCCGGATCTCCGACCAGGCCGCGTAACCAGATCTGCTCACCTTCCAGCACCGCATAGCAGGCGATCGGTACCTGGCAGCCACCATTGAGGTGCTTGTTCAGCGCACGTTCGGCAGTCACCCGAGTGGCAGTGTCCTGATGGTGCAGAGGCGCGAGCAAGGCATGAATCCCGGTATCGGCGCTACGGCATTCGATACCGACTGCGCCCTGGCCACCAGCTGGCAGACTGTCGTCGACACTGATCGAGGAGCTGATGCGATCTTCGAAGCCCAGGCGAATCAAGCCGGCGGCCGCCAGAATGATTGCGTCGTACTCGCCGGCATCCAGCTTGGCCAGACGGGTATTGACGTTGCCGCGCAGGAAGCGGATCTGCAGATCCGGACGGCGGGTCAGTAACTGCGCCTGGCGACGCAGGCTGGAGGTACCGACCACGCTGCCCTGGGGCAGCTCATCGAGACTGGCGTAGGTATTGGAGACGAAAGCATCGCGCGGGTCTTCGCGCTCGCAGATGCAGAACAGACCGAGCCCTTCGGGGAAGTCCATCGGCACGTCTTTCATCGAATGCACGGCAATGTCGGCCTGGTCTTCAATCAGAGCGGTTTCCAGCTCTTTGACGAACAGGCCCTTGCCACCGATTTTCGACAGCGGAGAGTCAAGCAGCTTATCGCCACGGCTGACCATGGGCACCAACGTCACGACCAGGCCGGGGTGGGCTTCTTCCAGGCGGGCTTTGACGAATTCGGCCTGCCACAAGGCCAGGGCACTTTTGCGGGTAGCGATGCGAATTTCGCGAGGGGACATGGATCAATCCGTACTGAATAGATACGGGAGATAATAACAGCTCAGGCAAATCAGCTTTGACTTGAATCAGAAAGTGCGTGGCCTCCCTGGCCTCGCATACTGGGCAACCGGCAGTGAATTGCGCATGCAGGCGCCGGACTAAAGCTGCTGCATCATCTTGCGGACGCCGGCTACATGGCGTCGACTGACAATCAGCGCATCGCCGTTGAGGCCCTTTAGAAACAGCTGAAAATGCCCCAAGGGCGTACGCTGCAGGCGTTCGATTCGCTCGCGAGCCACCAGGGCATTGCGATGAATACGCACGAAACGGTCGCCGAATTCATCCTCGAGCGCCTTGAGCGGTTCGTCCAGCAGGACTTCGCCGCCTTCATGGCGCAAGGTCACGTATTTGTGATCGGCGATGAAATAGACCACCTGATCCAGGGGGATCAGCTCGATGCCTTTACGGGTTCGTGCGCTGATATGACTGCGTGGACCGTTGCCACTTTCTGCTGCCGGACGGGTCAGGGCAGCGAGCTGGATACGGTTGGGGCGCTCAGCCTTTTTCAGTGCTTCAAGCAATTGCTCGGCGCGTACCGGCTTGACCAGGAAGCCCACGTCACTGATCTGCAAAGCTTCCAGGGCAAATTCATCATGGGCGGTGCAAAACACCACCGCCGGCGGTGCCTCGCGTTCGCACAGTCGAGCAGCGACCTGCAAGCCGTCGAGGCCAGGCATGCGGATGTCGAGCAGCACGACATCCGGCTTGAGGCTGTCGATCAAGGCCAACGCCTCTTCGCCATTGGTGGCGCTGGGCTCCAGGACATTGTATCCCTCGAGGTCGCTGACCATACGGCTCAGTCTCTCGCGGGCCAGGGGTTCGTCATCAACGATCAGGACATTCATATTGCGCTGGATTCCTGCGTGAGTCTCGCACAAGGATAGCGTAGACAGGTGACGTGACATCCGTCACGACGATCCACGCTAAGAGTAGCGCGAGGGCCAAAAAGTGCCCCGAGTCGGGAACCTATATTTACCAGTGCCTGCCGATTATCGTTCCAAGCCCGTTCTGGCGCGGCATCATCGTAGGGATTGCTGATACACAATACGCATACCCCCTCTTTATAGCTGGCTTCTACTCTGAATACATCGCCGTCGATTCGCGGCGCGACTTTATGGATCAGAGCGTTTGTAACCAAGGCTGCACGGTCAGTTGATGGACAGGTAAATCGTCTGAATTTTCGCTGACCCCTAGTGCAACTGTAGACGCTCGCCAAGACGATATTGCTCAATCGAAAAATATCCTTTCACCTGCACCCGCTCATAACGCCAGAGCATCAGGTTCGCGCCCTTGTTCAACGTCCGGCCTCACAGCCCCAGTCTCTGCGCGCAGGGGTTCCACGGCAAGGCGCCAGGCAACGCATGGAGAAATAAAAACCTGCCGACCAGTGTCAGCGCCAGCCATGGCAACCCTGTTATTATCCGCGACAACTTTTCACGCCATCTTCCTTCAGCAGATCACGAGCGAATTCATGAGCACTGACAAGACCAATCAGTCCTGGGGCGGCCGCTTCAGTGAACCCGTCGACGCCTTCGTCGCCCGCTTCACCGCCTCCGTCACTTTCGACCAGCGCCTGTATCGCCACGACATCATGGGTTCGATTGCCCACGCCACGATGCTGGCCAAGGTCGGCGTTCTGACCGATGTCGAGCGCGACAGCATCATCGACGGTCTGAAGACCATCCAGAGCGAAATCGAAGCCGGTACGTTCGATTGGCGCATCGATCTGGAAGATGTGCACATGAACATCGAAGCCCGTCTGACTGACCGCATCGGCGTCACCGGCAAAAAGCTGCACACCGGCCGTAGCCGCAACGACCAGGTAGCGACCGATATCCGCCTGTGGCTGCGCGATGAGATCGACCTGATCCTGGCGGAAATTACCCGCCTGCAAAAAGGCCTGCTGGAACAAGCCGAGCGCGAAGCCGGCACCATCATGCCCGGCTTCACTCACCTGCAAACCGCGCAACCCGTGACCTTCGGCCATCACTT
The DNA here is from genome assembly GCF_902497875.1 of Pseudomonas fluorescens. Lineage (GTDB taxonomy): Bacteria > Pseudomonadota > Gammaproteobacteria > Pseudomonadales > Pseudomonadaceae > Aquipseudomonas > Aquipseudomonas fluorescens_BR. The sequence continues at coordinate 10,620 of NZ_CABVHY010000059.1, forward strand.
GCTGGCCTGGTTCGAAATGCTCAGCCGCGATTACGAGCGCCTGGTGGATTGCCGCAAGCGCACCAACCGCATGCCACTGGGCAGCGCCGCACTGGCGGGCACCACCTACCCGATCGATCGCGACCTGACTTGCAAGCTGCTGGGCTTTGACGCCGTCGGTGGCAACTCCCTGGACAGCGTTTCCGATCGCGACTTCGCCATCGAATTCTGCTCCGCGGCGAGCATCGCGATGATGCACCTGTCGCGCTTCTCCGAAGAGTTGGTGCTGTGGACCAGCGCGCAATTCCAGTTCATCGATTTACCTGACCGCTTCTGTACCGGCAGTTCGATCATGCCGCAAAAGAAAAACCCTGACGTGCCAGAACTGGTGCGCGGCAAGAGCGGTCGGGTGTTTGGCGCACTGATGGGCCTGCTGACCTTGATGAAAGGCCAACCTCTGGCTTACAACAAGGACAACCAGGAAGACAAGGAACCGCTGTTCGACGCCGCCGACACCCTGCGCGATTCGCTGCGGGCCTTTGCCGACATGATCCCGGCGATCAAACCCAAGCCCGCCATCATGCGTGAAGCGGCGCTGCGCGGCTTCTCCACCGCCACCGACCTGGCCGACTACCTGGTGCGCCGTGGCCTGCCATTCCGTGACTGCCACGAAATCGTCGGTCACGCTGTGAAGTACGGTGTGGACAGCGGCAAGGACCTGGCGGAAATGAGCCTGGAAGAGTTGCGCAAGTTCAGCGACCAGATCGAGCAGGACGTGTTTGCCGTACTGACCCTGGAAGGTTCGGTCAATGCCCGTGACCACATTGGTGGTACGGCGCCGGCGCAGGTCAAGGCTGCAGTTGCTCGGGGCCAGGCGTTGTTGGCCAGCCGCTAAACCGCTAAAAGCATCGCGAGCAGACGAACGTCGCCCGGCTCTTCCCACAGGGATCACGCTGAACCTTGTGGGAGCGAGCTTGCTCCGGGCGGCGTTCCGACGATGACTGACTCGAAAACGCTACAAGACCTACTTCTTACCCGCAACCATCGCCAGAAACTGCGGCATCGCTGCGTCCTTGTCAGCCGCAATCCGCTGCACATTCGGATTCTGTTCCAGCTGTTTCAACAGCGCCTTGGCCTGTGGGAAGTCAGCCAACAGATCGACATCGAACAGTTTCTTGCCCACCGCACAGGCCAGCGGCACGCTGTACAGAAAGTACAGATCCGCGATACTCAGCGTTTCACCCGCCACGTAAGGGGCGAACTTGCCGTGCCTGCCCAGGGAGGCAACACCCAGCAGCAACTCGGCTTGGGTCTTGTCCTTGATCACGTCCGGCACCTTCATGCCGAAAAACGCCTCGGCGTAACAGGCGCGAGCCGGCAACTCGATGTACAGCTCAATTTCCTTGGCCAGTGCCAGCACCTGGCTGCGCTGGAACGGATCGCTCGGTAGCAGCGCCGGGCCTGCCTGGGTTTGCTCGAGGTACTCGAGGATTACACTGGTTTCATTAATGAACCCTTGCTCGACACCCAATACCGGGACCTTGCCCCTCGGGCTGATGGCAAGTGCTTCCGGGCTTTGACCCGCATAAAACGGCACTTCTTCAAACGGCAGTCCCTTCTCCAGCAACGCCAGCTTGACCATGTTGTAGTAGTTGCTGACGGAAAATCCATAAAGCTTGAGCATCACAAAGCCTCCAGGCCGTGTAGGGGTTGGCAGCGCCAGTTATAGAACCTCGGGTGGAATCTGACCAGCAGCATCAAAACGCTGAATGCAGTTAAACTGACCGCCTTTCCTTGAGGAGCCTGCCATGAGCGAGCCCACCGATATCGACAACGACGAAGAAGACTTCACCGAAACCACGCTGATCGAAGCGATCGAGAACCAGATCGAAAGCGACAACCCGCCAGCAGCCAAGGCGACCCTCAACAAGCTGACCCTGGTCGGTTATGAGCGCGAAGAAATCCTGCAACTGATGGCCCACGTCCTGGCCGTCGAAATCGATGCGATTCTTGAAGAAGATCGGCCGTTCAATACCGAGTGGTACGAGGCTGCGTTGCGGGCTCTGCCAGAGCTGCCGCCAGAGAAGAAGTAGCTCCCCCCTCGCCACAGGTCGGCGGTGTATCAGATACACCGCGGACCCCAAAAGGTCGTCAATCAATCCGGCATTTCTCCAGACCCTGACTACACTGGTAACACCCCGCCGCCTCGCGATTCACGGGGTTGTCACGACAGCCTGCCACCCCAGGCAAAAAAAGCGCTCAGCGAACACTGGACAGCTCGCACAAGTGCGGTCACCTTAGGAGCGCTACCGTCTAATTCCTAGAAAGTCTGGAGTCCTTATGTCGCTTACCCCTGAGTTGGTTGCCGAACTGGAAATCCTTGCACTCTTCAACCTGGACAGTTCCCAGGAAGGCCTGAAAATCCATCAGACCGCTGCTCCTAAAGCCATCGCTGCCGCACAACGGCTGTTCGACAAAGAACTGATCACCCAAAACGATGGTGGTTATCTGACCAGCCTGGGTCGGGACGCCGCTCAGCATGTGCAAACCTTGCTGACCATCCTTACCGTTCAAGAAACCGCATAAGCACCCGCGCATCGCCCACGGGATCCCCTTTGATGGATTCCGCGGGCACACTTCGTCACGCCGATAAAAATTTGACGTCAAAAACAACATTCAGTTTAAAGGTCCAGACATTGAGGCTGTAAACTGCTTACCGCCCTGAGTCCTCCCACGTTCGAGCTCCGCGAGCCGGTTTGAGTTTGCAATGACCCGCACCCATGAAATCCGCCCCGATCTGAACGAGGGAATCGATCGCAAGGTTCTGATTCAGCTGCGCGCACGTTTTCTGAAGCTCAACGAAGGCCGCATGGCCCGAGCCATGGAAGGGTTGTCGCCACGCCAGCAAGTGGTGATGACCTTGCTGCCGCTGTTCTTTCACGTCAACCACCCGCTGTTGCCGGGCTATGTTTCAGGCAGCACGCCGGCAGGGCTGTCGAATTACGAACCTGACGGTCAGGCCCTCGCCGAAGCCCAGCGCCTGACCCGCTCTTTTTCCTACAAAGCTCGCCACGGCAATGCGCCGCGGCCGATCCATGGGCTGTTTCTGATGGGCAGCCTGGGCACTCTGGCCCAGGCCGACCAAAGCGACATGGATGTGTGGGTCTGCCACGCGCCGGACCTGAGCGAGAGCGAACTCGCCGAACTGCGCAAGAAATGCCAGCTGCTGGAAGCCTGGGCCGCGGGCCAGGGTGCCGAGGCGCACTTCTTTCTGATTGACCCGAGCCGCTTCGTGCGTGGCGAACGCGATACCCAGTTGAGCTCGGAGGACTGCGGCACGACCCAACACTACCTGCTCCTGGATGAGTTCTACCGCACCGCCATATGGCTGGCCGGACGCACCCCGCTGTGGTGGCTGGTGCCGGTGTATGAAGAGGCGCGTTACGACCAGTACACCCATACGCTGCTGTCAAAACGCTTTATCCGTGCCGATGAAACCCTTGATCTTGGTCACTTGGCACACATCCCGCCCGGCGAATTCATTGGTGCCGGGCTCTGGCAGCTGTACAAGGGTATCGAATCGCCCTACAAGTCGGTGCTCAAGCTGTTGCTGACCGAGGTCTATGCCAGCGAACACCCGCAGGTCAAATGCCTGAGCCTGCGCTTCAAGCAAGCGGTGTTCGCCAATCACCTCGATCTGGATGAGCTGGACCCCTATATCGTGGTCTATCGGCGTATCGAGGAGTACCTCAAGGCTCGCGGCGAGCCGGAACGCCTGGAGCTGGTACGCCGCAGCCTGTACCTGAAGGTCAACCGCAAGCTCACCGGCAACCCCGCCCAGCGCAACAACAGCTGGCAGCGCCTGTTGCTTGAGCGCCTGGCCCACGAATGGGGTTGGGACCAACGCCAGCTGGCAATGCTCGACAGCCGCAGCCAATGGAAAGTCCGCCAGGTCAGTGCCGAGCGCCGGGCACTGGTGAACGAACTGAACTACAGCTATCGCTTCCTGACTCAGTTCGCCCGCACCGAGCAAACCGCCAGCCTGATCACCAAGCGAGATCTCAATGTGCTCGGCCGACGCCTGTATGCAGCCTTCGAGCGCAAGGCCGACAAGATCGAGTTCATCAACCCCGGCATCGCCCCGGACCTGGCCGAAGACACCCTGACGCTGGTGCAATTGCCCTATCACAAGGCGCCGGGGCAAGCCCACTGGAGCCTGTACAACGGCAACCTGAACACTCTTGAGTGGGAGCATTTCTCGCCAATCAAGCGCAACCGTGGATTGTTGGAATTATTGACCTGGTGTCATCGCAACGGCGTGATCGACAGCAGCACCCGTCTCGCCCTGCACCCCGGCAGCAGCGACTTGAGCGAGTTCGAGCTGTTCAACCTGCTGGGCAGCCTGCAACAGACCATTGCCTTGCCGCTGACCTGTGTCGGCGAGGTCCAGTTGCTGCAGGCGAGTGTGCCAAGCGAAGTGCTGATTCTGGTGAATGTCGGGATCGATCCGCTCAAACACCATCGCGACCTGAATATCCTGATGACCACCGAGCGCACGGACTCATTGAGCTACGCCGGGGTCCGGGAGAATCTGGTACTGACCCTCGACCAGGTCACGCTCAACAGCTGGAACGAGGTATTGGTCAGCCACTACGACGGCGCGCACGCGCTGCTCGATTGTCTGCGCGATTACCTCAACAACCTGCCGAGCGGAGCACCGCAGCCCCGCTTGCGGGTTCGTTGCTTTAGCCATAACCGCGCCCAATTCATCGCCCGGCGAGTGGAAGAGATCTTCAATACCGCGCAGAAACTGCTGCTCGGCAAACTTAATCATCGTTACCTGTTTCAGGTCCAGCAGCACTATCACGTGCTGGAGCTGGTCCCGGGCCGGGTCAATCATGTGGCTCTGGACAACCTGCCGGCGCTGCTCGACTACCTCGGGGAAGAGCAACCACGTTACAGCCCGCTGCACCTTGATCCGATGGCGCTGGAGGAGCACGATCTGGCGCTGATCCTGCCCATGGGGCTGGCGGAGTGCATTCAGGTGTTCTTCCGGATCAACGAGTCCCAGGCCGAGCTGTATGTGCTGGATGAGTGCAACGCCCTGTGGCAGCAACGCGTGCCCTATCACGATGAGCAAAGCCTGCTGGTGCCACTGCAACGCTTCCTGCAATCGATTGTGTATCGTCGCGATGCGTTGTTGCCGCTGGATGCCACCCGGCCCATGGCGACCCTGGAAACCCGGTATTACCAACTGCTACCTTCCGGTAACGGGCGCGCTAGACGGGTAGAACCGCGCCCTGCCCCGCAAACGCTGGCGAACAAACCTTTTTATGACGTCCAGGCGATTATTGGCAAAGCCAAGCCTGGGCAGGTGCAGGTCACCCTGTATTGCGATCAGCGAGAGTTTTGCGAACTGGAGTACGGCGACCAGCTGTTTAGCGTGGTCGCCAAGGAGATCCTCGGGCAGCGCCGCGAAGCGGAACGCTACCGTTGCTACATCACCGATCTGGACCTGTCCGGTCTGCTCACGGATGTGCAAAGCCCAAGCAATCTTTACCTGCGATACAAGGCTGACCTGGAACGTGCGCTCAACGAGGCGCTCGATCAGGTCTGAGGCGAATCAGAACGTGCAGGCACCGCCATCCTTGGGCTGGAACTCGACCTCAAGCAGCTTCAACTTGAGGGTTTTGCCGCCGGGAGCCGGCCAGTCGATGTGTTGACCCGCCTGCAAGCCGAGCAGTGCACTGCCGACTGGCGCGAGAATCGAGATCTTGCCTTTGTCGGCATCGGCATCCTGTGGATAAACCAGGGTCAGGTGGTAGTCCTTGCCACTGCTTTCTTCACGGCAGTGCACACGGGAATTCATGGTAACGACATCCGCTGGGACTTCATCGTGACCAACCAGAGTTTCAGCGCGATCCAACTCGGATTGCAGCGCGATAACGCCCGGCAGCGAGTCGTCCAGGCTATCGATCAGGCGCTCGAGACGTTGCACGTCCAGGCGGGTAAGGATGATGGAAGGTGCGGTGCTCATGATCCAGGCAGACTCCTTTTTTCTGCACAAAAAAAGCAAAACCCCGCCAGAAAAAGGCGGGGTTTTCACGGGCCTCGATGAGTTGAGGCGTACCCGGACACTATCACAGCTCAATAAATATACAAGCGGGGAACAAATAGCTGCTGACGCGCTTTTGTGTAGGAGCTGGCGAAGCCTGCGATCTTTTGATCCTGCCTTTGGGGCTTTGCACTGAAATCGTGAGGAGCCCAAAAAGATCGTCCGAACGCGGCCCGAACCTGCGGCAGCTCCTACGGGTGGCTCGTGGCCTTGCGGTGTGCGGCTTCAGCGCAAATCACACGGCGCCGTTCGTCGTCGGCCGAGCGCCACTCGCGGATGTCTTCGACATGGCGAAAGCACCCCAGGCAGACTTTCTGCTCATCCAGACGGCAGACGCTGGTGCACGGCGAAGGCACGACCGGACTGACGTTGCTGTATAGCGGCTTGGCCGCACGCACCGGAGCAGGCTGCGTCACGACCTCAGAGACCTTCGAAATCAAGTTCCACATCGGCCTGCTCAAGCACGATGCGCTCCAGCATTTCACCCAGCTGCTCTTCGCTCTTGTCGCACATCCAGCGTTCGCTCTCTTCGTCATAGTCAAAGTGGAAACCACCGGAACGGGCGGCCAGCCACAGCTGACGCAAGGGCTCCTGACGGCTGAAGATCACCTGGCTGCCGTTTTCGAACTTGACGGTGAGCACACCGGCCGAGCTCTCAAGATCCACATCCAGTTCACTCTCATCGAAAATATCCTCCAGCGTCTGTTGGGTGGCATCGACCAGATCGTGGAAGCGGGCTTCAGTCAAACTCATTGCGGGAACCTCAAAAAGTGTCTACTTACGCTCAAGCGCCGCAAGATACGGGCGCATCCGACCGAATGCAAAGGATACTGATCAAGCGCCCGGCACGGGCATAAATTATCCGCCGAGGCACGCCAAACCCCCGCCGGACGGCCAGCCGCCTACATAGGCAAGCTGTCGGGTGGCCGGTATACTCCGGCGCAATTAACGCATTTTCAAGGATTTCGCCATGAAGCGCCTGATCTCTTCTCTTGCTGCGCTCGTCGCGGTTGCCTGCCTTGTGTCGGCCTGTGGCCAAAAAGGCCCGCTGTACCTGCCGGATGATAAACAAGATCCTGCAGAGCAGGCCAAATCGTCGCAAAAACCGTCGACATCCAAATCGCACAAGCACGACGTTTACTAAGGGAACTCCATGGACGCTTTTAACTACCGTGACGGTGAGCTGTTCGCGGAAGGTGTTGCTCTGTCCGCCATCGCCGAACGCTTTGGCACACCGACCTACGTCTACTCCCGCGCGCATATCGAAGCCCAGTACCTGGCTTACGCCGATGCGCTGGCCGGCATGCCGCACCTGGTCTGCTTCGCAGTCAAGGCCAACTCCAACCTGGGTGTACTGAATGTCCTGGCGCGTTTGGGCGCTGGTTTCGACATCGTTTCCCGTGGCGAGCTGGAACGTGTTCTGGCGGCGGGCGGCCAGGCTGACAAGATTGTCTTCTCCGGCGTCGGCAAGACCCGTGACGACATGCGCCGCGCGCTGGAAGTCGGCGTGCACTGCTTCAACGTCGAGTCGACCGACGAGCTGGAGCGCCTGCAAGTGGTGGCCGCGGAGCTCGGCGTTCGTGCGCCGATCTCGCTGCGGGTCAACCCGGACGTCGATGCTGGCACGCACCCGTACATTTCCACCGGCTTGAAAGAGAACAAGTTCGGCATCGCCATCGCCGACGCCGAAGACGTGTACATCCGCGCCGCGCAATTGCCGAACCTGGAAGTGGTCGGCGTCGACTGCCACATCGGTTCGCAGCTGACCACCCTGGCGCCTTTCAT
>NZ_CABVHY010000060.1:0-15000 GCF_902497875.1 Pseudomonas fluorescens
GTGTAATGCAGTCGCCATGTCGATGTGGCCGCTCCCGGCTCTGCCACGACACTGCCGTCAGCGGCAAGCAATCTGCGCCCCTGCAGCGCCGGACATTTCATCGCCACGGTCGGTGCCTGCTGGATCAACTGTTCAGTGATCCAGCCCAGCCATGCACCCGATTTATTGATCCGTTTGAGCAGGCCAACGTCCGATAGCTCCACCCAGTCCCCAGCGCGCGCGCGTTCCACCGTTTCGACCATCGAGCAATCAGCGCTCAGATACATCAATAACGTGCGCAATAAACTCTCCGGGCCGCTGAAGCGGCGACCGAACTTCAGCGCTCCCAGCTCTTTTGCCTTGGCTTCCCATCCCTGCGGCAATAGCGCCAACAGCTTCGGCCAATCTTCATCCAGTCTTTGTGTCACGCTTGCTTTCCCTGCTGCTCACTTTGCTTGGTGAATCAGATTCTACTATCTCTTGAGATTTGGTTAGCGCCTATGGGGCTTGCCCCCGCTGGAGCGCGCAGCGGTCCCAAACGCTACCACTGCATTCCCTCGGATAGATCGCGTACTCCGGGTTTACGACTGCTTCGCAGCCGAGCGGGGGCAAGCCCCCTCGCCACAAGTGCCCGCTAGCCGAAAGATATACATCAGTTCCAGCACTTACCGGTAACGACAATCCACCACCCACAAAAAAGCCAACGCCCTCGTCAAAGAGCGTTGGCCTGGTTTGGGAAGGAAGGGGATCAGTGCGCCCCTGCCGCCTTGTTCAAATCACTCTCCGCCCATTGGGTGTAGACACAGGCATCGGCAGTCGCCCAGCGTACCCGCACCGGGTCGCCGGTTTTAAGCGGCATGCCCGCGGCGGATAGCGCTTTGACGGTCATTGCGGTACCGCCGGAGGTGACCACGCTGCAGGTCTGGCTTTCACCGAGGAACAACACTTCGGTGACGGTGGCCGAGACTTCGTTCCAGCCCGGAGCGAGTGGTTCGCTGGCGGCCTGTTCGACGCTCAGGGCCAGGGCTTTTTCCGGGCGGACCATCAGCAGCACTTCCTGATTGGTCTGCAACCCCGAGGTCAGGCGGATCGACAGTGGCTGGCCTTCGAAGCTTGCCACGGCATTGCCCTGGGCCTGGAGCTTGAGGAAGTTCGAGTTGCCGAGGAACGAGGCGACGAAAGCATTCGGCGGATTCTGATAGAGGTCATAACCGCTGCCCAGGCCGACGATCTTGCCATGGCTGAAGATCGCGATGCGTTGCGACAAACGCATGGCTTCTTCCTGATCGTGGGTCACGTAGACGATGGTGATGCCCAGCCGGCGATGCAACTGACGCAGTTCATCCTGCAGGTCTTCACGCAGCTTCTTATCCAGGGCGCCGAGGGGCTCGTCCATCAGCAGGATGCGTGGTTCGTAGACCAGCGCCCGGGCAATCGCCACCCGCTGTTGCTGGCCGCCGGACAGTTGCGAAGGGCGGCGATGCGCAAATTGCTCAAGCTGCACCAGCTTGAGCATCGCATCGACCCGACGTTCCCGTTCGGCGCTGGCCAGTTTGCGAATCGCTAGGGGGAACGCAATGTTGTCGCGCACCGACAGATGCGGAAACAGCGAGTAGCGCTGGAACACCATGCCGATGTCGCGCTTGTGTGGCGGCACATTGACCAGGGATTTGCCGTTGACCTGGATTTCCCCGGAGCTGGGGGTTTCGAAGCCGGCCAGCATCGACAGGGTGGTACTTTTACCCGAGCCGCTGGAGCCGAGGAAGGTCAGGAATTCCCCGTCCTGGATGTCCAGCGAGATGTCGTCCACGGCGGCAAAGTCGCCATAGTATTTATTCAGGTTGCGCAGGCTGACCAGGGTCTTGTTGTCCTGCTGTGCGGGGTCTTTGATCACGGCACTCATTGCTTTCTCCCAGGCGCTCAGGCGCTGACTTCGTTGCGCCGGCGCACAGCGGCGGCGATCACCATGACCAGTACCGACAACGCAATCAGCAGCGTCGAGGCGACGGCGATCACGGGAGTCAGGTCCTGACGCAAGGTGGTCCACATTTTTACCGGCAAGGTTTGCAGGGTCGGGCTGGCCATCATCACGCTGAGGACCACCTCATCCCACGACACCAGGAAGGCGAACAGCGCACCGGCGACCATACCCGGGCGGATCGCCGGGAAGGTCACCTTGTACACCGCTTGCAGGCGTGAAGCGCCACAGATCACCGCGGCATCTTCGATCGACTGATCGAACAGCTTCAGCGAGTTGATGATCGAGATAATGGTGAACGGCAACGCGACGATCACATGGCTGACGACGAAGGCGAACATCGTCCCGGTGTAGCCGAGCTTGAGGAACAGCGCGTACACCGCCACGGCGATGATCACCAGCGGCACGATCATCGGCAGGGTGAACAGGCCATACAGCATTTCCCGGCCGGGGAAGCGTCCACGGACCAGGGCGAAGGCGGTCGGCAAGCCGAGGGCCACGGCAAAGATCGTGGTCAGCACCGCGACCTTGAGGCTGGCCACGGCGGCGTCCATCCACTCGGGATTGGAGAAGAACTGCATGTACCACTTCAGGGTCCAGCCTGGCGGCGGGAACACCAGCCACTGGGAGGAGCCGAACGACAACAGCACGATGAACACGATGGGCAGCAACAGGAATAACGCTATGACCCCGGTAGTGAGGTAAAGGCCGAAACGCATGCGCCGACTCATGGCATTGGCGGTCAATAACATGATGGCTTACCTCGAGTTGCTGGAGCCGACCGGGGATTCCGGTTGCAGCTTCAGGTAGAAGTAGAACAGCACCAGGGTGATCAGGATCAGCAAGGCTGCGCCCGCGCTGGCCAGGCCCCAGTTGAGGAACGATTGCACCTGCTGGATGATGAATTCCGGCAGCATCATGTTCTGCGCACCGCCGAGCAGGGCCGGGGTGACGTAGTAACCGAGCGACATGACGAACACCATCAAGCCACCGGAGAACAGGCCTGGCCGGCACAGCGGCAGGAACACCCGGAAGAAATTGCTCCAGGGGCTGGCGCCGCAAATGGAGCCGGCCTGCAACACCATCGGATCGATCGCTTGCATGGTCGCCTGCAGCGGCAGGACGATGAACGGAATCATGATGTAGCTCATGCCGATCACCACCCCGGTCAGGTTATGCACCATCTCCAGCGGTTGATCGATGATGCCCATGGCCATCAACGCCTTGTTGATCACCCCTGAAGCCTGCAGCAGTACCAGCCAGGAATAGGTGCGCGCCAACAGGCTGGTCCACATCGACAGCAGGACGATATTCAGCACCCAGCGGCCCCAGCCACGGGGCACCAGGGTAATCGCCCAGGCCAGGGGAAAGCCCAGCAGCAGGCTGAACACAGTGACCAGACCGGCAACGGCGAAGGTGTTGATTAGTACGCGGGCATACGCCGAATTGGCGAACAGCTCGGCGTAGTTGCCCAGTCCTGGCGTCGGCTCGAGCACTCCGCGCAGCAGCAGACTGATCAGCGGGGCGAAGAAAAACAGGCCAAGGAACAGCAGTGCCGGCAGCAGGTTGCTGGAACCGCGCCAACGTTGGGTCAGTGAAGCGGAATGCTTCATTGCCGCCGCCTTGCCTGGAGCCGAACCGGTGGCGCCCGAGGCGCCCTCGACCGGAGTGGATTGACGGGACGCAGTGGCCGTCATTTTCATTTGAGCAGCCATTCGTTCCACCGTGTCGCGATGCTCTGACCATTCTTGGCCCAGTACGCGAAGTCGAGAGTGATCTGATCCTTAGCGTAGGCAGTCGGCAGGTTGGGTGCCAGTACTGAGTCCAGGCGTTGCACGCTATCGGTGTTGATTGGCGCATAAGCAGTCAGGTTCGAGAAGTCGGCCTGGCCTTTGGCGGAGCTGGAGTTGGCCAGGAAGCGCATGGCCGCGTCCTTGTTTTTCGAACCCTTTGGGATGACCAGGAAGTCGGCCATGACCAGGTTCTGTTTCCAGCTCACGCCAACCGGTGCGCCATCTTCTTGCAGGGCATGGATCCGACCGTTCCAGAACTGACCAAGACTGGCTTCACCGGAGGCCAGCAGTTGCTGGGATTGCGCGCCGCCGCCCCACCAGACGATGTCTTTCTTGATGGTGTCGAGTTTCTTGAAGGCGCGGTCCAGGTCCAGCGGGTAGAGCTTGTCGGCGGGAACGCCATCGGCCAGCAGGGCCAGCTCGAGCGCGCCAGGGCTTGGCCATTTGTAGAGGGCGCGTTTGCCTGGATAGGTTTTGGTGTCGAACAGCGCGGTCCAGTCCTGGGGTTTGCCGGCACCGAGCTTGCCTTCGTTGTAACCGAGGACGAAGGAGAAGTAGAACGAGCCAACGCCGTGATCGGAGACGAAGCGCGGGTCGAGTTTGTCGCGCTGGATGATGTTGAAGTCCAGCGGCTCGAGCAAGCCTTCAGCCGCTGCGCGCAAGGCGAAGTCGGCTTCGACATCGACCACGTCCCATTGCACGTTGCCGCTTTCGACCATGGCCTTGAGTTTGCCGTAGTCGGTCGGGCCGTCCTGGACCACCTTGATCCCGCTGGACTTGCTGAAAGGGTCGGCCCAGGCCTGCTTTTGCGCGTCCTGGGTGGAGCCGCCCCAACTGACGAAACTCATGCTGTCAGCCGCTTGGGCTGCAGTGCAGGTCAGCGCCAGGAGGCCTGCTGCGAGTATCGCGGTTGCACGTTTATTCAACACCATTTTCACGCCCTCATTTGTTGTGGTTTTGAGCGGGTTGTTGATGCCCGCTTATCGGGAGCAGTAGGTCCATCACAGGGGATAAATCGTCCGGCCTATGGAATATCATATTATGGTATTCCAAGCTTTCTGCAAGACCTTCGCCATACCGATTGTCAGTAGAGGGCGATAATTTGTGCATCCGCAGACCATCAGGAGTACGCAAAACCCTGTGGGAGCGAGCCTGCTCGCGATGGTCTCAAGGGCGGCGCGTTTATTCAGAAAGTACGCGTTACCGTTAACGACCATCGCGAGCAGGCTCGCTCCCACAGTTGGGTAGGGCGTCAACCGGTAAACGGAATGCTCTCGACCACTTCCAGGTCGTACCCGGTCAGGCCGGCATACTTGAGCGGCGGCCCGAGATGGCGCAGTTTGCCAACGCCAAGGTCTTGCAGAATCTGTGCTCCGGTGCCGACTTCGGAATAGATATGCGACTGCGAGCGGGTGTATTGCCGCGGTGGTTGGGTCAATTGCGGGATGCGCTCAAGCAACGCCTGGGAAGATTCGTGATTAGCCAGCACCACCACCACGCCGCGGCCTTCTTCGGCGACTTTTTGCAGTGCTGCCCACAGCGTCCAGTTCGACGGCCCGGTGTACTCGGCACCGACCAGATCGCGCAGCGGATCGATCACGTGCACGCGGACTAGCGTCGGTTCTTCGCGACGGATATCGCCCATGACCATGGCCATGTGCACGCCGCCTTCGATCTTGTCCTCATAGGTAATCAACCGGAAGTTGCCATGAACCGTCGGCAGTTCGCGCTCGCCGATGCGCGTCACCGTGTGTTCGGTGCTGAGTCGGTAATGGATCAGATCGGCGATGGTGCCGATCTTGATGCCGTGGCGGGTGGCAAAGATTTCCAGATCCGGTCGGCGGGCCATGGTGCCGTCATCGTTCATCACTTCAACGATCACCGAAGCCGGGGTAAAACCGGCCAGGCGCGCCAGGTCGCAGCCGGCCTCGGTATGCCCGGCGCGGGTCAGCACGCCGCCTTCCTTGGCGCGCAACGGGAAGATATGTCCGGGTTGCACCAGGTCCTGCGCAGTGGCAGTCGCCGCCACGGCAGCCTCGACAGTGCGGGCGCGGTCGGCGGCGGAGATGCCGGTGGTGACTCCGGTAGCGGCTTCGATGGACACGGTAAAAGCAGTGCTGAACGCGCTGCCATTGCTCGGCACCATCTGCTCAAGACCCAGTCGCTGGCAATGTTCTTCGGTCAGCGTGAGGCAGATCAGGCCCCGTGCTTCGCGGGCCATGAAGCTGATCGCCTCGGCGTTGCAGCGGTCGGCGGCGAGCAGCAGGTCGCCTTCGTTTTCCCGGTCTTCATCGTCGACCAGCAGGACCATCTTGCCTTGGCGGTAATCTTCGATAAGTTCTTCGATGCTGTTGAAGGCCATGCTCGGACTCTCTATGTCGCGAATGGTGGAAGGTTTGTGTTTATGGTATACCATAATACAAAATAAACCGAAATGACGAGGTCGTAATGAAGGCTTACTGGATCGCACACGTCGATGTCACCCACCCGGATCAATACGTTCAATACACCCAGCGCGCACCCGCAGCCTTTGCGCTATACGGCGGCAAGCTGCTGGCCCGTGGCGGGCGTTCCGAGGCGATGGAGGGCAGGGCGACGCCGCAACGCAGCGTGGTGATCGAGTTCGAATCCTACGAGCAGGCGCTGGCCTGCTACCGCTCGGCGGAATACCAGCAGGCGTGCCAGTACCGCCAGGGCGCGGCCAGGGCTGAAGTGATCATTGTCGAAGGGTATGAAGCCTGAAAGTCAGCGGATGAAGTGGATTTTGCCGCTGTCGTCGTTGCCCATGTAGATGCCGTAGACACCCGCCTGGCGTTCCTCGATATAACGTTCGAGGATCTGCCGGATGGCCGGGTAATAGATGCTGTCCCAAGGAATGTCCTCGGGCGCGAAGAAACGACAGTCGAGGGTTTCCGGGCCGTAAACACCCGTGTCCTCCACGGCGATGGCGCGGAAGATGATGTAGACCTCGCTGATCTTCGGCACGCTGAAGATCGAGTAGGGCGAGAGGATTTCCGCGCGCACTCCGGTTTCTTCCCAGACTTCGCGCAGGGCGCCCTGCTCGGTGGTTTCGCCACTTTCCATGAAGCCGGCGGGCAGGGTCCAGGTGCCGGGGCGTGGCGGAATCGCCCGCTGGCACAACAGGTACTTGCCGTCCTGCTCGATGATGCAGCCGGCAATGATCTTCGGATTGATGTAGTGGATGTAACCGCAGCCGCCGCACATCAAGCGCTCATGGGTATCGCCCTGGGGTTGCTGGTGACTGAGGTCACCGCCACCGCATTGCGGACAAAAGCGCGGGAGGGGCATGATCAGCGACCTATGCGCGGTTCTTTGAGAACGATCGGCGAAACGATGTCGCGCACTTTTTCAGTCTCGTTCTGCTTGAGCTTGAGGTAGTCCAGCGCGACTTTCGCGGCGGCGCGGACGTGATCGACCGAAGCCTGATGCGCCGCCAGCGGATCACCGCTCTTGATCGCCTCGACCATGCGCTCCATTTCCTGGTTACTGGCACCGCGGCGGTTTTCCTGGGACACCGAGGTCGCGCGCAGGTAGCTGATGCGGGCCTGCAACTGGCGCAGCTGGGTGGCCGCGACGTGGTTGCCCGAACCTTCCAGCAACACGTCGTAGAAGCCTTGTACCGAATCGATCACTTGCTGCAATTCGCCGTCCTTGAGGGCCTTGCGGTTCTCCTCGAGGGCTTTTTCCAGGGCTTTAATATCCTTGGGCTTGGCGCGCAGGGTGAACAGCTGGACGATCAGACCTTCGAGCACGCAGCGCAGCTCGTAGATATCGCAGGCGTCTGCCAGGGTGATGATGGCGACGCTCGGGCCCTTGGCATCGGCGAATTCCACCAGGCCTTCGGATTCCAGGTGGCGCAAGGCTTCCCGCACGGAAGTGCGGCTGACGCCCAGGCGTTCACACAGATCCCGCTCGACCAGACGGTCTCCCGGCAGCAGCTGGAAGTTCATGATGGCGCTTCGCAGTTTATCCAGCACGATTTCGCGCAGGGTAACGGGGTTGCGATTGACCTTGAAGCTGTCGTCAAGTGGCAGGCGTTTCATCGGGTCCGCTCTGAGTGTGGCTGTCCATGTAAAAAGAGCACTTCGATCACATCGATCGGCAGTGCTCCGCTTGGATTGAACAGCCAGTGATTAACTGGATGCCTCGGCGTCGGCTTCGGCGAATGCTTCACGGGCGAGACGGAAACTGTCTACGGCTGCGGGAACCCCGCAATAGATGCCTACCTGAAGCAGGATCTCGCGTATTTGTTCACGACTCAGACCGTTGCGCAAGGCGCCGCGTACGTGCAGCTTGAGCTCGTGTGGCCGGTTGAGTGCCGAAATCATCGCCAAGTTTATCATGCTGCGTTCTTTAAGCGATAAGCCCTCACGGCCCCAGACGTGGCCCCAGCAGTACTCGGTGACCATTTCCTGCAACGGGCGGGTGAAGTCGTCGGCGTTCTCGATCGATTTGTTCACATAATCCTGGCCCAGCACCTGGGTGCGGATCGCCAGGCCTTTCTGGTATTTCTCGTTGTTCATGTCAGATCGCTCCTGCCGGATCAAAGTCCGCCCATCAGGGTGTATTTGAGTTCAAGGTAATCGTCGATGCCGTACTTCGAACCCTCGCGGCCCAGGCCCGACGACTTGATTCCACCAAAGGGCGCGACTTCGGTGGAAATCAGCCCTTCGTTGATGCCGACCATGCCGTACTCCAGGCCCTCGCTCATGCGCCAGGCACGCCCCAGGTCACGGGTGTAGCAATAGGCGGCGAGGCCGAATTCGGTGTCATTGGCCATGCGCAGCGCGTCGCTTTCGCTGCTGAAACGGAACACTGCGGCCAGCGGGCCAAAGGTTTCTTCGCTGGCGACTTTCATCTGCGCGGTCAAATCGGCAATGACCGTTGGCTGGAAGAAGCCATGGCCCAGGGCATGCCGTTCGCCACCGCAGAGCAGCCGGGCGCCTTTGCCCAGGGCGTCCTGCACATGGTCCTCGACCTTGGCCACTGCGCGCTCGTTGATCAGCGGGCCCTGGCTGACGCCGGCCGCGAAACCATCGCCGACTTTCAGTTCGCCGACTCGCTCGGCGAGGCGGGCGACGAATGCGTCATGGATACCGTCCTGCACCAGGAAGCGATTGACGCAGACGCAGGTCTGGCCGGCGTTGCGGAATTTGGCGATCAAGGCGCCTTCGATCGCGCGTTCCAGGTCGGCATCGTCGAAGACAATGAACGGCGCATTGCCACCCAGCTCCAGCGAGACTTTTTTCAGGGTCGAGGCGCATTGGGCCATCAGCAGTTTGCCAATGGCTGTGGAGCCGGTGAAGGACAGCTTGCGCACTTCGGGACTGGCGGTCAGCTCGGCACCAATCGCCACGGCATCGCCGGTAATCACATTGAATATCCCCGGCGGAATGCCGGCCTGTTCCGCCAACGCGGCCATGGCCAGTGCCGAAAACGGCGTTTCCGGTGCCGGTTTGACGATGCATGGACAACCGGCGGCCAGCGCCGGGCCGGCTTTACGGGTGATCATCGCCGCCGGGAAATTCCACGGAGTAATGGCCGCGACCACCCCGATCGGTTCCTTGCTGACGACGATCCGCGCATCGCCCTTGTGGCTCGGAATGGTGTCGCCGTAGATGCGTTTGGCTTCTTCGGCGAACCACTCAATGAAGCTTGCGGCGTAGAGAATTTCACCCTTGGCTTCGGCTAAAGGCTTGCCTTGTTCCAGGGTGAGAATCTCGGCCAGGGCGTCGGCGTTTTCCAGCATCAAGGCGTGCCAGCCCTTGAGCAGGGTGCTGCGCTCCTTGGCGGTTTTTGCCCGCCAGGCCGGCCATGCGGCATTGGCCGCGGCGATGGCTGCGCGAGCCTGGGCTGCACCAAGGTTCGGCACATGGCCGATCACTTCACCGGTGGCCGGGTTGTAAATCGCTTGGCGACTGCCGTCCTGGGCATCGCACCATTGGCCATTGATGTAGGCCTGCTGGCGGAACAGTTGCGAGGCTGCTGGGGTCATGCCGGCTCCCGGAAATAAAAAGGGGCCGCACCTTGAGTGGTGGTGTGCGGCCCTGAAGAAAAGTGTTCAGACGAGGGTGGGCAGCGGGCCCAGCTTGCCGCGGTGATAAATCATCGGCGTCACCGGCTGCTCGGGCAGGATCAGGTTCTTCACCGCGCCGACGATGATGGCGTGGTCGCCGCCATCGTATTCGCGCCACAGCTCGCACTCGATAATTGCCGTGGCCTCGTTCAGCAGCGGGTTGCCCAGCTCGCTCAGGTGCCATTCGATGCCTTTGGTCTTGTCCTTGCCTTTACTGGCGAAGGCGTAGGCCAATGCCTGCTGGTCCGCCGAAAGCAGATGGATAGCGAAGCGTTTGCTGTCGCGCAGGACCGGGTAGGTGTCGGAGGCGTAGTTCGGGCAGAACAGCACCAGCGCCGGGTCGATCGACAACGCACTGAAGGCGCTGGCGGTGATACCGACGATGCCGCCCTCGGGGTCGAGGGTGGTGACCACCGTGACCCCGGAGGGGAAGGAGGCCATGACTTCTTTATAAATGCCAGGTTCGATCATTTCGGGCCATCCTCAACGCATGACAAAGGGGTCGGGCATCGGTGCCGACGAGAGGTTGATCCATACCGTTTTCAGCTCGGTATAGGCCAGCACCGAATCGATGCCGCTCTCGCGACCGTAGCCGCTGTTCTTGAAGCCGCCGATCGGCGCCATGGCCGAGACCGCGCGGTAGGTGTTGACCCAGATGATCCCCGAGCGCACATCCCGCGCCAGGCGGTGGGCGCGGCCCAGGTCACGGGTCCAGATGCCTGCCGCGAGGCCGAACTGTGAGTCGTTGGCAATCGCCAGCGCCTCGGCCTCGTCCTTGAAGCGGATCACCGAAGCGACCGGGCCGAAGACTTCTTCCTGCATGATCTTCATCGAGTTGCGGTCGCATTCGAACAGGGTCGGCTCGTAGAACCAGCCGTCGTTGTCCATTGGCGGGCGCTTGCCACCCAGGCGCAGCCGGGCGCCTTCGGCGATGGCGTCGGCCACCAGGCCTTCGACCACGGCCAGTTGCTGGGCGGTGGCCATCGGGCCCATTTCGCTGGTGTCGTCCTGGGGGTTGCCAATGCGAATACGCTTGGCCCGTTCCACCAGGCGCTCGACGAATTCATCGTAGATCTCGTCCTGCACCAACAGCCGTGAACCGGACACGCAGCTCTGCCCGGAGGCGGCATAGATGCCGGCGATGGCACCATTGATTGCGCTGTCGAGGTCGGCGTCGGCGAAGATGATGTTCGGCGATTTGCCGCCCAGTTCCAGGGACAACTTGGCAAAGTTCTCGGCACTGCTGCGCACCACATGGCGGGCGGTTGCCGCGCCGCCGGTGAAGGCGATTTTGCGTATCAGCGGGTGGCGGGTCAGGGCGGCACCGGTGCTCGGTCCGTAACCGGTGACGACGTTGACCACGCCCGGTGGAATGCCGGCCTCAAGGGCCAGCCGGGCCAGCTCGAGAATGGTTGCCGAGGCGTGTTCGGACGGTTTGATCACGATGGTGTTGCCCGCCGCCAGGGCTGGTGCCAGTTTGATCGCGGTCAGGTACAGCGGGCTGTTCCAGGGAATGATCGCGGCGACCACACCCATCGGTTCATGCACCGTGTAGGCAAACAGGTCGGGCTTGTCCAGCGGCAGGGTGCCGCCTTCGAGCTTGTCGGCCAGGCCTGCGGTGTAGTGGAAGAATTCTGGCAAGTAGCTGACCTGACCACGGGTCTCGCGGATCAGCTTGCCGTTGTCGCGGCTTTCCAGTTGCGCCAGTTGCTCTTTGTTCTCGGCGATCAGATCACCCAGACGGCGCAGCAATTTGCCCCGGGCAGTGGCGGTCAAGCCGCGCCAGGCCGGACTGTCGAAAGCCTTTTGCGCGGCCTGGACGGCGCGCTCGACATCGGCTTCATCGGCATCCGGCAGTTCAGCCCAGGCTTGAGCCAGCGCCGGATTAAGGCTTTGAAAGGTCTTGCCGCAGAGGGCATCGACCCATTGCCCATCGATGCACATCTGGAAGCGTGCGAGTGTCATGCAACGATCCCCTTTATTTGATTTTGTCGGGTTTGCGCCGTATTGAGGAAGTCCAGCAGCACCTGGTTGACCAGGCGCGGCGACTCTACCGGCATCATATGCCGTTGCTCGTGGAGCACGGCAACTTGCGCGCCGGGAATCCGTTCGGCCAATTGTCGGGCCATTTGCGGTGTGGAACCGGGGTCCAGTTCGCCGGTGGCGATCAGGGTCGGCACCTGGATAGTCCCCAGGTCTTCGGCGCGGTACATGTCCTGGGTGGCGAACAGCTCGTAGGTGGTCAGATAACCTTGCGGGTCATTGCCGGCCAGGGTCTGGCGAATCGCCGCAATCTGCGCCGGATTGGCCGCCTGATATTCGTGGCTGAACCAGCGTGACAGCGCCGCTTCGGCATTCGCATCCGGGCCATGCTCGGCGGCCTGGGCGGTCCTCTCGATGACCCCGGCGCGCTGTTCGGCGCTACGGTTGAACACGCTGTTGAGCACCACCAACCCGAGCAGATGCTGCGGGTAGTGCAGGGCGAAGGCCCGCGCCACCAGCCCGCCCATGGAAAACCCGATCACCGTGGCTTGTGGCAGCTGTAAGTGTTCGAGCAATTCCAGTAGCTGATCGGCATAACCGAGCAGCCCGGTACCCGCTGCCGGGCGCGGGCTGGCGCCATGCCCGAGCATGTCGTAGGCAATGACCCGGTAGTGGGGAGCGAGACCAACGATCTGGCCGCCCCACATTTCTTTGTTCAGGCCCACGCCGTGGATCAATACCACGGGTTGGCCTTGGCCGGTCGCCAGATAACTGGTGCCGGCCGGGGTGAGTTCAGCGCTGAGCCGAATCATGGATCGCTCCTGCAAATCTTATGAGTTACTGGGCTTTCTCTGCGGCCAGTTCTTCCAGATCGATATAGCGGTTGCCGATGCGTGGGTGCAGGCGACCGCCGTTGGCGCAACCGAGGACAACGACAATCTCGTCCGAGCGCGGCGCGTCTTCGATCTGCATTTCCAACGTGATGTAGTGCGAACGCAGACCTTCGTCGTCCTTGTGCATCATCGGAATCTGGATCGAGGTGCCCGGGCCGCCGCGTTTGTTGGTGAAGCTCAGGTAGCTCTTGGCTTGCACCGCTTCGCGGTAGTGGTTGCCGAAACGCAGGGTGTGGATCACCGCGGAGGCATGCTCGATCTCGCCGTCGGCACCGACCACGGCCGCCTTGCCGTAGGCTTCGATCTTGTCTGCACCGCCAATCGTCGCCACCAGGCGCTCGACCATCAACGCCCCCAGATCGGAGCAATTGGCACGGATTTCCGGCTTCAGGTCTTCGACAAAACCACGCCCCAGCCATGGGTTCTTGATAACAACGGCCAGGCCAACCATGGTCACCGGCGTATCAGTGGCCTTGCCGCCTTCGATAAAGGTTTCTTCCACGTAGCTGACGATCTTGCGAATTTCGAAACTCATGAGCGACTCCATATGAGAGAGGGAATGTGTTTGTCGTATGATGGTATACCATAATATTGTGTATGCAAGCATCGGCTGCAAGATCATCGAAAGGGCAGGCGACGGAAGGTAGGGCGGGTAGTGGGAGGTCGGGGGCGAATGCGGGCGGCTGAGTGCTGGCAGCCCATCTTGTGGTTAACCGCTATCTGCAGCGCACGTGAGCTATGTCAGCTGTCTGTGACCGGGCTTGTGCTACGTTGCAGGATTATTGGCTGACGGTGGTACGACGATGAAAATGTTTGCAGGACTCGGTTTGGCGTTCTTGCTCATTTCGGGCTGCACCACTGGCGAGCATCCAGCGCCTGAAAGCGCCGTACCCATCGCGGCGAAAGGCCAGACTGCGCCGCGGGTGAAAGTCGGGGTTTCTGAAAAGGACAAGAATCTGGCGCGAGCCAAGGCGCTGACAGGACTGGAAGGGAAGGGCTGGGACTTTGAACCGCTTTATGGAACGGCCGCCGATCAAAGCGGGCGAGACCTCGCGGTGTGTGGCAAGGCCAGGCAACACAGTGCCCAGGCTACTGCCTATTTTGCTTACTACAACGGCGAGCTGATTCTGTGGGATGAAACAGAGACTCATGGCACAAGCGTGGAAAATCAATTCCTGTCGTTAATCTGTTCCTATGGGTAATCCACTATGACGCCGCGGTCGTCGGTCGCTGGTTTCAGCGATGGGTGGACGTCTCTATAAAGCCATGCTAAATCCAGACTGGGTGTTGGCGAATTCTCCAGGCAACAGCGGTCCCCGTTAAATCGGGGGCGCCAGCAATCATGGTTCTGCAACCGGGAGTCATCTGATGAGCGAAAAACCCGCGATTGTATTGGTACATGGTTTTTGGGGCGGTGCCGCCCACTGGAACAAGGTCATTGTCGAGCTGCTCGGCATGGGTTACTCGAACATCCGCGCGGTAGAACTGGCGCTGACTTCCCTTGCAGACGATGCCGAGCGCACGCGCAAGATGATTGCCCAGGAGCCAGGGCCGGTCCTGCTGGTAGGCCATTCCTATGGCGGTGCGGTCATCACTGAGGCTGGCGATCAACCGAATGTGGTGGGCCTGGTGTATATCGCGGCATTTGCCCCGGACGCGGGTGAGAGCCCCGGCGGAATTACTCAGGAACACTTACCCCTTGCGGCGTCAAACCTGGTACCCGATAGCGATGGCTATTTATGGGTCAAGCCAGAGCTCTATCATGAAAGCTTCTGCCAGGACCTGCCCGCGCAAGAGGGGTTGGTGATGGGCATCACGCAGAAAGCGCCTCTGGCCGGAACCTTTGGCGACGCAATCACGCATCCCGCCTGGAAGAACAAACCGTCGTGGTATCAGATCTCCAGTGAAGACCGGATGATTGCCCCTGAGAACCAGCAGCGGATGGCGGGGCGGCTTAACGCTAGAAAGGTCATTACCCTGAAAGCAAGCCACGCGTCTTTAGCCTCTAAACCGGTGGAAGTGGCAGCACTTATAGATGAGGCTGCAACGGAACTGGAGTCGTTCATTGCGCCGAGCTGATTGCTCTTCTATATAGAGGGGGCAAAAACCGGCGCTTTTCGGGCTTTTTCAGGCTTATCGATAGAAAGCCTCAATTAGTCCTTGACGGCAGATCCTGGAAGTCTATAATTCGCCCCACTTCCGGCGCAGTCGAAACGGAAAACTCCTTGGTAAACAAAGATTTACGCGGTTTTCGACAGCGAGTTGCTTCAGTTCATC
>NZ_CABVHY010000061.1 GCF_902497875.1 Pseudomonas fluorescens
CAACCTCTTCAAAGTCACCCACACCTATGCTTACGCCAGCACCGCGACGCTCATGGCCGACGGCAAGGAGGTCCGGCGGGTGGACCGCACGTTCAACCGGTTTCACCTGCTGACCGAAGAAAAAACCACCCAGGCGCATTGCGTCAAGCGGGTCTTGACCACCTATTACGCCAAGGATGAGCCGTTCGACAATCAGGTCCCACAGTACCAGCTGCCTACAGACATCCTGACCAGCTGGGAGATGGAAAACGATTCGACTCAATATCGCGCGGAGGAGACCAGCACCCAATTCGATGACCATGGCAACTTGATCGAAGAGGTCCAGGCCGACAAGATCAAGACCACCTACAGCTACTATTCCAAAGATGGCGAAGACGGCTGCCCGCCCGACCCCGAAGGTTTCGTGCGTAACCGAAAGGACACCACGGTCTACCCGTCACCGCTGGGCCAGGGTGACGCCCCGACCCTGCGCACCCGTTATCGCTACAGTGCGCTGGTGCCCTTGACGGCCAGTGGCCTGAAGGACTGGCTGGTGGTCGACAGCGAGACCCTGCTGCAGGTCGCTGGCAGCCATGAAACCGAGCTGCAACAGACACTGCGCAGTTACGTTGTCGAACCTGCAAATGCCTTCCTGCACGGACGCCCGCTGCAACAACGCGAGACCCTGAACGGCAAGACCACCACCACCGACTACCAATACAAGCCCGACAGCGTGCTGGCGGGTGAAACGGTGCTGCAGACCGTCGAAACCCTGAGCGGATTCGACCATGTTGCGGGCGTCAATGAAGTCCAGAAAGTGATCACCCGCGAGGATTCACGGGTCCATGGCCAACCGCTGCTTACCCATGACGACAATAATGTGACAATCCGCTACACCTACGACCTTCTGGAGCGGGTGACGAGCGAAACCGTGGCGCCCGGAGAAACAGAGTTCGAAGCCACGCGTTATTACGAGTACTACCTGACTTCCCTTGACGGCCAACAAGCCGAGCAAGTGGTCACTGATGTCAAGGAGGTGAAGACCCGCACAAGGTTCGACGGGCTCAACCGGCCGATCTACGAGGAACGCCAGAATGCCGATAGCCTTCTGCGCGCCAAGGATTACCGCCAGACCTACGCAGGTGTTTACGACGCACTGGGCAACCTGATCAAGGAAACCGACTACGACTGGGAGGACGAGAACCCGGTACCGCTGACCAGCCTTTTTGAATACGACGCCTGGGGCGCACAGCGTTCCGTGACCGGTCCGGATCGGGTCACGGTGTATGAAGAAACTGACCCGATCGGTACGCCGGAGTGGAGAGGCCCGATCCAGCGCAGTTGGCGACAAGGTGTTGACAAGAGGGCGAGGACCACTGGTGTGACTGAGACCTGGCTCAACCTGTTCGAAAAGCCGGCTCAGAGCAGGCGCTTCGAGAGCCGGGACCCTGGTGAAAAACCTGTCAGTCTGCATCAATACAGCTATGACGGACTTGGGCGTACCACGCAAGAAGTCGATGCTCGCGACGCCAAGACGCAGTACAGCTACGATGTTTTCGGGCGGATGCTCACCACCACCTTGCCGGGAGGCGCAGTGGTTCGACGCAGCTATGCCGAACACAGCCCCGAGGATTTGCCGACTGAAATCAGCGTCAACAACATCGTGCTTGGCAAACAATGGTTCGACGGACTGAACCGCATGACGCGGTCGATTACCGGCGGGCGCGAGCAAGTCTTCACCTATGAGCCCGGTCAGACCCAGCCGGCAACTGTTACCACCGCCAGCAAACAACTGATCAACTATGTTTACCAGCCGAAGCTGGGCGAAGAGCCTCTGCAGCGACGTTTGCCCAATAGCATCACTGCCGATTATGAGTACGACAAGAAAAACGCTCGCCTTATCAGCTGCAAGGAACAGGATCAGCAACTGGTTCGTCAGTACTTCAGCACCGGCGAGCTGAAAGCCGAGCAGCGAGTTCAGGGCGGTGAATCCTATAGCATGCACTATAGCTATAGCCGGCATGCTCGCTTGTTGAGCTACACCGATGTGCTCAAGCAG
This sequence comes from Pseudomonas fluorescens, assembly GCF_902497875.1. Classification (GTDB taxonomy): domain Bacteria; phylum Pseudomonadota; class Gammaproteobacteria; order Pseudomonadales; family Pseudomonadaceae; genus Aquipseudomonas; species Aquipseudomonas fluorescens_BR. The sequence continues at coordinate 2,039 of NZ_CABVHY010000061.1, forward strand.
ACCCAGTCTTACCACTACGATCTGGCCGGTCGACTGCAGCGTACCGAGTTAGGTACAACCACTTCGAGCTTCACCTACGATGGACTTAGCCAGACGGAGACGATTCACACCGAGGACAGCGTCAGTGGGCAAAGCGTGACGATTTCCCTGGAGTACGATGCGTTCGGGCGTGAAACCAAACGTACCTTCGACCTCGACGGTGTCGAGCAGCAGTTGACTCAGGTCTATAACGAAGTCGATGCACTGGTCCAGCGGACGTTGTACGAAGGCCAGACGCTACTGCGTGACGAGAAGTATGACTACGACCCCCGCGGTCGTCTGGTGATCTATGAGTGCGAGGGGATCCAGCGACCTGTAGACCCTTATGGCAAAGCCATTACCCAGCAGCTATTCAGATTCGATGCGCTGGACAACCTGACCCGGGTGATCACCACCACCACCGACGGTATTACCACCTATACCAACCAGGCCATCTATACCTTCGATACGACAGACCCGACGCAGCTGCTCAAAGTCACCAACACCGGCGACCCGACGTATCCCGCCGAGATCCTGCTGAGCTATGACGAAAACGGTAACCTGACCCGTGACGAAGAAAACCGCACCCTCGAATACGATGCCCTCAACCGGTTGATCAGCGTCAGTGGGCTGCCCGGCGAAACGCCCAGCGGTTTTGACTACGATGCGCTGGACAGGCTGGCCGGCCTCAACGACGGCGCAGAGCAACGCTTCTATCAGGACGGTGCACTGGCTACCCGGATTCAGGGTGCTCAACGCCACACATTTATGCGCGGCGAAGGAAACCTGCTCGCCGAGCAGCAGGAAGGTGCTGGCCCAAAGTCCCTGCTGCTGGCCAGTGACAACAAGAACACGGTGCTGCGCGAAATTGGCAGCGACGGGGCCAATGACATCGCTTATTCGGCGTACGGTTATCGCAGCGCGGAACAGCCGTTGAGTACTCATCTGGGTTACAACGGCCAGTTCCGGGAAACGCAGACCGGTTGCTATTTGCTGGGTAACGGCTATCGGGCTTACAACCCCTGGCTGATGAGGTTTTGCAGCCCGGACAGTTGGAGCCCGTTTGGGGAGGGCGGGTTGAATGCGTATACGTATTGTGGGGGCGAGCCGATAATGAATGCTGACGACAGCGGGCATATGTTTAACGTGGTTAAGAACCTGTTTAGTTCGCGGCCTAAAGTGCCTACCAAGCTTCCTGATCCACCGGCGACACCGAAGCCGCCAAATGCTTTCCGAGAGAAGATCGCCAATGACAACGAGAGGTGGGATGCAAGGGCGAGGGCCGAAACCAATCCACACAGCGGTACTCGGCAGGCCTCTGGCAGTTATTCGCCCGGGAATACAGGTATGCCGGGGGTAAAACAATCTGGGGGAGCTGGCATACAAACGAACAATGAGACGGACTCTTTTTATTCGAATAAAGCTAAAAAGGTGCTGGACAAAGCCGAAGAGCAATACTTAAAAACAATACAGAAGCTAGAGGCTTCACCACCCCTCCCTCCAACTGTTTCGTCCGAACAGTGGAAAAAAATGGATGTATTTGCCAGGGACGCACACGTGAGTAAAGGAGGACTTCTACCAAATGATGTGCAGGTTCAAAAGGTTAGACGCACCGCCCTTGACCGTAGTAAAAAATCCAAAAAAAGCAGTTGATGAAATGAAAAAGGGACGAAGAGTTAAACCGTTTGGAAATGCGTTTGTGGTGATTTCACGCGCATAACCCACTCAATCGCGCAAACTCCACCAACCCACTGTCATGGCCAAGTCCCAGCTTGTCCATGGCAGTGCGTTTTTGCCGGCTGATGGTTTTTTCGCTGCGGTTCAGTTGCGCGGCGATTTGCCTGCCGGACAGACCCTGCACAAACAGCCGCACCACTTCCAGTTCACGCTGCGAAAGGCTGACCTGCGGTTCATCGTTGGCTGTGTGAAAAAGAGCCTGGGCGTCGAGCAGGCTGGCGAAGGATGGGCTCAGGTAGGGGCGACCCCTGCTCACGGTGTGCAGCGCCTGCCTCAGCTCACTCAAGGTACTGTGCTTGTCGTACAAACCCCGGACGCCGTTATTGAGTAGCGCCTGCAACAAGGTCGGATTATGCAGCATGGTCATGACGATCAGCTGTACATGGCTGAAGTGCCTTTTGACGTAGCTCATCAACGCCAGGCCATCGGGAAAGCGTCCGTAGGGCATGGAGTAGTCGCATACCAGAATGTCACACGGGCAGCATTCCAGTCGCTGGATCAGCTCATCGGCGTTGTGCGCTTCGGCGACCACAGAAAATCGCGAGTTGGCCGGAAAGGTCAGGGCCATTCTTGCGCCCATCAGCACCACCGGGTGGTCGTCGGCGAGAATGATACGGGTAATCCCGCTACACCGCTGCGATGCTGACGCATCGCAGAAGGCGTTGGCATGGGGTTCGAGGGGGATGTTTCGGGGGGGCGTATGTCCCGGGTTCATGCAGTGTCTCTATTCAGGCTGATGGGTCGCCACACGCCACGGCCGGCCCGGTTCAAGGCAATTGGATCAAACCCCGCTCCAGCGCCTTGACCACGGCGGTCCAGCGCGAACTCACGCCGAATTTTCGGCGAATGTTGCAGAAGTGGTAGTTCACCCCGGCTTCGGTGCAGCGAACGATCTGGCCGATCTCCCAGGAGGACTTGCCAGCGGCGCTCCACTGCAAGACTTCTCTTTCCCTGGCCGTGAGAGTGATCGCTTTGGTTTGTTCGGGCTCCTGTGACTGGACACTGACCTGGGCTGGCGCTGACCGGACTGGGGCGGAGGCTGGGTTGGTACGGTACATAACGGGCTCTCCCATTTATCATCAATGATGGCGTGGGCACGGCAGAATCTTCCTACTTCATAGAGGCGTGGTTCATGCGGCCTGCCTTCAGACACCTGAGTCAGGGCTGTAGGCGCGGTCCAGTTATATCGCGAATTAACGAGCTTGGAACCTGTCAGAAATTACAGGTAGGCAACTTTATCGAGGGATTGTTGGTAAGGCTGTCAGCTATCGCAAATCTGGATGTAGGTGATTTCTACAGGACACGTCGGCGCCTCAGCTCGAAACATAACGTACTGATTAAACGAGTTTTTTTAATTTTTTCAGCGAGCGCCAAGAAGGAAAAAAGCGCTTTTCCAGATATTTGCCGCGCGGCGCTTCACACGTTCGCCGCGACTGCATCGCAGCAATCGATGAACGGCGCTCCAGTGCCCCTGAATAAAACCTCAAGCCCTGCCGATACAGCGGTAAGGCCGGCTTTGCATAACAAGAACGGCCCGGCACTTACAGGAGCAAACGCGCTCCTGATAGCCGATATGGCAAGGACGCTCGCAGCCCGACATCAACCGAGAGTCATCCCATGTCCCTACGAAATATGAATATTGCGCCACGAGCCTTCCTCGGTTTTGCCTTCATCGCTTTGCTGGTCATCGTCCTCGGGGTGTTTGCCGCTAACCGCATGACGGTCATTCGCCAGGCCTCGGTTGATCTGCAAAGCACGCAACTGCCCAGCATCGGGTTTCTGGGCAATATCACCGAGAACGTCCTGCGCATGCGCATTTTGTCATTCCGGGTGCTGGTCAACCGTGAACCAGCGGCTTTGCAGGAGGCTGAAACCCGTATTGGTGTGCTGTTGAGCAAGCTCAAGCAAGCGCAAGCCAGCTATGCGGCATTGCCCGCCAGTGACGAAGGCGCTGCCCTCTACAGGAGCTTTTCCGCGACGCTGGATAGCTACCTGCAGGCGCAAGTCGAGATGCTGGGGTTATCCCGTCAGAACAAAATCGAAGAGCTGCGCACCTTGATCAATACCCGGATCAAGGGCGGCACCGACAAAATGGGTGAGCAACTCAACCAGTTGGTGGCGCTCAATGGCGTCGATGCCGGCAAAGCTGCTGCTCAAGCAGGCGAACAATACCGTGGTGCCATCACGGGCATCATCGCCGTCTCGGTGATTGCCGCTTTGTTGACGGTGTTGCTGGCCTGGTTGCTGACCCGCAGTATCGTCGCACCGTTGAACAAAGCGCTCGCCGCTGCCCAAACCATTGCCGGTGGCAACCTGAGCAAACCGATCATCATCGACGGCAAGGATGAACCGGCGCGTCTGCTCAGTGCCTTGTCCACCATGCAGACTAATCTGCGACAAACCATCGAACAGATCGCCGGCTCCGCGACGCAACTCGGTTCGGCCGCTAAACAACTCAGCACGGTCACCGCAGAGGCTTCCCGTGGCCTGCAACAGCAGAACAACGAAATCGAACAAGCGGCGACCGCTGTCAACCAAATGACTGCGGCCGTAGAAGAAGTGGCGCGCAACGCCGTCTCCACTTCCGAGGCCTCCAATCAATCGAACCTGGCTGCTCGCGAAGGTCGCAACCGGGTGGTGGAAACCGTCGGCGCGATCCAGACCATGACCGTCGATGTACAAAACACCGCCGCCATGATCGAAGGCCTGGCGGTGCAGGGGCGTGATATCGGCAAGGTACTGGACGTGATCCGGGCGATTGCCGAGCAGACCAACCTGCTGGCCCTCAATGCGGCGATTGAAGCGGCGCGTGCCGGTGAAGCCGGTCGTGGTTTTGCGGTGGTGGCCGATGAAGTCCGCGCCCTGGCTCATCGCACGGCGCAATCGACCCAGGAAATCGAAAAAATGGTCGCCGGCATCCAGAACGGTACCGGCCAGGCGGTGGAGTCCATGCAGCAAAGCAATCAACGTACCCAAAGTACCCTGGAGATGGCCCGTGCCGCCGGGGTTGCCCTGGAGCAGATCACCCAGTCGATCCAGCTGATCAACGAGCGCAACCTGGTGATCGCCAGCGCCTCGGCGGAACAGGCGCAAGTCTCACGCGAAGTGGACCGCAACCTGGTGAACATTCGTGACCTGGCCAGCCAGTCATCGACCGGTGCCAACCAGACCAGCGCGGCCAGCCATGAGCTGTCGCGCCTGGCTGTGGATTTGAACGCAATGGTGGCGCGTTTCGTGATTTAAGTTAGGGTTCAGCCATGGAATTCGCGCAACAGGAGAGCTACATGCGCTATTCAGCCTTGACCCAACGAATTGCCGGCGACGGCGCCGCGGCCTGGCAGATTCACGACCGGGCACTGGAGTTGATCGAACAGGGCGTCGACGTGTTATTGCTGTCGATCGGCGACCCGGATTTCGACACCCCGAAACCGATTGTTCAGGCCGCGATCGACAGCCTGTTGGCCGGCGATACCCATTACTCGCAGGTGCGTGGCAACCGCTCGCTGCGCACCAGCATTGCCCGGCGCCATAGCCGACGCAGCGGTCAAGCAGTCGATGGGGATCACGTGGTGGTCATGCCCGGCGCGCAATGCGCGGTGTATACCGTGGTGCAATGCCTGCTCGATCCGGGCGACGAGGTGATAGTCGCGGAGCCCATGTACGTGACCTACGAAGGGGTGTTTGGCGCCTGCGGGGCCAAGGTGGTGCCAGTGGCGGTGTCTTCGCAGAATGGCTTTCGGGTGGATCCGGCCGACGTTGCCGCGCTGATCACCCCAAGGACCCGAGCGATGCTGCTCAACAGCCCGAACAATCCCTCCGGTGCCAGTTTGTCGTTGCCGATCTGGCAGGCGCTGGCGCAGCTGTGCATCGCCCATGATCTGTGGCTGATCAGCGATGAGGTGTACAGCGAGCTGTTGTTTGAGGGCGAGCACATCAGCCCGGCGAGTTTGCCGGGCATGGCTGAGCGCACGGCGACCCTTAACAGCCTGTCCAAGTCCCATGCCATGAGCGGCTGGCGGGTAGGGTGGGTGATCGGTCCCAAGCCACTGACCGAACACTTGATCCATCTGTCGCTGTGCATGTTGTTCGGCCTGCCGGATTTCGTACAGAAGGCCGCTGAAGTCGCCCTGGATGCCGATTTGCCGGAACTTGCACAGATGCGCGAGGCGTATCGTCAGCGTCGGGACCTGGTGTGTGCCCAGCTCGATGATTGCCCGGGCCTCACTGCGGTGAAACCTGATGGCGGTATGTTCGTCATGGTCGATGTACGTCAAACCGGTCTTGGCGCACAGGCCTTTGCCGAGCGTCTGCTGGAGGGGTATGGCGTGTCGGTACTAGCCGGCGAGGCGTTCGGGCCGAGTGCGGCGGGGCATATCCGGATTGGGTTGGTGGTGGATCAGCAGAAACTGGCGGACGCGTGTCAGCGGATTGCGTTGTGTGCCGCAGACTTGCTGGAAGCGCGCGGAGCCTAAAGGATTTGCGTTGGTTTTGATGGCCTCATCGCGAGCAAGCTCGCTCCCACAGGGATCTGCTTTGGCCACAAAATGTGTGTACGCCGCAGATCAAAGGTGGGAGCGAGCTTGCTCGCGATGGCCATCTAACAAATACTGAATGCCTTAACCCTTCCACGCTCGAACATTCACCAGATTCGCCGGCCGCTCACCCGCCAGCGCCGCCAACAGATTTTCCACCGCACACCTGGCCATCGCCTCCCGTGTCTCATGGGTCGCCGACCCTATGTGCGGCGTCGCCACCACATTGCTCAACTGCAGCAGCGGCGAATCATGCGCCAGCGGTTCGCGCTCGAACACATCCAGACCCGCCGCGCGAATCTGCCCCGTACGTAACGCCTCGATCAGTGCCGCCTCATCTACCACCTTGCCCCGGGAAATATTGATGAAGATGGTCTCGGGACGCATCAGGGCGAACTGATCGGCGCCAATCAGCCCTTCGGTTTCAGCGGTCAGCGGCAAGGTCAGGCAAACGAAATCGGCCTGCTGCAACAGCGCCGGCAGGCTTCGGTATTGCGCATTGAATCGTCGTTCTACCGTCGGTTTCGGCGAGTGACTGTGATAGATCACCGGCATGCCGAAACCGAAATGCCCGCGCTGGGCCAACGCTTCGCCGATCCGCCCCATGCCAATGATGCCCAGGGTTTTGCCGTGCACATCGCTGCCGAAATGCGCAGGGCCGATGTTGCGGTTCCACTGACCGGCGCGAACCATGTTCGCCAGTTCCACTACGCGGCGGGCACTCGCCAGGATCAGTGCGAAACCGGTGTCGGCGGTGGTTTCGGTGAGTACGTCCGGGGTATTGCTGAGCAGTATTCGCCTTTCGGTCAGGTAGTCGATGTCGTAGTTGTCGACCCCCACAGAGACGCTGGCGATGGCTTCCAGGTTGGGCGCCAGATCGAGCAACCCGGCGTCCAGTTTCAGGCTGGCACCGAGCAAACCATGGGCACGGGGCAGTGCGTCGCGCAGCCTGGTCAGGCCCTCGGCATTGAGGTTGTCGATCAGCGTCACCTCGGCTTGCTCGTGAAGGCGGGCCATCAGCTGTGGCGAGAGTTTCTTGTACAGAACAACCTGCTTTTTCATCGTCGTCATCTCAACTTCAATCAGGAATGGGCGGCGGCGGGGCGATTTAGCGCGACCGGGGGGCGCTGCCGATCACTGGCCCCAGGCTTGAGGCAAATCGTCAACACCACCGAGAGCAGCAACGCGCCGCTCATCAACAGGTACGACGCACCGGGAGAACCGGTGGAGCTGTTCAGGTAGCCGACCAGATAGGAACCGCCAAACGAACCGAGCGCGCCCATGCTGTTGATCAACGCCATGGCGCCGCCCGCCACGTTTGCCGGCAGAATTTCCGGGACAATGGCGAAAAACGGTCCGTAAGGCGCATACATGCAAGCCCCGGCGATCACCAGCAAGGTGTAGGACCACCAGAAATGCTCGGCGCCCAAGGCGTAGGAGCCGTAGAACGCGATGGAGGCGATCAGCAACGGTGGCCAGACAAAACGTTTACGTTTCTGCATTTTGTCCGAACCCCAGGACACCAGCAGCATGCCGATCACCGCGGCCAGGTACGGCAGCGCCGAGAGCCAGCCGGCTTCGACCATATCCATTTGTGCGCCGGCCTTGAGGATCGACGGCAGCCACAACACGAAGCCGTAGACGCCAATACTCCAGCAGAAAAACTGCAGGGCGAGGATGATCACTTTCGGCGAGCGGAAAGCTTCTGCATAGTTCTTCACAGCTTTGATGCCGACCTGTTCGGCGGCCAGGGCGCTTTCCAGATCCAGCTTTTCGGTCTCGCTCAGCCATTTCGCCTCGGCCGGACGATCATCGGCCAGGCGCCACCAGATAAACGCCCAGAGCACCGCCGGCAAACCTTCGATGATGAACATCCAGCGCCAGCTGTAGTGCTGCACCAGATAACCGGAGACCACCGACATCCAGAGCATGGTCACCGGGTTGCCGAGGATCAGGAAGGTGTTGGCCCGCGAGCGTTCGGCACGGGTGAACCAGTGGCACAGGTACACCAGCATCGCCGGCATCACCGCGGCTTCGACCACCCCGAGCAGGAAGCGGATGACGATCAACCAGTAGGCGTTGGAGACGACCCCGGTCAGGGTCGCCAGGCTGCCCCAGAGAATCAGGCTGACGAAGATCAGCTTCTTCATGCTGTTTTTCTGCGCGTAGATCGCGCCCGGTATCTGGAAGAAAAAGTAACCGAGGAAGAACAGCGCGCCGAGCAACGATGACATCCCCGGCGTAATCATCAGGTCGGCGGCCATCCCGGAGGCGGCGGCGAAGCCATAATTGGCCCGGTCCAGATACGCCAGGCTATAGGTGATGAACACGATGGGCATGATGTACCACCAGCGGCGGGTGGCGAGTTTGGGCGTTTGCATGATGGTGCTCCTGAGCTTGTTGTTTTTGTCGCAGCAGGTTTTCAATTTTTGCAGTGGCTGGGAGGGCCTCATCGCGAGCAAGCTCGCTCCCACATGGAATTTGTGTCTGACGCAGATCCCCTGTGGGAGCGACGGTGCGGCGATCCGACCTGCTCGCGATCGGCGGTATTGAATTCGGCCGATAACTCAAGCCTGGTCGGCAACCCCTCCATATCCCCACGGCTCTGCACCGCGCGGCTGCCAATCCAGTTGGCGCGTTGCACTGCGTCGCTGAAGCTGTGGTTCTCCAGCAGTGCGCTGATCATGCCCACCGCAAAACCATCACCGGCACCCACGGTATCGATCACCTGTGCCACCGGCACCGCGGCGACAAAACCCTGGTCCAGATGGGTCCGGTAATACGCGCCGTGAGCACCGAGCTTGATCGCCACGGCTTCGGCGCCCTGGTCCAGATAGAATGCGGCGATGTCGGCCGGGTCTTCGAAACCGGTGAGCAAGCGACCTTCACTCAACCCCGGCAAGACCCAATGGGCAAGGGCGGCCAGCTGGTTGATTTCAGTGATCATCTGTTGTTCGCTGGCCCACAAGGCCGGACGCAGATTGGGATCGAACGACACGCTACGCCCGGCGGCGCGCATCTGCGTCATCAGCTCATGGGACAGCTCGCGGGCCGTGGCCGACAGCGCCGGTGGAATGCCGGTCGCATGCAGGTGCCGGGCTTGCAGCAACTGCGGGTGGATGCCTTCGATCGACAGATGACTGGCGGCCGAACCCCGGCGGAAGTATTCCACCTGGGGATCGGCGCCAGTCTCTTCGCGGGACTTGAATTGAAAGCCGGTCGGGTGCAGCGGATCGACCTGGACATGGGAGCAGTCCAGACCTTCGCCTTGCAGCGTATCGAGCACAAAGCGCCCCAGGGAGTCGGCGCCGACCCGGCTCAGCCAGGCCACCTTGAAGCCCAGTCGTGACAGGCCGATGGCAACGTTACTGTCGGCCCCGGCGATGCGTTTGTGAAAGTTCTGGACCTGCGCCAGGTCGCCGGTTTGCTCGGCGACGAACATGGCCATGGTTTCGCCGAACGACAGGATATCGATCTCAGACATGGGCGCTCTCCCGTTGTGTCTGCCCCAGTCGGCCGAGGACGGCAACGTGCTTGGTGGTCAATTGCAGCAGATCATCGCCTTGCAGCGGATATTCCACCGCCCGGGCAATGCCTTGGGTCATATGGCCCAGCAGTTGTTCCCACAGATGCAGGTCGCCGGGGGCGGGTGGTATGGCCACCAACTTGCTGTCGTCCCTGCGGGTGACTGCCTTGCAATGCACGTAACCGACATGCCGGCCGAGCAGACGCGCGGCGGTGGTGGCCGATTGGTCCTGCCAGTGCCAGTTGCCGATATCGAAGGTCATCTGCACCGGAAGCGTGTGGTGCTCGATCCGCGCAAAGAATCGCTGGAACGGCTCGATGCGTCCGCCGTGCAAGGTCTGGTCGTTTTCCACCAACAACTGCACCGGGTGCTGCGCCAGGCAGGCGGCGAGGCTCTGCAGGTCGCTGGTATCGGTGAAGTGACCGAGGGACACTTTCAACCATTTCGCACCAAAGGACCGGGCCCGTTTCAGGGTCGCCGCCAGTAGCGGATCAGGTTGCGCCTGACCGGCCACCCAAAGCTCCAGCGGTGAAGAAAACACCGCTTCAAGTCCATGTTGCTCGATGGCTCGGGTCAGCTCTCGCGGGTCTTCGGTGGTGAGTAACTCTTCACGCCACTCAATGCGCCGAGCCCCGGCCTTGGCCAACACCTCGACGAATGCCAGTTGCCCGCGCTGGCGAACCAGATCGGCGCCGTAGCTGGAAAGGCTGATGGAGACAGGTGATTTTTTCATTGTTATTTACCTCTGAAACCGGTTTCATTTTTGTTCAAAAAAATTTGAGCGGCTGCTTGCGTTGTTTGTGAGGGCCTCTTCGCGGGCAAATTGGATCGCCTCACCGCCGCTACAGGATCAGCGCGGTCCGTGTGGGAGCGAGCTTGCTCGCGATGGCCTCAAGGGCGGCGCGTTTATTCAGAAAACACGCGTTATCGTTAACGTCCATCGCGAGCAAGCTCGCTCCTACAGGTTCGGAGCCTTTCGCGTCGACCCCCGGACTATTAACTGCGCCGGATAATCCAGCGTCCGCACCGGCCCATCATCGCCACGCAAGCGCTTGAGCAGACAATCAAACGCGCTGGCGCCAATGGCCTCGGTCGGCTGGGCGAGGGCGGTGATGCCGCTGCCTACCAGCGGGTACCAATCCAGATCATCCAGGGCGATCAAGCCAATGTCCTCGAACAGTTGGCAACCCAGCTCGCGCAGTGCACGGGTCGCCGCCAGCGCGGCAATGCCATTGGCGCAGAACAGGGCTTTCGGGCCGGGGCCGGGCGTGTCGAGAAAAGCGTGCAGGCGCGTCGCCAGCTCGGCACCGGTCTCGACCACCGCACCGAGCAGGGCCGGACGTTGAGCGATTTGGGACGTGAAGCTGCTGACCCGTTCGATCCGCGAGCTGGTGCCGTCATAGGGTTCGCTGACCATCAGCACGTCGCGATAGCCTTGCTCTTCAAGGTGCGCCAGGGCGGTGTGGACCGCGGCGGGGTTATCCAGGCCGACCAGGTCGCTGTGCAACTGCTCGACCTTGCGATCCACCAGCACCATGGGCATTTCCTGGTGCAGTTCGCGCAATTGCTCCGGATGGTGCCCGAGGGTATTCACGATCAAACCTTCGATGTTGTACGAGCGCAGCGCCGCCAGATGCTGGCGCTCCTGCTCGTCATCGCGGTTGGTGTTGCACACCACCAGGCTGTAGCCGTGCTGACGGCAGGCGGTTTCCACGCCATGCATCACGGCAATCGAATAAGGGTTGCGGATATCGGCCACCAGCATGCCGATCAGACGGGTGCGCCCGCGTTTCAGGCCGCGGGCCATCTGGTTCGGGCGATAGCCCAACTCGCTGATTGCCTGTTCGATGCGCAAGGCAATGGCATCGGAGAGCAGGGCGCGGTCCTCGCCGATGAATCGCGAGACGCTGGCCTTGGAGACCTTGGCGTGTTCGGCGACATCGAGCATGGTCACGCGGCTGCGTTGAGCGGCGGAAAAACTGTTCACGGGGCACGACCTTGTTATTGGATTTATTGGGAAGCAGCGGTTGTGAGATTTCGCTGAAACCGGTTTCAGAAGACACCAAAAGCCAATAGGTCGTCAAGAGGGGTGAATGAAAGAAAATTGTCAGCCGTCCAAATCCTGTGGCGAGGGAGCTTGCTCCCGCTGGGTTGCGTAGCGACCCCAAAACCAGCCGCCGCGATGTTTCAGGTAAACCGCGTCTACCGATTTACGACCGCTTCGCGGCCGAGCGGGAGCAAGCTCCCTCGCCACCAGTGATCACCCAAGAAGTCGGCGCTGACTGTCGACCTTGAGGGTGCTCATCCAAAGAGCCCCGCCGCGATATTGATCGAAAACCCCAATATCGCCGTATTGAACACAAACCCGATCAACGACTGCGCCAGCACAATCTTGCGCAGCCCCCGGGTGGCGACCCCGACATCCGCGGTTTGCACCGCGACGCCGATGGTGAAGGAGAAATACAGGAAGTCCCAATAGTCGGGATTCAACTCACCGTCGGCAAAACGCAACGCCGGCGCCTTGCCGTCCCAGGTGTAATACAGCCTGGCGTAATGCACGCTGAAAATCACCCCGGTCAGCAGCCACGAGCCGATCACGGTCAAACCGGTGAACCCGTAGCCCAAGAGTTTGTGCCGAGTGTCCAGGTCTGGGCTGCCGGCCAGTTCCAAGGTAATGGCGGCGAGGCTGGCAATCGCTGCGATGCAGACCGTTAACAACACTAGCCCGGCATTTTCGTCTTCGACCTCTGCAATCCGTTTAACATCAGCGGCTTGCGATCGAAATGTCAACCAGAACATCAGCATCAGATAGGTCCAGACGCCGACATTCCAGCCAATGAGGATTTTGCTGATAACCGAATCGGCTGGAGCCAGAATGCCGACCGCCAGGCCCAGCAAGGCAGCGGCGGACAGGCGCGGGTGGGTGCGGGCGAGGTGCGGCATGGGGGCTCATTGTGATGGGGCCTTAGAGCACCATAGCGCAGCTCGTTCCATTGCGCCGAGTTTGAAAAGATCGCAGCCTGCGGCAGCTCCTTGTATCTCGACTATCGCTCCGCCAGGAGCGATAGTTCTCGACTGATCATCGAGGGAGGGATCTGGAAGCCGTGCAGCTCCTTAGGCCTAGAGCCTGCGACGTAGATCGTGCTCCAACCCTCCACACTCACTCGTATAGTTCGAACGGTATCTTGGGCCCGTCTCTGGCGAGAGCCCGCATTCGCAAGGTTGGACAGAGTGCAGTGATGATCACAATTGATCCAATTGGAGACGATCATGTCCGATTATGTTGGCGTCGACGCCGCTAAACACACCTTTGACATCGCCAAATACCTGCCTAACGGCAAACATAAAACCAAAGCCAAGCTGGCCAATGCAATCAAGGGGTTCGAGGAGTTCCACGCCTGGCTGCAGAAGCATGTCGAGCCTTCAGCCTTGATCGTGATGGAGGCCACCGGCATCTACCATGAAGCGCTGGCCGAGTTCTTGTACAACAAGGGCTATCGGGTCTGCGTCGTCAATCCTGCACAGACCAAGGCCCATGCCAAGAGTGATTTGCAACGGGTCAAAACAGACAAGACCGACGCTAAGTTGATCGCCGATTTCGCCAAGGAAAAGCATGAAAAGCTAAGGCTGTGGGAGCCGGAGCCGCTGAAGTATCGACAGGTGAAGGCCATGGTTCGTCGCCTGAATGACCTTCAGGAAATGCTGCAGATGGAACGTAATCGTCTGGATG
>NZ_CABVHY010000062.1 GCF_902497875.1 Pseudomonas fluorescens
AGCTAAGGCTGTGGGAGCCGGAGCCGCTGAAGTATCGACAGGTGAAGGCCATGGTTCGTCGCCTGAATGACCTTCAGGAAATGCTGCAGATGGAACGTAATCGTCTGGATGTGTCCGACGACAGCGTCAAGATTTCGATCAAATCCGTAATCAGCCACATCGAGAAAGAGATTGCCGAAACCAAAAAGGCTCTCAAGAAACACATTGATGACGACCCGGACATGCGCCAAATGCGCGATTTGATGGTGACCATTGATGGCATTGCCGACAAATCGGCGCAAATGCTGTTTGCCGAGCTGGGCGACCTGCGAAAGTATTCGAATCCTCGACAAATGGTGGCGGCGGCGGGCTTAAATCCAAAGCTGGAAGAGTCTGGCCAGCTTAAGGGCCGCACCTTTATCTCGAAAATCGGATCAGCGCGACTCCGAACCGGGCTCTACATGCCAGGTCTGGTGGCGATGCAGCACAACGAAGCGATTATCGCGCTCAAAGAGCGATTGAAAGCCAACGGCAAGGCCCCCAAGCAGATCATCTGTGCAGCAATGCGCAAGCTGCTGCACATCATCTTTGGAGTGATCAAATCGGGCCAGCCCTTTGACCCGAAACTTGCGCTTGCCCGGTGAGAGTTAAGACGGTATCTACAGATTTTGCGTACACCCGATGATGTGCAGGTGTCGGTAATCGGCGTAGGAGCTGCCGCAGGCTGCGATCTTGGCGATATGGCCTGCGCCCCCAGACGTTCTGAAATGATTCTCCCCGCCCCCGTCTGCGTCACCCGCTACTCTCCCTGGACGGACAAATCCCGGACAACCGGGATACTGACAAGGAGCCAAGCATGTTGAAACTCACTGGACTGCCCTTAACTCTCGCCGCCCTCACCCTGAGTGCAACCGCCCACGCCGATGTCGATCTGAAGCTGGGCAGCACCGAGCGTGTGACCCGGCTGTTTGCCTATCCCAATAACTGCGAGGTGATTTGTTTCCGCGACTGGACGCTTGAACAGACTGTCGAGCACTACCTGACCCAAAGCGTGCAACGCGATGGCTACAGTGCGGCGAAAGTCAGCGTCAAAACTGACAACGACCAGCTTTACGCGGCCATCAGCGGTGTACCGAAGACCTATGAGAAGCCACTGGCGGCGCTGCTGGATGCCGGAGATCTGGCCTACAACGGCGCGAGCAAACTGAATGCCGATGGCAAATGGGCCTATAGCTGGTATCTGTTTCTACCGCTGGGGATGGCGCTGGAGAATCGCAAGAGTGTCGAGTTGCTGCACTTCCCGCCGGACTACTCCCTGACCCGCGCCCAGGACTACCTGGAGTCCGCCACTACCGACCGCTGGGCCACGTTGTTGACCGCCAATGGCATTGCGGCGGAGCAAACACCGGCCTATCAGACCATCATCGACATCGCACCGATTGCCGCGCCGTCCAGCGCCGGTAAGGATCTGGAGGGCGTCTACGACTACTTCAAGGATTACCAGACCACCATGGTCAAGGAGGTCAGCCAGAATGCCAGCGGCGCGGCCTTGCCGATGGTTGCCTTCGGTGCACCGGTACGAAACTGGATCAAGCAGCAATATGGGGCAACCGTCAGTGTGCTGGGCCTGGCTCAGATCAGCCCGAGCGAAGGGGTGAAGGTGCCGGTTCTGGGCTCCAATCATCCCAGCTATATCTGGTATGCCGCCGACCCGCAGAGTTATGACGGCGATCAAGCCAAGGCCGATGCCGCCGGTTTGATCGTCATGGGCCAGGATCTGAGTGCCGCGTGCTGGCAGGCCGGGATGGGCAGCAAGCCCGGAAGCGATCCGAATGTGCAGTTGAAAAGCTGTATGCAAACCTGGCAAGTCACCCGCAAAGAGCAAACCTGCGAGCTGTTCTACACCTCGATCCGCAATCTGACAGTGGCGCAAGCTCAAGCCAAGTGCTCGACGGCTCCGATCAAGTCTCAGTTGAGCCAGCTCAAGGCCCCCGCACCGGTAGCCTCGAGCGCCGCACCGCGACTATAAAACCAACCGCCCAGCCTTGCCTGACGCAGGCTGGGGCCGATATCGACTGTCAGATATGACAGTAGATTCTCTTGTTTATTTGCGAGACTCTTGAGGTGGACCCATTTGCTGCGGGGCTGGCAGGAAGCCAGTGCACTGCGGTCGTAGCACCGAACCGACAAGGACCGTTATGAAAAGCCCGGCGATGGAAAAACCTCGTGAATTAGCCACCGATTGCCTCTATCCCTGCGACAAGCTATCCGTTTCGCAGGGCTACCCCGCGAGCCGCAACTTCAAGATTACCTATAACGAAAACGGGCAAGGCAGTGCAGTCGTTGCAATGTTGGATTTACAACGCATACGGCGGATCTGCAAGGTGTCCGGACAGTTGCTATCCGCTCGCGGCCCGCATACACACCAACTGATACCCGGCATCCATGTCTACGATCCCTTCTTCAGTGGTTTGCTGGCGCACTCTTGCGATCCCAATGTCTTTCTCGACATGAGCGAGCTATGGCTGTGGTCGTTGCAGGACATTACCAAGGGCACGTTGCTGTGCATGGACTACGCCAGCACCGAAGACGAACTGTTCCATCAGTTCGCCTGCCGCTGCGGTTCAGCCGAATGCCGAGGCTGGATCACCGGCTACAACGAGTCGCCAAATGCCGAAGGACTGCTGTTTATGCAGCATTGGCGCCGACACAGCCTTTGTTGAGTGCGTTGGTCAAATCGCTCCGACCGGGCGCAAGCGATACTGCGGTGGCAGCTGTTCAAAACCGCTGATGGTCGCGTTCAGGCTTTTCCAGCGACCGTCCTTGATGCCATAGATGCAGCCGTGGATCGACAGGGCCTGCCCGCGATGCCAGGCGTTTTGCACTATGCTTGTATGGCCGACGTTGGCGACTTGCTGGATCACGTTCAGCTCGCAGAGACGGTCGACTCGCTCTTCTTCCGTGGCCAGCAGGGCCAGCGGTTCACGGTGTTCGTAGTAAAGGTCACGAATCGAGCGTAGCCAGCCGTCGATCAGGCCCAACTGCCGATCCTGCATCGAGGCGCGCACTCCGCCGCAGCCGTAGTGGCCGGTGACCAGGATATGTTTGACCTTGAGCACATCCACCGCGTACTGGATGACCGACAGGCAGTTGAGGTCAGTGTGCAGCACCACGTTGGCCACGTTACGGTGGACGAACAGATCACCGGGCAGCATGCCAACGATCTCGTTGGCCGGTACCCGCGCGTCCGAACAGCCGATCCACAAGTATTCAGGCGTTTGTTGGCGGGCCAGTTTGGCGAAGAAGTCAGGATCTTCCTGCTTGATCGCGTCGGCCCAGCGCTCGTTGTTATCAATCAGATCTTGTAGTTCGTTCATGCTATGAAGCCTCAAGAATGATGTGCTGCTTTTTGACAGACGACCGCCGGTCGGGGTCACGCTCTGTGTGCAGATAGCCGAGCGAGGATAATACCGTGGAATCTTAGAGGGTAACGCCTGTCCACCCTATAGGCCTTACATTATGAGGAGTTGTCATGACCGAATCACGACGTCCCTACGGCGCGCCACAGCCGGAGGAGATCGACGACACCGAAGATCGCATGGGTTCGATGCAGGAGCTGCATTTCGATGAAGACGAAACCCGCGACCGCATCGCCGAGCTGACACCTGACAGCGAACGTCAGCAGGCCCCGGCGCGCAAGCGCAGCCATGAGGCGGGTATGTCCGGTGGCTCGACGCTGGATCATGAATCAACCGATGACGACCTCAGCGCCGAAACCATGATCCTCGAAGACGGCGCGCGCGATGCCGCTGAAGCCGGCGAAGACGAGCCGGCCGATTGGGACCTGAGCATCGTCGACGAAGATGACATCGGCGGAGGCAATGGCCTGGATGAAGCCGAAATGGCCGAGCGTGAGCCTGTGGATGGCAATCGGTAACCCACCGGTATCACTGGAAGCACGCCCAACCCGTAGGAGCTGCCGCAGGCTGCGATCTTTTGACGTTATGACGGCAGTCCTGAATCTGGCGGCGCGGCATCTGCCGCTAAAGATCGCAGCCTGCGGCAGCTCCTACGGGAGGTGATCTAGTCAACCAGGGTGCAAGCCATCACCACTGCATCTTCACGCCCGCCCACTGCCGGGTAATAATCGCGCCGGCGACCGATTTCGTTGAAGCCGTAGCGCTCATAGAGCTTGAAAGCCGCGCGATTGCTGTCGCGAAGTTCCAGGAAGCATTCCCGGGCCTTCGCTTCGTAAGCGCGGGACATCAAGTGCTCCAGCAGCTGCAAGCCGAGACCGCGCCCCTGGTTTTCCGGTTTGACCGTGATGTTCAGCAAATGCGCTTCATCCAGGATGATCTGGACGACACCGTGTCCCACCTGTTGCTCGCCTTCGAACATCAACCAGATCTGGTACTTGCCCAAGCCATCAAGAAAAATCCCACGGGTCCACGGGTGGCTGAACGCCGCGTATTCGATTTTCAGTACAACATCCAGGTCCGCCTCGGTCATCGGACGGAACGTTACCGCATCACTCATCGTTGCTTTTCCAGCGCGCCATCAGCCGACGCATGGCTTGCCAGATATCAGCTTTACGCTGTGGCTCTTCCATTAATAATTCCAGGCCCGGCAGCGCCCAGACCGAGCCCAAACCTTCGACCTGCAGTTCACGGTTGTAGGATTCGGCGTTCGCTTCACCCGCAAAGCGTATTGCCGGCAGGCCGATCAGCCATAGACAGACGCAAGGTGCGTCCTCCAGGCGTGCCGAAACAAAACCTTGCACAAAGTCACGGGCCGCTTCAGGACCTTGATCCATCGTGCCGCGCACCAGCAACGGCCAACGCACCGGCTCACCGACGATTTGCGGGCTGTCCGGCAGACCGGCGGCGCGCAGCATGTCTTTGAGCAGCAAATAGGCCGGATCGCGGGTCTGGAAGGCTTCGCCTGTGGGTAACTCCACCAGCAGCAGACAAGCACCAGCCCGCAGCAGCTGCAAGGCGAAACGTGGCGGCGACACTTGCGGCGCCCTGACCACCGGCGCAGCCGCCTCCTGGACCTGGACCGCGGGTTTACTCACGCTGGTCGGCCTTGGCACTTCGATCTTCGCCCGCTCGACAGGCCTGGCCACAGGCTCGGCGACGACTTTCCCACTGGGAGCAGGCGCAACCGCAACAGGCGCAACCGCCTCGACCGGCGGCTCAGGCATCACCAGCAGCTCCGGGCGCGACGGCGCGGCAAACGGCAATTCGGTGCGCGGCAGCCAGTTGACCACCTGCATGGCGGTCAAATAAGCGCGGCGACGGGACTCGATAAGCAAAGGTCGGCCACTTGTGGATAACTAAAGAGGAGGGATTCTACCGCCCTTCGCCCAAGATCGCCCGCCGTTGATCGATAGAAAATCAGCAGGACGATTCATCAAGAGACCGGGGGTGAATCGCAGACCCTGCGATGCAGTACAATCGCGGCTTTTAATCGTCAACCAGCCGGCCTCTCCGATGATCGAACCCAAGCGCGTCTTGCGCGCCCTCGCCGAACACTGGGCACTCCTGGAGCCTCTGTGCGAGCATTTCGACCAAGGCACTTTGAGCCTCAACGAACTGCGTTCACAGCTGGGCGCCCAGCAATTGGACAGCACGCCACAGGACATCACCAGCCTGCTGGACGTGTGGATCCGCCTGGATATTCTGGTTCCGGTGGCAAAAAGCCCGAACCGTTTCGAGTTGAACGCACAAATCCACGACTTCCTCGCGTACCTGCGGCGCGAGCACCGTCTGGGCCTGTGCCTGGAAATCGAAGCTTATCTGCGCCATCTGGAGCGGCTGGCCGGTTATATCCAGGACGCCTTCGACATCCGTGATAGCAGTGATCTGGCGCGTCAGTTGCGGTTGCTGGACATGCGTGTACGCGATGTGCTGAAAAAACTCGCCAACGACGAACAGGCTCTGGTGGCGGTCGCCGAGCGGGCCAAGACCAGCGACCGGCAGATTCCACTGCGTCAGCGCTACGCCGAGGTGCTGGCGACTTGGGACGAATACGTCGAACCGATGATCCAGCTGGTCAACGCTGACGGCGCGTTCGAGCAAGGCGTGCGCAAAGTCGAGAACGTGCTGCTGCGCATGCTCAGCGAACAGCAGCGCCTCGGTCACCTGGTCGATGACGACATGCTGCTGCGCACTCACGCTCGCATCCTCGAAATGCAGACCAGCGCCCAGCTGACCCTGCGTCACGCCCGGGAACTACTCCTGCCACTACGCGAAGAAGCCCGCCGCCATAACGCCGTGACCCGTGGTGCAGCACTGGCGCTGGCGGCCATCCGGCGCAAAGGCATCGATGCGGTGCCGCAAGCGGCGATGCCGATGTTCACCCGGCCGCAAAGTACCTTCCTCGGCAGTGCCAGCCAGGTCGAGGCCTATGTGTATGCCCTGGCGCGCTTCGAGCCGAAACCGGCGCGTTTCCCCAAGGCTCACAAGACTCAAAAGGGCGAAGCCCCGAATGCCCCGCGCACCGTTCGGGAAATGCTCGAACGCTGCGAAGACGCCCTGCCGATGCCGGATCTGATGACCTGGCTGCTGGAACAGGAACCGGACGGCGCCACCGACGAATTGCTCTATTGGTTCTCGCGCCTGTCGCGGGAGAAACGCTTCAAACGCGAGCGCCTCGAACGTCGCGACTACCACACTCACGAGCATCAGGTCAGCCTGCGCTCCTTCGCCCTGCTCTCGGCCCGCGATGACGCGGCCGAGAATTCTGCGAGCACTCCACATGCATCTTGATCTTTCCGAACTGTCCCAGCTCGCGCCGATCTTTCGCGAGCTGCTCAAGGGTTACCATGTCAGTCGCCGCGACCCGGAGCTGTACGCGCAACTATCAAACTTTCAGGACCAGTACCGCACGTTGTTCAAGGCGCTGGGCTTCGAACTGGTCTGCGATACCCGTGGTTTCTACTACTTCGTTCCGGACCTCGCCACCGCTGCGGTGAACAAGACCGCCCAGCGTCTGGCGCTGTTCACCTTCATCATCGTCGAGCATCTGGCGGATCAGGGCCGCGACCCGGTGGCCGTGCTCGATGGTGGCAGTCTAGGCCGCGATGAGTTGCCGTCATTGCTGGAAAAATACCGCGATTTGTTCATTCAGGCCGAAGTACAGACCCAGGAAGAGCTGGAAGAAAAAATCATGCGGCGCATGACCCAGCTCGGCTTCGCTAGCGAAGAAAATGGCATCTACCGTTTCCTGCCGCCGATGCACCGTTTCCTCGATGTTTGCCTGTCGGTCCAGCAAGACCGTGATTTGGCTGCGAGTCTGCACAGCGTGTTGCCATTGCCGGTACCCGTGCTGATCGATGACGACAGTGATGAAAAACTGCTGGAAACCGATGACCCACTGGACCTTAGTGACTTCGAGGAAGAGAGCGAAGAAGACGCGCTGGCCCGCGCCATTGCCGCTGAACAGGAGATCGACGCATGAGCCAGGAACGCTACGGCATTCGCCGCTTTGCCCTGCTGAACACCGCCGGTTACAGCCTTGGGCTGTTTCCGCTGGAGCACCCGTTGTCGGTATACGGCGCGAACAACCTCGGTAAATCCGCCTCGATCAACGCCTTGCAGTTCCCGATCCTGGCGCGCATGTCGGACATGAGCTTCGGCAAGTACAGCCTGGAGCAATCCCGGCGCTTTTACTTTGCTTCAGACACCAGTTACATCCTGGTCGAAGTCTGCCTGCCCCACGGCACCCACGTGATCGGTGTCGTCGGTCGCGGCCCGGGGGGCGGCTTCGGTCACCAGTTCTTTGCTTATGCCGGCAAACTCGACCTGGCGCATTACCAGAAAGATGACACCTGCCTGCGGCAGAAAGAACTGTTCAGCAATCTCGAGCGCCAGGGCCTGAAAGCCTACGAGCTCAAGCCCGAAGAACTGCGTCGGTTGCTGGTGGGCGGTCACACTTCGATTCCGCTGGACCTGACCCTGATTCCACTGCGCTCCACCAGCGAACAGAGCCTGAAGACCTTCCGCGCATTGTTCATCAACCTGCTGCACATGCGCGAAATCACCGCGGCCAAGCTCAAGCAACTATTCCTTGATGCCTTTGAGCACAGCCTGCGGTCCGGCAGTGTCGACTACATCGCTGCCTGCGAAGAAGCCTTCCGCGATGTCCGGCGGATGGAGCAGGACTACAACTCGCTGGTCACCGCAGGCCCCCTGGTCGAAGCCTTGGCCGCCGGGGTCACCCAGCGCAATTTCCTGCGCGGCAAGCTGCATCGCCTGTCGCCGCTGCTCGACTCCTTGCTCGGCACCTGGTCGGACTACGCCGGTGCGCGCAAGGAAGAGCTGCTGATTCAATCCGAGCATTACCGCAACGAACAGGACGCCCTGCAAAACGACCAACGCAGTAGCACTCAGGAATTGATGCGTCTGGAGCGGGAAATCAGCGGCATTCAGCGCTGGCTCGGTGAACTGTCGGTGCTCAAGCATCGCTTTGCCCTGGTCGATGATGTCAAAGTCCTCGAACAGCAGCTGCTGGCCGCCAAAGACGCTCACGATGAACTGGCCGGTGCTCTTGCACAGTCCCGGCAGTTCAGCGCCGAAGACCTTGAAGAGCGTCTGCGGGATCTGGAAAAACGCCTGAAGTCGGTCAAGCAGCAACTCGATCATGCCGACAACAACAGTTACGCCCGCCTGCGCGAAGAATTCTCGCCACAGGACGTCGAACGGCTGATGCGCCTGTTCAACAGCGCGCTGTTCAGCCTGCCACTGGGCGAGCACGGCATCGATCTGGACGAAAATGGCCAGTGGGTCAAATCCATGGAGCTGATTCTCGATGGCTTCAAGGGCGAGCGTTTCGAAGTACCGGGTCTGTCCATCGACCTGTCGCACATCGAGCCGCCGGCGCTGCAAGCCCTGGCCGACCGCGCGGCGCTGCGCGATCAGAAGGAGCGCCTGGAAAAAGAACTCAAGCAACTGAAAACCCAACAGGCCGTTGCGGCGGACCGCGCCGCCAGCAAGACCCAGACCGAAGCGCTGTATCAGCAAGTGCTGGACGCGCAGAAAGCCCTGGAGGATTTCCGTCGCTCGCAAACCCTGAGCGCCGAGGAAGATGACAAGCTTGAGCAACTGGCACAGATGGAAGGCGCCCAGGATGAACTGAAGCGCTCCAGCGACGCCTTCACCGAACGCGTCCAGCAACTGTCGGCCAAGCTGCAACTGGTCGGCCGGCAGCTCGGCGACATGGAAGCCAAGCAGCGCACGCTCGATGATGCCCTGCGCCGCCGCCAGCTGTTACCTGCCGATCTGCCGTTCGGTACGCCCTTCATGGACCCGGTCGACGACTCCATGGACAACCTGCTACCGCTACTCAATGACTACCAGGACAGCTGGCAAGGTTTGCTGCGCAGCGATGGACAGATTGAAGCGCTGTACGCTCAGGTTCGCCTCAAGGGCGTGGCCAAGTTCGACAGCGAAGACGATATGGAGCGTCGCCTGCAACTGCTGATCAATGCCTACGCGCACCGTACCGACGAAGCCCTGACCCTGGGCAAGGCGCGCCGCGCGGCGGTCACCGATATCGCACGGACCCTGCGCAACATCCGTAGCGACTACGACAGCCTTGAACACCAGTTGGCCCTGTTCAACCGTGAGATCAACAAGCGCCAGGTGTCCAACCTGCAAAGCTTCCGCATTGTCCTGGCGCCGAACAAGGAAGCCCTCAAGCATATCGACCAGATCATCCACAGCGCCGGTCAGTATGAAGAAGGCGAAACCCTCTCGGTGTTCGACCTGAGCCAAAGCGCCGATCAGGACAACAAGAACGAGGAGGCCAAGGAGTATCTGGCGCGCCTGGTGGCGGCAAACCATAACCAACTGGGCCTCAAGGACCTGTTCGAACTGGCGTTCGAGATCACCAAGGTCAACGGCCAACCGGTCATCCACACCGACATCGATGGCGCCGCGTCCAACGGCACGACCATGACCATCAAGGCGCTGACCAACATGTATTTGTTGCTGCACTTGATGGATCGTGATCAGGCCGGCCGCGTCCGTCTGCCGTATTACCTCGACGAGGCGGCAGACATCGACGAGAAGAACCAGGCGGCATTGCTGGAAACCAGCCTGCAACTGGGTTTCGTGCCGATTCTGGCCAGTGTGAAGCCGCAGGTCTGCGCCCATGTCGCCATCGACCTGGAAGGCGGCAGCGGGCCGAACGGAATTTACATCGATGAGGCGGACTGGAAATACATCCGTCGGCATGACGAGGTGAAGGTTGCGATCAAGGTTGAATCGACCGAGCCGGAGCTGGACGAGGTTTAATCGCTCATTGCCGCAGAAATGAAAAGGCCGCGATCCATTGGATCGCGGCCTTTTTTGTTTTTTGTAGGAGCAAACGGAACGCCGCCCGGCTGCTCCTACAGGGGTGCGCTTATTTACCCAAAGAGATCTTCGGCGCCCAGCCCAGCCATTCCTCTTCGAACTTGTCGAACAACGGGAAAGTTTGCTCCGCTCGAACCGGGTTACCCATGCGTTCACCATCCGGTGTCGCAAAGGCAATGCCGCCCTGGATCAAGGTCTCCAGGGATTCGGTACGCACCGTCGCGCCCTTGAACAGGCCGATATCCAGACCAAAGCCGCTGGTGTTCCAGAATCGGCTACCGCTACGAACCAATGGCGCGTACTTCGGCTCGATCAGGATATGAATCAGCACTCGATCGGCGGTTTGACCCAACTCATAAGCGGTGACTTTTCCCACAGTGACTTCCCGGTAGGTTACCGGCACACCGGCCTTCAGCGATCCCCGGCGAGCGGCACTCAGCACCAGGCTCAAGCCAGCCTCGGAGACCGCCGATTCCGGTGGCTGGTTCAGCGCGACAAAGTTCTTTTGCGGACCGAGATTTTTCGCCGCTGGCTGAACTTCCAGGTATTGCCCGGTGACCAGTGTTTCAAGGTTGGAGGTCTTGATCAGACCCAATTCCGGCTTGACCACCCAGAACTGGCTACCCGCACGGGCAATGCGTTCAGGCACTTCAGTGATACGTGCCGTCAGCAGTACCGACTGCAAATCATCGCTGAGATCGACGTCCTCGACCTTGCCGACATCCAGCCCCCTGAAGCGAATCGGCGTGCCATTGCGCAAGCCGTCGGCGCGATCGACCTTGATCGTGATCACTGCCCCCTTCTGCGTCGCCTCTTCATGGTTGGCGAACAGACGGAAGCGCGGAATACGCTTGCTCAACGGTACTTTCGCTTCCGGGGTTTCGAAGGCAATGCCTCCGGCCATCAAGCTTTGCAGCGATTCACTTTTGACTTGAATACCGCCCGTCAAACCACCCGACAAGGTGATCCCACTGGCATTCCAGAAACGCGACGAGCCGTTGACCAGTCCTTCGTATTCCTTCTCGATGTGCACACCGATAACCAATTGCTTGCGAGTGCGCGAGAACTGATAACTCTGCACCGAACCGACCTTGACCTGCTTGTAGAGAACCGGACTGCCAACCTCCAGCGAACCCAGGTTTTCGGTGAGCAGCACCATATGCAGGCCAGGGGAGCGCAAGTCCAGCGGCGGCGCCTTGGCCCGGGCCTCGAACTCGCGTTGCGGTGCACCGCCCTTGTCACCCGGCCGGATCGCAATGTAGTTACCTTTGACCAAAGCCTCCAGGCCGGTGATGCCGGCCAGCGAAATGGACGGCTTGACCACCCAGAACTGGGTGCCGTCTACCAGATAGTCTTCGGCCAATGGATCAAGCGTCAACTCGGCACTGGCGCTGGACAGATCGGGATCGACTTTCAGGGCTTTGAGGCTACCCACCTGAATCCCCTTGTACATCACTGGCGTGCGACCAGCCTGCAAGCCTTCAAAGTCACTGAGCTTGACCTTGATCCGGATACCGGCCTGGGCCGCCTCGAAGTCTTCATAGAGGCGAAACGGCAGGCTCGGATCAGTAGGCGGACTGTCTTTGCGATTTTCCGGAGTGGCAAATGCAATGCCACCGGCCACGATACTGGACAGAGACTCGCTACGCACTTTCACACCGGACAGGTTGGCATCAATACTGATCCCGCTGGCGTTCCAGAAACGCGTATGTTTGCGCACCAGCTTGGCGTAAGTCGGCTCGATATAAACCTTGATTTCGACAGTATTCTGATCTTCGGACAACAGGTAGCTTTTCACCTGCCCCACCTGGATCTGCTTGTAGAACACCGGGCTGCCGCGATTCAGCGAGCCCAGGCGATCCGCCTTGACGGTCAGGTGCAAGCCCGGCTGGGAATCCGACAATGGCGGCTCTTGCGCCAGGGCCTTGAACTTGCGGGTCGACTCACCCTCGCCCGGGCTGACCGCGATGTAGTTGCCCGACACCAGCGTTTCGAGCCCGGTTATCCCGGCCAGGGTCACGCTCGGCTTGACCAGCCAGAAACGCGTGCTGGTCTTCAGATAAGGTTCGACATCCTTGTTCATTTCGACAGTAGCGATCACGCCCTTATTGTTGCCCTCGTCATCGAGGGCCAGGGCTTTGACCTTGCCGACCGGCATGCCTTTGTAGACCACCTCGGTCTTGTTTACCTGAATACCTTCGCCACTTTCAAAGCGAACCTGGATCTGGATACCGGTCTCGTTGTACGCACGCCAGCCCAGCCAGCCGCCGATCACCAGGGCGATCAGGGGCAGCACCCAGATGGCCGACCAATTGGAAGCCGGTCGAGTTTTAGCTTTAGGCAAATCAGTCATGGTCGTCGTCCGACTCCGTGTTATCCCAAATCAGTCGGGGATCGAAAGTTACTGCAGCAAGCATTGTCAAAATCACCACGCTGGAAAAAGCCACCGCGCCGAGATTCGCTTCGATACTGGCGAGCCGGCCAAAACTTACCAACGCCACCAGAATGGCGATCACGAAGATATCCAGCATTGACCAGCGGCCAATGAACTCGATGAATCGATACATCATGATGCGCTGGCGAGCCGACAGCGGCTGATGACGTTGCACCGAGAACAACAGCAAAGCGATACCTACCAACTTGAAGGTGGGAACCAGGATGCTCGCGATAAACACCACCGCCGCGATCGGAAACATACCGTGCTGAACCAGCTCGATCACCCCCGACATAATGGTGCTGGGAGCGCCCTGACCTAAAGAACTGACCGTCATGATCGGCAACAGATTCGCCGGAATATAGAGAATCGCGGCAGTCACCAGCAGCGCCCAAGTCCGCACCAAGCTGTTCGGGCGCCGCGCATGAACCAGCGCGCCACAGCGGGTACAGGTCTGCTCATTGCTGTCCGGCTCCTGCCTGTTCAACTCGTGGCACTCCATACAAATCAGAATGCCCGCATCAATCGCCCGCATGAGCATCCTCTCCTGACAATGCCTGCCAGATTTGATGGGGCGACATCACCACCTCCAACCAGACCTGCACCATTAACAAACTGACAAAGCACGCCAGGCCGAGACCGACGGTGACCGCGGCCATGTCCGCCAATTTGACGATCGCCACCAAGACGCCCATCAAATAGACCTCGAGCATTCCCCAATCACGTAGATGGTGATAAATGCGGTAGAGCAGCAAGCCGTAGCTGCGACCTGTGTTCCAGCGAATACTCAGCAACACGACCAACTGGCAGATCAGTTTGAGCAGCGGAATCCCCATGCTGCAGAGAAACACCACGACCGCCACGCCTTGCATGCCGGTATTGAATAAAGCGACCACGCCACTCCAGACAGTGTCTTGCGACGACTGCCCGAGTAGATTGAGCTGCATGATGGGTAAAAAGTTCGCGGGGACATACAACAGCAAGGCGGCGATAACCAAAGCCAGGCTGCGTTCCACGACGTTGTGCCGATGAGCGTACAACTCATAACCACAGCGCGGGCATTGGGCTTTCTCACCGTGAGCGAGGTCTGGCTTGCGCATCAGCAAGTCACACTCATGGCACGCCACCAAGTCGTCCAGCGGTAAATCTGACACCTCCAGGGTATCAACCGGATCTGGCATAAAAGGCTCTGGTTTGGAAAATGTTGGGCCTATTCTAGTGTTCTGACTCGAAAATAACTGTGCAAAATTGTTTTGCAACATTCTTGCCGCCGGACGCCTACAAATCGCGCCCAAAAACAAAACCCCTACCTGCATACGCAGATAGGGGTTTCGGAATTTAATCTTGACGATGACCTACTCTCACATGGGGAAACCCCACACTACCATCGGCGATGCATCGTTTCACTGCTGAGTTCGGGATGGGATCAGGTGGTTCCAATGCTCTATGGTCGTCAAGAAATTCGGGTACTGAGTCGTGGCCAGTTGGCCTCGCTTCAGCAAATTGGGTATGTGATAGCTTGGTGTTTTGTGAGTATCTCGAACTTTCGGTTCGTTTCGTCTTCACACACCGCAATCTGGTGCCTTTTCGCTTTTCAGCTCGAAGCATGCAAATTGCTTGGGTGTTATATGGTCAAGCCTCACGGGCAATTAGTATTGGTTAGCTCAACGCCTCACAGCGCTTACACACCCAACCTATCAACGTCGTAGTCTTCGACGGCCCTTCAGGGGACTCAAGGTCCCAGTGAGATCTCATCTTGAGGCTAGTTTCCCGCTTAGATGCTTTCAGCGGTTATCTATTCCGAACATAGCTACCCGGCAATGCCACTGGCGTGACAACCGGAACACCAGAGGTTCGTCCACTCCGGTCCTCTCGTACTAGGAGCAGCCCCTCTCAAATCTCAAACGTCCACGGCAGATAGGGACCGAACTGTCTCACGACGTTCTAAACCCAGCTCGCGTACCACTTTAAATGGCGAACAGCCATACCCTTGGGACCGGCTTCAGCCCCAGGATGTGATGAGCCGACATCGAGGTGCCAAACACCGCCGTCGATATGAACTCTTGGGCGGTATCAGCCTGTTATCCCCGGAGTACCTTTTATCCGTTGAGCGATGGCCCTTCCATACAGAACCACCGGATCACTAAGACCTACTTTCGTACCTGCTCGACGTGTCTGTCTCGCAGTCAAGCGCGCTTTTGCCTTTATACTCTACGACCGATTTCCGACCGGTCTGAGCGCACCTTCGTACTCCTCCGTTACTCTTTAGGAGGAGACCGCCCCAGTCAAACTACCCACCATACACTGTCCTCGATCCGGATAACGGACCTGAGTTAGAACCTCAAAGTTGCCAGGGTGGTATTTCAAGGTTGGCTCCACGCGAACTGGCGTCCACGCTTCAAAGCCTCCCACCTATCCTACACAAGCAAATTCAAAGTCCAGTGCAAAGCTATAGTAAAGGTTCACGGGGTCTTTCCGTCTAGCCGCGGATACACTGCATCTTCACAGCGATTTCAATTTCACTGAGTCTCGGGTGGAGACAGCGCCGCCATCGTTACGCCATTCGTGCAGGTCGGAACTTACCCGACAAGGAATTTCGCTACCTTAGGACCGTTATAGTTACGGCCGCCGTTTACCGGGGCTTCGATCAAGAGCTTCGCGTTAGCTAACCCCATCAATTAACCTTCCGGCACCGGGCAGGCGTCACACCCTATACGTCCACTTTCGTGTTTGCAGAGTGCTGTGTTTTTAATAAACAGTCGCAGCGGCCTGGTATCTTCGACCGGCATGGGCTTACGCAGTAAATGCT
>NZ_CABVHY010000063.1 GCF_902497875.1 Pseudomonas fluorescens
TGCCACGACACTGCCGTCAGCGGCAAGCAATCTGCGCCCCTGCAGCGCCGGACATTTCATCGCCACGGTCGGTGCCTGCTGGATCAACTGTTCAGTGATCCAGCCCAGCCATGCACCCGATTTATTGATCCGTTTGAGCAGGCCAACGTCCGATAGCTCCACCCAGTCCCCAGCGCGCGCGCGTTCCACCGTTTCGACCATCGAGCAATCAGCGCTCAGATACATCAATAACGTGCGCAATAAACTCTCCGGGCCGCTGAAGCGGCGACCGAACTTCAGCGCTCCCAGCTCTTTTGCCTTGGCTTCCCATCCCTGCGGCAATAGCGCCAACAGCTTCGGCCAATCTTCATCCAGTCTTTGTGTCACGCTTGCTTTCCCTGCTGCTCACTTTGCTTGGTGAATCAGATTCTACTATCTCTTGAGATTTGGTTAGCGCCTATGGGGCAAGCCCCCTCGCCACAGTGGGACTGTGCTCAGAGTGCGCATTGCGCTCAATCCCGATAACCCGGCGCCACTCGATCCGCCAACCGCAACAATGCCGCCCATGCCAGCTGCACTCCGTCCGGATCACTCAACTCGCCCTCCGCCAATGGCCGACCCGGCTCGTTGAACTGGCGCTCGGTGTGCTCGCAAACGGCTGCCGGTGGCAGCACCAGTTCGCCGCAGGCCTGTGCCGCCAATTGGATCTCACAGGCTTTTTCCAGGTAGTACATGCGCAGAAAGGCCTGGCCCACGCTTTCACCAACGGTCAACAAACCATGGTTGCGCAGCATCAACACCGTCTTGTCACCCAGGTCATGAACCAGTCGCTGCTGCTCACCCAGATCCAGCGCCACGCCTTCATAGTCGTGGTAAGCGACCCGTTCGTAGAACTCCATGGAAATCTGATTCACCGGCAATAACCCGCACTTCAACGCCGCCACCGCGCAACCGGCCCTGGTGTGGGTATGCAGCACACACTGCGCATCTTCGCGGGCACCGTGGATGGCGCTGTGAATAACGAAGCCAGCCGGGTTGACCGGATACGGCGACGACTCCACCGCATGGCCATCGAGGTCGATCTTGACCAGGCTGGAGGCGGTGATTTCGTCGAACATCAGCCCATAGGGATTGATCAGAAAGTGATGTTCAGGCCCCGGCAGACGCACCGAGATGTGGGTAAAAATCAGGTCACTCATGCGAAAGTGCGCGATCAATCGATAACAGGCAGCCAGCTCCCGGCGCAGCCGTTGTTCTGTAGAAAGTTGCTCGGTAGAAACCTGCTCGGCAGCGGCAGCCGTCGTGTGTGCAATTTCATTCATTGTTTCTGCTCCCTGGGCTGATCGTCTGCGCGAAGAATAGGACTCGATGCCCTGAAGCTACTGAGCCACTATTAAAAAAACAAGTTGATTTTTTACTGAGGGTAAATTTCTATAGCGCAATAATAACAACGCCGAACACCCTGTTTTCCAGCTTCGGCTCGCCTGGAGTATCGCACTATGCCGACTTCCACCCCAGCGTTCGCGCACCTGTTCGAACCGCTGCAGATCCGTGGCAAACGCCTCAAGAACCGCATCATGTCCAGCGGTCACGACACTTCGATGCCGACCGACAACCTGGTCAACGAGCAATTGATCGCCTATCACCGGGCGCGTGCCGAAGGCGGCGCCGGACTGATCGTGCTGCAGGTTGCCGGGGTGCATGATAGTGCGCGCTACACTTCCCATGTGCTGATGGCCACCGACGACGCCTGCATCGACGGTTATCGAAAACTGGCCGAAACCTGTCATGCCCATGGCACGGTGGTGCTCTCGCAGATTTTCCATCCGGGGCGGGAAATCATGGAGTCCAGCGATGGCCTGCTGGCCGTCGCCTACTCGCCTTCGGCGGTGCCCAACGAACGTTTTCGGGTCATGCCACGTGCGCTGGATCAAGCCATGATCGACGAGATCGTCGCCGGTTATGGCGCGGCAGCCCGGCGTTTATACCAGGCCGGGCTGGACGGTGTGGAAGTGGTTGCCAGCCATGGTTACCTGCCCGCGCAATTCATCAACCCGCGGGTCAACCGGCGCACCGACGGCTACAACGGCGACCTGCAACAGCGCCTGCGGTTTTTGCGCGAAGTCATTGCGGTAGTACGCGCCAACACGGATGAGCAGTTCATCATCGGCTTGCGCATCAGCGCCGATGAGCGCGACC
Organism: Pseudomonas fluorescens; assembly: GCF_902497875.1. GTDB lineage: Bacteria > Pseudomonadota > Gammaproteobacteria > Pseudomonadales > Pseudomonadaceae > Aquipseudomonas > Aquipseudomonas fluorescens_BR. The sequence goes on from NZ_CABVHY010000063.1 coordinate 2,179, forward strand.
CCGAAGGCCTGACCGAAGACGAGTCGCTGGCGGCGGTCAAGTCATTGCAGCAGCAGCTGGATTACGTGCACATCGTCGCCGGGACGTCGGCGTCGTTGGGCGGTGCGGTACATATCGTACCGCCGATGGCCATCGAAGCGGCCTATCTGGCCAAGGAAGCCGGGACGTTCAAGGCCAGTCTGTCGATTCCGCTGTTCGTCACCGGTCGCATCAATCAGCCGCAGGAAGCCGAACTGATCATTGCTCGTGGTCAGGCCGATGTCTGCGGCATGACCCGCGCACTGATCTGCGACCCGCAAATGCCGAACAAGACCGATGCCGGGCGCAGCGAGGATGTACGAGCGTGCATCGCCTGCAATCAGGCGTGCATCGGGCACTTTCATAAAGGCCTGCCGATCTCCTGCATCCAGCATCCGGAAACCGGTCGTGAGCTGATTTTCGGCAAGCTGCAAGCGACGGCCAAGCGCAAGCGCATCATGATCGCCGGCGGTGGCCCGGCGGGGATGAAATCCGCCGCCGTGGCCGCCGAACGTGGCCACGAGGTCACGCTCTACGAAGCCGGTTCACAGCTCGGCGGCCAGGTCCTGCTCGCGCAACTGCTGCCGCGGCGCAGCGAATTCGGCGGCGCCAGCACCAACCTGCAACGGGAAATGCAACTGGCTGGCGTGCGTGTGGTGCGCAATACCCGCGTCGACCGGGCGCTGGTCGAACGCGAACGGCCGGATCTGGTGATTGTTGCAACCGGTGCCGAACCCTACTGGCCGGCCTTCGAACGGGGTGGCGAACTGCACGTGGTGGATGCCTGGCAGGTACTGCGCGACGAGGTCAAGCCTGGACGTTCGGTGCTGGTCGTCGACTGGCGGTGCGACTGGATTGGTCCTGGCATCGCCGAACGCCTGGTGCGTGCCGGCCATCAGGTGCAGCTGGCGGTCAACGGCACCCATTGTGGAGAAAACCTGCCACTGTACGTGCGCGATCAATTGGCCGGAGAACTACACAAGTCGGGCATACCCATTACACCCTACGCCCGCCTTTACGGCTGCGATGACAGCACCGTGTACATGCAACACACCGCCAGCGCCGAGCCGATCATTTTCGAAGACATCGACACGCTGGTGCTGTGCCAGGGTCATCAGCCGGTGGATACCCTCGGCGCGGAACTGCAAGGGCTGGTGGAGTTCCGGCGGATCGGCGACTGCCTGGCACCGCGTACCGCCGAAGAAGCGATTTATGACGGTTTGAGGGTTGCGTGGGACCTCTGAGGCTGCTCTATACTCCCGGCCTTTGTCAGCCTCCAGGCTGACTGGTGGCCTGTACGGCTAGTGCGTTAGTTCAAATTCGGATGCCAGAAGTCCATAGCCAAGGCGCTGTGACGAGTCATAGCCCGCTATGGCGAGGAACAGCAACGCAGGATATGGGCTTGTGGCGCCGAAGTTGACTAACAGAACTAGCCACACAGGCCACTAGCCATCAGGCTCGAGGGTTTCAACCCGCTCGGGCACAATCCGGTTCGGAGCACGCAATGAGCAACAGCAGCAACCTGCCGCCTGCCAGCGCGCCCGCTAGTCAGGCCGCTGCCGCGGAGCCGCACTTCCTCGGCACGCGGATTCGCGGTCTGCGCAAACGCCGGGGCATGACCCTGGCCGCGCTGGCAGAAATGAGCGAGCTGACAGCGGGCTATATCAGCCAGCTGGAACGCAACCTGGCTTACCCGTCGATTCCGGCGTTGTTCAACATCGCCCGCAGCCTGGGCGTGACCATCCAGTGGTTCTTCGCCAGCGAAGCCAGCACGGCCCCCGAAGACAGTGGTTATGTGGTCCGCAAGCACAGCCGGATGAGCGTGCATTACGAAGACGGCATCGTTGACCAATTGCTGACCTCGCAGCCCAATCGTCAGTTGGAGATCCTGCATTCGCGCTTTCCGCCAGGCACTTACAGCCAGCAAAGCTATAGCCATGAAGGCGAGGAAGCCGGCTACCTGCTCAGCGGCAGTTTCGAGCTATGGGTTGGCGAGCGCCATTTCCAGCTCAATGAAGGCGACAGTTTCAGTTTTTCCAGCCAGGAACCCCATCGCTATGGCAACCCCGGCGAGGTCGACGCGGTGGTGATCTGGGTGATCACCCCGCCGACCTTCTGATACGCAAAAACAACAAAAAAGCTGCCGGAACGCTTGTGTCCCGGACAGTGAACTCCAGTCAAGGCAGCCCCATGAACGATCTGATCAAGTGTACCCAAAGCGGCGGTCTGTTGACCCTGACCATCAACCGCCCGGACAAGCTCAATGCCCTGAGCAACAGCATGTACAACCGTCTGGCCGACCTGCTGTTTGCCGCTGAGCAAGACCCCGAAACCGCAGTGATCATCATCACCGGCGGCGAACAGTGCTTCACCAGTGGCAATGATCTGCAGGACTTTCTCCAGGATCCACCGACCCACCTGAACAGCCCGGCGTTCCGCCTCATGGACGCGGTCATCCATCTGAACAAGCCGTTGATCGCAGCCGTCTGTGGCGCCGCCATCGGTATCGGCAGCACGATCCTGCTGCATTGCGATCAGGTGCTGATCAGCCGTAACGCCAAACTGCGCATGCCTTTCGTCAACCTTGGCTTGTGCCCCGAGTTCGGTGCCAGCCTGCTGCTGCCACGGATGCTCGGCCATGCCAGGGCTGCCCGGTTGTTGCTCTGTGGTGATGGCCTGGACGCTACCCAGGCGCTGGCCTGGGGACTGGCCAATGAACTGCTGGATGACGGCGAACAATGCCTGGCCGCCGCCCGGCGAATGGCTGACCGACTGTTGGCCCTTCCTCGCGAAGCGCTGGTGCAGAGCAAACGCCTGCTAAAACAGCCGCTACTCAAGGAGCTCGAGGAAACCATCCGCCGGGAAAACCTGCTGTTTATCGAACGCCTGAACAGCAGCGAAGCCAAGGACGCCTTGAACGCCATGCTGCAACGCAGTGCCGCCAAGGGCTGACGGCCCTGGCCTAGCGGCGGGTAATCAGCCCTTGGCGAGAGATTCGTGTCAGGTGCCTGATCACTTCTGCCGCGTGCTCGGCGCTGGGCGCCTGGATCACTGCCAGATCGAAACTGTCGCTGGCAAAGCGCGCCAGCGATTCGCCGTCTTCGACAAACTGAATCAGAAAAGCCGAAGGACGACCGGTACGGCGTGGCCAACCATCGAGATAGCGCAGCAAGGTGGGCTGGTGTTTACCGCCGAGAAGGATTTTTGGATTGCGCTGAACGAGGTCCGCCGTGATCGGCGCCAGACGTATAAGGGGGCGTAGTGCATTCATCGTGTCGTGTCTCTGCCTCAAAAGTCTGCATGGCAGGTGAGAGGCAACACCGAACCAGCGCTTTAGCGGTATTTCGAAGCCTGTTTCAAGCTTCTATCGGTGATCTTTCGACTCACCTGGCGCCCCGCAAGTAGCTGTTTAAATCGGCGCATGAGCAGCATCCTAGAGAAGCCGGTGGTGCGGTGTCAAGAATCTCGACAAGCGGCATTCCAGACATTCTTGCGGATCATCGGTGGCGAAGCCTTTTCAGCAGTTAATGGGAGATAGGCTAGAGTCTCGGCAACCGCCTCTTTGATACCGGTGCTCGAATGCCTCAAAACCCGCCGATCAAACATGTTCGTACGCCCATGCTCGACATTGCCTACGAAGAGCACGGCTCGTCAAACGCTGAGGTGGTGATTCTGCTGCACGGCTTCCCATACGATCCGCGTGCCTACGATGAAGTCGCACCGGCACTGAGCGCCCAGGGCTATCGAGTGATTGTGCCGTACCTGCGCGGCTACGGTCCGACCCGTTTCGTCAGCCCGCAGGTGATGCGTTCGGGTCAGCAGGCGGCACTGGCGCAAGACCTGCTGGATTTGATGGATGGCTTGTCGATCCCTCACGCGGCCCTCGTCGGTTACGACTGGGGCGGACGCGCCGCGTGTATTGTCGCGGCGCTCTGGCCGCAGCGGGTCAGGTGCCTGGTGAGCGGTGATGGCTACAACATCCAGAACATCGCGCATTCAACCGCGCCGCTCGATCCCGAGACCGAACACCGGCTCTGGTATCAGTATTACTTTCACACCCCGCGTGGCGTTGCCGGGCTGATGGCCAACCGCCGGGCACTGTGTGAGCTGTTATGGCGACTCTGGTCGCCGTCCTGGAGCCAGGGTCCCGGCCTCTATGGGCTGAGCGCGCCGTCGTTCGACAACCCGGATTTCGTCGAGGTGGTGACTCATTCCTATCGGCATCGCTTCATGTATGCCGTAGGCGATACGGGCCTGGAATCGATAGAGCAGGCGCTGGCCCGGCAACCGCTGATCAGTGTGCCGACCATTTCGTTATGTGGCGCCGACGACGGCGTGGGCCCGGCATCGGAGATTGATGAAGACAGCGGATTTTTTTCCGGGCACTACGAGCGTCGGGTGTTGCCGGGAGTCGGACACAACATCCCGCAGGAAGCGCCCGAGGAAACCGTGAAGGCGCTGCTGGAGTTGCTAGCACAGAGTTGAATCTGCCTCCTCCCCGGAAAACCGTTCCCGATAAGCTTGCGGCGTTACCCCCATGGCCCGCAGGAAACTGCGCCGCAGGGTTTCTTCACTGCCAAACCCGCACTGCACTGCCAGCCGCTTGATCGGCACGCCGGTATCACTCAATAAGCGCCGTGCGGTCTCGACCCGGATCAGCTCAATCGCGCGAGCCGGAGTCTGGCCGGTCTCGGCCCGGTAGTGCCGGACAAAGCTGCGCTCGCTCATCCCGGCTTGTAGCGCCAGCGTCGGAATGGTGAGATCCATGCTCAGGTGTTCGGCAATCCAGGTGTGGAGCTCGTCGAAGCGGCTGCCGTGTTTTTGCAGGGCCAGGGTCACGCTAAATTGCGACTGCCCACCTGGGCGCTTGAGGAACACTACCAGTTGCCGTGCGACTTCCAGGGCCATGGCGCGACCGAGGTCGGCTTCGACCATTGCCAGCGCCAGGTCGATGCCGGCAGTCACCCCCGCCGAGGTCCAGACCGGGCCGTCGTTGATGAAGATCGGATTGGGCTCGACCCGCAGCAACGGATGTTGCTGTGCCAACTGTTCGCAACGGGTCCAGTGAGTGACCACGCGCCTGCCGTCGAGCCAGCCACTGGCGGCCAACAGGAAAGCCCCGGTGCAGACCGAAGCCACGCGCCGCGATAGCGCGGCCTGTAGGCGGACCCAATCCACCAGAGCGGGGTCTTCGGCCGCCGCGTAGACGCCCCAGCCTCCAGCGATGATCAGCGTGTCGCACGGTGTGTCCTTCGCCGGCAGCGGATCAGCCACCAGCGCCAGCCCGGCCGAAGACAGTACCGGCCCGGTCTGCGCGGCAATGACCTTCGGCGCGTAGGGTGGCGGCAAACCTTGCTGGCGGGCCAGGTCATTGGCCGAAGCGAAGACTTGCAACGGCCCGGTCACATCGAGCACTTGCACCTGGGCAAAGGCCAGCACATAAACGGTTTTAGGGTGGCTTGGCATGATTGGCGTAAATCGTGGGCTTATTGGCGTATACGCCAAATCCTACGTGGATAGAGTGAAGTCGTCCACCCGTACCGGGTGCGTGCATTTGATCGACCAAGGGGATAACGCAATGACGCTGCAGATCGGTTTTCTGTTGTTTCCACAGGTTCAGCAACTGGACTTGACCGGGCCTTATGACGTGCTGGCCTCGCTGCCGAACGTCAGCGTGCATTTGATCTGGAAGGACCTCGAACCCGTTAAGTCGAGCACCGGTCTGGTGTTGATCCCGACCACCCGCTTCGACGACTGCCCGCCACTGGACGTGATTTGCATTCCCGGTGGCAGCGGCGTCGGTCCCTTGATGGAGGACAGCGAAACCCTCGACTTCATCAAGCGTCAGGCGGCCACCGCGCGCTATGTCACTTCGGTCTGCACCGGCGCCCTGGTGCTGGGTGCCGCCGGCCTGTTACGCGGCAAACGCGCCACCACCCATTGGGCTTACCACGAACTGCTGGGGCCGCTGGGCGCCATCCCGATCCGCGAACGCGTGGTCCGCGACGGCAACCTGTTGACTGGCGGTGGCATTACCGCAGGGATTGATTTCGCCCTGACCCTGGCCAGCGAATTATTCGGCGAAGACGCAGCGCAACTGGTGCAACTGCAACTCGAATACGCCCCTGCTCCACCGTTCGAATCAGGCAGCCCGCAGACCGCACCGCGCGAGGTAGTGGAGGAAGCCAACCGCCGGGCGGCGGGGTCGCTAAAGCTGCGTGGAGAGATTGTCGATCGGGTCGCGCACCAGTTGAGTCAAAACGGGTAAGTCATGTTGAGCTGAACACAACATCTGTGGCGAGGGTGCAAGCTCCCTCGCCACAATTAACCATTGGCCATTACGCAAGCCGCCCAAGACACTTCTACACTGATTGGCTCTCTAACCAATCAGGAGCAAGCGTGATGCTCAAGACCTATGGTGGAAGCTGCCATTGCGGCAGGGTTCGATTTGAAGCTGATATCGACCTGAGCCTTGGCACCGGCAAATGCAACTGCTCGATCTGCACCAAAACCCGCAACTGGGGTGTCATCATCAAACCCGGTGCGTTCCGACTGCTGTCCGGCGAGAGTGAATTGAGCGACTACCAATTCAGTACCAGAAGTAGCCATCACCTGTTCTGCAAGCACTGCGGCGTACGCTCGTTCGGTCGCGGCCATGTTGAGGAAATAGGCGGAGATTACGTCTCGGTCCAGGTGGCCGCGCTGGATAATCTCGACTTGGCGCAATTGCTCGCTGCGCCAGTTCGATATGCCGATGGCCGGCATGACAACTGGGGTGAAGTCCCCGCCGAGACTCGCCATCTGTAGCCGGCTCAACACGCAGTTTTGCGCAGACGAAAAAAAACCCGCCGAAGCGGGTTTCTCAAGACCATTACGACTCCCTGTCGGCTGCATTCCATGCAAATGGTCGATCATCCATGATCCTGAGCGCATCCTGCACTTCAGTTGATGGAGCTAGATTAAGCGCAATACCCAAGCGGCAACAGACGACATAGCATCCATCGCGTGTAAGCCTTTGACCACAGTCATGTCGCCGTAATCCTCTGCGACCTCAAGCCCCCACTGCCTCAGCCGCCAGGTGCGCGACCTGAAGCTGCCTCAGAGCGCTGGCTTTATCGTCATCTTCAAGAAACCAGGCGGCTGAGAGACCGGCAAACGCCAACACCCATTGCAGCAAACGCCGTCGTTCCAGGCTGGCCGCGTGAGCCACGACCTCGACCTGCCGAGCGAAGCGTGCCGGATTGGTCGCGGTGGGCAATTGCGGGTTGCAGATCAGGTTCGCATAATCAAAACCCCGCTCCCCCACCAGCCGCTTCGGATCAATCACCAGCCAGCCGCGCCGACCGAAATCCAGAATGTTCTCGTGATGCACGTCACCGTGCAGCACCACCACCTCTCCAGGCGACGCCAACAACTCCTGGGCGGTAGCGGCACAGGTTCGAAAAATGCCGCCCTCACGCTCTGCCGCCAGGGCCAGGTCCTGGAACCTTTCAGTCAGAGGGATCAGCGGCGGCGGATTCGAACGGGGCGCATGCAAGCGGAGCATGGTGGTGCAAATAATGCGGCTGGCCTCGTCATCCTCGCCATTAAGGGCCATGTGCAGCAGTGACCGCTGGCCCTCGGCACGCTCCAGCAACAGTACCGCGCCATCCTGGGCATAAACCCGGGCAGCGCCCTCGCCGGCCCACCAGCTCATCAGCAGGCCGCCGAACTTTTCCTCGTCCTCAATGGCGATTTTGAGCATCGCGGGAGTGCCATCCATGCGCACCGGCAACAAACGGCTGCCAAGGGTGATGATCGGCTCGCCGTCGGCCAGCAAACTCCATTGTTTCAGATAAGGTTCGAATTCACTGTGCAGCAAGGTACGACTCGATGTTGTTCATCTGTTCATCCCAGCCCCTGCTGTTCATGCGAAAGGCTTTCAGACGACGTTCGGCGGGGATGCCATCGAAACCGGACTCCACGACCCGCAGCAAGGTGCCGCCATCCATGTCCTCGAGCTCAAACTTCACCAGCGTGGTGGGTTCCCCCGAATAGTCGACACCTGGCTCCACGGGATAGGGATGCCAGCTGAAGGAAAACACCCGTTCAGGTTCGACGTGTTCGACCAGTGCATTCCAGAGCAGATGTTCGTAGCCGGGATAGGTAATTTGCCCTTGAGTACGCTGACCAGCGACGAAGCGCTGCCCCTTGAGCGCCACGCCGAACCACTCACCAAAGGCTTCGGCATCCGATAGCGCCGCCCAGACTTGCGAGCGTGGCGCTTTTAGCAGGACCTTTCTTTCAATGCGATCTGATGGGTTCATTGGCCACCTCCTGGATTCACATTAGGCCTGCTCGCCCGGAGGATCAACCTTCACGTTGTGTTATGTATGCTCGAATCAACCGCAAACATGTTTACAGCCAACAACCGTCGTAAAACCAGATACCGGGATAAATCAGTGAAAACCCTCAAAGGCAGCTGCCTGTGCAAAGCCATCGAATACCAACTCGACAGCCTCGACATGCCGATCAGCCACTGCCATTGCCACACCTGCCGCAAAGCTCATGCCTCTGCCTTCGCTTCTACGGCCGGGGTGATGCGAGAACATTTTCGCTGGGTGAAAGGTCAGGACAAGCTTTCCTCCTTTGAGTCATCTGCGGGAAAGCTGCGGTATTTCTGCTCGGTCTGCGGCTCTCATTTGGTCGCGGAACGCTTGGCTCAACCTCACGTAATTGTTCGCGTCGCGACGCTGGATGACGATCCGGGAACGAAGCCACTGGCGCATATATGGACTTCCCATGATGCGCCGTGGCTTGAGTATGAGGGGGTTGTCAGTTGGCCTGAGTGGCAGCAGAGGTAGCGCAGGGTCTGCTCTGGCATCTACCGCCTGAAGACGGGGTGGTGGGTTTCGATATCCAGCTGCTGTGGAATCGCGAGCAGCGAATGAGCCAGGCCGAGAGCGTGTTTCTGGAGAGCTTCCAGCACATGCTCAGTATTCGTGAGCAGGCGCTGTGAAGGACTAGTGGCCTGTGCGGCCAGCCTCAGACGTGGGGATCGCCCGGCGCTTTGCCCGGAGCGGCATATTGCGGCTTCAGGTGGCCGTCCTGATCCAGTAACCAGGCGTCCATGATCTGCCGCACCACGGGACCGGCGACGCGCCCGCCCGCTTCGCCGTTTTCAATCATTACCGAGATGACAATCCTTGGGTGTTCCGCCGGGGCGAAGCCCACGAACAAGGCGTTGTCGCGATTGCGTTCCTGGGTTTTCAGCCGGTTGTAACGCTCGCCCTGTTTGATCGCAACCACCTGCGCGGTACCACTCTTGCCGGCGATTCGATACTGCGCGCCGGCCGCCGCCGCTCGGGCGATGCCGCGCGGATCGTGCATGACCATCTGCATGCCGTGATTGACCTGCTCCCAGTCCCGCGGATCCTTGAGCAGAATATTGGGCATCGGATGCTCATCCACGGGTGCCACACCGTCCACGGTCCTGGCCAGGTGCGGGCGATTCCACACGCCTTTGTTGGCGATCAACGCAGTCGCTTGCGCCAGTTGCAGCGGCGTCACCTGCATGTAGCCCTGGCCGATGCCGAGGATCACCGTTTCCCCGGGGAACCACGGTTGGCGTCGTGTGGCGCGCTTCCATGCCTGGGACGGCATCAGGCCAGCCGACTCTTCGAACATGTCCCGCGAGACCTTCTCACCGAGGCCAAACATCGCCATGTAGTCGTGCAGCCGGTCGATGCCGAGCTTGTGCGCCAGGTCGTAAAAGTAGGTGTCATTGGAGCGCATGATCGCCGCGTCCATGTCGACCCAACCGTCGCCGCTGTGATTCCAGTTGCGGTACTTGTGATCAAAATCCGGCAGCTGATAATAGCCAGGGTCAAAGACCCGGGTCTGGGGCGTGACCACGCCGGCATCGAGCCCGGCGATTGCCACCTCCGGCTTGATGGTCGAACCCGGGGCATAGAGGCCGCGCAGAACCCGATTGAACAGCGGCCGATCGATGGAGTCGTGAAGTGCCGCGTATTCCTTGAAGCTGATGCCGGTCACAAACAGGTTCGGATCGAAGCTCGGCTTGCTGACCATCGCCAGCACTTCACCGGTGGCCGGATCGAGGGCGACTACCGATCCGCGCCGATCACCCAACGCTTGCTCGGCCGCCTCTTGGAGTTTGATGTCGAGGCTGAGCACGATGCTTTTGCCGGGGATCGGGTCAGTGTGCTTGAGCACCCGTAGAACGCGGCCCTGGGCATTGGTTTCGACTTCTTCGTAACCGACATGACCGTGCAGCTCGGACTCGTAGAAACGCTCGATGCCGGTCTTGCCCATCGACTGTGTGCCGCGGTACTCCACTGAGTCCAGGACCTTGGATTCTTTCTCGTTGATTCGCCCGACATAGCCGATCGAATGGGCAAAGTGTGCGCCCATTGGGTAGTGACGAATGAACTGCGGCTCGACCTCGACGCCCGGCAAGCGGAACTCGTTGACCGCCAACACCGCTATCTGTTCTTCGCTCAGTTCATAAAACAGGGTGACGGGGACAAAGGGATGCCGCGCTTGCTTCAGCTCCTTGTCGAACAGTGTCCGCTCTTCAGCCGGCAAGTGCAGCAGACTGACAATCGAGTCCAGTTCGCCTTTCAGGTCCTCGGCCCGCTCGCGGGTGATGGTCAGATTGAAGCTGGGCCGGTTGTCCGCCAATACCACGCCATTGCGGTCGTAGATCAGGCCTCTGCTGGGGGTAATCGGCAGGACATGCACCCGGTTGTTCTCGGAGATCGTCGAGTGATAATCGAATTCGACCACCTGCAGGAAATACAGGCGGCCGATCAATGTGCAGGAAATGGCAACAACGAACAGCGCGCAGGCCAGCAGCCTTTTATTGACCAGGCGCGATTCCTTCTGGTGATCCTTGAGCGGTATCGGGGCGGGCATTTCTACGGCAACTCTTTGAATGAGGTGGGCGCCGCTCCCTGCGCATTGAATCAATCCCTTCGAAAAAGCAGCTGCACCATACCAAAAAGTCCCCGGGCATTTTCAGGCGATTTCCCCGAATGGTCATCGCTGAAGACGACTGCGGATAGCGCGGCCGCAGAGGTGAATTGGCTGGGCCGCAATTCATGCGTTTTATTCAAGATTCTTGTTCCTATTCATGCATTTTTCTTCCAGCTGGCCCAATGGATACTTTGCTCTGTCATCCATAGAACCGTCTTGCTTCGAGCGAGGCGCTGGAGCCTTTAATGCATCCCCGTTTTCAACGATTGCTCGGCAAGAACAACTTCTCTATTGGCCTGGAACTGCCGCTGGACAACGACTGGTCCAGCGCCGGACAGCGTTTGCGCGCGGAACAGGACCGGCCTTTCGGTGTTCCTGACCTGAAACAGCATGCCGAGCTGGCCCGGTTGGCCGATAGCAGCGGCTTTCGTGCGCTGTGGGTTCGTGACGTACCGGTTTACGACCCCCATTTCGGCGATGCCGCGCAGGTCTTCGAAACCTTTTCCTATCTGGGCTACCTGGCCGGGATTACCCGCAACATCATGCTCGGTACCGCTGCAGTGGTGCTGCCGCTGCGCCAGCCGTGGTTGACGCTCAAGGCGGCAAACAGTGTCGATGAACTGAGTGACGGCCGCTTGCTGCTGGGCGTGGCCAGCGGCGATCGTCCAATGGAGTATCCGTTGTTTGGGGTGGATTACGCTCAACGCGGGGAGATTTTTCGCGATACCGTGGAGTTACTGCGCAGCCAGGGCCAGGGTCGCCTGCCGCAGGGCGCTCGTCTGTTACCGGAGCGCGAAGAACCGGTGCCATTGCTGGTAGCGGGACTGGGACAGCAATCGCCTGCCTGGATTGGTGAACATATGGATGGCTGGCTCGCCTACCCAGGCATCCCGGACGAACATCGGCGGCGTGTCGGGCTGTGGCGAGAGGTGGGTGGCGATAAACCCTACATCAGCTTCGTACACCTGGATCTTGCAGCCAATCCTCATGCACCGATGCAACGCGTGCACTTCGGCGGACGTTGCGGGCGCCTGGCGTTGATGGATGAGCTGCAGGCCCTGCGTGAAGCCGGCGTGCAGCACGTTGGCTTGCATCTGCGACGCAGCGAGCGCCCGGTGGCCGAAGTGATCGAGGAGATTGCCGAGCACATTCTGCCGAAAATGAATCTGTAGGAGCAGCCGGTCGACGCTCGATTGCTCGCGATGGACTCAAGGACGGCGCGTTTATTCAGAACACACGCGTTATCGTTAACGCTCATCGCAGCAATCGAGCGTCGACCGGCGGCTCCTACGAATCGCGCCCAAAAACAAAACCCCTGTCTGCGTACGCAGACAGGGGTTTCGGAATTTAATCTTGACGATGACCTACTCTCACATGGGGAAACCCCACACTACCATCGGCGATGCATCGTTTCACTGCTGAGTTCGGGATGGGATCAGGTGGTTCCAATGCTCTATGGTCGTCAAGAAATTCGGGTACTGAGTCGTGGCCAGTTGGCCTCGCTTCAGCAAATTGGGTATGTGATAGCTTTCGGTGTTTTGTGAGTATCTCGAACTTTCGGTTCGTTTCGTCTTCACACACCGCAATCTGGTGCTCTTTCGAGTCAACAAATTGCTTGGGTGTTATATGGTCAAGCCTCACGGGCAATTAGTATTGGTTAGCTCAACGCCTCACAGCGCTTACACACCCAACCTATCAACGTCGTAGTCTTCGACGGCCCTTCAGGGGACTCAAGGTCCCAGTGAGATCTCATCTTGAGGCTAGTTTCCCGCTTAGATGCTTTCAGCGGTTATCTATTCCGAACATAGCTACCCGGCAATGCCACTGGCGTGACAACCGGAACACCAGAGGTT
>NZ_CABVHY010000064.1 GCF_902497875.1 Pseudomonas fluorescens
GTGTAATGCAGTCGCCATGTCGATGTGGCCGCTCCCGGCTCTGCCACGACACTGCCGTCAGCGGCAAGCAATCTGCGCCCCTGCAGCGCCGGACATTTCATCGCCACGGTCGGTGCCTGCTGGATCAACTGTTCAGTGATCCAGCCCAGCCATGCACCCGATTTATTGATCCGTTTGAGCAGGCCAACGTCCGATAGCTCCACCCAGTCCCCAGCGCGCGCGCGTTCCACCGTTTCGACCATCGAGCAATCAGCGCTCAGATACATCAATAACGTGCGCAATAAACTCTCCGGGCCGCTGAAGCGGCGACCGAACTTCAGCGCTCCCAGCTCTTTTGCCTTGGCTTCCCATCCCTGCGGCAATAGCGCCAACAGCTTCGGCCAATCTTCATCCAGTCTTTGTGTCACGCTTGCTTTCCCTGCTGCTCACTTTGCTTGGTGAATCAGATTCTACTATCTCTTGAGATTTGGTTAGCGCCTATGGGGCTTGCCCCCGCTGGACTGCGAAGCGGGCCCAAAACCTGCTACCGCATTCTGTCAGACTCACCGCGTGCACCGGCTCTACGACTGCTGCGCAGTCGAGCGGGGGCAAGCCCCCTCGCCACAGGCTTGCGTTCGACAAGACCTTTCCTGAAACGACTGGCATTAAGACATGCCGGGTCAGTGCCACCTCATCCCACACACGCATACACCACCAGCTCCACCAGCATTTCTTCCCTGGCCAGGCCCGCCACCACCACTGCGGCGCGGTTGGGGAAGGGTGCCTGGAAGTACTCGGTGTAGAGCGCATTCACGGTGGCCAGGTAGCTGCGGTCGGTGACGTAGATCAGCACTTGGGTGACCGCGTCGAGCGAGCTGTCGGCGGCTTCCAGGGTGTGGCGCAAGTTGTCCAGCGTCTGCCGGGTTTGGGCTTCGATGCCACCGGCCACCACCTGACCCTGGCGGTCGATGGGGATCTGTGCGGTGTACAGCGTGCCGTTGCCGACCACGGCCCACTCCATTGGCGCGCGAGAGGCAAAGAGGTCGGTCTTGATGGCATGTTTCATCGGTCAAAATCCTGGTTCAGGTATGAAAAAATCAATCCCGGGGCGCGGTCTGATGACGGCGCTGGAATGTTTAGCCGGGCGTGGCCGAGGCGTTTCTATGTGGCGTCGCTGCTTTCCCCGGCGCCACGGCGTCGCGACTCCTCGGTGCTTTCCACCAGCACCCGTTCACCGAGCTTTTTCAGCATGATCCAGACGCTATCGTCCACCTCCAGACCGCCAGAGAGCTGCCGGCTGTTGCTACCGCCAAGCGTCTGCTGATCCAGGTTCAGACGGGGCGCCAGATCCTCTGGACTCAGTCGTGGCAGCAGCGTGAAGTGGCGGGAAATCAGCACGTTGATGCTTTGCTCGTCGCTCTGCGCCGGTTGGTGCAGGTCATACACCCGCAGCGACGGGCTGCTCTGTCCGGCGCTGAATGTGGCCACCAGTTCCTGGCGCGCATCGCGCCAGTAGACGCAAAAGTTCAGCCCCTGTTCGGCGCATCGCGCCAGATAGCCGAGCAGCAGAATCCGGTTGTGGCAGTGGCGGATACGGATCAGCGCACTGCCGCCGCGCAAGGCCTTGCTCACACCCAGTTCCACGGCTTGAGCTGCACAGCGCAAGACGCTCTGGCCGCGAGCGTCGAGGGTCAATTGAGCGGCATCTTCGTAACAGGTATCGAAAGGTCGATCGACTTCATCGTGGAGGAAGGCCAGGGCTTTTTTCAGCGCGCCGATCCCGTCGAGGCCCTGCAGTTGCAGCCAGGCAATTATCTCGGCGGCGTCGTCGCAATCACCCGCGGCGAAGCCGAGGCCTTCGAAGGCCTTGCGGCAGATAACCTGCACTTCATTGAGCGAAACGCGCATATCAGTGTTCTCCGGCAACGGTTGCCAGTTGGGGCATGACGGCGAAGTTCCAGTCGTCATCGAAAGGCTGGCCAATCTCACTGACCAGTGGCGCGCCCTGGAACAAGGTGATGCGTACCCAGCGGCTGGATTTCGGATCGAACTTGCCGGCACCGAAGAACGCCAGCTTGCAGCGCAGCAGGTGGATCGGCAGCATGCCGCGATCCATCAGGTTGGCGCGAATTTCGCCATGACTGCAGCGGGCCATGCCCTGCAAACGGCAGACAGTGCCTTTGAACTGCGGTTGGGCGAGCAAGAAATGCGCGGTCAATTGCTGTGGGTGCTGTTCCAGATAGGCAAGCAACGCGCTATGGCAGCGTTGAATATTGTGGGCAATGCCCAGCTGCATTTCCTTCTCGGCGCCGGGCTCCATGGCTCGCTCTCCCAACCGCGGTTCTTCCTTTTCTGCCGAGCGATACCAGAAGAAATGGTTAGCCTCGACATTGCTCAAGTCGTAATCGAGGGCCCATTGGTACTGGTTCTCGATCAGCTCGCGCAGCGCTCCCAGAGGCATCTCGGCATTGAGTCGAAAACCCTCTTTGACCGCCATCTGTTCTGCCAGCGGATCAATCTGCTCGGGGTACAGTTCCAGCAGCAGGCTGACCAGCAGTTCCTGGCAGCCCGTGCCGCAGTGCCGCTCGGCCCAGGCTTGCAGGCCTGTCCACAGATCGGCACTGAGCGGTTGACGGTCGAACCATTCGCTCAACTGCCCAAGATCGGTCAGGGTGCGTTGGTCAATCGCACGTTGACGTTGATCTTCGGTCGCAGTTTGCTCAAGGTGCCGACGGGCCCGCTCGATCAAGCTCCGCAAGCGCTGCTGTTGAGGCAGCTCGGCAACTTGCGCCAGGGTCCGCGCCAGAGCGGTTTCCCTGGCCCACACCCATTGGTTGACCAATTGCGGGTGGTTGACCAGGAACGGTGCCATGCCCAGTCCGGTGGAGTTGCCGACTCCCAGGTAGCGTTGCAGGGCAATGTCCAGCCCGACCGCCCGTTGTGGGTTGCGCGCCCGGGCCATGTGTTCTATCTGCTCGATACTGAAATGCCGGAGCAGGTAGACGGTAAACATTTGCGCGCTGAACGGCTGAGTGAAATCGGCATTGCCTTGCAGGCAGCTGAAGTCGGCGATGCCGAACTTGCCATTGCCATAAACGGCGGTGGTTCGATACAGGTAGCCGACGTCGGCGAGCTGCCGAGGGTCGGGCTGGCAACCTTCGGCAAGCGCCCCGAGAAAACGCTCGAAGTTGCGCAGGCTGCGGTTGGCACGCGAGAGCACCAGCACCCGGGCGTCAAAGCGGCCAGCTTCCTGCAGGGGCACGTTGCGCCGCAAATCGGCCAGTTGCTGGTCGTCCACATCGCCGGCGAGCAGGACGAAGCTGACGTCCCACTGATCGGCAATTACCCGGTCGCTGCGCTTTTCCGGCGGCAGGTACATCGAGAAAATGACGCAGTGATAATGCGCGGTGGCCGTATCGATACGATAAATGGTCGTGCCATATCCCTCGGCATCCAGGTCGAAGCAGGTGCGCTGGATGCGCCATTGCTCGTTCATCATTCGCCGCATGCTGCTGCGCACGAAACTCAGCCGGCTCTGAAAATGGCTGCCCAGACGATCCAGGTCCATGACCTGTGCGGCGGGCCGCAGGGTCGGTTGTGGCGCTGCGCCGGAGTGGGGGTGCGACATAATTGCGATTCCTGAACTATTCATGATCAGACAGCCTGCTCGCGAGCCATGCGCCGGGCGATCCGCAGCGCATCCCAGAGCGAGGGCAGGATCAACAGCGAAACCGGAACGGCAGTGATCACAATAAAGGATTGCAGCGCCGTCACGCCGCCCGCGCCGATGGTGATCAGCACTACCGCGGCCAACCCCATTCCGATGGCCCAGAACGCTCTCAGCCATTTTTTCGGCTTGTCGTTGCTCGACATGGCCATCGCTACAGTGAAGGCCATGGCATCACCATTGGTCGCGACCGAGATGAAGCTCAAGAACAGAAACAGCGCCGAGACCAGTCCACCCAGTGGCAGGTTCTGGGTCACGCCCAACAGCAGGGCTTCGGGTTGAGCGCCATTGGCCGTGACGATGCCGGGCGTTTGCAATTCCAGGCCGATGCCGGTGCCACCGACCACGGTGAACCAGAACATGGTCACGATCGGGGCAATGATCGACAGCGTCATGATGACTTCCCGGATGGTCCGGCCACGGGAAATCTTGGCGACGTAGAGCGCCACCATCGGCGCATAGCCAATGAACCAGCCCCAGTAGAACACCGTCCACCAGTCGAGCCATTTCGGATCGGCGCGAAACAGGCTCATCGGAATGAATTGTTCCAGATGCAAGGCGAAGGCCGTCGGGAAACCGCCCAGAATAAAGGCCGTCGGCCCGAACACCAGCATGAACACAGCCAGGCCAATCATCAGCCAGACGTTGATTTCGCTGACGAAGCGGATGCCCTTGAGCCCCACCAGGCAGGAGGTGGTGTACAGCACCGTGACCAGAACAATGGTGATGGCCTGGACAGTCAGGTCATTCGGAATGCCCCAGACCGAATGCAACGCGCTGCTGATTTGCAGGCCGAGAAAACCGATCGGTCCGATGGTCCCGGCGACCACGGCGATGATCGAGGTGGCATCCGCCAGCGTGCCGATCGGGCCTTTCAGCGCTCGCTCGCCGAACAGCGGATACAGCAGGGTGCGCGGCGCCAGCGGCAAGCCTTTGTCGTAGTGCAAATGCATCAGCACGATCGACAGCAGGCTGCCAAGTACTGCCCATGCCAGGAAGCCCCAGTGCACGAAGGATTGGGCGAGTGCCGCATGACCCGCCGCTTCGCTGTGGGGTTGCATGCCGGCGAACAGCGGTGGCGGGCTGGCGAAGTGCATCATCGGCTCCGCCGCGGCCCAGAAGGCGCCGCCACCCGCGAGCAAGGCGCACATGATCACGGCGATCCAGTTGAAGGTGCTGGTGTCGGGTCTTTGGTCGACGCCGCCCAGCCGCACCCGACCGCATTTGCTGAAACAGATGAACAGGCTCACCGCAAAGGTCAGCAGCATCAGAATCTGCCAGTACAGTCCAAAGAACTTCGTCGACCAGGCGAACAGCGTATTGACCAGCGTCGACACGCCTTCGATGTCGACCAGTGCCGCTATCAGGAATGCACCCAGGAAGCCGCCGCTGATGAGAAACAGCGGCCAGTCGATGTCTTTTTCAGGTGCTGCAAGGCTCAGCGGCTGGCTGTCGGCTTGTAGCTCAGTGGATGTTTTCATGATGCCTCCAAAATACGCGCTTGAGGCTGTCCATCGCCGGTTGGGGAGATGAACGGGAAGCTATTGTTTTTGTTTTTCATGCTGTCCTCACGGTTTAGATCAGGCGTCAGGTTTGTGGGGTGGTGGCGTTTTCCAGCAGGCGCAACCAGTTGAGTCCCATGATGTTGCGTACCTCGTCCTCGGCGAAGCCGCGCGCTTGCAGGCCACGGGCGATAACGGGGAAGTCCCGGCTGTCGCGGAACCATTGCAGGGGGGATGGCCAGTGGGCGTTGTCGGCCGAGCCCTCGCCGTAGTCCTTGTCCTTGCTCCAGCGACCGTTGCGCATCCACTCGAGTACTTGCAGCGGCTGTTGCTGGCACAGATCAGTACCGATGCCGATGTGCTCGACGCCCATTAAATCGGCGGTATTGGCGACCATGTCGCAGAACGTCTCGAGGCTGCAGCCCGACGCGCCCTTGAGGTGAAAGGGGTAAGTGCTGAAGCCGAGCAGGCCGCCGGATTCGGCGATGCTGCGCAGCACCGCATCGGACTTGTTGCGTTTGGCGGCATGGAAGCTCGATGGGTTGGCATGAGAGATGATCACCGGGCGGCTCGACAGTTCGATAGCCTCCAGGGTGCTGCGCTCAGCGCTGTGGGACATGTCGATCAGCATGCCCACGCGGTTCATCTCACGGATCACTTGGCGGCCGAAACGACTGATGCCGTTGTCTTCGCTCTCGTAGCAGCCGCTGGCCAGGAGGCTCTGGTTGTTATAGGTGAGTTGCATGATCAGGACCCCAAGCTGGCGGAATATCTCCACCAGGCTGATGTCGTCTTCGATCGGCGAGCAATTCTGGAAGCCGAAGAAGATCGCGACGCGTCCCTCCTGATGGGCCAGACGAATATCTGCCGCCTCACGCACCGGACGAATCAGCTCGGGCCAGGTCTCGAAACGACGATTCCATTCGCCAATTCGCGACAGGGTTTCCCGGGCATTTTCGTGGTACGCAAGGGTGGCGTGAACGGCACTCAGGCCGCCGGCCTGCATCTGGCGAAACAGCTCCTCGCTCCAGTTGGAGTATTGCAGCCCATCGATCATCAATAAGTCGTGCATGGTGATCTCCGATTCAGGGACGCACGTAGGTGGTCTTGACCACTGTGTAGAACTCGCGGGCGTATTGCCCTTGTTCGCGGGGACCAAAGCTTGAGGCTTTGCGCCCGCCGAATGGCACGTGGTAGTCGGTGCCGGCGGTGGGCAGGTTGACCATTACGCAGCCGGTGCGGGCGCGGCGTTTGAAGTCACTGGCATGGCGCAGCGACTGGGTGATGATTCCGGCAGTGAGCCCGAATTCGGTATCGTTCAGCACGGTGAGGGCGTGTTCGTAGTCATTCACCCGGATCACACAAGCGATCGGACCGAAGACTTCTTCGCGGTTGATGCGCATGTCGTTGTGGCTGTCGATGAACAGCGCCGGACGCATGTAGTGTCCTTCAGGTTCCAGTGCCAGGCGTTCGCCGCCTTCGACCAGCGTCGCGCCTTCTTCCTGGGCCAGTTGCAGGTAACGAAGGTTCTGCTCCAGTTGGCGGGCCTCGGCCACCGGACCGATCTGCACCCCTTGCTCAAGTGCATGGCCGACCTTCAACTGACGCATGCGCGCAATCAATGCAGCGACAAAGCGGTCATGAATGCCGTCGCAGACGATCAGGCGCGATGAGGCGGTGCATTTTTGCCCGGTACCGAAAAACGCACCGTTCAACGCGCATTCGACGGCGATGTCGAGGTCGGCATCATCCAGCACCACCAGCGCATTCTTGCTGCCCATTTCCAGCTGGCAGCGCACCAGATTGGTCGCTGTGGCAATGGCCACTCGACGTCCGGTCGGCAGCGACCCGGTGAAGGTCAGCGCATCGATATCGGTCGACTGGATCAAGCTCTCGCCGACGATGCTGCCACTGCCCATCACCAGGTTGAAGGTGCCCGGCGGCAGGGCCTGGCGACTGATGATTTCGCTGAGTGCCCAGGCGCTGGCCGGCACCAGGTTGGCCGGTTTGAACACCACCGCGTTACCGAAGGCCAGGGCTGGGGCAATCTTCCAGGCGGCCGTCGCCATGGGGAAATTCCACGGAGTGATGATGCCGACCACACCGACCGGTTCACGATGAATTTCAATGTCGATCCCGGGGCGCACTGACGCCGCTGTCTCGCCCATCTGGCGCAATACTTCGGCGGCGTAATAGTGGAAGAACTGGGCGGAGCGATAAACCTCGCCGATACCCTCGTTGAGGGGTTTGCCTTCCTCACGGGAGAGCAGGCGGCCCAACTCATCCTTGCGGGCAATCAACTCGTCGCCGATGGCCATCAACAACTGTTGGCGTTGCTCCAGCCCGGTCGCCGCCCAGAGTGGCTGTGCGGCACGTGCTGCAGCAATCGCAGCCCGAGTCTGTTCGGCGCTGGCCTGGTGATAGTGACCGATGATGTCCAGCACATCCGAAGGGTTGTGGTTGGCGATAACGTCTTGGCCTTCGCACCAGCTTCCAGCGATGTAGTTTTTGTAGGGTTGCACTGACATGGGAACCTCCGATTGCGTGGTCCCCATCTTGAGAGTATTAATCTGCAAATAAAAATTAATAAAAAAAATGAAACGATAAGGAAAACTTACCATGCTGCCCGAGCTGAAAATCACTCAAATGCGTTATTTCGTCCTGGTGGCGCAGCTGAAAAGTTTTCACGCAGCGGCGAGACAGGCCTATCGTACCCAGCCGGCCATTTCCCTGGCGGTCCGCGAACTTGAGCAGAAGCTCGGCCAGGCACTGTTCGAAAAAGGTGGGAAGACCGAGCTGACACCTTTTGGTGAGCACTGCCTGCCTCTGTTCCAGGATCTTCTCGCACATCACGACCGAATTGCCCGCGAGGTGACCCAGCTGGCCCGGCATGAAATCGGTCAGGTGAGCATCGCCACCGTACCGTCAGTGGCCAGTCGTCTGTTGCCGCACCTGCTGGCGCGGTTTGTCAGCGAGCATCCCAAGGTGCAGATCAGTATTCAGGACGGTAACGCTGACAGCGTGCAGCAGCTATTGGTCCAGGGGCAGGTGGACTTCTGCATCAGCAGTATCTGGATGCCGGATGAGAACATCGATTTCCTGCCGATCCTGAGTGATCAGGTTGGCGTGGTTTGTCGGCGTGATCATCCGTTGGTGGCGGCCGGTGGAGCCTTGCATTGGTCCAGCCTGCAAGCCTACCCGCTGGTGCGCAATGGCACTTCGCGCTTGCTCGAAGGCACCGAAGCGGCGGGGCTGCTGGAGAGCAGTCTGTTGTTCGTCTCCAACATGATTTCCTTGATCGCCATGCTCGAAGAGGGCATCGGCATTACGACACTGCCCTATCTGGCGTTTCCGGCAGGCAATGAACAACTGGCATTCCTGCCCCTTTCAGAACCGAAGGTCGAGCGTCAGATAGGCATCTTGTCCAGGAAAGGCCGCAGCCTGTCGCCAGCGGCGGCTGAATTGATGGGCTTCCTGCATGAAAATATGCAAATGAGAGACGACAGCGACGCTTCGGTAAAAGTCAGCGGGACTTCGTAGGCCTGAGGTTTACTCAGTGTGCCTTCACGCTCTGAGCCTTTGCGTCAACACGGTTTGGCTTTGTCAGGCCGCCTTCATCGCGAGCAAGTTGGATCGCCGCACCGCCGCTCCCACAAAATCAAGATCAAAAGATCGCAGCCTGCGGCAGCTCCTACGGAGGGACGTGTACACCCAGGCCGGCCGATAGGCCGCCTCGCTGTTGCTTGTGCTTGGCTTTTGATCTTGATCTTGATCTTGATCTTGATCTTGATCTTGATCTTGATCTTGATCTACCCGCCCCTTCGGCAGGCCGGAGCGAGGGAACACCGAGCCTTAGCGAGGTGCCGTACGCTCGGGGCGAGACCTTTGCTTCATTTGGGGCGTTTGCCAAAGGGAGGCGCCGTAAGGGCGAAACCTTAAGTGGCCGTTACCGCAGGAATGGATATATACACCCGCAAGAGATTGGTCGGCTATCAGGCCGCCTTCCGAGCGTGGCTGGAGTGGAACTAGCCAACTCGCGAAAAGGTCTAGTCAGAAATGCTTCCGTTTTTGGAAGCGATGCTGGAGAGACGCCATTGAATATCTTCGAAGCACTGCGCGAGAGCCACGAGCGGCAACGCACCTACGCTGACGCACTGATCCAGACCAGCGGAGACAACCCGCAGCGCGTCGAGGCGTACAAACAGCTGAAGACCGAACTCCAGGCTCACGAAACGGCGGAGGAGCGGTTTTTCTACATGCCGTTGATGGAGTACGACGAGGGTGTGGATTTGAGTCGTCACGCCATTTCAGAACACCACGAAATGGATGAGATGATGGAGCAACTGGACGAAACAGAGATGTCCAGCCCCGGCTGGCTGGCCACCGCCAAAAAGCTTTCTGAAAAAGTCCATCATCACCTGAAAGAGGAAGAGCAGAAGTTCTTCCAGATGGCGGGCAAGATTCTCGACGATAAACAGAAAGAAACGCTGGCCAGCGGATACATCAAGGAATATGAAGAACAGCTTTCCACCAGCTGAGTCGGAATGCATTGATCTTGCGCCAGGGCCTTTGTGGGAATTTCAGGAGTGCCCTGGCCAGATGTAGGAGTCGCGCAGCATCAGCAGTGCGCGCTCCAGCGGTTCTCCTGAAAGGTTGCTTTTGAGTATCGCGATGGCCCCCAACGCAGCCTCGAAGGTATCGTCTCTCTGGGCTTGCGGACAGTCCGGCGCGGATGCGCCCGCAGCATCGATGACGTCTTGCTCAAGCTTGTTCATGGGCGTAGGCACTCTATGCTCGTGGTTCTTTTGTGATAGCAGCAATATGCCATTAGTTCAAATTCGTTCTCATTGATTTGTGCGACACGAGGCCGCGCATGACGTCGTGGACGGCCAGTCGATGGGGGGCAAAAACAAGGAAAAGCTATAATCCGGGCAGCCAGCCAGGGAGGCGATCGAGCCTGTCACTTCAAGGAAAAAATGAATGTGCAGACTCTGTCGAGTTTGGCTTGCGCACGGTAGATCCACGCAGGCTGGCGCTATTGCCCGTATCGTTAAATGATATATGGAACTATTTAATGCTGTCTAACCTTAAGGCCATGGGTGTTCTGCTGTCTATTAATAACACGAGGTGGAGGTTATGGATAAGTTATTGCCTGTTATCGTTGCGTTATTATTGGCGGGATGTTCGTCGGGGCATCAAGCTGCCAATGACGCTCATGCGCCAGCGCCTGCAGATGCACGCCAGTTAAAGGGAAGTGAGATAAATGAGGCTTTGATCGGTCGCCAACACTCCAGCGTTACCACGACAGGTTATGAGTTCAAGGAGACTTTCATTCAGGATGGGACCGCGAAAATAAAGATTGAAGGAGAGCCTGAGCAAATTGGACGTTGGATGATTGCAGAGGATGTTATCTGTGTCACCTACAAAAAATATGGAGAAGAATGCAATACAGTGCGTACTGATGGCGTTTCAATTTGGCTGGTGGATAAAACGAAAAACACCACGAACAATAAATTCGGTAGGCAATAGCGGCAATGCACAGGTGGCGGGAGAGTCCAGACTCCACGCCACCGAGCCATCACTGCGCATCGATCAGTGCGCCACCTGCGGCTGACCTTCTGCAGCGAAAGTCTGGGTACGAATAATCATCAACCCCGCTGCCGCGATGACCAGAGGTACGATCAAGGCACTGTAGTAGCCCGCGGGGCCGCCATGTTCGAGAAACCATCCGCCACTTGCCGAGCCAACAATCGCTCCCACCCGGCCCAATGCAATCGCCCAACCGGTTGCCGTAGCGCGTAAAGCGGTGGGGTAGGCTTGGGCAACCATGTAGTTCAAGACTATTTGCTGGCCACCGATGCCCAGGCCGGCCAGTCCTGCGAGGATAAACACCAGCGTCCAGTTGGTGCCACTGTTCGCCAGGCCCAGGCTGAGCGCGATGCCAAACAGGAACAGGACTAACAGTAACAACCGGGTATTGATCTTCGGCAAGACAATGGCCAGTGGAATAGCGCAAGCGACGAATACGGCGTTCACTGCTACGGTGCCCATCGGCGCCTGTTCCGCGGGAAGTCCAGTGGCCTTGAGTAATGTCGGCAACCAGGACAGAAACATAAACCATGCGACCCAGTTGAAAAGGTAAACAGTCCATATCCCGCAAGTAGTACGTGCCAGTCCAGCTGAAAACAAGGAGGTGACCCGGGATTTAACATCCATCTCCGGGACGCTGTAAGTGCTACCCGCAGTGGTTGGTTTACCGGTGATTCTGGCAACAATGCTTTCGATTTTTTCGCGACCGCTTTCGGCGCGATGCCGAGTCAGAAAATGCAATGACTCCGGCAGTACGAATATCAATACCGCCAACAGCAACAGCGGAACGATGCCACCCACCGCGAAGATACCTTGCCAGCCAATAACCGGCAGCCTGGCTCTGGCCAGCGTCTAATATCATTTGTGTAGGGTTCGATACCTTCAGGGTATGCAAGGCATGACATGTGCTTTGCCGCACCCGTTAGAATGGGTAAATTTCACGGTCCTGCGGGGGCAATGATGCGAAGAGAAATCGGCTACTGGGATCGAGAGGGCAGAGAGCTGTTCTACTACCTGGAGTTCAAGGCAGAAACGGCGGAGTTCTTCATCACCTGCGAGCACAAGCCGCGCGATGGCGACGCCAGCGTCAGGTCTGTACCGCTAAGTGAAGCCCGCGGTGAACGCTACTACGGTGACGCGTTGCTGATCATCAAGGAGGAGCTTTTCAAGGATTACAGAATCTGAGCGCGGTCCTGCCAGCTTGGGGAACGGCGCGTTACACAGTACCTGGCCGCACGTCGGAATCGCTGAACAACCCGCTGTTGATTTGCTTCTACAGAACAGGCAGTCAACGGAGCTTTTCCATGAATGACGATCAGAAGACGCAGGCATTGCTGGCCTGGCGCAAGCTGTTAGAGGAATCCGAAATCCGGATGAATCCCGAGGAGCATTACGATGAGCTACTCAAGGCGGCCGATGAGCTTGAACGCACAGGTGTTATCAGTAGCAGCGAGTGGCGAGGGCTGGTGAAGGAGGCGGGCAGCGCTTTTGCCAATGCGATAGAAGGGCTGGGCAGCGGCACCTGAAAGCATGAAAAAGCCCGCAATCAGCGGGCTTCTTGGACTGGCATGACTCAAACCGCAAAGCATTAGCCTCGGCGATAGTCATCTCCCCTGCGATCATTGTCGCGACGGTCATACGAATCCCGGTCCTTTTTATGGCGGTGGTCGTGATCATGTCGACTACCTCGATCGCGATCGCGATCGCGATCCCTGTTCCTGTCGTGGTCGTGGTAAACGCATCCCGAGGACGCCAGGACCGTTAAAACCAAGGCAAGCATCGAAAATCTGGTAAGCACTGGTGTCTCCTTTGTAAGCGCTCCATGAACCCCACATTTTAAAGATGGGGATCTATGGCTATCTTGGAATTTGCGGCGTGCAGTTCCACGGCAGCAAAGCCTCGAAGTCTTCTACGCTCGAGGCTTGTGGCAGGCGCTCAAGTGCGTGGCGCAGCCACGCATAGGGCTCTTGGCCGTTGGCTTTAGCCGTCTCGACCAAACTGTAAAGTTGAGCGCTGGCCATCGCGCCTTTGGGCGTGTCGCTGAACAGCCAGTTCTTGCGCCCGATAACGAAGGGCCTGATCGCGCGCTCTGCCGCATTGTTGTCGATCGGCAAGTAACCGGCTTCGGTGTAGCGCACCAACTTGATCCAGTTGCTGGCCAGGTAGCTGATGGCTTTACCCAGTGCATTTTGCGTCGTCACTTGTGGCTGGGTTTTCTCCAGCCATGTTTGCAACTGCGCCAACACCGGCAGGCTGTTTTGCTGTCGGCTTTCGTGGCGATGTTCATCGCCGACTTCTTTTAAATCTCGCTCGATACCGTACAGCTTGTTGATCAGATTCAGGGCGATATCGGCACGCCCGGTTTTGCCTTTAGGCTGCACCTTTTGCGCCTCGACAAACTTGCGTCGCGCATGCGCCCAACAGCCTAAACGTTCGACACCGGATTGCCCGCCCAAGGCGTTATAACCCGCGTAATCATCAGTCATCAGGT
>NZ_CABVHY010000065.1 GCF_902497875.1 Pseudomonas fluorescens
TTGGCGACCATAGGGTCGGCAGTCAGGAGCTTCATGGGCTCTGTCATTGTGGTTGCTACAATGAGCCGGTCGAACGGATCTCGATGATGATGCTCCAGGTCCTTGACCGCGATGGCGTGCTCAAACGTGACAGGTAGCTCTATGAATCCGCTTTCGAGGCAGGAGTCCCTTATGCCTTCAAGATCGACATTCAGTTTGCCCAGCCCCACTTTGATAGCCATCTCCCAAAAAGACGCTGTGCTGATATAAATCTCAGTGGCGCTCTCAATCAGTTTCCTGGCCTTGCCTGAAAGTTTTGGGTCGTCACTCAAGGTCCATAGCAAAATATGAGTGTCGAGCAAAACCCTCATCCTTGAGCTCCTTCAAATGCATCCAGCATGTCGTCTGGCAGTGGTGCATCAAAGTCCTCAGGCAAGATCAGTTTGCCTTTCATTGCGCCGATACGTCGGCCTGTGGGTTTTCCTACAGGGACAAGGCGGGCAAGGGCCCGACCGTGTTTGGCAATTGTGATGATCTGGCCGGCAGCGGCATCATCAACCAGCTTGGACAGGTTGTTCTTGGCTTCGCCTAACGGGACAGTAATCATTTGGCATCTCCAATATTTTGGCCAAATATAGCCAAAATATTGGAGGTGAGCAAAGACGTATCGACAATTGGTTGAGTCTTCAGGTGTCTGATTTGCGTAATCGCTTGTACAGCGTATTGCGGCTGACCCCTAGGTGCCGTGCCAAATGTGAGATGTTCCCACCAGCCGCCCGTAACAACTGGTTCAAGTCTTCTGAACCGTCTAGTTGGCATGAAGCTGCGGGTTGAGTGGGCTCATTCATCTCCAGATCCACAAAAAAATCATCCGGCAAATGCTCAGGCCGCACCGGTTGTTCCTCGGCCATGGCCAGCGCCACCTGCATCACACTGCTGACCTGGCGTAGATTCCCCGGCCACGGATGGCGGGTGAACAGCTCCATGACTTCACGACTCAGCCCGGCCCATTGAGTCGGCTCCCGATGCTGTTCCCACAAACGCTTGAACAGCGCCTGCTTGTCACTGCGCTCACGCAAGGGCGGCAGCTCCAGCGTCAACCCGCCGATGCGGTAGTACAGGTCTTCTCGAAAGCGCCCGGCTTGAACCTGTTCGCGCAAGGCGTGATTGGTCGCCGAGATGATGCGGATGTCCACCGGGAACAGTTCGCTGCTGCCCACCGGCTGCACGCAACGCTCCTGTAATACTCGCAGCAACCGGGCTTGTGTCGGCAGCGGCATGTCGCCGATCTCGTCAAGGAACAGCGTGCCTTTGTCGGCCTTGCGGATCAGCCCGATGCTGCCTTTCTGATTGGCGCCGGTAAACGCGCCTTTTTCATAACCGAACAGCTCCGATTCCACCAGTTCGGCGGGGATCGCCGCACAGTTGACGGCAATGAATGGTTGTTTGCTCCTGGAGCTGGCCTGATGCAGGGCTTTGACGAACACCTCTTTACCCACTCCGGTTTCGCCATGGATCAGCAACGGGATGTCTTTCTCCAGCAAACGTTCGGCCTGGCGCACGGCTTTCTCGACGCGACTGTCACCAAAGTGCAGGGTGCTGAGACTGATCGCGGTCGGGGCGGGGTTGGCGGGTTCGACAAGTACCCGGGCCTGAATCGGCATCTGCTTGGGGCGCTTCAACAAACACTGAAATCGGTTGCGCCCCGAAGCCTGCAGCGCAAAGGGTAAACCTTCTGGCTGGTTCAGCAGGTCCCGCAACGAGACCTTGAACAGGTTTTCAACGCTGACCCGTGACAGGCTGGTGCCCAGCAGATTATCGGCACGGCGGTTGGCCGACAGCACCTGGCCGCCTTCATCGAAGATCAGCAGTCCGGCCCATTGGCTGTCGAGGTTGTTCAGGCCGGTATTGAAGGTCAGCTGGAAATGCCGACCCTGGAACAGGTTGAGAATCAGCCGGTTCTCCACCGTCTGACTCATCATTTTCACCATGCCCAGGGTGTGAGACGGCGGCAGGTAGCTGTCGCTGGAGACGTCGAGCACCGCGATCACCTGACGCTCGGCGTCGAATATCGGTGCCGCGGAGCCGGTCATGAAGCGGTTGGCCTTTAGGAAGTGCTCATCGTGCTCGATATGCACGCACTGCTCGCAGGCCAGGGCGGTGCCGATGGCGTTGGTCCCGGTGCAGCGCTCCATCCAGCTGGCGCCGGCCTTGAAACCTCGAGCCAGGCTCGGCTCGATAAAACGCTGGGTGCCCCAGGACGTCAGCACCTGGCCCTGGTTGTCGGCGAGCATGATCAGGCAATTGGAATTGCTGAGGATGTTTTCGTAATACGGCAGGACTTCCTGGTGGGTGGTCTGCACCAGGGAGTGCTGACTCTCAAGCAAGTGCGCGATGCCCTCGGCGGGTAGCTGGTCGAAGGCCGGGGCGCTCTGATGACTGAGCCCGAAGGCCCGGCAGCGGCGCCAGGAGTCCTGGATGATGGTGTCATGGGACAACAGCGGGGCAGGTGCGGCCATGGCAGTCGATCTCTTGGCAAACTTTATTGTTTTTATGGGATTTCAGCGCTGCTCACGATCCGGTGTAGGAGCTGCCGCTAAAAATCAAAAGATCGCAGCCTGCGGCAGCTCCTACGGTGACCGCGTTTTTCGCGAGATGAGCGGTGCACCCGACAAAGCGGCGGACAAGGCAAAAGCATCCGTTGAGTGTTGTTCACTATTGTTCATTGTCAAACCCGGGACTGTTCAGTTGTTCAGTCGCAGTTGTTCATTTCTGTTCAGCAACGAATGCCGATCTCCCTTCATTTTCAAGAAAACCCAACCGGATCAGTCGCTTGTAGTTTTTGGCACGATTGTCGCTCTGTTGCTCAGGTCGCCTGACTCCAATAATAAAAAGGCCGAGCCATGTCATTAACGCTGGAGCACGTCAGTCGCACCGTCGAGGGCCAGATCTGGATCGACGATGCGAATCTTCGCTTCGAGCCCGGATCCTTCAACGTCTTGCTCGGCCGTACGCTGTCCGGCAAGACCAGTCTGATGCGGCTGATAGCAGGTTTGGACAAGCCCGACAGCGGACGCATCCTGATGAACGGCGTCGACGTCACCCAGCGCCCGGTGCGGTTGCGCAATGTGTCGATGGTCTATCAGCAATTCATCAACTACCCGACCATGACCGTCTTCGAAAACATCGCCTCGCCGTTGCGTCAGGCCGGTGTTTCGGCCGAGCTGATCCAGAGCAAGGTGCTGGAAACCGCGACAATGTTGCGTATCGAAAAGTTTCTCCAGCGTTATCCCCTCGAACTCTCCGGCGGCCAGCAACAGCGCACCGCGATGGCCCGGGCGCTGGTCAAGGATGCCGAGCTGATTCTGTTCGACGAACCGCTGGTCAACCTCGACTACAAGCTGCGCGAAGAACTGCGCCAGGAAATGCGCGAGCTGTTCAAGACCCATCACACCATCGCCATTTACGCCACCACCGAGCCCAACGAAGCGCTGGCCTTGGGCGGCACCACGACCATTGTGCATGAAGGCCGGGTGGTTCAGAGCGGCAAGACCGCCGAGGTCTATCACCAGCCACAAACCGTATTGGCCGCCGAACTGTTCTCCGAACCGCCGATCAACCTGATGCCGGGGCGCATTGCCGGCAATGAAGTGAGCTTCGCCAATTTCGTGCATTTTCCGCTGAACGTGGATTTGCGCCCGGTCGGCGAGGGCGAATTCCGCTTCGGCGTGCGGCCGAGCCATATCTCTCTGGTGCCGAGCAACGACGATGACCTGGAGCTGGCGGTGACCGTCGAGGTGGCGGAGATCAGCGGGTCGGAAACTTTCCTGCATGTGCGCAACGAGCATTTCCTGCTGGTACTGCACCTGCCCGGGGTGCACGAGTACGACGTCGACGCGCCGATCCGCATTTACATCCCGACTCACAAACTCTTTGTCTTCGATGCGCAGGGGCGTCTGGTCCAGGCGCCCGGTCGGCGTGTCGCGAGGGTTGCCTGATGGCCGAAATCCGTTTGCAGAACCTCGCCCACAGCTACAGCCGCACGCCTGCCGGGCCTGAGGACTATGCGATTCGCGAGATGAATCATATCTGGGAGCAGGGCGGTGCTTATGCCTTGCTCGGGCCGTCCGGGTGCGGCAAGTCGACCTTGCTCAACATCATTTCCGGGCTGCTCATCCCGTCCGAAGGTCAGGTGCTGTTCGACAGCCGGGTGGTCAATGAGTTGACGCCCGAGCGGCGCAACATCGCCCAGGTTTTCCAGTTCCCGGTGGTTTACGACACCATGACGGTGTTCGACAACCTGGCCTTCCCGCTGCGTAATCAGGGGATGGCCGAGGCGAAGATTCACAGCAAGGTGCTGGAAATCGCCGAAGTCCTCGATTTGCAGGCGCTGCTGTACAAGAAGGCCCGCAACCTGACGGCCGATGAAAAGCAAAAGGTCTCCATGGGCCGTGGCCTGGTGCGCGACGACGTCTCGGCGATCCTCTTCGATGAGCCGCTGACGGTGATCGACCCGCACCTGAAATGGAAATTGCGCCGCAAGCTCAAGCAGATCCATGAGCAGTTCAATATCACCATGGTCTACGTGACCCACGATCAACTCGAGGCCTCGACCTTCGCCGACAAGATCGCGGTGATGTACGGCGGGCAGATTGTGCAGTTCGGCACGCCGCGGGAATTGTTCGAGCGGCCGAGCCACACCTTTGTCGGCTATTTCATCGGCAGCCCGGGGATGAATCTGATCGAGGTCAAGCCCCAGGCCGGTGGCGTCGGTTTCGCCGAGACCCATCTGGCGTTGTCCGAAGCCCTGCAGCAGCGGATCGCCGAGCGCCAATGGAAGACCCTGAAAGTCGGTATTCGTCCGGAATTCATCCACGTCTGGGACGAGCCCTACGACGACGCGCTGGAAGCCGACGTGGTGCACGTCGAAGATCTTGGCACCTACAAGATCATGACCCTCGATCTGGATGGCGCGCCGTTGAAAGTGCGCCTGGCCGAAGACAAGCCGGTGCCCGAAGGCAGGGCCTGGATCAGCTTCCCGGCGCAGTGGTTGATGGTCTATGCCGATGATTACCTGCTAGAGGCGCAACCCATGAACGAGGCGCAGCCATGAACAAGGTGCAGAACAACAAGGCCTGGTGGCTGGTGTTGCCGGTGTTCCTGCTGGTGGCGTTCAGCGCCGTGATCCCGATGATGACGGTGGTCAATTACTCGGTACAGGACATTTTCGATCAGTCGAGCCGCTATTTCGTCGGGGCCGACTGGTATCGCCAGGTGCTGCTCGATCCACGCCTGCACGACTCACTGCTGCGTCAGTTCATCTATTCCGCCTGCGTCTTGCTGATCGAGATCCCGCTGGGCATCGCCATCGCCCTGACCATGCCGACCAAGGGCCGCTGGTCGTCGCTGGTGTTGATCGTGATGGCGATTCCACTGCTGATTCCGTGGAACGTGGTCGGCACCATCTGGCAGATCTTCGGCCGCGCCGACATCGGCTTGCTCGGCTGGACCTTGAATGCCATGGGCATCAGTTACAACTATGCAGCCAACACCATGGACGCCTGGGTCACGGTGTTGGTGATGGACGTCTGGCACTGGACCTCGCTGGTGGCGCTGCTGTGTTTCTCCGGCCTGCGGGCCATCCCGGATGCGTACTACCAGGCAGCACGGATCGATCGGGCCTCGAGCTGGGCGGTATTTCGCTATATCCAGTTGCCGAAGCTGAAAAGCGTACTGCTGATCGCGGTGATGCTGCGCTTCATGGACAGTTTCATGATTTATACCGAGCCCTTCGTCCTGACCGGCGGCGGGCCGGGTAACGCCACCACCTTCCTCAGCCAGACCCTGACCCAGATGGCGATCGGGCAATTCGACCTGGGGCCGGCGGCGGCATTCTCGCTGGTGTACTTCCTGATCATCCTGTTGGTGTCCTGGCTGTTCTATACCGCCATGACTCACTCTGACGCCAACCGCTGAGGCCTGCCATGAGCAAACGTAAATTAGTGCCCTTGCTGATCTACATCCTGTTCCTGCTGGTGCCGATCTACTGGTTGCTGAACATGTCGTTCAAGAGCAATACCGAGATCCTCGGCGGCCTGACGCTGTTTCCCCAGGACTTCACGCTCGCCAACTACAAGGTGATCTTCACTGACCCCAGCTGGTATACCGGCTACCTGAACTCGCTGTACTACGTAAGCCTGAACACCGTGATTTCCCTGAGCGTGGCGTTGCCGGCGGCCTATGCGTTCTCGCGCTATCGGTTCCTTGGCGACAAACACCTGTTCTTCTGGCTGCTGACCAACCGCATGGCGCCGCCGGCAGTGTTCCTGTTGCCGTTCTTCCAGCTGTATTCGTCCATCGGCCTGTTCGATACCCACATCGCGGTGGCGCTGGCTCATTGCCTGTTCAACGTGCCGCTGGCGGTGTGGATTCTCGAAGGCTTCATGTCCGGTGTGCCGAAGGAAATCGACGAAACCGCCTACATTGATGGCTACAGTTTCCCCAAGTTCTTCGTGAAGATTTTCATCCCGCTGATTGGTTCGGGCATCGGGGTGACGGCGTTCTTCTGCTTCATGTTCTCCTGGGTCGAACTGCTGCTGGCGCGCACCCTGACTTCGGTCAACGCCAAGCCGATCGCGGCGGTGATGACCCGCACCGTTTCGGCTTCGGGGATCGACTGGGGCGTGCTGGCGGCGGCGGGGGTACTGACCATCCTGCCGGGCATGCTGGTGATCTGGTTCGTTCGTAATCACGTGGCCAAGGGCTTTGCCCTCGGCCGGGTTTGAGGAACTGCTGATGGAATGGATGAACTGGACCCCCCCGACCGCGGCATTCTTCGGCGCCATTGCTCTGTTGCTGGCGGGCATGACCACCTGGGAGCTGCGTTCGCCGAGCATCCCTCGGCGCGGCTTTCTACCGATCAGCACCACCCGTGGTGATCGGCTGTTTATCGGTCTTCTCGCAAGCGCCTACCTGCATTTGCTGGTGATTGGTGTGACTGAATGGAGCATCTGGGTGGCGACCGCGCTGTCCCTGGTGTGGCTGTTGGCTGTGATGCGTTGGGGCTAGCCGAAATCCGGCAGTCATGCTCCGAAACCTAAACAGGAGGTCTCATGTTCGACAAAAACAATAAGCTGCGACATAGCGTTTCATTGGCAGCCATGCTGGCACTCAGCGGGCTGAGCGCTGCGGCCTGGGCCGATGCCTATGAAGACGCCGCCAAAAAATGGATTGGCAGCGAATTCAAACCGTCCACCCTGACCGAAGCCCAGCAGCTCGAAGAGCTGAAGTGGTTTATCAAGGCCTCCGAGCCGTTTCGCGGGATGAAGATCAACGTGGTCTCGGAAACCATTGCCACCCACGAATACGAGTCCAAGGTGCTGGCCAAAGCCTTTACCGAAATCACCGGGATCAAGTTGACCCACGACCTGTTGCAGGAAGGCGACGTGGTGGAAAAACTGCAGACCCAGATGCAGTCGGACAAGAATATCTATGACGGCTGGGTCAACGACTCGGACCTGATCGGTACCCATTTTCGCTACGGCAAGACCGAATCCATCACCGATCTGATGGCCAACGAAGGCAAGGCCTACACCTCGCCAACCCTGGACATCAAAGACTTCATCGGCATCTCCTTCACCACCGCGCCGGACGGCAAGATCTATCAGTTGCCTGACCAGCAGTTCGCCAACCTCTACTGGTTCCGCGCCGACTGGTTCGAACGTGCGGACCTCAAAGCAAAGTTCAAGGAAAAGTACGGCTACGAGTTGGGCGTACCGGTGAACTGGTCGGCCTATGAAGACATCGCCAAATTCTTCAGCGAAGACGTCAAGGAAATCGACGGCAAGCGCGTCTACGGTCACATGGACTACGGCAAGAAAGACCCGTCCCTTGGGTGGCGCTTCACCGATGCCTGGTTCTCCATGGCCGGCGCCGGCGACAAAGGCATACCCAACGGCTTGCCGGTGGATGAGTGGGGCATCCGCGTCGAGGATTGCCATCCGGTCGGTTCCAGCGTGACCCGCGGCGGTGACACCAATGGCCCGGCGGCGGTGTATGCGACCACCAAGTACGTTGACTGGATGAAAAAATACGCGCCACCGGAAGCGGCGGGCATGACCTTCTCCGAATCCGGCCCGGTGCCGTCCCAAGGCAACATCGCCCAGCAGATTTTCTGGTACACCGCTTTCACTGCCGACATGACCAAACCCGGTTTGCCGGTAATGAACGCCGATGGCACGCCGAAATGGCGCATGGCACCGTCGCCGAAAGGTCCGTACTGGGAGGAGGGCATGAAACTCGGTTATCAGGACGCCGGTTCCTGGACCTTCCTCAAATCCACACCGGAGAAACAACGGCTGGCGGCCTGGCTCTACGCGCAGTTCGTGACCTCGAAAACCGTGTCGCTGAAGAAAACCATTGTCGGCCTGACGCCAATCCGCGAATCGGACATCAACTCGCAAGCCATGACTGACCTGGCGCCGAAACTCGGTGGCCTGGTGGAGTTCTATCGCAGCCCGGCCCGCGTGCAATGGACTCCGACCGGGACCAACGTGCCGGACTATCCACGCCTGGCACAGCTGTGGTGGAGCCATATCGCCGAAGCCGCCAGCGGCGAGAAAACCCCGCAACAAGCGCTGGATGGCCTGGCCAAGGACCAGGACGCCATCTTGACTCGTCTTGAACGCTCGAAAGCACAAGCCACTTGTGCCCCGAAAATGAACCCCGAGCGCGACGCGCAATACTGGCTCGACCAGCCGGGCGCACCGAAGCCGAAACTGGCTAACGAAAAGCCTAAAGGCGAAACCGTGAGCTACGCCGAACTGCTGAAATCGTGGGAGGCGGCGCGTAAGTAAGCGGCTGGACTATGAAACGCAAACGGCACCCTAAGGTGCCGTTTTCATTTTTGTCTGTCCCACCGTCTTCGCGGGCAAGCCCGCTCCCACAGGTATCGCGCCAGCCACAGATGGTATGTACATCGCCAATCCACTGTGGGAGCGGGCTTGCCCGCGAAGAGGCCATCCCACACAACAGACTTCTTCAGACCGAACCAATACTCCAAAGAAATGTGTTGTTGCCGCTCTTTGGCTAGAAGATCAAAAGATCGCAGCCTGCGGCAGCTCCTACGTAGGCGGTTACAGCCGCGATTGATCAGGTGGACGCTGCTTGTGTAGGAGCTGCCGCAGGCTGCGATCTTTTGATCTTGAAAAACCTCCGTCCCCCCAAACGCAAAAACGGCACCCGAAGGTGCCGTGCTGTTTTTCTACTGCGTATAACTAACCGATCAACCCGCCAATCCCGACTGTTGCACCAACGCCAGCAGCGGCTGTGGGTACACACCGAGGAAGAACGCCAGAGCCGCGATGGCCAGCAGCATCACGCCGCCGGTACGTTGCTCCCAGTGCAGTTGAGCATCGTGGCGACGCAGGTTCGGTTCGATCAGGAACAGGGTGACCATCACTCGCAGGTAGTAGAAGACGCCTATGGCGCTACCCAATACCAGGGAGCCGACCAGCCACCATTCGTGGGATTCGACACCGGTGGCGATGATGTAGAACTTGCCAATGAAGCCGGCAGTCAGCGGGATACCGGCCAGCGACAGCATCATCACGGTCAGTACCGCGGTCAGGTACGGACGACGCCAGAACAGGCCGCGGTACTCGTACAGCGCGTCGGCGTCACGGCCGTTGTACGGCGAAGACATCAGGGTGATCACGCCGAACGCGCCGAGGCTGGTGATCACGTAGGTGACCAGGTACACGCCGATGGCTTCCATCGCCAGACCCTTGCTCGCCACCAGGGCGATCAGCAGGTAACCGAAGTGCGCGATGGACGAGTAACCCAGCAGACGCTTGAGGTTGCTCTGGGTCAGCGCCAGCAGGTTACCGAACAGGATCGACGCGATGGCGATAATGGTCAGTACGTTGCTCAGGACACCGCTGTTGGCCACTGGCGAGATTTGGAACAGCCGCACCATCACCGCGAACACTGCGACTTTCGCCGCCGTCGCCAGGAACGCCGCCACGGGTGCCGGAGCACCTTCGTAGACGTCCGGGGTCCAGAGGTGGAAGGGTACCAGCGACAGCTTGAACGCCAGGCCGATCAGCATCATGGCCAGGCCCAGTTGCGCGATCGGGTTAGGCAGACCGGTAGCGGCCAGTGCCTGGCCGATGCCGCTGAAGCTCATGCTGCCGGCTTCTGCGTAAAGCAGCGCCATGCCGAACAACAGGAACGCCGAGCCGGCGGCCGACAGCACCATGTACTTGATGCCGGCTTCCAGCGAACGCTTGTTGAAGAAGGCATAGGCCACCAGGCCGTAGACCGGTACCGAAAGCAGTTCCAGACCGACGAACAAGCCGGCCAGGTGCTGCGCGCTGACCAGTACCAGGCCACCGGCCGCAGCCATCAGGATCAGCAGGTACAGCTCTTCGCGGTTGCCCGGGTAACCCGAACCGCCATCGCCGAGGTAGGCGTGGGCGAGGGTTACACACGCCAGCGTGGCGACCAGGATCAGCGCCATGTAGAGGCAGGCGAAGCTATCGATCTGCAGCAGTGGAGTCACGACCAGAGGCGCGACTTTCAAGGCAGGGAGGATCGATAGCAGGGCCAGGTTGAGACCGGCTACCGACAGCAGAAAGGTCTGTGAGTGGTTGCGACGCCAGGCGATGGCCAGCATCACCACGATGATCGTGGCGCTGGTGATCAACAACGGCGCAAGCGCGATAAAGTGTTGAGTCGTGAATTCCATAGCGCTCTTACCGGGCCGAAGCGAGTTGAGTGAAGGCGGTACCGAACCATTGCTGCACACCACTCATCGTAGCGGCAGAGGTATCGAGGAACGGTTGCGGGAACACGCCGAGGTAAATCAGCAGCACCGCCAGTCCAACCACCATGATCAGTTCGCGAGCATCCATGCCGTGCAGCACTGCGTCAGACTTGGACGGACCGAAGTAGGCACGGTGGATCATGATCAACGAGTAGACCG
>NZ_CABVHY010000066.1 GCF_902497875.1 Pseudomonas fluorescens
CGCGTCGTTGGAGGCCGAACCATCCACACCCAGGCCCAATGGCGCGCCCGCTGCGATCAAGTCCAGGGTCGGACAGATGCCTGAAGCCAGGCGCATGTTCGAGCTCGGACAATGACAGATGCCGGTGCCAGCCGCGCCCAGGCGAGCGATTTCATCCGGGTTGAAATGAATGCCATGGGCCAGCCAGGTACGAGGCCCGAGCCAGCCGACGCTGTCCAGATAATCCACGGTGCGCAGGCCGAAACGTTGCAGGCAGAAGTCTTCTTCGTCGAGGGTTTCGGCGAGATGGGTGTGCAGGCGCACGTCGAGCTTGTTGGCCAGTTCCGCACTGGCCGACATGATTTGTGGGGTAACGGAAAACGGCGAGCAGGGCGCCAGGGCAATCTGGATTTGCGCGCCATCGCCACGTTCGTGGTATTCGGCGATCAGGCGCTGGCTGTCGGCGAGAATCACTTCACCTTGTTGCACGGTCTGTTGCGGCGGCAGCCCGCCGTCGGCTTCACCCAGACTCATCGAGCCGCGGGTGAGCATCGCGCGCATGCCCAGTTCGCGCACGCTCTGGACCTGTACATCAATGGCGTTTTCCAGACCTTCGGGGAACAGGTAGTGGTGATCGGCCGCGGTGGTGCAGCCAGACAGCAGCAACTCGGCCAGAGCGACTTTGCTCGCCAATGCCAGTTTCTCCGGGGTCAGTCGAGCCCAGACCGGATACAGGGTTTTCAGCCAGGGGAATAACGGCTGATTGACCACCGGCGCCCAAGCGCGGGTCAGGGTTTGGTAGAAGTGGTGGTGGGTGTTGATCAGCCCGGGAAGGATCACATGTTCGCGAGCATCGAAGACTTGTCCACAGGGTGCGGCGGGTTGTTGCCCGGCACCGAGTACTTCGACGATCAAACCGTCTTGCAGCACCAGGCCGCCACGGGCATCGAGCGCGTTGGCAGTGAAAATGGCCAGGGGGGTTTTTAACCAGATACGGGTCGCAGGCATTGGCCGGCTCCTCTGAAAATTGGGTTCAGGTTCGCCAGCTCAGTGTTGCCCTGTCTGCTGATCCAGGGTCGCCGGTGAGGGCGAGGTTTGGAGTTTACTCAGATTACGCATTTGATGCGATAGCTTGACGGACGTGTGTGATGCCTAAAAGATCGCAGCCTGCGGCAGTTCCTACGGGTATTGCGTGCGCCTGATAAATTCAGGGTGTACTGGGTCGGCGTAGGAGCTGCCGCAGGCTGCGATCTTGGCCTCCTTTCAGGCAGCACTCACCAAGGAATCGTTTCGCCCCGGTAGTTCACAAAATGATGCCCGCCCATACCCGCATAAGCATTCACCTGTTCGATCAGCCCCTGGGTGCTGGTGTCGACATCGATGTCCGCGCCTTCACCGCCCATGTCGGTTTTCACCCAGCCCGGGTGCAGCGACAGCACCGTCAGCTTCTGCTCGCCCAGTTGAGTGACGAAGCTGCTGGTCATGGAGTTCAGTGCTGCCTTGCTGGCCTTGTACAGCGCCATCTCCGGGGCATCGGGCATGGTCACGCTGCCGAGCACCGAGCTCATGAACGCCAGTACGCCGCTGTCCGGGCGGATCTGCCGGACGAAACGCTGGGCCAGATTGATCGGGGCCACCGCGTTGGTAAAGAACAGCTGGCCGACTTCGGCGAGGGTGGCGTTGCCGGGGGTCTGATCATCCGGGCCTTTGACCCCGGCGTTGACGAACAGCAGGTCGAACACCTGGTCTTTCAGTCGTTGGCTCAGGGCGATCACGGCGTGCTGGTCATCCATGTCCAGTTGTTCGATCCGGACCTTGCCCAGTGCCTGCAAGGCCTCGGCTTTCTGCGGGTTGCGCACGGTGGCGGTGACTTGCCAGCCGTCGGCCAGCAAGCGTTTCACCAGCCCGAGGCCCAAGCCTCGGGAGGCACCGATGATGAGTGCGTTTTTTGCAGTGTTCATAAACGGGTTCCTTGAGAAAAGAGGATCACGGTCTTAGTGGACAACTCTGGCGAAGCCGTAGTTGCAACTCCTGGCGCAGCTCGCCGAGTTCGGCAATGCGGGTTTCGATCAGGGTCAATTTGTCTTGTAGTAATTGAGTGACGGCGCTGTCCGGGTCGACGGCGTTCCACAGACTTGCAACGCTGCTGCCGATTTCGCCGAGGCTGAAGCCCAGGCGTTGGGCGGTCTTGATGTAAAGCACCAGTTGCACCATCTCAGCCGGATAGTCGCGGTAACCGTTGGCGCTGCGTTGGGCGGCGATCAATCCGCGCTGCTCGTAAAAGCGCAGAGTATCGCGGCTGACGGCGCTGGCCCGGGCTAATTCACCGATACGCATCTCGAAGGCTCTTTGGGGCTTGACCCTGGAGCATACTCCAGGCTTTAGCCTGTGCGCTCCTTGAATAGTTGGAGCCACCTCAATGTGGACTGCACAGCAATACCGCCGACTGGTCCGCGCGAGCGGCTGGTACGACTTGATCGTCACCGTTGCATTCGTCACGCCCTGGAGTTTCATGGTGTTACACGGGCTGCTGCAAAGCCTGTCCCAGGCGTTCAATCTGCCCGGCGAACTGCCGCCCTTCGAACCGATGCATATGTTGATGACCAATCTGTTGGGCTCGATTGTCTGCGTCTGGTCGGTCCTGCGGATTCGTGATCCACAGCAAGCATTCGGCCGCTATGACGCGGCGGGGCGGTTGTTGTTTGCGACCTGGCAGATTTATGCCTTGGTCCATGGCGCCAGCTCGTTGCTGGCGGTTTTCCTGGTCTTTGAATTGGCATGGGGCGTTGCACAATTGTTGCCTGTTCGTCAGCCGGTGAAGCCCGCCCGAACAACCCTTAATGTCCCGCCTGCCCCAATTCAGGGCAAGCCTGCTGATAAGGCTCCGGCATAGCCTTATCTCGGCTGATCAAAAAATGAGCAGTCGGCCGCGAGCTATGCCGCCTATGCAACTGAGCCAGCCTTGCACGGCTTATCCACAGGTTGCTCCACAGTATTTGTGCGCAAGCCAAAAGGCCGGGTATAAGCACTCGTTGGCTTTCTCCTAAAGGTGATATACCGCTCTAACTGATTGTTTTGCTGCGGGATTAACCATGGATGCGGATAATTGGACAAAAAATGACCAGTGCCCGCAAAGCCACGTTGCAGAAGGGTTACAGGGGAATGTGCTCAGGTTATCCACAGTCGGGTGCACAGTAGATGTGGGCAAGTTCAGCGCGTAGCGGGCATGTGGATTGCACCAAAAAAATCGCAAGGCGTTCCACTATAGGGGCCTGCAATTTTTTGGTTTTGTTTTTGCCCTGATCGGGACACTAGCGCTGCAACAGAATGCGCCCACGACTCAGGCCCGCCAGCTGCGATTGCAGAATATCAATCTGCGCTTCGCCAACCGCTAACTGCAACTCCACGCCATTGGCGGTGAAGCTTTCTTCCAGGATCAAGCCGCCACGTTCAGTCACCCGCAGTTTGACCAGCGCCAATTCGTTGAAACCACAGGTGCAACGCAGTGGCACCCGACTGATCAATGCAACGCGATCGGCCCCTTGCAAGCATTTATTGGCACTGCCGCCGTAGGCCCGGGCGAGGCCGCCCGTTCCTAACTGGATGCCGCCATACCAACGAATCACTACTACCGCGACCTGGTCGAAATCCTGGGCTTCGATGGCCGCCAGGATGGGCCTTCCGGCAGTACCGCCCGGCTCGCCGTCGTCCCTGCTGCGGTATTGATCGGCGAGTTTCCAGGCCCAGCAATTGTGCGAAGCGTTCAGGTCGCTGTGTTGCTCGATGAACGCTTGAGCTTCGGCTGCGCTGCTGATCGGGGCGGCGAGGGCGATGAAGCGGCTTTTGCGAATTTCTTCGCGATATTCGCAAAGGCCGGTGAGGGTAAAAGGCATGTGCGGGATCTTTTAAAGGGTTGGCTTGAGGCCGCAGCCCTTGAGAATGATCTGGATCAGATTGTTGCTGGCATCGTCCATGTCCTGCCGGGTCAGTTTGCTGCGGCCGGTTACGCGACAGATCTGCGTGGCGAAGTCGGCGTAGTGTTGGGTGCTGCCCCACAACAGGAAGATCAGGTGCACCGGATCGACCGGGTCCATCTTGCCGGCATCGATCCAGGCCTGGAACACGCCCGCCCGACCCTGGAACCAGGTGCGATAGTCCTGGCTGAAATACTCGCTCAGGCACTCACCGCCGCTGATGATCTCCATGGCGAAGATCCGCGAGGCTTGTGGCTGGCGGCGGGA
Source organism: Pseudomonas fluorescens (assembly GCF_902497875.1). GTDB lineage: Bacteria > Pseudomonadota > Gammaproteobacteria > Pseudomonadales > Pseudomonadaceae > Aquipseudomonas > Aquipseudomonas fluorescens_BR. The sequence goes on from NZ_CABVHY010000066.1 coordinate 4,221, forward strand.
GAACTCCATCTTGGCGCGGATGTAGCGGCTGAGCGCTTCGGCCGGATCGTCTTCGGCGGTCAGGGTGTTGAAGGTGCTGTCCCACAACTCGATGATGTTGCTCAGCACCGCCACATACAGCCCGAGTTTGTTGGTGAAGTAGTAATGCAAATTGGCCTTGGGCAACCCGGCATTCTGCGCAATGGTGTTCATGCTGGTGCCTTTGAATCCGTGACGAGCGAACTCGTCTTCGGCGGCCTTGATGATCGCTTCTTCGTTCTTTTGGCGAATTCGGCTGGCGGGCTTGCCGGTATGAGCTTCGGCGTGGGCTGGGACTTCAAGGGTCATGGAGGTTTCCGAGCAGTTCTGTGGGTGTGACCAATGGCTTGATAGCGCACCCATAAGTATCAGACAAGCCTTGTCATTGAAAAGATCGGCTTTACCGGGTAGCCGCCAGGCTTTCGAGAAAGCTTTCCAGCACCAGATGAGGGCGACGGCCCTTGCGGGTGACCGAGGCCAGGCTCAGGTCATAGAAGCGCGCCATGGGTTTCAGTGCACGCAGTCGACCTTGCTGCACCCAGAGGCTGGCGTAATGATCCGGCAGATAACCGATGTAGCGCCCGGTCAGGATCAGAAACGCCATGCCTTCGCGGTCCGACGCGCTGGCGGTGCAGTTGAGCGCCTGGTAATGCGCCTGGATCTCGGCCGGCAAACGGAAGGTCGGCGCAATGGCGTCCTGGCTATTGAGGCGCTGGTCATCCAGTTGTTTGTCATCGACATAAAACAGCGGATGGCCGACCGCGCAGTAGAGCAACGAACGCTCGCTGTACAGCGGTTGATATTCCAGGCCCGAGAGTGCGCTGGCCTGTGGCACCACACCGACATGCAGGCGGCCGTCGAGAACCCCTTGTTCCACTTCGTTGGGGGCAATCATGCGGATCTGAATCTGCACGTCCGGCCCGCGCTCCTTCAATTGCGCGAGGGCATGGGTGATACGCATGTGGGGCAGGGTGACCAGGTTGTCGGTCAGGCCGATAGTCAACTCGCCACGCAAGTGCTGGTGCAGGCCGTTGACCTCGGTGCGAAAACTTTCCAGCGCACTTAATAGCTGCAAGGCCGATTGATAGACCTCGCGGCCTTCCTCGGTCAGGGAGAACCCGGCACGACCGCGCTGGCACAAACGTAATCCGAGACGCTGCTCGAGATCGCTCATCTGCTGGCTGATGGCTGAGCGGCCGATCCCCAATACGCTTTCCGCCGCGGAGAAGCCGCCACATTCGACTACGCTGCGAAAGATGCGCAGCAGGCGGATGTCAAAGTCACTGACTTGTGCCAGTGGATCGGGGCGACGACTGCTCATAGTTTAGTGGCTGCCTGACTGAAGGTTAGAAGAGTTGGATTTCACAGACTTTATCCCCGTGGCAATTTAGCTGCAAGAACGCTTTTAGTCCCTACGCTGCCTTTTGCCTTGCGAGGTTTTGCTCATGAACTTGCCCGAAAACGCTCCGGTCTCCCTGGCCAGTCAACTCAAGCTCGACGCCCACTGGATGCCGTACACCGCCAACCGCAACTTCCAGCGCGATCCGCGGCTGATCGTTGCCGCAGAAGGCAGCTACCTGATCGATGATAAAGGCCGTAAGGTCTATGACTCGCTCTCGGGTCTGTGGACCTGTGGCGCCGGGCATACCCGCAAGGAAATCCAGGAAGCGGTTTCCAAACAATTGGGCACCCTCGATTACTCGCCGGGCTTCCAGTACGGTCACCCGCTTTCGTTCCAGCTGGCGGAAAAAATCACCGAGCTGACTCCGGGCAACCTGAATCACGTGTTCTTCACTGACTCCGGCTCCGAGTGCGCGGACACCGCGGTGAAAATGGTGCGTGCCTACTGGCGCCTGAAAGGTCAGTCGACCAAGACCAAAATGATCGGTCGGGCCCGTGGCTACCACGGCGTGAACATCGCCGGCACCAGCCTGGGCGGCGTCAACGGCAACCGCAAAATGTTCGGTCAGGCGATGATGGATGTCGACCATCTGCCGCACACCTTGCTGGCCAGCAATGCCTACTCCCGTGGCATGCCGGAGCAGGGCGGTATCGCCTTGGCCGATGAACTGCTCAAACTGATTGAATTGCACGATGCGTCGAACATCGCTGCGGTGTTCGTCGAGCCGATGGCTGGTTCCGCCGGTGTGCTGGTTCCGCCTCAGGGTTACCTCAAGCGTCTGCGTGAAATCTGCGATCAGCACAGCATCCTGCTGGTGTTCGATGAAGTGATCACTGGCTTCGGTCGTACCGGCTCGATGTTCGGTGCCGACAGCTTCGGCGTGACTCCGGACCTGATGTGCATCGCCAAGCAAGTCACCAACGGCGCGATTCCGATGGGGGCGGTGATTGCCAGCTCCGAGATCTATCAGACTTTCATGAATCAAGCGACGCCGGAATATGCGGTGGAATTCCCTCACGGCTACACCTACTCGGCGCACCCGGTGGCCTGCGCGGCCGGCCTGGCAGCACTGGATCTGTTGCAGAAGGAAAACCTGGTGCAGAGCGTGGCTGAAGTCGCGCCGCATTTCGAAAACGCCTTGCATGGCTTGAAGGGCACCAAGAACGTCATCGACATCCGCAACTACGGCCTGGCCGGCGCGATCCAGATCGCCGGGCGTGACGGCGACGCCATCGTGCGTCCTTTTGAAGCCGGGATGGCCCTGTGGAAGGCCGGTTTCTACGTGCGCTTCGGCGGCGATACCCTGCAGTTCGGCCCAACCTTCAATAGCAAGCCGCAGGATCTTGATCGCCTGTTCGACGCGGTCGGCGAAGTGCTGAACAAGATCGATTGATTCGACCTTCTATATAGAACGAACAACAGGTGCGCAGCGATGCGCGCCTGTGGACAACTTTTCAGGAGCCCCGCATGAGCCTTATCCCGCACTTGATCAACGGTGAACTGGTGACCGACAACGGTCGTAGCGCTGACGTGTATAACCCGTCCACCGGCCAGCCGATTCACAAAGTACCTTTGGCCAGCCGCGAAACCGTACAAAAAGCCATCGACTCAGCCAAGGCGGCGTTCCCGGCCTGGCGTAACACTCCGCCGGCCAAGCGTGCCCAGGTGATGTTCCGCTTCAAGCAATTGCTTGAGCAGAACGAAGCGCGTATCGCCCAGTTGATCAGCGAAGAGCATGGCAAGACCCTGGAAGACGCCACCGGCGAATTGAAGCGCGGTATAGAGAACGTCGAGTACGCGTGCTCGGCTCCGGAAATCCTCAAGGGCGAGTACAGTCGTAACGTCGGCCCGAACATCGATGCCTGGTCCGACTTCCAGCCGTTGGGCGTGGTTGCCGGCATTACCCCATTCAACTTCCCGGCCATGGTCCCGCTGTGGATGTATCCACTGGCGATCGTCTGCGGCAACTGTTTCATCCTCAAGCCTTCGGAGCGTGATCCGAGCTCAACCTTGCTGATCGCCCAGCTGCTGCAGGAAGCCGGATTGCCAAAAGGCGTTCTGAGCGTGGTGCATGGCGACAAGGGTGCGGTTGATGCACTGATCGAAGCGCCGGAAGTCAAAGCGTTGAGTTTTGTTGGTTCTACGCCAATTGCCGAATACATCTACTCCGAAGCCACCAAGCGCGGCAAGCGTGTGCAGGCCTTGGGTGGCGCGAAGAACCATGCGGTGCTGATGCCGGATGCGGATCTGGACAACGCGGTCAGTGCCTTGATGGGCGCGGCTTACGGTTCGTGCGGTGAGCGCTGCATGGCGATCTCGGTGGCGGTGTGTGTCGGCGACCAGGTGGCGGATGCGCTGATCAGCAAACTGGTGCCACAGATCAAGGCGCTGAAAATCGGTGCCGGGACTACCTGCGGCCTGGACATGGGGCCATTGGTCTCGGGTCAGGCTCGCGACAAAGTCAGTGGCTATATAGAAGACGGCGTTTCTTCCGGTGCCGAGCTGGTGGTGGATGGTCGCGGCTTGAGCGTAGCGGGCCACGAAGAGGGCTTCTTCCTCGGTGGCTGCCTGTTCGATCGTGTCACACCAGAGATGCGCATCTATAAAGAAGAGATCTTTGGCCCGGTGCTGTGCATTGTGCGAGTCAATAGCCTGGAAGAGGCCATGCAACTGATCAATGATCACGAGTACGGCAACGGCACCTGCATCTTCACCCGTGACGGTGAAGCCGCGCGGTTGTTCTGCGACGAGATTGAAGTCGGCATGGTCGGCGTCAACGTACCGCTGCCGGTACCGGTGGCGTACCACAGCTTTGGCGGCTGGAAGCGTTCACTGTTCGGTGACCTGCATGCCTACGGCCCGGACGGTGTGCGTTTCTATACCCGGCGCAAGGCGATTACTCAGCGCTGGCCGCAACGTGCCAGCCATGAAGCTTCGCAGTTCGCTTTCCCAAGCTTGTAAGTAGACGGGTGGAAAGGCCGGCTCCCTTAGTTGAATAAGGGGCCGGCCTTTTGCTTTTAGAGGCTTTTTTGGCCTATATGACACAATTGTGAAATTATGTGTTGACGGCAGATTCTGGAAGTCTATAATTCGCCCCACTTCCGGCGCAGTCGAAACGGAAAACTCCTTGGTAAACAAAGAGTTACGCGGTTTTCGGCAGCGAGTTGCTTCAGTTCGTCGAAGCCCAGAAGGAGTTGATAGAGTCGTGTTGTTTGACCCTATTAACGGTTCGATCCACTCGGTCGAAAGCGGTGTAAAACAGGTGTTGACAGCAGCGAGTAACGCTGTAGAATTCGCCTCCCGCTAACGAGTGATCGGAAGCGCCAAGTGGTTGAAGTTGTTAAAGATTTCCAAGCGAAACTTTGAAAACTTCTGAAAATAACCGCTTGACAGCAGCAGAGGAAAGCGTAGAATGCGCGCCTCGGTTGAGACGAAAGATCTTAACCAACCGCTCTTTAACAACTGAATCAAGCAATTCGTGTGGGTGCTTGTGGAGTCAGACTGATAGTCAACAAGATTATCAGCATCACAAGTTACTCCGCGAGAAATCAAAGATGTAACCAACGATTGCTGAGCCAAGTTTAGGGTTTCTTAAAAACCCAAAGATGTTTGAACTGAAGAGTTTGATCATGGCTCAGATTGAACGCTGGCGGCAGGCCTAACACATGCAAGTCGAGCGGCAGCACGGGTACTTGTACCTGGTGGCGAGCGGCGGACGGGTGAGTAATGCCTAGGAATCTGCCTGGTAGTGGGGGATAACGTTCGGAAACGGACGCTAATACCGCATACGTCCTACGGGAGAAAGC
>NZ_CABVHY010000067.1 GCF_902497875.1 Pseudomonas fluorescens
GCTCCCAAAAGATCGCAGCCTGTCGGCAGCTCCGGGGATCGATGTTCAACGCTAAATCGCGGTTGAATTTGGTCGGCGTAGGCGCTGCCGACAGGCTGCGATCTTTTGGGAGCCACCCTCTCCCCGCTGTGAACTCAGCGCTTGCGCAGAATCACGCTACCAATCGAATAACCGGCACCGAAGGAGCTGAGCACCGCCAGCGAGCCGCTCGGCAGATCGTCCTGGTTTTTATGAAAGGCAATCACCGAACCGGCCGAACTGGTGTTGGCATAGGTGTCGAGAATCACCGGCGCTTCTTCTTCCGTGGCTTCGCGGCCGAGGAGTTTTTTGACGATCAGGTGGTTCATGCTGAGGTTGGCCTGGTGTAGCCAGAAGCGCTTCACGTCGCTGATGTTGAGCGTGTTCTCTTCCAGGTGGGTGGCGATCAATTCAGCCACCATCGGGCAGACGTCACGGAAGACCTTGCGACCTTCCTGCACGAACAGTTTGTCCGGTGCACCGACACCCTCTTCGGCGGCGCGGTTGAGGAAGCCGAAGTTGTTGCGGATGTTGTTGGAAAACTTGGTCAGCAGCTTGGTACTGACGATATCGAACTGGTACTTCGAAGTGGCCAGATCGGCGCGCTCGATGATCACTGCGGTCGCCGCGTCGCCAAAGATGAAGTGGCTGTCGCGGTCGCGGAAGTTCAGGTGACCGGTGCAGACTTCCGGGTTGACCATCAGAATCGCCCGGGCCTGGCCGAGCTGGACGCTATTGGTAGCCGCCTGGATACCGAAGGTCGCCGAGGAGCAGGCGACGTTCATGTCAAAGCCGAAACCTTCAATGCCCAGTGCTTCCTGGACTTCGATAGCAATCGCCGGGTAAGCCCGCTGCAGGTTGGAGCAGGCGACGATGACCCCGTCAATGTCGGCGGCGGTCTTGCCGGCGCGCTGCAAGGCTTGCTCGGCAGCGCCGATGGCCATTTGGCAAAGCACCGACCATTCATCGTTGGAGCGCTCGGGCAGACGCGGAGTCATGCGCTGCGGATCAAGGATGCCTTCTTTGTCCATGACAAAACGACTTTTGATCCCCGAGGCCTTTTCAATGAACGCGGCACTGGATTCGGTGAGTGCCTGAACTTCGCCGCGCTCGATGGCTTGGGCGTTATCCGCATTGAACTGCTGCACATAGGCATTGAAAGACTGCACCAGCTCTTCGTTGGAGATGCTGTTGGCCGGGGTGTACAGGCCGGTTCCGCTGATGACGACGTTATGCATGGTCGTTTCTCTAATCTGTTCAGGCAGAAAGTATTGGTACCGACGTACCAATACACAAAGGGTCTGATCCCACTCAATGGAATGAAACCTTGCGTCGCTTTATTCCGATCCGCCCGAACCTGTAGAGGCTCAAAACCGCGGGGCCGGCGTTTATAGGCGCGAAGTTTGCCATAAACGTTGAGTTTTGGCGCCTTTTGCAGGATGCAGCCCCTGCCACAAACTGTAGGAGCTGCCGCAGGCTGCGATCTTTTGACTTTAAAAGAACGAAGATCAAAAGATCGCAGCCTGCGGCAGCTCCTACGCGGGGTTAGGGTTCAACCTGACTCCATTGTTTGCTCAAACGCTTGTCGGAGATGGGTACCTTCGTTCCCAGTTGCTGGGCAAACAGAGAAACCCGGTACTCCTCGAGCCACCAGCGATACAGTTCCAGCTGCGGATCGCGTTTGCCTTCCTGGGCGTGTTTGCTGGCCCGCGCCTGGTATTGCGCCCATAACCCGGCCAGTTCGGTGCTCCAGACCCGGTCTTTCTGGACCTGGCTCGGCAGTTTCTCGAGACGCAACTCGATGGCCTTGAGGAAGCGAGGCAGTTCCTTGAGCCAGATCGCCGGAGTCTCGCGGACAAAACCCGGATACACCAGCTGACTCAATTGTTGCTTGATGTCATTGAGGGCCACCGCCTGCGCCAGGTCGATCTTGCCCTTGAAGCGCTTTTGCAGGCCATGCCAAAGCTTGAGCGTCTCCAGCGTCAGTTTCGCCAGACGCTCGGCGTGCTCGGTCCAGCCACCTCGTTTGCGCTCGGCCAGCGAAGCCAGACCGACGCCATCGCGCGGCAAACTCGCCTCGCCGTCGAGAATGCAGCTGTCGAGGCTGGCCAGCAGAATGTCTTCCACCAGGCTGTCGATGCGCCCCAGCTCGCGGTACATCAACCCCAGATCGGTCAGCCCGGGTAACTTGCCACGGAGGAACTTCGCCGGCTCGGCCAGTTGCTGCATCAACAAACGTTGCAAGGCCCGACGATGCTGAAACTCGGCCTCGGCGGCGGTAGAAAACCGACCTTCCTTGACCGTGCCGTTCTCTTCCACCAGTGCCGGATAAACCGTCATCGACAGCCCGGCGATCTTCTGCTGAGTCTTCTCAGCCACCGCGGCGAAGACTTTGGCCTCCACCGGTTGCTGGCTTTTCGCGGTTTGCGGCACGGCCAACGCGGCCTGGCTGGCTTCGGCAAAACGCGCGGTCAGTTCGGCGAGGTCGCGGCCTTCACCGAGGAACTTGCCTTGGCCGTCGACGATTTCCAGGTTCATCCGCAAATGCCCATCGACCTGCTGTGCCGCTTCGGCCCAGGCTTCGTCGCTGACCCGCGCACCGGTCATGCGCAGCAATTCGCGGCCCAACGCCTGAGGCAACGAGCCCTCGGCAAAGGTCATGCGTTGCAACGCGGCCTTGATGAAATCCGGCACCGGCACGAAGTTCTTGCGCAAGGCCTTGGGCAGGTTGCGTACCAGGGCGATGCATTTGGCCTCGATTACCCCCGGCACCAGCCATTCCAGACGCTCGGACGGCAGTGCCGGCAGCAACGGCGCCGGCACCCGCAAGGTCACGCCATCGCGTGGGTGATTGGGCTCGAAGTGATAACTCAAGGCCAACGCCAGATCGCCCAGGTGCAAGGTATCCGGGTAATGCGCGGCAGTGACTTCACTGGCTTCGCGAGCGAGTACGTCTTCTTCGCGCATCACCAGCAACTGCGGGTCTTTCTGGCTGTGGATGCGATACCAGCTGTCGAAGGTCGCGGTCTGGTGGATATCGGCCGGCAACCGCGCATCGTAGAAGGCGAACAGGGTTTCTTCATCAGCGAGGATGTCACGGCGGCGGGCCTTGGCTTCCAGTTCGTCGAGCTGTTCCAGCAGTTGCTGGTTGGCGGTCAGGCACTTGGCCCGGGACTGGATTTCCCCGCGCACCAAGCCTTCACGGATAAACAGCTCGCGGGACAGCACCGGGTCGATCGGCCCGTAATGCACCGGCCGCCGACCGACCACGATCAACCCGAACAAGGTGATCTGCTCGAAGGCCACGACCTGGCCGCGCTTCTTCTCCCAATGGGGTTCGAAGTGGTTTTTCTTGATCAGATGCCCGGCCAGCGGTTCGATCCAGTCCGGCTCGATCTTCGCCACCATCCGCGCATAAAGCTTGGTGGTTTCCACCAGCTCGGCGGCCATCAGCCATTGCGGGCGTTTTTTACCCAGCCCCGATGACGGATGAATCCAGAAGCGTCGTTGACGGGCGCCGAGGTAGTCGCCTTCTTCGGTCTTCTGGCCGATCTGGCTGAGCAAACCGGAGAGCACGGCTTTGTGCAGTTTCGGGTAATCCGCCGGCTCTTTATTGAGGCTCAGCTGCATGTCGCGGCAGATCAGGCTCAACTGTCGATGGGAATCGCGCCATTCGCGCAAGCGCAGGTAGTTGAGGAAATTCTTCCGGCACCAATTGCGCAGCGGGCTAGCGGTCAGGGCCTGGCGCTGCTCTTCAAAGCCGCGCCACAGATTGACCAGCGCGGCGAAATCCGAGTCGACGTCCTTCCATTGGGCGTGGGCCTGATCAGCGGCTTGCTGGCGCTCCGGCGGACGCTCGCGCGGATCCTGGATCGACATGGCGCTGGCGACGATCAAGACTTCCTGCAAGCTGCCCAGTTTCGCGGCTTCGAGCAACATGCGGCCCATGCGCGGGTCCACCGGCAGCCGTGCCAGTTGTCGACCGAGCGGGGTCAACTGACTCTCGCGATCCACCGCCGACAGTTCTTGCAGCAGGTTGAAACCGTCGCTGATGGCCTTGCCATCGGGCGGCTCGATAAACGGGAAATCGGTGATCTCGCCGAGGCGCAGATGGAGCATCTGCAGGATCACCGCCGCCAGGTTGGTGCGCAGAATTTCCGGATCGGTAAATTCCGGCCGGCCGAGAAAGTCCTCTTCGGCGTACAAGCGAATGCAGATGCCCGGCTCGACCCGTCCGCAGCGGCCTTTACGCTGGTTGGCGCTGGCCTGGGAAACGGCCTCGATCGGCAGGCGCTGAACCTTGGCGCGGTAGCTGTAGCGGCTGATCCGCGCAGTGCCGCTGTCGATCACGTAGCGGATGCCCGGCACCGTCAGCGAGGTTTCCGCCACATTGGTCGCCAGCACTACGCGCCGCCCCGGGTGGGACTGGAAGATCCGCTGCTGCTCGGCCGGCGATAGCCGTGCGTACAGTGGCAGGATTTCGGTGTGCTTGAGCTGGGCTTTGCGCAGCATGTCGGCGGCGTCGCGAATTTCTCGCTCGCCGGGCAGGAACACCAGCACATCACCGGGGCTGCGACGTTCGCTGCGCTCATAGGCGGCAATTTCGTCGAGGGTGGCGAGGATCGCTTGATCCACCGTCAAGTCTTCTTCGACGCGGTTGCCCTCTTCGTCCTGCTCCAGGGTCAGCGGGCGATACCAGGTGTCCACCGGGAAGGTCCGACCCGAGACTTCGACAATCGGCGCGTCGTTGAAGTGCTTGGAGAAGCGCTCCAGATCGATGGTTGCCGAGGTAATGATGACCTTCAGGTCCGGGCGACGCGGCAGCAGGGTTTTCAGGTAACCGAGCAGGAAGTCGATGTTGAGGCTGCGTTCGTGGGCTTCGTCGACGATGATCGTGTCGTAGCGCTCGAGGTAGCGGTCGTTCTGGGTTTCCGCCAGCAGAATGCCGTCAGTCATCAGCTTGATCAGGGTGTTGGCATCGCTCTGATCCTCGAAACGCACCTGATAGCCGACCAGCGCGCCCAGTGGCGTCGCCAGCTCTTCCGCGACCCGGCTCGCAACGCTGCGAGCGGCAATCCGCCGCGGCTGGGTGTGACCGATCAGGCCGTACTGGCCGCGACCGATTTCCAGGCAGATTTTCGGCAACTGGGTGGTTTTACCCGACCCGGTTTCACCGGCAATGATCAGCACCTGATGCTTGAGCAGTGCTGCTTTGATTTCGTCGCGCTTGGCGGCGATCGGCAGGCTGTCGTCATAGCGAATCAGCGGCAGGCTGGCACGTCGCGCCACCACCCGATCACAGGACGCCTGCGCCCGCTCGACCCACTGCGCCAGCTTGGCCTCGTCGGGTTTTTTGCGCAGCTCAAGCAACTGCCGCCGCAGCCGGTGGCGGTCGGCGAGCATGGCGTGATCGAGGTTTTTCAGCAGTTGATCGATAGCAGGCGATTGGTCAGTCATCAGGTACGCAAAAGTCGTCTAGTGGTGCAGGGGGCGGATTGTCGCAGATTTGCGCACCTGGCGACGAATGGAACCTGCTTTTGTGGCGAGGGGGCTTGCTCCCGCTGGGTCGCGAAGCGGCCCCAAAACCGGCCATCGCGATCTTTCAGATAGAATGCGTTCACCGGTTTTACGACTGCTTCGCAGCCGAGCGGGAGCAAGCTCCCTCGCCACAATGTCGGTGTGTACCGGGCTACTCGTTATCCAAACCCTTGCGCCGATACGGGAACACATCGATCACCTTGCCGGCGCGAATCGCCGCTTGCAGGCCTTTCCAGTAATCGGCGTTGTACAGTTCGCCGTGCAGTTCATTGAACAACCGTCGCTGTCCGGCGTCGGCGAACAGGAATGGCGGAAACTCCTCGGGGAAAACATCCAGCGGCCCGATCGAATACCACGGCTCCGAAGACATCTCGTCTTCCGGGGTGCGCGGGGCCGGGATGTGGCGGAAGTTGGCTTCAGTCAGGAAGCAGATTTCGTCGTAGTCATAGAACACCACACGACCGTGACGGGTAACGCCGAAGTTCTTCAGCAGCATGTCGCCGGGGAAGATGTTCGCCGCCGCCAATTGCTTGATCGCCAGGCCGTAATCCTCCAGTGCCTCGCGAACCTGCGCGTCGTTGGCGTTTTCCAGGTACATGTTCAACGGCGTCATCCGGCGTTCGGTCCAGCAGTGGCGGATCAGCACCGTGTCGCCATCGACCTCCACCGTTTTCGCCGCCACTTCCAGCAGCTCAGCCAGGCACGCCGGTTCGAACTTGCTCAGAGGGAAACGGAAGTCGGCAAATTCCTGGGTATCGGCCATGCGCCCGACCCGGTCGACGCTTTTTACCAGGCGATACTTTTCAATCACTGTCGCGCGGTCGACGTTCTTCGACGGCGAGAAACGGTCCTTGATAATTTTGAATACGGTGTTGAAGCCCGGCAGGGTAAACACACTCATGACCATCCCGCGCACACCCGGAGCCATGATGAACTGGTCGTCGGTGTTGGCCAGGTGGTTAATCAGTGAGCGATAGAATTCGGACTTGCCGTGCTTGTAGAAACCGATCGAGGTGTACAGCTCGGCAATGTGCTTGCCCGGCAGGATACGCTTGAGAAAACCGATAAACTCGGCCGGCACCGGCACGTCGACCATGAAATACGAACGGGTGAACGAGAAGATGATCGACACATCCGCTTCATCGGTGATCAACGCATCGATCTGAATCCCGCGGCCTTCGCGGTGCAGAAATGGAATCACCAACGGCCATTGCTCGTCGTGGGTGTAAATGCGCCCCACCAGGTAGGCACCCTTGTTGCGGTAGAGCACCGAGGAAAACAACTCGACGTTCAGCTCCGGGTCCTTGCAGACCCAGTCCGGCAGGTTCTCGCGCAACTGCGCTTCGAGCCGGCGCAGGTCACCCGGCAAATCGGCATAAGGCTCGCTGAAGCTGTAGTCGACGAAGATCTGCTCGAGCATGCCCGACAGTTCGCCTTCGGGCTTATAGATGCGGGTTTGCGCCGCACGGGCCCGACGCAGGCTCGGCCGGGTGGTGTGGATGAACATGCAGCCGTCGCTGATCAGGTCGTGGCTGAACAGCCCGCAGAACGCCGAGTTGTACCAGGTCTCGGACAGCTCATCGTCGAAACGCAGGTCGATCAGACTGATATAGGCGCTTTTCACCAGGGGCCAGTAAGTAACGTCCAGCATGGCCTCGCCGTCAAAGGTCTGGTGCAGTCGAGCGACCACTTCACTGACTTTTTCTTCGTAGAGGTTGATCCGTGCCGCCGAGGCGACCTGCGCCTCCTGCCACTGCGCCTGCTCGAACCGCGCCCGGGCGCCGTCGGTGATCTGGCGGAAATGCTCGCGGTAATCGTCGAAGCCATCGAGGATCATTCGGGCGATATCGGCGGCTGGCCATTGCTGCGGCATAGATAAACCTCTGGAGGATGATTCTTGGCATTAAGGGGCTGAGCTTAGAGGCGTAGTGGCCTGTGTGGCTAGTGTCAGGCAATGCAACCATTGCCATGCGTTACACCTGCGAGGACACTTGCGGCCCGATCAAGTAAGGAACAGACCGTGAACCCCGTCGATATACTACGCATGCTGGCGCTTTCCGCCATCTGGGGCGCGAGTTTTCTGTTCATGCGCATCATCGCCCCAGAGATTGGCACTATTCCCACCGCCTTCTTTCGCGTATCGATTGCCGCCGGCGGGTTGCTGGTGATCCTGGCGCTGATGCGTATCAGCTGGGATTTTCGCGGCAAGTTCAAGACGGTGCTGCTGCTTGGGGTGATCAACTCGGGAATTCCGGCGACTATGTATTCGGTGGCCGCCCAAGTGTTGCCCGCCGGCTACTCGGCTATCTTCAACGCGACGACACCACTGATGGGCGTGTTGATTGGCGGAGTGTTCTTCAGTGAAAAACTCACCCCGGCGAAGATCGCCGGGGTGTGCCTTGGATTATTCGGGGTCGGCATTCTGACCCGCGCCGGTCCAGTGGCCTTCGACCTGGAATTGCTGATGGGCGCCCTCGCCTGCCTGCTCGCGACGACCTGTTACGGCTTCGCCGGTTTCCTCGCCCGCCGCTGGCTCGATCAGCAAGGCGGGCTCGACAGTCGCCTGTCGGCGCTGGGCAGCATGCTCGGTGCGACGCTGTTTCTATTGCCATTGTTCGGTTACAACGCCATCAGCCAGCCACCGGCCAGTTGGGGTGGCTGGAATGTCTGGTTATCGCTGTTGGGATTGGGCCTGGTCTGCACCGCCTTTGCGTACATCTTGTACTTCCGTTTGCTCAGCTCGATCGGCCCGGTCAAATCAATGACCGTGACCTTCATGATCCCGCCTTTCGGCGTGCTCTGGGGTGCGCTGTTCCTCGATGAACCCTTGTCGATGGCCCATGTGTATGGCTCAGTGTTGATCGCCGGGGCGTTGTGGTTGGTGCTCAAACCGACGGTAGCGACGGTGGCGACGGTGGCGACGGTGTCGAAGGTGACTGCCCGGTAGGCCTTCAAAAGATCGCAGCCTGCGGCAG
>NZ_CABVHY010000068.1 GCF_902497875.1 Pseudomonas fluorescens
TCGCAGCCTGCGGCAGCTCCTACGCCAATCGCATACATCCGTTATTGATGGGTGTACGCAAAACCTGTAGGAGCTGCCGCAGGCTGCGATCTTTTGAAGGCCTACCGGGCAGTCACCTTCGACACCGTCGCCACCGTCGCCACCGTCGCTACCGTCGGTTTGAGCACCAACCACAACGCCCCGGCGATCAACACTGAGCCATACACATGGGCCATCGACAAGGGTTCATCGAGGAACAGCGCACCCCAGAGCACGCCGAAAGGCGGGATCATGAAGGTCACGGTCATTGATTTGACCGGGCCGATCGAGCTGAGCAAACGGAAGTACAAGATGTACGCAAAGGCGGTGCAGACCAGGCCCAATCCCAACAGCGATAACCAGACATTCCAGCCACCCCAACTGGCCGGTGGCTGGCTGATGGCGTTGTAACCGAACAATGGCAATAGAAACAGCGTCGCACCGAGCATGCTGCCCAGCGCCGACAGGCGACTGTCGAGCCCGCCTTGCTGATCGAGCCAGCGGCGGGCGAGGAAACCGGCGAAGCCGTAACAGGTCGTCGCGAGCAGGCAGGCGAGGGCGCCCATCAGCAATTCCAGGTCGAAGGCCACTGGACCGGCGCGGGTCAGAATGCCGACCCCGAATAATCCAAGGCACACCCCGGCGATCTTCGCCGGGGTGAGTTTTTCACTGAAGAACACTCCGCCAATCAACACGCCCATCAGTGGTGTCGTCGCGTTGAAGATAGCCGAGTAGCCGGCGGGCAACACTTGGGCGGCCACCGAATACATAGTCGCCGGAATTCCCGAGTTGATCACCCCAAGCAGCAGCACCGTCTTGAACTTGCCGCGAAAATCCCAGCTGATACGCATCAGCGCCAGGATCACCAGCAACCCGCCGGCGGCAATCGATACGCGAAAGAAGGCGGTGGGAATAGTGCCAATCTCTGGGGCGATGATGCGCATGAACAGAAAACTCGCGCCCCAGATGGCGGAAAGCGCCAGCATGCGTAGTATATCGACGGGGTTCACGGTCTGTTCCTTACTTGATCGGGCCGCAAGTGTCCTCGCAGGTGTAACGCATGGCAATGGTTGCATTGCCTGACACTAGCCACACAGGCCACTACGCCTCTAAGCTCAGCCCCTTAATGCCAAGAATCATCCTCCAGAGGTTTATCTATGCCGCAGCAATGGCCAGCCGCCGATATCGCCCGAATGATCCTCGATGGCTTCGACGATTACCGCGAGCATTTCCGCCAGATCACCGACGGCGCCCGGGCGCGGTTCGAGCAGGCGCAGTGGCAGGAGGCGCAGGTCGCCTCGGCGGCACGGATCAACCTCTACGAAGAAAAAGTCAGTGAAGTGGTCGCTCGACTGCACCAGACCTTTGACGGCGAGGCCATGCTGGACGTTACTTACTGGCCCCTGGTGAAAAGCGCCTATATCAGTCTGATCGACCTGCGTTTCGACGATGAGCTGTCCGAGACCTGGTACAACTCGGCGTTCTGCGGGCTGTTCAGCCACGACCTGATCAGCGACGGCTGCATGTTCATCCACACCACCCGGCCGAGCCTGCGTCGGGCCCGTGCGGCGCAAACCCGCATCTATAAGCCCGAAGGCGAACTGTCGGGCATGCTCGAGCAGATCTTCGTCGACTACAGCTTCAGCGAGCCTTATGCCGATTTGCCGGGTGACCTGCGCCGGCTCGAAGCGCAGTTGCGCGAGAACCTGCCGGACTGGGTCTGCAAGGACCCGGAGCTGAACGTCGAGTTGTTTTCCTCGGTGCTCTACCGCAACAAGGGTGCCTACCTGGTGGGGCGCATTTACACCCACGACGAGCAATGGCCGTTGGTGATTCCATTTCTGCACCGCGAAGGCCGCGGGATTCAGATCGATGCGTTGATCACCGATGAAGCGGATGTGTCGATCATCTTCTCGTTCACCCGTTCGTATTTCATGGTCGACGTGCCGGTGCCGGCCGAGTTTATCGGTTTTCTCAAGCGTATCCTGCCGGGCAAGCACATTGCCGAGCTGTACACCTCGATCGGTTTCTACAAGCACGGCAAGTCCGAATTCTATCGCTCACTGATTAACCACCTGGCCAACACCGACGACCAGTTCATCATGGCTCCGGGTGTGCGCGGGATGGTCATGAGTGTGTTTACCCTGCCGGGCTTCAACACCGTATTCAAAATTATCAAGGACCGTTTCTCGCCGTCGAAGAACGTCGACCGCGCGACAGTGATTGAAAAGTATCGCCTGGTAAAAAGCGTCGACCGGGTCGGGCGCATGGCCGATACCCAGGAATTTGCCGACTTCCGTTTCCCTCTGAGCAAGTTCGAACCGGCGTGCCTGGCTGAGCTGCTGGAAGTGGCGGCGAAAACGGTGGAGGTCGATGGCGACACGGTGCTGATCCGCCACTGCTGGACCGAACGCCGGATGACGCCGTTGAACATGTACCTGGAAAACGCCAACGACGCGCAGGTTCGCGAGGCACTGGAGGATTACGGCCTGGCGATCAAGCAATTGGCGGCGGCGAACATCTTCCCCGGCGACATGCTGCTGAAGAACTTCGGCGTTACCCGTCACGGTCGTGTGGTGTTCTATGACTACGACGAAATCTGCTTCCTGACTGAAGCCAACTTCCGCCACATCCCGGCCCCGCGCACCCCGGAAGACGAGATGTCTTCGGAGCCGTGGTATTCGATCGGGCCGCTGGATGTTTTCCCCGAGGAGTTTCCGCCATTCCTGTTCGCCGACGCCGGACAGCGACGGTTGTTCAATGAACTGCACGGCGAACTGTACAACGCCGATTACTGGAAAGGCCTGCAAGCGGCGATTCGCGCCGGCAAGGTGATCGATGTGTTCCCGTATCGGCGCAAGGGTTTGGATAACGAGTAGCCCGGTACACACCGACATTGTGGCGAGGGAGCTTGCTCCCGCTCGGCTGCGAAGCAGTCGTAAAACCGGTGAACGCATTCTATCTGAAAGATCGCGATGGCCGGTTTTGGGGCCGCTTCGCGACCCAGCGGGAGCAAGCCCCCTCGCCACAAAAGCAGGTTCCATTCGTCGCCAGGTGCGCAAATCTGCGACAATCCGCCCCCTGCACCACTAGACGACTTTTGCGTACCTGATGACTGACCAATCGCCTGCTATCGATCAACTGCTGAAAAACCTCGATCACGCCATGCTCGCCGACCGCCACCGGCTGCGGCGGCAGTTGCTTGAGCTGCGCAAAAAACCCGACGAGGCCAAGCTGGCGCAGTGGGTCGAGCGGGCGCAGGCGTCCTGTGATCGGGTGGTGGCGCGACGTGCCAGCCTGCCGCTGATTCGCTATGACGACAGCCTGCCGATCGCCGCCAAGCGCGACGAAATCAAAGCAGCACTGCTCAAGCATCAGGTGCTGATCATTGCCGGTGAAACCGGGTCGGGTAAAACCACCCAGTTGCCGAAAATCTGCCTGGAAATCGGTCGCGGCCAGTACGGCCTGATCGGTCACACCCAGCCGCGGCGGATTGCCGCTCGCAGCGTTGCGAGCCGGGTCGCGGAAGAGCTGGCGACGCCACTGGGCGCGCTGGTCGGCTATCAGGTGCGTTTCGAGGATCAGAGCGATGCCAACACCCTGATCAAGCTGATGACTGACGGCATTCTGCTGGCGGAAACCCAGAACGACCGCTACCTCGAGCGCTACGACACGATCATCGTCGACGAAGCCCACGAACGCAGCCTCAACATCGACTTCCTGCTCGGTTACCTGAAAACCCTGCTGCCGCGTCGCCCGGACCTGAAGGTCATCATTACCTCGGCAACCATCGATCTGGAGCGCTTCTCCAAGCACTTCAACGACGCGCCGATTGTCGAAGTCTCGGGTCGGACCTTCCCGGTGGACACCTGGTATCGCCCGCTGACCCTGGAGCAGGACGAAGAGGGCAACCGCGTCGAAGAAGACTTGACGGTGGATCAAGCGATCCTCGCCACCCTCGACGAAATTGCCGCCTATGAGCGCAGCGAACGTCGCAGCCCCGGTGATGTGCTGGTGTTCCTGCCCGGCGAGCGAGAAATTCGCGACGCCGCCGACATGCTGCGCAAAGCCCAGCTCAAGCACACCGAAATCCTGCCACTGTACGCACGGCTATCGCCGGCCGAGCAGCAGCGGATCTTCCAGTCCCACCCGGGGCGGCGCGTAGTGCTGGCGACCAATGTGGCGGAAACCTCGCTGACGGTGCCGGGCATCCGCTACGTGATCGACAGCGGCACTGCGCGGATCAGCCGCTACAGCTACCGCGCCAAGGTTCAGCGCCTGCCGATCGAGGCCGTTTCCCAGGCCAGCGCCAACCAGCGTAAAGGCCGCTGCGGACGGGTCGAGCCGGGCATCTGCATTCGCTTGTACGCCGAAGAGGACTTTCTCGGCCGGCCGGAATTTACCGATCCGGAAATTCTGCGCACCAACCTGGCGGCGGTGATCCTGCAGATGCTCCATCTGCGCCTCGGCGAGATCACCGATTTCCCGTTTATCGAGCCGCCCGATGGCAAGGCCATCAGCGACGGTTTCAACCTGCTGCAAGAACTGTCGGCGGTGGATCGCGAGAGTCAGTTGACCCCGCTCGGTCGACAACTGGCACGGCTGCCGGTGGACCCGCGCATGGGCCGCATGTTGCTCGAAGCCGCGAAACTGGGCAGCTTGCAGGAAGTCTTGATCGTCGCCAGCGCCATGTCGATCCAGGATCCGCGCGAGCGTCCGCCGGAGCGCCAGCAAGCCGCTGATCAGGCCCACGCCCAATGGAAGGACGTCGACTCGGATTTCGCCGCGCTGGTCAATCTGTGGCGCGGCTTTGAAGAGCAGCGCCAGGCCCTGACCGCTAGCCCGCTGCGCAATTGGTGCCGGAAGAATTTCCTCAACTACCTGCGCTTGCGCGAATGGCGCGATTCCCATCGACAGTTGAGCCTGATCTGCCGCGACATGCAGCTGAGCCTCAATAAAGAGCCGGCGGATTACCCGAAACTGCACAAAGCCGTGCTCTCCGGTTTGCTCAGCCAGATCGGCCAGAAGACCGAAGAAGGCGACTACCTCGGCGCCCGTCAACGACGCTTCTGGATTCATCCGTCATCGGGGCTGGGTAAAAAACGCCCGCAATGGCTGATGGCCGCCGAGCTGGTGGAAACCACCAAGCTTTATGCGCGGATGGTGGCGAAGATCGAGCCGGACTGGATCGAACCGCTGGCCGGGCATCTGATCAAGAAAAACCACTTCGAACCCCATTGGGAGAAGAAGCGCGGCCAGGTCGTGGCCTTCGAGCAGATCACCTTGTTCGGGTTGATCGTGGTCGGTCGGCGGCCGGTGCATTACGGGCCGATCGACCCGGTGCTGTCCCGCGAGCTGTTTATCCGTGAAGGCTTGGTGCGCGGGGAAATCCAGTCCCGGGCCAAGTGCCTGACCGCCAACCAGCAACTGCTGGAACAGCTCGACGAACTGGAAGCCAAGGCCCGCCGCCGTGACATCCTCGCTGATGAAGAAACCCTGTTCGCCTTCTACGATGCGCGGTTGCCGGCCGATATCCACCAGACCGCGACCTTCGACAGCTGGTATCGCATCCACAGCCAGAAAGACCCGCAGTTGCTGGTGATGCGCGAAGAAGACGTACTCGCTCGCGAAGCCAGTGAAGTCACTGCCGCGCATTACCCGGATACCTTGCACCTGGGCGATCTGGCGTTGGCCTTGAGTTATCACTTCGAGCCCAATCACCCACGCGATGGCGTGACCTTGCGGGTGCCGGCGCCGTTGCTGCCGGCACTGCCGTCCGAGCGTCTGGAATGGCTGGTGCCGGGGGTAATCGAGGCCAAATGCATCGCCCTGGTACGCAACCTGCCCAAGGCCTTGCGCAAGAACTTCGTGCCGGTGCCGGATTTCATCAAGGCCGCGTTGCAACGCATGACCTTTGCCGAGGGCTCGTTGCCTCAGGCGTTGGGCCGCGAATTGCTGCGCATGACCGGTGCGCGGGTCAGCGACGAAGCCTGGGCCGAAGCGGCACAGCAGGTCGATGGGCATTTGCGGATGAACCTGGAAATCGTCGACGGCCAAGGCAAGTTCCTCGGTGAAGGCCGCGACCTCGCCGAACTGACCGCGCGTTTTGCCGAAGCCAGCCAGGCCGCGTTGGCCGTGCCGCAAACCGCGAAAAGCCAGCAACCGGTGGAGGCCAAAGTCTTCGCCGCGGTGGCTGAGAAGACTCAGCAGAAGATCGCCGGGCTGTCGATGACGGTTTATCCGGCACTGGTGGAAGAGAACGGCACGGTCAAGGAAGGTCGGTTTTCTACCGCCGCCGAGGCCGAGTTTCAGCATCGTCGGGCCTTGCAACGTTTGTTGATGCAGCAACTGGCCGAGCCGGCGAAGTTCCTCCGTGGCAAGTTACCCGGGCTGACCGATCTGGGGTTGATGTACCGCGAGCTGGGGCGCATCGACAGCCTGGTGGAAGACATTCTGCTGGCCAGCCTCGACAGCTGCATTCTCGACGGCGAGGCGAGTTTGCCGCGCGATGGCGTCGGTCTGGCTTCGCTGGCCGAGCGCAAACGAGGTGGCTGGACCGAGCACGCCGAGCGTCTGGCGAAACTGACGCTGGAGACGCTCAAGCTTTGGCATGGCCTGCAAAAGCGCTTCAAGGGCAAGATCGACCTGGCGCAGGCGGTGGCCCTCAATGACATCAAGCAACAATTGAGTCAGCTGGTGTATCCGGGTTTTGTCCGCGAGACTCCGGCGATCTGGCTCAAGGAACTGCCTCGCTTCCTCAAGGCCATCGAGTTGCGTCTCGAGAAACTGCCGAGCCAGGTCCAGAAAGACCGGGTCTGGAGCACCGAACTGGCCGGGTTATGGGCGCAATACCAGGCGCGGGCCAGCAAACACGCCCAGGAAGGCAAACGCGATCCGCAGCTGGAACTGTATCGCTGGTGGCTCGAGGAGTACCGGGTTTCTCTGTTTGCCCAGCAACTGGGAACGAAGGTACCCATCTCCGACAAGCGTTTGAGCAAACAATGGAGTCAGGTTGAACCCTAACCCCGCGTAGGAGCTGCCGCAGGCTGCGATCTTTTGATCTTCGTTCTTTTAAAGTCAAAAGATCGCAGCCTGCGGCAGCTCCTACAGTTTGTGGCAGGGGCTGCATCCTGCAAAAGGCGCCAAAACTCAACGTTTATGGCAAACTTCGCGCCTATAAACGCCGGCCCCGCGGTTTTGAGCCTCTACAGGTTCGGGCGGATCGGAATAAAGCGACGCAAGGTTTCATTCCATTGAGTGGGATCAGACCCTTTGTGTATTGGTACGTCGGTACCAATACTTTCTGCCTGAACAGATTAGAGAAACGACCATGCATAACGTCGTCATCAGCGGAACCGGCCTGTACACCCCGGCCAACAGCATCTCCAACGAAGAGCTGGTGCAGTCTTTCAATGCCTATGTGCAGCAGTTCAATGCGGATAACGCCCAAGCCATCGAGCGCGGCGAAGTTCAGGCACTCACCGAATCCAGTGCCGCGTTCATTGAAAAGGCCTCGGGGATCAAAAGTCGTTTTGTCATGGACAAAGAAGGCATCCTTGATCCGCAGCGCATGACTCCGCGTCTGCCCGAGCGCTCCAACGATGAATGGTCGGTGCTTTGCCAAATGGCCATCGGCGCTGCCGAGCAAGCCTTGCAGCGCGCCGGCAAGACCGCCGCCGACATTGACGGGGTCATCGTCGCCTGCTCCAACCTGCAGCGGGCTTACCCGGCGATTGCTATCGAAGTCCAGGAAGCACTGGGCATTGAAGGTTTCGGCTTTGACATGAACGTCGCCTGCTCCTCGGCGACCTTCGGTATCCAGGCGGCTACCAATAGCGTCCAGCTCGGCCAGGCCCGGGCGATTCTGATGGTCAACCCGGAAGTCTGCACCGGTCACCTGAACTTCCGCGACCGCGACAGCCACTTCATCTTTGGCGACGCGGCGACCGCAGTGATCATCGAGCGCGCCGATCTGGCCACTTCGAAGTACCAGTTCGATATCGTCAGTACCAAGCTGCTGACCAAGTTTTCCAACAACATCCGCAACAACTTCGGCTTCCTCAACCGCGCCGCCGAAGAGGGTGTCGGTGCACCGGACAAACTGTTCGTGCAGGAAGGTCGCAAGGTCTTCCGTGACGTCTGCCCGATGGTGGCTGAATTGATCGCCACCCACCTGGAAGAGAACACGCTCAACATCAGCGACGTGAAGCGCTTCTGGCTACACCAGGCCAACCTCAGCATGAACCACCTGATCGTCAAAAAACTCCTCGGCCGCGAAGCCACGGAAGAAGAAGCGCCGGTGATTCTCGACACCTATGCCAACACCAGTTCGGCCGGTTCGGTGATTGCCTTTCATAAAAACCAGGACGATCTGCCGAGCGGCTCGCTGGCGGTGCTCAGCTCCTTCGGTGCCGGTTATTCGATTGGTAGCGTGATTCTGCGCAAGCGCTGAGTTCACAGCGGGGAGAGGGTGGCTCCCAAAAGATCGCAGCCTGTCGGCAGC
>NZ_CABVHY010000069.1:0-3190 GCF_902497875.1 Pseudomonas fluorescens
ATCTTAACCAACCGCTCTTTAACAACTGAATCAAGCAATTCGTGTGGGTGCTTGTGGAGTCAGACTGATAGTCAACAAGATTATCAGCATCACAAGTTACTCCGCGAGAAATCAAAGATGTAACCAACGATTGCTGAGCCAAGTTTAGGGTTTCTTAAAAACCCAAAGATGTTTGAACTGAAGAGTTTGATCATGGCTCAGATTGAACGCTGGCGGCAGGCCTAACACATGCAAGTCGAGCGGCAGCACGGGTACTTGTACCTGGTGGCGAGCGGCGGACGGGTGAGTAATGCCTAGGAATCTGCCTGGTAGTGGGGGATAACGTTCGGAAACGGACGCTAATACCGCATACGTCCTACGGGAGAAAGCAGGGGACCTTCGGGCCTTGCGCTATCAGATGAGCCTAGGTCGGATTAGCTAGTTGGTGGGGTAATGGCTCACCAAGGCGACGATCCGTAACTGGTCTGAGAGGATGATCAGTCACACTGGAACTGAGACACGGTCCAGACTCCTACGGGAGGCAGCAGTGGGGAATATTGGACAATGGGCGAAAGCCTGATCCAGCCATGCCGCGTGTGTGAAGAAGGTCTTCGGATTGTAAAGCACTTTAAGTTGGGAGGAAGGGCATTTACCTAATACGTAAGTGTTTTGACGTTACCGACAGAATAAGCACCGGCTAACTCTGTGCCAGCAGCCGCGGTAATACAGAGGGTGCAAGCGTTAATCGGAATTACTGGGCGTAAAGCGCGCGTAGGTGGTTTGTTAAGTTGGATGTGAAATCCCCGGGCTCAACCTGGGAACTGCATTCAAAACTGTCAAGCTAGAGTATGGTAGAGGGTGGTGGAATTTCCTGTGTAGCGGTGAAATGCGTAGATATAGGAAGGAACACCAGTGGCGAAGGCGACCACCTGGACTGATACTGACACTGAGGTGCGAAAGCGTGGGGAGCAAACAGGATTAGATACCCTGGTAGTCCACGCCGTAAACGATGTCAACTAGCCGTTGGGAGCCTTGAGCTCTTAGTGGCGCAGCTAACGCATTAAGTTGACCGCCTGGGGAGTACGGCCGCAAGGTTAAAACTCAAATGAATTGACGGGGGCCCGCACAAGCGGTGGAGCATGTGGTTTAATTCGAAGCAACGCGAAGAACCTTACCAGGCCTTGACATCCAATGAATCTGCTAGAGATAGCGGAGTGCCTTCGGGAACATTGAGACAGGTGCTGCATGGCTGTCGTCAGCTCGTGTCGTGAGATGTTGGGTTAAGTCCCGTAACGAGCGCAACCCTTGTCCTTAGTTACCAGCACGTAATGGTGGGCACTCTAAGGAGACTGCCGGTGACAAACCGGAGGAAGGTGGGGATGACGTCAAGTCATCATGGCCCTTACGGCCTGGGCTACACACGTGCTACAATGGTCGGTACAGAGGGTTGCCAAGCCGCGAGGTGGAGCTAATCCCAGAAAACCGATCGTAGTCCGGATCGCAGTCTGCAACTCGACTGCGTGAAGTCGGAATCGCTAGTAATCGCGAATCAGAATGTCGCGGTGAATACGTTCCCGGGCCTTGTACACACCGCCCGTCACACCATGGGAGTGGGTTGCACCAGAAGTAGCTAGTCTAACCTTCGGGAGGACGGTTACCACGGTGTGATTCATGACTGGGGTGAAGTCGTAACAAGGTAGCCGTAGGGGAACCTGCGGCTGGATCACCTCCTTAATCGACGACATCAGCTGCTCCATAAGTTCCCACACGAATTGCTTGATTCATTGAAGAAGACGATAAAGTTTCTCATTAAAGAGAGGCTTTTTTTGTTTTAAAGCTTAGAAATGAGCATTCCATCAATTGATGGTGAATGTTGATTTCTGATCTTTTTGATTAGATCGTTCTTTAAAAATTTGGGTATGTGATAGAAAGATAGACTGGACGTTACTTTCACTGGTAACGGATCAGGCTAAGGTAAAATTTGTGAGTAATTGCGAATTTTCGGCGAATGTCGTCTTCACAGTATAACCAGATTGCTTGGGGTTATATGGTCAAGTGAAGAAGCGCATACGGTGGATGCCTTGGCAGTCAGAGGCGATGAAAGACGTGGTAGCCTGCGAAAAGCTTCGGGGAGTCGGCAAACAGACTTTGATCCGGAGATGTCTGAATGGGGGAACCCACCTAACATAAGTTAGGTATCTTACGCTGAATACATAGGCGTAAGAAGCGAACCAGGGGAACTGAAACATCTAAGTACCCTGAGGAAAAGAAATCAACCGAGATTCCCTTAGTAGTGGCGAGCGAACGGGGACTAGCCCTTAAGTGGCTTTGAGATTAGCGGAACGCTCTGGAAAGTGCGGCCATAGTGGGTGATAGCCCTGTACGCGAAAATCTCTTAGTCATGAAATCGAGTAGGACGGGGCACGAGAAACCTTGTCTGAATATGGGGGGACCATCCTCCAAGGCTAAATACTACTGACTGACCGATAGTGAACTAGTACCGTGAGGGAAAGGCGAAAAGAACCCCGGAGAGGGGAGTGAAATAGATCCTGAAACCGTATGCGTACAAGCAGTGGGAGCCCACTTTGTTGGGTGACTGCGTACCTTTTGTATAATGGGTCAGCGACTTATTTTCAGTGGCGAGCTTAACCGAATAGGGGAGGCGTAGCGAAAGCGAGTCTTAATAGGGCGTCTAGTCGCTGGGAATAGACCCGAAACCGGGCGATCTATCCATGGGCAGGTTGAAGGTTGGGTAACACTAACTGGAGGACCGAACCGACTACCGTTGAAAAGTTAGCGGATGACCTGTGGATCGGAGTGAAAGGCTAATCAAGCTCGGAGATAGCTGGTTCTCCTCGAAAGCTATTTAGGTAGCGCCTCATGTATCACTGTAGGGGGTAGAGCACTGTTTCGGCTAGGGGGTCATCCCGACTTACCAAACCGATGCAAACTCCGAATACCTACAAGTGCCGAGCATGGGAGACACACGGCGGGTGCTAACGTCCGTCGTGAAAAGGGAAACAACCCAGACCGTCAGCTAAGGTCCCAAAGTTATGGTTAAGTGGGAAACGATGTGGGAAGGCTTAGACAGCTAGGAGGTTGGCTTAGAAGCAGCCACCCTTTAAAGAAAGCGTAATAGCTCACTAGTCGAGTCGGCCTGCGCGGAAGATTTAACGGGGCTCAAACCATACACCGAAGCTACGGGTATCAC
>NZ_CABVHY010000069.1:3210-6474 GCF_902497875.1 Pseudomonas fluorescens
TTCCCGGGCCTTGTACACACCGCCCGTCACACCATGGGAGTGGGTTGCACCAGAAGTAGCTAGTCTAACCTTCGGGAGGACGGTTACCACGGTGTGATTCATGACTGGGGTGAAGTCGTAACAAGGTAGCCGTAGGGGAACCTGCGGCTGGATCACCTCCTTAATCGACGACATCAGCTGCTCCATAAGTTCCCACACGAATTGCTTGATTCATTGAAGAAGACGATAAAGAAGCAGCCCGAAATTGGGTCTGTAGCTCAGTTGGTTAGAGCGCACCCCTGATAAGGGTGAGGTCGGCAGTTCGAATCTGCCCAGACCCACCAATTTTGTGTGGGAAACGCCTGTAGAAATACGGGGCCATAGCTCAGCTGGGAGAGCGCCTGCCTTGCACGCAGGAGGTCAACGGTTCGATCCCGTTTGGCTCCACCATTTACTGCTTCTGTATTGTAAAGCTTAGAAATGAGCATTCCATCGAACGATGGTGAATGTTGATTTCTGATCTTTTTGATTAGATCGTTCTTTAAAAATTTGGGTATGTGATAGAAAGATAGACTGGACAACACTTTCACTGGTGTTGTTACAGGCTAAGGTAAAATTTGTGAGTTGCTCTTTATGAGCAAGAATCGAATTTTCGGCGAATGTCGTCTTCACAGTATAACCAGATTGCTTGGGGTTATATGGTCAAGTGAAGAAGCGCATACGGTGGATGCCTTGGCAGTCAGAGGCGATGAAAGACGTGGTAGCCTGCGAAAAGCTTCGGGGAGTCGGCAAACAGACTTTGATCCGGAGATGTCTGAATGGGGGAACCCACCTAACATAAGTTAGGTATCTTACGCTGAATACATAGGCGTAAGAAGCGAACCAGGGGAACTGAAACATCTAAGTACCCTGAGGAAAAGAAATCAACCGAGATTCCCTTAGTAGTGGCGAGCGAACGGGGACTAGCCCTTAAGTGGCTTTGAGATTAGCGGAACGCTCTGGAAAGTGCGGCCATAGTGGGTGATAGCCCTGTACGCGAAAATCTCTTAGTCATGAAATCGAGTAGGACGGGGCACGAGAAACCTTGTCTGAATATGGGGGGACCATCCTCCAAGGCTAAATACTACTGACTGACCGATAGTGAACTAGTACCGTGAGGGAAAGGCGAAAAGAACCCCGGAGAGGGGAGTGAAATAGATCCTGAAACCGTATGCGTACAAGCAGTGGGAGCCCACTTTGTTGGGTGACTGCGTACCTTTTGTATAATGGGTCAGCGACTTATTTTCAGTGGCGAGCTTAACCGAATAGGGGAGGCGTAGCGAAAGCGAGTCTTAATAGGGCGTCTAGTCGCTGGGAATAGACCCGAAACCGGGCGATCTATCCATGGGCAGGTTGAAGGTTGGGTAACACTAACTGGAGGACCGAACCGACTACCGTTGAAAAGTTAGCGGATGACCTGTGGATCGGAGTGAAAGGCTAATCAAGCTCGGAGATAGCTGGTTCTCCTCGAAAGCTATTTAGGTAGCGCCTCATGTATCACTGTAGGGGGTAGAGCACTGTTTCGGCTAGGGGGTCATCCCGACTTACCAAACCGATGCAAACTCCGAATACCTACAAGTGCCGAGCATGGGAGACACACGGCGGGTGCTAACGTCCGTCGTGAAAAGGGAAACAACCCAGACCGTCAGCTAAGGTCCCAAAGTTATGGTTAAGTGGGAAACGATGTGGGAAGGCTTAGACAGCTAGGAGGTTGGCTTAGAAGCAGCCACCCTTTAAAGAAAGCGTAATAGCTCACTAGTCGAGTCGGCCTGCGCGGAAGATTTAACGGGGCTCAAACCATACACCGAAGCTACGGGTATCACTTAGGTGATGCGGTAGAGGAGCGTTCTGTAAGCCTGTGAAGGTGAGTTGAGAAGCTTGCTGGAGGTATCAGAAGTGCGAATGCTGACATGAGTAACGATAATGGGTGTGAAAAACACCCACGCCGAAAGACCAAGGTTTCCTGCGCAACGTTAATCGACGCAGGGTTAGTCGGTCCCTAAGGCGAGGCTGAAAAGCGTAGTCGATGGAAAACAGGTTAATATTCCTGTACTTCTGGTTATTGCGATGGAGGGACGGAGAAGGCTAGGCCAGCTTGGCGTTGGTTGTCCAAGTTTAAGGTGGTAGGCTGAGATCTTAGGTAAATCCGGGATCTTAAGGCCGAGAGCTGATGACGAGTGTTCTTTTAGAACACGAAGTGGTTGATGCCATGCTTCCAAGAAAAGCTTCTAAGCTTCAGGTAACCAGGAACCGTACCCCAAACCGACACAGGTGGTTGGGTAGAGAATACCAAGGCGCTTGAGAGAACTCGGGTGAAGGAACTAGGCAAAATGGCACCGTAACTTCGGGAGAAGGTGCGCCGGTGAGGGTGAAGCATTTACTGCGTAAGCCCATGCCGGTCGAAGATACCAGGCCGCTGCGACTGTTTATTAAAAACACAGCACTCTGCAAACACGAAAGTGGACGTATAGGGTGTGACGCCTGCCCGGTGCCGGAAGGTTAATTGATGGGGTTAGCTAACGCGAAGCTCTTGATCGAAGCCCCGGTAAACGGCGGCCGTAACTATAACGGTCCTAAGGTAGCGAAATTCCTTGTCGGGTAAGTTCCGACCTGCACGAATGGCGTAACGATGGCGGCGCTGTCTCCACCCGAGACTCAGTGAAATTGAAATCGCTGTGAAGATGCAGTGTATCCGCGGCTAGACGGAAAGACCCCGTGAACCTTTACTATAGCTTTGCACTGGACTTTGAATTTGCTTGTGTAGGATAGGTGGGAGGCTTTGAAGCGTGGACGCCAGTTCGCGTGGAGCCAACCTTGAAATACCACCCTGGCAACTTTGAGGTTCTAACTCAGGTCCGTTATCCGGATCGAGGACAGTGTATGGTGGGTAGTTTGACTGGGGCGGTCTCCTCCTAAAGAGTAACGGAGGAGTACGAAGGTGCGCTCAGACCGGTCGGAAATCGGTCGTAGAGTATAAAGGCAAAAGCGCGCTTGACTGCGAGACAGACACGTCGAGCAGGTACGAAAGTAGGTCTTAGTGATCCGGTGGTTCTGTATGGAAGGGCCATCGCTCAACGGATAAAAGGTACTCCGGGGATAACAGGCTGATACCGCCCAAGAGTTCATATCGACGGCGGTGTTTGGCACCTCGATGTCGGCTCATCACATCCTGGGGCTGAAGCCGGTCCCAAGGGTATGGCTGTTCGCCATTTAAAGTGGTACGCGAGCTGGGTTTAGAACGTCGTG
>NZ_CABVHY010000070.1 GCF_902497875.1 Pseudomonas fluorescens
TCATAGACAAAACCGTCGGGCAAGGCCCCCTCGGTTTTGAACGGTTGGCCAGTGGACTCGGTGACCGCTTGCCAATGCTCAAGGATGTAGCGCCGCGTAGTTGGCTCCAGCGCGGCACCGCTGCCGGTCCTCAAGCCGCCCACCACAAGATGCAACTCGATACCTGCCGCTCGCGCCTGCTCTGCCAGGGCCTCGGCCACCGGAGCAAAGCCCCAGCACCAGGAACACATCGGGTCCATTACATAGAGCAAGCGTGCGGACATGACTCAGGCCTCGGTGTTGGACTGGCGGTAGTTGAAACCAATCGGATGTGGCTGGTTGCGGGCTTTCGCCAACTCGATCTGCTTCTGCCGGTCGATGGCACTGCGTCGGGTTTTCTCGCTCAGTTTATCCCAGCAATGCGGGCAACTGATGCCGGCCACATAGTGCTCGGAGGTGCGATCTTCGACGCTGATTGGTGTACGACAGGCATGACATTGATCGTAGTCTCCTTCGCTGAGGTCGTGGCGCACGGTGACCCGGTTATCGAAGACGAAGCAGTCGCCGCGCCATTGGCTATCTTCCTGCGGCACCTCTTCGAGGTACTTCAGAATGCCGCCCTTGAGGTGATACACCTCGTCGAAGCCCTGGCTGAGCATGTAGCTCGAAGCCTTCTCGCAGCGGATGCCGCCGGTGCAGAACATCGCGACTTTCTTGTGTCTGGCCGGATCGAAGTTGGCTTTGATGTAGTCCGGAAATTCGCGAAAGCTGGTGGTTTTCGGGTCGATGGCGCCTTCGAAGGTGCCGATCGAGACTTCATAATCGTTACGGGTGTCGATCAACAATACTTCCGGATCGCTGATCAGCGCGTTCCAGTTCTGCGGATCGACATAGGTGCCGACCTGCTTGTTCGGGTCGACACCGTCAACGCCGAGGGTGACGATTTCTTTCTTGAGCTTGACCTTGGTCCGATAGAACGGCTGATCTTCGCAGTACGACTCTTTGTGGTCGATGTCGTCCATGCGCGGATCGTTCTTCAACCAGGCCATCAGCCCGTCGATGCCTTCGCGGCTGCCGGAAACGGTGCCGTTGATGCCTTCTTCAGCGATCAACAACGTGCCTTTGACGCCGTTATCGACCATCGCCTGCAGCAGTGGCTCGCGCAGGGCTACGTAATCTTCAAGGGTGACGAACTTATACAGTGCCGCCACGACAATGTTTTGTGTCATGGGTGATCTCCAGGTGGCTACCCTCGTAAAGGGTGAACCGGATGCAAAAAAAACGCGCCGGCTAACTTGAGTTAGTGGCGCGTTGCGGATTCTAGCAAAAACAGCTGCGGTTGGCTGTAGATCGTCAAGATCGCAGCCTGCGGCAGCTCCTACAAAAGCTCGCCCTGCGCAACTCCCGGAGGAGCTGCCGAAGGCTGCGATTTTAAGGTTTGCTCCCGCCGGCGCAGGTCGGCGATGCCGGGGCCGCGCCGATCTTCGCCCATTCTTCAGGCGTGTAGGTATGCAGCGCCAACGCATGGAACTCACCCATCAGGTCGCCGAGCGTGGCGTAAACCTTTTGGTGCCGCTTGACGCTGTTGAGCCCGGCAAACTGCTCACTGACCAGCACTGCCTTGAAGTGGGTTTGCAGCCCACGACTGTGCATATGGCTTTCATCCAGTACGTGCAGATGCTCGGGCTGCAATGCGCTCAGCGCCGATTCGATACGTTGTTGCATGGTCATTCCCGGCTCCGCTTAAGGCTTTTTCTTGGCCGGTGCTGCTGCACCTTTTGGCTCAAGTTCGGCAGTCATGTCAGCCAGCAGTTTGTTGACTACAGGTACCGCGCTTTCCAGCTTGGCCTGAGTCATCTGAGCCGATTGCTGAGTCAGCTGCGGCATTTTTTCCAGGACTTTTTTGCCCAGCGGCGATTTGTAGAACGCTACCAGGTCCTTGAGCTCGGTTTCGCTGAAGTTGCTGGTGTAGAGCTTGACCATGTCAGGCTTGAGCTTGTTCCAGCCAATAGCCTGGTCCAGAGCCGCGTTAGCCTTGGCCTGGTAGGTTTCCAGCAGGGCTTTTTTCGACTCAGGGGCTTTGGTTTGTTCAAAGCGCTGGGCGAACATTTGTTGCACTTGCATGTACACCGGGGTACCGAGCTTGTCGGCGTGTGCCAGAGTCAGGAAGGCTTCGGCACTGGCATTGTGGCTGGCGGTATCGGCAAGAGCCTGGCCGCTGGCGCAAACCAGAACAACCGCGGTACAGATGGCACGAAGACGAGTCATCAAGTTTCCTTTTCTAGCTGGCGAGGTAAAACCCCAAGGGCGACCATTCTGCACCTAAAAAACGCTGTCACTCAACCCCAAGCCTTACCAGGCCTGATTTGCAGGGTCCGAACGGTAGAAAAATCGACCGATGGAACCCTGACGGCGGATCACGGCCTAAACTGGCGAATCAGACCAACCGGAGTGTGACCGATGAGCCGTATCGAAACCGACAGCCTGGGGCAGGTTGAAGTCCCGGATGAAGCCTACTGGGGCGCTCAGACACAACGCTCGCTGATCAACTTCGCCATCGGCAACGAACGCATGCCGATCGCCGTGCTACATGCCCTGGCACTGATCAAGAAAGCCGCTGCGCGGGTCAACGACCGCAACGGTGACGTGCCCGCCGACATCGCCCGGCTGATCGAACAGGCCGCCGATGAAGTGCTCGATGGCGAGCACGACGCGCAGTTCCCGCTAGTGGTCTGGCAGACGGGTAGCGGCACCCAGAGCAATATGAACGTCAATGAAGTGATCGCCGGACGCGCCAACGAACTGGCCGGCAATCCCCGCGGCGGCAAGGTTCCGGTGCATCCCAACGATCATGTGAACCGCTCGCAGAGCTCCAACGACTGCTTCCCTACCGCCATGCATATCGCTGCCGCCCAAGCGGTGCAGCACCATCTGCTGCCAGCCATCAACGAATTGTCCGGCGGGCTGGCGGAGCTGGCAGCGCGGCACATGAAACTGGTCAAGACCGGCCGAACGCACCTGATGGACGCGACGCCGATCACCTTTGGCCAGGAACTCTCGGCGTTTATCGCGCAACTGGACTATGCCGAGAGGGCCATACGCAGCGCCCTGCCAGCGGTCTGCGAACTGGCCCAGGGCGGTACCGCCGTGGGCACCGGGCTCAACTCGCCGCACGGTTTTGGCGAAGCGATCGCCGCCGAGCTGGCCGCCCTTTCCGGTCTGCCATTTGTCACCGCGCCGAACAAGTTTGCGGCGCTGGCCGGCCATGAGCCGTTGACCACCCTCTCCGGTGCGCTGAAAACCCTCGCCGTGACGTTGATGAAGATCGCCAATGACCTGCGTTTGCTGGGTTCTGGCCCTAGGGCCGGCTTTGCAGAGGTGAAACTGCCGGCCAACGAACCCGGCAGTTCGATCATGCCCGGCAAGGTCAATCCGACCCAGTGCGAAGCGCTGTCGATGCTCGCCTGCCAGGTGCTGGGCAACGACGTGGCCATCGGCTTCGCCGCCAGTCAGGGGCATCTGCAACTGAACGTGTTCAAACCGGTGATCATTCACAACCTGCTGCAATCGATCCGCCTGCTGGGCGATGGCTGCAGCAACTTCCAGCAGCATTGCATCGCCGGACTGGAACCCGACCCGGTGCAAATGGCCGCGCACCTGGAGCGTGGCTTGATGCTGGTAACGGCGTTGAACCCGCATATCGGCTACGACAAGTCGGCAGAAATCGCCAAGAAAGCCTATGCCGAGAACCTGACCCTGCGTGAGGCCGCGCTGCAGTTGGGGTATCTGACCGATGAAGAGTTTGATGCCTGGGTTCGGCCGGAGAATATGCTGGAGGCTGGGAAGCAGGGCTAGACATCGCGGGTTGCCGCAATTTCACGGGTATACCCGATCGGCGTAGGAGTTGCCGAAGGCTGCGATCTTTTCGAGGCACCCAAGATCAAAAGATCGCAGCCTGCGGCAGCTCCTACAGGGCTTGTGTACGCAGAAGGTCTCGCTACTTTCTAAACCCTCGAAGCAAACACCGCCTGATGCTGACGGCACTGTTCGGCGCTGAGCATGAACACGCCATGGCCGCCGTGTTCGAAGTCGAGCCAGGCGAAGTCCACTTCCGGGTACAGCGCTTCGACGTGCACCTGGCTGTTGCCGACTTCGACGATCAGCAAACCTTTTTCGGTCAGGTGATCCGCCGCTTCGCTGAGCATGCGTCGCACCAGGTTCAAGCCGTCCTCACCGCAGGCCAGACCCAACTCGGGCTCATGCTGATACTCGTCCGGCATGTCGGCGAAATCTTCGGCATCGACGTACGGCGGATTGGAAACGATCAGGTCGAAACGCTGGCCCGGCAGACCATCGAAACCATCCCCCTGAACCGTATAGACCCGCTCGTCGACACCGTGACGTTCAATGTTCTGATTGGCGACTTCCAGCGCTTCGAACGACAGATCGGCCAGTACCACTTCGGCGTTCTGGAACTCATAAGCGCAGGCGATACCAATGCAGCCCGAACCGGTGCACAGGTCAAGAATGCGTGCCGGCTCGGCGTCCAACCAGGGCGCAAATCGTTTTTCGATCAGCTCGCCAATCGGTGAGCGCGGGATCAGCACTCGTTCGTCAACGATGAACGACATACCGCAGAACCACGCCTCACCCAACAAGTAAGCCGTAGGGATCCGCTCTTCGATACGACGCGTGATCAGGCGTTGCAGATTGACCAACTCGTCCTCTTCCAGGCGGCAGTCCAGATAACTGTCGGCAATTTCCCAAGGCAGGTGCAACGCGCCGAGCACCAATTGACGGGCTTCGTCCCAGGCATTGTCAGTCCCATGGCCGAAAAACAGATCCTCCCCATGAAAACGGCTGACGGCCCAACGGATGTGGTCGCGCAAGGTGCGCAGGCGGGAAGTGATCACGGGACAAACTCCTGAAAAAACGACTGACGATTCTAACAGCCAAAACGCCCCCCGACGACGCATGAAAAACACCAACTCACTGTAGGAACTATCCATTTTTCAAGCTTTTACTTGAACAGAACCACCCTCTTGACAAGGCTGTAGGCCAGCAACCACACAGCCTACGTTGGTAGCGATTCACAGAAGCGCTCAGCCAGAGGACAATGTCGCAAAAGCCCTACCCAAAGGAGCCCCAGAATGTCCGTTCCAAAGACGATGTTTCAACTCACCGGCCGTGGTTATGCACCGGCCAGTTTGAGCCATGCCAGCCTGGTCATCATTGATGCCCAGAAAGAGTATCTCAGTGGCCCATTGGCCCTGACCGGCATGGATGCTGCCGTCGAAAACATCAAGCAACTGGTCGCCGCGGCCCGCGCTGCCGGCCGGCCGATTGTGCATGTGCATCACCTCGGCACCGTGGGTGGAATGTTCGACCCGCAAGGCGCACGCGGTGAGTTCATCCCGGGCCTCGAGCCACAAGGTGACGAGACCATCGTCGGCAAGCTGCTGCCCAGTGCCTTCCATGGCACGGAGTTGGAAAAACGTCTGCAGGACCTCGGCTCGCTGGACTTGATCGTCTGCGGTTTCATGAGTCACTCCAGTGTCAGCACCACGGTACGCGCAGCCAAGAACCTGGGTTTTCGTTGCACCCTGGTGGAAGATGCGTGCGCGACCCGCGACCTGCCGTACAAAGGCGGTATCCTGAGCGCGGAACATGTGCAGCAAACCGAAATGGCGATCATGGCGGACAACTTCGCCACCCTCGCGATGACCAAAGACCTGATCTGACCGCCCCTCGATGAGCGGACCAACGCGCCGCTCATCTGCAAAGACCTCTCATTCTCT
>NZ_CABVHY010000071.1 GCF_902497875.1 Pseudomonas fluorescens
CGCAGGCTGCGATCTTTTGATCTTTACGGCGCTATGAAGTCAAACGGCGCCAACGCAAACCCTTGCTCATCCACCTGCAACGCCCAACCCTGACGGTCCCAATCCCCCAGCACAATGCGTCTGGCCGCTTGCTCGCCGATCTGCAGTTTGTGGATGGCCGGGCGGTGGGTGTGGCCGTGGACCAGGGTGCGTACGCCGTATTCCTGCATGATCCGCGGGATTTCCTCGGGGGTCACGTCGACGATGTCGTTGGCTTTCATCCGGGTCTGGGTGCGGCTTTCGCTGCGCAGTTTGCGCGCCAGCTTGTGCCGGGTGC
This sequence comes from Pseudomonas fluorescens, assembly GCF_902497875.1. GTDB lineage: Bacteria > Pseudomonadota > Gammaproteobacteria > Pseudomonadales > Pseudomonadaceae > Aquipseudomonas > Aquipseudomonas fluorescens_BR. The sequence goes on from NZ_CABVHY010000071.1 coordinate 317, forward strand.
CCAAGGGCAGGTGCCGCAGGATAAACAAGGTGACGGGATTGCGCAGGTAACGGCGCATGCGCATATAGGCTTCGTCGCGGGTGCAGAGGCTGTCGCCGTGCATCAGCAGCACCGGCTCGCCGTTCAATTCAACGACGCTCGGGTCTTTGAGCCGAGTGCACCCGGCGGCCTTGCAGAAGGCCTTGCCGAGCATGAAATCGCGATTGCCATGCATCAGGAACACCTGCGTACCGCTGTCGCTGAGTTCCCGTAGTGCCTGGCAAATGGAAAGCTGGTAGGGGGTCATGGCATCGTCGCCGATCCATGCCTCGAAAAAATCTCCCAATATGTACAACGCTTGCGCCGAGCGGGCACGCCCGCTCAGTAAATCCAGAAACGCCCGGGTAATATCCGGGCGCTCCTCTTCCAGATGCAAATCTGAAATCAGCAATATCACTCAATGATCTCGGCTTTCTCGATGATCACGTCTTCTGCTGGCACGTCTTGATGACCGGACTTCATAGTGGTGGCAACACCTTTGATCTTGTCGACAACGTCGCTGCCTTCGACCACTTTACCGAATACTGCATAACCCCAGCCTTGCGCGGTTTTGGCGCTGTGGTTGAGGAAGCTGTTGTCGGCAACGTTGATGAAGAACTGCGCGGAAGCCGAATGCGGCTCCATGGTGCGGGCCATGGCGACGGTGTACTTGTCGTTGGAAAGACCGTTGTCGGCTTCGTTCTGGATGCTTGGGCGCTTGTCTTTCTTTTCCTTCATGCCAGGCTCGAAACCGCCGCCCTGGACCATGAAGTTACCAATGACACGGTGGAATACGGTGTTTTCGTAGTGACCGGCCTTAACGTATTCGACGAAGTTGGCCACGGTGATCGGGGCTTTTTCGGCGTTCAGTTCCAGGACGATGTCGCCCTTGTTGGTCGTCAGTTTGACTTTAGTCATGATCGTTATCGCTCTTTCAAGGAATTCGTGGGTTTCGGGGCGCTCACGCTGCCTGCGGGCCCGAACCGGTTTGGCAAAAAAAACGCCAGGGTGCGCAGTTTAGCGTGCCGGACGCGAATTTCGAGGCTGTTTTTCAAAACAGGTGCATTAAACGCAGCTGTTTTCGGGCCTCCTCTGTCAGGTGCTTGACAGCATCGGCTATGATAGCGGCTTTGTTTTGTCAGGCCCGTATTTCGGCCGCGCACTTGTATGTCCAAGGATCCTATGAGCAAGCCCACTGTCGACCCTACCTCGAATTCCAAGACCGGACCTGCCGTTCCAGTCAATTTCCTGCGCCCGATCATCCAGGCGGACCTGGACTCGGGTAAGCACACGCAGATCGTCACCCGTTTTCCGCCAGAGCCCAACGGCTACCTGCACATCGGCCATGCCAAGTCGATTTGTGTGAACTTCGGCCTGGCCGAGGAATTCGGTGGCGTCACGCACCTGCGTTTTGACGACACCAACCCGGCCAAGGAAGACCAGGAATACATCGACGCCATCGAAAGCGACATCAAATGGCTGGGTTTCCAATGGTCCGGTGAAGTGCGCTATGCCTCGCAGTACTTCGACCAGTTGCACGATTGGGCGGTGGAGCTGATCAAGGCTGGCAAGGCCTACGTTTGCGACCTGACCCCGGAGCAAGCCAGGGAATACCGTGGCAACCTGACCGAGCCGGGCAAGAACAGCCCGTTCCGTGAGCGCAGCGTCGAAGAAAACCTCGACTGGTTCGCGCGCATGAAGGCCGGCGAATTCAAGGACGGCGAGCGCGTCCTGCGGGCCAAAATCGACATGGCTTCGCCGAACATGAACCTGCGCGATCCGATCATGTACCGCATCCGTCACGAGCACCACCACCAGACCGGTGATACGTGGTGCATCTACCCGAACTACGACTTCACCCACGGTCAGTCGGATGCCATCGAAGGCATCACCCACTCGATCTGCACCCTGGAGTTCGAAGGCCACCGTCCGCTGTACGACTGGTTCCTCGACAACCTGCCAGTCCCGGCGCACCCGCGTCAGTACGAGTTCTCGCGGTTGAACCTGAACTACACCATCACCAGCAAGCGCAAGCTCAAGCAGTTGGTTGACGAGAAACACGTTCACGGCTGGGATGACCCGCGCATGTCCACGCTATCGGGTTTCCGCCGCCGTGGTTATACCCCGAAATCGATCCGCAACTTCTGCGACATGGTCGGCACCAACCGTTCCGAAGGCGTGGTCGACTTTGGCATGCTGGAATTCAGCATCCGCGACGACCTCGACCACAGCGCCCCGCGTGCCATGTGCGTGCTGCGTCCGCTGAAAGTCGTGATCACCAATTACCCGGAAGGTCAGGTCGAGAACCTCGAGTTGGCATGCCACCCGAAAGAAGACATGGGCGTGCGCGTGCTGCCGTTCGCCCGTGAGATCTACATCGACCGTGAAGACTTCATGGAAGAGCCGCCAAAAGGCTACAAGCGCCTGGAGCCGAACGGCGAAGTGCGCCTGCGCGGCAGCTACGTGATCCGTGCCGACGAAGCGATCAAGGACGCCGATGGCAACATCGTCGAACTGCGTTGCTCGTATGACCCGGAAACACTGGGCAAGAACCCTGAAGGCCGCAAGGTCAAAGGCGTGGTGCACTGGGTCCCGGCCGCGGCCAGCGTCGAGTGCGAAGTGCGTCTGTACGATCGCCTGTTCCGTTCGCCGAACCCTGAGAAGGCTGAAGACAGCGAAGGTTTCCTGGACAACATCAACCCTGATTCACTGCAGGTGCTCACCGGTTGTCGTGCTGAACCGTCATTGGCTCAAGCACAACCGGAAGACCGTTTCCAGTTCGAGCGCGAAGGCTACTTCTGCGCGGATATCAAAGACTCGAAACCAGGTCAGCCGGTGTTCAACCGTACCGTGACCCTGCGAGATTCGTGGGGCCAGTGATTCAGCGTTAAGGAAGGAGCACTCAGTGCTTACGATCTACAACACGCTCACCAAGAGCAAAGAAGTCTTCAAGCCTCTGGATGGCAACAATGTGCGCATGTACGTCTGCGGGATGACCGTGTACGACTACTGCCACATTGGCCATGGCCGCAGCATGGTCGCGTTCGACCTGGTGACCCGCTGGTTGCGGTTCAGCGGTTATAACCTGACCTACGTGCGCAACATCACCGACATCGAAGACAAGATCATCAACCGGGCTCGCGAGAACGGCGAGCCGTTTGATGCATTGACCGAACGGATGATCAAGGCCATGCACGAGGACGAGGCGCGCCTCAACATCCTCAAGCCGGACATGGAGCCACGTGCCACGGACCACATTCCGGGCATGTTGACCATGATCCAGACCCTGATCGACAAGGGGTACGCCTACGCCCCGGGCAATGGCGACGTCTACTACCGCGTTGCCAAGTTCATGGGTTATGGCAAGCTGTCGCGCAAGAAGATCGAAGACCTGCGCATCGGCGCGCGGATCGAAGTCGACGAGTCGAAACAGGACCCGCTGGACTTCGTGCTGTGGAAAGGCACCAAGCCGGGCGAGCCGAGCTGGCCATCACCGTGGGGTGACGGTCGTCCGGGCTGGCACATCGAATGCTCGGTGATGTCCACCTGCTGCCTCGGCGAGACCTTCGACATTCATGGCGGCGGCAGCGACCTTGAGTTCCCGCACCACGAAAACGAAATCGCCCAGAGCGAAGCGGCCACCGGCAAGACCTACGCCAACGCGTGGATGCATTGCGGCATGATTCGCATCAATGGCGAGAAGATGTCCAAGTCCTTGAACAACTTCTTCACCATTCGCGACGTGCTGGAAAAGTACCACCCGGAAGTCGTGCGTTACCTGCTGGTGTCGAGCCACTACCGCAGCGCGATCAACTACTCGGAAGACAACCTCAAGGACGCCAAGGGCGCCCTGGAACGTTTCTACCACGCGTTGAAAGGCCTGCCGACCGTGGCGCCTGCCGGCGGCGAAGCCTTCGTCGAGCGTTTCGCCCAGGTGATGAACGACGACTTCGGTACCCCGGAAGCTTGCGCGGTGCTGTTCGAAATGGTGCGCGAGATCAACCGCCTGCGCGACAGCGATGTGCACGCGGCGGCCGGTCTGGCGGCACGCTTGAAAGAACTGGCCAGCGTGCTCGGTGTGCTGCAACTGGAAGCCGAAGACTTCCTGCAGGCCGGCGCTGAAGGCCGGGTCGATGCGGCCGAGGTCGATGCGCTGATCCAGGCGCGTCTGGCCGCTCGTGCCAACAAGGACTGGGCCGAATCCGACCGCATCCGCGACCAGCTCACCGCCATGGGCGTGGTGCTGGAAGATGGCAAGGGTGGGACGACCTGGCGTTTGGCTGACTGATTGCTGCGTTTGCTATAAACAAAAACCCGCCTTGTGCGGGTTTTTGTTTATAGGGAAGGCGCAAGTACTGTGGTGTCTCGACTGAAACCATCGCGAGCAGGCTCGCACATTTGATCTTAGGTGTTCATTAGTATTGGGTTCACAGGAGATCCCCTGTGGGAGCGAGCCTGCTCGCGAATGATCTGGAGTCAGGCCCAGAATGGGAGTGACCTTAACAATCCAACTACCGCAGGCGACAGATCAAACCAGAATAGCCAGAGAGGTGTACTTGGCGACCATAGGGTCGGCAGTCAGGAGCTTCATGGGCTCTGTCATTGTGGTTGCTACAATGAGCCGGTCGAACGGATCTCGATGATGATGCTCCAGGTCCTTGACCGCGATGGCGTGCTCAAACGTGACAGGTAGCTCTATGAATCCGCTTTCGAGGCAGGAGTCCCTTATGCCTTCAAGATCGACATTCAGTTTGCCCAGCCCCACTTTGATAGCCATCTCCCAAAAAGACGCTGTGCTGATATAAATCTCAGTGGCGCTCTCAATCAGTTTCCTGGCCTTGCCTGAAAGTTTTGGGTCGTCACTCAAGGTCCATAGCAAAATATGAGTGTCGAGCAAAACCCTCATCCTTGAGCTCCTTCAAATGCATCCAGCATGTCGTCTGGCAGTGGTGCATCAAAGTCCTCAGGCAAGATCAGTTTGCCTTTCATTGCGCCGATACGTCGGCCTGTGGGTTTTCCTACAGGGACAAGGCGGGCAAGGGCCCGACCGTGTTTGGCAATTGTGATGATCTGGCCGGCAGCGGCATCATCAACCAGCTTGGACAGGTTGTTCTTGGCTTCGCCTAACGGGACAGTAATCATTTGGCATCTCCAATATTTTGGCCAAATATAGCCAAAATATTGGAGGTGAGCAAAGACGTATCGACAATTGGTTGAGTCTTCAGGTGTCTGATTTGCGTAATCGCTTGTACAGCGTATTGCGGCTGACCCCTAGGTGCCGTGCCAAATGTGAGATGTTCCCACCAGCCGCCCGTAACAACTGGTTCAAGTCTTCTGAACCGTCTAGTTGGCATGAAGCTGCGGGTTGAGTGGGCTCATTCATCTCCAGATCCACAAAAAAATCATCCGG
>NZ_CABVHY010000072.1 GCF_902497875.1 Pseudomonas fluorescens
ACGCAGGAGCAAAGCCCATGTTGAACTCGGTTATTGTGGTCGACGATGAAGCCAGTATCCGCAGCGCCGTGGAGCAATGGCTGAGCCTCTCGGGTTTTGTGGTGCAACTGTTCAGCCGCGCCGAAGACTGCCTGGCGCAACTGCCAAGGGATTTCCCCGGGGTGATTCTCAGCGACGTGCGTATGCCCGGCATGGGTGGCCTGGAGTTGCTGAGCAAGGTCCAGGCGCTGGACGCCGACCTGCCACTGATCCTGCTCACCGGCCATGGCGATGTGCCGATGGCGGTCGAGGCAATGCGCGACGGTGCCTACGACTTTCTGGAAAAACCCTTCAGCCCCGAGACCCTCCTCAGCAGCCTGCGCCGGGCGCTGGATAAACGCCGGCTGGTATTGGAAAACCGCGCCCTGCACGAGCAGGCCGACAACCGTGCCAAGCTCGACGCCAGCCTGCTGGGAGTTTCCCGTGGCCTGCAAACCTTGCGCCGACAGGTGCTCGACCTCGCGGCCTTGCCGGTCAATGTGCTGATCCGTGGTGAAACCGGCAGCGGCAAGGAGCTGGTCGCCCGCTGTCTGCACGATTTCGGCCCGCGCGCCGACAAGCCGTTTGTGGCGCTGAATTGCGCGGCCATCCCCGAGCAGTTGTTCGAAGCCGAGCTGTTCGGCCATGAAAGCGGTGCCTTTACCGGCGCCCAAGGCAAGCGCATCGGCAAGCTCGAATACGCCGATGGCGGCACGCTGTTTCTCGATGAAATCGAAAGCATGCCGCTGGCCCAGCAGGTCAAACTGCTGCGGGTGTTGCAAGAGCAGAAACTTGAGCGGCTGGGTTCGAACCAGAGCATCCGGGTCGACCTGCGGATCATCGCCGCGACCAAGCCCGACCTGCTCGATGAGGCCCGCGCCGGACGTTTTCGCGAAGACCTCGCCTATCGGCTAAACGTCGCTGAATTGCGCCTGCCGCCGTTACGCGAGCGCCGCGAAGACATTCCGCTGCTGTTCGAGCACTTCGCCCACAACGCCGCTGAACGACTGGGGCGCAGTTTCCCGCCATTGAGCGGTCCGCAATTGAGCCGCCTGCTCAGCCACGACTGGCCAGGCAACGTCCGTGAACTGGCCAACGTCGCCGAGCGTCAGGTGCTTGGGCTCGGCGAACCCGAATCTGAAGGCGTCGAACCCGGTCAGTCCCTCGCTGCGCAGCAGGAGGCCTTTGAAGCGCATTGCCTCAGAGCGGCGTTGACCCGGCACAAAGGCGATATCAAGGCGGTGCTTGCCGAGTTGCAACTGCCGCGGCGGACCTTTAACGAAAAGATGCAGCGCCATGGGTTGGCGCGGGAGATGTTTTTGAAGGAGGAGTGATTCTTCTGACCTTCATTTTAGGTTGCCTGTTCTGGCCCCATCGCGAGCAAGCTCGCTCCCACATTTGATGTGTGTTGTGCCACAAATTGCTGACCCACCATCAATCCCTTGTGGGAGCGAGCTTGCTCGCGATGGGGCCCACGCAGGCAACGACCATTATGGACTCGCACCGAATAGGCGGATTTCCGCTCACGCCCACCCCGCAAACAAGCGGATTTCCGCTCACAAAATCCCCGCAACCCCTCTAAATCAAGCCTCTCCGTTCTGGCACAACTCCTGCTATAGACCTGTCAGGTTGCGTTTCGACGTGCTCCACAAAAACAATGAGATGAAGGATCCTATATGGATAACTCCAATACCCTGCCTCTTGGGTCGGCGGCTGCGCCGGCGAAAGTACGAACCACTTCCAGCCGTATCAAATCGATTTTCAGCGGCTCTGTCGGCAACATGGTCGAGTGGTATGACTGGTACGTCTACGCCGCTTTCTCGCTGTATTTCGCCAAAGCCTTCTTTCCCAAGGGCGACACCACCGCACAGCTTCTGAATACGGCGGCGATCTTCGCCGTGGGCTTCCTGATGCGTCCGATCGGTGGCTGGCTGATGGGTCTCTACGCCGACCGCGTCGGCCGTAAAGCCGCGTTGATGGCCTCGGTGTATCTGATGTGCTTCGGCTCACTGCTGATCGCCCTGAGCCCGGGTTATGAAACCATCGGTATCGGCGCGCCGATCCTGCTGGTGTTCGCTCGCTTGCTGCAGGGCCTGTCGGTCGGCGGCGAGTACGGCACCTCGGCGACTTACCTCAGCGAAATGGCGACCAAGGAACGTCGCGGCTTCTTCTCCAGTTTCCAGTACGTGACGCTGATCTCCGGCCAGCTCATCGCCCTGGCGGTACTGATCGTGCTGCAACAAACCCTGACCACCGAACAGCTGTACGCCTGGGGCTGGCGCATCCCGTTCGCCATCGGCGCGCTGTGTGCCGTAGTCGCGCTGTACCTGCGTCGCGGCATGGAAGAAACCGAGTCGTTCACCAAGAAAGTGAAGGCCAAGGAAAGCGCGATGCGCACCTTGATGCGCCATCCGAAGGAACTGATGACCGTGGTCGGTCTGACCATGGGCGGTACTCTGGCTTTCTACACCTACACCACTTACATGCAGAAGTACCTGGTGAACACCGTCGGCATGAGCATTTCCGACTCCACCACCATCTCGGCAGCGACGCTGTTCCTGTTCATGTGTCTGCAACCGCTGGTGGGCGGGCTTTCGGATAAAGTCGGGCGGCGGCCAATCCTGATTGCCTTCGGTATTCTCGGGACCCTGTTCACCGTGCCGATCCTCACCACCCTGCACACCGTCCAGACCTGGTGGGGTGCGTTCTTCCTGATCATGGCCGCGCTGATCATCGTCAGCGGCTACACCTCGATCAACGCGGTGGTCAAAGCCGAACTGTTCCCGACCGAAATCCGCGCCCTGGGCGTCGGCCTGCCGTATGCACTGACCGTATCGATCTTCGGCGGCACCGCTGAATACATCGCGCTGTGGTTCAAGAGCATCGGCATGGAAACCGGTTACTACTGGTATGTCACCGCTTGCATCGCGGTTTCGCTGCTGGTCTATATCACCATGAAAGACACCCGCAAACACTCGCGGATCGAGACTGACTAACGCTACAGGCGGTAAAAAGAAGGGGCAGACCTTGCAAGGGTTCTGCCCCTTTTTCATGAGTTTTGGATAGCAGCCCCATCGATTAATGCTCGGTTAATTCCCACCGCGCATCCTCAGCATCAATCGAATTCAAGCAACGCTTATCTATGCCAGTGCGAACCGGCCAAGCAAAGCGCTCGCATAACGCATCTATTAATTCGATAAATATAAGCATTTATTTGCGCTTTTTAATCAATTTAACAAGCGTAACATTCAATCCATACCTAACGCACGCTACGCAAACGAACCGGAGTAACCGCCATGAAAACCAGACTGATCATCGCCCTGACCCTCTCCGTCCTGGCTGCCAACACCTTCGCCGCCGACGGTTATGACCGCACCATCGCTGCTGATGGCTTCGACCGCACCGGCG
>NZ_CABVHY010000073.1 GCF_902497875.1 Pseudomonas fluorescens
GGCTACACACGTGCTACAATGGTCGGTACAGAGGGTTGCCAAGCCGCGAGGTGGAGCTAATCCCAGAAAACCGATCGTAGTCCGGATCGCAGTCTGCAACTCGACTGCGTGAAGTCGGAATCGCTAGTAATCGCGAATCAGAATGTCGCGGTGAATACGTTCCCGGGCCTTGTACACACCGCCCGTCACACCATGGGAGTGGGTTGCACCAGAAGTAGCTAGTCTAACCTTCGGGAGGACGGTTACCACGGTGTGATTCATGACTGGGGTGAAGTCGTAACAAGGTAGCCGTAGGGGAACCTGCGGCTGGATCACCTCCTTAATCGACGACATCAGCTGCTCCATAAGTTCCCACACGAATTGCTTGATTCATTGAAGAAGACGATAAAGAAGCAGCCCGAAATTGGGTCTGTAGCTCAGTTGGTTAGAGCGCACCCCTGATAAGGGTGAGGTCGGCAGTTCGAATCTGCCCAGACCCACCAATTTTGTGTGGGAAACGCCTGTAGAAATACGGGGCCATAGCTCAGCTGGGAGAGCGCCTGCCTTGCACGCAGGAGGTCAACGGTTCGATCCCGTTTGGCTCCACCATTTACTGCTTCTGTATTGTAAAGCTTAGAAATGAGCATTCCATCGAATGATGGTGAATGTTGATTTCTGATCTTTTTGATTAGATCGTTCTTTAAAAATTTGGGTATGTGATAGAAAGATAGACTGGACAACACTTTCACTGGTGTTGTTACAGGCTAAGGTAAAATTTGTGAGTTGCTCTTTATGAGCAAGAATCGAATTTTCGGCGAATGTCGTCTTCACAGTATAACCAGATTGCTTGGGGTTATATGGTCAAGTGAAGAAGCGCATACGGTGGATGCCTTGGCAGTCAGAGGCGATGAAAGACGTGGTAGCCTGCGAAAAGCTTCGGGGAGTCGGCAAACAGACTTTGATCCGGAGATGTCTGAATGGGGGAACCCACCTAACATAAGTTAGGTATCTTACGCTGAATACATAGGCGTAAGAAGCGAACCAGGGGAACTGAAACATCTAAGTACCCTGAGGAAAAGAAATCAACCGAGATTCCCTTAGTAGTGGCGAGCGAACGGGGACTAGCCCTTAAGTGGCTTTGAGATTAGCGGAACGCTCTGGAAAGTGCGGCCATAGTGGGTGATAGCCCTGTACGCGAAAATCTCTTAGTCATGAAATCGAGTAGGACGGGGCACGAGAAACCTTGTCTGAATATGGGGGGACCATCCTCCAAGGCTAAATACTACTGACTGACCGATAGTGAACTAGTACCGTGAGGGAAAGGCGAAAAGAACCCCGGAGAGGGGAGTGAAATAGATCCTGAAACCGTATGCGTACAAGCAGTGGGAGCCCACTTTGTTGGGTGACTGCGTACCTTTTGTATAATGGGTCAGCGACTTATTTTCAGTGGCGAGCTTAACCGAATAGGGGAGGCGTAGCGAAAGCGAGTCTTAATAGGGCGTCTAGTCGCTGGGAATAGACCCGAAACCGGGCGATCTATCCATGGGCAGGTTGAAGGTTGGGTAACACTAACTGGAGGACCGAACCGACTACCGTTGAAAAGTTAGCGGATGACCTGTGGATCGGAGTGAAAGGCTAATCAAGCTCGGAGATAGCTGGTTCTCCTCGAAAGCTATTTAGGTAGCGCCTCATGTATCACTGTAGGGGGTAGAGCACTGTTTCGGCTAGGGGGTCATCCCGACTTACCAAACCGATGCAAACTCCGAATACCTACAAGTGCCGAGCATGGGAGACACACGGCGGGTGCTAACGTCCGTCGTGAAAAGGGAAACAACCCAGACCGTCAGCTAAGGTCCCAAAGTTATGGTTAAGTGGGAAACGATGTGGGAAGGCTTAGACAGCTAGGAGGTTGGCTTAGAAGCAGCCACCCTTTAAAGAAAGCGTAATAGCTCACTAGTCGAGTCGGCCTGCGCGGAAGATTTAACGGGGCTCAAACCATACACCGAAGCTACGGGTATCACTTAGGTGATGCGGTAGAGGAGCGTTCTGTAAGCCTGTGAAGGTGAGTTGAGAAGCTTGCTGGAGGTATCAGAAGTGCGAATGCTGACATGAGTAACGATAATGGGTGTGAAAAACACCCACGCCGAAAGACCAAGGTTTCCTGCGCAACGTTAATCGACGCAGGGTTAGTCGGTCCCTAAGGCGAGGCTGAAAAGCGTAGTCGATGGAAAACAGGTTAATATTCCTGTACTTCTGGTTATTGCGATGGAGGGACGGAGAAGGCTAGGCCAGCTTGGCGTTGGTTGTCCAAGTTTAAGGTGGTAGGCTGAGATCTTAGGTAAATCCGGGATCTTAAGGCCGAGAGCTGATGACGAGTGTTCTTTTAGAACACGAAGTGGTTGATGCCATGCTTCCAAGAAAAGCTTCTAAGCTTCAGGTAACCAGGAACCGTACCCCAAACCGACACAGGTGGTTGGGTAGAGAATACCAAGGCGCTTGAGAGAACTCGGGTGAAGGAACTAGGCAAAATGGCACCGTAACTTCGGGAGAAGGTGCGCCGGTGAGGGTGAAGCATTTACTGCGTAAGCCCATGCCGGTCGAAGATACCAGGCCGCTGCGACTGTTTATTAAAAACACAGCACTCTGCAAACACGAAAGTGGACGTATAGGGTGTGACGCCTGCCCGGTGCCGGAAGGTTAATTGATGGGGTTAGCTAACGCGAAGCTCTTGATCGAAGCCCCGGTAAACGGCGGCCGTAACTATAACGGTCCTAAGGTAGCGAAATTCCTTGTCGGGTAAGTTCCGACCTGCACGAATGGCGTAACGATGGCGGCGCTGTCTCCACCCGAGACTCAGTGAAATTGAAATCGCTGTGAAGATGCAGTGTATCCGCGGCTAGACGGAAAGACCCCGTGAACCTTTACTATAGCTTTGCACTGGACTTTGAATTTGCTTGTGTAGGATAGGTGGGAGGCTTTGAAGCGTGGACGCCAGTTCGCGTGGAGCCAACCTTGAAATACCACCCTGGCAACTTTGAGGTTCTAACTCAGGTCCGTTATCCGGATCGAGGACAGTGTATGGTGGGTAGTTTGACTGGGGCGGTCTCCTCCTAAAGAGTAACGGAGGAGTACGAAGGTGCGCTCAGACCGGTCGGAAATCGGTCGTAGAGTATAAAGGCAAAAGCGCGCTTGACTGCGAGACAGACACGTCGAGCAGGTACGAAAGTAGGTCTTAGTGATCCGGTGGTTCTGTATGGAAGGGCCATCGCTCAACGGATAAAAGGTACTCCGGGGATAACAGGCTGATACCGCCCAAGAGTTCATATCGACGGCGGTGTTTGGCACCTCGATGTCGGCTCATCACATCCTGGGGCTGAAGCCGGTCCCAAGGGTATGGCTGTTCGCCATTTAAAGTGGTACGCGAGCTGGGTTTAGAACGTCGTG
>NZ_CABVHY010000074.1 GCF_902497875.1 Pseudomonas fluorescens
GGCCTGGGCTACACACGTGCTACAATGGTCGGTACAGAGGGTTGCCAAGCCGCGAGGTGGAGCTAATCCCAGAAAACCGATCGTAGTCCGGATCGCAGTCTGCAACTCGACTGCGTGAAGTCGGAATCGCTAGTAATCGCGAATCAGAATGTCGCGGTGAATACGTTCCCGGGCCTTGTACACACCGCCCGTCACACCATGGGAGTGGGTTGCACCAGAAGTAGCTAGTCTAACCTTCGGGAGGACGGTTACCACGGTGTGATTCATGACTGGGGTGAAGTCGTAACAAGGTAGCCGTAGGGGAACCTGCGGCTGGATCACCTCCTTAATCGACGACATCAGCTGCTCCATAAGTTCCCACACGAATTGCTTGATTCATTGAAGAAGACGATAAAGAAGCAGCCCGAAATTGGGTCTGTAGCTCAGTTGGTTAGAGCGCACCCCTGATAAGGGTGAGGTCGGCAGTTCGAATCTGCCCAGACCCACCAATTTTGTGTGGGAAACGCCTGTAGAAATACGGGGCCATAGCTCAGCTGGGAGAGCGCCTGCCTTGCACGCAGGAGGTCAACGGTTCGATCCCGTTTGGCTCCACCACTTACTGCTTCTGACACGTAAAGCTTAGAAATGAGCATTTCCTTCGAATGAAGGCTAAATGTTGATTTCTAGTCTTTGATTAGATCGTTCTTTAAAAATTTGGGTATGTGATAGAAAGATAGACTGGACAACACTTTCACTGGTGTTGTTACAGGCTAAGGTAAAATTTGTGAGTAATTGCGAATTTTCGGCGAATGTCGTCTTCACAGTATAACCAGATTGCTTGGGGTTATATGGTCAAGTGAAGAAGCGCATACGGTGGATGCCTTGGCAGTCAGAGGCGATGAAAGACGTGGTAGCCTGCGAAAAGCTTCGGGGAGTCGGCAAACAGACTTTGATCCGGAGATGTCTGAATGGGGGAACCCACCTAACATAAGTTAGGTATCTTACGCTGAATACATAGGCGTAAGAAGCGAACCAGGGGAACTGAAACATCTAAGTACCCTGAGGAAAAGAAATCAACCGAGATTCCCTTAGTAGTGGCGAGCGAACGGGGACTAGCCCTTAAGTGGCTTTGAGATTAGCGGAACGCTCTGGAAAGTGCGGCCATAGTGGGTGATAGCCCTGTACGCGAAAATCTCTTAGTCATGAAATCGAGTAGGACGGGGCACGAGAAACCTTGTCTGAATATGGGGGGACCATCCTCCAAGGCTAAATACTACTGACTGACCGATAGTGAACTAGTACCGTGAGGGAAAGGCGAAAAGAACCCCGGAGAGGGGAGTGAAATAGATCCTGAAACCGTATGCGTACAAGCAGTGGGAGCCCACTTTGTTGGGTGACTGCGTACCTTTTGTATAATGGGTCAGCGACTTATTTTCAGTGGCGAGCTTAACCGAATAGGGGAGGCGTAGCGAAAGCGAGTCTTAATAGGGCGTCTAGTCGCTGGGAATAGACCCGAAACCGGGCGATCTATCCATGGGCAGGTTGAAGGTTGGGTAACACTAACTGGAGGACCGAACCGACTACCGTTGAAAAGTTAGCGGATGACCTGTGGATCGGAGTGAAAGGCTAATCAAGCTCGGAGATAGCTGGTTCTCCTCGAAAGCTATTTAGGTAGCGCCTCATGTATCACTGTAGGGGGTAGAGCACTGTTTCGGCTAGGGGGTCATCCCGACTTACCAAACCGATGCAAACTCCGAATACCTACAAGTGCCGAGCATGGGAGACACACGGCGGGTGCTAACGTCCGTCGTGAAAAGGGAAACAACCCAGACCGTCAGCTAAGGTCCCAAAGTTATGGTTAAGTGGGAAACGATGTGGGAAGGCTTAGACAGCTAGGAGGTTGGCTTAGAAGCAGCCACCCTTTAAAGAAAGCGTAATAGCTCACTAGTCGAGTCGGCCTGCGCGGAAGATTTAACGGGGCTCAAACCATACACCGAAGCTACGGGTATCACTTAGGTGATGCGGTAGAGGAGCGTTCTGTAAGCCTGTGAAGGTGAGTTGAGAAGCTTGCTGGAGGTATCAGAAGTGCGAATGCTGACATGAGTAACGATAATGGGTGTGAAAAACACCCACGCCGAAAGACCAAGGTTTCCTGCGCAACGTTAATCGACGCAGGGTTAGTCGGTCCCTAAGGCGAGGCTGAAAAGCGTAGTCGATGGAAAACAGGTTAATATTCCTGTACTTCTGGTTATTGCGATGGAGGGACGGAGAAGGCTAGGCCAGCTTGGCGTTGGTTGTCCAAGTTTAAGGTGGTAGGCTGAGATCTTAGGTAAATCCGGGATCTTAAGGCCGAGAGCTGATGACGAGTGTTCTTTTAGAACACGAAGTGGTTGATGCCATGCTTCCAAGAAAAGCTTCTAAGCTTCAGGTAACCAGGAACCGTACCCCAAACCGACACAGGTGGTTGGGTAGAGAATACCAAGGCGCTTGAGAGAACTCGGGTGAAGGAACTAGGCAAAATGGCACCGTAACTTCGGGAGAAGGTGCGCCGGTGAGGGTGAAGCATTTACTGCGTAAGCCCATGCCGGTCGAAGATACCAGGCCGCTGCGACTGTTTATTAAAAACACAGCACTCTGCAAACACGAAAGTGGACGTATAGGGTGTGACGCCTGCCCGGTGCCGGAAGGTTAATTGATGGGGTTAGCTAACGCGAAGCTCTTGATCGAAGCCCCGGTAAACGGCGGCCGTAACTATAACGGTCCTAAGGTAGCGAAATTCCTTGTCGGGTAAGTTCCGACCTGCACGAATGGCGTAACGATGGCGGCGCTGTCTCCACCCGAGACTCAGTGAAATTGAAATCGCTGTGAAGATGCAGTGTATCCGCGGCTAGACGGAAAGACCCCGTGAACCTTTACTATAGCTTTGCACTGGACTTTGAATTTGCTTGTGTAGGATAGGTGGGAGGCTTTGAAGCGTGGACGCCAGTTCGCGTGGAGCCAACCTTGAAATACCACCCTGGCAACTTTGAGGTTCTAACTCAGGTCCGTTATCCGGATCGAGGACAGTGTATGGTGGGTAGTTTGACTGGGGCGGTCTCCTCCTAAAGAGTAACGGAGGAGTACGAAGGTGCGCTCAGACCGGTCGGAAATCGGTCGTAGAGTATAAAGGCAAAAGCGCGCTTGACTGCGAGACAGACACGTCGAGCAGGTACGAAAGTAGGTCTTAGTGATCCGGTGGTTCTGTATGGAAGGGCCATCGCTCAACGGATAAAAGGTACTCCGGGGATAACAGGCTGATACCGCCCAAGAGTTCATATCGACGGCGGTGTTTGGCACCTCGATGTCGGCTCATCACATCCTGGGGCTGAAGCCGGTCCCAAGGGTATGGCTGTTCGCCATTTAAAGTGGTACGCGAGCTGGGTTTAGAACGTCGTG
>NZ_CABVHY010000075.1 GCF_902497875.1 Pseudomonas fluorescens
AGGAAGCAGGTATACAACGGGAATTTCGGCATCAGTTCGGCGATAAAGGCCTTGTTACCGACCCCGGTCAGGTAATCGGCCTGGCTGAACTCCATCTTGAAGAAGTGCCGGCCCAGGCTTTCCCAGAACGGCGAGCGCCCGGCTTCGTCGGACATGCCGCGCATTTCGGCGATGATCTTGTTGCCGAACAATTGCGGGAATTCCGCGATAAACAGCATCCGCGCCTTGGCCAGCATGCGGCCGTTGAGGCCAGTGCGGTAATCGGCATGCAGGAACAACGAGCACAGCTCGGAGTTGCCGGTCAGGTCGTTGGCCAGGAACAGCGTCGGGATCTCGCGGTAGATCTTCAGCTCCTGAGAGGCGCTGACAGTCAGGCCGACCCGGAAGTTATACCAAGGCTCACGCAGGCCAACCGCACCGGCAATCGCCGAAATGCCCACCACCCGGCCGTCGTCGTCTTCAAGCACGAACAAGTAGTCCGCGTCACCGCGCTCGGCTTCGCCGCGAAAAGTCTTTTCCGCCCAGCCAACCCGATGCGCCAGGCGCTCTTCGTTGGCCGGCAAGGTAGTCAGGCCGGTGCCGGTGCTGCGGGCCAGGTCGATCAGAGCGGGTAAATCGCTGCTGCGTACGGGACGAACGATCATGCTATCTCCTCAAACAGGCGGCGCTGACGCCACCCGCGAAACTCGCTGTAAGGCTTTAAACCGCAACCAGGCGCACGCTGGCACCTTCGCCGACGCCCAGGGCTTCTGCCGCTTCAAGATCCAGGGTCACCGGTTTACCCGGCGCGTAGTCCAGATCGAGCAATACCGCGCGGTAATCCTGCAACTGCGCATTGGCCACCAGGTATTGACGACCGGCGCCTTTGACCGGCTCGCCGATTTTCACTGGCACCACACGGCTCTGGGCGATCGAACGGATCCCTGACACGCGGGCATGCAGGGTCGGGCCACCGTCGAAGATGTCGATGTAGTGATCGGTCTCGAAACCTTCGCGCATCAGGATGTCGAAGGTGATCTGCGCCCGTGGATGCACTTGGCCCATCGCCTCTTGGGCGGAATCGGGCAACAGCGGCACGTAGATCGGGTAGTGCGGCATCAGTTCGGCGAGGAAGGTCCGGCTTTTAAGCCCGCACAGACGCTCGGCGGCGGCGTAGTTCAGGTCGAAGAAGTTACGGCCAATGGCGTCCCAGAACGGCGAATCGCCATTCTCGTCGCTGTAACCGACGATCTCGGTCACCACCGAATCGGCAAAGCGCTCCGGGTGGCTGGCAACGAACAGCAGACGCCCCCGGGAGTTGAGTTCCGACCACGGCGAACCCACCAGCTCCGGGACCACGTAGAAGCTGGTCAACAGGCTGTTGCCCGTCAGGTCATGGCATTGGGAGAGCACGTGGATCTTGTTATGAATCTTCAGCTCACGGGAGGCGTGAACGAAGGTTTCATTACGGAAGCTGTAGAACGGCTCGGAGTAACCGGCCGAGGCCACGATCGCCGAACAGCCGACCAGTTTCCCGGTGCTGGTGTCTTCGAGCACGAAAAAGTAGCTTTCTTCGCCGTTAAAGCTGACTTCGGCGGCGAACGAGGCTTCGGACGCCGCGATCTTGTCGCTCAGGCGTTCGACATCATCCGGCAAGGAAGTGACACCAATCGGGCTGTCCGCAGCCAGACGCTGTACCTCGCCCAGATCAGCCATTTGCGCGGGGCGCATCACCAGCATGGTGTCACTCCTTTCTCTCGAAAAAACTCACAGAAGAAAATATCCCGGGCCGCTCCCTTGAGGAGACTGTGGGAGCGAGCTTGTGTGGCGAGGGGGCTTGCCCCCTCGCCACACAAGCTCGCTCCCACATTGATCCGGCCCGAAACAAAAATTGGGTTCGACGCCTGGAGGTCAGGCGTCGAAATAACTATCAGGCTTGAGTCAGTTTCGCCGCGGCGCGCTCGAAACGCTCCAGGCCCTGCTCGATATCGGCGTCTTCAACCACCAGGCTTGGCGCGAAACGAATCACGTCCGGGCCGGCCTGCAGGATCATCAGGCCTTCGCTTTCAGCGGCGTTGAAAATGTCTTTGGCCTTGCCTTTCCAGGCATCGCTGAGGACGCAGCCGAGCAACAGGCCCAGACCGCGAACTTGAGTGAACAGGCCGTATTTGGCGCCGATCTGCTCCAGGCGGGTCTTGAACTTGTCGTGCCTGGCTTTAACGCCATTCAACACTTCTGGAGTGTTGACCACGTCCATCACCGCGCCAGCCACGGCGCAAGCCAATGGGTTGCCGCCGTAAGTGGTGCCGTGAGTACCGACTACCAGGTGCTTGGCCAACGCTTCAGTGGTCAGCATCGCCGCGATCGGGAAACCGCCGCCCAGGCTCTTGGCGCTGGTGAGGATGTCCGGGGTCACGCCGTAATGCATGTAGGCAAACAGCTCGCCACTGCGGCCCATGCCGGTTTGTACTTCATCGAACACCAGCAGCGCGTTGTGCTCATTGCACAGCTCGCGGGCGCCTTGCAGGTAAGCCAGCTCCGCCGGCATCACCCCGCCCTCGCCCTGGACCGGTTCCAGCACCACGGCGCAGGTTTTGTCGGAGATGGCAGCTTTCAGCGCGGCCAGATCGTTGAACGGTACGTGAGTGATGCCAACGATCTTCGGGCCGAAGCCGTCGGAGTACTTCGACTGACCGCCGACGTTCACGGTAAACAGCGTACGACCGTGGAAGCTGTTCAGCGCGGCGATGATTTCGTACTTTTCAGGACCGAAACGATCGTGAGCCACACGACGGGCCAGCTTGAAGGCGGCCTCGTTGGCTTCAGCGCCGGAGTTGCAGAGGAATACCCGCTCGGCAAAGGTGGCGTCGATCAGCTTATGGGCCAGGCGCAAGGCCGGCTCATTGGTGAATACGTTGGAGACGTGCCACAGCTTGTTCGCTTGTTCGGTCAAGGCACCGACCAGCGCCGGGTGCGCATGGCCCAATACGTTAACTGCGATCCCGCCGCCGAAATCGATCAGCTCACGACCCGACTGATCCCAGACTCGGGAGCCGGCGCCGCGCACAGGAATGAAAGCAGCAGGCGCATAGTTGGGAACCATTACCTGGTCGAAATCGGCGCGTTGCACCGGAGCTAGCTCAACGGACATCGGAGTCTCCTGAAGAGGAACGCTTGCCTGAAACTGGCAAGCGATGGGGGGATTGTAAGGACAGTTTTCAGCTTGGCCTTGCCGCCAAGCGACAACTTCTTATAGCGTCAAACCGGCTTTTACCGGGGTTTACGGCAATGCGACAAATAGCGTCGCAAAGGCGCAGTTTAAACTGCCGACGGGGATTTGCGGCTGGGTTGGGGGAATTTGATTTGCACAGGTTTAGAGGTGTGGTGTCTGTGATGGCCTCATCGCGAGCAAGC
>NZ_CABVHY010000076.1 GCF_902497875.1 Pseudomonas fluorescens
CTGCCGCAGGCTGCGATCTTTTAGGCATCACACACGTCCGTCAAGCTATCGCATCAAATGCGTAATCTGAGTAAACTCCAAACCTCGCCCTCACCGGCGACCCTGGATCAGCAGACAGGGCAACACTGAGCTGGCGAACCTGAACCCAATTTTCAGAGGAGCCGGCCAATGCCTGCGACCCGTATCTGGTTAAAAACCCCCCTGGCCATTTTCACTGCCAACGCGCTCGATGCCCGTGGCGGCCTGGTGCTGCAAGACGGTTTGATCGTCGAAGTACTCGGTGCCGGGCAACAACCCGCCGCACCCTGTGGACAAGTCTTCGATGCTCGCGAACATGTGATCCTTCCCGGGCTGATCAACACCCACCACCACTTCTACCAAACCCTGACCCGCGCTTGGGCGCCGGTGGTCAATCAGCCGTTATTCCCCTGGCTGAAAACCCTGTATCCGGTCTGGGCTCGACTGACCCCGGAGAAACTGGCATTGGCGAGCAAAGTCGCTCTGGCCGAGTTGCTGCTGTCTGGCTGCACCACCGCGGCCGATCACCACTACCTGTTCCCCGAAGGTCTGGAAAACGCCATTGATGTACAGGTCCAGAGCGTGCGCGAACTGGGCATGCGCGCGATGCTCACCCGCGGCTCGATGAGTCTGGGTGAAGCCGACGGCGGGCTGCCGCCGCAACAGACCGTGCAACAAGGTGAAGTGATTCTCGCCGACAGCCAGCGCCTGATCGCCGAATACCACGAACGTGGCGATGGCGCGCAAATCCAGATTGCCCTGGCGCCCTGCTCGCCGTTTTCCGTTACCCCACAAATCATGTCGGCCAGTGCGGAACTGGCCAACAAGCTCGACGTGCGCCTGCACACCCATCTCGCCGAAACCCTCGACGAAGAAGACTTCTGCCTGCAACGTTTCGGCCTGCGCACCGTGGATTATCTGGACAGCGTCGGCTGGCTCGGGCCTCGTACCTGGCTGGCCCATGGCATTCATTTCAACCCGGATGAAATCGCTCGCCTGGGCGCGGCTGGCACCGGCATCTGTCATTGTCCGAGCTCGAACATGCGCCTGGCTTCAGGCATCTGTCCGACCCTGGACTTGATCGCAGCGGGCGCGCCATTGGGCCTGGGTGTGGATGGTTCGGCCTCCAACGACGCGTCGAACATGATCCTCGAAACCCGACAGGCGCTTTACCTGCAACGCCTGCGTTATGGCGCGGAAAAAATCACTCCCGAGTTAGTGCTCGGCTGGGCCACCCGCGGTTCGGCGCAACTGCTCGGACGCAGCGATATCGGCGAACTGGCGGTGGGCAAGCAGGCGGACCTGGCGTTGTTCAAACTCGATGAGCTGCGTTTTTCCGGTAGTCATGATCCGTTGTCGGCGCTGCTGTTGTGTGGCGCAGATCGAGCGGACCGGGTGATGGTAGGAGGAAAATGGCGAGTGATCGACGGGCAGGTTGAGGGGCTGGATTTGAAGGAATTGATTGCTGATCACAGCCAAGCAGCGCGGCAGTTGATCGCAGGCATCTGACACGACACGATCAACTGTGGAGCGAGCTTGCCCCAATGCCGGTCAGTTAACCTAAATCTTTGGTCTGGCGGGCATTTGTGGCGAGGGGGCTTGCCCCCGCTCGGGTGCGCAGCAGCCGCAAAACCGGTGAATGCGGTGTGCCTGACTAAATGTGATTGCAGGTTTTAGGGCCGCTGCGCGACCCAGCGGGGGCAAGCCCCCTCGCCACAAGTTTTGCGTTCGACGCATTGGGGCTTGCCCGCGAAGCTTTTTAGAGACCCAACAACGACAACATGACAAAAGTGGCAAACAGCACAAAGTGCGTCATCCCTTCGATGGCGTTGGTTTCGCCATCGTTGAGGTTGATCGCGCTGACGATCAGGGTGATGAACACCATGACCGTCTGCACCGGGGTCATGGCCATCTGGAACGGCTGGCCGGTATAGAGCGCCATGGCTTCCATGACCGGCACCGTGAGGATCACCGTCGACAGTGAAGCGCCTAAAGCAATATTGACCACCGACTGCATGCGGTTGGCCAGCGCCGCGCGCAATGCGGTCAGAATCTCCGGTGCGGCGGAAATCGCCGCCACCAGAATCGCCGTCATCACCGGTGGCGCGCCCGTGCCTTCAAGGCCCAGGTCGAGGGTTTTCGACATCACCTCGGCCAGTGCGCCAATCACCACCACACCGAACACCAAGGTCCCAATGGACAGCCCGAGGTTGATCGCAGGCGTGTCGTGCGCAGGTTCGCCCTTACGGCGTTTCTCCGGGTAGCTGTAGCTGAAAAAATAGCTATGGGGCCCAACCTGCATCCGCAAAAACAAGGTGTAAAGCATCACCATGGCGCCAATTGTGAAGGCCGAGTAAATCTTCCAATCCGCTTCGGGAATGAACTCCGGGACCACCATGGAAACGCCCATGGCGGTCAGGATCATCACGCTATAAGTCCGCGCCGAGTCATCGTTATAGGACTGCTCGCCATGCTTTATCCCGCCCATCAGTGCCGCCAGGCCGAGGATGCCGTTGATGTCGAGCATCACCGCTGAGTAGATGGTGTCGCGCACCAGGGTCGCTGAGGCTTCGTTGCTCATCATGATCGCCAGGATCACCACTTCGACCAGCACCGCGGCCAGGGTCAGGATCATCGTGCCATAGGGGTCACCGACTTTTTCCGCGAGCAATTCCGCGTGATGGGCGACGCGCATCGAGGCGCAGACGATAAAGGCCACCAGCACCAACCCGCCGATCAGGGCCGTCATCTGGCCGCTGTGCAGCAGCCAGTGCTCCAGCGCGAAGGCCGTACACGCTGCGAGCAGCGCCAGCAGCAGGAATTTCTCTTGCTTGAGTAAGGTGAGCATCGCGGGCCTTTTGCCGAATGAAGAGAACCGGAAACGATGAGCTACAGACTGCGGTGAGTTGCTAACGTTTCGTTACACCTTAGCGCAGCAGTGGCGGGCAGCACCCGGCGAAATATCCGATCACCACCCGCGCGGAATTTCTGCTGTCGCGCTTTGCCAACACCTATGCTTATCGGCGAGAACTGCAGGCGGCGAAATGAACCGACTGGTCAGGTTTTACCAAAACCCTCAGCGTCGACCTGTAGAATGCCTCCATTGCACCTGATGAGAATTCAATAATGTACGACTGGTTGAACGCCCTTCCCAAGGCCGAATTGCACCTGCACCTGGAAGGGTCGCTGGAGCCTGAACTGCTGTTCGCCCTGGCAGAACGCAACAAGATCGCCCTGCCATGGGGCGACGTCGAAACCCTGCGCAAGGCTTACGCCTTTAACAACCTGCAAGAGTTTCTCGATCTGTATTACCAAGGTGCGGA
>NZ_CABVHY010000077.1 GCF_902497875.1 Pseudomonas fluorescens
GTCTAACCTTCGGGAGGACGGTTACCACGGTGTGATTCATGACTGGGGTGAAGTCGTAACAAGGTAGCCGTAGGGGAACCTGCGGCTGGATCACCTCCTTAATCGACGACATCAGCTGCTCCATAAGTTCCCACACGAATTGCTTGATTCATTGAAGAAGACGATAGAAGCAGCTTTAAGCTCCAAGCTGATAGCTCACGCTAACAGTTACAAGCTCGAAATTGGGTCTGTAGCTCAGTTGGTTAGAGCGCACCCCTGATAAGGGTGAGGTCGGCAGTTCGAATCTGCCCAGACCCACCAATTTTGTGTGGGAAACGCCTGTAGAAATACGGGGCCATAGCTCAGCTGGGAGAGCGCCTGCCTTGCACGCAGGAGGTCAACGGTTCGATCCCGTTTGGCTCCACCATTTACTGCTTCTGACGTTAGAGTTTAGAAATGAGTATTCCGATGCGAATATTGATTTCTAGTCTTTGATTAGATCGTTCTTTAAAAATTTGGGTATGTGATAGAAAGATAGACTGGACGTTACTTTCACTGGTAACGGATCAGGCTAAGGTAAAATTTGTGAGTAATTGCGAATTTTCGGCGAATGTCGTCTTCACAGTATAACCAGATTGCTTGGGGTTATATGGTCAAGTGAAGAAGCGCATACGGTGGATGCCTTGGCAGTCAGAGGCGATGAAAGACGTGGTAGCCTGCGAAAAGCTTCGGGGAGTCGGCAAACAGACTTTGATCCGGAGATGTCTGAATGGGGGAACCCACCTAACATAAGTTAGGTATCTTACGCTGAATACATAGGCGTAAGAAGCGAACCAGGGGAACTGAAACATCTAAGTACCCTGAGGAAAAGAAATCAACCGAGATTCCCTTAGTAGTGGCGAGCGAACGGGGACTAGCCCTTAAGTGGCTTTGAGATTAGCGGAACGCTCTGGAAAGTGCGGCCATAGTGGGTGATAGCCCTGTACGCGAAAATCTCTTAGTCATGAAATCGAGTAGGACGGGGCACGAGAAACCTTGTCTGAATATGGGGGGACCATCCTCCAAGGCTAAATACTACTGACTGACCGATAGTGAACTAGTACCGTGAGGGAAAGGCGAAAAGAACCCCGGAGAGGGGAGTGAAATAGATCCTGAAACCGTATGCGTACAAGCAGTGGGAGCCCACTTTGTTGGGTGACTGCGTACCTTTTGTATAATGGGTCAGCGACTTATTTTCAGTGGCGAGCTTAACCGAATAGGGGAGGCGTAGCGAAAGCGAGTCTTAATAGGGCGTCTAGTCGCTGGGAATAGACCCGAAACCGGGCGATCTATCCATGGGCAGGTTGAAGGTTGGGTAACACTAACTGGAGGACCGAACCGACTACCGTTGAAAAGTTAGCGGATGACCTGTGGATCGGAGTGAAAGGCTAATCAAGCTCGGAGATAGCTGGTTCTCCTCGAAAGCTATTTAGGTAGCGCCTCATGTATCACTGTAGGGGGTAGAGCACTGTTTCGGCTAGGGGGTCATCCCGACTTACCAAACCGATGCAAACTCCGAATACCTACAAGTGCCGAGCATGGGAGACACACGGCGGGTGCTAACGTCCGTCGTGAAAAGGGAAACAACCCAGACCGTCAGCTAAGGTCCCAAAGTTATGGTTAAGTGGGAAACGATGTGGGAAGGCTTAGACAGCTAGGAGGTTGGCTTAGAAGCAGCCACCCTTTAAAGAAAGCGTAATAGCTCACTAGTCGAGTCGGCCTGCGCGGAAGATTTAACGGGGCTCAAACCATACACCGAAGCTACGGGTATCACTTAGGTGATGCGGTAGAGGAGCGTTCTGTAAGCCTGTGAAGGTGAGTTGAGAAGCTTGCTGGAGGTATCAGAAGTGCGAATGCTGACATGAGTAACGATAATGGGTGTGAAAAACACCCACGCCGAAAGACCAAGGTTTCCTGCGCAACGTTAATCGACGCAGGGTTAGTCGGTCCCTAAGGCGAGGCTGAAAAGCGTAGTCGATGGAAAACAGGTTAATATTCCTGTACTTCTGGTTATTGCGATGGAGGGACGGAGAAGGCTAGGCCAGCTTGGCGTTGGTTGTCCAAGTTTAAGGTGGTAGGCTGAGATCTTAGGTAAATCCGGGATCTTAAGGCCGAGAGCTGATGACGAGTGTTCTTTTAGAACACGAAGTGGTTGATGCCATGCTTCCAAGAAAAGCTTCTAAGCTTCAGGTAACCAGGAACCGTACCCCAAACCGACACAGGTGGTTGGGTAGAGAATACCAAGGCGCTTGAGAGAACTCGGGTGAAGGAACTAGGCAAAATGGCACCGTAACTTCGGGAGAAGGTGCGCCGGTGAGGGTGAAGCATTTACTGCGTAAGCCCATGCCGGTCGAAGATACCAGGCCGCTGCGACTGTTTATTAAAAACACAGCACTCTGCAAACACGAAAGTGGACGTATAGGGTGTGACGCCTGCCCGGTGCCGGAAGGTTAATTGATGGGGTTAGCTAACGCGAAGCTCTTGATCGAAGCCCCGGTAAACGGCGGCCGTAACTATAACGGTCCTAAGGTAGCGAAATTCCTTGTCGGGTAAGTTCCGACCTGCACGAATGGCGTAACGATGGCGGCGCTGTCTCCACCCGAGACTCAGTGAAATTGAAATCGCTGTGAAGATGCAGTGTATCCGCGGCTAGACGGAAAGACCCCGTGAACCTTTACTATAGCTTTGCACTGGACTTTGAATTTGCTTGTGTAGGATAGGTGGGAGGCTTTGAAGCGTGGACGCCAGTTCGCGTGGAGCCAACCTTGAAATACCACCCTGGCAACTTTGAGGTTCTAACTCAGGTCCGTTATCCGGATCGAGGACAGTGTATGGTGGGTAGTTTGACTGGGGCGGTCTCCTCCTAAAGAGTAACGGAGGAGTACGAAGGTGCGCTCAGACCGGTCGGAAATCGGTCGTAGAGTATAAAGGCAAAAGCGCGCTTGACTGCGAGACAGACACGTCGAGCAGGTACGAAAGTAGGTCTTAGTGATCCGGTGGTTCTGTATGGAAGGGCCATCGCTCAACGGATAAAAGGTACTCCGGGGATAACAGGCTGATACCGCCCAAGAGTTCATATCGACGGCGGTGTTTGGCACCTCGATGTCGGCTCATCACATCCTGGGGCTGAAGCCGGTCCCAAGGGTATGGCTGTTCGCCATTTAAAGTGGTACGCGAGCTGGGTTTAGAACGTCGTG
>NZ_CABVHY010000078.1 GCF_902497875.1 Pseudomonas fluorescens
TCCTGAACAAACTCCTCAAGCCTATCCGCTACGACGACTTGGGACTGCTGGGCTTCGGCCAATGGGACGGTGATCCCAATGAGCGCTTTACTGACGCCGACAGCCGACGCTGGATGGCCCGTTTCGATGTCGACAGCGATTGGCCAACTGCAGCATCGCGCCTGATCACACCCAAACCGGCCGCCCCTGCTCAAACCGCTCAGCCGTTGAGCATGGTTGCAGGCATGGCGTGCAACCAGGGAGGGTGGTGGCTTGTCCCCGGCATGGCGGGTTCCCGTCGCGAATTCAAGCAAGGGGAAATGCTGCCGGCGCTCAGCGCAGAGTCAGGTGACAGCCCGGTGTTTTGGCAGCGCGATCCAGATCAAACGCCCCCAGAGCCCGCCCGCCAAGCCAACAGCAACGAACCGGCACCGCGCGCCGGTCGCTGGGAAATGGAGCTCGATCGCTGCGTGGATTGCACAGTCCAGTTGAATGAGCGCCTGCCATTGCATGAAGGCCAGAACGTTCGCTGGCTTTGGACCGTGAGCGGCATGCGTGCGCGCAGTGGCGAACCCTGTCCTTATCCGGGGCTGTGGGTCTGCGACTACAAACCGGGAACCGAGCAAAAATTTCATTACGAGGCGCTGATGCCCCAGGTTAACGGTGAGAAAGTCGTCTGGCGTTGGTTGGGGATGGTGCAGGCTTGAATGACCCATACCGTGTTTTCCTGATGACTTTCTTGATTCAGCACAGTGGAGACCTCGACTGATGCCTGGC
This sequence comes from Pseudomonas fluorescens, assembly GCF_902497875.1. GTDB lineage: Bacteria > Pseudomonadota > Gammaproteobacteria > Pseudomonadales > Pseudomonadaceae > Aquipseudomonas > Aquipseudomonas fluorescens_BR. The sequence continues at coordinate 757 of NZ_CABVHY010000078.1, forward strand.
CCTATTGCCCCTCTTGTCGCTCGTATCATCGACGGTGCCTATCGAGCCTACCGTGCGAATCAAGCCATTGAAAACACCAAATCCGCCGCCGAACTGGCCCGACTCGCGGTGGAGATTGCCGAGCGCCGACAACAGATCAAGAACACGCTTCGGGCCACCATTGAAGCAATGACCCGCGAAATCGACGTCAAGAGTTCGACCTTTGCCGTCGTAGATCGCGGCGGTAACAGCACGGTTTCTCGACGAGGCCAGGAGAACATCACATTCAAGGAGTACATCGAACGCAAAGTGCCTTTTCGCCCGGCGATCAGCCAAGTCTGCACCGTCGCCCTGCAGATGCCGATCAAGGTGCCACGCCGGATTCGCAAGAAAATTGCCGGCGATACGGTGCAAACCACTATTGAGATCGCCCTCAAGCAGTTCACCGCCTCGTTGTTTTTTGAGGCTGTGGACGAAGCCTTGGAATGGCGAAGTCCACTCAAGGCAGAACCTAACTACAACGGCAACAGTAAGAAGGCGTTACTGGGTGAGCCTGCTACGCGGCCGAAACGTTTTGGAAGTGCAGTGCAGCCTTTTTGGCCACGGCCGAAGGGCTTGCTTGCGCCGGATCTGGTCGTCGTTGAGTACCGGCAGGAGCCGTTTGAAACCGAGAATGTGTTTGCGGCGGTCGAGGTCAAGTTTCCGGGGGATTGGGTGAAAGACGAACAAATAGAGGATTACGTGACGCTCATGACACCGCAAACAGGCGTCAATCCAAACAAGGTCGGCAAAGAGAAAGTCGCGCTGTTAAGGGTGCCGGAGGATTGCACTGGCTTCGAAGGAGATGGAAAGAAACCTACACCTAATGAACAGGCAAGGAAGAAGAAATAGCCATGAGTACAACTCACCAAATGTTTACCGTAGAAGAACGGGATCTATTTATCGAACTACTGAAAGAGTGGCCGAACTCCGAATCAGGCACAGAGGAAGCCTCTCACAGCGTCAGCCCTTTCATAAGCTTCTATTTCCCGTCCACTGCTGAAAACCACCGCGATATCGCACTGCTGATGGTAGATATCCACGAAGCCTTCGAGCAACTGCTTGGCTACCCTTACACCATGACCATACACCCCGAGGCAGATCGTCCTCATCCTTATCCTGAGGACCGACCGGACCTTCGTAGACAAGCCAGGGATGTCTTTCAATACGAATCCTTCGTTTTCTGGTTCACCGACGAAGCAAACCATGCCTCCTCTCCTACAACAGCCGGTCATTTCCGGCGCAGTGGTGTCCGGACTAACGAGCCCAGAACTGATTATTCCTCGATCATGTTCTATTACCGCTGGCAATGGTGGCTGGATAACCGCGACGCATGGCGTCAGTTCGTCCTCAAGACCATTGACCGGCTCAAGGCGCACCAGGTCTACAGCGGTTTCGCCATGGCCAACCCGATGGAATATGGCACACGGGCGGAAGTCACCACATGGGAAAGAGCGCTGACTCCGGCTTTCTACGGGCTAGACATCGAATACCCTTTTGGCATGCGAGATGAATTACTCAACGGCATCCGCCCCCCCACCTGGGCCTTCCTGCTCGCCGACCACTGGCGAGAAAAACTCGACCTGACCCGCGAACAAGTACGTACCGCACTGTCTCACCCACGCATCAACATCACCGAACTGCACAGCGGCCAGTGGATCGAGCTGGGCGAACAGCCTGAGCTGTATCCCGTCGAACACGGCGTGCCCGAGCTGCCCATGCTCCTGAACAAACTCCTCAAGCCTATCCGCTACGACGACTTGGGACTGCTGGGCTTCGGCCAATGGGACGGTGATCCCAATGAGCGCTTTACTGACGCCGACAGCCGACGCTGGATGGCCCGTTTCGATGTCGACAGCGATTGGCCAACTGCAGCATCGCGCCTGATCACACCCAAACCGGCCGCCCCTGCTCAAACCGCTCAGCCGTTGAGCATGGTTGCAGGCATGGCGTGCAACCAGGGAGGGTGGTGGCTTGTCCCCGGCATGGCGGGTTCCCGTCGCGAATTCAAGCAAGGGGAAATGCTGCCGGCGCTCAGCGCAGAGTCAGGTGACAGCCCGGTGTTTTGGCAGCGCGATCCAGATCAAACGCCCCCAGAGCCCGCCCGCCAAGCCAACAGCAACGAACCGGCACCGCGCGCCGGTCGCTGGGAAATGGAGCTCGATCGCTGCGTGGATTGCACAGTCCAGTTGAATGAGCGCCTGCCATTGCATGAAGGCCAGAACGTTCGCTGGCTTTGGACCGTGAGCGGCATGCGTGCGCGCAGTGGCGAACCCTGTCCTTATCCGGGGCTGTGGGTCTGCGACTACAAACCGGGAACCGAGCAAAAATTTCATTACGAGGCGCTGATGCCCCAGGTTAACGGTGAGAAAGTCGTCTGGC
>NZ_CABVHY010000079.1 GCF_902497875.1 Pseudomonas fluorescens
CACGACGTTCTAAACCCAGCTCGCGTACCACTTTAAATGGCGAACAGCCATACCCTTGGGACCGGCTTCAGCCCCAGGATGTGATGAGCCGACATCGAGGTGCCAAACACCGCCGTCGATATGAACTCTTGGGCGGTATCAGCCTGTTATCCCCGGAGTACCTTTTATCCGTTGAGCGATGGCCCTTCCATACAGAACCACCGGATCACTAAGACCTACTTTCGTACCTGCTCGACGTGTCTGTCTCGCAGTCAAGCGCGCTTTTGCCTTTATACTCTACGACCGATTTCCGACCGGTCTGAGCGCACCTTCGTACTCCTCCGTTACTCTTTAGGAGGAGACCGCCCCAGTCAAACTACCCACCATACACTGTCCTCGATCCGGATAACGGACCTGAGTTAGAACCTCAAAGTTGCCAGGGTGGTATTTCAAGGTTGGCTCCACGCGAACTGGCGTCCACGCTTCAAAGCCTCCCACCTATCCTACACAAGCAAATTCAAAGTCCAGTGCAAAGCTATAGTAAAGGTTCACGGGGTCTTTCCGTCTAGCCGCGGATACACTGCATCTTCACAGCGATTTCAATTTCACTGAGTCTCGGGTGGAGACAGCGCCGCCATCGTTACGCCATTCGTGCAGGTCGGAACTTACCCGACAAGGAATTTCGCTACCTTAGGACCGTTATAGTTACGGCCGCCGTTTACCGGGGCTTCGATCAAGAGCTTCGCGTTAGCTAACCCCATCAATTAACCTTCCGGCACCGGGCAGGCGTCACACCCTATACGTCCACTTTCGTGTTTGCAGAGTGCTGTGTTTTTAATAAACAGTCGCAGCGGCCTGGTATCTTCGACCGGCATGGGCTTACGCAGTAAATGCTTCACCCTCACCGGCGCACCTTCTCCCGAAGTTACGGTGCCATTTTGCCTAGTTCCTTCACCCGAGTTCTCTCAAGCGCCTTGGTATTCTCTACCCAACCACCTGTGTCGGTTTGGGGTACGGTTCCTGGTTACCTGAAGCTTAGAAGCTTTTCTTGGAAGCATGGCATCAACCACTTCGTGTTCTAAAAGAACACTCGTCATCAGCTCTCGGCCTTAAGATCCCGGATTTACCTAAGATCTCAGCCTACCACCTTAAACTTGGACAACCAACGCCAAGCTGGCCTAGCCTTCTCCGTCCCTCCATCGCAATAACCAGAAGTACAGGAATATTAACCTGTTTTCCATCGACTACGCTTTTCAGCCTCGCCTTAGGGACCGACTAACCCTGCGTCGATTAACGTTGCGCAGGAAACCTTGGTCTTTCGGCGTGGGTGTTTTTCACACCCATTATCGTTACTCATGTCAGCATTCGCACTTCTGATACCTCCAGCAAGCTTCTCAACTCACCTTCACAGGCTTACAGAACGCTCCTCTACCGCATCACCTAAGTGATACCCGTAGCTTCGGTGTATGGTTTGAGCCCCGTTAAATCTTCCGCGCAGGCCGACTCGACTAGTGAGCTATTACGCTTTCTTTAAAGGGTGGCTGCTTCTAAGCCAACCTCCTAGCTGTCTAAGCCTTCCCACATCGTTTCCCACTTAACCATAACTTTGGGACCTTAGCTGACGGTCTGGGTTGTTTCCCTTTTCACGACGGACGTTAGCACCCGCCGTGTGTCTCCCATGCTCGGCACTTGTAGGTATTCGGAGTTTGCATCGGTTTGGTAAGTCGGGATGACCCCCTAGCCGAAACAGTGCTCTACCCCCTACAGTGATACATGAGGCGCTACCTAAATAGCTTTCGAGGAGAACCAGCTATCTCCGAGCTTGATTAGCCTTTCACTCCGATCCACAGGTCATCCGCTAACTTTTCAACGGTAGTCGGTTCGGTCCTCCAGTTAGTGTTACCCAACCTTCAACCTGCCCATGGATAGATCGCCCGGTTTCGGGTCTATTCCCAGCGACTAGACGCCCTATTAAGACTCGCTTTCGCTACGCCTCCCCTATTCGGTTAAGCTCGCCACTGAAAATAAGTCGCTGACCCATTATACAAAAGGTACGCAGTCACCCAACAAAGTGGGCTCCCACTGCTTGTACGCATACGGTTTCAGGATCTATTTCACTCCCCTCTCCGGGGTTCTTTTCGCCTTTCCCTCACGGTACTAGTTCACTATCGGTCAGTCAGTAGTATTTAGCCTTGGAGGATGGTCCCCCCATATTCAGACAAGGTTTCTCGTGCCCCGTCCTACTCGATTTCATGACTAAGAGATTTTCGCGTACAGGGCTATCACCCACTATGGCCGCACTTTCCAGAGCGTTCCGCTAATCTCAAAGCCACTTAAGGGCTAGTCCCCGTTCGCTCGCCACTACTAAGGGAATCTCGGTTGATTTCTTTTCCTCAGGGTACTTAGATGTTTCAGTTCCCCTGGTTCGCTTCTTACGCCTATGTATTCAGCGTAAGATACCTAACTTATGTTAGGTGGGTTCCCCCATTCAGACATCTCCGGATCAAAGTCTGTTTGCCGACTCCCCGAAGCTTTTCGCAGGCTACCACGTCTTTCATCGCCTCTGACTGCCAAGGCATCCACCGTATGCGCTTCTTCACTTGACCATATAACCCCAAGCAATCTGGTTATACTGTGAAGACGACATTCGCCGAAAATTCGCAATTACTCACAAATTTTACCTTAGCCTGATCCGTTACCAGTGAAAGTAACGTCCAGTCTATCTTTCTATCACATACCCAAATTTTTAAAGAACGATCTAATCAAAGACTAGAAATCAATATTCGCATCGGAATACTCATTTCTAAACTCTAACGTCAGAAGCAGTAAATGGTGGAGCCAAACGGGATCGAACCGTTGACCTCCTGCGTGCAAGGCAGGCGCTCTCCCAGCTGAGCTATGGCCCCGTATTTCTACAGGCGTTTCCCACACAAAATTGGTGGGTCTGGGCAGATTCGAACTGCCGACCTCACCCTTATCAGGGGTGCGCTCTAACCAACTGAGCTACAGACCCAATTTCGAGCTTGTAACTGTTAGCGTGAGCTATCAGCTTGGAGCTTAAAGC
>NZ_CABVHY010000080.1 GCF_902497875.1 Pseudomonas fluorescens
ACGCAGGAGCAAAGCCCATGTTGAACTCGGTTATTGTGGTCGACGATGAAGCCAGTATCCGCAGCGCCGTGGAGCAATGGCTGAGCCTCTCGGGTTTTGTGGTGCAACTGTTCAGCCGCGCCGAAGACTGCCTGGCGCAACTGCCAAGGGATTTCCCCGGGGTGATTCTCAGCGACGTGCGTATGCCCGGCATGGGTGGCCTGGAGTTGCTGAGCAAGGTCCAGGCGCTGGACGCCGACCTGCCACTGATCCTGCTCACCGGCCATGGCGATGTGCCGATGGCGGTCGAGGCAATGCGCGACGGTGCCTACGACTTTCTGGAAAAACCCTTCAGCCCCGAGACCCTCCTCAGCAGCCTGCGCCGGGCGCTGGATAAACGCCGGCTGGTATTGGAAAACCGCGCCCTGCACGAGCAGGCCGACAACCGTGCCAAGCTCGACGCCAGCCTGCTGGGAGTTTCCCGTGGCCTGCAAACCTTGCGCCGACAGGTGCTCGACCTCGCGGCCTTGCCGGTCAATGTGCTGATCCGTGGTGAAACCGGCAGCGGCAAGGAGCTGGTCGCCCGCTGTCTGCACGATTTCGGCCCGCGCGCCGACAAGCCGTTTGTGGCGCTGAATTGCGCGGCCATCCCCGAGCAGTTGTTCGAAGCCGAGCTGTTCGGCCATGAAAGCGGTGCCTTTACCGGCGCCCAAGGCAAGCGCATCGGCAAGCTCGAATACGCCGATGGCGGCACGCTGTTTCTCGATGAAATCGAAAGCATGCCGCTGGCCCAGCAGGTCAAACTGCTGCGGGTGTTGCAAGAGCAGAAACTTGAGCGGCTGGGTTCGAACCAGAGCATCCGGGTCGACCTGCGGATCATCGCCGCGACCAAGCCCGACCTGCTCGATGAGGCCCGCGCCGGACGTTTTCGCGAAGACCTCGCCTATCGGCTAAACGTCGCTGAATTGCGCCTGCCGCCGTTACGCGAGCGCCGCGAAGACATTCCGCTGCTGTTCGAGCACTTCGCCCACAACGCCGCTGAACGACTGGGGCGCAGTTTCCCGCCATTGAGCGGTCCGCAATTGAGCCGCCTGCTCAGCCACGACTGGCCAGGCAACGTCCGTGAACTGGCCAACGTCGCCGAGCGTCAGGTGCTTGGGCTCGGCGAACCCGAATCTGAAGGCGTCGAACCCGGTCAGTCCCTCGCTGCGCAGCAGGAGGCCTTTGAAGCGCATTGCCTCAGAGCGGCGTTGACCCGGCACAAAGGCGATATCAAGGCGGTGCTTGCCGAGTTGCAACTGCCGCGGCGGACCTTTAACGAAAAGATGCAGCGCCATGGGTTGGCGCGGGAGATGTTTTTGAAGGAGGAGTGATTCTTCTGACCTTCATTTTAGGTTGCCTGTTCTGGCCCCATCGCGAGCAACGACCATTATGGACTCGCACCGAATAGGCGGATTTCCGCTCACGCCCACCCCGCAAACAAGCGGATTTCCGCTCACAAAATCCCCGCAACCCCTCTAAATCAAGCCTCTCCGTTCTGGCACAACTCCTGCTATAGACCTGTCAGGTTGCGTTTCGACGTGCTCCACAAAAACAATGAGATGAAGGATCCTATATGGATAACTCCAATACCCTGCCTCTTGGGTCGGCGGCTGCGCCGGCGAAAGTACGAACCACTTCCAGCCGTATCAAATCGATTTTCAGCGGCTCTGTCGGCAACATGGTCGAGTGGTATGACTGGTACGTCTACGCCGCTTTCTCGCTGTATTTCGCCAAAGCCTTCTTTCCCAAGGGCGACACCACCGCACAGCTTCTGAATACGGCGGCGATCTTCGCCGTGGGCTTCCTGATGCGTCCGATCGGTGGCTGGCTGATGGGTCTCTACGCCGACCGCGTCGGCCGTAAAGCCGCGTTGATGGCCTCGGTGTATCTGATGTGCTTCGGCTCACTGCTGATCGCCCTGAGCCCGGGTTATGAAACCATCGGTATCGGCGCGCCGATCCTGCTGGTGTTCGCTCGCTTGCTGCAGGGCCTGTCGGTCGGCGGCGAGTACGGCACCTCGGCGACTTACCTCAGCGAAATGGCGACCAAGGAACGTCGCGGCTTCTTCTCCAGTTTCCAGTACGTGACGCTGATCTCCGGCCAGCTCATCGCCCTGGCGGTACTGATCGTGCTGCAACAAACCCTGACCACCGAACAGCTGTACGCCTGGGGCTGGCGCATCCCGTTCGCCATCGGCGCGCTGTGTGCCGTAGTCGCGCTGTACCTGCGTCGCGGCATGGAAGAAACCGAGTCGTTCACCAAGAAAGTGAAGGCCAAGGAAAGCGCGATGCGCACCTTGATGCGCCATCCGAAGGAACTGATGACCGTGGTCGGTCTGACCATGGGCGGTACTCTGGCTTTCTACACCTACACCACTTACATGCAGAAGTACCTGGTGAACACCGTCGGCATGAGCATTTCCGACTCCACCACCATCTCGGCAGCGACGCTGTTCCTGTTCATGTGTCTGCAACCGCTGGTGGGCGGGCTTTCGGATAAAGTCGGGCGGCGGCCAATCCTGATTGCCTTCGGTATTCTCGGGACCCTGTTCACCGTGCCGATCCTCACCACCCTGCACACCGTCCAGACCTGGTGGGGTGCGTTCTTCCTGATCATGGCCGCGCTGATCATCGTCAGCGGCTACACCTCGATCAACGCGGTGGTCAAAGCCGAACTGTTCCCGACCGAAATCCGCGCCCTGGGCGTCGGCCTGCCGTATGCACTGACCGTATCGATCTTCGGCGGCACCGCTGAATACATCGCGCTGTGGTTCAAGAGCATCGGCATGGAAACCGGTTACTACTGGTATGTCACCGCTTGCATCGCGGTTTCGCTGCTGGTCTATATCACCATGAAAGACACCCGCAAACACTCGCGGATCGAGACTGACTAACGCTACAGGCGGTAAAAAGAAGGGGCAGACCTTGCAAGGGTTCTGCCCCTTTTTCATGAGTTTTGGATAGCAG
>NZ_CABVHY010000081.1 GCF_902497875.1 Pseudomonas fluorescens
AGAGGAAGCAGGTATACAACGGGAATTTCGGCATCAGTTCGGCGATAAAGGCCTTGTTACCGACCCCGGTCAGGTAATCGGCCTGGCTGAACTCCATCTTGAAGAAGTGCCGGCCCAGGCTTTCCCAGAACGGCGAGCGCCCGGCTTCGTCGGACATGCCGCGCATTTCGGCGATGATCTTGTTGCCGAACAATTGCGGGAATTCCGCGATAAACAGCATCCGCGCCTTGGCCAGCATGCGGCCGTTGAGGCCAGTGCGGTAATCGGCATGCAGGAACAACGAGCACAGCTCGGAGTTGCCGGTCAGGTCGTTGGCCAGGAACAGCGTCGGGATCTCGCGGTAGATCTTCAGCTCCTGAGAGGCGCTGACAGTCAGGCCGACCCGGAAGTTATACCAAGGCTCACGCAGGCCAACCGCACCGGCAATCGCCGAAATGCCCACCACCCGGCCGTCGTCGTCTTCAAGCACGAACAAGTAGTCCGCGTCACCGCGCTCGGCTTCGCCGCGAAAAGTCTTTTCCGCCCAGCCAACCCGATGCGCCAGGCGCTCTTCGTTGGCCGGCAAGGTAGTCAGGCCGGTGCCGGTGCTGCGGGCCAGGTCGATCAGAGCGGGTAAATCGCTGCTGCGTACGGGACGAACGATCATGCTATCTCCTCAAACAGGCGGCGCTGACGCCACCCGCGAAACTCGCTGTAAGGCTTTAAACCGCAACCAGGCGCACGCTGGCACCTTCGCCGACGCCCAGGGCTTCTGCCGCTTCAAGATCCAGGGTCACCGGTTTACCCGGCGCGTAGTCCAGATCGAGCAATACCGCGCGGTAATCCTGCAACTGCGCATTGGCCACCAGGTATTGACGACCGGCGCCTTTGACCGGCTCGCCGATTTTCACTGGCACCACACGGCTCTGGGCGATCGAACGGATCCCTGACACGCGGGCATGCAGGGTCGGGCCACCGTCGAAGATGTCGATGTAGTGATCGGTCTCGAAACCTTCGCGCATCAGGATGTCGAAGGTGATCTGCGCCCGTGGATGCACTTGGCCCATCGCCTCTTGGGCGGAATCGGGCAACAGCGGCACGTAGATCGGGTAGTGCGGCATCAGTTCGGCGAGGAAGGTCCGGCTTTTAAGCCCGCACAGACGCTCGGCGGCGGCGTAGTTCAGGTCGAAGAAGTTACGGCCAATGGCGTCCCAGAACGGCGAATCGCCATTCTCGTCGCTGTAACCGACGATCTCGGTCACCACCGAATCGGCAAAGCGCTCCGGGTGGCTGGCAACGAACAGCAGACGCCCCCGGGAGTTGAGTTCCGACCACGGCGAACCCACCAGCTCCGGGACCACGTAGAAGCTGGTCAACAGGCTGTTGCCCGTCAGGTCATGGCATTGGGAGAGCACGTGGATCTTGTTATGAATCTTCAGCTCACGGGAGGCGTGAACGAAGGTTTCATTACGGAAGCTGTAGAACGGCTCGGAGTAACCGGCCGAGGCCACGATCGCCGAACAGCCGACCAGTTTCCCGGTGCTGGTGTCTTCGAGCACGAAAAAGTAGCTTTCTTCGCCGTTAAAGCTGACTTCGGCGGCGAACGAGGCTTCGGACGCCGCGATCTTGTCGCTCAGGCGTTCGACATCATCCGGCAAGGAAGTGACACCAATCGGGCTGTCCGCAGCCAGACGCTGTACCTCGCCCAGATCAGCCATTTGCGCGGGGCGCATCACCAGCATGGTGTCACTCCTTTCTCTCGAAAAAACTCACAGAAGAAAATATCCCGGGCCGCTCCCACATTGATCCGGCCCGAAACAAAAATTGGGTTCGACGCCTGGAGGTCAGGCGTCGAAATAACTATCAGGCTTGAGTCAGTTTCGCCGCGGCGCGCTCGAAACGCTCCAGGCCCTGCTCGATATCGGCGTCTTCAACCACCAGGCTTGGCGCGAAACGAATCACGTCCGGGCCGGCCTGCAGGATCATCAGGCCTTCGCTTTCAGCGGCGTTGAAAATGTCTTTGGCCTTGCCTTTCCAGGCATCGCTGAGGACGCAGCCGAGCAACAGGCCCAGACCGCGAACTTGAGTGAACAGGCCGTATTTGGCGCCGATCTGCTCCAGGCGGGTCTTGAACTTGTCGTGCCTGGCTTTAACGCCATTCAACACTTCTGGAGTGTTGACCACGTCCATCACCGCGCCAGCCACGGCGCAAGCCAATGGGTTGCCGCCGTAAGTGGTGCCGTGAGTACCGACTACCAGGTGCTTGGCCAACGCTTCAGTGGTCAGCATCGCCGCGATCGGGAAACCGCCGCCCAGGCTCTTGGCGCTGGTGAGGATGTCCGGGGTCACGCCGTAATGCATGTAGGCAAACAGCTCGCCACTGCGGCCCATGCCGGTTTGTACTTCATCGAACACCAGCAGCGCGTTGTGCTCATTGCACAGCTCGCGGGCGCCTTGCAGGTAAGCCAGCTCCGCCGGCATCACCCCGCCCTCGCCCTGGACCGGTTCCAGCACCACGGCGCAGGTTTTGTCGGAGATGGCAGCTTTCAGCGCGGCCAGATCGTTGAACGGTACGTGAGTGATGCCAACGATCTTCGGGCCGAAGCCGTCGGAGTACTTCGACTGACCGCCGACGTTCACGGTAAACAGCGTACGACCGTGGAAGCTGTTCAGCGCGGCGATGATTTCGTACTTTTCAGGACCGAAACGATCGTGAGCCACACGACGGGCCAGCTTGAAGGCGGCCTCGTTGGCTTCAGCGCCGGAGTTGCAGAGGAATACCCGCTCGGCAAAGGTGGCGTCGATCAGCTTATGGGCCAGGCGCAAGGCCGGCTCATTGGTGAATACGT
>NZ_CABVHY010000082.1 GCF_902497875.1 Pseudomonas fluorescens
GATCAAAAGATCGCAGCCTCGTTTCACTCGGCAGCTCCTACAGGAATGTTGCCGGGCTCGGTCACCGAGTAGGAGCTGTCGAGCAACGCGAGGCTGCGATCTTTTCAGCATCACCAAAGAACCTGATGAAACACAGCTTGCCGATTCCCTAACAAATTCAAGATTGGAGAGAGCAATGGCCGAAGCAAAAGTATTGAGTGGCGCCGGGCTACGTGGCCAGGTTGCCGGGCAAACCGCACTGTCCACAGTCGGGCAATCGGGCGCCGGGCTGACCTATCGCGGCTATGACGTTCGCGAACTGGCTGCCGACGCGCGGTTTGAAGAAGTGGCTTACCTGCTGCTGTACGGCGATCTGCCGAACAAGGCGCAACTGGCTGCTTACATGAGCAAACTGAGCACGCTGCGCGACCTGCCGCAAGCCTTGAAGGAAGTGCTCGAACGCATTCCTGCCGACGCGCACCCGATGGACGTGATGCGCACGGGTGCTTCGTTCCTCGGCAATATCGAACCGGAGAAGGATTTCTCTGCGCAACATGACGTCACCGACCGGATGCTGGCCGCGTTCCCGGCGATCATGTGCTACTGGTATCGCTTCAGCCACGATGGCCTGCGGATCAACTGCGTCACTGATGAAGAATCCATCGGCGGGCATTTCCTGCACTTGCTGCATGACAAAAAACCGAGCGAGTTGCACCGCAAAGTCATGGACGTTTCGCTGATCCTCTACGCGGAACACGAGTTCAATGCCTCGACGTTCGCCGCACGGGTTTGCGCCTCGACCTTGTCAGACATGTTCTCCTGCGTAACGGCTGCTATCGGTACCCTGCGCGGCCCGCTGCACGGCGGCGCCAACGAAGCGGCGATGGAAATGATCCAGAAGTTCCAGTCCCCCGAAGAGGCCATCAAAGGCACCCTCGGCATGCTCGAGCGCAAGGACAAGATCATGGGCTTCGGTCACGCGATCTATAAAGACAACGATCCGCGTAACGAAGTGATCAAGGGCTGGTCGAAAAAACTCGCCGACGAAGTGGGCGACAAGGTGCTGTTCCCGGTTTCCGAAGCCATCGACAAGACCATGTGGGAGCAGAAGAAGCTGTTCCCCAACGCTGACTTCTACCATGCCTCGACGTACCACTTCATGGGGATCCCGACCAAGCTGTTCACGCCGATTTTCGTCTGCTCGCGCCTGACCGGCTGGGCCGCGCACGTGTTCGAACAGCGCGCCAACAACCGCATCATCCGCCCGAGCGCCGAGTACACCGGCGTCGAACAGCGCAAGTTCGTGCCAATCGAACAACGCTGACCGGTGGGTGCCGGCGCTGGCAGCTGAATGAAACCGAGAACCCTGTGGGAGCGAGCTTGCTCGCGAAGAACGATGATGCGGTATTTCTGATACATCAAGGCGTTCGCTTCGCGGGCAAGCCCGCTCCCACAGCTGCCTGTTCCCAGGTACCGGTCATCCGACTGTTGGGAGAGAATGCCTCGAACCGCCAGCGCAAACCCAGTGCTGCGGGCCGGCGGACCACCTGTTCCACCTTCAGCGTCCAGAGCCGCTCGGCGCCTTGAAAGGCATCGACCTGCGGCCCTTCAAGAATAATCCCGGTACGCCCACTGACCTGCAGCAGATCCCCGGTGGTGAAATCGATGAACAGCAAACCGGCCCGCGGATTGAGCAACAGGTTGCCCAGGGTGTTGAAATGCAGGTTGCCGGCGAAATCGGGAATGGTCAGGCAGTTACCGTCAACCTGAACAAACCCGCTCTGCCCGCCCCGATGTGAAACATCCACCGAACGCTGGTTTTCAATGTCGACGTAACTGGCGACAAAGAAGGTGTCGGCCCGCCGAATCATTGCGCTCGCGCTAGCATCCAACCTGCCTGGACGCTGCACCGCAGGCGTCGAGGGAGCTGCGACAGGCACCGATTCGAATTGGCGCAGCTGAATGTACTTCGGGCAATTGCCGAAAGACTGTTCCACCACCACGGTCAAGCCGTTAGCGGTCATCTCGCTGACTCGCCCATTGATCCGGTTGCGCCGCCGCGTATGCAGCTCGATCCCCAACAAGCCGATCGCCGCACCTGCCTGCAATTGAGCCGGGTCGTCCGGGCGCGGCAGACTGTCGAGCTGCAACAGCGCAGGCTCGGGAGAGTGGGCGAAACCCGGTTTCCCCTCGAGAATGCTGGCCCAAGGATTACCGTCGGCATCCACCGCGCCGAACAGCATGAAGGGTAATTGCTGATAGAACTGACGGTGCTGCTCAGGCAGAAAGTTGCGGATAACCTTGGGGCCGAATGCTTCCATGCGCTCAGCGACACCAACGTGCGCCTGCAACTGCTTCTCACCGGCATGCCAGGGTGATTGAAGGTTCATTGCGGTTTCCCTTGCGCCGACGGCGCAGTCTGAACGGCCCGGCCTGGCTGCGCCGGGTTCGCTGATTTCAGGCGGTTTGCAAGCCGGCCACCGTACGTGGCATTGCGACAAACCCCGGCAAGGCTTCGATGCGGGCCAGCCAGGCGCGCACATTGGCATAGTCGTCCAACGAGACATTGCCTTCCGGCGCATGGGCAATGTAGGTGTAGGCGGCGATATCGGCGATGGTCGGTTCTTCGCCCGCCAGGTAGGAAGTGTTGGTCAATTCTTGATCCATCACCTTGAGCAGGCTGTGGGAACGGGCAATGACTTCTTCAGCGTTATAGGGTGCGCCAAACACCGTGATCAGCCGAGCCGCGGCCGGTCCTGAGGCAATCTGCCCCGCCGCGACCGACAACC
>NZ_CABVHY010000083.1 GCF_902497875.1 Pseudomonas fluorescens
CCATGGCAGGGCGATCTTGTTGCGTTCTGCCAGGGCGAACAGCAGTTCAGGCTCCAGCGACCCTTCCAGGTGCAGGTGCAATTCGGCCTTGGGAAGGGCGTTCAACCAGTCGTACATTATTGAATTCTCATCAGGTGCAATGGAGGCATTCTACAGGTCGACGCTGAGGGTTTTGGTAAAACCTGACCAGTCGGTTCATTTCGCCGCCTGCAGTTCTCGCCGATAAGCATAGGTGTTGGCAAAGCGCGACAGCAGAAATTCCGCGCGGGTGGTGATCGGATATTTCGCCGGGTGCTGCCCGCCACTGCTGCGCTAAGGTGTAACGAAACGTTAGCAACTCACCGCAGTCTGTAGCTCATCGTTTCCGGTTCTCTTCATTCGGCAAAAGGCCCGCGATGCTCACCTTACTCAAGCAAGAGAAATTCCTGCTGCTGGCGCTGCTCGCAGCGTGTACGGCCTTCGCGCTGGAGCACTGGCTGCTGCACAGCGGCCAGATGACGGCCCTGATCGGCGGGTTGGTGCTGGTGGCCTTTATCGTCTGCGCCTCGATGCGCGTCGCCCATCACGCGGAATTGCTCGCGGAAAAAGTCGGTGACCCCTATGGCACGATGATCCTGACCCTGGCCGCGGTGCTGGTCGAAGTGGTGATCCTGGCGATCATGATGAGCAACGAAGCCTCAGCGACCCTGGTGCGCGACACCATCTACTCAGCGGTGATGCTCGACATCAACGGCATCCTCGGCCTGGCGGCACTGATGGGCGGGATAAAGCATGGCGAGCAGTCCTATAACGATGACTCGGCGCGGACTTATAGCGTGATGATCCTGACCGCCATGGGCGTTTCCATGGTGGTCCCGGAGTTCATTCCCGAAGCGGATTGGAAGATTTACTCGGCCTTCACAATTGGCGCCATGGTGATGCTTTACACCTTGTTTTTGCGGATGCAGGTTGGGCCCCATAGCTATTTTTTCAGCTACAGCTACCCGGAGAAACGCCGTAAGGGCGAACCTGCGCACGACACGCCTGCGATCAACCTCGGGCTGTCCATTGGGACCTTGGTGTTCGGTGTGGTGGTGATTGGCGCACTGGCCGAGGTGATGTCGAAAACCCTCGACCTGGGCCTTGAAGGCACGGGCGCGCCACCGGTGATGACGGCGATTCTGGTGGCGGCGATTTCCGCCGCACCGGAGATTCTGACCGCATTGCGCGCGGCGCTGGCCAACCGCATGCAGTCGGTGGTCAATATTGCTTTAGGCGCTTCACTGTCGACGGTGATCCTCACGGTGCCGGTCATGGAAGCCATGGCGCTCTATACCGGCCAGCCGTTCCAGATGGCCATGACCCCGGTGCAGACGGTCATGGTGTTCATCACCCTGATCGTCAGCGCGATCAACCTCAACGATGGCGAAACCAACGCCATCGAAGGGATGACGCACTTTGTGCTGTTTGCCACTTTTGTCATGTTGTCGTTGTTGGGTCTCTAAAAAGCTTCGCGGGCAAGCCCCCTCGCCACAAATGCCCGCCAGACCAAAGATTTAGGTTAACTGACCGGCATTGGGGCAAGCTCGCTCCACAGTTGATCGTGTCGTGTCAGATGCCTGCGATCAACTGCCGCGCTGCTTGGCTGTGATCAGCAATCAATTCCTTCAAATCCAGCCCCTCAACCTGCCCGTCGATCACTCGCCATTTTCCTCCTACCATCACCCGGTCCGCTCGATCTGCGCCACACAACAGCAGCGCCGACAACGGATCATGACTACCGGAAAAACGCAGCTCATCGAGTTTGAACAACGCCAGGTCCGCCTGCTTGCCCACCGCCAGTTCGCCGATATCGCTGCGTCCGAGCAGTTGCGCCGAACCGCGGGTGGCCCAGCCGAGCACTAACTCGGGAGTGATTTTTTCCGCGCCATAACGCAGGCGTTGCAGGTAAAGCGCCTGTCGGGTTTCGAGGATCATGTTCGACGCGTCGTTGGAGGCCGAACCATCCACACCCAGGCCCAATGGCGCGCCCGCTGCGATCAAGTCCAGGGTCGGACAGATGCCTGAAGCCAGGCGCATGTTCGAGCTCGGACAATGACAGATGCCGGTGCCAGCCGCGCCCAGGCGAGCGATTTCATCCGGGTTGAAATGAATGCCATGGGCCAGCCAGGTACGAGGCCCGAGCCAGCCGACGCTGTCCAGATAATCCACGGTGCGCAGGCCGAAACGTTGCAGGCAGAAGTCTTCTTCGTCGAGGGTTTCGGCGAGATGGGTGTGCAGGCGCACGTCGAGCTTGTTGGCCAGTTCCGCACTGGCCGACATGATTTGTGGGGTAACGGAAAACGGCGAGCAGGGCGCCAGGGCAATCTGGATTTGCGCGCCATCGCCACGTTCGTGGTATTCGGCGATCAGGCGCTGGCTGTCGGCGAGAATCACTTCACCTTGTTGCACGGTCTGTTGCGGCGGCAGCCCGCCGTCGGCTTCACCCAGACTCATCGAGCCGCGGGTGAGCATCGCGCGCATGCCCAGTTCGCGCACGCTCTGGACCTGTACATCAATGGCGTTTTCCAGACCTTCGGGGAACAGGTAGTGGTGATCGGCCGCGGTGGTGCAGCCAGACAGCAGCAACTCGGCCAGAGCGACTTTGCTCGCCAATGCCAGTTTCTCCGGGGTCAGTCGAGCCCAGACCGGATACAGGGTTTTCAGCCAGGGGAATAACGGCTGATTGACCACCGGCGCCCAAGCGCGGGTCAGGGTTTGGTAGAAGTGGTGGTGGGTG
>NZ_CABVHY010000084.1 GCF_902497875.1 Pseudomonas fluorescens
GTCGACCCGTAACTTCCCGAACCGTCTGGGCGACGGCGCGAACGTCTACCTGGCTTCGGCCGAGTTGGCGTCTGTCGCCTCCATCCTGGGTCGTCTGCCGACCGTCGAGGAGTACATGGAATACGCCGGCAAGATCGACAGCATGGCGGCCGATGTTTACCGCTACCTGTCCTTCGACCAGATCGCCGAGTTCCGTGAAGCGGCTGCGAACGCCAACATCCCGGTCGTTCAAGCCTGACGCCTGTGGCGAGGGAGCTTGCTCCCGCCGGCCTGTCCGCGCTCGGGCGCAGCAATCGTAAAATCAGCCCCCGCATTCCATCTGGATACTCGCGGTGGCTGATTTTCGGGCCGCTTCGCAACCCAGCGGGAGCAAGCTCCCTCGCCACAAAAAAACGCCGCCCATCGTGAGATGAGCGGCGTTTTTTCATGCCTGTACGAAGATCAACTGTGTGGGCGTACTCGCGGGGTGTCAGTAGGCACTTGTATTGACTGACACACCGCCTTCTCGCAGCCCCTCAATTGTCTGGGTACATCCGCGAGAGCCAGGCCGGCTGTCAGGCCGCCTCGCTTTGGCTCTGGCTTTTGCTTTGGCTTTTGATCCTGATCTTGATCTACCCGCCCCTTCGGCAGGCCGAGTGGAGGTGTTCATCAGGGGGGTGGCGCGTAGCGCCGTCAGCGCAGCTGACTCCGCCGCATTGCGGCGCCCCCTGATGGACACCGGAGCGAGGGAACACCGAGCCTTGGCGAGGTGCCGAACGCTTGGGGCGAGACCTTTGGTTCCTTTGGGGCGTTTGCCAAAGGGACTCGCTGTAAAAGCGAAACCTTAAGTGGCCGTTACCGCGGAAATGGATATGTACACCAGTGAGAGATAGGCCGGCTGTCAGGCCGCCTATCGCGAGCAAGCTCGCTCCCACAATGGATCTGGTACATCCGCAAGAGCCAGGCGGGCTGTCAGGCCGCCATCGCGAGCAAGTCGGATCGTCGCACCGCCGCTCCCACATTGGATCTGGGTACATCCGCGAGAGACAGGTCGGCTGTCAGGCCGCTATCGCGAGCAGGCTCGCTCCCACAGTGGGTCTGTGTACATCCGCAAGAGCCAGGCCGGCTGTCAGGCCGCCTTCGCAGGTAAGTAGGATCGCCGCACCGCCCCTCCCACAGGATTTTCAGCGAGCCCGGAAAACAGCCGGGATATCGATGCCGACGCTTTCAGCAACTTCGAAATGAGGGTCAGGGCAGAGGTTGGAGGCTGGTTTTGATGGCAGTGACCACCCGGTTACGGCCTTGGTGTTTAGCGTGATACAGGCGTTGATCGGCTACACGCAGAATGGCCTCGATGGTGTCGCCGTCGCGGCCGGATTGCGATACACCGATGCTCACTGTGACCGCGCTTGACCGCTGCAGGCCATTAAAAGAAGTCTTTGCAACGGTGCTTCGCAGATGCTCGGCGACTACCTGCGCGCCTTCGAGTGAAGTCTGAGGTAGCAGTATCATGAACTCTTCCCCGCCCACTCGGGCTACGCCGTCATACGGCCGGATCGAATCGAGGCATTTCTGCACGAACCTCTTCAGGATGTCATCGCCAACCTGATGCCCGAAGCGATCGTTGATCGCCTTGAAATTGTCGAGATCGAGCGCCAACACAGAGAATGGCGCACCGCCGCGCGCGGTCCGGCCAATTTCGGCTTCGACCCGCTCCATGAACCGACGGCGATTATCAGCACCTGTCAGTGGATCGGTCGCCGCCAGGTGCCCGAGTTCCTGATTGGTGCGCTGGAGTTCCTGCAGGGCGCTCTCGGTATACGCCATCGCCTCGGAAAGACGCACCATCAGCTCCTCTTGGCTGTAAATCTTCGAGAACGACCGCGTGGTGAGGAATGCTTGCACGACCCCATAGCTCAACAGGAAGAATCCAGCGGCGAAGATCACATGAGCGAGCCACCACATGTGGTTCCACGGACGGGCAAGAATAAAGGCGAGAGAGGACAATGCGAACGCGGTGACCGAGATGACAACAATCACCATCAGCGGCGAACTGATACGGCGCAGCAGGAGCATTGCCACGGTCAATGTGGAAAGAACGAGGGCACCACCTTCCAGCGAGAGGCGCACCGCGAGATGGCCGGCGATCGACGAATTCGCGACGTACGCCACTGCCAGGTCAACCAGCAGGAACAGTCCTATCCAGGTCAACCACGGGCGGACCTTCATTCGTTGGTCCGGGGCATCAGGTGGGCGGTGGTACGAAAGCATTCCGACTAACAGCAGACTCGCCATGACCAGTCGAGAGGCCGGTCCATAAAGCAGGAAGAGCCAGATATTGTGGTGTGCGAGTCCGGTGAACGCACCATGCAACGCGTAGATCAGCACAAAACCGAGAAAGCCAAGCGTCATCCATCGCAGCAGCGGGTCTCCCGATGACTGATAGCAGCGCCACGTTACGTAAGTCACAAACAAGCCTGCCAAGGTGGCTGCCGTGATCGCAATGATATGGAACAGGTGGTTCTCGAATATAAGGGTGGGGTCTTGAAAGAAGTACAAGTAGCCAATCAGATAGGCTGGAACAAACGCAAATCCTGCGAGCAGCACGCAGGCATAAACCTTGATCATGATACGGACGGCTTCAGGTGGCTCGCCGGTGGCGACGATATTGGTCATGGTTCCCTCCGATTTCAAATCCATTTTTGCCTACACCGGACCGGTGTCGGATCCAAAG
>NZ_CABVHY010000085.1 GCF_902497875.1 Pseudomonas fluorescens
CGGCGTCGCCCGCCAGGTCCAGCAACTCGAGTTGTACCGCGAGGCGGCGAGCGCGGTTGGCGTCGGCCACTCTGGCGAAACAATGCGCAGCAGCCAATTGATCGACGGCAAGATCTGGGACGGTTCCGACCCGGTCGGTTATGCCAGCGGCTTCAAGTTGCACGCCATGACCGACTCATCCGCCCTTCTCGCCAGCCGCTGACAGGAGACTGCGAATATGTTGCGTATCCTGCTGATCAACGACACCGCGAAAAAAGTCGGCCGGCTCAAGGCGGCCCTGACCGAGGCCGGGTTTGAAGTAATCGACGAGTCCGGCCTGACCATCGACCTGCCGGCACGCGTCGAAACGGTGCGTCCAGATGTGATTTTGATCGATACCGAGTCACCGAGCCGCGATGTGATGGAGCAAGTGGTGCTGGTCAGCCGCGACCAGCCACGACCGATCGTCATGTTTACCGACGAACATGACCCGGACGTGATGCGTCAGGCCATCAAGTCCGGGGTCAGCGCCTACATCGTCGAAGGCATCCTCGCCGCGCGCCTGCAACCCATCCTCGACGTGGCCATGGCCCGCTTCGAAAGCGACCAGGCCTTGCGCGCCCAACTCCAGGCCCGCGACCAGCAACTGGCCGAGCGCAAGCGCATCGAACTGGCCAAGGGCTTGTTGATGAAGATGAAGGGCTGCAAGGAAGAAGAGGCCTACACCCTGATGCGCCGCCAGGCCATGAGCCGCCAGCAGAAGCTGATACAGGTGGCCGAGCAGATTATTGCCATGAGTGAGTTGTTGGGCTGAGACCCTGCAGAGCCTGGCTTAAGCCCTGCGGCGCCTGTTACACCGCTATCGTCGGAACGCCGCCCGGAGCAGGCCCGCTCCCACATTGGATATGTGACAAACCACAAACATGTGGCCGACATAGGTCCCCTGTGGGAGCGAGCCTGCTCGCGAATGATCTGGAGTCAGGCCCAGAATGGGAGTGACCTTAACAATCCAACTACCGCAGGCGACAGATCAAACCAGAATAGCCAGAGAGGTGTACTTGGCGACCATAGGGTCGGCAGTCAGGAGCTTCATGGGCTCTGTCATTGTGGTTGCTACAATGAGCCGGTCGAACGGATCTCGATGATGATGCTCCAGGTCCTTGACCGCGATGGCGTGCTCAAACGTGACAGGTAGCTCTATGAATCCGCTTTCGAGGCAGGAGTCCCTTATGCCTTCAAGATCGACATTCAGTTTGCCCAGCCCCACTTTGATAGCCATCTCCCAAAAAGACGCTGTGCTGATATAAATCTCAGTGGCGCTCTCAATCAGTTTCCTGGCCTTGCCTGAAAGTTTTGGGTCGTCACTCAAGGTCCATAGCAAAATATGAGTGTCGAGCAAAACCCTCATCCTTGAGCTCCTTCAAATGCATCCAGCATGTCGTCTGGCAGTGGTGCATCAAAGTCCTCAGGCAAGATCAGTTTGCCTTTCATTGCGCCGATACGTCGGCCTGTGGGTTTTCCTACAGGGACAAGGCGGGCAAGGGCCCGACCGTGTTTGGCAATTGTGATGATCTGGCCGGCAGCGGCATCATCAACCAGCTTGGACAGGTTGTTCTTGGCTTCGCCTAACGGGACAGTAATCATTTGGCATCTCCAATATTTTGGCCAAATATAGCCAAAATATTGGAGGTGAGCAAAGACGTATCGACAATTGGTTGAGTCTTCAGGTGTCTGATTTGCGTAATCGCTTGTACAGCGTATTGCGGCTGACCCCTAGGTGCCGTGCCAAATGTGAGATGTTCCCACCAGCCGCCCGTAACAACTGGTTCAAGTCTTCTGAACCGTCTAGTTGGCATGAAGCTGCGGGTTGAGTGGGCTCATTCATCTCCAGATCCACAAAAAAATCATCCGGCAAATGCTCAGGCCGCACCGGTTGTTCCTCGGCCATGGCCAGCGCCACCTGCATCACACTGCTGACCTGGCGTAGATTCCCCGGCCACGGATGGCGGGTGAACAGCTCCATGACTTCACGACTCAGCCCGGCCCATTGAGTCGGCTCCCGATGCTGTTCCCACAAACGCTTGAACAGCGCCTGCTTGTCACTGCGCTCACGCAAGGGCGGCAGCTCCAGCGTCAACCCGCCGATGCGGTAGTACAGGTCTTCTCGAAAGCGCCCGGCTTGAACCTGTTCGCGCAAGGCGTGATTGGTCGCCGAGATGATGCGGATGTCCACCGGGAACAGTTCGCTGCTGCCCACCGGCTGCACGCAACGCTCCTGTAATACTCGCAGCAACCGGGCTTGTGTCGGCAGCGGCATGTCGCCGATCTCGTCAAGGAACAGCGTGCCTTTGTCGGCCTTGCGGATCAGCCCGATGCTGCCTTTCTGATTGGCGCCGGTAAACGCGCCTTTTTCATAACCGAACAGCTCCGATTCCACCAGTTCGGCGGGGATCGCCGCACAGTTGACGGCAATGAATGGTTGTTTGCTCCTGGAGCTGGCCTGATGCAGGGCTTTGACGAACACCTCTTTACCCACTCCGGTTTCGCCATGGATCAGCAACGGGATGTCTTTCTCCAGCAAACGTTCGGCCTGGCG
>NZ_CABVHY010000087.1 GCF_902497875.1 Pseudomonas fluorescens
GCTGGCACCAAGCACGTCAAGGCCAGGCAATGGGTGAATGGTACGCCTTCGGACCCAGGCAATCAGCACGAATTCGTAGTAGGAGCGTTCGCCAAGCCGCCCAAACCATTGATTCTTTCGCCGGAGCAGGGAGACAAGTACCCAGTAGGTCCATTGATGGTTATCGGTTCCTGTTTGTCGGGAGCAACGGTTGAGGTGCTGAATTGGGACAATAGTAAGCTGGGCGATGCTACCGTGACCGGCACCATTTGGACTTACAGTCGTGTCTGGGACGCTGGCACCAAGCACGTCAAGGCCAGGCAATGGGTGAATGGTACGCCTTCGGACCCAGGCAATCAGCACGAATTCGTAGTAGGAGCGTTCGCCAAGCCGCCCAAACCATTGATTCTTTCGCCGGAGCAGGGAGACAAGTACCCAGTAGGTCCATTGATGGTTATCGGTTCCTGTTTGTCGGGAGCAACGGTTGAGGTGCTGAATTGGGACAATAGTAAGCTGGGCGATGCTACCGTGACCGGCACCATTTGGACTTACAGTCGTGTCTGGGACGCTGGCACCAAGCACGTCAAGGCCAGGCAATGGGTGAATGGTACGCCTTCGGACCCAGGCAATCAGCACGAATTCGTAGTAGGAGCGTTCGCCAAGCCGCCCAAACCATTGATTCTTTCGCCGGAGCAGGGAGACAAGTACCCAGTAGGTCCATTGATGGTTATCGGTTCCTGTTTGTCGGGAGCAACGGTTGAGGTGCTGAATTGGGACAATAGTAAGCTGGGCGATGCTACCGTGACCGGCACCATTTGGACTTACAGTCGTGTCTGGGACGCTGGCACCAAGCACGTCAAGGCCAGGCAATGGGTGAATGGTACGCCTTCGGACCCAGGCAATCAGCACGAATTCGTAGTAGGAGCGTTCGCCAAGCCGCCCAAACCATTGATTCTTTCGCCGGAGCAGGGAGACAAGTACCCAGTAGGTCCATTGATGGTTATCGGTTCCTGTTTGTCGGGAGCAACGGTTGAGGTGCTGAATTGGGACAATAGTAAGCTGGGCGATGCTACCGTGACCGGCACCATTTGGACTTACAGTCGTGTCTGGGACGCTGGCACCAAGCACGTCAAGGCCAGGCAAACGGTGAGAGGTGTGGCTTCTGACCCAAGCGCCCAGTGCGAGTTTTTCATTGTTGAGATGACCCAACCGCCTGTGCCGGAAATCAATGAACCGCAACAGGGTAGTATTCACCCCGTAGGTAATGTGAGGATCAGAGGGACCTGTTTGAAGGGCGCGATTGTAGATGTGCTGAACTGGGACGATAGCGTGCTTGCCGTTGCTACGGTGAACGGGACCATCTGGACCCTTGATTACATTTGGCAGACCGGCTTTAAGCACGTCAAGGCCAGGCAAACCTTGAACCATTGGCGTTCCGACCCAAGTCCCGAACGCGAGTTCATCGTGGGGATACCAGGCAAACCGCCCGCGCCGGAGATTACCGAGCCAGCACCAGGAAGCAAGCATCCCGTAGGAAATGTGAAGATTAAAGGCACGTGTCTGGCGAGATCGACTGTAGAAGTGCTGAGCTGGGATGGTACTAAGTTGGCCGACGCTGTGGTGGGTGGCACTACCTGGGAGCTTGATTACACTTGGGATACCGGCGTTAAGCACGTCAAGGCTCGACAAACCGAATACGGCAAGGTTTCCGATCCAAGCAGAGAAGTCGAGTTCACCGTAGGGACTCCCGCCAACCCGCCAGCGCCCAAAATTACCGAGCCGCAACCAGGCAGCACGCACCCCACTGGTAGATTGACGATTGAGGGGACGTGTTTGGCAAGGGCGACTGTTGAGGTGCTCTACCCCAACGATAGTAAGTTGGGCGATGCCGTGATCCACGGCACCAACTGGTTTTTTGATTCCACTTGGGACGCTGGCGTTAAGGGTATCAAGGCAAGGCAAACTGAGTACGGCAGGGTGTCCGAGCCCAGTATTACGTGTTCGTTCAAAGTGAAACCGTCCAAACCGACGATTCTAAAGCCCGA
>NZ_CABVHY010000088.1 GCF_902497875.1 Pseudomonas fluorescens
ACTCGTTGTCGGGAACCATGGCGATCTCTGAAACCTCACTCAAAGACATGGCGTTGATGACTATCGACGAGATCAACGCCAAAGGCGGCGTGAACGGCAAGATGCTCGAACCGGTGGTCGTCGACCCGGCGTCGAACTGGCCGCTGTTCGCCGAAAAGGGTCGGCAGTTGCTGACCCAGGACAAGGTCGCGGTGGTGTTCGGTTGCTGGACTTCAGTGTCGCGTAAATCGGTGTTGCCGGTGTTCGAAGAACTCAACGGCCTGCTGTTCTACCCGGTGCAATACGAAGGTGAAGAGATGTCGCCGAACGTCTTCTACACCGGCGCGGCGCCGAACCAGCAGGCGATTCCGGCGGTGGAATACCTGATGAGCGAAGAAGGCGGCAGCGCCAAGCGCTACTTCCTGCTCGGTACCGACTACGTCTACCCGCGGACCACCAACAAAATCCTGCGCTCGTTCCTGCATGCCAAAGGTGTCGCGGACAAGGACATCGAAGAGGTCTACACCCCGTTCGGCCACAGCGATTACCAGACCATCGTGGCCAACATCAAAAAATTCTCGGCCGGCGGCAAGACGGCGGTGATCTCCACGGTCAATGGCGACTCCAACGTGCCGTTCTATAAAGAGCTGGCTAACCAGGGCCTGAAAGCCACCGACGTTCCGGTCGTGGCATTCTCGGTCGGGGAAGAAGAACTGCGCGGCATCGACACCAAGCCGCTGGTGGGCAACCTCGCGGCGTGGAACTACTTCGAATCCGTCGAGAACCCGGTCAACCAGAAATTCGTCGCCGACTGGAAAGCCTACGCCAAGAAGAAAAACCTGCCGGGCGCCGATAAAGCCGTGACCAACGACCCGATGGAAGCCACTTACGTCGGCATCCACATGTGGGCGCAGGCGGTGGAAAAAGCCAAATCCACTGACGTCAACAAAGTCCGTGAAGCCCTGGCCGGCCAGACCTTCCCCGCGCCGTCGGGTTACACCCTGACCATGGACAAGACCAACCACCACCTGCACAAGCCGGTGATGATCGGCGAGATTCAGGCCGACGGTCAGTTCTCGGTGGTCTGGCAGACCGACGGCCCGATCCGCGCCGAGCCATGGAGCCCGTTCATTCCAGGTAACGACAAGAAGCCGGATTATGCGGTGAAGAGCAACTGAGTCACTGGATGTCGGGGCCGGGCACAAAGCTCGGGCCCGACATAATTCCCTGTGGGAGCGAGCTTGCTCGCGATGAACGATAACGCGGTTTAACGGGCACTCTGCCTCAACCCCGAACGCCCCGGTGCCAAGGCCAGCGCCAGTTGCGTGCGATTGTGCATCTGGGTCAGGCGCAGCACTTGGGAGACATAAAGTTTCACGGTGTTTTCGGTGATACCCAGTTCACAGGCGATCTGATAGTTGGTTTGCCCCTTGCTCACCAGGCGGGCTACGTCCAGTTGGCGCGGTGACAGCTGATTGAGGATGGCTGGAATCTCTGCGGGTTGCGTTTCGCTCGTAGCTCCCCGTCGAACCTCGTCGAGGTCTTGATAAAGCGTGTCGATGGAATCGGCGAGGCTTTGCAGTTTCTGGTTCAACTGACTCAATTGAAGGTTTTTCACCCGCTCCTGCACGACCGCTTCCTGGCGCCGCAGGCCTTCAAGCAATTCATTCAGATCGACAGGCTTCTGGTAGTAGTCGGCAACCCCGGCACGCAAGGCCTTGATCACTTGCTGTTTGTCAGACGCCCTGGTCAGCATGATCGCTTCGAATGCTCGCTGGTTGCCGGCGAGCTCCTGCAGTGCCTGCACCAGTTGAATGCCGCCCGGTTCTGCCAGGTGCAAATCGAACAGCACCAGACCGATTTCAGGGTCCTCGCTAAACCGTTCGATGGCTTGCTTGCCGCAGGTGCAGGGAATGCAGCGGTAACCACTGCTTTCCAGAAACTTACAGAGTTCTTCGACAATCAGCGGCTGATCGTCGACTACGAGCACTTTTA
>NZ_CABVHY010000089.1 GCF_902497875.1 Pseudomonas fluorescens
ATGGACAAGACCAACCACCACCTGCACAAGCCGGTGATGATCGGCGAGATTCAGGCCGACGGTCAGTTCTCGGTGGTCTGGCAGACCGACGGCCCGATCCGCGCCGAGCCATGGAGCCCGTTCATTCCAGGTAACGACAAGAAGCCGGATTATGCGGTGAAGAGCAACTGAGTCACTGGATGTCGGGGCCGGGCACAAAGCTCGGGCCCGACATAATTCCCTGTGGGAGCGAGCTTGCTCGCGATGAACGATAACGCGGTTTAACGGGCACTCTGCCTCAACCCCGAACGCCCCGGTGCCAAGGCCAGCGCCAGTTGCGTGCGATTGTGCATCTGGGTCAGGCGCAGCACTTGGGAGACATAAAGTTTCACGGTGTTTTCGGTGATACCCAGTTCACAGGCGATCTGATAGTTGGTTTGCCCCTTGCTCACCAGGCGGGCTACGTCCAGTTGGCGCGGTGACAGCTGATTGAGGATGGCTGGAATCTCTGCGGGTTGCGTTTCGCTCGTAGCTCCCCGTCGAACCTCGTCGAGGTCTTGATAAAGCGTGTCGATGGAATCGGCGAGGCTTTGCAGTTTCTGGTTCAACTGACTCAATTGAAGGTTTTTCACCCGCTCCTGCACGACCGCTTCCTGGCGCCGCAGGCCTTCAAGCAATTCATTCAGATCGACAGGCTTCTGGTAGTAGTCGGCAACCCCGGCACGCAAGGCCTTGATCACTTGCTGTTTGTCAGACGCCCTGGTCAGCATGATCGCTTCGAATGCTCGCTGGTTGCCGGCGAGCTCCTGCAGTGCCTGCACCAGTTGAATGCCGCCCGGTTCTGCCAGGTGCAAATCGAACAGCACCAGACCGATTTCAGGGTCCTCGCTAAACCGTTCGATGGCTTGCTTGCCGCAGGTGCAGGGAATGCAGCGGTAACCACTGCTTTCCAGAAACTTACAGAGTTCTTCGACAATCAGCGGCTGATCGTCGACTACGAGCACTTTTATCAGAGAGTTAAGCTTGATCACGCGCGACTCCATGCTGAGCAAACCGAAGACTTATTCTTCCTGCACCGACAGCCAATGGCTGTACACGCACTGAAAATAGACGCACTTTCTGACTGTGTACATAAAGTTCGCCACTCAGGCGGCTAATTGATCCAGGCGACGGCCAGCAGCATCCCGACCAGAACGAACGGCGCAAAGGGTTGTTGTGTCGATTCTTTCGGATCGAGGTATTGCAGATGGGCTCTCAGTTTTTTGTTTATCAGCGGCCAGAGTCTGGGAGACATGAGTAGCCAGACAATACTGGCGATGCCCGCACCAATGAAGGTTCCCAACAGGTGCATGTTGTCGCTCGCCAACCCCAGCGCTGCCATCAGTTTCACATCATCCGCCCCCAGGCGCCCCATTGTATAGCCAGGCAAGGTGAAGGCCAGCGCCAGCAAGAACGCCCCGACCCCCTGCTCTGCGCTCGCGCCCATCCAGGTGGTGCCGTTCCACAGCAAGTACACCAGGGCAATGACCGTCGCACCAAGGGTCAGACCATTGGCAATTTGGCGTTGCTGAATATCCTGCGCAGCGCAGAGAGCCAACCAGATAAATAGCATTAAGCTCTGCATCAGGTAAAAAGCGTCCCTTTTTGTCTGAATGATTCTTTGCGGACTTGATGGAGTACTTGTCAGGGTAGACGCACTGATGAAGGTAGGCCTCCCAAGAAAGCAAATAGCCGTCGGGGGGGAGGTAAAAAGATCGTCCGAGCGCGGCCCGAACTTGCCGCAGCTCCTACGCCGACCGGGTTCAGCCTGAATGATCAAATGTACACAGGTTCGTAGGAGCTGCCACAGGCTGCGATCTTTATGGGGCTTCGATTACCTCGGCGGGTAATTGGCCAATATCCTGGCCACGGTTGCGCGTACGGCGGTGCTGCGGTCTGCCGGGTTCGGCGTGTTACTGAGCGTTTGCTCGTCACTGCCTCGCCAGACCAGCTTGC
>NZ_CABVHY010000091.1 GCF_902497875.1 Pseudomonas fluorescens
AGTGGCAGGGCAGTTCAACGTTCTCGCGCACCGAGAGAAACGGCAGCAAGTTGAACTGCTGGAAGATGTAGCCGGTGTGATCGACCCGAAAGTGATCGCGGGCGCCGGCGCAAAGTTCGGTCAATTCCTGGCCGAGCAGGCGAATGCTGCCGCGATCGGGCTTTTGCACCCCGCCGAGCAGGCCGAGCAGTGTGGTCTTGCCGCTGCCGCTGGGACCTTTGAGGAACAGCGTTTCACCGGCGTCCAGGCGAAACGCCGGGATGTCCAGCAACTGCGGATGTCCTGGCCAACTGAAGCTCAGGTCAGACAGTTCGATAAGTGCTTGGGTCATGTGAAACAGAGACGTCTATGGGGTCTGATGCGTCTGTAGGAGCGGCGGTGCGGCGATCCGACTTGCCCGCGAAGGCGATTTCAGGATTTGCGCCGATTTCCCCGCGGACAATACCTTTTCAATCAGAACGGCTTGGTCGGCAGGTACTTGCCATCCAGCGTGATCACCGCGCGGGAACCGCCGTCCGGGTCTTCGACTTTCTTGATGTCCAGTTTGAAGTTGATGGCGCTGATGATGCCGTCGCCGAACTGTTCGTGGACCAGCGCCTTGAGCGTCGAGCCGTAGACCTGCAGCATTTCATAGA
The DNA here is from genome assembly GCF_902497875.1 of Pseudomonas fluorescens. Classification (GTDB taxonomy): domain Bacteria; phylum Pseudomonadota; class Gammaproteobacteria; order Pseudomonadales; family Pseudomonadaceae; genus Aquipseudomonas; species Aquipseudomonas fluorescens_BR. Next base: position 636 of record NZ_CABVHY010000091.1, read on the forward strand.
AACGGTAGACGGTCGGATCGGTCGGGATGCCGCCCTGGATGCTGCCGCGCAAGGGCACGCTTTGCAACAGGCGGCTGGCATTCTGATCCAGGCCGAGTTTGTCGCAGACTACGTCGGCGGCCTCCACCGGTAGAGGGTGTTGACCGAGCAGGGCGGCGGTGACGAAGGCCAGGCTCAGGCCGGTGCCGTCGGTCAGGTCCTGCCACGACAGGTTTTTGCGGGCCTTGGCGTCGATGATGGTGTCGGCCAGGGCCAGACGTGGAGCTTGAGCGAATTGGGATTGCAGCATGGTGATTTCCTCTTGGGTGAAGTACGAAAAGTTGCTTCCACTCTGGGTCAGGCGGCGTGTGGCAATTTGCTGGACTGGGCACAGGTCTTTGGGTAGTCGGTGAGCGAAACGAAGCCCTGTCTGACGCCGTCCAGCGCGACGATGCCGCCGCTTTCAATGTCGTAGACCCAGCCGTGCAGGTTCAGTCGACCCTGCTCCAGGGCCAGAGCGACTGAAGGGTGAGTCTTGAGATTGGCCAGTTGGGCGATGACGTTTTCCCGTACCAGCGAATCGAGTCGCTCTTCGGCCGATGCGTGAGTCCGGGAGGCGTTGATCACCTTGGCCGACTCGGCGTGGCGCAGCCAGTTGGCCACCGCCGGCAGGTGATCGAGGCATTTGCAGGTGGAAATGGCGGTCATCGCACCGCAGTCGGAATGGCCGCAGATCACGATGTCGCTGACGCCGAGCACGGCGACGGCATATTCCACCGTGGCTGACACACCGCCCGGCTCTGGACCATAGGACGGCACTATGTTGCCGGCGTTGCGGATCACGAACATGTCGCCGGGTTCCTGCTGGGTCAGCAGTTCCGGGACTACACGGCTGTCGGAACAGGTGACGAACAAAGTGCCCGGGCTCTGGCGGGTAGCCAATTGCTTGAACAGTTCGCTGCGCTCCGGAAAAGCCTCACGCTGGAACTTGAGAAAGCCGTCGATGATGTCTTGCATGGTGATTCTCCTTGCGTCGCTGATGGGGCAAGGATGAAATTTTTCAGCTATAGCGTCCAAGACCGGTTTATTATTGTCGCCATAAGCCCTTCCTATAGTTGAGCGGCCATGCTGTTACGTCATATTCGCTACCTGCTCGCGGTTGCCGAGCATCGCAACTTCACCAGAGCCGCCGAAGCGCTGCATGTGTCGCAGCCGACGCTGTCGCAGCAGATCAAGCAACTGGAGGACTCCCTCGGCGCGCCGTTGTTCGACCGCTCGGGACGTTGCGTGCGCCTGACCGACGCCGGTGAGGCCTATGTGCGTTATGCACGGCAGGCCTTGCAGGATCTGCAGGC
>NZ_CABVHY010000092.1 GCF_902497875.1 Pseudomonas fluorescens
ATGTGCAGCGTGCGGTCCACCGGGGTGCCGGTGCGCTTGAGAATGCCGACCACGGTGAACGGTTTGTCGTCGTGTTTGACCAGGCTGATCACCGCCACGCCGTGGGCCAGCACCAGTTTGTCGCCGAGTTTGTAATGCAGGGCGTCAGCGACCTCGGCACCGAGTACCACTTCAAACGGGTCGCTGGCGAAGGCGCGGCCTCCGGCCAGTTGCAGGCGTTGTTGACGACCGTACTGGTAGTGCTGGAAGTAGGCGTCGGTGGTGCCCATCACTCGATAACCTCGATGGGAATCGCCGAGGGACATCGGGATCGCCCACTTCACCTTCGGGTTGCTGGCGAAATGTTCGAAGCTGTCCCAGCGGATATTATTGGTGGCGTTGCCAATGCGGAACACCGAGTACAGCAATAGGTTGACCGATCCGGAACGGGCGCCGACGATCAGGTCCGTGCCGCTGATAGTACTGGCGAAACTGGCGCGGGCTTCGGTGCGCACACGCTCGACCGCCAGCAACAGGCACACCGACAAGGCGATGGCGAACGCGGTAAGGATCGCGGTGAAGCGGCGGTTAGCCAGGCTGGCCATGGCTAGACGAAACAAATACATCTCAAACCTCGAACGGTGTGGCGGCGCGATTGAGTTCGGCCAGCGACAGATTGCGATCGAACAACGGCGCCAGGCTTTGATCGTGGCTGACGAACAACAGGCTGGCCCCTGCATCGCGGCATTCGGCGAACAACAAACGGATAAACGCCTCGCGGGCGTCATAGTCCAGCGCCGAAGTCGGCTCGTCGGCGATCACCAACTCCGGCTGGCCGATCAGCGCCCGGGCCGCGGCAACCCGTTGTTGCTGGCCGATGGACAATGAATCGGCACGTCTGCCAAGCAGTGCTGGATCTTTCAGCCCCAGGTGCGCGAGCAGCGTGGCAGCGGCCTGATCGACACTGCCGTGGCGCTGGATAGCACGGCTGGCGCGCAGTTTCGAGAAGTGGCAGGGCAGTTCAACGTTCTCGCGCACCGAGAGAAACGGCAGCAAGTTGAACTGCTGGAAGATGTAGCCGGTGTGATCGACCCGAAAGTGATCGCGGGCGCCGGCGCAAAGTTCGGTCAATTCCTGGCCGAGCAGGCGAATGCTGCCGCGATCGGGCTTTTGCACCCCGCCGAGCAGGCCGAGCAGTGTGGTCTTGCCGCTGCCGCTGGGACCTTTGAGGAACAGCGTTTCACCGGCGTCCAGGCGAAACGCCGGGATGTCCAGCAACTGCGGATGTCCTGGCCAACTGAAGCTCAGGTCAGACAGTTCGATAGTGCCGGGAGTCTTACACCAAGACGTCTATCGAGGTCTGATGCGTCTGTAGGAGCGGCGGTGCGGCGATCCGACTTGCCCGCGAAGGCGATTTCAGGATTTGCGCCGATTTCCCCGCGGACAATACCTTTTCAATCAGAACGGCTTGGTCGGCAGGTACTTGCCATCCAGCGTGATCACCGCGCGGGAACCGCCGTCCGGGTCTTCGACTTTCTTGATGTCCAGTTTGAAGTTGATGGCGCTGATGATGCCGTCGCCGAACTGTTCGTGGACCAGCGCCTTGAGCGTCGAGCCGTAGACCTGCAGCATTTCATAGAAACGGTAGACGGTCGGATCGGTCGGGATGCCGCCCTGGATGCTGCCGCGCAAGGGCACGCTTTGCAACAGGCGGCTGGCATTCTGATCCAGGCCGAGTTTGTCGCAGACTACGTCGGCGGCCTCCACCGGTAGAGGGTGTTGACCGAGCAGGGCGGCGGTGACGAAGGCCAGGCTCAGGCCGGTGCCGTCGGTCAGGTCCTGCCACGACAGGTTTTTGCGGGCCTTGGCGTCGATGATGGTGTCGGCCAGGGCCAGACGTGGAGCTTGAGCGAATTGGGATTGCAGCATGGTGATTTCCTCTTGGGTGAAGTACGAAAAGTTGCTTCCACTCTGGGTCAGGCGGCGTG
>NZ_CABVHY010000093.1 GCF_902497875.1 Pseudomonas fluorescens
CGGTATGGCTCAGAACCTTGCTGGCCCTGCCGTGAATGTTGCTGCGCTGGTTCAAGGCAGAACCCAAGACTGGCGTGTCATCGCAGATGAGTGGGCTGGCGTCTGCCAGTCTCGGGGAACCGTCACGTTTGAAGGCACGGGCACCGCAACTGCGGGTTGCTCTTACAGCGTTGAAGTCAAACCCGGTCAAGGTTGGGTACTCAGCAAATACGTCGGTCAGACTTGGATGCCGGTTGAAGCCTGCGCCATTGGTCAAGACCGTGCGGTTGAGGATCGCCGCCGTATAGCTCGCGATTGTGCGCACGCGGCACGTCCCACTCCGGTCATTGCCGGTGGCTTCGCTGACAAACTCCGGGCGCTGGTGTGAGTACTGAGCGGCCTGCGCTTCGGCGCGGGCAGCACCCATCCGCTGACGACCTAGTAAAGATGAGGCTCGGATACCCCGGCTATGAGGCTCGATTGCAGAGCATGCGGGCAATGAAGCCCGCCCGGTACGCTGCTGTTATGTCCGGTGCTAGGACGTTCGATGATCCGGACTGGTGTTGCACTGAGTGCAGCGGGAACGAGCGGCACACTCGGAACCTTACGTGTCGGGCCTGCAATGGTGCCCGCGTAGCGAGCGTGTTCAAGACACTGCCCGATGGTCAGACCGTGTACGTGTCAAAAGATGATTCAGCCTCTGATAACTGGCAGCAGCGACACCTGCGAACACAGCGCCTGCTAGATCAGAAAGCCATCTTGAACCGCTTGGGGCCAGTGGTCGTCGGTCGGTACTGCCTTGAGGGTGGCTGCGTGCTGCGTGCCGGGTCCGTGGCGCTCGACACTGAGTCGCTGATGCTTGCCGTCGATGCCCTGCTGTCTGGTGATCCTGAACAGTCCCGCATTGCGATTGAACCGCTTATCCAGCAACACCGTGAACTGGCGTTGTGCGTCCGCACGATCGCCCAAGCCCTTGCGGCACCTAAACCAAATCGAACTTGATGCCTGCCCAATGGGTGGGCTGCACCTATTGGAGACATTAAATGAAAGCACGAATTACAAAGTCCGTCCTGTCCGGCATGTGCGCCGCTTTTACCCCCGACTTAACCTCGCCGTCTGGTCTGCGCTGGAACCGCTGGAACGGCACCACAGGTACGCGCAGCCGTGAAGCTGGCGACGTGGCTGGTAGCTGCACAAACTCAGGCACTTACGTCGTTACTCTGGAAGGCAGCAAGTACCTGGCTGCGGATGTCCTGCTTGCTCTGCACCGCGCCCAGCATCGCACCGCTGTGGTGTCAGCATGAGCCGCGCCCGGACAAGGATCGAGGCACGGAACCAGCAGCCGGAGATCAAACCTTGGGATGAGGAGTTCATGCTATCGGACTCGTCACCAAGTGGCCTACGGCTTCTGGTGAACGGTAATCCCAGTGTGGTGGCTGGCTGTGCGATTGAGCTGACTTGGCCACATGATAAGAGCATGGCCGAGCATTGCATCTGGCCTCGGCATTACAGTACGTCGGTGATCGTCGGCTGGGAAGGTACGGACCTCGGCGGATTCACGAAGTGGGATATGCAGCTGGAAACTGTGTCCGCTTGGGTTGTCCGTGAAATCCTGCTGGAACACGCCGCGCGTGCTCAGCAGATTCAATTGCTGGAACAGCATCTGGAACAGCATCTGGAACAACTGGAAGTGGCCTAACGGCTGCTTCCCTTTTTGGCTCTGGCCCTGCGACCTAAAAATATTATATCCACCCGAGTGGGTCCCTCCACTGAAGGCACAGCAACCGCCCCCATGGCCCCTCGATCCTGAACGTCGGCAGATGCCCAGCTCTGGGCTAGGATGATCGCTCCCCACTTCAAGGATGATCGTCATGCCAGACCAGAACGAAGCCAACATCGCTACAGCTGATGTGCTGACTCTGTTGCTGCACAACCAACACGCACTAGCTGCCGCAATTGAAGAAGTGGCGCTATGGGCAAGGGCAA
>NZ_CABVHY010000094.1 GCF_902497875.1 Pseudomonas fluorescens
CTTGTGCATCTCATACGCTCTTGCCTTCGATCAGGAGGCAGAGGTTACGAAACGACAGCGGCGAATGGGTGGCCCAAGCGGCTTTTAGGAAAGCCCCTACGACATGAGGCGCAGAAGTCGATCAGTCACTCTACTTTTTGGTCGATTGGTAACTTTATGCCGTATAAACTTGCACAAAGCGTCGGCCAATAGATGTTTCGGCGCCACAGATCAAGAGAGTGAGTAATGGGCGCACAGTGGAAGGTTAAACACAAAGAAGCGGCATCCAATGCCAAGGGCAAGATCTTCGGCAAACTGGTGAAAGAGATCACCATTGCCGCGCGCAACGGCGCGGATACGGCGACTAACGCGCACCTGCGTCTGGTGGTGGAACAGGCGAAAAAAGCCTCGATGCCCCGCGAAACCCTGGAACGCGCGATCAAGAAAGGCTCGGGCCAACTGGGCGAAACCGTTCAGTACCATCGTGTCACATATGAAGGTTTCGCGCCGCATCAGGTCCCGCTCATCGTCGAGTGCGTCACCGACAATATCAACCGCACCGTCGCGGAAATTCGCGTGGCGTTCCGTAAGGGCCAGTTGGGTGCTTCGGGTTCGGTTGCCTGGGATTTCAACCATGTCGGCATGATCGAAGCGTCCCCTGACAGCCCTGATGCAGATCCGGAGATGGCGGCTATCGAGGCCGGCGCTCAGGACTTCGAAGCGGGCGAAGAAGAGGGTACGACGCTGTTCATTACCGAACCAGCCGACCTCGACGCGGTACAAAAGGCATTGCCGGAGCAGGGTTTTACCGTGCTGTCAGCCAAGCTGGGCTACCAGCCGAAAAACCCGGTCAGCGGTTTGAGCGACGCGCAAATGGAAGAAGTCGAAGCCTTCCTCGAAGGCCTCGACAACCACGATGACGTGCAGGACATGTTTGTCGGTCTGGCGGGTTAAGGGGCTTTCTGCAAGAGCTGCGTTGGCTGATAAAGATCGCAGCCTGCAACTCTTCGCCAATTTCTACAAACCCCGGTCGCGCCAGCACCTCTGGCTGACAGCAGTGCCTCTGCAAGGCTTCCAGCTGTTCACGGCTCTCGGCGCTCAATCCCGGCTCGATCCGCTCCAGCAATTCCCCCAGCAGAATCCCGAACGCCCGGACTTCTATGCGTTGCAGGGCGCGGCTCTCGACACTGTCTGATGCAGGGTGAAACGACGCTGCGCCGAAATCCCCCAATAGGCAGTCACCTTCTGTGTTCCACAGAATGTTGTGAGCGTAAAGATCGCCGTGGGTGATGCCCTGCTGGTGCAAGTGCGCGGCGACCGAGGCGATGCCGCAGGCGATTCGCAGCGCCACCGCAACGCTGAACCGGGTGCCGTCTTCATAGACGTCCCGGGTGCAGGAAGCAAGGCTCGGCAGCCCGGCCAGATTGCGGTAGCCGGGATCGATCAGTTGCATCACCAGCCCGGCCCGGGCCTGCGGATGCTCGACGACCCTGCCTTCGACCTTGATCAGATTGGCATGCTGGCCCGCGGTAATGCAGGCATTCATTTCATGCAGGGGTGAACCGTCACTGGTCATGCTGCCCTTGTAGAGCTTCACTGCAACCGTTCGCACAGGTGGCGACGGTTGTTCCCACAGTGCTTGATGAATGACCCCGGACGCGCCTTCACCCAGTGACTGTTGCAGTTGCAGCTGCGACCAGGGAATGTTCGGGGTGGCGTCCAGCGCTGCCAGGTCAATCGCGGATTCCATAGGATTGCCGGCATATGCCAGCCACGTCAGCCGTGGCAGCGACAACAGCCACTGTGGCAGCTCGGTCAGGCGGTTGGCGGCGATCCTGATCAGCTCAAGCTGATGGCACTGGCTCAGGCTTGCCGGCAGTTGCTGCAAGTGGTTGCCCGCGAGCATGAGCTTTTGCAAATGCACTCTTTCGCCCAGCTCGGCAGGTAGCTCATCGATGCAGTTATCGGTCAGGATCAGC
>NZ_CABVHY010000095.1 GCF_902497875.1 Pseudomonas fluorescens
AAGATCGCAGCCTGCGGCAGCTCCTACGTAGGCGGTTACAGCCGCGATTGATCAGGTGGACGCTGCTTGTGTAGGAGCTGCCGCAGGCTGCGATCTTGACGATCTACAGCCAACCGCAGCTGTTTTTGCTAGAATCCGCAACGCGCCACTAACTCAAGTTAGCCGGCGCGTTTTTTTTGCATCCGGTTCACCCTTTACGAGGGTAGCCACCTGGAGATCACCCATGACACAAAACATTGTCGTGGCGGCACTGTATAAGTTCGTCACCCTTGAAGATTACGTAGCCCTGCGCGAGCCACTGCTGCAGGCGATGGTCGATAACGGCGTCAAAGGCACGTTGTTGATCGCTGAAGAAGGCATCAACGGCACCGTTTCCGGCAGCCGCGAAGGCATCGACGGGCTGATGGCCTGGTTGAAGAACGATCCGCGCATGGACGACATCGACCACAAAGAGTCGTACTGCGAAGATCAGCCGTTCTATCGGACCAAGGTCAAGCTCAAGAAAGAAATCGTCACCCTCGGCGTTGACGGTGTCGACCCGAACAAGCAGGTCGGCACCTATGTCGATCCGCAGAACTGGAACGCGCTGATCAGCGATCCGGAAGTATTGTTGATCGACACCCGTAACGATTATGAAGTCTCGATCGGCACCTTCGAAGGCGCCATCGACCCGAAAACCACCAGCTTTCGCGAATTTCCGGACTACATCAAAGCCAACTTCGATCCGGCCAGACACAAGAAAGTCGCGATGTTCTGCACCGGCGGCATCCGCTGCGAGAAGGCTTCGAGCTACATGCTCAGCCAGGGCTTCGACGAGGTGTATCACCTCAAGGGCGGCATTCTGAAGTACCTCGAAGAGGTGCCGCAGGAAGATAGCCAATGGCGCGGCGACTGCTTCGTCTTCGATAACCGGGTCACCGTGCGCCACGACCTCAGCGAAGGAGACTACGATCAATGTCATGCCTGTCGTACACCAATCAGCGTCGAAGATCGCACCTCCGAGCACTATGTGGCCGGCATCAGTTGCCCGCATTGCTGGGATAAACTGAGCGAGAAAACCCGACGCAGTGCCATCGACCGGCAGAAGCAGATCGAGTTGGCGAAAGCCCGCAACCAGCCACATCCGATTGGTTTCAACTACCGCCAGTCCAACACCGAGGCCTGAGTCATGTCCGCACGCTTGCTCTATGTAATGGACCCGATGTGTTCCTGGTGCTGGGGCTTTGCTCCGGTGGCCGAGGCCCTGGCAGAGCAGGCGCGAGCGGCAGGTATCGAGTTGCATCTTGTGGTGGGCGGCTTGAGGACCGGCAGCGGTGCCGCGCTGGAGCCAACTACGCGGCGCTACATCCTTGAGCATTGGCAAGCGGTCACCGAGTCCACTGGCCAACCGTTCAAAACCGAGGGGGCCTTGCCCGACGGTTTTGTCTATGACACCGAGCCGGCTTGCCGGGCACTGGTGACGGCGCGCAGCCTGGCGCCGGACTGTGCCTGGAAACTGCTCAAGCTGATTCAACAGGCCTTTTATGTCGAAGGTCGCGACGTCACCCATGCCAGTGTGCTGGTGGAGTTGGCCGAGGCGGCAGGCTTGCCGCGAATCGAGTTCGCGGCGGCCTTCGACCGCGCCGACCAGCATGCGGCCACAGCCGCGGATTTCACCTGGGTACAGGATCTGGGTATCGCCGGTTTCCCGACCCTGCTCGCCGAGCGCAACGGCCAATTGGCCCTGCTGACCAATGGTTATCAACCGCTCAAGGAACTGTCGCCGTTGCTCGGCCGCTGGCTGGAGCGTGCCGCCTGTGCATGATCAGCCCGACGGCGTGGAGCCACCCAAGCGGGCCGATCGGCTGACCTGGGCGGAAATCCGTCGTTTGGCGTTACACCATAAAAAAGCCCTGTGGATTGCCAATGGTGTCGCGGTCCTGGCGACCTTGTGCAGTGTGCCGATTCCCTTGCTCTT
>NZ_CABVHY010000096.1 GCF_902497875.1 Pseudomonas fluorescens
GCTTCGCCAGCTGCTACGGTTCGCGTAACGGCTGGCATCAGGGCTTGCCCCGTTGGTTCGCGAAGCGGCCCTGAAACGGTCAGTCGCGGTTATTCAGGTAGACCGCATCAGCCGGTTTTACGACGGCTGCGCCCGAGCGCGGACCGGCCGGCAGGGGCAAGCCCGCCGAACCTGCATGAACTGGCGTTGCCACGACACAAGGCGATTCTCACGGCAATCGAGAATCGTGATGCGTTGGGCGCTCGGCATGCGACGTTGGTACAGCTGGATGATGCGCGCAGTGCATTGGATGTCTGCTGGGTACCGACCCCGTGTAGCTGGTGCTCATCAATGGAGTGCCTCTAGCACATTTACAGCTCTGGAGGGTGGTATCGCGCTGGCGCACCCCGATCTTTTCGTACATTACCCTTGGCAATACAGCTTGGCGCCCACCCACGCTTTGCATGGTTGACGGGCGTCGCATCAGCCCTATTGCGAAGGAACGCAACATGCCCCTACCAACGTCTACCTCCCCCTCCCGGTTAAATATTCTTGCCCGTGCGGTCAGCACTCAATTCGCCAACCGACCGACGCTTCGTTCGGTTGTGACGAAGATGCTCGAGCAGCAGATTGTTGAAAAAACCGCGCCACTCAATACTGAGATCAGCTCGATTTACCTCGACTTTCCCAATGAAACAGGTGGCTACACCACCCACTCATTGGTCGATGTCGTACTTGCCTATCTCGCCAGCGGCGATACCCCTGTTTTTTCAACACAAATAGATGATCGTCCTGTCCGTTTGGTCAATGCGCAACGGCAGAAAATAACCTACCGATCGATCGGCGATACCGCTGAAAGCACCTGGCCCAGCCTGTCGATGATCGAAGACGTCATTCGGGAACTCCCCTCCCTTCTGTACATCGGTTTCCAGGAGACCCTGGTCGCTTACTGGAATGAGCTCGGCAATAGCGGCAGCAGTCGCTTGCAATGGTTGGGCGATCAACTGCGCGACTCGCTGAGAGCAGCAGCCGTCAGCCAGTCGAGCGGCGATGCGACATTGGCCACGACACTCCTGCAACTGGTCGATCACCCCTGTTTACAAGACCGTCCTCCTCTACCGGCCATTCACGCCTATACCCTGCAAGCCACTGCATCCAAAGGCCTCCAGTCCACGACATTGCAGTCCACCGATCTGCTGATTACTCAGGGGGCACGGGCGCTGCTGTGTAGCGTGTCCGGTACCGTAGAGTCATATGCGTCCCTTGGCGATTTCGGCCAGGCATGGGGACAGAAAATACAACGACCACTGGACCTCGATGCCTTCACCTGGAAGCGCTACGAGCCCGACGGAAATATTTTCGACGTGCAGGCCGCCCTGGTGCTGAATCAACAACTGGAAGACCTCGCGGCGATCACGCTGCCCGCGCGCATCAGCAACAGCGAACTGGAAAAGCTTTACACGCGGGTGACTGATCCGGCCTCGTTGTTCGCGCACGCTGCGCAGATGCAAACCCGACACTTGCAACATGTGCAATCGGCTTTGCCGCACTGGCTCAAGGACGCAACGGTTGCCGATCAGCTGGCTTACCGCAAACACAGCCTGGAACTGGCCAGCGCCCGGCAGGCCGCCCAGGGCAAATCCTGGTCAGAGGGTATCGAGGACATCCGTGCATTTGCAGCCCGAAAGCTGCACGAGCAGATACTTTCCGATCATCCCGACGCGCCCGACTACTCGTCCGATAAGCTGGAGTTGACGTTTCACGTCCCCGTGGGTGATCTGGGCAGCGGCTACCTGGAACCGGTGAAAATGTCCCTGACCGACCTGGCCCTGAAAAATCTCTCGGGCAAACCCAAGGGCCGTATGACCCTGCGCCATACCGGCGGGCAACCGGTGGACCAATGGATGACACCCGAGTATCTGCTCGGCCTGGTCAGCAAGGTCGATGTGGGCAAGCACTTCCCCGACACGATCAAG
>NZ_CABVHY010000097.1 GCF_902497875.1 Pseudomonas fluorescens
TAACGGCGGCATGGCCTTTATTTGATCGGAGAATGACTGATGAGCAAGCGTTTACAGGGAAAAATCGCCTTTGTGACCGGCGCCGGTTCGGGCATCGGTGAAGCCACCGCGCTGCGGTTCGCCGAGGAGGGCGCCACTGTTGTGCTCTGCGGGCGACGCGTGGAGCCGTTGCAAGGTGTGCAGGAAAAAATCATTGGGTTCGGCGGGCACGCTGAAATTGCGGTGGCCGACGTCAGCGACGAGCAGGCCTACGTCAGCGCATTGGAAGCCACCGCGCAACGCCACGGTCGCCTGGACATTCTGGTCAACAATGCGATGGCCTACACCTGGGGCAGCATCGACACAATGTCCACCGCCGACTGGCACGCCAACTTCGCCACTACCGTCGACGGCACCTTCTTTGGCACTCGCACCGCGATGCGTCTGATGAAAGAGCAGGGCGGCGGTTCGATCGTCAACATTGCCTCGATCTGCGGCCTGTTCGGCACCGCGTGGATGGCCGGTTACTCGGCGGCCAAGGCCGCGGTGATCAACTTCAGCCGGGCGGCGGCCAGTGAAGGCGCGCCAAACAACATTCGCTGCAACGTGATCATCCCCGGCGTGGTCGATACCCCGGCCACCGCCGGCATGCTCGGCGACGCCAAGGCCCGCACCAACACCGAGAAAGTCATCCCGATGAAACGGGTCGGCCTGCCGGTGGAACTGGCCAACGCCATTCTGTTCCTGGCCAGCGACGAAGCTTCCTACGTGACCGGTGCCAGTCTGGCGGTGGACGGCGGACGCGGTTCCGACCTGTATACGGTGTTCGACTGATGGGCCTGGAATCCGCCGCGCTGCTTGAGCGCATCGACCGCCTTGAATCGCTGGACGCGATCCGTCAACTGGCCGGCAAGTACGCGTTGGCCCTGGACATGCGCGACATGGATGCCATGGCCAACTGTTTCGCCCCGGACGTGCGTGTGGGGCGCGACAAGACGGGCCGTGCACACCTCAAGGCATGGCTGGACGAAACCATGCGCAAGCAGTTTCACGGCACTTCCCATCACCTGGGGCAGCACATCATCGAGTTCAGCGATCCGGATCATGCCACGGGCGTGGTCTATTCCAAGAACGAGCATGAGACGGGTCCGGAGTGGGTGATCATGCAGATGCTGTATTGGGACGACTACGAGCGGATCGACGGACGCTGGTGCTTCCGTCGTCGCTTGCCGTGCTATTGGTACGCCACCGACCTGAATAAACCACCGATTGGCGGCTTGAAAATGCGCTGGCCGGGGCGCGAGCCTTATGCCGGCACGTTTCACGAGCTGTTCCCGTCCTGGGATGCGTTCTGGGCGCAACGGCCGGACAAGGAGGCCTTGCCGGAAATTGCCGAGCCGGCACCGCTGGAGGGGTTTCTTGCGACTTTGCGGCGCGGGGCGGGTGATCCGAAGATTCGCGTGCGCTGAAGGATGGTTGGGCGGTGTACATATCCGTTGCTGCGGTAATGTCGGCGCTGTTCGGATTGGGTGCATATCCGTTGCTGCGGTAACGGCGGCTTATGGTTCCGCCCTTACGGCGGGTCACTTGGAAAAGCCCCAAGTAACCAAGGGCTTTTCCAAGTGACTCGCTGTAAAAGCGAAACCGCCAGTGGCCGTGACCGCAGCAACGGATATGTACACGATCAACAAAATACCGCCTCGCTTTTACTCTTGATGCATCGCCCCCTCACTACGCATGTGTGTGCCTGAAACCCCGAGCTTAAGTGAACAGCATTACGTGGAATGACGGAGCCTTTTATTACAGGTGGTTTTACATGAAGGTGTAGGTGTAGTTGAAGATCAGACGGGTTTGGTCGGTATTACGTACCGAGCCTGAATCGTCACCACGATAGACACCGTGACGCAGGGTCGCTCCGAAGT
>NZ_CABVHY010000098.1 GCF_902497875.1 Pseudomonas fluorescens
GACGTGCGTGTGGGGCGCGACAAGACGGGCCGTGCACACCTCAAGGCATGGCTGGACGAAACCATGCGCAAGCAGTTTCACGGCACTTCCCATCACCTGGGGCAGCACATCATCGAGTTCAGCGATCCGGATCATGCCACGGGCGTGGTCTATTCCAAGAACGAGCATGAGACGGGTCCGGAGTGGGTGATCATGCAGATGCTGTATTGGGACGACTACGAGCGGATCGACGGACGCTGGTGCTTCCGTCGTCGCTTGCCGTGCTATTGGTACGCCACCGACCTGAATAAACCACCGATTGGCGGCTTGAAAATGCGCTGGCCGGGGCGCGAGCCTTATGCCGGCACGTTTCACGAGCTGTTCCCGTCCTGGGATGCGTTCTGGGCGCAACGGCCGGACAAGGAGGCCTTGCCGGAAATTGCCGAGCCGGCACCGCTGGAGGGGTTTCTTGCGACTTTGCGGCGCGGGGCGGGTGATCCGAAGATTCGCGTGCGCTGAAGGATGGTTGGGCGGTGTACATATCCGTTGCTGCGGTAATGTCGGCGCTGTTCGGATTGGGTGCATATCCGTTGCTGCGGTAACGGCGGCTTATGGTTCCGCCCTTACGGCGGGTCACTTGGAAAAGCCCCAAGTAACCAAGGGCTTTTCCAAGTGACTCGCTGTAAAAGCGAAACCGCCAGTGGCCGTGACCGCAGCAACGGATATGTACACGATCAACAAAATACCGCCTCGCTTTTACTCTTGATGCATCGCCCCCTCACTACGCATGTGTGTGCCTGAAACCCCGAGCTTAAGTGAACAGCATTACGTGGAATGACGGAGCCTTTTATTACAGGTGGTTTTACATGAAGGTGTAGGTGTAGTTGAAGATCAGACGGGTTTGGTCGGTATTACGTACCGAGCCTGAATCGTCACCACGATAGACACCGTGACGCAGGGTCGCTCCGAAGTTTTTCAGAGGGCCATTCTGTACAACGTAGTCGACGCGCATGTCGCGTTCCCACTCCGAGTGATCGCTACCGTTGCCGACATCCTTAATATCATCGCCATGCAGGTACGCGACGCTGGCTTTCAAGCCGGGCACGCCAACGGGAGCGAAGTCATAGGTGTACTGGCCGAAGGTGGTATTTTCTCCGGCACGGACGAACGGGTTGATCATGCTGTCGGTGAACAGGTAGAAGCTGGAGCCGCCCTCGCCCTCATTGCGCCCACGGCTGTCAACGATGTTCCCGTTGTTTACCCACACAAAACCACCGTCGTCGTTCACGCGCTGATGGCCGAGCATCAGCGAGTGACCACCAAGGGTATAGGTGAACATGGCGCTCCAGGTCTTGTTGTCGACTTCGCCTGCATTTTTCGCGTAACCGCTGTTGTTGTTGAAACGGTAGCCTGCGTCCCCGTTCTTGCCATTGGAGCTGCTATCGAAGTAGCGAAGGTCAGTTTTGAAGCTTTGAGAGTCGCCAATCGGGAAGACGTGAACGAGGCCGAGGAACGTTTGTTTGTAAAAGTCTTCAAGCTGCGAATGGTATGCCTGTACGGTCAAATCCTTGGTGATTTTCCAGTCCGCGCCACCGTACTGAAAATTGTTGGAGTCTTGCGTAGCACCGGCTATTGAGAGCCCTGCCCAGTTGCTGGATGCACGACCGGCTGCCTGAGTGATCTTGCCGACGTTGACCGTCACGTTGTTAAATTCTTTCGAAGTCAGCATGCCGCCTTGAAAGGTTTGAGGCAGCACACGACCGTCATTGGCAACCAGGATCGGCAGGTTAGGTTGTAGCGCGCTGCCCACCTTCAGATCGGTTTTGGATATCCTGGCCTTGACGTTGGCACCTCCACGGCTCCACGATTTTTCAGCCGAGCCATCAGAGTCGCTTGGAGAAAAGCTGTTGTTATCCGGGTGG
>NZ_CABVHY010000099.1 GCF_902497875.1 Pseudomonas fluorescens
GTGCGGAACATGCCCATCGAACCCTATCTGCGAGCCAATGCCTGGCGGACCTTTGGTGGTTCCGACACGGTGACCTATGACGGTATTGACCGGATCAAAAGTGAACACACAGCGTCCACCGCAGACCTTGGCGTGGGCATTGTCGCCAAGCTGTCATCCGCCATCAGCGTCTACCTGGCTGCGGACTACAACACCAATCTGGATGGCAACCCGCTGGAGGGGGTCAGCGGTAACGTGGGAATTCGGGGGAGTTGGTAATCGCGTAGCCAGCTAACGAAAGCCTCTAAACCGGGGCTTTCAAGATGATTGCGCGTGCAAACAAGAACTTAGAGAAAGCTTAAATATCAAATATTTGACGCTCTTAAAATAACGCTACCGCCCATCATTCAACTTCTTGACGCGGGGTCTGCGGTCTTCTTAGCTTCACTTTACTACCCCCGGAAATACCATCCGGGGCAAGCCTCGAAACTCCTGCGCAAGCGGGCGGGTGGGCTTTGCCTCATTGAATTCGGTCGCCCCTCATTCGGGGTAGGAGAGACGCCATAGCGGGATAAGGCATGCCATTGCAAGGTAGACCTCCATGAAAACTTCAATCACCCCACAAGAGATCAAAATCACCATTTGTGCCGTTTCGACTACGTTGTTGCTCTGTTCCTCCATGGAGGTTCAGGCAGGTAATGCCGAAGAGGAGTCGACGCCCTGGTATCGCCAGGACATTCCAGTGTTTACCTTGCCGACACCGGATTCGACCTTCACCGGACCTTACAGCTCCAACCCGCGCCTCGACACTCAGCCACTGACCATCAATGAAGCTGCCCCTGCCGCCTGGGAGCGGGTATATGGCCAGGCCTCCAGGCAGGCTGAAAGCGACTTCCTCACCTCGCAGTACGCCGACCACCTGTCCAGGGGACCGGCGCTCTACACCTTGAAAAATGACAGCGGGCACACCCAGCGTGTCGGCCTGGTCGCAGGTCAGAGCCAGTTCCAGGGCAACAGCAATGGCATGTTGACCTCGCGCACCGTCGCCGACCCGCGACATGACAGCCTGAACCTCGAAGGCCCGAGCATGGGTGCCTACTGGAGCCTGACCGGCCCGCAAGGCTGGCATGTGGATTTGACCGCGAGCGGCGGCCGGGTCAATGGCTTCAGCCGCAGCGAACAGGGCGCCCGGCAGGCCGCCGAAGGTAGTGCGGTGACGCTGTCGGTCGAAGGTGGCTTCCCCATCGGCATCAGCGAAAACTGGGTCGTTGAACCCCAGGCGCAGTTGATCAATCAACGGATCAGCCTGGACCCCATGAATGGCGGCAACGGCACCGCCTCGTCCAGCGATTTGACGTCCTGGAGTGGCCGGGTCGGAGCCCGCTTGAAAGGTAGCTACGAAATTCGCGGGCTGCCGGTCGAACCCTATGTGCGGACCAACTTGTGGCATACGGTGTATAGCGGCGACACGCTGAGCCTCGACCGTGTCGACAAGATCAGCAGCAGTCGCAAATCCTCCACCGTCGATCTGGGCCTTGGCCTGGTGGCCAAAGTCTCGCCCACCGTGAGCCTGTACATCAGCGCCGACTACAGCAGCGATGTCGACGACAACGACCTTAATGGTTTGATTGGCAGTCTGGGTGTGCGGATGCGTTGGTGAGGGTTTGCTTGTGGTGAGGGGGCTTGCCCCCATAGGCGCTAACCAAATCTCTCGCTCCATAGCTCATCTTGCTGGTATCCCCGCTTTTTTCGCGGGGATTCGCGCAGTGCACGACTGAAGTAATCCCATTTCTCAAGACACGTAAACAACGACAAGCGGGGACTGATCACGCTACAAAGCAACCAATGGATAAAGGCCATTTCACGCCAGCGACAACGCCTCTGAGCCACGTTTTCTTGAATGCCCCTCGCTCTCGAC
>NZ_CABVHY010000100.1 GCF_902497875.1 Pseudomonas fluorescens
CGCGACCACATCCGTTGGGCCGTCAGCCGTTTTCATGGGGAGGATCTGTTTTTCGGCCATGGGACTGACAATGCCTGGGACGAAGCCCGTCAATTGGTGCTCGGCGCGTTGCACCTGCCTTGGGAAATTGCCGACAGTTATCTGGACTGCCGCCTGGAAGAGGACGAGTTGGTCAATCTGCAACGCCTGATCACGCGTCGTATCGAAGAGCGGATCCCTACGGCTTACTTGTTGGGTGAGGCGTGGTTCTGCGGTATGTCGTTCATCGTTGACGAACGAGTGCTGATCCCGCGCTCACCGATTGGCGAGCTGATCGAAAAACGATTTGCGCCCTGGTTGGACGCCGAGCCGGCACGCATTCTTGACCTGTGCACCGGTTCGGGCTGCATTGGTATCGCCTGCGCTTATGAGTTCCAGAACGCCGAAGTGGTACTGGCCGATCTGTCGTTCGAAGCGCTGGAAGTCGCCAATCAGAACATTGAACGTCACGGTGTCGACGAGCGGGTCTATACGGTTCAGGGGGATGGTTTCGATGGTCTGCCGGGCCAGCGTTTCGACCTGATCGTTTCCAATCCGCCGTACGTCGATGCCGAAGATTTCGCCGACATGCCGGACGAGTATCAGCATGAGCCCGAGTTGGGTCTGGCCTGCGGTGAGGACGGCTTGAACCTGGTGCGACGCATGCTCAGCGAAGCGGCGGATCACCTGACCGAAAAAGGTTTGCTGATCGTCGAAGTCGGCAACAGCCAGGTGCACGTCGAAGCGCTGTACCCGGAAGTGGACTTCGCCTGGCTCGACTTCGAACACGGCGGCCATGGCGTGTTCATGCTCAGCGCCGAACAGTGCCGTCAGCATCAGGCGGTGTTTGCTTCGAGGGTTTAGAAAGTAGCGAGACCTTCTGCGTACACAAGCCCTGTAGGAGCTGCCGCAGGCTGCGATCTTTTGATCCTGGCGCCCGTCCGGCCAACGTATTGTCCGCCTCAAAGATCGCAGGCTTCGCCAGCTCGCCGACCGCAGGCATCTGAAATATCGTGGGGCCCGCAATTCTCCCTACAAGGAGCAGTCGGTCGACGCTCCTACAGTTTTGCGGTGGCGTGCCGTTATAGCTTTAACCACGCCAATCAAGAGTGAACGCCATGCGCCTGAGCCTGAAGGCCAAAGTTTTATCCCTCGCGGTACTCCCGGTTTTACTGTTTGCGCTGGTGATCAGTCTGACCACGGTGTTCATTCTGCAGAATCAGGCCCGCAGCGAAGTCGAAATAACCCGTCAGCGTCTGCTGAGCGATGCCAAGGCGACCCTGCAAAGTTATGTAGCGGTGGCGATGAGTGCGATCAAGCCGCTGTACGACGCGGCGGCACCGGGTGATGACGCGGCGCGGGCGCAGGTGGTCAAGCTGCTGTCGAGCATCAGCTACGGCAAGGATGGCTACTTCTTCGGTTACGACTCGCAAATCGTGCGCCTGTTCAAGGGCAACAGCCCGGAAGGTGTGGGTCAGAACTTCAACGACAAACGCGATCCGAATGGCGTGTACTTCAACCGTGAGTTGGTGCAAGTCGCCAAGGACGGTACCCACTATCTGCAATACAGCTCGTCGCTGCCGGGTAACAACAAAGTCCTGGTGCCCAAACTCGGCTACTCCGAATACCTGCCCAAGTGGGACATGGTCATCGGCACTGCGGTCAACCTCGACGGTATCGAAGCGCAGGTCGCGTTGGTCGAAGCCAAGGTTCATGAGCGCATGGAAGGGGTGGTGCTGAGTATCGTCGGCATCGCCGTGGTGGTGCTGCTGGTGATTGGCGCGGTCGGCATGCTGCTGGCGAACACTATGCTGCGTCCGCTGCATCTGATGAAAGCCAACCTTGACGATATCGCCGCCGGCGAGGGC
>NZ_CABVHY010000101.1 GCF_902497875.1 Pseudomonas fluorescens
AAGGCGCATCTGGCGGCGCTGCTGGCTCTTACGTCGGCCTTGCTGATCGCGATCTTCGCCTTCGGCATGCCCGCGAACATGGCGGGCTCAGCCGCGCTGTATGGCGCCGCCAACGGCCTGCTGCCGATTGGCTGGATCGTGCTCAACATCATCTTCCTGCATCGGCTTACCACCGAGAACGGCTCGTTCAAGGTGCTGCAAGACTCCCTGACGCGCATCACCGACGATCGCCGTCTGCAATTGCTGCTGATTGCCTTCTGCTTCGGGGCTTTCTTCGAAGGGGCTGCCGGCTTCGGCACGCCCGTGGCGGTCACCGGGGCCATTTTGATCGGGTTGGGCTTCTCGCCCCTGGCCGCGTCCGGCCTGGCGTTGATCGCCAATACCGCGCCCGTGGCATTCGGCGCCCTGGGCACGCCCATCATCACCCTGGCCAAGGTGACCGGGCTGGATGAAATGGAGCTGTCGATGATGGTCGGCCGGCAATTGCCGTTCTTCTCGGTGATCGTGCCGTTCTGGTTGATCTGGGCCTTCGCCGGCTGGCGCAAGATGCTGGAAATCTGGCCGGCGATCCTGGTCGCCGGGGTCAGCTTCGCCGTGCCGCAGTTCCTCGTGTCCAACTACCACGGGCCGATGCTGGTGGACGTGATCGCCGCGCTGATTTCCATGGCCAGCCTGACCGGTTTCCTCAGGGTCTGGAAGCCGGCCACCGTGCATACCTCCGCAGCCCTGTCCGGGCGGGTCGACAACTCCAAAATAGCTGAGGAGCATGACGAACAACCCGTGGCCAGCGCGACCTTTGCCAGCGATGTCAAACCCGCGGTCATGCGCGCCTGGATGCCGTGGATCATCCTCACGGTCTTCGTCTTCGCCTGGGGCACCCAGAGCTTCAAAAACATGTTCGATACCCGGCAGGCTGTAGATCCGCAAACCAGCTCGGCCAAGCTCGATCCCCAGGGCAAGCCGATGCGCGAAGCGAACCCGATCTTCGCCCCGACCCTGACCTTCACCACCATTCACCAGCAGATCGAGAAGGTTCCGCCCGTGGTGCCCGCGGCCAAAACCGAGGAAGCGGTCTACAAGTTCAACTGGTTCACCAGCACCGGTAGCGGCATCCTGCTGGCGGCGATCCTGGGTGGATTGCTGATGGGTTATTCCATCCCGCAACTGATCCACCAATACCTGCGAACGCTGTGGGTGGTGCGTTACTCGCTCATTACGATCGTGGCCATGCTCGCCCTCGGCTTTCTCACCCGCTACTCCGGCCTTGACGCCACCATGGGCCTGGCCTTCGCCGCCACCGGCATCTTCTACCCCTTGTTCGGCACCCTCCTCGGCTGGCTCGGCGTGGCCTTGACCGGCTCGGACACGGCCTCCAACGTACTGTTCGGCGGCCTGCAACGGGTGACCGCCGAGCAACTGGGGATCAGCCCGGTATTGATGGCCGCCGCCAACAGTTCCGGCGGGGTCATGGGCAAGATGGTCGACGCCCAGTCGATCGTGGTGGCCTCCACCGCCACCCGCTGGTACGGCCATGAAGGGGAAATCCTGCGTTATGTGTTTTTCCACTCCATCATCCTGGCCATTCTGGTCGGTGGGCTGGTGACGTTGCAGGCGTATGTGGTGCCCTTCAGCCATATGGTGGTGGGCGGGCCTTGATGACGCGACGTGGTTGATTTTCTCGGCCCAAGGACGGGGCTCTCGTAGCAGCTGCCCCATTTGTGGGATCACCAGGAGAGATACCGTCAGGTGTTGGTTTTCAGCTTGGTCCACAGACGAGTACTCAACCGTGCGATGGCAGCGGGGAGATCCTCTACGGTGAACAGCTTATCCATCACCGTTTTCTGTGGGTAAATCGCCAGGTCCTGCTTCACCGACGG
>NZ_CABVHY010000102.1 GCF_902497875.1 Pseudomonas fluorescens
AAGGCGCATCTGGCGGCGCTGCTGGCTCTTACGTCGGCCTTGCTGATCGCGATCTTCGCCTTCGGCATGCCCGCGAACATGGCGGGCTCAGCCGCGCTGTATGGCGCCGCCAACGGCCTGCTGCCGATTGGCTGGATCGTGCTCAACATCATCTTCCTGCATCGGCTTACCACCGAGAACGGCTCGTTCAAGGTGCTGCAAGACTCCCTGACGCGCATCACCGACGATCGCCGTCTGCAATTGCTGCTGATTGCCTTCTGCTTCGGGGCTTTCTTCGAAGGGGCTGCCGGCTTCGGCACGCCCGTGGCGGTCACCGGGGCCATTTTGATCGGGTTGGGCTTCTCGCCCCTGGCCGCGTCCGGCCTGGCGTTGATCGCCAATACCGCGCCCGTGGCATTCGGCGCCCTGGGCACGCCCATCATCACCCTGGCCAAGGTGACCGGGCTGGATGAAATGGAGCTGTCGATGATGGTCGGCCGGCAATTGCCGTTCTTCTCGGTGATCGTGCCGTTCTGGTTGATCTGGGCCTTCGCCGGCTGGCGCAAGATGCTGGAAATCTGGCCGGCGATCCTGGTCGCCGGGGTCAGCTTCGCCGTGCCGCAGTTCCTCGTGTCCAACTACCACGGGCCGATGCTGGTGGACGTGATCGCCGCGCTGATTTCCATGGCCAGCCTGACCGGTTTCCTCAGGGTCTGGAAGCCGGCCACCGTGCATACCTCCGCAGCCCTGTCCGGGCGGGTCGACAACTCCAAAATAGCTGAGGAGCATGACGAACAACCCGTGGCCAGCGCGACCTTTGCCAGCGATGTCAAACCCGCGGTCATGCGCGCCTGGATGCCGTGGATCATCCTCACGGTCTTCGTCTTCGCCTGGGGCACCCAGAGCTTCAAAAACATGTTCGATACCCGGCAGGCTGTAGATCCGCAAACCAGCTCGGCCAAGCTCGATCCCCAGGGCAAGCCGATGCGCGAAGCGAACCCGATCTTCGCCCCGACCCTGACCTTCACCACCATTCACCAGCAGATCGAGAAGGTTCCGCCCGTGGTGCCCGCGGCCAAAACCGAGGAAGCGGTCTACAAGTTCAACTGGTTCACCAGCACCGGTAGCGGCATCCTGCTGGCGGCGATCCTGGGTGGATTGCTGATGGGTTATTCCATCCCGCAACTGATCCACCAATACCTGCGAACGCTGTGGGTGGTGCGTTACTCGCTCATTACGATCGTGGCCATGCTCGCCCTCGGCTTTCTCACCCGCTACTCCGGCCTTGACGCCACCATGGGCCTGGCCTTCGCCGCCACCGGCATCTTCTACCCCTTGTTCGGCACCCTCCTCGGCTGGCTCGGCGTGGCCTTGACCGGCTCGGACACGGCCTCCAACGTACTGTTCGGCGGCCTGCAACGGGTGACCGCCGAGCAACTGGGGATCAGCCCGGTATTGATGGCCGCCGCCAACAGTTCCGGCGGGGTCATGGGCAAGATGGTCGACGCCCAGTCGATCGTGGTGGCCTCCACCGCCACCCGCTGGTACGGCCATGAAGGGGAAATCCTGCGTTATGTGTTTTTCCACTCCATCATCCTGGCCATTCTGGTCGGTGGGCTGGTGACGTTGCAGGCGTATGTGGTGCCCTTCAGCCATATGGTGGTGGGCGGGCCTTGATGACGCGACGTGGTTGATTTTCTCGGCCCAAGGACGGGGCTCTCGTAGCAGCTGCACCATTTGTGGGATCACCAGGAGAGATACCGTCAGGTGTTGGTTTTCAGCTTGGTCCACAGACGAGTACTCAACCGTGCGATGGCAGCGGGGAGATCCTCTACGGTGAACAGCTTATCCATCACCGTTTTCTGTGGGTAAATCGCCAGGTCCTGCTTCACCGACGG
>NZ_CABVHY010000103.1 GCF_902497875.1 Pseudomonas fluorescens
AGATCGCAGCCTGCGGCAGCTCCTACAAGAGGTTGCGTACACCCGATCAATAGTGGGTGTGTGCGATCGGCGTAGGAGCTGACGCAGGCTGCGATCTTTTGATCTTTACGGCGCTATGAAGTCAAACGGCGCCAACGCAAACCCTTGCTCATCCACCTGCAACGCCCAACCCTGACGGTCCCAATCCCCCAGCACAATGCGTCTGGCCGCTTGCTCGCCGATCTGCAGTTTGTGGATGGCCGGGCGGTGGGTGTGGCCGTGGACCAGGGTGCGTACGCCGTATTCCTGCATGATCCGCGGGATTTCCTCGGGGGTCACGTCGACGATGTCGTTGGCTTTCATCCGGGTCTGGGTGCGGCTTTCGCTGCGCAGTTTGCGCGCCAGCTTGTGCCGGGTGCCCAAGGGCAGGTGCCGCAGGATAAACAAGGTGACGGGATTGCGCAGGTAACGGCGCATGCGCATATAGGCTTCGTCGCGGGTGCAGAGGCTGTCGCCGTGCATCAGCAGCACCGGCTCGCCGTTCAATTCAACGACGCTCGGGTCTTTGAGCCGAGTGCACCCGGCGGCCTTGCAGAAGGCCTTGCCGAGCATGAAATCGCGATTGCCATGCATCAGGAACACCTGCGTACCGCTGTCGCTGAGTTCCCGTAGTGCCTGGCAAATGGAAAGCTGGTAGGGGGTCATGGCATCGTCGCCGATCCATGCCTCGAAAAAATCTCCCAATATGTACAACGCTTGCGCCGAGCGGGCACGCCCGCTCAGTAAATCCAGAAACGCCCGGGTAATATCCGGGCGCTCCTCTTCCAGATGCAAATCTGAAATCAGCAATATCACTCAATGATCTCGGCTTTCTCGATGATCACGTCTTCTGCTGGCACGTCTTGATGACCGGACTTCATAGTGGTGGCAACACCTTTGATCTTGTCGACAACGTCGCTGCCTTCGACCACTTTACCGAATACTGCATAACCCCAGCCTTGCGCGGTTTTGGCGCTGTGGTTGAGGAAGCTGTTGTCGGCAACGTTGATGAAGAACTGCGCGGAAGCCGAATGCGGCTCCATGGTGCGGGCCATGGCGACGGTGTACTTGTCGTTGGAAAGACCGTTGTCGGCTTCGTTCTGGATGCTTGGGCGCTTGTCTTTCTTTTCCTTCATGCCAGGCTCGAAACCGCCGCCCTGGACCATGAAGTTACCAATGACACGGTGGAATACGGTGTTTTCGTAGTGACCGGCCTTAACGTATTCGACGAAGTTGGCCACGGTGATCGGGGCTTTTTCGGCGTTCAGTTCCAGGACGATGTCGCCCTTGTTGGTCGTCAGTTTGACTTTAGTCATGATCGTTATCGCTCTTTCAAGGAATTCGTGGGTTTCGGGGCGCTCACGCTGCCTGCGGGCCCGAACCGGTTTGGCAAAAAAAACGCCAGGGTGCGCAGTTTAGCGTGCCGGACGCGAATTTCGAGGCTGTTTTTCAAAACAGGTGCATTAAACGCAGCTGTTTTCGGGCCTCCTCTGTCAGGTGCTTGACAGCATCGGCTATGATAGCGGCTTTGTTTTGTCAGGCCCGTATTTCGGCCGCGCACTTGTATGTCCAAGGATCCTATGAGCAAGCCCACTGTCGACCCTACCTCGAATTCCAAGACCGGACCTGCCGTTCCAGTCAATTTCCTGCGCCCGATCATCCAGGCGGACCTGGACTCGGGTAAGCACACGCAGATCGTCACCCGTTTTCCGCCAGAGCCCAACGGCTACCTGCACATCGGCCATGCCAAGTCGATTTGTGTGAACTTCGGCCTGGCCGAGGAATTCGGTGGCGTCACGCACCTGCGTTTTGACGACACCAACCCGGCCAAGGAAGACCAGGAATACATCGACGCCA
>NZ_CABVHY010000104.1 GCF_902497875.1 Pseudomonas fluorescens
TGTGGGAGCGAGCTTGCTCGCGATGACGTCGACCCAGTCACAGAGACTCTTCAGGCAAACCGCGCCGGCCCGATCGCGAGCAAGCTCGCTCCCACAGGACCGCGTCGTTTCTATCTTTACCGCCCTCAATAAACACAAGAAGAGGCACTCCCCATGCAACCGGAAAGCTTTACCGGGCAGGCGTCGTTGGTGACGCCGAGCCGCAAGCGTTTTTTCATCATGCTGCTGTTGTTCATCACCGTGGTAATCAACTATCTGGACCGCAGCAACCTGTCGATTGCCGCCCCGGCACTGACCAGCGATTTGGGTATCGATCCGATTCATGTCGGGCTGATCTTCTCCGCGTTCGGCTGGACCTACGCGGCGATGCAGATCCCCGGTGGCTGGCTGGTGGATCGGGTGCCGCCACGCATCCTCTACAGCGTGGCCTTGCTGTTGTGGTCGGTGGCCACAGTGATGCTTGGCTTCGCCGCGAGCTTCATCGCGTTGTTTGTACTGCGCATGGCCGTGGGCGCGCTGGAGGCCCCGGCCTATCCGATCAACAGCCGTGTGGTGACCACCTGGTTTCCCGAGCGTGAACGCGCAACCGCCATCGGCTTCTACACCTCCGGGCAATTCGTCGGGCTGGCGTTCCTCACCCTGGTGCTGGCCTGGCTGCAACATCATTATGGCTGGCAAATGGTGTTCGTCAGCACCGGTGCGGTGGGGATTATCTGGGCGCTGATCTGGTACGCGGTGTATCGCGAGCCACGGGATTTCAAGGGCGCCAACCAGGCCGAAATCGACCTGATCAGCGAAGGCGGCGGGCTGGTGGATATCCAGGCCGAGACCGCCAAACGCAAGGCTCCGTTCAGCTGGACCGACCTCGGCATTGTGTTGAGCAAGCGCAAGTTGTGGGGTATCTATCTGGGGCAGTTCTGCCTTAACTCGACGTTGTGGTTCTTCCTGACCTGGTTCCCGACCTATCTGGTGAAGTACCGTGGCATGGACTTCATCAAGTCCGGGCTGCTGGCGTCGCTGCCATTCCTCGCGGCTTTCGTCGGGGTGCTCTGCTCGGGGTTCTTCTCCGACTGGCTGATCCGCCGCGGCGCGACCGTCGGCTTTGCCCGCAAGCTGCCGATCATAGGCGGGCTGCTGATATCCACCTCGATCATCGGCGCCAACTTTGTCGAATCGACGCCGCTGGTGATTGCCTTCCTGGCGCTGGCGTTTTTCGGCAACGGCCTGGCGTCGATCACCTGGTCGCTGGTCTCGACCCTGGCGCCTGCACGCTTGTTGGGGCTGACCGGTGGTGTGTTCAACTTCATCGGCAACCTGTCGGCGATCACCACGCCGATCGTCATCGGCTTTCTCGCCAGCGGTAACTCATTCGCCCCGGCGATCACCTACATCGCCGTGCTGGCACTGATCGGTGCATTGTCTTATGTGCTGCTGGTGGGCAAAGTGGAGCGCATCAAACTCTAGTAAGCGTTAGTGCGGGCGACCATAATGCCGCCCGTTCTCTCGCTCATTGTTGAAGGCCGGATATGCAGGAAGACGCCGCAAAAAACGCCAAGGAAATCGCGCCGACCGGCACCCAGACGCTGCTGCGTGGCCTGGGTGTGGTTCAGGCCGTGGCCAGTGGCGCTCGCGATCTGAAGGAAATTGCCCGGCTGATCGGTACCACCCGCAGCACCACTCACAGGCTGGCCAGTTGTCTGGTGGACGAGCGTTATTTGCGGGTAGTACCGCAAATCGGTTATCTGCTCGGGCCAAAGCTGATCGAACTGGGTTTCCAGGCCCGCGAAGAGTTGCCGTTGGTGACCCTGGCCGGGCCGTTTCTGGATGAGCTGTCGGCGTTGACCGGCGACACCATTCACCT
>NZ_CABVHY010000105.1 GCF_902497875.1 Pseudomonas fluorescens
TGAAATCGGAGGGAACCATGACCAATATCGTCGCCACCGGCGAGCCACCTGAAGCCGTCCGTATCATGATCAAGGTTTATGCCTGCGTGCTGCTCGCAGGATTTGCGTTTGTTCCAGCCTATCTGATTGGCTACTTGTACTTCTTTCAAGACCCCACCCTTATATTCGAGAACCACCTGTTCCATATCATTGCGATCACGGCAGCCACCTTGGCAGGCTTGTTTGTGACTTACGTAACGTGGCGCTGCTATCAGTCATCGGGAGACCCGCTGCTGCGATGGATGACGCTTGGCTTTCTCGGTTTTGTGCTGATCTACGCGTTGCATGGTGCGTTCACCGGACTCGCACACCACAATATCTGGCTCTTCCTGCTTTATGGACCGGCCTCTCGACTGGTCATGGCGAGTCTGCTGTTAGTCGGAATGCTTTCGTACCACCGCCCACCTGATGCCCCGGACCAACGAATGAAGGTCCGCCCGTGGTTGACCTGGATAGGACTGTTCCTGCTGGTTGACCTGGCAGTGGCGTACGTCGCGAATTCGTCGATCGCCGGCCATCTCGCGGTGCGCCTCTCGCTGGAAGGTGGTGCCCTCGTTCTTTCCACATTGACCGTGGCAATGCTCCTGCTGCGCCGTATCAGTTCGCCGCTGATGGTGATTGTTGTCATCTCGGTCACCGCGTTCGCATTGTCCTCTCTCGCCTTTATTCTTGCCCGTCCGTGGAACCACATGTGGTGGCTCGCTCATGTGATCTTCGCCGCTGGATTCTTCCTGTTGAGCTATGGGGTCGTGCAAGCATTCCTCACCACGCGGTCGTTCTCGAAGATTTACAGCCAAGAGGAGCTGATGGTGCGTCTTTCCGAGGCGATGGCGTATACCGAGAGCGCCCTGCAGGAACTCCAGCGCACCAATCAGGAACTCGGGCACCTGGCGGCGACCGATCCACTGACAGGTGCTGATAATCGCCGTCGGTTCATGGAGCGGGTCGAAGCCGAAATTGGCCGGACCGCGCGCGGCGGTGCGCCATTCTCTGTGTTGGCGCTCGATCTCGACAATTTCAAGGCGATCAACGATCGCTTCGGGCATCAGGTTGGCGATGACATCCTGAAGAGGTTCGTGCAGAAATGCCTCGATTCGATCCGGCCGTATGACGGCGTAGCCCGAGTGGGCGGGGAAGAGTTCATGATACTGCTACCTCAGACTTCACTCGAAGGCGCGCAGGTAGTCGCCGAGCATCTGCGAAGCACCGTTGCAAAGACTTCTTTTAATGGCCTGCAGCGGTCAAGCGCGGTCACAGTGAGCATCGGTGTATCGCAATCCGGCCGCGACGGCGACACCATCGAGGCCATTCTGCGTGTAGCCGATCAACGCCTGTATCACGCTAAACACCAAGGCCGTAACCGGGTGGTCACTGCCATCAAAACCAGCCTCCAACCTCTGCCCTGACCCTCATTTCGAAGTTGCTGAAAGCGTCGGCATCGATATCCCGGCTGTTTTCCGGGCTCGCTGAAAATCCTGTGGGAGGGGCGGTGCGGCGATCCTACTTACCTGCGAAGGCGGCCTGACAGCCGGCCTGGCTCTTGCGGATGTACACAGACCCACTGTGGGAGCGAGCCTGCTCGCGATAGCACCACCCCGGATCCAGACGAAACAACCCAGCACTCCGTGTCGCCAACTTCTGATACTCCTGCAAGCCCAAAACCCTAGCAGTTCTGCTAGCTAGGCAACGACTGAAAAAACGCCGATGCTGAAGGCCAGCTTTTTGGACCTTGCACGGAGCTCAGCCAATGTCTACTTCCCCTCGCGAAACCGTACTGTGTC
>NZ_CABVHY010000106.1 GCF_902497875.1 Pseudomonas fluorescens
CCGTTACCGCAGGAATGGATATGTACACCCGCAAGAGCCAGGCCGGCTGTCAGGCCGCCTTCGCAGGTAAGTAGGATCGCCGCACCGCCCCTCCCACAGGATTTTCAGCGAGCCCGGAAAACAGCCGGGATATCGATGCCGACGCTTTCAGCAACTTCGAAATGAGGGTCAGGGCAGAGGTTGGAGGCTGGTTTTGATGGCAGTGACCACCCGGTTACGGCCTTGGTGTTTAGCGTGATACAGGCGTTGATCGGCTACACGCAGAATGGCCTCGATGGTGTCGCCGTCGCGGCCGGATTGCGATACACCGATGCTCACTGTGACCGCGCTTGACCGCTGCAGGCCATTAAAAGAAGTCTTTGCAACGGTGCTTCGCAGATGCTCGGCGACTACCTGCGCGCCTTCGAGTGAAGTCTGAGGTAGCAGTATCATGAACTCTTCCCCGCCCACTCGGGCTACGCCGTCATACGGCCGGATCGAATCGAGGCATTTCTGCACGAACCTCTTCAGGATGTCATCGCCAACCTGATGCCCGAAGCGATCGTTGATCGCCTTGAAATTGTCGAGATCGAGCGCCAACACAGAGAATGGCGCACCGCCGCGCGCGGTCCGGCCAATTTCGGCTTCGACCCGCTCCATGAACCGACGGCGATTATCAGCACCTGTCAGTGGATCGGTCGCCGCCAGGTGCCCGAGTTCCTGATTGGTGCGCTGGAGTTCCTGCAGGGCGCTCTCGGTATACGCCATCGCCTCGGAAAGACGCACCATCAGCTCCTCTTGGCTGTAAATCTTCGAGAACGACCGCGTGGTGAGGAATGCTTGCACGACCCCATAGCTCAACAGGAAGAATCCAGCGGCGAAGATCACATGAGCGAGCCACCACATGTGGTTCCACGGACGGGCAAGAATAAAGGCGAGAGAGGACAATGCGAACGCGGTGACCGAGATGACAACAATCACCATCAGCGGCGAACTGATACGGCGCAGCAGGAGCATTGCCACGGTCAATGTGGAAAGAACGAGGGCACCACCTTCCAGCGAGAGGCGCACCGCGAGATGGCCGGCGATCGACGAATTCGCGACGTACGCCACTGCCAGGTCAACCAGCAGGAACAGTCCTATCCAGGTCAACCACGGGCGGACCTTCATTCGTTGGTCCGGGGCATCAGGTGGGCGGTGGTACGAAAGCATTCCGACTAACAGCAGACTCGCCATGACCAGTCGAGAGGCCGGTCCATAAAGCAGGAAGAGCCAGATATTGTGGTGTGCGAGTCCGGTGAACGCACCATGCAACGCGTAGATCAGCACAAAACCGAGAAAGCCAAGCGTCATCCATCGCAGCAGCGGGTCTCCCGATGACTGATAGCAGCGCCACGTTACGTAAGTCACAAACAAGCCTGCCAAGGTGGCTGCCGTGATCGCAATGATATGGAACAGGTGGTTCTCGAATATAAGGGTGGGGTCTTGAAAGAAGTACAAGTAGCCAATCAGATAGGCTGGAACAAACGCAAATCCTGCGAGCAGCACGCAGGCATAAACCTTGATCATGATACGGACGGCTTCAGGTGGCTCGCCGGTGGCGACGATATTGGTCATGGTTCCCTCCGATTTCAAATCCATTTTTGCCTACACCGGACCGGTGTCGGATCCAAAGCCGCATACATGCCACCGATCCCTCGCAGCATCACCAACTATGTGATGAACCGATACATGCATTTCAACTTTAGACTCCTTACCGATTTCTGCTGCGCAACCCGGTAAAAATGTTCACGCGAACACCATTAACTAATAACGAATGGCTCGTTAT
>NZ_CABVHY010000107.1 GCF_902497875.1 Pseudomonas fluorescens
ACATCGACGCCAGTTTCAAGGCCCTGCGCGGCCTGCCCGAGGTCGAAGCCGGCGGCCTGGGCTATGTCGGTTTCTGCATGGGCGGCAAGCTCGCGTACCTGACCGCGACCCGTACCGATGTCGCCTGCTCCGTGGGCTATTACGGCATGGGCATCGAACAGCTGCTCGAAGAAGCCAACAACATCAAAGGCCGCCTGGTGCTGCACTTCGCCGAACAGGATGGCTACTGCGACGCCGATGCCAGGTCGCTCATCAGCAAACGTCTGGCTGGACGCGACAAGGTCGAGATGTACACCTACCCCGACGTCGACCACGCCTTCGCCCGCAACGGCGGCATGCACTACAACAAGCCGGCAGCGTTGATGGCCCATGAGCGCACCATCGCCGCGCTCAAGCAGGAAATCGGCCCGCACTACAACCTGTCCGACCTGTGGGAAAAGCACATCGAACTCGAATTCGCCGTGCGCGATGTGCCGGCGACCATGGCGACCATGGTCGCAGAACCCTACGTCAACCATATCCCGACCATGACCGGTGGCGTGGGCAACCGAGAGCTGAGCCGCTTCTACCAGAACCACTTCGTCCACGCCAACCCGCCGGACATGAAACTGGTGCCGATCTCGCGCACCGTCGGCGCCTCGCAGATCGTCGACGAGTTCGTCATGTGCTTCACCCACACCAGCGAAATCGACTGGATGCTGCCCAATGTCGCCCCGACCGGGAAGTACGTCGAAATCCCGATGCTGGGCGTGATCAAGTTCCGTGGCGACAAGCTCTGCCATGAGCACATCTATTGGGACCAGGCCAGCGTCCTGGTGCAGATCGGCCTGCTCGATCCCACCGGCCTGCCGGTGGCTGGCATCGAAACCGCGAAGAAGCTGCTCGACGAACAACTGCCGTCCAACACCCTCATGGGCAAATGGCCGAGTAGTGCCGACCGCTAAACCCAACACGCTCACTCAAGAAAATCTCGAGGCGAACGAGGGACTTGTGGCGAGGGGGCTTGGTTCAGTCTGCCCGGGCGCTGGAGGTCTGGTGCGGCAATTCGCCAAAACGCTCTCGGTAGTAATGGGCAAAGCGGCCGAGATGACCGAAGCCATGCTCCAGGGCGACTTCGGTGATGCTCAGGTCGCGACGACCGAGCAAACGTTCACGCACCGCTTCAAGCCGCAGGTTGCGCAAGCGCTCCATGGGCGTTTGCCCGTAACAGCGCTGGCACAAGGTGTTAAGACTGCGCACGCTCATCCCCCCCGCCGCCGCCAGCTTCCCCAGGGTGAGCGCTTCACCAAGGTGGCTGCGCATCAAACCTTCGATCTTCTGCAGCTGACGCATTGCCTGACGCTGTGCCGGCGACTCGACGATTGCCGTCGGGGCCGAGTCGACTTTCGGCGGGTGAGTCAGCAAGAACAGCGGCAGGCTCTCCTCCAGGTGACGCAGCCAGTGCCCATGCACCGGCCCGCCGGCGCTGGAGCCCAGTTGTTCGAGCAAGTCGTCCACCAACCGCAGCCAGCCACGCGTCTGGTCGGTGTCGAGCCGATAGGCTGGCGGCAAGGTAAACCCCACGGCAAGTCCCCCTTCATCCACCAGCCGCTCTTGCATCATCCTCAACAGGCTGCGCGGTACCTTTAGCAGCAATTGTTCGCAGCCGCTGTGCCAGACCAGGCGGGCCTGGCGGTTGGGCGAGAGGACCGCCACCTGGCCCGCTTCCAGCTCCAGCGAAAGGCCATCGCATTCAATGCTCGCCCGGCCCCGCAAGGGCATCTGCATCAGCACGAAATCGGTAAAGGGGCGTGGCCGCACC
>NZ_CABVHY010000108.1 GCF_902497875.1 Pseudomonas fluorescens
CCGAGCCAGCGCTCCTTTGGTTAAACCTTTGCGAGCAACCCACTGCCGTCATGGACTACCTGGAACTGTGCCGGCGCTTTGACACCTGGATCATCGATGGGCTGCCCGATCTTGCGCACTGCTCGACGGCCACCCAGCAACGCTTTATCAATCTGATCGACGTGCTGTATGACCAGGATAAACGCCTGCTGTTGCTGGGAGAAAGGCCTCTGCGCGAGCACCTGGGCTTTGAAGCCATCGACCTTGCGCGAACCCGCAGTCGCCTGGGGCAGCTGATCGAGATTGGCCCGACGGCATAAACCATCGAGCCCGGACCCCATTGTCGCTATCATGACGCGCCCTCCTCTTTCCAGGCGATGAAACTGTTTATGGATACCCTTGCGCGACTGCGGGCCGGCCACCTTGCCGGAGCCAAACGCCTGGATCTGGCCTGTGGGCTGACGGAGTTTCCAGCCGAGATCTTCGAACTGGCGGACTCCCTCGAGGTGCTGAACCTCAGTGGCAATGCCTTGAGTACACTGCCGGACGACCTGCATCGGTTGACGCAGTTACGGGTGCTGTTCTGCTCGGACAATCAATTCACCGAGCTGCCGGGCTGTCTCGGCCAATGCGCGCAACTGAGCATGGTCGGCTTCAAGGCCAACCGCATCGAGCACGTCCACGCCAGCGCGTTGCCGCCGTTGCTGCGCTGGCTGATCCTGACCGATAACTGCATCGATGAGCTACCTGCCGAGCTGGGCGAAAGAGTGCATTTGCAAAAGCTCATGCTCGCGGGCAACCACTTGCAGCAACTGCCGGCAAGCCTGAGCCAGTGCCATCAGCTTGAGCTGATCAGGATCGCCGCCAACCGCCTGACCGAGCTGCCACAGTGGCTGTTGTCGCTGCCACGGCTGACGTGGCTGGCATATGCCGGCAATCCTATGGAATCCGCGATTGACCTGGCAGCGCTGGACGCCACCCCGAACATTCCCTGGTCGCAGCTGCAACTGCAACAGTCACTGGGTGAAGGCGCGTCCGGGGTCATTCATCAAGCACTGTGGGAACAACCGTCGCCACCTGTGCGAACGGTTGCAGTGAAGCTCTACAAGGGCAGCATGACCAGTGACGGTTCACCCCTGCATGAAATGAATGCCTGCATTACCGCGGGCCAGCATGCCAATCTGATCAAGGTCGAAGGCAGGGTCGTCGAGCATCCGCAGGCCCGGGCCGGGCTGGTGATGCAACTGATCGATCCCGGCTACCGCAATCTGGCCGGGCTGCCGAGCCTTGCTTCCTGCACCCGGGACGTCTATGAAGACGGCACCCGGTTCAGCGTTGCGGTGGCGCTGCGAATCGCCTGCGGCATCGCCTCGGTCGCCGCGCACTTGCACCAGCAGGGCATCACCCACGGCGATCTTTACGCTCACAACATTCTGTGGAACACAGAAGGTGACTGCCTATTGGGGGATTTCGGCGCAGCGTCGTTTCACCCTGCATCAGACAGTGTCGAGAGCCGCGCCCTGCAACGCATAGAAGTCCGGGCGTTCGGGATTCTGCTGGGGGAATTGCTGGAGCGGATCGAGCCGGGATTGAGCGCCGAGAGCCGTGAACAGCTGGAAGCCTTGCAGAGGCACTGCTGTCAGCCAGAGGTGCTGGCGCGACCGGGGTTTGTAGAAATTGGCGAAGAGTTGCAGGTTGCGCGGGAATCGGCGGTGTCTTGAAAAGATCGCAGCCTGCGGCAGCTCCTACAGGGAGTTCACATTAATCTGTAGGAGCTGCCGCAGGCTGCGATC
>NZ_CABVHY010000109.1 GCF_902497875.1 Pseudomonas fluorescens
CCGCAACTACGGTGTGAGTCTTCGCGAGTTCGGGCATCAAGCTGTGCCACTCATACCAGGCTTGACCAAATCCGTGGACCAGGTAAACCAAAGGCCCGGAACCGCCCTTCACATAGTGGAGCCTGACGCCGTCTATGGTTTTGAATTCACTCTTGAATCCCGCTGGAACAGGAAACTCTGCCGCTTGAGCCAAGCATGGCAAAGCCAGGGTGATTGCGACTGCGGCGAGGGCCAATCTAATGCGCTTTTTCATTTTATTTATCCATCAAGTTATGACTGAAAATTACGACCATGCGAAGGCGTGCTATCCCCCGATCAATGACTGTGGATCGCCTGGGTGGTGTGCCGTTGACCTTGCGGAAAACCATGCGCCCGTGCCCGAAATGCAATGGCCAGGCTGATCAATAGCAACGCCAGCAACACGCCCGGAAATGCACTCGTTCCCCATTGGCCGAGTAACACGCCACCCAGCAGTCCACCGCCGGCAATTGCGCTGTTCCAGACCACTACGTTCATGGAGAGCGCAACGTCAGAGCCCTTACCTGCGGCGTCGGCGAGTGCTGTTTGCAGCAGGGTGGCCGCGCCACCAAAGGTCAGCCCCCAAATGAAGACACCCACGTAAATGGCCGCGGCGGAGCCTGAGAACACTCCGATGAAAATCGAAACCGCTGCGAATGTTGCAAGGCTGGCCAGCACGGTTGTTCGCAGGTGCCGGTCAACCAGTCGGCCCGTGAGCCAGATGCTGGCAAGCGCCGCGACACCAAATGTGAGCAATACCAAATCGACGTCACTGTTCAGCCCAGCCTTGGAAACGAAGGGCGCGACATAGGTGTAAAGAATGTTGTGGGCCAGCATCCAGGTGAAGACGACAGCCAATACCGAGCGGACGCCTGGGGTGAAAAACACCAGACGTAACGGCATGCGCTGTGAGGATGATTGGCCTGGGTAATCCGGCACTTTGATCAGCACCCAAACGATCAATACCAGGGTCATGCCGGACATCAATCCAAAGGCCATGCGCCAGCCCATGAATCCACCCAGCCAGGTTCCCATCGGCACACCCAACGACAACGCGATGGGCGTACCCACATAGGCGCTAACCAAATCTCAAGAGATAGTAGAATCTGATTCACCAAGCAAAGTGAGCAGCAGGGAAAGCAAGCGTGACACAAAGACTGGATGAAGATTGGCCGAAGCTGTTGGCGCTATTGCCGCAGGGATGGGAAGCCAAGGCAAAAGAGCTGGGAGCGCTGAAGTTCGGTCGCCGCTTCAGCGGCCCGGAGAGTTTATTGCGCACGTTATTGATGTATCTGAGCGCTGATTGCTCGATGGTCGAAACGGTGGAACGCGCGCGCGCTGGGGACTGGGTGGAGCTATCGGACGTTGGCCTGCTCAAACGGATCAATAAATCGGGTGCATGGCTGGGCTGGATCACTGAACAGTTGATCCAGCAGGCACCGACCGTGGCGATGAAATGTCCGGCGCTGCAGGGGCGCAGATTGCTTGCCGCTGACGGCAGTGTCGTGGCAGAGCCGGGAGCGGCCACATCGACATGGCGCCTGCATTACACGATGGACGTCAGAACGCTGCGTTGTTGCGAAGTGCAAGTGACGCCGTCCAAAACAGGCGAATCGCTGGCACAGTTTTCGGTGCAACAGGGCGATGTGTTCATTGCGGACCGGGGCTTTGCTAATCGGCGAGGGATCAATCACGTTCTCGACGGGGGCGGCGACATCTTGGTGCGAATGAACCTGAGCAGCCTGCCGCTGAC
>NZ_CABVHY010000110.1 GCF_902497875.1 Pseudomonas fluorescens
CTTTGCTCGAAGCCTTCGAGCTCACGGCCGAACAGCACGTTGACGTTGTCGAAGCGCTGCAAGCCTTCGAACAGTACGCGGTCGGCCAGGGGCTGGATGAAGGCGTTGCGTCGCGACCAGCCGAACTCATCGGTCTTGGGCTGTATATCGGCAAAGCAGCGACCCTTGGGGGTCAGGAAACGCATGGCGTGCCAGGGTGTGGTGTGCGGCAGCACGTTGTCGGCCAGACCGACGGCCTGGAAAGTACGCAGGCTTTCGTCGTCCAGACCGATGGCGCGGGGGTAGTCGATCAGGCTGTCGAGCTTTTCCACCACGGTGACGTTCACACCACATTGGCCCAGGTAATTGGCGATCATCAAGCCGACAGGGCCGGCGCCAACGATGGCGACGTCGGTGGTCAGGTCCAATGTGGAAGGAGTGGGTGCAGAACTCATGGTCATCTCCGTACAGCGCTTTTGGATTTCTTGTTGGGCGCAGTATGGAAATCACCGGGCTGGTCGACAACGACAACCCTTGTTAATGTGCACTAAGTGCACATGATTGATTTATAAGAATAAAGGGTCTATCCATGAGCGAGACCGAATACAAAGCCGTGCGCGGTCTGATGCGGGGTCTGGCACTGATCAATGGCTTGAACCGCTTCGATGGCGGGGCCAGCACCGCGCAACTGGCTGAGCAGAGCGGGCTGCACCGCACCACCGTACGCAGGCTGTTGGAGACCTTGCAGGCCGAGGGTTATGTCCGGCGAAGCGAGTCGGATGACAGCTATCGACTGACGCTGAAAGTACGCGAACTCAGTGAAGGGTTTCGCGATGAACAATGGATCTCCTCAATCGCCGCACCCTTGCTCGGCGAGTTGCTACAAGCAGTCGTCTGGCCGACCGACCTGTGCACGCTGGACGGTGATGCCATGGTCATTCGGGAGACCACCCATCGTTTCAGCCGCCTGTCGTTTCACCGCTCCATGGTCGGCCGACGCCTGCCCTTGCTGATGACCGCGACCGGGCGCGCGTACTTTGCGTTCTGCCCACCTGCGGAGCGAGAAGAGCTTATTGAGTTGATGATCAGTCGCGAAGACGAACAATCGGCGCTGGCTGCGGATCGCCGATTTGTCGACCGGCTGGTGGAGCACACCCTCAGCAAAGGTTATGGCGAAAATAACTCCCATTGGGGTCAGGAACGTAAAATCGCCGCCATTGCGATCCCGGTTACCCACGAAGAGCGGGTGATGGGCTGCCTGAATCTGGTGTACATCGCCAAGGCGATGTCCGTTGAGGAAGCAGCTCGCCGCTACTTGCCGGCGATGCGCGGCGTGGTGGAAAAAATCCAGGCTCAATTGGGGTAGATTGCCTGCGGCTGACGCCCTGTAGGAGCCGCCGGGCGGCGTTCCGACGATGGCGGCCTGGCAGCCGGCCTGTCTCTCGCGGATGTACCCAGATCCAATGTGGGAGCGGCGGTGCGGCGATCCGACTTGCTCGCGATGGCGGCCTGGCAGCCGACCTATCTCTCACTGGTGTACATATCCATTTCTGCGGTAACGGCCACTAATGGTTTCGCTTTTACAGCGACTCCCTTTGGCAAACGCCGGAGTGCCGGCCCAGCCCAAAGGAAGCAAAGGTCTCGCCCCGAGCGTACGGCACCTCGCTAAGGCTCGGTGTTCCCTCGCTCCGGTGTCCATCAGGGGGCGCCGCAATGCGGCGGAGTCAGCTGCGCTGACGGCGCTACGCGCCACCCCCCTGATGAACGCCTCCACTCGGCC
>NZ_CABVHY010000111.1 GCF_902497875.1 Pseudomonas fluorescens
GCGGCGTTTGGGGCGACCAGACTACTGACGAGCAGGCTGAACCCCAGGCCGATGCTGGCGGCCACGGATTTGATGGGTTTGGACATGGAAAATCTCCTGGCTATCGGAAGTGCCGTGTTCGATCAGTAAGGGGCGTCGCCCTGAATGGTGGTGCGGTAGAGCTTGCGGCGCAGATGGCTCGGGCAACCCGCGGCCAGGTGGATCAGCGAACGGTTGTCCCAGAACACCAGGTCGTGGGGCTGCCAGGGGTGGCGATAGATGTTTTCCGGCAGCACGCTGTGGGCGTAAAGCTCGGCCAGCAGTTGCTGACTTTCGTCTTCGGGCAAACCGACGATGCGGGTGGTGAATCCTTCGCTGACGAACAGTGCCTTGCGACCGTTTTCCGGATGGGTGCGGACGATCGGATGCACCACCTCGTTGACCTGTGCCAGTTGCTCCGGGGTCAGGGTCGGGCGCCAGTTGCCTTCGAACTTGGTTTCGCTATAGCGCGCGGTGTAGGAGTGCGCGGCCGAGCGACCTTCGAGCGCTTTACGCAGCACGTGCGGCAAGCTGTCCCAGGCTTTGTGCAGGTCGGCGAACAGAGTGTCGCCGCCTTCGGCCGGCAGTTCCTGGGCATGCAGCATCGAACCCAGGCTCGGCAGCTCTTTGTAGGAGAGGTCGGAGTGCCAGAACTTGCCGGCATCGCCCAGGCCGATGGATTGGCCGTTCTCGATGATGTTGGAGACGATGAGGATTTCCGGGTGGCCCGCCAGCAGGAACTGCTTGAGCACGTGGATCTGCAACACGCCGAAGCGACGGCTGAAGGCGATTTGCTGTTCCGGGGTGATGCGCTGATCGCGAAACACCACCACGTGATGGTCCAGATGCGCACGGTGAATGCGCGAGAAGTCCAGGTCATTGACCGGGCGGGCCAGGTCGAGCCCGATGATTTCGGCACCCACGGCGCCGCTGAACGGGCGGATGTCGAAGGATTGCGGCGCGATGTTCGCGACGCTTGGGAAAGCAGTAGCTGCAGACATAAATCACTCCCACGCACGGCACGCTCAAGGGCGCGCGCGTCGATCAGAAACTCACGGAGGTCCCGTGTTGGTTCATTTCGTGCGGCGCGCCGATTGGTCGGCAGGTACGCAGGGGTTTGACTTTATAGATATAAGAAAAGAATTTTAAATACCGTTAGAGAATAACGATATGGCTTATTTCAAAGATCAAAAGATCAAAAGATCAAAAGATCAAAAGATCGCAGCCTGCGGCAGCTCCTTGTATCTCGACTATCGCTCCGCCAGGAGCGATAGTTCTCGACTGATCATCGAGGGAGGGATCTGGAAGCCGTGCAGCTCCTTAGGCCTAGAGCCTGCGACGTAGATCGTGCTCCAACCCTCCACACTCACTCGTATAGTTCGAACGGTATCTTGGGCCCGTCTCTGGCGAGAGCCCGCATTCGCAAGGTTGGACAGAGTGCAGTGATGATCACAATTGATCCAATTGGAGACGATCATGTCCGATTATGTTGGCGTCGACGCCGCTAAACACACCTTTGACATCGCCAAATACCTGCCTAACGGCAAACATAAAACCAAAGCCAAGCTGGCCAATGCAATCAAGGGGTTCGAGGAGTTCCACGCCTGGCTGCAGAAGCATGTCGAGCCTTCAGCCTTGATCGTGATGGAGGCCACCGGCATCTACCATGAAGCGCTGGCCGAGTTCTTGTACAACAAGGGCTATCGGGTCTGCGTCGTCAATCCTGCACAGACCAA
>NZ_CABVHY010000112.1 GCF_902497875.1 Pseudomonas fluorescens
GCTGCACATGTTCCGCGCTCAGGATACCGCCTTTGTACGGCAGGTCGCGGGTCGCGCACGCATCTTCCACCAGGGTGCAACGAAAACCCAGGTTCTTGGCTGCGCGTACCGTGGTGCTGACACTGGAGTGACTCATGAAACCGCAGACGATCAAGTCCAGCGAGCCGAGGTCCTGCAGACGTTTTTCCAACTCCGTGCCATGGAAGGCACTGGGCAGCAGCTTGCCGACGATGGTCTCGTCACCTTGTGGCTCGAGGCCCGGGATGAACTCACCGCGTGCGCCTTGCGGGTCGAACATTCCACCCACGGTGCCGAGGTGATGCACATGCACAATCGGCCGGCCGGCAGCGCGGGCCGCGGCGACCAGTTGCTTGATGTTTTCGACGGCAGCATCCATGCCGGTCAGGGCCAATGGGCCACTGAGATACTCTTTCTGGGCATCAATGATGACCAGGCTGGCATGGCTCAAACTGGCCGGTGCATAACCACGGCCGGTGAGTTGAAACATCGTCTTTGGAACGGACATTCTGGGGCTCCTTTGGGTAGGGCTTTTGCGACATTGTCCTCTGGCTGAGCGCTTCTGTGAATCGCTACCAACGTAGGCTGTGTGGTTGCTGGCCTACAGCCTTGTCAAGAGGGTGGTTCTGTTCAAGTAAAAGCTTGAAAAATGGATAGTTCCTACAGTGAGTTGGTGTTTTTCATGCGTCGTCGGGGGGCGTTTTGGCTGTTAGAATCGTCAGTCGTTTTTTCAGGAGTTTGTCCCGTGATCACTTCCCGCCTGCGCACCTTGCGCGACCACATCCGTTGGGCCGTCAGCCGTTTTCATGGGGAGGATCTGTTTTTCGGCCATGGGACTGACAATGCCTGGGACGAAGCCCGTCAATTGGTGCTCGGCGCGTTGCACCTGCCTTGGGAAATTGCCGACAGTTATCTGGACTGCCGCCTGGAAGAGGACGAGTTGGTCAATCTGCAACGCCTGATCACGCGTCGTATCGAAGAGCGGATCCCTACGGCTTACTTGTTGGGTGAGGCGTGGTTCTGCGGTATGTCGTTCATCGTTGACGAACGAGTGCTGATCCCGCGCTCACCGATTGGCGAGCTGATCGAAAAACGATTTGCGCCCTGGTTGGACGCCGAGCCGGCACGCATTCTTGACCTGTGCACCGGTTCGGGCTGCATTGGTATCGCCTGCGCTTATGAGTTCCAGAACGCCGAAGTGGTACTGGCCGATCTGTCGTTCGAAGCGCTGGAAGTCGCCAATCAGAACATTGAACGTCACGGTGTCGACGAGCGGGTCTATACGGTTCAGGGGGATGGTTTCGATGGTCTGCCGGGCCAGCGTTTCGACCTGATCGTTTCCAATCCGCCGTACGTCGATGCCGAAGATTTCGCCGACATGCCGGACGAGTATCAGCATGAGCCCGAGTTGGGTCTGGCCTGCGGTGAGGACGGCTTGAACCTGGTGCGACGCATGCTCAGCGAAGCGGCGGATCACCTGACCGAAAAAGGTTTGCTGATCGTCGAAGTCGGCAACAGCCAGGTGCACGTCGAAGCGCTGTACCCGGAAGTGGACTTCGCCTGGCTCGACTTCGAACACGGCGGCCATGGCGTGTTCATGCTCAGCGCCGAACAGTGCCGTCAGCATCAGGCGGTGTTTGCTTCGAGGGTTTAGAAAGTAGCGAGACCTTCTGCGTACACAAGCCCTGTAGGAGCTGCCGCAGGCTGCGATCT
>NZ_CABVHY010000113.1 GCF_902497875.1 Pseudomonas fluorescens
TGCCCTGTGGGAGCGAGCTTGCTCGCGATGAACGATAACGCGGTTTAACGGGCACTCTGCCTCAACCCCGAACGCCCCGGTGCCAAGGCCAGCGCCAGTTGCGTGCGATTGTGCATCTGGGTCAGGCGCAGCACTTGGGAGACATAAAGTTTCACGGTGTTTTCGGTGATACCCAGTTCACAGGCGATCTGATAGTTGGTTTGCCCCTTGCTCACCAGGCGGGCTACGTCCAGTTGGCGCGGTGACAGCTGATTGAGGATGGCTGGAATCTCTGCGGGTTGCGTTTCGCTCGTAGCTCCCCGTCGAACCTCGTCGAGGTCTTGATAAAGCGTGTCGATGGAATCGGCGAGGCTTTGCAGTTTCTGGTTCAACTGACTCAATTGAAGGTTTTTCACCCGCTCCTGCACGACCGCTTCCTGGCGCCGCAGGCCTTCAAGCAATTCATTCAGATCGACAGGCTTCTGGTAGTAGTCGGCAACCCCGGCACGCAAGGCCTTGATCACTTGCTGTTTGTCAGACGCCCTGGTCAGCATGATCGCTTCGAATGCTCGCTGGTTGCCGGCGAGCTCCTGCAGTGCCTGCACCAGTTGAATGCCGCCCGGTTCTGCCAGGTGCAAATCGAACAGCACCAGACCGATTTCAGGGTCCTCGCTAAACCGTTCGATGGCTTGCTTGCCGCAGGTGCAGGGAATGCAGCGGTAACCACTGCTTTCCAGAAACTTACAGAGTTCTTCGACAATCAGCGGCTGATCGTCGACTACGAGCACTTTTATCAGAGAGTTAAGCTTGATCACGCGCGACTCCATGCTGAGCAAACCGAAGACTTATTCTTCCTGCACCGACAGCCAATGGCTGTACACGCACTGAAAATAGACGCACTTTCTGACTGTGTACATAAAGTTCGCCACTCAGGCGGCTAATTGATCCAGGCGACGGCCAGCAGCATCCCGACCAGAACGAACGGCGCAAAGGGTTGTTGTGTCGATTCTTTCGGATCGAGGTATTGCAGATGGGCTCTCAGTTTTTTGTTTATCAGCGGCCAGAGTCTGGGAGACATGAGTAGCCAGACAATACTGGCGATGCCCGCACCAATGAAGGTTCCCAACAGGTGCATGTTGTCGCTCGCCAACCCCAGCGCTGCCATCAGTTTCACATCATCCGCCCCCAGGCGCCCCATTGTATAGCCAGGCAAGGTGAAGGCCAGCGCCAGCAAGAACGCCCCGACCCCCTGCTCTGCGCTCGCGCCCATCCAGGTGGTGCCGTTCCACAGCAAGTACACCAGGGCAATGACCGTCGCACCAAGGGTCAGACCATTGGCAATTTGGCGTTGCTGAATATCCTGCGCAGCGCAGAGAGCCAACCAGATAAATAGCATTAAGCTCTGCATCAGGTAAAAAGCGTCCCTTTTTGTCTGAATGATTCTTTGCGGACTTGATGGAGTACTTGTCAGGGTAGACGCACTGATGAAGGTAGGCCTCCCAAGAAAGCAAATAGCCGT
Source organism: Pseudomonas fluorescens (assembly GCF_902497875.1). GTDB lineage: Bacteria > Pseudomonadota > Gammaproteobacteria > Pseudomonadales > Pseudomonadaceae > Aquipseudomonas > Aquipseudomonas fluorescens_BR. The sequence goes on from NZ_CABVHY010000113.1 coordinate 1,499, forward strand.
CGGGGGGGAGGTAAAAAGATCGTCCGAGCGCGGCCCGAACTTGCCGCAGCTCCTACGCCGACCGGGTTCAGCCTGAATGATCAAATGTACACAGGTTCGTAGGAGCTGCCACAGGCTGCGATCTTTATGGGGCTTCGATTACCTCGGCGGGTAATTGGCCAATATCCTGGCCACGGTTGCGCGTACGGCGGTGCTGCGGTCTGCCGGGTTCGGC
>NZ_CABVHY010000114.1 GCF_902497875.1 Pseudomonas fluorescens
GCAGCCTGCGGCAGCTCCTACGGGGATTGGCGTTTATTCAGGGACTACGTGCTGACAAGGTCGGCGTAGGAGCTGCCGCAGGCTGCGATCTTTAGCATTCACCGCTCAACCCCACAGTTCCCGAAGTCGATCGAACCGCTGGTTCTATGCCCAGGGCAATCATGGGTTTGCTACGAGCGTAGCGAGCCAGACGCTCTGTCAGTGACTGGGGCAGTCGTGGGTCGCTGGCAAATCCCAAACCCTCGTAAAACGCTTGCAGGTCTGGATGGCAAAACAGCCAGACCGGCCCGTCGACAGTTGCCAGCGCATGCTCCACCAACTGCGTGGCAATCCTTTGGCCCCGGCAGGCCGGATCGACAAATAACCCGGTCAGCCACTGCCCCTCGGCAACCGGTGTCAGGCACAGGCCGGCAATGATTTCCAGCCGTTTGGCTACCCATAACTCTCCCTTGCTGGCCGCGCGCATCGGCGAATTGTGCTGGCGATAGAACTTGTTCAGCAGTGGGCGTAGCGGCTCGGCAAGCGGGCTGAAATGAAGCTCTGGCATGGTTTGAGTGAATTTCTATGAAGGGCGGTGAGCAGCAAAAAATTATAAATCGCTGAAATGAAACTCTGCTACGCAATAGGTGTTATACCTCATCTTACATCCCGTATGAGTGGAGCGTGCATCATGGCCAAAGGCATGGATTCAAAGAAAGCAGCAAAGAAAAAACCATCGAAAACCGCCGATGAAAAACGCGCGGACAAGAAAGCCAAGAAAGTTGGTGTGTTCGGTCACTGAGTCGTCTTTAACGGAGCCCGTCAATCGGGCTCCGCTTTCATTTCTGAATAAATAACCAATCGATCTGCAAGATTTCCCAGGGCCATTACACAGAGGGGATGAAGTCGACGTTTGTCTGTCGGTGCGATCCCTGCTTGGAACCACGCCATGCCCAATTGGATATGAGTCAGACCGCAGCCAGAAACTTGTCGGTAACCTGTGCGTCGGTTGCGCTGCTGTCTTTTTCGGCCTGGGCCAGCTTGATTTTGTCTTGGAGAAGGCGAGCAATTTCCTGACCGATTGCCTGCTGTTTCTCGGGCGGCATCTGCTCAAATTCTTCTTCGGTAATCCCCAGCTCCTTGAGAATACTATCGCGCATCCGCTCTTCAGGAGACTTGCTCATGTAGTCCTTGAACTCGGCCAGCGCGCCTCCCTCGGGGGCAGTGCTCGTTTCCGGTGTGCCGGTGGCCGGAGGGTTGGCTTGCAGTAATACGCGGGTTTTGGCGAAGGCAGCGTCGATGTTGTCGCTCACCTTGGTAGTGACGTGTTACGTTGCCGCATTGACCTGATTGGTCACGATATTTTGCACGTTCTGTATCAAACCGCTTTGAATCGCACTGGCGGCGGCCGTGGTCGGGTCCATATCTGACCGGTGGACGGGCTGCAACAATAGGGCTTTCTGTGGGGTGACCAACATGATTCGAACACCTGGATAGTGGGTATCGACAGGTGGTAGAGCAAATTGCATGCCGGTGCTGCCAGCCCCGGTTTTGCGGGAGATGGCAGCCAGGTGTCTGCCGACAAGGCAACGTCGAGCGGCCAGATCCTGCCGCTTTCGGCCGCTTTGTTTTCAACCAGGGCCGGCAACCTGTTTGACGCTGGAACCCCTAATACTCAATCGGCAAATCAAACATCTGGAATGCATCATCCACCGGTTGATAGCCCAG
>NZ_CABVHY010000115.1 GCF_902497875.1 Pseudomonas fluorescens
AAGATCGCAGCCTGCGGCAGTTCCTACGGGTATTGCGTGCGCCTGATAAATTCAGGGTGTACTGGGTCGGCGTAGGAGCTGCCGCAGGCTGCGATCTTTTAGGCATCACACACGTCCGTCAAGCTATCGCATCAAATGCGTAATCTGAGTAAACTCCAAACCTCGCCCTCACCGGCGACCCTGGATCAGCAGACAGGGCAACACTGAGCTGGCGAACCTGAACCCAATTTTCAGAGGAGCCGGCCAATGCCTGCGACCCGTATCTGGTTAAAAACCCCCCTGGCCATTTTCACTGCCAACGCGCTCGATGCCCGTGGCGGCCTGGTGCTGCAAGACGGTTTGATCGTCGAAGTACTCGGTGCCGGGCAACAACCCGCCGCACCCTGTGGACAAGTCTTCGATGCTCGCGAACATGTGATCCTTCCCGGGCTGATCAACACCCACCACCACTTCTACCAAACCCTGACCCGCGCTTGGGCGCCGGTGGTCAATCAGCCGTTATTCCCCTGGCTGAAAACCCTGTATCCGGTCTGGGCTCGACTGACCCCGGAGAAACTGGCATTGGCGAGCAAAGTCGCTCTGGCCGAGTTGCTGCTGTCTGGCTGCACCACCGCGGCCGATCACCACTACCTGTTCCCCGAAGGTCTGGAAAACGCCATTGATGTACAGGTCCAGAGCGTGCGCGAACTGGGCATGCGCGCGATGCTCACCCGCGGCTCGATGAGTCTGGGTGAAGCCGACGGCGGGCTGCCGCCGCAACAGACCGTGCAACAAGGTGAAGTGATTCTCGCCGACAGCCAGCGCCTGATCGCCGAATACCACGAACGTGGCGATGGCGCGCAAATCCAGATTGCCCTGGCGCCCTGCTCGCCGTTTTCCGTTACCCCACAAATCATGTCGGCCAGTGCGGAACTGGCCAACAAGCTCGACGTGCGCCTGCACACCCATCTCGCCGAAACCCTCGACGAAGAAGACTTCTGCCTGCAACGTTTCGGCCTGCGCACCGTGGATTATCTGGACAGCGTCGGCTGGCTCGGGCCTCGTACCTGGCTGGCCCATGGCATTCATTTCAACCCGGATGAAATCGCTCGCCTGGGCGCGGCTGGCACCGGCATCTGTCATTGTCCGAGCTCGAACATGCGCCTGGCTTCAGGCATCTGTCCGACCCTGGACTTGATCGCAGCGGGCGCGCCATTGGGCCTGGGTGTGGATGGTTCGGCCTCCAACGACGCGTCGAACATGATCCTCGAAACCCGACAGGCGCTTTACCTGCAACGCCTGCGTTATGGCGCGGAAAAAATCACTCCCGAGTTAGTGCTCGGCTGGGCCACCCGCGGTTCGGCGCAACTGCTCGGACGCAGCGATATCGGCGAACTGGCGGTGGGCAAGCAGGCGGACCTGGCGTTGTTCAAACTCGATGAGCTGCGTTTTTCCGGTAGTCATGATCCGTTGTCGGCGCTGCTGTTGTGTGGCGCAGATCGAGCGGACCGGGTGATGGTAGGAGGAAAATGGCGAGTGATCGACGGGCAGGTTGAGGGGCTGGATTTGAAGGAATTGATTGCTGATCACAGCCAAGCAGCGCGGCAGTTGATCGCAGGCATCTGACACGACACGATCAACTGTGGAGCGAGCTTGCCCCAATGCCGGTCAGTTAACCTAAATCTTTGGTCTGGCGGGCATTTGTGGCGAGGGGGCTTGCCC
>NZ_CABVHY010000116.1 GCF_902497875.1 Pseudomonas fluorescens
AAAGATCGCAGCCTGCGGCAGCTCCTACAATGATCGCGCACACCCGCGAAGTTGCGGGTGGACACAAATCCCGTAGGAGCTGCCGCAGGCTGCGATCTTTTGGGGCCATTCAGCTAGCTGAACCATCACGTCTTTAACTCGCCCTCGGACAGGCTCCACTGCGCCCGGTATTCCATCAGGAAGTCGACAAAGGCCCGAAGCCGCAACGGGGTGTGGCGTCCGCCCGGGTAGAGCAATGTAAAGGGCCGGGACCGTCCGTGGAACGCTTCAAGGACTTCGATCAGGGAGCCTTCCGCCAATTCTTTTTCAACGATGAATTTATAGGTCTGAAACAGGCCTGCGCCGTGCTTGGCCAGGGTCACGCCGCCCAATACATCGTCCGAACAGCTATAGCCGCCTGCGGTCAGCAGGTCCTGGTCTTCGCCCTTGTCCTTGAACAACCAGGCGATGTGCCGGCCGCTGCTGGGCAGCTCGAATTGAATGCACTCATGCTGGTGCAGGTCGTCCAGGGTTTGCGGCGTACCGGCACGCTGCAGGTATTCAGGGCTGGCCACGGTGACCAGTTGTGCGTCTTCCAGATGACGGGCGATCAAGCCTGAATCGGGCAGGACCCGGACCCTGATCGCCATGTCGTAGCCTTCCTCGATGAAGTCGATGTTGCGGTTGCTGACGTGGGCCTCGACCTTGACCGCCGGAAAACGCGCTCGGAAGATCGGCAGCAACGGCAGGATGCGGTGATGGGCGTAGGTGGTGGGCACGCTGATGCGCAAGGTTCCGGAGGGGGTTTGTTGTTTGCCCATCACTTCCCGTTGCGCTTCGACCAACTGGGCCAGGGCCTGGCGGCACTGTTCAAAGTACGCTCGGCCGCTTTCCGTCAGTTTGACGCTGCGGGTGGTTCGGGCGAACAGCCGCACACCCATGCGCGCCTCCATCCGCGACACCGAGCGACTGACCGCAGCCGGGGTGACACCGGCGACCGCGGCTGCGGTGGTGAAACTGCCGGACTCAGCCGCCAGGCAAAACAACTCGATGCTGCCCAGCTGAATATCTTCGAACTGTCGCTTCATGATTGATTACACCATGGATCAAATGAAGTACTCAGACCTGTATTTATCAAACAAAAGTAAAGAAATACAGTGAATTCAACCCGAGCAGTTCCTTCAGAAAAAGGGCTCTGGGACAACCTATGAAACCCAATTTTTGCAGGTACCCAACATGAACTCTCCAAGAACTGTAGTAATCACCGGCGCGTCGAGCGGTATTGGCCTGGGCCTGGCAAAGGCTTATCTGGAGCAAGGCTACAACGTGGTCGGCAACGCTCGCACTGAACAGCGTCTGCGCGAAACGGCCGAGCAACTGGGCAACTCCCCGCGCTTCATCGGCGTGGCGGGCGACGTTGCCGAGCCGGATACCGCCCAGCGGCTGTTCCAGGCCGCCATCGAGGCCTTCGGCCAGGTCGATATCCTGATCAACAACGCCGGGATTTTTCAGGCCAAGCCGTTCATTGACTACAGCCCGCAAGACCTGGAAGCGATGATCAGCACTAACCTCAAGGGCTTCGTTTATCCATCCCAGGTTGCTGCAGCGCACATGATTCCACGCAAGCAGGGTTTCATCGTCAACATTACCGCGAGCGTGGCCTTGCAACCGAACCAACAGGTACCGGCGACCTTGCCGGTATTGAT
>NZ_CABVHY010000117.1 GCF_902497875.1 Pseudomonas fluorescens
ATCGCAGCCTGCGGCAGCTCCTACAGGGTACGCGGTCGGCGTAGGAGCTGCCGCAGGCTGCGATTTTTTGCGGGGTACACAAAGATGACGTCCCATTGACCGTCTATGCTGGGCTTACCCCCTCATTCCTGTGCAGCGATCTGCAAGGAGGCAATCAATGGTGCCCACGTCCACTTCCGAGAAAACGTTTTCCCGTGGTCTGCTCGATGTGCTGATTCGTGCCGGGCTGATTGTCGTTCTGGTGCTGTTCTGCTTCGAGATATTCCGCCCGTTCCGCGATCTGTTGCTCTGGTCGCTGATCCTGGCGATCACCCTCTACCCACTGCAAGGCCGGCTCAAGGGCATGCTGGGCTACAAGGACGGACTCATCGCGACGCTGATCGTGCTGATTGCCATCGTTATTCTCATGGTGCCGATCTACCTCTTGGGCACCTCGATTGCCGACTCGGTCGAGCGCGCTATGGTCCTGCTCAAGGACGGTGGCTTCCAGATTGCTCCGCCGGCCGATGCAGTCGCCGATTGGCCGCTGGTGGGCAAGCGCGTGCATGGCGTCTGGCTGCAGGCGGCCACCGACCTTCCGGGGCTGACCGAGAAGTACATACCGCAGATCAAAGGGATCAGCCTGACCCTGTTGAGCAAGCTCGCCGGGGTCGGCATGGGTTTCCTGATTTTCATTTGTTCCCTGATCATCGCCGGGATCTTCATGGCTTATGGCGAGGGTGGCAGCCGCAGTGCGGTGCAGATCGCTTCGCGTATCAGCGGTCCGGCCAAGGGACCGCAACTGGCCGCGCTGTGCACCGCGACCATTCGTGCGGTAGCGCTGGGGGTGGTCGGCATCGCCTTCATCCAAATGCTGCTGGTGGGCGTCGGCTTCGTCCTCAAGGGCATCCCCGGCGCCGGGCTGCTGGCCCTGGCGGTGTTGTTGCTGGGGATCATGCAGTTACCCGCGACGCTGATTACCATTCCGGTGATCGTCTACGTATTCGCCACCGAGGGGGTCAGCACGGCGGGCATCGTCTTTTCCATTTATGTCTTCGTTGCCGGCCTGGTGGATAACGTGCTCAAGCCACTGCTGTTGGGGCGCGGCGTCGATGTGCCGATGCCGGTGGTGCTGATCGGGGCCCTCGGGGGCATGGTCACCGGTGGCATCATCGGTCTGTTCATCGGCCCGGTGGTGCTTGCGGTCGGCTATCAGCTGTTCTGGCAGTGGGTGCAAGACCAGCCGCAAGGTGTGCCAGACGACCAGCCGAAGATCTGACGGGCCTATGTTCCTGGCATTTCACCGAGGCCGGTTACCCCTGATGGGGATACTCCTGATAGGGGGACTGGGCCTCAGTGGCTGTGTGCGCCTGGGACCGGATTTCCAGGCGCCAGGCGAGGCCTGGATCGAACACTGGAACAGCCCGGCACTCGAGCAGGCCAGCCAGCAGCGTCGACAGCCCGATATACGCGAGTGGTGGCAGGTCTTTGCCGATCCGGTCCTCGACCGTCTGATTGCCGAAACCGATGCCCATAACTCCAACCTGAAAATTGCTGGCCTACGGGTGATGGAAGCCCGTGCCCAGTTGGGCATCGCCCAAAGCGGTCGTTATCCGCAACTGCAGCAGGCCAGCGCCGACAGTCTGTATTTCGACCGCAATCAATCCGGTGGGCGTAACCCCGTGGAC
>NZ_CABVHY010000118.1 GCF_902497875.1 Pseudomonas fluorescens
ACCTGCTGCAGCCAAACCGGCAGCAGCGAAACCCGCCGCCAACCCTGCTGCCAGGCCGGCAGCCAACCCCGCCGTGAAAAAGCCGGTCGCCGCTAAGCCAGCAACAGCTGCTGTCGCGGCCAAGCCTGCGACTCCAGCGCCAGCAGCATCGCCGGCACCGACTGCGAGCACGCCTGCAGCGTCGCCTGTAACAACGCCAGCAGCCTCTGCGAGCAGCATCACCCCAACCAGCGCTTCCTAAGCCCCGGTTACCGCGACGCGCAGTTCATTCAGCGCGTCGCGGTTCAGGGTGGTGGCTTGTACCGCCACTCCTTCCAGCCAGGCTGGCAAATCCTTTGCCTCCTCTTCTGGCCAGTCTCGTGCCGTCGTCTCCAGTCGCAACAACAACTGTCGCTCCGCTTCGAGCTCAAGCGCCTTGACCTGTTCGCGCAGAATAGTCAGTTGCACATCCTCAAGGGCCGCCGAGCGCCATTGCTGGCGCAGTTGCCGCAGGGGTTGCACGACATCGTCATGCCAGGGGCCGGCCAGTAACTGCAGCTGCTGCAGACGTTGGGCATTGCAGACCACGCCACGCTGGCCAAGCCAGACCGCGCACAACAGCAGGCAGACATTGGCGCCCGCACTCTGCAGTTCCAGGCAGGCCCGTTCGACGCCGGGTCGGGCGTAGGTCGTCAGGGTAGAGCTCCACAGGTCAGAGGACATATTCCTTCTCGCGCCAGTTGCGAGCGAAGCTGGTAGACTCCGCCGCCATTATGATCCGACTTCAAAGCCTAACATTACAGCGTGGCCCGCAACGTCTGCTAGAAGACGCCGAGCTGACCCTGCACGCCGGTCACAAAGCCGGCCTGATCGGTGCCAACGGCGCCGGTAAATCCAGCCTGTTCGCCTTGCTCCAGGGGGAATTGACCCCTGACTCGGGCGACTGCTTCCTGCCGGCGGACTGGCGTATCGCCCATATGCGCCAGGAGGTCGACACCCTTGAGCGGGTAGCGGTCGACTATGTGCTCGATGGCGACCTGCGCCTGCGCGAGGTGCAGCGTGAGCTGGCCGACGCCGAAGCGGCCCATGACGGTGCCGCTCAGGCGCGCCTGCACGCCGAACTCGATAGCGCCGACGGTTACACCGCCGATGCCCGGGCGCGCAAGCTGCTGGCAGGTCTGGGCTTCACCAACGAGCAGATGGATCGCCAGGTCGGTGATTTCTCCGGTGGCTGGCGAATGCGTCTGAACCTGGCGCAGGCACTGATGTGTCCGTCAGATCTGTTGTTGCTCGATGAGCCGACCAACCACTTGGACCTCGACGCCATTCTGTGGCTCGAAGACTGGCTCAAGAATTACCCTGGCACGTTGCTGCTGATCTCCCACGACCGGGACTTCCTCGACGCCGTGGTCGACCATGTGGCCCACGTCGATCAGCGCAAGATCACGCTCTATCGTGGTGGTTACAGCGCTTTCGAACGTGCTCGCGCCGAACGTCTGGCCCAGCAGCAGCAAGCCTACGAGAAGCAGCAGGCGCAGCGTGCGCATATGGAAAGCTACATCGCGCGTTTCAAGGCCCAGGCCACCAAGGCCCGTCAGGCCCAGAGCCGGATCAAGGCCCTGGAGCGCATGGAAGAGTTGTCGGCCGCCCACGTCGACTCGCCCTTCGATTTCGT
>NZ_CABVHY010000119.1 GCF_902497875.1 Pseudomonas fluorescens
AAAGTGCAGGGCCTCACCCCCTTCGTCGACGGCGCCCGACTACTGGCCCTGGCCAATGGCATCGAAGCCAATAATACGCTGGAGCGCTTGCAGCAACTGGTGGCCCGGGAAGTCATCGAACGGCTGGACGGTGCTGCGTACGAGGAGGCCTACCACTTCATTCAGCAGACCCGCATGCAGCAGCATCAACTGCAAACCCGCGAGAACCTGCCCTACTCCAACCGGGTCGACCCTGACAGCCTCAATCACCTGGATCGGCGAATCCTCCGTGAATCCCTGCGCCAGGCCCAGCGATTGCAAAGCAGCCTGGCCCTGCGGTATCAGCTATGAGTCTGTTCTCCTGGCTAAGGCCCGACGGCCCGAAACTGACGCTCGAGCAGCAACAGCGACTGGAGCACTTGATAGCCGCCCCGGAACTGAGCGAATGCAGCCTGCGCGAGCAACGCTGGGTGGTCTTGGATCTGGAAACCACCGGGCTTAACCTGAACAAGGACGTGGTGCTGTCCATCGGCGCGGTGGTGATCGAAGACGGGGCGATCGACTTCAGCCAACAATTCGAACAAACCTTGCAGCGCGAAGATCACAAGCTCAGCCCCGCGGTATTGATCCACGGCCTGGGCCCCAGCGCGATTGCCGCCGGGAGCGATCCGGCCGAAGCCTTGCTGGACTTCATGGAGTTCGTCGGCGACAGCCCGTTGCTGGCCTTTCATGCACCGTTCGATCAGCACATGCTTGGGCGGGCCTTGAAAGACAGCCTGGGTTATCGCTTGCAGCACACGTTTCTCGATGTCGCAGACATGGCGCCGTTGCTCTGCCCCCGAGCGCACGTCAGCAAAGCCGGGCTGGATCAATGGATCGACTATTTCAATCTGCAGGTTGGCGAACGCCACCACGCCAGCGCCGATGCGCTGGCCACAGCAGAGCTGGCCCTGATCCTGTTCAGCCGGGCGCGACAGCAGCAAATTCATAGCCCGCTGAACCTGCAACAACGGCTGAACCAGTGGAAGCGTCGCAAGCAGGCGCATTCGTTCTAGAGTGCGACGCGATTTCCCGTAGCAGCTGGCGAAGCCTGCCTTCGGCGGCGCAGCCGTCGTAAAATTTGCAATCGCGTTACTACAGGTAAATCACAGTTGTCGGCTTTACGACGGCTGCGCCGCCGATCGCGAGCAAGCTCGCTCCTACAGGAAACACCCATGCCCAACATTCTCCTGGTCGAAGACGACTCCGCGCTCTGCGAACTGATCGCCAGCTACCTGGAACGCAACAGCTACCACGTCAGCGTGCTCAGCCGCGGTGATCAAGTGCGTGAACGTGCACGGTCGAACCCGCCGGACCTGGTGATCCTCGATCTGATGCTGCCGGGTCTCGACGGCCTGCAAGTCTGCCGCCTGCTGCGGGCCGACTCGGCGACCCTGCCGATCCTGATGCTCACCGCTCGTGACGACAGTCACGATCAAGTCCTGGGCCTGGAAATGGGCGCCGATGACTACGTCACCAAACCTTGCGAGCCAAGGGTATTGCTGGCGCGGGTGCGCACCTTGCTGCGCCGCAGCAATCTGAACGAGCCGCAAACCGCCAACGACCGGATCCTTATCGGCAATCTGTGCATCGACCTGTCGGAGCGCAGCGTGACCTGGCGCGAGCAACCGGTGG
>NZ_CABVHY010000120.1 GCF_902497875.1 Pseudomonas fluorescens
GAGCCTGCTCGCGAATGATCTGGAGTCAGGCCCAGAATGGGAGTGACCTTAACAATCCAACTACCGCAGGCGACAGATCAAACCAGAATAGCCAGAGAGGTGTACTTGGCGACCATAGGGTCGGCAGTCAGGAGCTTCATGGGCTCTGTCATTGTGGTTGCTACAATGAGCCGGTCGAACGGATCTCGATGATGATGCTCCAGGTCCTTGACCGCGATGGCGTGCTCAAACGTGACAGGTAGCTCTATGAATCCGCTTTCGAGGCAGGAGTCCCTTATGCCTTCAAGATCGACATTCAGTTTGCCCAGCCCCACTTTGATAGCCATCTCCCAAAAAGACGCTGTGCTGATATAAATCTCAGTGGCGCTCTCAATCAGTTTCCTGGCCTTGCCTGAAAGTTTTGGGTCGTCACTCAAGGTCCATAGCAAAATATGAGTGTCGAGCAAAACCCTCATCCTTGAGCTCCTTCAAATGCATCCAGCATGTCGTCTGGCAGTGGTGCATCAAAGTCCTCAGGCAAGATCAGTTTGCCTTTCATTGCGCCGATACGTCGGCCTGTGGGTTTTCCTACAGGGACAAGGCGGGCAAGGGCCCGACCGTGTTTGGCAATTGTGATGATCTGGCCGGCAGCGGCATCATCAACCAGCTTGGACAGGTTGTTCTTGGCTTCGCCTAACGGGACAGTAATCATTTGGCATCTCCAATATTTTGGCCAAATATAGCCAAAATATTGGAGGTGAGCAAAGACGTATCGACAATTGGTTGAGTCTTCAGGTGTCTGATTTGCGTAATCGCTTGTACAGCGTATTGCGGCTGACCCCTAGGTGCCGTGCCAAATGTGAGATGTTCCCACCAGCCGCCCGTAACAACTGGTTCAAGTCTTCTGAACCGTCTAGTTGGCATGAAGCTGCGGGTTGAGTGGGCTCATTCATCTCCAGATCCACAAAAAAATCATCCGGCAAATGCTCAGGCCGCACCGGTTGTTCCTCGGCCATGGCCAGCGCCACCTGCATCACACTGCTGACCTGGCGTAGATTCCCCGGCCACGGATGGCGGGTGAACAGCTCCATGACTTCACGACTCAGCCCGGCCCATTGAGTCGGCTCCCGATGCTGTTCCCACAAACGCTTGAACAGCGCCTGCTTGTCACTGCGCTCACGCAAGGGCGGCAGCTCCAGCGTCAACCCGCCGATGCGGTAGTACAGGTCTTCTCGAAAGCGCCCGGCTTGAACCTGTTCGCGCAAGGCGTGATTGGTCGCCGAGATGATGCGGATGTCCACCGGGAACAGTTCGCTGCTGCCCACCGGCTGCACGCAACGCTCCTGTAATACTCGCAGCAACCGGGCTTGTGTCGGCAGCGGCATGTCGCCGATCTCGTCAAGGAACAGCGTGCCTTTGTCGGCCTTGCGGATCAGCCCGATGCTGCCTTTCTGATTGGCGCCGGTAAACGCGCCTTTTTCATAACCGAACAGCTCCGATTCCACCAGTTCGGCGGGGATCGCCGCACAGTTGACGGCAATGAATGGTTGTTTGCTCCTGGAGCTGGCCTGATGCAGGGCTTTGACGAACACCTCTTTACCCACTCCGGTTTCGCCATGGATCAGCAACGGGATGTCTTTCTCCAGCAAACGTTCGGCCTGGCG
>NZ_CABVHY010000121.1 GCF_902497875.1 Pseudomonas fluorescens
GGCTTAAATCCAAAGCTGGAAGAGTCTGGCCAGCTTAAGGGCCGCACCTTTATCTCGAAAATCGGATCAGCGCGACTCCGAACCGGGCTCTACATGCCAGGTCTGGTGGCGATGCAGCACAACGAAGCGATTATCGCGCTCAAAGAGCGATTGAAAGCCAACGGCAAGGCTCCCAAGCAGATCATCTGTGCAGCAATGCGCAAGCTGCTGCACATCATCTTTGGAGTGATCAAATCGGGCCAGCCCTTTGACCCGAAACTTGCGCTTGCCCGGTGAGAGTTAAGACGGTATCTACAGGTTTTGCGTATACCCGTTGTTTCCTGGGGGAACCGGATTGGCGTAGGAGCTGCCGCAGGCTGCGATCTTTTCGGCGCAGCCAAGATCAAAAGATCGCAGCCTATCGGCAGCTCCTACAAGTTTTGCGTATACCCGTTGTTTCCTGGGGGAACCGGATTGGCGTAGGAGCTGCCGCAGGCTGCGATCTTTTGCCGTAACACGACATATCCCGAAAATTGTTTCTCGGACCATGGCTCCAAAGCCGACTAGCTTTACCTGTGTCATACACCTTCAGGAGGGCAATGGATTGCCTGCCGCCGCCAATGGATGTCGCCTGCGTAAAGCACGGGTATCTGAAGTCAATCGTATTTATCTCCTCACCGCTGTGGCTCACCAGCGCCAACCTGTATTTAGCGATTGGCGCTCAGGTCGCCTGGTGGTCGATCAACTGCGCCTGGCCGACGAAAATCAGTTGGCCACATCGCTGGCCTGGGTGGTGATGCCAGATCACTTTCATTGGTTGGTACAGCTGCAACGTGGCTCATTGGCTGAGTTGATGTGTCGGGTAAAGTCGCGCAGCAGTCTTGCGATCAATGGCCTGAAGCGAAGTAACGACCGCGTCTGGCAACGGGGCTATCACGACCGGGCGCTACGCCTGGATGAGGACGTCAAAGCGGCGGCGCGCTATATCGTGATGAATCCGCTGCGCGCCGGGCTGGTCAACAAGCTGGGTGATTACCCGCTTTGGGATGCGGTGTGGCTTTGAGGCGGGAAGTGAAGCCTTTGAGATCTTGGGCGCACACTCTAAAAGATCGCAGCCTGCGGCAGCTCCTTGTATCTCGACTATCGCTCCGCCAGGAGCGATAGTTCTCGACTGATCATCGAGGGAGGGATCTGGAAGCCGTGCAGCTCCTTAGGCCTAGAGCCTGCGACGTAGATCGTGCTCCAACCCTCCACACTCACTCGTATAGTTCGAACGGTATCTTGGGCCCGTCTCTGGCGAGAGCCCGCATTCGCAAGGTTGGACAGAGTGCAGTGATGATCACAATTGATCCAATTGGAGACGATCATGTCCGATTATGTTGGCGTCGACGCCGCTAAACACACCTTTGACATCGCCAAATACCTGCCTAACGGCAAACATAAAACCAAAGCCAAGCTGGCCAATGCAATCAAGGGGTTCGAGGAGTTCCACGCCTGGCTGCAGAAGCATGTCGAGCCTTCAGCCTTGATCGTGATGGAGGCCACCGGCATCTACCATGAAGCGCTGGCCGAGTTCTTGTACAACAAGGGCTATCGGGTCTGCGTCGTCAATCCTGCACAGACCAA
>NZ_CABVHY010000122.1 GCF_902497875.1 Pseudomonas fluorescens
AAAGGCCTGTCGGACACCGCCAAAACTAGCAGGTGCGGTACACTGGGCGCTTTTTCGGGGAGCTCGCCCCTCCCCCATTCAACCAGCCGAGAAGCCCATGCCGATCCGTCATTGCATCGTCCACCTGATCGACAAAAAACCCGACGGTACACCTGCAGTTCTCCACGCTCGCGACTCCGAACTGGCGCAATCCCAGGCCATCGAGCACATGCTTGCCGACCTCAACGAGAGCTACAACGCCAAGCAAGGCAAAGCCTGGGGCTTGTTCCATGCGGAATCCGGGGCGCACCCTTTCAGCGGCTGGCTGAAGGAATACCTCGACGGCGGCAAGGACTTCACTGGCTTCAGCCGTGTGGCGGTCGAACACCTGCAAAAACTGATGGAAGAGTCCAACCTCTCGGTGGGTGGCCACGTGTTGTTTGCCCACTACCAGCAAGGCATGACCGACTACCTGGCCATCGCCCTGCTGCACCATAGCGAAGGCGTCGCGGTGAACGCCGAGCTGGACGTGACCCCCTCCCGCCACCTTGATCTGGGCCAGTTGCACCTGGCGGCGCGGATCAACATCTCGGAGTGGCAAAACAACAAGCAATCCAAGCAGTACATCTCGTTCATCAAGGGCAAGAACGGCAAGAAGGTCTCGGAGTACTTCCGCGACTTCATCGGCTGCCAGGAAGGCGTCGACGGCCCTGGCGAGACCCGCACGCTGCTCAAGGCCTTCAGCGACTTCGTCGAAAGCGAGGACCTGCCGGAAGAGTCCGCCCGGGAAAAGACCAAGACCCTGGTGGATTACGCCAGCAGCCAGGCAAAAATGGGCGAGCCAATGGGGCTGGAGGAATTGTCCGAGCTGATCGACGAAGAGCGTCCGAAAGCCTTCTACGATCACATCCGCAACAAGGACTACGGCCTGTCGCCGGAAATTCCTGCCGATAAACGCACCCTCAACCAGTTCCGTCGCTTCACCGGCCGCGCCGAGGGCTTGTCCATCAGCTTCGAAGCGCACCTGCTGGGCTCGAAGATCGAATACGACGAAGAAGCCGGGACACTGATCATCAAGGGCCTGCCGACCCAACTGACCGACCAGCTCAAGCGTCGCAACTGATGTTGAACGGGATACTGAAGAAATTTCTGCTGATCCTGCTGGTGGTCGTGGCTTATCAGAACTGGGGCAAGATCGAGCGACTGTTCAACCCGCAGGCGTCAGTGTCCGAGCAGACCCAGGCCAACGCCAGGGTCGTGCTCTACGCCACTGACTGGTGTGGCTACTGCAAGCTGACCCGGCGCTTCCTCGATCAGCAAGGCATCCCGTACAACGAGTTCGACATCGAGAAGAATGCCGAAGCACGCAAGGCCTATGAGGCCCTGGGTGGACGGGGGATTCCCCTGCTGGATGTGAATGGCACCTTAATTCGCGGTTACAGCCCTGAGGCTATCCTGACAGCATTGAAATAGGAGCCGCCGCACCAGACCGGCCGTACGCCCCCCCCGTGTAGGAGCTGCCGCAGGCTGCGATCTTTTCAGTGGATCATGATGTTTTGAAGAGGGGCAAAGATCAAAAGATCGCAGCCTTCGGCAG
>NZ_CABVHY010000123.1 GCF_902497875.1 Pseudomonas fluorescens
CCCGGTTCATGTAAAATGCCGCGTTTTCTCCCATGGGAAGCCCGCGCTGCGTGCGACCCTCGATGATCCGCTCCTTTGAGGACCTGAGATGACCCGTATCGGAACTCCATTGTCGCCAACCGCGACCCGCGTTTTGCTGTGTGGCTGCGGCGAGCTGGGCAAGGAAGTGGTAATCGAGCTGCAACGCCTGGGCGTTGAAGTGATCGCCGTGGATCGCTACGCCAACGCACCGGCCATGCAAGTGGCCCATCGCAGTCATGTGATCAACATGCTCGATGGCGCGGCGCTGCGTGCGGTGATCGAAGCGGAGAAGCCGCACTTCATCGTGCCGGAAATCGAAGCCATCGCCACTGCTACCCTGGTGGAGCTGGAGGCCGAAGGCTTTACCGTGATTCCGACTGCCCGTGCCGCGCAGCTGACCATGAACCGCGAAGGTATCCGGCGTCTGGCCGCTGAAGAGCTGGACCTGCCGACCTCGCCGTACCACTTCGCCGACACTGTCGAAGACTATCGCAAGGCGGTCGAGGATCTGGGCTTCCCGTGCGTGGTCAAGCCGGTGATGAGTTCCTCGGGCAAAGGCCAGAGCCTGCTGCGCAGCGTCGATGACGTGCAGAAGGCTTGGGATTATGCGCAAGAAGGCGGTCGTGCCGGCAAGGGGCGGGTGATCATCGAAGGTTTTATCGACTTCGATTACGAGATCACTCTGCTGACTGTGCGCCATATCGGCGGCACCACCTTCTGCGCGCCGGTCGGCCACCGCCAGGAGAAGGGCGATTACCAGGAATCCTGGCAGCCGCAGGCCATGAGCCCGATTGCCTTGGCGGAATCCGAGCGGGTTGCCAAAGCGGTGACCGAAGCCTTGGGTGGTCGGGGACTGTTCGGCGTCGAGCTGTTCATCAAGGGCGATCAGGTGTGGTTCAGCGAAGTTTCGCCACGTCCCCATGACACCGGTCTGGTGACGCTGATTTCTCAGGACCTGTCGCAGTTCGCCTTGCATGCGCGGGCGATTCTGGGGTTGCCGATTCCATTGATCCGTCAGTTCGGTCCATCGGCTTCGGCGGTGATTCTGGTGGAAGGGCAGTCGACCCAGACTGCTTTCGCCAACCTGGGTGCGGCATTGAGCGAGCCGGATACGGCATTGCGTCTGTTCGGCAAGCCGGAAGTCAATGGTCAGCGCCGGATGGGTGTTGCCTTGGCTCGTGATGAGTCGATTGAAACTGCTCGCGATATAGGTCTATCAGGTAACCCGGTTCAAATCGGGGATATGTAGCAGCTGCCGAGCTCGCGAGGCTGCGTTCGGTCGAAGCGGTCGTCGTTGGTTAAACGCGATTTAATTGATACGGCGCGGTTGCAGGTTTTATGACCCCTACGCGGTCGAACGCAGGCTTGCGGGCTCGCCAGCGGCTACATGCCAGATCAACACGCGGCTGACACGGTTGTCTTCAGTTTCGAGGATTTCCAGGCGATAGCGACCGATCTTCAGGCAAACCGCGCTCTCCGGGATGGTTTCCAATGCTTCGGTAACCAGTCCATTGAGGGTTTTCGGGCCGTCGCTGGGCAGGTGCCAGCCG
>NZ_CABVHY010000124.1 GCF_902497875.1 Pseudomonas fluorescens
GCTTCGCCAGCTGCTACGGTTCGCGTAACGGCTGGCATCAGGGCTTGCCCCGTTGGTTCGCGAAGCGGCCCTGAAACGGTCAGTCGCGGTTATTCAGGTAGACCGCATCAGCCGGTTTTACGACGGCTGCGCCCGAGCGCGGACCGGCCGGCGGGAGCAATCTCCCTCGCCACAAAGGCCCATCAGACTGCTGATCTACCTTGGCCGCCCGGTGTCAGATGCCCTGACTACGTAACCAGCTCAACAACTGCGGTAGCGGGAAGGCACCGCTCTGGCGTGCGACTTCCCGGCCGTTCTTGAACAGTATCAGGCTGGGAATCGAGCGAATGCCCAACTGCGCCGACAATTGCTGATTGGCCTCACTGTCCAGCTTGGCCAGCCGACACTTGCCTGCCAATTGCGCTGCTGCCTGCTCAAATACGGGTGCAAATGATTTGCACGGCCCGCACCAGTCCGCCCAGACATCCACCAGCAACGGCAAATCGCCCTTGATCTGGCTGGCGTAATCGGCCTGCTTCAGCTCGAAAGGCTTGCTCAGCAACACCTCGACCTTGCAGCGCCCGCACTTGGGCTGATCGCCCAGGCGTTCGGCGGGGATACGGTTGAGGCCGTTACAGTGAGGGCAGGGGATCAGCAGTGGATCGGACATGAGCAGGCTCCGGAAGGCAAGGTAATGGTACTTATTTGGAGTCGCGGGCGGGGATTATCAAGGCGTGGGCAGCTGTCGCATGCTCTCACATATTTGAGGCTGGTCGCTTACGCCGCAAGTCTAGGCTGGGAATAGCGTTAAATACTTTGAAGTGACCTAGTGAGGAATTCGCTTTGCTCCCATCCGTGTGCTACTTTTGTTGCACTTATCGAGGCGTCGATATCAACCTTATTTCGGATCGGAGTCCTCTCATGTCCGTGACTTCCAAAATCCGCCGACAAGGCGGTGCTGCGGTGATGACCATCCCGCCGACTTTATTGAAACTCCTGCATCTGGAGGTGGGCGCGCAATTGGAGCTCAATGTGGTCGATGGCGAATTGATCGCTCGCCCCGTCGTACAGCCGGTGCGCAAGCGCTATACCCTGGCCGAATTGCTCGAGGGGGCCGAAGCAATTGCCGAACTGAATGCCGCCACAGCGGATACTCGTGAAGGCGATCCAGTTGGTCGGGAGTTGGGCTGATGGTTCGTCGACAAGCCCCGCAGCGGGGCGATGTTTACTGGATTGACCCGAATCCGGTGGCAGGTAGAGAGATGATGAATCGCCACCGTTTTGTTGTGATAACACCACGAGAGATCAATGCCTTGGGTGTGAGCATGACCGTCCCGGTGACCAGTGGAGGCACGTTTAGCCGCAATTCTGGTTTGGCGGTGGTTGTCACCGGGCACGAAACCAATGGCGTCGCGGTGTGTAATCAGGTGCGCAGCTTCGATATCGAGCAACGAATCCAAGAGGGCTCCGCCAAGTTCATTGAGCGTCTCGACGACGTGACAATGATGGACATCATTTCACGAGTTGTCAGTGCAATTGACCCCCAGGACTGAACGTATCATCACGACGAACAGCTGATCTCCAGATGCTT
>NZ_CABVHY010000125.1 GCF_902497875.1 Pseudomonas fluorescens
GGGGCAAGCCCCCTCGCCACAAGTTTTGCGCATGGCCTGTAATAGCATGCGCAGTCCTCAGAATCTCAATTGAAGTACAACGGCATTTCCTTTTCCATTGCCAAGGGTGCGGAGCAGACACCTGATATTGAACAGCCGTTCGGCTCAAGGGTCGATATCCGCGGTGGCTTTGTTCATAGTCGCTCCATTGGCCCAACAGCTTGATTCGGGGAAACATGCGCGCAAATCGATTAATCATGGGTATCGCCACCTTGCTGGTGCTGGCCGGCTGCGGCAGCCAACGCACCCAGGAGGCGCCGGCACGACCGGCCGAGGTGAAGGCGAAGCTTGTTCGGCTATTGCCGCCCAAGACCGTTGACCGTGAGGGCTGGGCCACCGACATCTATGCAGCTTTCGCCGCGCAAGGCCTTGCGCCGACCACGGAAAACCTCTGTTCAGTACTGGCAGTGACCGAACAGGAGTCGACTTTCCAGGTTGATCCCGCAGTGCCGGGGCTGGGGAAAATCGCCCGGGAGGAGATCGACCGCCGCGCGGCAGCGGTGCATGTCCCCAGTCTTTTGGTGAACGGTGCCCTGATGGCTCGCTCGTCGAACGGTAAAAGCTACAGCGAACGCCTGAATGCCGCCCGCACCGAAAAGGAAATCAGCGGCATTTTCGACGACTTCATCGGCATGGTGCCAATGGGCCGCACCCTTTTCGGGAGTTTCAATCCGGTACATACCGGCGGCCCGATGCAAGTCAGCATCGACTTTGCCGAAAGTCAGGCGCAGGACTATCCCTATCCCATGGAAGGTTCGATTCGCCGGGAAGTATTCAGCCGGCGCGGTGGCCTGTACTTCGGTATCGCGCATTTGCTCGGTTATCCGGTGAGTTACTCCAAGCCGCTGTATCGCTTCGCCGATTTCAATGCCGGTTGGTACGCCAGCCGCAACGCCGCTTTCCAGAATGCCGTCAGCAGCGCTTCGGGCATCCCCCTGGCCCTCGATGGCGACCTGATTCTCCACGGCTCAATCATGCCCGGGACCACGGAACTGGCGGTGCGCACCCTGGGCAAGCAGCTTGGCCTGCGCAACCCGACGATCAGACGCCAGCTGGAGCAGGGCGACAGCCTGGAATTCGAAGACAGCACGCTCTTCCGGCGAGTCTTCGCCTTGGCCGAGCAGGCTGAAGGTAAACCACTGCCCCGTGCGGTGTTGCCGGGTATCGTGCTGAAAAGCCCGAAAATCACCCGAAAACTCACCACCGCCTGGTTCGCCAAACGGGTCGACGAACGCCATCAGCGCTGCATGAAAAGGGCAGCGGGTCGTTGACCGTGCGAACTGATCACCCATAAAAAAGCCCGGCTGATCAAGCCGGGCTTTTGGGTTGAGTGCCGCAGTAAGGCTATTCATGCATGGTTCTGATTCTGGGTCAGACGATCCGAACCACCTTCAGCGACGCGGTTCTCGATCAGACGATCCGAACCACCTTCAGCAACGCGGTTCTCGATCAGACGATCCGAACCACCTTCAGCGACGCGGTTCTCGATCAGGCGATCCGAACCACCTTCAGCGACGCGG
>NZ_CABVHY010000126.1 GCF_902497875.1 Pseudomonas fluorescens
AAATGGCCTTTATCCATTGGTTGCTTTGTAGCGTGATCAGTCCCCGCTTGTCGTTGTTTACGTGTCTTGAGAAATGGGATTACTTCAGTCGTGCACTGCGCGAATCCCCGCGAAAAAAGCGGGGATACCAGCAAGATGAGCTATGGAGCGAGAGATTTGGTTAGCGCCTATGGGGGCAAGCCCCCTCGCCACAGGGGTGTGCACCTTCCCAAGTCGGGGTCTTTAGTTTTCTGAACCCGCCCTCATCCCGCGTTGTCGACTAGGCTCTAAGCACTGCTTGATTGGCCTTGTGACGTCTTGTCTATTTTTTTGCCCGCGGGGGCGGGTGCTGCATCCTTCCGGTCACTCGTCGACTATTCAAACAGAACCCTGGAGCCTGACCATAAATAGAGAGGTGCCCCATGAGTCTGCTGCTTGAACCCTACACCATTCGTCAATTGACGCTGCTCAACCGCATCGCGGTCTCGCCGATGTGCCAATACTCCAGCGCCGATGGGCTGGCCAATGACTGGCATCTTGTTCATCTTGGCAGCCGTGCCGTAGGCGGTGCCGGGCTGGTCTTTACCGAGGCCACGGCGGTCACCGCCGAGGGGCGGATCACCGCTCAGGATCTCGGCCTGTGGAACGATGAACAGATCGAGCCGCTGCAACGCATTACCCGCTTCATTACCGCCCAGGGCGCCGTCGCCGGGATCCAACTGGCCCACGCCGGACGCAAGGCCAGCACCCATCGCCCCTGGCTGGGCAAAC
This sequence comes from Pseudomonas fluorescens, assembly GCF_902497875.1. Taxonomy (GTDB): domain Bacteria; phylum Pseudomonadota; class Gammaproteobacteria; order Pseudomonadales; family Pseudomonadaceae; genus Aquipseudomonas; species Aquipseudomonas fluorescens_BR. The sequence continues at coordinate 751 of NZ_CABVHY010000126.1, forward strand.
ACGGTAGCGTCAAACCGGCCGACGGTGGCTGGACTCCGGTTGGCCCATCGCCGATTGCCTACGACCCTGAACATACCGCTCCTACACAGCTGGATGAAGGGCAGATCGCCGGCGTCATTCAAGCCTTTGTCGAGGCCGCCAAACGCGCGTTGGTCGCCGGTTTCAAAGTGGTCGAAGTGCATGCCGCCCATGGTTACCTTCTCCATCAATTTCTTTCGCCGTTGAGCAATCAACGACGCGATCAATACGGAGGCTCTTTCGAGAATCGCATTCGTCTGGTGCTGCAAGTGACGGAAGCGGTGCGCGCGGTATGGCCTGAAGAATTACCGCTGTTCGTCCGGGTATCGGCGACCGATTGGGTCGAGGACGGCTGGAACCCGGATGAAACCGTCGAGCTGGCGCGACGTCTGCATGCCTTGGGGGTAGACCTGATCGATGTGTCCTCGGGCGGTACCGCCGCGAATGCGGAGATCCCTACGGGGCCGGGTTACCAGACGCGCTTTGCCGAGCGTGTGCGCAAGGAGGCGGGCATTTCCACCGGTACCGTCGGGTTGATCACCGAGCCGGCGCAGGCGGAGCACATCTTGCGTACCTGTCAGGCCGACATCATCCTGCTGGCTCGCGAACTGCTGCGCGATCCGTATTGGCCGCTGCATGCCGATGACGATCTGGGCGGGCACAAAGCCATCTGGCCGGCGCAGTACCAACGGGCAACACACCGTGATCAGCCGATCCATGAGTCGGATTTGCGCGACTAGGTATTGGTTGGGATCTTTGCCGGCCGTACGGTCGTCATCGCGAGCAGGC
>NZ_CABVHY010000127.1 GCF_902497875.1 Pseudomonas fluorescens
GTCAAGGTCGGTACTGTTATCGATCCGGACATGCGCGACGAGTTGCACGTGACAGTGGTTGCCACGGGTCTGGGCGCGAAAATCGAGAAGCCTGTTAAAATCATTGATAATACCGTTCATACGTCGATGGCAGCTCAATCGCCGGCACCTGCCCGTCAGGAAATGCCGTCGGTCAACTATCGCGATCTGGACCGTCCAACCGTGATGCGCAACCAGGCTCAGGCCAGTGCTGCGACTGCGGCAAAGCTGAATCCGCACGATGATCTGGACTATCTGGACATCCCGGCATTCCTGCGTCGCCAGGCCGATTGATGAAATGTATCAGGGGTATTAGGGTGATTGGTGTTCAGCAAAGGTCTGGTCTGCTATTATCGCCAGCCTTTGTTGATACCAGTTCGCAATTTGCGCTGAAGCGGCCCAAGCCATGATTAAACAACGCACCCTGAAAAATATTATCCGTGCCACAGGTGTAGGTCTGCACTCCGGGGAGAAGGTATACCTGACTCTCAAGCCTGCACCTGTAGACACCGGCATTGTGTTTTGTCGTGCCGACCTGGACCCTGTGGTGCAGATACCTGCTCGCGCAGAAAACGTTGGTGAAACCACTATGTCGACCACGCTGGTCAGCGGTGACACCAAAGTGGACACGGTGGAGCACTTGCTCTCGGCCATGGCTGGCCTGGGCATCGATAACGCCTACGTCGAGCTCTCCGCGTCTGAAGTCCCGATCATGGATGGTAGCGCTGGACCCTTCGTATTCCTGATTCAATCTGCCGGCCTGGAAGAACAGGACGCAGCCAAGAAGTTCATTCGTATCCTGCGTGAAGTGACTGTGGAAGACGGCGACAAGCGCGCCACTTTCCTGCCTTTCGAAGGCTTCAAAGTGAGCTTTGAGATCGATTTCGATCACCCGGTGTTCCGTGACCGCATTCAAAGTGCCAGCGTGGATTTTTCCAGCACTTCGTTCGTAAAAGAAGTCAGCCGCGCCCGTACCTTTGGTTTCATGAGTGACATCGAGTACCTGCGCAAGCACAACCTCGCACTCGGCGGTAGCGTTGAAAACGCCATCGTGGTCGACGCGGATGGAGTACTGAACGAGGACGGCCTTCGCTATGAAGACGAATTCGTCAAGCACAAGATCCTCGATGCAATTGGTGACCTCTACCTGCTGGGCAACAGCCTGATAGGTGAGTTCCGCGGCTTCAAGTCGGGGCATGCACTGAACAACCAGCTTCTGCGCAAATTGATTGAGCAGAAAGATGCCTGGGAAGTCGTGACCTTCGAAGATGCCAGCACTGCGCCGATCTCTTACATGCGTCCAGTTGCGGCCGTGTAAGCAATACTCTCTTTCTTTAGTTTTTAAAGGCTGCCTTCGGGTGGCCTTTTTTTATGGAAGCGGATTACGGTTGTCTCTATTTTGGTGGCGCTTATCAGGACGTCATCGCGAGCAGGCTCGCTCCCACTGTTGATCTTTAGTGAACACAGATTTGGGTTCCACAGAGAACCAATGTGGGAGCGAGCCTGCTCGCGATGA
>NZ_CABVHY010000128.1 GCF_902497875.1 Pseudomonas fluorescens
ACGGTCTTTCCAACGACAAGTACACCGTCGCCATGGCCCGCACCATGGAGCCGCATTCGGCTTCCGCGCAGTTCTTCATCAACGTTGCCGACAACAGCTTCCTCAACCACAGCGCCAAAACCGCGCAAGGCTGGGGTTATGCAGTATTCGGTAAAGTGGTCGAAGGCAGCGACGTTGTCGACAAGATCAAAGGTGTTGCCACCACTATGAAGTCCGGTCATCAAGACGTGCCAGCAGAAGACGTGATCATCGAGAAAGCCGAGATCATTGAGTGATATTGCTGATTTCAGATTTGCATCTGGAAGAGGAGCGCCCGGATATTACCCGGGCGTTTCTGGATTTACTGAGCGGGCGTGCCCGCTCGGCGCAAGCGTTGTACATATTGGGAGATTTTTTCGAGGCATGGATCGGCGACGATGCCATGACCCCCTACCAGCTTTCCATTTGCCAGGCACTACGGGAACTCAGCGACAGCGGTACGCAGGTGTTCCTGATGCATGGCAATCGCGATTTCATGCTCGGCAAGGCCTTCTGCAAGGCCGCCGGGTGCACTCGGCTCAAAGACCCGAGCGTCGTTGAATTGAACGGCGAGCCGGTGCTGCTGATGCACGGCGACAGCCTCTGCACCCGCGACGAAGCCTATATGCGCATGCGCCGTTACCTGCGCAATCCCGTCACCTTGTTTATCCTGCGGCACCTGCCCTTGGGCACCCGGCACAAGCTGGCGCGCAAACTGCGCAGCGAAAGCCGCACCCAGACCCGGATGAAAGCCAACGACATCGTCGACGTGACCCCCGAGGAAATCCCGCGGATCATGCAGGAATACGGCGTACGCACCCTGGTCCACGGCCACACCCACCGCCCGGCCATCCACAAACTGCAGATCGGCGAGCAAGCGGCCAGACGCATTGTGCTGGGGGATTGGGACCGTCAGGGTTGGGCGTTGCAGGTGGATGAGCAAGGGTTTGCGTTGGCGCCGTTTGACTTCATAGCGCCGTAAAGATCAAAAGATCGCAGCCTGCGGCAGCTCCTTGTATCTCGACTATCGCTCCGCCAGGAGCGATAGTTCTCGACTGATCATCGAGGGAGGGATCTGGAAGCCGTGCAGCTCCTTAGGCCTAGAGCCTGCGACGTAGATCGTGCTCCAACCCTCCACACTCACTCGTATAGTTCGAACGGTATCTTGGGCCCGTCTCTGGCGAGAGCCCGCATTCGCAAGGTTGGACAGAGTGCAGTGATGATCACAATTGATCCAATTGGAGACGATCATGTCCGATTATGTTGGCGTCGACGCCGCTAAACACACCTTTGACATCGCCAAATACCTGCCTAACGGCAAACATAAAACCAAAGCCAAGCTGGCCAATGCAATCAAGGGGTTCGAGGAGTTCCACGCCTGGCTGCAGAAGCATGTCGAGCCTTCAGCCTTGATCGTGATGGAGGCCACCGGCATCTACCATGAAGCGCTGGCCGAGTTCTTGTACAACAAGGGCTATCGGGTCTGCGTCGTCAATCCTGCACAGACCAA
>NZ_CABVHY010000129.1 GCF_902497875.1 Pseudomonas fluorescens
ATCACCAGCGCCACGATCATCGTGGTGATGCTGGCCATCGCCTGGCGTCGCAACCACTCACAGACCTTTCTGCTGTCGGTAGCCGGTCTCAACCTGGCCCTGCTATCGATCCTCCCTGCCTTGAAAGTCGCGCCTCTGGTCGTGACTCCACTGCTGCAGATCGATAGCTTCGCCTGCCTCTACATGGCGCTGATCCTGGTCGCCACGCTGGCGTGTGTAACCCTCGCCCACGCCTACCTCGGCGATGGCGGTTCGGGTTACCCGGGCAACCGCGAAGAGCTGTACCTGCTGATCCTGATGGCTGCGGCCGGTGGCCTGGTACTGGTCAGCGCGCAGCACCTGGCCGGCTTGTTCGTCGGTCTGGAACTGCTTTCGGTACCGGTCTACGGCCTGGTGGCCTATGCCTTCTTCAACAAGCGTTCGCTGGAAGCCGGCATCAAGTACATGGTGCTGTCGGCCGCCGGCTCGGCGTTCCTGTTGTTCGGCATGGCGCTGCTTTACGCAGAAGCCGGCAGCATGAGCTTCAGCGGCATCGGCCAGGCACTGGCCGCTACCGGTCTGCCTAACCCGATCGCGCAACTGGGCCTGGCCATGATGCTGATCGGCCTGGCGTTCAAGCTGTCGCTGGTACCCTTCCACCTCTGGACCCCGGACGTCTACGAAGGTGCTCCGGCACCCGTGGCGGCGTTCCTGGCGACGGCGGCGAAAGTCGCAGTGTTCGCGGTGATGGTGCGGCTGTTCCAAATCTCGCCAGTGGCCAACAGCGGTGTCCTGAGCAACGTACTGACCATTATCGCCATCGCGTCGATCCTGTTCGGTAACCTGCTGGCGCTGACCCAGAGCAACCTCAAGCGTCTGCTGGGTTACTCGTCCATCGCGCACTTCGGTTACCTGCTGATCGCCCTGGTGGCGAGCAAGGGTCTGGCGATGGAAGCCATCGGCGTGTACCTGGTCACCTACGTGATCACCAGCCTCGGCGCGTTCGGCGTGATCACCCTGATGTCTTCGCCGTACAACGGCCGTGACGCCGACGCGCTGTACGAGTACCGCGGCCTGTTCTGGCGTCGTCCGTACCTGACCGCGGTACTGACCGTGATGATGCTGTCGCTGGCCGGTATCCCGCTGACTGCCGGCTTCATTGGCAAGTTCTACATCATCGCCACCGGTGTCGAATCCCACGAATGGTGGCTGGTCGGCTCCCTGGTATTGGGTAGCGCCATAGGCGTCTTCTACTACCTGCGAGTGATGGTCACCCTGTTCCTGATCGAACCGAACCTGCGTCGCCACGATGCTCAACTGCACTGGGAGCAACGTACCGGCGGCGTGATGCTGCTGGCCATCGCGGCTCTGGCGTTCTTCCTCGGTGTGTACCCACAGCCGCTGCTGGCGTTGGTGCAACAGTCGGGATTGGCGGGTTGATCGGTTAGTTATACGCAGTAGAAAAACAGCACGGCACCTTCGGGTGCCGTTTTTGCGTTTGGGGGGACGGAGGTTTTTCAAGATCAAAAGATCGCAGCCTGCGGCA
>NZ_CABVHY010000130.1 GCF_902497875.1 Pseudomonas fluorescens
AGGAGGCTCGGATCGCTTGATCGAAAGCCGTGTTGCCGAAGGCGGTTCGGATCGTCTGATCGAAAACCGCGTCGCTGAAGGTGGTTCGGATCGTCTGACCCAGAATCAGAACCATGCATGAATAGCCTTACTGCGGCACTCAACCCAAAAGCCCGGCTTGATCAGCCGGGCTTTTTTATGGGTGATCAGTTCGCACGGTCAACGACCCGCTGCCCTTTTCATGCAGCGCTGATGGCGTTCGTCGACCCGTTTGGCGAACCAGGCGGTGGTGAGTTTTCGGGTGATTTTCGGGCTTTTCAGCACGATACCCGGCAACACCGCACGGGGCAGTGGTTTACCTTCAGCCTGCTCGGCCAAGGCGAAGACTCGCCGGAAGAGCGTGCTGTCTTCGAATTCCAGGCTGTCGCCCTGCTCCAGCTGGCGTCTGATCGTCGGGTTGCGCAGGCCAAGCTGCTTGCCCAGGGTGCGCACCGCCAGTTCCGTGGTCCCGGGCATGATTGAGCCGTGGAGAATCAGGTCGCCATCGAGGGCCAGGGGGATGCCCGAAGCGCTGCTGACGGCATTCTGGAAAGCGGCGTTGCGGCTGGCGTACCAACCGGCATTGAAATCGGCGAAGCGATACAGCGGCTTGGAGTAACTCACCGGATAACCGAGCAAATGCGCGATACCGAAGTACAGGCCACCGCGCCGGCTGAATACTTCCCGGCGAATCGAACCTTCCATGGGATAGGGATAGTCCTGCGCCTGACTTTCGGCAAAGTCGATGCTGACTTGCATCGGGCCGCCGGTATGTACCGGATTGAAACTCCCGAAAAGGGTGCGGCCCATTGGCACCATGCCGATGAAGTCGTCGAAAATGCCGCTGATTTCCTTTTCGGTGCGGGCGGCATTCAGGCGTTCGCTGTAGCTTTTACCGTTCGACGAGCGAGCCATCAGGGCACCGTTCACCAAAAGACTGGGGACATGCACCGCTGCCGCGCGGCGGTCGATCTCCTCCCGGGCGATTTTCCCCAGCCCCGGCACTGCGGGATCAACCTGGAAAGTCGACTCCTGTTCGGTCACTGCCAGTACTGAACAGAGGTTTTCCGTGGTCGGCGCAAGGCCTTGCGCGGCGAAAGCTGCATAGATGTCGGTGGCCCAGCCCTCACGGTCAACGGTCTTGGGCGGCAATAGCCGAACAAGCTTCGCCTTCACCTCGGCCGGTCGTGCCGGCGCCTCCTGGGTGCGTTGGCTGCCGCAGCCGGCCAGCACCAGCAAGGTGGCGATACCCATGATTAATCGATTTGCGCGCATGTTTCCCCGAATCAAGCTGTTGGGCCAATGGAGCGACTATGAACAAAGCCACCGCGGATATCGACCCTTGAGCCGAACGGCTGTTCAATATCAGGTGTCTGCTCCGCACCCTTGGCAATGGAAAAGGAAATGCCGTTGTACTTCAATTGAGATTCTGAGGACTGCGCATGCTATTACAGGCCATGCGCAAAACTTGTGGCGAGGGGGCTTGCCCC
>NZ_CABVHY010000131.1 GCF_902497875.1 Pseudomonas fluorescens
AAATGGAACCGGCCGAAGTCGGTGACGAAGACCACGTGCATGGCCCGGATTGCGCACACGACCATTAAGGAAATTGCTCTATGCTCGCCCTCGGCAAACTGCTTGAACTGACCCTCGCCGGCCGCGAACCGGCGGAGAAGACTCAACTGACTGTCGAAGGCGTGCGGATGCGCTGGTTGAGCGAAGGTGCGCTGGAAGTCCGGCCACCTGAAGCTCGCGATAACGGCATGGATCTGCTGTTGTCGGCCGGCATCCACGGTAACGAGACCGCCCCGATCGAGTTGCTCGACCGTCTGTTGCACGACATTGCCCGTGGTGATTTGAAGCCCTGTGCACGCATTCTGTTCCTGTTCGGTAACCCCGAGGCCATGCGCCACGGCGAGCGTTATATTGAGCAGGACGTCAATCGGCTGTTCAACGGCCGTCACGAACTGACCAGCGGTTCCGAAGCCTTGCGCGCTTGCGCGCTCGAGCGTCTGGCCGCGAGCTTCTTCAGCCTGCCGGATCGCAGCCGCTTGCACTACGACCTGCACACCGCCATTCGCGGCTCGAAGATCGAGCAGTTCGCGTTGTATCCGTGGAAGGAAGGCCGCCAGCATTCACGCCAGGAGCTGATGCGCCTGCGCGCAGCCGGTATGGACGCGGTGCTGTTGCAGAACAAGCCTTCGATCGTTTTCAGTTCTTACACCTACGACAAACTCGGCGCCGAGTCCTTCACCCTGGAACTGGGCAAGGCCCGGCCGTTCGGGCAGAACGAAGGGGTCAACGTCGATCGCCTGGAAACCCGCCTCAAGCAAATCATTGAAGGCACCGAGCCCTCGTTTGCCGATGACGGGCTGGACGGCTTGCAGCTGTTCAGCGTGGCACGGGAGATCATCAAGCACAGCGATACCTTCCACCTGCACCTGCCGGCGGATATCGAGAACTTTTCGGAGCTGAAAAAGGGTTACTTGCTGGCGGAAGACATCGCCCAGACCCGCTGGATCGTCGAAGAAGACGGCGCACGGATCATCTTCCCCAATCCAAAGGTGAAGAACGGCTTGCGGGCAGGGATTCTGATAGTGCCGACCACTGCCGAAAACCTGGTCTGACCTTTGAAAGCATCGCGAGCAAGCTCGCTCCTACAGTGAATTTGTGCCGCGACAAACAGGTGTGGCGCACGCTGAACCCTGTGGGAGCGAGCTTGCTCGCGATAGCGTCCGCTCAGGCGACGCAGATCTTCACTTCGGTCCGAGAATCTTCAACAGCTTGTCCGGCGACGGCGCCCCTTGCTGTTGTTGCAACTCGCCCTTGTCGTCCATATAGAAAATCGCCGGAGTGGCGGCCAGTTCCAGGTCTTCCATCAGCTGCATGTTGGCGGCGAGTTTGGCCTGGATGGCTTCGGGGATAGTCGTCAGCGGTTTCAGCGCGCCGCTTTGGCCGGATTTTTCGTGGTCGGCAAGGGCTTTCTGCGGGTCCTTGCTGGCCAGCAAGGCGGCGGATTTGCCCGGGCTATCCTCGCGG
>NZ_CABVHY010000132.1 GCF_902497875.1 Pseudomonas fluorescens
CAGGGACATCGATCAACAGCTGGGGCTTAACGAAGGACCAGTACTGGCCTATGACGACCCACGGCGCTCCATTGGCAAGCGAGTGCGGATCGAGAGCGGACGCATCACCGCCATCCGCCTGGCCGGTGAAACCCTCGCCCGGCATTGGCTGCAAAGCCTGTGGCTCGAGGGCACAGCCGACGAACAATTGCGCCGCTGGCTGCTGGCGCCGCTGAGCACCCCGCCGGGTAGCGCGACCAGCGACCCGTCCGCCAATAAGACCTTATGCAACTGCAAAAACGTCAGCCAAAACGCAGTCTGCGCCGGTATCCGCCGCGGCCTGGATCTCAATGGCTTGAAACAAGAACTGGGCTGCGGCACTCAATGCGGCTCCTGCGTACCGGAAATCAAGCGTCTGTTGGCCGCTACTGCCCAACCGATAGCCGTCACTTCGTGAGGAATAGAACATGAGCGCAAAAGTCTGGCTGGTGGGCGCAGGTCCTGGCGATCCCGAATTGCTGACCCTCAAAGCGGTGCGCGCCCTGGGCGAAGCCGATGTGGTGCTGATCGATGATCTGGTCAACGAGGCCGTCCTGGCCCATTGCCCACAGGCACGCATCATTGCCGTCGGCAAACGCGGCGGCTGTCGCTCCACGCCGCAGGAGTTCATTCATCGGCTGATGCTGCGTTATGCCCGCCAAGGCAAGTGCGTGGTGCGACTCAAGGGCGGTGACCCGTGCATTTTCGGACGTGGCGGTGAAGAAGCGCAATGGCTCAGGACCCACGGGATTGCAGTCGAAATGGTCAATGGCATCACCGCCGGCCTGGCCGGAGCGACGCAATGCAATATCCCGCTGACGTTGCGTGGCATCAGCCGTGGCGTAACCCTGGTAACCGCCCACACTCAAGACGACAGTAGCCTGAACTGGCAGGCCCTGGCCCAGGGCGGTACGACGCTGGTGATCTACATGGGCGTGGCCAAGCTCAGCGAAATTCGCGAGCAACTGCTGGCTGGTGGAATGGCGGCGGATACGCCGGTGGCGATGATCGAAAACGCTTCGCTGCCGCATCAACGGGAATGTCGGAGCGATCTGACCGCCATGCAGGAAGATGCCCTCGCCTTCCAGTTGAAAAGCCCGGCTATCCTGGTAATCGGCGCGGTGGCAGCTTGTGAAGACGTCAAAAAATCGCTGCCTGCGGCAGAGTGGTGCGTAGACGTGGCCCTGTAGGAACTGTCGAAAGCTGCGCCCCAACCACTGAAAAGATCGCAGGCTTCGCCAGCGCCTACACGGGATTTGCGGACACCCCGCCTAGCGTAGGAGCTGCCGCAGGCTGCGATCTTTTGATCCTGGCGTCAGCCGCAACACCTCCATCGACCACTGAAAAGATCGCAGGCTTCGCCAGCGCCTACACGGGATTTGCGGCACCCCCGCCACCGTAGGAGCTGCCGCAGGCTGCGATCTTTTGATCCTGGTGTCAGCCGCGACACCTCCATCGACCACTGAAAAGAT
>NZ_CABVHY010000133.1 GCF_902497875.1 Pseudomonas fluorescens
CGGATCAGCGCGACTCCGAACCGGGCTCTACATGCCAGGTCTGGTGGCGATGCAGCACAACGAAGCGATTATCGCGCTCAAAGAGCGATTGAAAGCCAACGGCAAGGCCCCCAAGCAGATCATCTGTGCAGCAATGCGCAAGCTGCTGCACATCATCTTTGGAGTGATCAAATCGTGCCAGCCCTTTGACCCGAAACTTGCGCTTGCCCGGTGAGAGTTAAGACGGTATCTACGCCGATTGCATCCGCCGCCGAATCAGCCGGGAACATAGATCCTGTAGGAGCTGCCGATAGGCGGCGATCTTTTTAGGCCTTCAATCCCCGTGAAGCTTATCCAGCGTGCGCAGTTTCTGTGGCAGGCCCCACAGCAGCAGCGCGGCGGCGATCAGGGCGGCGACGCCGATCACGTAGAGCGCCGGGGTGGTGGTGCCGGTCAGGTCCTTGATCCGACCGACCATGACCGGGCTGACGATGCCGCCGAACTGCCCTAGGGTGTTGATCACCGCAATTCCGCCAGCCGCACCGGCGCCTGCACCGGCCAGCAGTTTCGGCGGCAGGGTCCAGAAGGTCGGGATCGAGGCGATGATGCCGGCGCCCAACAGGCTCAGGGCGACGATCAGGAACGTGGTGTGATCGGCAAAGATCCCGGCGCAGAAGAAGCCTACCGCGCCCAGCGCGACCAACCCGCTGACGAACTTGCGGCGCTCGCCGGTGGCGTCGGACAAGCGCCCGATCACTACCATGCTGATGGCGCCACACACATAGGGAATGGCCGTCAGCAGCCCGATCATCACCGGGCTCTGGGTGCCGGCGCTGCGGATCAGTTGCGGTGCCCAGAAGTTCAGGCCATAGGACGCAACCTGGATCAGGAAGTAGATCAGGCCCAGGGTCAGAAAGCCTGGAATGCGCAACGCCGCCAGCAATGAACTGCCACCCTTGTGCGGCTCATGCTGGGCCACGCGACTGGCGAGCAAGGTTGCCGCGGCCGAGTTCCAGACGCACGCGTTCCACTGTTGGCCGTTCTCCCCGGGCCAGCAGCTCGCTTGGTGGACCCCCGGTTATCGGCTGGTGCGCATCTCCGTGCAAAAATAGTCTAATACCACTATATGAGCCTAAATTGTGCGTTTTAGAGGCTTCTTTAACTTCGATATAACGGTCATCACGCATACCATGTGACTTTGCTGACCAGGGCTTTTTCGACATCGTGCGAAACGGCCGGGCTCGCGCCCGCCTCCAGGACATTAAGGCTCATCGTATTTCTCCAGGCGGACTGCCCGTGGGTGTCCGATTGTTTTTGTTGTCTGGTTCAGGTGCTCTGACACCTGTGTAGGGAAACCGGGTTATCTGGTCAGGATGGCGTCGGATGCAGATCGCAGTTGCGTCCGGCCTTGACCAACTGGCCAGGCACTTCGTGGCCCAGCAGCGCGGGCAATCCTCGTGACAATCGCAGCAATAGCGGCAGATCGATTCCGGTGTGAATGCCGATTTCA
>NZ_CABVHY010000134.1 GCF_902497875.1 Pseudomonas fluorescens
CTATGGGGGCAAGCCCCCTCGCCACAGGGGTGTGCACCTTCCCAAGTCGGGGTCTTTAGTTTTCTGAACCCGCCCTCATCCCGCGTTGTCGACTAGGCTCTAAGCACTGCTTGATTGGCCTTGTGACGTCTTGTCTATTTTTTTGCCCGCGGGGGCGGGTGCTGCATCCTTCCGGTCACTCGTCGACTATTCAAACAGAACCCTGGAGCCTGACCATAAATAGAGAGGTGCCCCATGAGTCTGCTGCTTGAACCCTACACCATTCGTCAATTGACGCTGCTCAACCGCATCGCGGTCTCGCCGATGTGCCAATACTCCAGCGCCGATGGGCTGGCCAATGACTGGCATCTTGTTCATCTTGGCAGCCGTGCCGTAGGCGGTGCCGGGCTGGTCTTTACCGAGGCCACGGCGGTCACCGCCGAGGGGCGGATCACCGCTCAGGATCTCGGCCTGTGGAACGATGAACAGATCGAGCCGCTGCAACGCATTACCCGCTTCATTACCGCCCAGGGCGCCGTCGCCGGGATCCAACTGGCCCACGCCGGACGCAAGGCCAGCACCCATCGCCCCTGGCTGGGCAAACACGGTAGCGTCAAACCGGCCGACGGTGGCTGGACTCCGGTTGGCCCATCGCCGATTGCCTACGACCCTGAACATACCGCTCCTACACAGCTGGATGAAGGGCAGATCGCCGGCGTCATTCAAGCCTTTGTCGAGGCCGCCAAACGCGCGTTGGTCGCCGGTTTCAAAGTGGTCGAAGTGCATGCCGCCCATGGTTACCTTCTCCATCAATTTCTTTCGCCGTTGAGCAATCAACGACGCGATCAATACGGAGGCTCTTTCGAGAATCGCATTCGTCTGGTGCTGCAAGTGACGGAAGCGGTGCGCGCGGTATGGCCTGAAGAATTACCGCTGTTCGTCCGGGTATCGGCGACCGATTGGGTCGAGGACGGCTGGAACCCGGATGAAACCGTCGAGCTGGCGCGACGTCTGCATGCCTTGGGGGTAGACCTGATCGATGTGTCCTCGGGCGGTACCGCCGCGAATGCGGAGATCCCTACGGGGCCGGGTTACCAGACGCGCTTTGCCGAGCGTGTGCGCAAGGAGGCGGGCATTTCCACCGGTACCGTCGGGTTGATCACCGAGCCGGCGCAGGCGGAGCACATCTTGCGTACCTGTCAGGCCGACATCATCCTGCTGGCTCGCGAACTGCTGCGCGATCCGTATTGGCCGCTGCATGCCGATGACGATCTGGGCGGGCACAAAGCCATCTGGCCGGCGCAGTACCAACGGGCAACACACCGTGATCAGCCGATCCATGAGTCGGATTTGCGCGACTAGGTATTGGTTGGGATCTTTGCCGGCCGTACGGTCGTCATCGCGAGCAGGCTCGCTCCCACACCAGTTCTGCGTCGATCACATCATGGTGAAATGACACAGATCCAGTAATGTGGGAGCG
>NZ_CABVHY010000135.1 GCF_902497875.1 Pseudomonas fluorescens
CCGAATTACGCCTGCTGCGCCCGAGCGCGGACCGGCCGGCGGGAGCAATCTCCCTCGCCACAAAGGCCCATCAGACTGCTGATCTACCTTGGCCGCCCGGTGTCAGATGCCCTGACTACGTAACCAGCTCAACAACTGCGGTAGCGGGAAGGCACCGCTCTGGCGTGCGACTTCCCGGCCGTTCTTGAACAGTATCAGGCTGGGAATCGAGCGAATGCCCAACTGCGCCGACAATTGCTGATTGGCCTCACTGTCCAGCTTGGCCAGCCGACACTTGCCTGCCAATTGCGCTGCTGCCTGCTCAAATACGGGTGCAAATGATTTGCACGGCCCGCACCAGTCCGCCCAGACATCCACCAGCAACGGCAAATCGCCCTTGATCTGGCTGGCGTAATCGGCCTGCTTCAGCTCGAAAGGCTTGCTCAGCAACACCTCGACCTTGCAGCGCCCGCACTTGGGCTGATCGCCCAGGCGTTCGGCGGGGATACGGTTGAGGCCGTTACAGTGAGGGCAGGGGATCAGCAGTGGATCGGACATGAGCAGGCTCCGGAAGGCAAGGTAATGGTACTTATTTGGAGTCGCGGGCGGGGATTATCAAGGCGTGGGCAGCTGTCGCATGCTCTCACATATTTGAGGCTGGTCGCTTACGCCGCAAGTCTAGGCTGGGAATAGCGTTAAATACTTTGAAGTGACCTAGTGAGGAATTCGCTTTGCTCCCATCCGTGTGCTACTTTTGTTGCACTTATCGAGGCGTCGATATCAACCTTATTTCGGATCGGAGTCCTCTCATGTCCGTGACTTCCAAAATCCGCCGACAAGGCGGTGCTGCGGTGATGACCATCCCGCCGACTTTATTGAAACTCCTGCATCTGGAGGTGGGCGCGCAATTGGAGCTCAATGTGGTCGATGGCGAATTGATCGCTCGCCCCGTCGTACAGCCGGTGCGCAAGCGCTATACCCTGGCCGAATTGCTCGAGGGGGCCGAAGCAATTGCCGAACTGAATGCCGCCACAGCGGATACTCGTGAAGGCGATCCAGTTGGTCGGGAGTTGGGCTGATGGTTCGTCGACAAGCCCCGCAGCGGGGCGATGTTTACTGGATTGACCCGAATCCGGTGGCAGGTAGAGAGATGATGAATCGCCACCGTTTTGTTGTGATAACACCACGAGAGATCAATGCCTTGGGTGTGAGCATGACCGTCCCGGTGACCAGTGGAGGCACGTTTAGCCGCAATTCTGGTTTGGCGGTGGTTGTCACCGGGCACGAAACCAATGGCGTCGCGGTGTGTAATCAGGTGCGCAGCTTCGATATCGAGCAACGAATCCAAGAGGGCTCCGCCAAGTTCATTGAGCGTCTCGACGACGTGACAATGATGGACATCATTTCACGAGTTGTCAGTGCAATTGACCCCCAGGACTGAACGTATCATCACGACGAACAGCTGATCTCCAGATGCTT
>NZ_CABVHY010000136.1 GCF_902497875.1 Pseudomonas fluorescens
CAGGGACATCGATCAACAGCTGGGGCTTAACGAAGGACCAGTACTGGCCTATGACGACCCACGGCGCTCCATTGGCAAGCGAGTGCGGATCGAGAGCGGACGCATCACCGCCATCCGCCTGGCCGGTGAAACCCTCGCCCGGCATTGGCTGCAAAGCCTGTGGCTCGAGGGCACAGCCGACGAACAATTGCGCCGCTGGCTGCTGGCGCCGCTGAGCACCCCGCCGGGTAGCGCGACCAGCGACCCGTCCGCCAATAAGACCTTATGCAACTGCAAAAACGTCAGCCAAAACGCAGTCTGCGCCGGTATCCGCCGCGGCCTGGATCTCAATGGCTTGAAACAAGAACTGGGCTGCGGCACTCAATGCGGCTCCTGCGTACCGGAAATCAAGCGTCTGTTGGCCGCTACTGCCCAACCGATAGCCGTCACTTCGTGAGGAATAGAACATGAGCGCAAAAGTCTGGCTGGTGGGCGCAGGTCCTGGCGATCCCGAATTGCTGACCCTCAAAGCGGTGCGCGCCCTGGGCGAAGCCGATGTGGTGCTGATCGATGATCTGGTCAACGAGGCCGTCCTGGCCCATTGCCCACAGGCACGCATCATTGCCGTCGGCAAACGCGGCGGCTGTCGCTCCACGCCGCAGGAGTTCATTCATCGGCTGATGCTGCGTTATGCCCGCCAAGGCAAGTGCGTGGTGCGACTCAAGGGCGGTGACCCGTGCATTTTCGGACGTGGCGGTGAAGAAGCGCAATGGCTCAGGACCCACGGGATTGCAGTCGAAATGGTCAATGGCATCACCGCCGGCCTGGCCGGAGCGACGCAATGCAATATCCCGCTGACGTTGCGTGGCATCAGCCGTGGCGTAACCCTGGTAACCGCCCACACTCAAGACGACAGTAGCCTGAACTGGCAGGCCCTGGCCCAGGGCGGTACGACGCTGGTGATCTACATGGGCGTGGCCAAGCTCAGCGAAATTCGCGAGCAACTGCTGGCTGGTGGAATGGCGGCGGATACGCCGGTGGCGATGATCGAAAACGCTTCGCTGCCGCATCAACGGGAATGTCGGAGCGATCTGACCGCCATGCAGGAAGATGCCCTCGCCTTCCAGTTGAAAAGCCCGGCTATCCTGGTAATCGGCGCGGTGGCAGCTTGTGAAGACGTCAAAAAATCGCTGCCTGCGGCAGAGTGGTGCGTAGACGTGGCCCTGTAGGAACTGTCGAAAGCTGCGCCCCAACCACTGAAAAGATCGCAGGCTTCGCCAGCGCCTACACGGGATTTGCGGACACCCCGCCTAGCGTAGGAGCTGCCGCAGGCTGCGATCTTTTGATCCTGCCGTCAGCCGCAACACCTCCATCGACCACTGAAAAGATCGCAGGCTTCGCCAGCGCCTACACGGGATTCGCGGCACCCCCGCCACCGTAGGAGCTGCCGCAGGCTGCGATCTTTTGATC
>NZ_CABVHY010000137.1 GCF_902497875.1 Pseudomonas fluorescens
GTTGATGGCCTCGGTGTATCTGATGTGCTTCGGCTCACTGCTGATCGCCCTGAGCCCGGGTTATGAAACCATCGGTATCGGCGCGCCGATCCTGCTGGTGTTCGCTCGCTTGCTGCAGGGCCTGTCGGTCGGCGGCGAGTACGGCACCTCGGCGACTTACCTCAGCGAAATGGCGACCAAGGAACGTCGCGGCTTCTTCTCCAGTTTCCAGTACGTGACGCTGATCTCCGGCCAGCTCATCGCCCTGGCGGTACTGATCGTGCTGCAACAAACCCTGACCACCGAACAGCTGTACGCCTGGGGCTGGCGCATCCCGTTCGCCATCGGCGCGCTGTGTGCCGTAGTCGCGCTGTACCTGCGTCGCGGCATGGAAGAAACCGAGTCGTTCACCAAGAAAGTGAAGGCCAAGGAAAGCGCGATGCGCACCTTGATGCGCCATCCGAAGGAACTGATGACCGTGGTCGGTCTGACCATGGGCGGTACTCTGGCTTTCTACACCTACACCACTTACATGCAGAAGTACCTGGTGAACACCGTCGGCATGAGCATTTCCGACTCCACCACCATCTCGGCAGCGACGCTGTTCCTGTTCATGTGTCTGCAACCGCTGGTGGGCGGGCTTTCGGATAAAGTCGGGCGGCGGCCAATCCTGATTGCCTTCGGTATTCTCGGGACCCTGTTCACCGTGCCGATCCTCACCACCCTGCACACCGTCCAGACCTGGTGGGGTGCGTTCTTCCTGATCATGGCCGCGCTGATCATCGTCAGCGGCTACACCTCGATCAACGCGGTGGTCAAAGCCGAACTGTTCCCGACCGAAATCCGCGCCCTGGGCGTCGGCCTGCCGTATGCACTGACCGTATCGATCTTCGGCGGCACCGCTGAATACATCGCGCTGTGGTTCAAGAGCATCGGCATGGAAACCGGTTACTACTGGTATGTCACCGCTTGCATCGCGGTTTCGCTGCTGGTCTATATCACCATGAAAGACACCCGCAAACACTCGCGGATCGAGACTGACTAACGCTACAGGCGGTAAAAAGAAGGGGCAGACCTTGCAAGGGTTCTGCCCCTTTTTCATGAGTTTTGGATAGCAGCCCCATCGATTAATGCTCGGTTAATTCCCACCGCGCATCCTCAGCATCAATCGAATTCAAGCAACGCTTATCTATGCCAGTGCGAACCGGCCAAGCAAAGCGCTCGCATAACGCATCTATTAATTCGATAAATATAAGCATTTATTTGCGCTTTTTAATCAATTTAACAAGCGTAACATTCAATCCATACCTAACGCACGCTACGCAAACGAACCGGAGTAACCGCCATGAAAACCAGACTGATCATCGCCCTGACCCTCTCCGTCCTGGCTGCCAACACCTTCGCCGCCGACGGTTATGACCGCACCATCGCTGCTGATGGCTTCGACCGCACCGGCG
>NZ_CABVHY010000138.1 GCF_902497875.1 Pseudomonas fluorescens
CTGCGCGCCCCAGCGGGAGCAAGCTCCCTCACCACAGGTGGTCGCGAGGCTTCAGGGATACCCTAAAACCGCTTTGACCTGCCCCAGATGCTGAGTAATCCAGCCCTTATCGATCGCTCCCCAGCTGTGGATCTGATAACGCCCGGCATGGTTGCGCGCGCCATCCTTTTGCTCGAACTCACAGACGATATCCAGATCCGCCAACGCGGCAATCGTATCCTGCGCCGTGCGCCGGGGCATGCCGGTGACTTCGGTGATCGCCGGAACACTGCTGGCCAGTTGGCTGTCGATCAGATAGGCCACATACAAGCGCCGGTAAAAGCTGCTCTTGGTCTTGCTCACGTCCATTCACAAACTCCTTGTCGGTCACTGCTACGGGGCCACAACAGCCTTGCCCTGCATGTCCCGATAAGTCAGGTAGATGCGCAGGTCGAATTCCAGTTGGTGGTAGCCCGGCAGCATATGCTCGCAGAGCTGATAAAAAGCTTTGTTGTGGTCGGACTCTTTGAAGTGCGCCAGTTCATGCACCACGATCATGCGCAGAAATTCCGGCGCCGCATCCTTGAACAATGCGGCGATGCGGATTTCCTTCTTGGCCTTGAGCTTGCCGCCCTGTACCCGGGAAATCGCCGTGTGCAGGCCAAGGGCGCGATGGGTCAGGTCCAGGCGGTTATCAAACAGCACTTTGTCGATGGCCGGTGCGTTGCGCAGGTGTTCCTGCTTCAAGGCCAAAGCATAGCTGTACAGCGCTTTGTCGCTCTGCACCGCATGCTTGTCGGGATAACGCTGGCTCAGATAGTCGCCCAACCGATCTTGCGCGATCAGCTGGCGCACTTGCTCTTGCAAGGCGGCGGGATAAGCCTGGAGGTACTTCAACGCGGTCATGGGAGCGGGCAACACAGTCTCGAAAGGTCACCAGTGTAGCGAATTCAGCCTCTGCGCGCCCCAGTCAAACGGCTGCGCGAAACGGCCGGCATCACAGGCCATCAGCGGTTCCCCCACCAGCAGACCTTGCACGTACTCGCACCCATTGGCCTGCAACCACTGGAATTGCTCAGGCGTTTCCACCCCTTCGGCGATCACCTGCAAACCGTATTGCTTGCACAGCTCGATAACGCTACGGACCATCGCGGCATCACGCGGGGAGTCGAGCAGTCGGGCGATCAGCTGCCGATCGAGCTTGAGGGTATCGAACTCCAGGTCGCGCAGGTGAGCCAGGGAGCAGTTGCCCACACCAAAATCATCTAGCGCCACCCGCACCCCAAGGTTGCGCAGCAGGCGCAACTGTTTGCGCGACTCCTCGAAATTCTGCATCAGTGCGCTCTCGGTCACTTCGACTTCCAGCTGGCACGGCTGCAAGCCATGACGCTCAAGCACCTGACGAAACTCGGTGACCAGGTTTGGCATGCTGAACATGGTCAGCACATTGATC
>NZ_CABVHY010000139.1 GCF_902497875.1 Pseudomonas fluorescens
AGGTCGAGCAGCGTCTGGACGCCGCGAAAGCCAAGTTGAAGCAATCTGCAGGTCTGTTGGGCAGCGATGGTTTGAGCTGGTCGCTGAGCTATGTTTCCGGTTTGCTGATCCTGTTGCGCGAAGGTCTGGAAGCGATTCTGGTCCTGGCGGCGATCCTGGCGTTCCTGCGTAACACCGGCCAGCAATCGGCAGTGCGCAGCGTCAACGTCGGCTGGGGTCTGGCGCTGGTGGCCGGTCTGGCGACCTGGGCGCTGGCGGCCTACGTGATCGATGTCAGCGGTGCCCAGCGTGAATTGCTGGAAGGTTGCACGGCGTTGTTCGCCAGCGTCATGGTGCTGTGGCTCGGTGTATGGATGCACGACCGCCGTCATGCGGCGGCCTGGCAGAATTACATCAAGAGCAGTCTGGTCAGTGGCGGCGGGCGTTTCGGCTTTGCGATCCTGGCGTTCTTCTCGGTTTACCGCGAGTTGTTCGAAGTAATCCTGTTCTACGAGACCCTTTGGCTGCAGTCGGGCCCTGCGGGACATAACGCCGTATTGGCCGGAGGTGCGACTGCGCTGGTGCTGTTGATCGGCCTGGCCTGGGTGATTTTGCGCGGCTCGGCGAAATTGCCCCTGGCGCTGTTCTTCGGGATCAACGCCGCACTGTTGTGTGCGCTGTCGGTGGTATTTGCCGGGCATGGGGTCAAAGCCTTGCAGGAAGCCGGGATCTTCGGCACCCGGCCGGTGGCGTTCTTTGACTTTGACTGGCTGGGGATCCACGCTGATGCCTATTCGCTGAGTGCTCAGGCCGTGGCGATTCTGGCGATCATCGTTCTTTACAGCCGTAGTCGCATGGCGGAGAAGCGGCGGGTGCGGGCTTCTTGATCTGATTGAAGCCGAAAGATTTCTGAGGGCAACAAAATATGCGTGTATGGATCGATGCCGATGCCTGCCCCAAGGCGGCGAAGGAGCAGGTGATCAAGTTTGCCTTGAAGCGTCAGTTCGAAGTGCTGCTGGTGGCGGGGCAGAGCCAGATCAAACCGGGCTATGCCTGCGTAAAGCTGATCGTGGTGCCCAGTGGCCCGGATGCGGCCGACGACTATCTGGTTGAACACGCGTTGCCCGGCGAACTGGTGATTTGCAGTGATGTGCCACTGGCCGATCGATTGATCAAGAAGGGCGTCGCCGCCCTCGATCCGCGCGGTAAGGAATTCGATCCACAGAACATGGGTGATCGGCTGGCGGTGCGCAACCTGTTCACCGACCTGCGCGATCAGGGCCAGATGGGCGGCGGCCCGCCGCCCCATGGCGAACGCGAGAAGCAGGCGTTCGCCAATTCTCTGGACCGGATCCTTACCCGGTTGATGCGCCAGACTTGAGCCTGACGCGGACCCGTGGCGAGGCGGCTTTTGTGGCGAGGGGGCTTGCCCCCCCTGGGC
>NZ_CABVHY010000140.1 GCF_902497875.1 Pseudomonas fluorescens
GCCGCTGCTGGCACTGGCGTCGTCAAGGTCAATCAGGGTCACGGTGTTCATGGCGGTGAACTGCAAGGAGTTGATCGCTCCCAATACAGCGAGCTGAAACAACAACAACCAGTAAGGTGTCTGCTCGCTGACCAGGCCCATGCTGGCCAGCATCAGGCCGAGCGCCAGGGTGTTGCCGGTGAGCACGATGCGATAGCCAAAGCGCTCGATCAGCGGTCGGGCGACGGATTTGGCGATCATCGCCGCCGCCGCCAGCGGCAGCATGCTCATTCCGGCCTGGGACGGTGAATAACCCAAGGCGATCTGCAGCAGCAACGGCACCAGGAACGGCAAGGCGCCGCTGCCCAGGCGGGCGAACAGATTGCCGAGAATGCCCACGGCAAAGGTCCGGGTCTTGAACAGCGAGGGCGCGAACAATGGATTATCGACGTGCCCGGCGCGCAGCCAGTACGCCGCGAGGCAGGCCATGCCGGCGAACAGCAGCAACATCACCCGCAGGTGCGGCAAATGCAGTTCGCCGAGACCTTCCATGGCGATGGTGATCAACACCATGGCCGCGCCGAACAGCACAAAACCCACGCCGTCGAAGCGGGTGCGCTCGCTGCCGCGCAGGTCGGGAATGAAGCGCCACACGGCATAACAACCGAGCACGCCGACCGGCAAGTTGATCAGGAAGATCCAGTGCCAGGTCAGGTACTGCACCATCCAGCCGCCCATGGTCGGGCCGAGCAGCGGACCGAGCAGGCCGGGGATGGTGATGAAACCCATGATTCGCACCAGTTCCGAGCGCGGGTAGGCCCGCAGCACCACCAGCCTGCCCACCGGCAGCATCAGCGCGCCGCCCAGACCTTGTACGACCCGAGCGCCGATCAGCATGCTCAAGGAGCTCGACAGCGCGCAGAGCAGCGAGCCGAAGCTGAACAGCAGAATCGCGCTGAAGAATATCTTTTTGGTGCCGAAGCGGTCGGCGATCCAGCCCGAGGCGGGAATCAGCAGGGCCACGGTGAGCATGTAGGCGATGATTACGCCTTGCATGCGCAGCGGGTCTTCCGCCAGATCCCGGGCCATGGCGGGTAGCGCCGTGTTGAGGATCGTCCCGTCGAGGGACTGCATGAAAAAGGCGATGGCCACCACCCAGGGCACCCAGTAGGCGGTTGTTGCGTCGAGAGCCGGGCGGTCGGGCATGGGACCTCTTGTGGGTGTGAGTCTATTGTTTTCGTGTGCGCCTTTGAAAAGATCGCAGCCTGCGGCAGCTCCTACAGCTCTTCAAGCCGCCGCTCGATAAATCGCCGCTCAGGCAGCTGTCGAGTCAGTTCGAGGGCACGCTGATAAGCCGCCCTCGCCTGCTCG
>NZ_CABVHY010000141.1 GCF_902497875.1 Pseudomonas fluorescens
TGCATATTCGCCCACTTCACCCGCAATCGACCGGCAAGGTAACCGCCCATGCCGGATGCAACGATTTGGGTGAAGGCCAGCCAGACAATGGTCGAGATGCCCAGACTCTTGGCGCTGATGCCGCTGTTGGCCCACGGCGACACTGCCGAGAAACCCAGCCCGAAACCGAGCACCACCAGCACCAGCGACAACGCAGCCGCAGCCACGGCCCCGGCAAATATCGCCGCCCAGGACACCGCTGAGTGGCTGCTCGACTCATCCAGCGCAGTGAGATAAGTATCAGAGGATCTATTCATTGTTGTTCTGCTCCCGGCATGAAGATGGAGTTACAACTCTCGTGGGAGAAATTGCAGTCAGCGTGCCAATTGCGAACTTTTGATAAATCGCTTTATTTCAATGAGTTGGTTTTTTTTCCTGGCGCTCGACCATGCAATTTGCAATAGCCGGGCAATATCGGCGGGTTTTATGCACTGGGGCGGGCTTGAGAAAAGAAGGCTATTGACGCTTATAGCTTTTGCTGCCGCTTGGCGTCAGGCAATACACCCCGCCGCGTGGCCCGGTGCAGTAGCTGCCTGTGCCGCATTGGCAACCGTCAGCGTTTTTCAGCAAGGGTTGCGCACGCGAGCTCAGGTTTCCTGCCCCGTGGATCGCCGAACAGCTCTTCTTCGACCCGCTGATAGAACCGTCATTGCACAGAAAAGCCTCGCCGTCACAGCCGGCGATTCCACCTTTCTTGCCCGAGCACGGTTGGTTCGCTGCCAATACCGACGAAGTGACGAGCATCAACAGCGAACTCAGGCAAACCCCATAAATCGGCATCCAGCCACGACGAGACAAGGCGTTCACGTTGAAGCCTCCAGGCAAAATTATGGCGTTATGATATCAACTTTCACCAACTCTGGATTGCGTCCTGAAGACTCGGCAAAGCCGACATGAAGGTTTTTTAGAACGCCTGCAGCCCATTGCGGGCAAAATGTCGCCCCTGCGTCATGAACTCCTTTGCGGTAACGCCTATGACCCGCATCTTGACCATCGAAGACGACGCCATCACGGCCCGGGAAATCGTCGCTGAACTGAACAGCCACGGGTTGGACGTGGACAGGGTCGACAATGGCCGCGAAGGCTCGTGGCCTGGAGCTGCATTCTGAAAGAAGGTGTCAATCTCGCCAATCAGAGTTTGATGCCGGAGGGCTGAAGATCAAAAGACCGCAGCCTGCGGCAGCTCCTACGGGGGATGTGTGGTTTGGGCGAGTGGTTTCCATAGCGCGAGCTGCCGGCACTTTATGGATTGATGTGGGGTGGGGGTTTTAAGATCAAAAGATCGCAGCCTGCGGCAG
>NZ_CABVHY010000142.1 GCF_902497875.1 Pseudomonas fluorescens
GATCAAAAGATCGCAGCCTGCGGCAGCTCCTACGCTAGGCGGGGTGTCCGCAAATCCCGTGTAGGCGCTGGCGAAGCCTGCGATCTTTTCAGTGGTTGGGGCGCAGCTTTCGACAGTTCCTACAGGGCCACGTCTACGCACCACTCTGCCGCAGGCAGCGATTTTTTGACGTCTTCACAAGCTGCCACCGCGCCGATTACCAGGATAGCCGGGCTTTTCAACTGGAAGGCGAGGGCATCTTCCTGCATGGCGGTCAGATCGCTCCGACATTCCCGTTGATGCGGCAGCGAAGCGTTTTCGATCATCGCCACCGGCGTATCCGCCGCCATTCCACCAGCCAGCAGTTGCTCGCGAATTTCGCTGAGCTTGGCCACGCCCATGTAGATCACCAGCGTCGTACCGCCCTGGGCCAGGGCCTGCCAGTTCAGGCTACTGTCGTCTTGAGTGTGGGCGGTTACCAGGGTTACGCCACGGCTGATGCCACGCAACGTCAGCGGGATATTGCATTGCGTCGCTCCGGCCAGGCCGGCGGTGATGCCATTGACCATTTCGACTGCAATCCCGTGGGTCCTGAGCCATTGCGCTTCTTCACCGCCACGTCCGAAAATGCACGGGTCACCGCCCTTGAGTCGCACCACGCACTTGCCTTGGCGGGCATAACGCAGCATCAGCCGATGAATGAACTCCTGCGGCGTGGAGCGACAGCCGCCGCGTTTGCCGACGGCAATGATGCGTGCCTGTGGGCAATGGGCCAGGACGGCCTCGTTGACCAGATCATCGATCAGCACCACATCGGCTTCGCCCAGGGCGCGCACCGCTTTGAGGGTCAGCAATTCGGGATCGCCAGGACCTGCGCCCACCAGCCAGACTTTTGCGCTCATGTTCTATTCCTCACGAAGTGACGGCTATCGGTTGGGCAGTAGCGGCCAACAGACGCTTGATTTCCGGTACGCAGGAGCCGCATTGAGTGCCGCAGCCCAGTTCTTGTTTCAAGCCATTGAGATCCAGGCCGCGGCGGATACCGGCGCAGACTGCGTTTTGGCTGACGTTTTTGCAGTTGCATAAGGTCTTATTGGCGGACGGGTCGCTGGTCGCGCTACCCGGCGGGGTGCTCAGCGGCGCCAGCAGCCAGCGGCGCAATTGTTCGTCGGCTGTGCCCTCGAGCCACAGGCTTTGCAGCCAATGCCGGGCGAGGGTTTCACCGGCCAGGCGGATGGCGGTGATGCGTCCGCTCTCGATCCGCACTCGCTTGCCAATGGAGCGCCGTGGGTCGTCATAGGCCAGTACTGGTCCTTCGTTAAGCCCCAGCTGTTGATCGATGTCCCTG
>NZ_CABVHY010000143.1 GCF_902497875.1 Pseudomonas fluorescens
ATCCGCCACGTCGCTATCGACGGGGCGCTGTTTCAGGCCGAAGTCGATGACCGCCAGATCATGGCCGTGCCAAGCGTCTACCTGAACGGGGTGAACTTCGGCCAGGGCCGCATGGGCCTGGAAGAAATCCTCGCCAAAATCGACACCAGCGGCATCGAGCGTCAGGCCGAAAAGATCAGCGCCAAAGAAGCCTTTGACGTACTGGTCGTCGGCGGTGGCCCGGCCGGTGCCGCGGCGGCGATCTATGCCGCCCGTAAAGGCATTCGCACCGGTGTCGCCGCTGAACGTTTCGGCGGACAGGTGCTCGACACCATGGCCATCGAGAACTTCATCTCCGTGCAGGAAACCGAAGGGCCGAAACTGGCCATGGCGCTGGAAGAACACGTCAAGCAATACGACGTCGACATCATGAACCTGCAACGCGCCGATAAATTGGTGCCGGGCAAGAACGGCGAGCTGCACGAAATCAAATTCGCCAGCGGTGCTTCGTTGAAAGCCAGGACCGTGATCCTCGCGACCGGTGCCCGGTGGCGTGAAATGAACGTCCCGGGTGAGCAGCAATACCGCAACAAAGGCGTGGCGTATTGCCCGCACTGCGACGGTCCGCTGTTCAAGGGCAAACGCGTGGCGGTGATTGGCGGCGGTAACTCCGGCGTTGAAGCGGCCATCGACCTGGCCGGTATCGTGTCCCACGTGACACTGCTGGAGTTCGACGTGCAGTTGCGCGCCGACGCGGTGTTGCAGCGCAAGTTGCACAGCCTGCCGAATGTTACGGTGATCACCCGTGCGCAAACCACTGAAGTCACCGGCGACGGTCAGAAGGTCAACGGCCTGCGCTACAAGGATCGCCAGTCGGACGAGGAGCGCGCTGTAGAACTGGAAGGGATCTTTGTGCAGATCGGTCTGCTACCCAACACCGACTGGCTCAAGGGCACCCTCGAGCTATCGCCGCGCGGCGAGATCATCGTCGATGCCCGAGGCGAGACTTCACTGCCGGGGGTGTTCGCTGCCGGTGACGTGACCACCGTGCCGTACAAGCAGATCGTGATCGCGGTGGGCGAGGGCGCCAAGGCTTCCCTCAGCGCATTCGATCACTTGATTCGGACTTCTGCGCCGGCGTGATCCGATAGCGCAAAAAAAAACAAAACCCCATGAGCGATCGTGGGGTTTTGTCGTGTGCAGCTTGTGAAAGCAGGCATGTACGGGAACCCGCTTTTGTGGGAGCGAGCTTGCTCGCGAATGCAGTGTATCAGGCGACTCAAGGGGTGAATGTGAGTCCGCATTCGCGAGCAAGTCGGATCGCACCACCG
>NZ_CABVHY010000144.1 GCF_902497875.1 Pseudomonas fluorescens
CCTGCGGCAGCTCCTACGCCGACCGCGTTCCACCCGATTTATCGTGTGTACGCAAATCCCGTAGGAGCTGCCGCAGGCTGCGATCTTTTAGGGCTGCAGCCAACCTACGGCTCAAGCCCGATCGGGAAGAATTCGCCGCCACTCCAGACGCCCAACCAACGCTGCCCCTCGATTTCCCGGGTCACGGCCAAGTCGACCAGCTGATAGAACACATTGCGATGGATCAGGGCTTCGAGATTGGTCCGCACATGCACGTAAGGCGCTGGCTCCTGGGTACCTGGATCGATCACCACCCGCATCGGGTGATCAGGACCGGCCTCGGTCTGCTCTTCGACGTTGGTGGTGAAGCGCAGTACCTGAGCCTCTCCCTCTCCTTCGACCTCCAGGCTGACCGCGACAAACGGCGCGTCATCGACTTTGATGCCGACTTTTTCCACCGGGGTAATCAGGAAATAATCATCGCCGTCGCGGCGCATGATGGTGGAGAACAACTTGACCATCGGCTTGCGCCCGATGGGCGTGCCCAGGTAGTACCAGGTCCCGTCACGGGCGATGCGCATGTCGATATCGCCGCAGAAGTCGGGATTCCACAGATGGACCGGCGGCAAGCCTTTGGATTTGGGGATTTGCCCCAGCAGATCGTTAGCTTTTTGCGGACCACTCATGTTGTTTTCCTTCTGTAGTACCTAGTCACTCAAGCCCAGCAGGCTGCGAGCGTATTGCTCCAGCGGCGGGCCAAGCAGATCTTCCGGCTGAGTGTCGTGGAACGTCAGTAAACCGCCACGACTGCGAATACGTGCAGTATCGATCAAATACTGGGTGCTGGTCTCGATCAACATGAGCTGAATCACGCCAGTGTCGATCCCCAGGCGGTCCACGGCTTCCTGATCGGTCCATTCATCAGAGTTGCCGATCCGATTGTCAGCCTTGGCGAAACGGGTATAGAGCAAGTAATGCGCACCGACTGCGCGGGCTTCGCTCATTGCTTCGTCCAGCCCTTGCGGGGTGCGGGCACGCCGGACCATGGGGAAGTATTCGACAAAGCCGTTGAAGGCTTCTTCGGCGACCACATTCGGCCGCGGATAGGCATCGCCCGGTGGCGCGAATGCACCCTGGGCGATGTAGATGAACGAGTCGGCTTGTATACGCAACGAGTTCAAGCGGCGAGTATCGCTGTGATCGAGCAGCCCGGCATCGCTCATGTGATAACGAGCGCCCTCGCCCAGATCGCTGACGTTCATGCAGCCACCAAGCGCCAAAAAGGCCAGCAGCAAAACCAGGCTACGCATCCTACCC
>NZ_CABVHY010000145.1 GCF_902497875.1 Pseudomonas fluorescens
CAGAATGGCGTCGAGGTCCAAGTGGTTGGTCGGCTCATCGAGCAACAACAGATCTGACGGACACATCAGTGCCTGCGCCAGGTTCAGACGCATTCGCCAGCCACCGGAGAAATCACCGACCTGGCGATCCATCTGCTCGTTGGTGAAGCCCAGACCTGCCAGCAGCTTGCGCGCCCGGGCATCGGCGGTGTAACCGTCGGCGCTATCGAGTTCGGCGTGCAGGCGCGCCTGAGCGGCACCGTCATGGGCCGCTTCGGCGTCGGCCAGCTCACGCTGCACCTCGCGCAGGCGCAGGTCGCCATCGAGCACATAGTCGACCGCTACCCGCTCAAGGGTGTCGACCTCCTGGCGCATATGGGCGATACGCCAGTCCGCCGGCAGGAAGCAGTCGCCCGAGTCAGGGGTCAATTCCCCCTGGAGCAAGGCGAACAGGCTGGATTTACCGGCGCCGTTGGCACCGATCAGGCCGGCTTTGTGACCGGCGTGCAGGGTCAGCTCGGCGTCTTCTAGCAGACGTTGCGGGCCACGCTGTAATGTTAGGCTTTGAAGTCGGATCATAATGGCGGCGGAGTCTACCAGCTTCGCTCGCAACTGGCGCGAGAAGGAATATGTCCTCTGACCTGTGGAGCTCTACCCTGACGACCTACGCCCGACCCGGCGTCGAACGGGCCTGCCTGGAACTGCAGAGTGCGGGCGCCAATGTCTGCCTGCTGTTGTGCGCGGTCTGGCTTGGCCAGCGTGGCGTGGTCTGCAATGCCCAACGTCTGCAGCAGCTGCAGTTACTGGCCGGCCCCTGGCATGACGATGTCGTGCAACCCCTGCGGCAACTGCGCCAGCAATGGCGCTCGGCGGCCCTTGAGGATGTGCAACTGACTATTCTGCGCGAACAGGTCAAGGCGCTTGAGCTCGAAGCGGAGCGACAGTTGTTGTTGCGACTGGAGACGACGGCACGAGACTGGCCAGAAGAGGAGGCAAAGGATTTGCCAGCCTGGCTGGAAGGAGTGGCGGTACAAGCCACCACCCTGAACCGCGACGCGCTGAATGAACTGCGCGTCGCGGTAACCGGGGCTTAGGAAGCGCTGGTTGGGGTGATGCTGCTCGCAGAGGCTGCTGGCGTTGTTACAGGCGACGCTGCAGGCGTGCTCGCAGTCGGTGCCGGCGATGCTGCTGGCGCTGGAGTCGCAGGCTTGGCCGCGACAGCAGCTGTTGCTGGCTTAGCGGCGACCGGCTTTTTCACGGCGGGTTTGGGTGCCGGCCTGGCAGCAGGTTTGGCGGCGGG
>NZ_CABVHY010000146.1 GCF_902497875.1 Pseudomonas fluorescens
CAGAATGGCGTCGAGGTCCAAGTGGTTGGTCGGCTCATCGAGCAACAACAGATCTGACGGACACATCAGTGCCTGCGCCAGGTTCAGACGCATTCGCCAGCCACCGGAGAAATCACCGACCTGGCGATCCATCTGCTCGTTGGTGAAGCCCAGACCTGCCAGCAGCTTGCGCGCCCGGGCATCGGCGGTGTAACCGTCGGCGCTATCGAGTTCGGCGTGCAGGCGCGCCTGAGCGGCACCGTCATGGGCCGCTTCGGCGTCGGCCAGCTCACGCTGCACCTCGCGCAGGCGCAGGTCGCCATCGAGCACATAGTCGACCGCTACCCGCTCAAGGGTGTCGACCTCCTGGCGCATATGGGCGATACGCCAGTCCGCCGGCAGGAAGCAGTCGCCCGAGTCAGGGGTCAATTCCCCCTGGAGCAAGGCGAACAGGCTGGATTTACCGGCGCCGTTGGCACCGATCAGGCCGGCTTTGTGACCGGCGTGCAGGGTCAGCTCGGCGTCTTCTAGCAGACGTTGCGGGCCACGCTGTAATGTTAGGCTTTGAAGTCGGATCATAATGGCGGCGGAGTCTACCAGCTTCGCTCGCAACTGGCGCGAGAAGGAATATGTCCTCTGACCTGTGGAGCTCTACCCTGACGACCTACGCCCGACCCGGCGTCGAACGGGCCTGCCTGGAACTGCAGAGTGCGGGCGCCAATGTCTGCCTGCTGTTGTGCGCGGTCTGGCTTGGCCAGCGTGGCGTGGTCTGCAATGCCCAACGTCTGCAGCAGCTGCAGTTACTGGCCGGCCCCTGGCATGACGATGTCGTGCAACCCCTGCGGCAACTGCGCCAGCAATGGCGCTCGGCGGCCCTTGAGGATGTGCAACTGACTATTCTGCGCGAACAGGTCAAGGCGCTTGAGCTCGAAGCGGAGCGACAGTTGTTGTTGCGACTGGAGACGACGGCACGAGACTGGCCAGAAGAGGAGGCAAAGGATTTGCCAGCCTGGCTGGAAGGAGTGGCGGTACAAGCCACCACCCTGAACCGCGACGCGCTGAATGAACTGCGCGTCGCGGTAACCGGGGCTTAGGAAGCGCTGGTTGGGGTGATGCTGCTCGCAGAGGCTGCTGGCGTTGTTACAGGCGACGCTGCAGGCGTGCTCGCAGTCGGTGCCGGCGATGCTGCTGGCGCTGGAGTCGCAGGCTTGGCCGCGACAGCAGCTGTTGCTGGCTTAGCGGCGACCGGCTTTTTCACGGCGGGTTTGGCTGCCCGCCTGGCAGCAGGTTTG
>NZ_CABVHY010000147.1 GCF_902497875.1 Pseudomonas fluorescens
CGGACAGGGCAAACGCCCGCGCCGGAAAGCTGTCACCAAACACCGGCATCGACCGCGCCTGCTCCAGGTCGCGCTGAAAACCGTTGGTGGAGATGTTCGCCAGGTTGTTGGCATGCGCCTTTTGCGCCAGTGCATTCTGGCTGGCGCCGGTCATTGCCACGTAAAGGTACTTGTCCACAGTCTTTCCTCTGTCTGCCGGACGTTTGCCGCCCACCGCTGTACTGCTGAGCCTCAAGCAATAACTGCACCAACTATTTTCTGGCGGCTTGAGGGCAGGCAAACAAAGGGTCTGGGGGAATCAGAGGGCATTTATGGATTGTGAGGGAGACGAAAAACCGGCGGAGATATGCCGGTTGGTGGCAAATACCGACCTGGATACATAAGTACAGTCGCCACAAAACCTCATTGCCACAGGGTTATGCCCCTGGGTCTTTTCCCACCTCATACTCACGCAACTTGTTGGCAATGGTGGTATGGGACACCCCGAGCCGTTTGCCCAGTTGTCGGCTGCTCGGGTGCTCGGAATACAGCCGTTCCAATACGGCCTTCTCGAAACGCCCGACAATCGCGTCCAGCCCGCCCTCAAGGGAAAAATCGCCAAGCGGTTGGCGCACGCCATAATCCGGCAAACGAATATGCTCGGCCTTGACCGTCCCGCCCTCACACAACGAAACCGCCTGAAACAACACGTTCTCCAGCTGCCGAACGTTGCCAGGCCAGTGGTAATGCCGGAGTCGATCCATCGCCGCCGGCGCCAGTTTCGGCAAGGGGCAACCGATCTGCCGGCTGGCCTGATCGAGGAAGTGCTCCACCAACGGCGTCAAACCATCGAGGCATTCGCGCAACGGAGGGATATGCAACGACAACACATTGAGCCGATGGTAAAGGTCCTGACGAAATTCGCCGCGAGCACACAGCTCCGACAGATCGACCTGGGTCGCGCAGATCACCCGTACATCCAGATAGACCTCTTCGTCACTGCCGACCCGGCGGAAACAACCATCCTGCAGAAAGCGCAGCAATTTGACCTGCAAGCGCGGGCTCATCTCCCCTACCCCATCGAGGAACAGCGTGCCTCCAGCCGTCAGCTCCAGCAGACCGAGCTTGCCTTCAGCCCGCGCGCCCTCGAATGCACCGGGGCCATAACCGAACAACTCGGTCTCGGCCATCGACTCGGGCAACCCGGCGCAGTTGAGCGCCATCAACGGCGACTGCCCTCGCGGGCTGGCCAGGTG
>NZ_CABVHY010000148.1 GCF_902497875.1 Pseudomonas fluorescens
AACATAGGCCCGTCAGATCTTCGGCTGGTCGTCTGGCACACCTTGCGGCTGGTCTTGCACCCACTGCCAGAACAGCTGATAGCCGACCGCAAGCACCACCGGGCCGATGAACAGACCGATGATGCCACCGGTGACCATGCCCCCGAGGGCCCCGATCAGCACCACCGGCATCGGCACATCGACGCCGCGCCCCAACAGCAGTGGCTTGAGCACGTTATCCACCAGGCCGGCAACGAAGACATAAATGGAAAAGACGATGCCCGCCGTGCTGACCCCCTCGGTGGCGAATACGTAGACGATCACCGGAATGGTAATCAGCGTCGCGGGTAACTGCATGATCCCCAGCAACAACACCGCCAGGGCCAGCAGCCCGGCGCCGGGGATGCCCTTGAGGACGAAGCCGACGCCCACCAGCAGCATTTGGATGAAGGCGATGCCGACCACCCCCAGCGCTACCGCACGAATGGTCGCGGTGCACAGCGCGGCCAGTTGCGGTCCCTTGGCCGGACCGCTGATACGCGAAGCGATCTGCACCGCACTGCGGCTGCCACCCTCGCCATAAGCCATGAAGATCCCGGCGATGATCAGGGAACAAATGAAAATCAGGAAACCCATGCCGACCCCGGCGAGCTTGCTCAACAGGGTCAGGCTGATCCCTTTGATCTGCGGTATGTACTTCTCGGTCAGCCCCGGAAGGTCGGTGGCCGCCTGCAGCCAGACGCCATGCACGCGCTTGCCCACCAGCGGCCAATCGGCGACTGCATCGGCCGGCGGAGCAATCTGGAAGCCACCGTCCTTGAGCAGGACCATAGCGCGCTCGACCGAGTCGGCAATCGAGGTGCCCAAGAGGTAGATCGGCACCATGAGAATAACGATGGCAATCAGCACGATCAGCGTCGCGATGAGTCCGTCCTTGTAGCCCAGCATGCCCTTGAGCCGGCCTTGCAGTGGGTAGAGGGTGATCGCCAGGATCAGCGACCAGAGCAACAGATCGCGGAACGGGCGGAATATCTCGAAGCAGAACAGCACCAGAACGACAATCAGCCCGGCACGAATCAGCACATCGAGCAGACCACGGGAAAACGTTTTCTCGGAAGTGGACGTGGGCACCATTGATTGCCTCCTTGCAGATCGCTGCACAGGAATGAGGGGGTAAGCCCAGCATAGACGGTCAATGGGACGTCATCTTTGTGTACCCCGCAAAAAATCGCAGCCTGCGGCAGCTCCTAC
>NZ_CABVHY010000149.1 GCF_902497875.1 Pseudomonas fluorescens
GGCTCGTAGCGCTTCCAGGTGAAGGCATCGAGGTCCAGTGGTCGTTGTATTTTCTGTCCCCATGCCTGGCCGAAATCGCCAAGGGACGCATATGACTCTACGGTACCGGACACGCTACACAGCAGCGCCCGTGCCCCCTGAGTAATCAGCAGATCGGTGGACTGCAATGTCGTGGACTGGAGGCCTTTGGATGCAGTGGCTTGCAGGGTATAGGCGTGAATGGCCGGTAGAGGAGGACGGTCTTGTAAACAGGGGTGATCGACCAGTTGCAGGAGTGTCGTGGCCAATGTCGCATCGCCGCTCGACTGGCTGACGGCTGCTGCTCTCAGCGAGTCGCGCAGTTGATCGCCCAACCATTGCAAGCGACTGCTGCCGCTATTGCCGAGCTCATTCCAGTAAGCGACCAGGGTCTCCTGGAAACCGATGTACAGAAGGGAGGGGAGTTCCCGAATGACGTCTTCGATCATCGACAGGCTGGGCCAGGTGCTTTCAGCGGTATCGCCGATCGATCGGTAGGTTATTTTCTGCCGTTGCGCATTGACCAAACGGACAGGACGATCATCTATTTGTGTTGAAAAAACAGGGGTATCGCCGCTGGCGAGATAGGCAAGTACGACATCGACCAATGAGTGGGTGGTGTAGCCACCTGTTTCATTGGGAAAGTCGAGGTAAATCGAGCTGATCTCAGTATTGAGTGGCGCGGTTTTTTCAACAATCTGCTGCTCGAGCATCTTCGTCACAACCGAACGAAGCGTCGGTCGGTTGGCGAATTGAGTGCTGACCGCACGGGCAAGAATATTTAACCGGGAGGGGGAGGTAGACGTTGGTAGGGGCATGTTGCGTTCCTTCGCAATAGGGCTGATGCGACGCCCGTCAACCATGCAAAGCGTGGGTGGGCGCCAAGCTGTATTGCCAAGGGTAATGTACGAAAAGATCGGGGTGCGCCAGCGCGATACCACCCTCCAGAGCTGTAAATGTGCTAGAGGCACTCCATTGATGAGCACCAGCTACACGGGGTCGGTACCCAGCAGACATCCAATGCACTGCGCGCATCATCCAGCTGTACCAACGTCGCATGCCGAGCGCCCAACGCATCACGATTCTCGATTGCCGTGAGAATCGCCTTGTGTCGTGGCAACGCCAGTTCATGCAGGTTCGGCGGGCTTGCCCCTGCCGGCCGGTCCGCGCTCGGGCGCCGCAGTCGTAAAACCTGCACATGCGGT
>NZ_CABVHY010000150.1 GCF_902497875.1 Pseudomonas fluorescens
GCAAAGGTAACGAGAAAGCCACCCTGGACCTGAAAGTGCAGGGCCTCACCCCCTTCGTCGACGGCGCCCGACTACTGGCCCTGGCCAATGGCATCGAAGCCAATAATACGCTGGAGCGCTTGCAGCAACTGGTGGCCCGGGAAGTCATCGAACGGCTGGACGGTGCTGCGTACGAGGAGGCCTACCACTTCATTCAGCAGACCCGCATGCAGCAGCATCAACTGCAAACCCGCGAGAACCTGCCCTACTCCAACCGGGTCGACCCTGACAGCCTCAATCACCTGGATCGGCGAATCCTCCGTGAATCCCTGCGCCAGGCCCAGCGATTGCAAAGCAGCCTGGCCCTGCGGTATCAGCTATGAGTCTGTTCTCCTGGCTAAGGCCCGACGGCCCGAAACTGACGCTCGAGCAGCAACAGCGACTGGAGCACTTGATAGCCGCCCCGGAACTGAGCGAATGCAGCCTGCGCGAGCAACGCTGGGTGGTCTTGGATCTGGAAACCACCGGGCTTAACCTGAACAAGGACGTGGTGCTGTCCATCGGCGCGGTGGTGATCGAAGACGGGGCGATCGACTTCAGCCAACAATTCGAACAAACCTTGCAGCGCGAAGATCACAAGCTCAGCCCCGCGGTATTGATCCACGGCCTGGGCCCCAGCGCGATTGCCGCCGGGAGCGATCCGGCCGAAGCCTTGCTGGACTTCATGGAGTTCGTCGGCGACAGCCCGTTGCTGGCCTTTCATGCACCGTTCGATCAGCACATGCTTGGGCGGGCCTTGAAAGACAGCCTGGGTTATCGCTTGCAGCACACGTTTCTCGATGTCGCAGACATGGCGCCGTTGCTCTGCCCCCGAGCGCACGTCAGCAAAGCCGGGCTGGATCAATGGATCGACTATTTCAATCTGCAGGTTGGCGAACGCCACCACGCCAGCGCCGATGCGCTGGCCACAGCAGAGCTGGCCCTGATCCTGTTCAGCCGGGCGCGACAGCAGCAAATTCATAGCCCGCTGAACCTGCAACAACGGCTGAACCAGTGGAAGCGTCGCAAGCAGGCGCATTCGTTCTAGAGTGCGACGCGATTTCCCGTAGCAGCTGGCGAAGCCTGCGTTCGGCCGCGCAGCGGTCGTAAAACCTGAGAGCGCGGTCTTTCAGGAAGATCAAGGTGTTCTGATTCACGAGGACTACGTCCTCGAACGCAGGCTTCGCCAGCTGCTA
>NZ_CABVHY010000151.1 GCF_902497875.1 Pseudomonas fluorescens
GGCTGGCAAGTGGTGCCACAGATCGGCGTTTCTCGTTTCCGTATCGATCTTGGAATCGTCCATCCGGACAGGCCCGGCGACTACCTGGTCGGCGTTGAGTGTGATGGCGCGACTTATCACAGTGCAGCGACCGCCAGGGATCGAGACAAGGTACGCAGCGCGATTCTCAAGGGCTTGGGCTGGAACCTTGTGCGGCTCTGGTCGACTGAATGGTGGATTGATAAAGCGGGCGCACTGGATCGTTTGCACGCTGCCCTGGAGGCTTTGCTTGAAAGCTCCCGTTCAAGCAGGGCGATCGAAGTGGAACCTGTTGCGCCAGACCATTCGCCTCAGCTTTCGCTAGTTGAGGAAAGTGTGCCCATCGAGATGGCAGCGCAGACTCCGCCAGTAGTGCCAGCCAAGCTGCCCACAGCTAATGCCGATCCTGTTTTGGCAGAGCTGAAAAGTGCTGGACCAGGTGAAGTTTCACCGGTTACTGCGATCCGAAGTGAATACCGGGTGACGGATTTTAGTGGTCTGAGTGATCGGATAAAGGCCGATGATTTCTACTCGCAAGAGTACAACCAGGTCCTTGCCGAGCTGATCGAGCATGTCTTGATTCAAGAGGCTCCGATACTCGATTCATTACTGGTGCAGCGCGTTGCACGGGCCCATGGTTTTCAGCGCACGGGCCGATTGATTCGTGATCGCGTGTTGGACCTTACCGAACAGCATCATCATCTGAAAAACGATCCCGTCGATGGGCAGTTTGTATGGCGAGCGCAATGTGATATCGCTGTCTGGAACAGCTATCGCATTCCTGCGACTTTTGATGATGCCAGGTCTGTAGAGGAAATCGCCGCGGAAGAGCTCCTTACCTTGGCTTCGTTGATTCAGGCTTCTGACAGGCCCCTTGAAATAGCCAGGGTGTTAGGTATCAAACGGCTTACAGGCGCTGCGCGTGAGCGTATCGAGCAAGTCATTAAAGTAGCTGCGGGATAAGTCGTGGTTTTTTACTGATTCAACAGTTTATTCGGGGACATTCTTGTCTGATGCCAGTCAGTTAAGACGTTTAGCAACGAACATCGCACCTGTGGCGAGGGGGCTTGCCCCCATAGGCGCTAACCAAATCTCTCGCTCCATAGCTCATCTTGCTGGTATCCCCGCTTTTTTCGCGGGGATTCGCGCAGTGCACGAC
>NZ_CABVHY010000152.1 GCF_902497875.1 Pseudomonas fluorescens
CAGCCACACGGGAATCATTTAATTACACAGATGTTCATTTACTTGATTAATAAAATGGAATTTTCTGGTAATACATCTACCGGTCCGCCAACTCACGTATAGCCTCAACCAATCCTGGTTGACCACATGAGACTGGCACCGTCTTAACCTTGCAAGGAGCTCCGGCATGAAAAAGACCACCCCAAACGCCCCAGAATCGCCAGACTATCCACCCGTCGACACCGTCGATCTATCACAGCTCTCCGAAATCACCGAACGCCATGTCAGCGCCCGCCTGCGCAATCCAGGCCGTCCCGCCCCTGTCAGCCACGTCTTCACCATCATCCCGAATGTCGACACCGAATCCC
This sequence comes from Pseudomonas fluorescens, assembly GCF_902497875.1. GTDB lineage: Bacteria > Pseudomonadota > Gammaproteobacteria > Pseudomonadales > Pseudomonadaceae > Aquipseudomonas > Aquipseudomonas fluorescens_BR. Next base: position 348 of record NZ_CABVHY010000152.1, read on the forward strand.
TGCTCTGTCACGCCTGTGAAACCCTTGCTTCGCTGAATGCCATGACCACCGATCTCGCCTACGAACTGGAAGGCCCGCGCCGCAATGTAGCGTTGGCCATTCAGCAACTGGCCGTGCTGGGCGAGTTACTGGTAAATCGAGCGCTAGACAACCTGGACCTCCCCGAAGGGTTGCCTGAGGCTCCGTCAACCAGCCAACGCTGAGTAGTGCGTTCTTTTACCAAATGTAGGTTTTTTGTCATGGATCGATACATGCCTGTCACCGGCATCGACTGCACCATCGCATCGTTGCTGATCGACACTGAAGCACCACTGGACGTTTTGCACGAAACCGCCGCCTACCGCATCCGCACCGCTACTCAATTGCTGGAGAGCTTCGCGCTCAGCGAGGGCGTTCACAGTGAGCTAGCGCGGGTGTTAGTGACTTCTTTGCGCGATGGTTGCGATTTGATGGATGTCATTGGTCGACGATTGCAGATGCAGGTTTCGGCGTAGAACAGAAAAACGAGCGACTTCACTGAGGTCGCCGTTTTCATGATGCCGTGATGTACCGCGACCTGTACGCGCCCACACCTTCAACCTCGACGACGTCGACCCGCACTGCGGCAAGCTCGATTACCTGTGCGGCGAATTCCGGCAGATGAGCAACCAGTATGTGATGAACAACAACTTTGCCTTTGGCGGGGTCAACACTTCGCTGGTCTTTCGGCGCTGGTCGTAAACGAGCAGCCAGGATGGCGCAGTGAACATCAAGACCCCAAGATCGCGTCCTGCGGCAGCCCCTACAGAGATCGGTGTAGGAGCTGCCGCAGGCTGCGATC
>NZ_CABVHY010000153.1 GCF_902497875.1 Pseudomonas fluorescens
GGTGAAAACCGAAGCCAAAAAGGCCCCGGCCAAGCCTGTAGCGAAGAAAGCGCCGGCTAAAGTGGAGCCGGTGAAAAAAGTTGCAGCCAAGTCTCCAGCCGCAACTGACGTCAAGGTGCAATAACCCTCACCAGAGCGCTGCGTCCATGCCGCGCTCTTCTTGATCCAACCCTGATATTGAGCCGAGCGTCGAACCTGTGGCGAGGGCGCTTGCTCCCGCCGGCCGGTCCGCGCTCGGGCGCAGCAGTCGTAATCCAGCCATTGCGGTTGTCCTAATGGAACTCGGTCGCGGGTTTTGGGGCCGCTGCGCGATCCAGCGCGAGCAAGCTCAGAAAAAGGGGGCAAATTTATTTTAACCGTCCCATAGTTCATGTTGAGCTTATTGTACGGGCCTACCTTACCCTCGGCTTATTATTCGAAGCCCTGTGATGTGTTCGACCTCATCCACAAAACGGGAGGTTCCCGTCAGCTGCCCGCGCTGGAGAGCAGTAGACGCAAGCAAAAGATGGACGTGATTGGTCATTAAACAGTAGGCATAAACTCTTACGCCAAATACCTCCTTTAGCTCGCGCAGATCTGCGAGGTAGTACTCGAAATCACCTGTTTCGGCGAAAACGACCTGGCGACGATGCCGAACGATTGAAGCGAACCCGCGCCAAAACCCTAGCAGTTCTGATAGTAGGCAACGTCAGAGAAAGGAACGATGCTAAAGACTCGGCTTTTTTGGACCTTGCACGGAGCTCAGTCAATGCCTACCTCAAGTCACGAAATCCCATTGTGTCACTACCGCTACGACCCGCTCGATCATCTGGTCGATTGCACCCCCTTCGAACAGGCTGCCATCCAGCGCTATTACTGCAAAACACGCCTGGCCACTGAAATACAAGGCGCGGTGCAGACCCGTATCTTCCAACATGAAGACCAGTTGCTCGCACTGCAACAGTCCGAAAGCGGCCAGCTCGATACCACCTTGCTGGCCACTGATCAACAACGCTCGGTATTGAACACACTCGACGCGACTCAGCCCAATCCCTTCGCCTACTCGCCTTACGGTCATCGCCCTCGAGGAAAAGGATTGCTCAGTTTGCTCGGGTTTAATGGCGAACGGCCGGACCCGGTGACCGGGCAT
>NZ_CABVHY010000154.1 GCF_902497875.1 Pseudomonas fluorescens
GCAGGCTGCGATCTTTTGATCTTGCTTTTGCAGATGTCCCTCTGGAATCAGGTCGTCTGACGGAAAAGATCGCAGCCTGCGGCAGCTCCTACGGGGGGAGGTGTTCGCCATGAGTTCTGTGTTCAAGCCTAAACTCAAACCTGGGTGAACGTTGCAATACAGCGGTGACCGCAAACTGCCGTACAGTCGTGTTTGCACCTGGGGTTGTGTACAATGTGCCATGTTTTTCCGCGATATTTGCCCGCGCGCTACCGTGTCGTACTACAGTCACGGTAATTCGTCGCAGTTTCCTCGACTCGAGTGCCCATGAACGATCAGTTGCAGCCCCTCAAGAAACAACCGCGAGCAGGCAAAGCCGGCCGCAGTGGAACCCAGGACGATATCGTCTACGCGCATATCTTCGAGGCCATTCTCGAACAGCGCCTGGCGCCCGGCACCAAGTTGAGCGAAGAAGCGCTGGGGGAAATTTTCGGGGTCAGCCGCACCATCATTCGTCGCGCCCTGTCGCGTCTGGCCCATGAGGGCGTGGTATTGCTGCGCCCCAATCGTGGTGCCGTGGTGGCCAGCCCGAGCGTCAATGAGGCCCGCCAGGTGTTCCTCGCCAGGCGTCTGGTGGAACGAGCGATTACCGAGTTGGCGGTGCAGCATGCGACAGCCGAGGAGCTGGCGGCGCTGAGGCAGATGGTCAACGACGAGCGCGACAGCTTCTCCCGTGGCGACCGTGGGGCGGGTATCCGGCTCTCTGGCGAGTTCCACCTGAAGCTTGCCGAAGCGGCGAAGAATGCTCCGCTGATCAGCTTCCAGCGCAGCCTGGTGTCCCAGACCTCATTGATCATTGCCCAGTACGAAAGCGGCAACCGTTCGCACTGTTCCTATGATGAACACACTCAGTTGATCGACGCCATCGAGGCGCGCGACGCGACACTTGCGGTGAACCTGATGATGCATCACATGGATCACATCGACAGCAAGCTCAACCTCGACGAAGAAAGCGCCTCGGACGATCTGCACGCGGTGTTCTCGCATCTGTTGCAGACCAAAAAGCCGGGTCGGACAACCGCCAAGCTCTGATTTGTTGGGCTCGCCGAAAAGATCGCAGCCTTCGGCAGC
>NZ_CABVHY010000155.1 GCF_902497875.1 Pseudomonas fluorescens
TTCGACAAAGTTGGCGCCGATGATCGAGGTGGATATCAGCAGCCCGCCTATGATCGGCAGCTTGCGGGCAAAGCCGACGGTCGCGCCGCGGCGGATCAGCCAGTCGGAGAAGAACCCCGAGCAGAGCACCCCGACGAAAGCCGCGAGGAATGGCAGCGACGCCAGCAGCCCGGACTTGATGAAGTCCATGCCACGGTACTTCACCAGATAGGTCGGGAACCAGGTCAGGAAGAACCACAACGTCGAGTTAAGGCAGAACTGCCCCAGATAGATACCCCACAACTTGCGCTTGCTCAACACAATGCCGAGGTCGGTCCAGCTGAACGGAGCCTTGCGTTTGGCGGTCTCGGCCTGGATATCCACCAGCCCGCCGCCTTCGCTGATCAGGTCGATTTCGGCCTGGTTGGCGCCCTTGAAATCCCGTGGCTCGCGATACACCGCGTACCAGATCAGCGCCCAGATAATCCCCACCGCACCGGTGCTGACGAACACCATTTGCCAGCCATAATGATGTTGCAGCCAGGCCAGCACCAGGGTGAGGAACGCCAGCCCGACGAATTGCCCGGAGGTGTAGAAGCCGATGGCGGTTGCGCGTTCACGCTCGGGAAACCAGGTGGTCACCACACGGCTGTTGATCGGATAGGCCGGGGCCTCCAGCGCGCCCACGGCCATGCGCAGTACAAACAACGCGATGAAGCTCGCGGCGAAGCCAAGCATCACTGTGGCCACCGACCACAACAGCAAGGCCACGCTGTAGAGGATGCGTGGCGGCACCCGATCCACCAGCCAGCCACCGGGGATCTGCATCGCCGCGTAGGTCCAGCCGAACGCGGAGAAGATCAGCCCGACATGAATCGGATCGATACCCAAATCGCTGGTCAGTGCCGGGGCGGCAATCGACAGGTTGCTGCGGTCCAGATAGTTGATTACCACGGTGATGAACAACAGCAGCATGATGAAAAAACGCTTGCGGCTCGGCGTCACCAACGACGCCTGCCCGGTAAAGCTTTCCGGTTGCATGGGGAGTGCCTCTTCTTGTGTTTATTGAGGGCGGTAAAGATAGAAACGACGCGGTCCTGTGGGAGCGAGCTTGCTCGCGAT
>NZ_CABVHY010000156.1 GCF_902497875.1 Pseudomonas fluorescens
CGATAACAATCGAGTTATCGCGTGGTGACGCTTGTTGTAGGAGCTGCCGCAGGCTGCGATCTTTTCGGGGGACTGCTTGCTCGACTGGCGGGCATAGGGGCCTGCTCAGGATCAGCGATATTCTTCCCCCAAACCCGTTATCCTGCCTCCCCTATCCAACCCACTCCATTTCCCGCGAGGACAGTGTGTCCAAAGGTATTGCTCTATCGGTGCTGTCATCAGTGCTGTTCGCTGTCATGTATTTCTACACGTCGCTGCTTTCGCCTCTGAGCGGAGTCGAGATTTTTGGCTGGCGGATGCTGTTGACCGTGCCGTGCATCACCGTCTTCATGTTCGCCTCGGGGGAATGGAAACACGTGGTCGCACTGGTCAAGCGCCTGGTCGGCCAACCAGCCCTGGGCCTGGGGTTGCTGGTCTCTTCGGCGCTGGTCGGGGCACAACTCTGGCTGTTCATGTGGGCTCCGTTGAACGGGTATAGCCTGGATGTATCCCTGGGTTATTTCTTGCTGCCACTGACCATGGTCTTGACCGGGCGAATGGTCTATGGCGAACGTCTTTCGTACCTGCAGAAGGTTGCGGTGTTTTTCGCCATACTCGGGGTGATCAACCAGCTGTATCAGGCTGGCAGCTTTTCCTGGGCCACCTTGCTGGTGATCATCGGGTACCCGACCTATTTCGTGCTGCGTCGACGCCTGGGCACAGACAACCTGGGTGGGCTGTGGCTCGACATGACGTTGTGGCTGCCGGTGGCGTTGTGGTTCGTGCAAAGCGGCGAGCAAGGTTTCGGCGTGGTCGGGCAACACCCGTGGCTTTACTTGCTGATTCCGGTGCTTGGGCTGATCAGTGCCTCGGCGCTGGTGAGCTACATCATTGCCAGCCGGCTATTGGCCTTCAGCCTGTTCGGGCTGCTCAGCTATGTCGAGCCGGTGCTGTTGCTCGGCGTCGCTTTGCTGCTGGGAGAAAGCATCGGCCCGGGGGAATGGTTGACTTACATCCCGATCTGGCTGGCGGTGGTGGTGCTGGTTTTCGAAGGGTTCAAACATATGGTTCGGCATCGCCGACCTTAAGCCGCACACAAAACAATGTG
>NZ_CABVHY010000157.1 GCF_902497875.1 Pseudomonas fluorescens
TCGCCTGCAACGTTCCCGGCCACTATCAGGCGGGCATGGTCGGCAAGCTGAACATCAGCCAGTAAGCGCCTGGCATTCAAAGGCGGGGGCAAAGGCTGATAGACTTGTCGGGTTTATTTAGTCAGGTTCCCGCCATGCATCCCGCAGCCGAACATTCGCCGCTGGGCAAGTCCAGTGAATACATATCTACCTACACCCCGTCTCTGCTGTTTCCGATCCCGCGCGCGGCGAAATGGGCCGAGCTGGGCTTGAGCGCCGAAACCCTGCCATACAAGGGCGTGGACTTCTGGAACTGCTTCGAGCTGTCCTGGTTGCTGCCCTCCGGCAAGCCAGTGGTGGCCATCGGCGAGTTCAGCATTCCTGCGGATTCGCCGAACATCATCGAGTCGAAGTCCTTCAAGCTGTACCTCAACTCGTTGAACCAGACGCCGTTCGCCGATCGTCAAAGCCTGGAAGCAACCCTGCAGGCCGACCTGTCGGCTGCGGCCGGCAAGCCGGTGGGTGTGCGAATTCGCAGCCTGAGCGAAGTCCAGGCCGAAGGTGTGGCCGGGTTGCCGGGGGTGTGCATCGACGAGCTGGAAGTCAGCGTCAGCGATTATGCGCAGCCGCGTCCGGAACTGCTGCGCTGCGACGAGTCGCGAGTGATCGAGGAAAGCGTGCACAGCCATCTGCTCAAATCCAATTGCCCGGTGACCGGCCAGCCGGATTGGGGCAGCGTTGCCGTGGAATATCGCGGCGCCGCGCTGGACCACGCCAGCCTGTTGGCTTATCTGGTGAGCTTCCGTCAGCACGCGGACTTCCATGAGCAGTGCGTGGAGCGGATCTTTCTCGACCTGCAGCGTCTGCTCAAGCCGGAGAAACTCACGGTCTATGCACGTTATGTGCGCCGGGGTGGTCTGGATATCAACCCGTATCGCAGTACTGAGGCGTTGGAATTGCCTAACCTCAGGTTGGTTCGCCAGTAAGGCCTGAAAAATGTGGTGCCCCTAAAAGATCGCAGCCTGCGGCAGCTCCTACGCCGACCGAGTACACCCGCGATGTTGTAGGTGTATGCAATCCTTGTAGGAGCTGCCGCAGGCTGCGAT
>NZ_CABVHY010000158.1 GCF_902497875.1 Pseudomonas fluorescens
TCGCCTGCAACGTTCCCGGCCACTATCAGGCGGGCATGGTCGGCAAGCTGAACATCAGCCAGTAAGCGCCTGGCATTCAAAGGCGGGGGCAAAGGCTGATAGACTTGTCGGGTTTATTTAGTCAGGTTCCCGCCATGCATCCCGCAGCCGAACATTCGCCGCTGGGCAAGTCCAGTGAATACATATCTACCTACACCCCGTCTCTGCTGTTTCCGATCCCGCGCGCGGCGAAATGGGCCGAGCTGGGCTTGAGCGCCGAAACCCTGCCATACAAGGGCGTGGACTTCTGGAACTGCTTCGAGCTGTCCTGGTTGCTGCCCTCCGGCAAGCCAGTGGTGGCCATCGGCGAGTTCAGCATTCCTGCGGATTCGCCGAACATCATCGAGTCGAAGTCCTTCAAGCTGTACCTCAACTCGTTGAACCAGACGCCGTTCGCCGATCGTCAAAGCCTGGAAGCAACCCTGCAGGCCGACCTGTCGGCTGCGGCCGGCAAGCCGGTGGGTGTGCGAATTCGCAGCCTGAGCGAAGTCCAGGCCGAAGGTGTGGCCGGGTTGCCGGGGGTGTGCATCGACGAGCTGGAAGTCAGCGTCAGCGATTATGCGCAGCCGCGTCCGGAACTGCTGCGCTGCGACGAGTCGCGAGTGATCGAGGAAAGCGTGCACAGCCATCTGCTCAAATCCAATTGCCCGGTGACCGGCCAGCCGGATTGGGGCAGCGTTGCCGTGGAATATCGCGGCGCCGCGCTGGACCACGCCAGCCTGTTGGCTTATCTGGTGAGCTTCCGTCAGCACGCGGACTTCCATGAGCAGTGCGTGGAGCGGATCTTTCTCGACCTGCAGCGTCTGCTCAAGCCGGAGAAACTCACGGTCTATGCACGTTATGTGCGCCGGGGTGGTCTGGATATCAACCCGTATCGCAGTACTGAGGCGTTGGAATTGCCTAACCTCAGGTTGGTTCGCCAGTAAGGCCTGAAAAATGTGGTGCCCCTAAAAGATCGCAGCCTGCGGCAGCTCCTACAGGATTTGCGTTTACCCCGGATTGGCGGGTGTACGCGGTCGGCGTAGGAGCTGCCGCAG
>NZ_CABVHY010000159.1 GCF_902497875.1 Pseudomonas fluorescens
TCGATTTCCATGCCCGGCGCCATGTAGTTACCCACTACCTCCACCACGTCGCCTTGCGGCTGGAAGCGTGGCGTTGGCCAGTGAGTGATCTTCACTTCGACGAACTGACCGACTTTAGCGCTGGCATTGCGACCCGGCGTGACCAGCACTTCTTGCTGGATCTTCGGGTTGTCGGCCACCACGAAGCCGATACCGCCTTCTTCGAAGTACCGGCCAACGATGGTTTCGTGGGCGCGGGTAACCACTTCGACGATCACGCCTTCGCGACGACCACGACGGTCCAGGCCGGAAACCCGGGCCAGCGCACGGTCACCGTCGAACACCAGGCGCATTTGCGCCGGGCTCATGAACAGGTCATCGCTGCCGTCGTCCGGGATCAGGAAACCAAAACCATCGCGGTGACCGCTGATGCGACCGAGGATCAGATCGAGCTTGTCCACCGGCGCGTAGGTGCCGCGACGAGTGTAAATCAGCTGAGCATCGCGCTCCATGGCGCGCAGGCGGCGACGCAGGGCTTCGAGCTGGTCTTCTGTGGTCAGACCAAACTCCTCCACCAACTGCTCGCGGTTAGCCGGCGAACCCCGATCCGCAAGATGCTTGAGGATCAGTTCGCGGCTAGGAATAGGGTTTTCGTATTTTTCCGCTTCACGAGCGGCCTCGGGATCGAGGGACTGCCAATCGGCCATTAGAGAGTTTTCACCTTGTCTATATGCGGGTTAGTTTGGCATACGCGTATTGAAACGGGAAATTTCAGGCTCGGACAGCGCTCGAAACGCCCTTTGCCAAGCATAGAAAGCTCTCATGAATGCCGCTCGTGAAATTTTCCAGGTATTTTTAATAACAGGGGTTTACAGTGAAATAGGTGGTCCGTATAGTGCGCGCCATCGACGACGCAGACGCATGTCGATATTGCCCAGATGGTGAAATTGGTAGACACGCCAGCTTCAGGTGCTGGTGACCGCAAGGTCGTGGAAGTTCGAGTCTTCTTCTGGGCACCAATTCAAACTTCAAAGCATTGCTTTGAAGCTTCACAAAAACCCGCGAAAGCGGGTTTTTGC
>NZ_CABVHY010000160.1 GCF_902497875.1 Pseudomonas fluorescens
GCAGCAGCCCGGTGGTGCGTAAATTCCCCTTGGTGCCAGGGATCGATCTGGCCGGGACGGTAGAAATCAGCAGTCATCCCGATTACCAGGTCGGGGACAAAGTACTGCTCAATGGCTGGGGTGTCGGTGAAAGCCATTGGGGTGGTCTGGCGCAGAAGGCCCGACTTGACGGCGACTGGCTGATTCCCCTGCCGGCAGCGTTCACTCCGGCCCAGGCCATGGCGATCGGCACCGCCGGTTATACGGCGATGCTCTGTATCCTGGCGCTGGAACGCAATGGCGTGACCCCGGAGCAGGGCGAAGTGCTGGTCACCGGTGCCAATGGCGGAGTCGGCAGTTTTGCCATCGCCTTGTTGCACCGGCTTGGTTATCGGGTCGTGGCGTCCACCGGGCGTGTTTCGGAGCATGCTTATCTGCAACAACTGGGCGCCGACGAAATCATCGACCGCGCCACCCTGTCCGCACCGGGCAAGCCGTTGGTCAAGGAACGCTGGGCGGCGGTGATCGACTCGGTGGGCAGTCACACCCTGGCCAATGCCTGTGCCAGTACGCGCGCCAATGGCACCGTGGCGGCCTGTGGTCTGGCCCAGGGCATGGATTTCCCGGCATCGGTGGCGCCGTTCATTCTGCGCGGCATCACCCTGGCCGGAATCAATAGCGTGACCCAACCCAAGGCCAACCGCATCCTTGCCTGGAATCGCCTGGCCAGGGATCTGGACTTCGGCTTGTTGCCGCTGATCAGTCATGAAATAGCCTTGAGCGAAGCCATAGAGGCTGCGCCGCGGTTACTCGCCGGTCAGTTGCGGGGGCGGGTGGTGGTGGATGTGAATCGTTGATCGAGAAATTGCGGAGCCCGGGCCAGGATTTTGAGGCGAGCATCGCACCCCTGTGGCGAGGGAGCTTACTGTGGCGAGGGGGCTTGCCCCCGCTGGGCCGCGCAGCGGCCCCAAAATCAGCCACCGTGTTCCGTCAGGTAAAACCCGTCTGCCGGTTTTACGACTGCTGCGCAGCCG
>NZ_CABVHY010000161.1 GCF_902497875.1 Pseudomonas fluorescens
GTCGTCAGCTCGTGTCGTGAGATGTTGGGTTAAGTCCCGTAACGAGCGCAACCCTTGTCCTTAGTTACCAGCACGTAATGGTGGGCACTCTAAGGAGACTGCCGGTGACAAACCGGAGGAAGGTGGGGATGACGTCAAGTCATCATGGCCCTTACGGCCTGGGCTACACACGTGCTACAATGGTCGGTACAGAGGGTTGCCAAGCCGCGAGGTGGAGCTAATCCCAGAAAACCGATCGTAGTCCGGATCGCAGTCTGCAACTCGACTGCGTGAAGTCGGAATCGCTAGTAATCGCGAATCAGAATGTCGCGGTGAATACGTTCCCGGGCCTTGTACACACCGCCCGTCACACCATGGGAGTGGGTTGCACCAGAAGTAGCTAGTCTAACCTTCGGGAGGACGGTTACCACGGTGTGATTCATGACTGGGGTGAAGTCGTAACAAGGTAGCCGTAGGGGAACCTGCGGCTGGATCACCTCCTTAATCGACGACATCAGCTGCTCCATAAGTTCCCACACGAATTGCTTGATTCATTGAAGAAGACGATAAAGAAGCAGCCCGAAATTGGGTCTGTAGCTCAGTTGGTTAGAGCGCACCCCTGATAAGGGTGAGGTCGGCAGTTCGAATCTGCCCAGACCCACCAATTTTGTGTGGGAAACGCCTGTAGAAATACGGGGCCATAGCTCAGCTGGGAGAGCGCCTGCCTTGCACGCAGGAGGTCAACGGTTCGATCCCGTTTGGCTCCACCACTTACTGCTTCTGACACGTAAAGCTTAGAAATGAGCATTTCCTTCGAATGAAGGCTAAATGTTGATTTCTAGTCTTTGATTAGATCGTTCT
>NZ_CABVHY010000162.1 GCF_902497875.1 Pseudomonas fluorescens
TGTCCGGGTCGTCATCAATGTGTTTCTTGAGAGCCTTTTTGGTTTCGGCAATCTCTTTCTCGATGTGGCTGATTACGGATTTGATCGAAATCTTGACGCTGTCGTCGGACACATCCAGACGATTACGTTCCATCTGCAGCATTTCCTGAAGGTCATTCAGGCGACGAACCATGGCCTTCACCTGTCGATACTTCAGCGGCTCCGGCTCCCACAGCCTTAGCTTTTCATGCTTTTCCTTGGCGAAATCGGCGATCAACTTAGCGTCGGTCTTGTCTGTTTTGACCCGTTGCAAATCACTCTTGGCATGGGCCTTGGTCTGTGCAGGATTGACGACGCAGACCCGATAGCCCTTGTTGTACAAGAACTCGGCCAGCGCTTCATGGTAGATGCCGGTGGCCTCCATCACGATCAAGGCTGAAGGCTCGACATGCTTCTGCAGCCAGGCGTGGAACTCCTCGAACCCCTTGATTGCATTGGCCAGCTTGGCTTTGGTTTTATGTTTGCCGTTAGGCAGGTATTTGGCGATGTCAAAGGTGTGTTTAGCGGCGTCGACGCCAACATAATCGGACATGATCGTCTCCAATTGGATCAATTGTGATCATCACTGCACTCTGTCCAACCTTGCGAATGCGGGCTCTCGCCAGAGACGGGCCCAAGATACCGTTCGAACTATACGAGTGAGTGTGGAGGGTTGGAGCACGATCTACGTCGCAGGCTCTAGGCCTAAGGAGCTGCACGGCTTCCAGATCCCTCCCTCGATGATCAGTCGAGAACTATCGCTCCTGGCGGAGCGATAGTCGAGATACAAGGAGCTGCCG
>NZ_CABVHY010000163.1 GCF_902497875.1 Pseudomonas fluorescens
GACAGTTCGGTCCCTATCTGCCGTGGACGTTTGAGATTTGAGAGGGGCTGCTCCTAGTACGAGAGGACCGGAGTGGACGAACCTCTGGTGTTCCGGTTGTCACGCCAGTGGCATTGCCGGGTAGCTATGTTCGGAATAGATAACCGCTGAAAGCATCTAAGCGGGAAACTAGCCTCAAGATGAGATCTCACTGGGACCTTGAGTCCCCTGAAGGGCCGTCGAAGACTACGACGTTGATAGGTTGGGTGTGTAAGCGCTGTGAGGCGTTGAGCTAACCAATACTAATTGCCCGTGAGGCTTGACCATATAACACCCAAGCAATTTGCATGCTTCGAGCTGAAAAGCGAAAAGGCACCAGATTGCGGTGTGTGAAGACGAAACGAACCGAAAGTTCGAGATACTCACAAAACACCAAGCTATCACATACCCAATTTGCTGAAGCGAGGCCAACTGGCCACGACTCAGTACCCGAATTTCTTGACGACCATAGAGCATTGGAACCACCTGATCCCATCCCGAACTCAGCAGTGAAACGATGCATCGCCGATGGTAGTGTGGGGTTTCCCCATGTGAGAGTAGGTCATCGTCAAGATTAAATTCCGAAACCCCTATC
>NZ_CABVHY010000164.1 GCF_902497875.1 Pseudomonas fluorescens
AAGATCGCAGCCTGCGGCAGCTCCTACAAATGCTGTGCACATCTGCAGATTCGCGGATGTGCCCGCTCGACGTAGGAGCTGCCGCAGGCTGCGATCTTTTGAAGGCCTCATGAACCTACTGTTACCTTAAAGGCAACAGTCCTTTATGTGATTCGCTCTTTTTCCCCGCGCCGAAGACCGGTACTTTTGCCACACCAAATATCACTTGCTCTGCAAGAAGGTCTTCAAGATGTCTAACACTATGGGTATTGCCAGCGCTTTTGTTTTGTCTTCCTTGTTCCTGTCGCCGCTCGCCATGGCTGAAGAGTCGCCAGCATTTGTTGCGCAAAATGCCGCGCGTGCCGATGCCCTGGAACAGTCCCGGAACGAACTGACCGCCAAAGCCAAAAACGCTGAGACACCCCAGCAAACATCAGTCAACCAAGCACAAGCGCCGGTTGAGAAAGATAGCTGATCTGCACCACCGCTCTATTTCCCTCGACACTTGCAGGGCTCTTTCCCCTGAGAAGTTGTCTTCAAAGCCGCTGCTCTCAGCGGCTTTTTTTTCGTTGTGAAAAACACCTCGAATGCCTGGTCTTGCCG
>NZ_CABVHY010000165.1 GCF_902497875.1 Pseudomonas fluorescens
CCACTCGGCCTGCCGAAGGGGCGGGTAGATCCAGATCAAGATCAAAAGCCAGAGCCAAAGCGAGGCGGCCTACCGGCCGGCCTGTTTTTTGGCGCACGTGATGTCTTTGGAGCTACCGCAGGCCCCCATCCCTTTATCTCGCACGCGCCGCGAGATAAAGGGATGGAGTATAGTTAAAACCATTGAATCGTCCTGCCAGCAGCAGGAGGAGTCAGCGATGAGCACTGACAATGCCGGGATCCGCGAACTCAGCGGCCAGGCGTATAAATATGGCTTTGTCTCCGATCTCGAGAGCGATGAGGCCCCGCGCGGGCTCAACGAAGACGTTATCCGCCTGATCTCGACGAAGAAGAATGAGCCGCAATGGCTGCTCGATTGGCGCTTGAAGGCCTATCGCCACTGGCTGACGATGCGTGAGCCCAGTTGGCAGAATGTCCGTTACGCGCCTATCGACTACCAGAACATCATTTATTACTCGGCACCCAAGCCGAAAACGCCGGGGCCCAATAGCCTTGACGAGGTCGATCCCGAGCTGCGCGAGATGTTTGGCAAACTTGGTATTTCGC
>NZ_CABVHY010000166.1 GCF_902497875.1 Pseudomonas fluorescens
GTCGACCCGTAACTTCCCGAACCGTCTGGGCGACGGCGCGAACGTCTACCTGGCTTCGGCCGAGTTGGCGTCTGTCGCCTCCATCCTGGGTCGTCTGCCGACCGTCGAGGAGTACATGGAATACGCCGGCAAGATCGACAGCATGGCGGCCGATGTTTACCGCTACCTGTCCTTCGACCAGATCGCCGAGTTCCGTGAAGCGGCTGCGAACGCCAACATCCCGGTCGTTCAAGCCTGACGCCTGTGGCGAGGGAGCTTGCTCCCGCCGGCCTGTCCGCGCCCGGGCGCAGCAATCGTAAAATCAGCCCCCGCATTCCATCTGGATACTCGCGGTGGCTGATTTTCGGGCCGCTTCGCAACCCAGCGGGAGCAAGCTCCCTCGCCACAAAAAAACGCCGCCCATCGTGAGATGAGCGGCGTTTTTTCATGCCTGTACGAAGATCAACTGTGTGGGCGTACTCGCGGGGTGTCAGTAGGCACTTGTATTGACTGACACACCGCCTTCTCGCAGCCCCTCAATTGTCTGGGTACATCCGCGAGAGCCAGGCCGGC
>NZ_CABVHY010000167.1 GCF_902497875.1 Pseudomonas fluorescens
GCCGGCCTGGCTCTCGCGGATGTACCCAGACAATTGAGGGGCTGCGAGAAGGCGGTGTGTCAGTCAATACAAGTGCCTACTGACACCCCGCGAGTACGCCCACACAGTTGATCTTCGTACAGGCATGAAAAAACGCCGCTCATCTCACGATGGGCGGCGTTTTTTTGTGGCGAGGGAGCTTGCTCCCCCTGGGTTGCGAAGCGGCCCGAAAATCAGCCACCGCGAGTATCCAGATGGAATGCGGGGGCTGATTTTACGATTGCTGCGCCCGAGCGCGGACAGGCCGGCGGGAGCAAGCTCCCTCGCCACAGGCGTCAGGCTTGAACGACCGGGATGTTGGCGTTCGCAGCCGCTTCACGGAACTCGGCGATCTGGTCGAAGGACAGGTAGCGGTAAACATCGGCCGCCATGCTGTCGATCTTGCCGGCGTATTCCATGTACTCCTCGACGGTCGGCAGACGACCCAGGATGGAGGCGACAGACGCCAACTCGGCCGAAGCCAGGTAGACGTTCGCGCCGTCGCCCAGACGGTTCGGGAAGTTACGGGTCGAC
>NZ_CABVHY010000168.1 GCF_902497875.1 Pseudomonas fluorescens
GACAGTTCGGTCCCTATCTGCCGTGGACGTTTGAGATTTGAGAGGGGCTGCTCCTAGTACGAGAGGACCGGAGTGGACGAACCTCTGGTGTTCCGGTTGTCACGCCAGTGGCATTGCCGGGTAGCTATGTTCGGAATAGATAACCGCTGAAAGCATCTAAGCGGGAAACTAGCCTCAAGATGAGATCTCACTGGGACCTTGAGTCCCCTGAAGGGCCGTCGAAGACTACGACGTTGATAGGTTGGGTGTGTAAGCGCTGTGAGGCGTTGAGCTAACCAATACTAATTGCCCGTGAGGCTTGACCATATAACACCCAAGCAATTTGTTGACTCGAAAGAGCACCAGATTGCGGTGTGTGAAGACGAAACGAACCGAAAGTTCGAGATACTCACAAAACACCGAAAGCTATCACATACCCAATTTGCTGAAGCGAGGCCAACTGGCCACGACTCAGTACCCGAATTTCTTGACGACCATAGAGCATTGGAACCACCTGATCC